>NZ_QNTQ01000009.1 GCF_003298775.1 Rhodosalinus halophilus | reverse complement strand
ACCTGCCATTGGTGCAGGTGCTGCACACCGAGGCGCCCTACTACTACCGCCGCTCCGACGTCTCGATGAGCGAGGAGCAGTTCGTCGCGCACTGCGCCGCAGAGCTCGAGGCGCTGATCGAGCGCGAGGGCGCGGACACCATCGCCGCCTTCTGGGCCGAGCCGGTGCTGGGCACCGGAGGGATCGTGCCGCCGCCCAAAGGCTACTGGGAGGCGATCCAGCCCATCCTCAAGAAGCACGACATCCTCCTGGTGGCCGACGAGGTGGTGACCGGCTTCGGCCGGCTCGGCACCATGTTCGGCTCGACCCATTACGGGCTGGAGCCCGATCTCATCACCATCGCAAAGGGGCTGACCTCGGCCTATGCGCCCCTTTCTGGCTCGATCGTATCGGAGGGCGTCTGGAAGGTGCTGGAGCAGGGGACCGACGCGCTGGGCCCCATCGGGCATGGCTGGACCTATTCCGCGCATCCCGTCGGCGCCGCCGCAGGCATCGCCAACCTCGAGCTCATCGACAAGCTCGCGCTGGTCAAGGCGGCGGGCGAGACGGGCGCCTACTTCAACAAGGTTCTGGGCGAGGCGCTGGCCGGGCATCCGCATGTCGGCGAAGTTCGGGGCGAGGGGATGCTGGCCGCCGTCGAGTTCGTCGAGGACCGCGAGACGCGGACCTTCTTCGACCCCGCCCGCAAGGTGGGGCCGGCGATCGCGGCGGCGCTGCTGGAGCGCGGCGTGATCGGGCGCGCCATGCCGCAGGGCGACATCCTGGGCTTCGCGCCGCCCTTCTGCCTGACGCGGTCAGAGGCCGACGAGATCGCGGCCAGGACGGCCGATGCGGTCGCCGCCGTGCTCGATTGACCCCGCAACAGCCGGGCCGGCTGCGTGAGGCAAGGTGAAATTTGCCTTCGCTTTCAGCCGACTTAGGTCTTGATTGAACCTGATCTGGGCGTTTCTGTTGCAACGAGCCGCCGGAACGGCTTTAGTCGGGGGCGAAATAAAAGCGGGAAAAGACCCGCGTCGATGAACAGGGAGCCTGATTTGGCTGCAACGGACACGCAGGAAGCGTTCGTCGCGTTCGAGCGCGTTCAGAAGAGCTACGACGGCGAGACGCTCGTCGTCAAAGACCTCAACCTCGACATGCCGAAGGGCGAGTTCCTGACGATGCTCGGCCCGTCCGGCTCTGGCAAGACCACCTGCCTGATGATGCTCGCCGGCTTCGAGACCGCGACGCACGGCGAGATCAAGCTCGGCGGCAAGCCGATCAACAACATCCCTCCGCACAAGCGTGGCATCGGGATGGTCTTCCAGAACTACGCGCTCTTCCCGCACATGACCGTGGCGGAGAACCTGTCCTTCCCGCTGGAGGTGCGCAAGATCTCCAAGTCGGAGCGCGAGGAGAAGATCCGCCGCGCGCTCGACATGGTCCAGATGGGCGAGTTCGGCGGCCGCCGTCCCGCGCAGCTTTCGGGCGGCCAGCAGCAGCGCATCGCGCTCGCCCGCGCGCTGGTGTTCGAGCCCGAGCTGGTGCTGATGGACGAGCCGCTCGGTGCGCTCGACAAGCAGCTGCGCGAGCATATGCAGTTCGAGATCACCAATCTCGCGCATGAGCTCGGCATCACGGTGGTCTACGTCACGCACGACCAGACCGAAGCGCTGACCATGTCCGACCGTGTCGCCGTGTTCAACGACGGCAAGATCCAGCAGCTCGCGGCGCCGGACGTGCTCTACGAAAGCCCGGAAAACAGCTTCGTCGCCCAGTTCATCGGCGAGAACAACACGCTGCTCGGCACCATCAAGGAGATCCGCAACGAATACGCGGTGGTGGAGCTGGACGACGGCGAGTTGATCGACTGCAAGCCGGTGAACGTGAGCAAGCCGGGGGAGCGCACGCTGATCTCGATCCGCCCCGAGCGGGTCGAGTTCAACAAGGAGCGCCTGCAGGAGGGCGCGCACACCCTCAAGGCCGAAGTGCTCGAGTTCATCTACATGGGCGACATCTTCCGGACACGACTGCGCGTGGCGGGCAAGGACGACTTCATCATCAAGACGCGCAACGCCCCGGACCAGCGTCGCCTCAAGCCCGGGGAGCAGATCGAGATCGGCTGGCTCCCCGACGATTGCCGCGCGCTCGACGCCTGAGCCGCGCACGAATCCGGCTGTCCTGCCTGCGGTGGGGCTGTCGTATCGCGCCGGGTCTGGCGCGGACAACAAGAGGGCCGGGCCGTTCCGCCCGTGACACCGGCCCCTTTCGATCAGGACGGGCGTGACAAGGGAGTATGACATGAACCTTGCCAAGACCCTTCTGGCCTCGACGGCGCTGACCGTCGCCGCCGGCGCCGTCGCCGCGCAGGACATGGAGAGCCCGGTCGCCGGCGAGCCGATGGCCGACAGCATGACGCTGGTGTCCTGGGGCGGTGCCTACCAGGCGTCCCAGCAGAATGCCTACGTCGAGCCCTATCTCGAGATGAACCCCGGCGTCTCGGCGACCTGGGACGAGAGCTCGAACGAGGCCGTCGCCAAGCTGCGCGCCATGAACGAGGCCGGCAACATCACCTGGGATCTCGTGGACGTGGTGGCCGCCGACGCCATCCGCCTCTGCGACGAGGGCCTGGCGATGGAAGTGGATCACGACGAGATCCTCAAGCCCGCGCCCGACGGCACCGACGCCTCCGACGACTTCGGCGATCTGATCGTCTCCGACTGCTACATCCCGCAAATCGTCTACTCCACGACCTTCGGCTACCGCACCGACATGGTGCCCGAGGGTGTGAGCGCGCCCGATGACGTCTGTGACGTCTGGGATCTGGAGACCTATCCCGGCAAGCGCAGCCTCGAGCGTCGCCCGATCAACAACATGGAGTGGGCGCTCTACTGCGACGGCGTGGCCAAGGACGAGATCTACGACGTTCTCGCCACCGAGGAAGGCCAGGACCGCGCGCTCGCCAAGCTGGACGAGATCAAGGACGAGGTGATCTGGTGGTCGGCCGGCGCCGACACGCCGCAGCTTCTGGCGGACGGCGAGATCTTCATGGGCTCGACCTACAACGGCCGCCTCTTCTCGGTCATCGAGGAGCAGGACCAGCCGGTGGGCATGATGTGGGACATGCAGGTCTTCGACCTTGACGGCTGGATCATTCCGGAAGGTCTGGAGGAGGAAGAGCTGAACCGCGTGCTCGACTTCCTTTGGTTCGCAACGGACACCCAGCGCCTCGCCGATCAGGCGAAGTACATCTCCTACGGCCCGGCGCGCGAGTCCTCGGCGCCGCTCGTGGACAAGCATGCCGAGCTGGGCATCGAGATGGGGCCGCACATGCCGACCGATCCGGATAACGCCGAGAACACTCTGCTGTACAACTACGAGTTCTGGGCGGACTACCGCGACGACATCGACGCCAAGTTCCAGGCTTGGCTGGCGCAGTAATCGCGCTGCACGGCGGGCGGGCTTCGGCCTGTCCCGCCGACGGACCGGCAGGGCGGGCGCGCCTCGCCCTGCCGCCCATGACGGGAGCACCGCGCCATGCCGGAGGCCCGGACTGCATGCCGCAAACCAGTGCCGCGCCCGATGAGGCTGCGCGGCGCGAACGGACCCGGCATCGACCCTCGCGCGCTGCCCGCAGCACCAGCCTCGTGGAGATTACCGCATGAGCAGGCTCAGTAGTTCCGGACCGCAGACCGCGGACGCGCCGACGCCGGAGGACGCGTTTCACGAAACTGCGGCCCTCTCGGACCGCGATCGCGAACCGCGGCACGGTGCGGCCGCCGACGGGCCGATGCTGGCCGCCGACGGCACGCCGCTGAAGAAGAGCCTCGCCCGGGCGCTGCGCGCGCAAAAGCTCCGGGCGCTCGCGCTCATCGCGCCTCTGCTGATCTTCGTGCTGGTCACCTTCATCGCGCCGATCGCGGACATGCTGTTCCGCTCGATCGAGAACCAGATCGTCCAGGACACGCTGCCCCGGACCACCGCGGTGGTTCAGGACTGGAACCCCGATACCGGCGAGCCGCCTTCCGAGGCGGTCTACGAGGCGCTCTACCGCGATCTCTTCCTCGCGGCCGAGGCCCGCCGCCACACGCGCCTGGGCCAGCGCCTGAACTACGAGGAAACGGGCATGTCCTCGCTCTTCCGCGGCACGGGGCGGGACGTTGACGACTTCGGCGAGGCCAATGTCGAGACGCTCGAGGATCTGGACGACCGCTGGGAGGAGGCGGCGTTCTGGGTCGAGCTGACGTCGGGCGAAGGTGGTGAAGGCGTGGTGGACGCCGCCCGCGAGCGCTACATGCGGCTCGCCGATCTGTCCTCGCGGAGTCCGCTGGGCGACGTCTGGTGCGCCGTCAAGGGCGTCTTCGCCGAAACCTGCGACGTGGCGCCGGAGGACGTCGACCTTGGCTTCTCGCTGTCGGGCACCTTCGCCGAGACCTTCCCGCGCACTGCCGAGGCCTACGCCGAGTTCGCCGTATTCATGGCGCTCGAAGAAGGCGAGACCGTCGCCGACGACGAGCCCTGGGAAGCCGTCTACGTCGCGCTCGATCAGGATCTGCGCGCCCTTTCGCCCGAAGAGCTCGCGGCCTACGACGGCCCGAATGCAGACGCGCTGCGCGCCGCACAGGAGGCGCTGGCCGAGGTGCCGCCCGTCGATTTCCGGGCCGCGTTCCTGAACTCTGACGAGGACTGGGCCGATATCGACAACTGGCGCACGATCCAGACCTACTCGCCGCCCTACACCACGGGGTATTTCCTCAACGCGGTGGACATGCAGAAGACGCCCGAAGGCCCGGCGCTGCGCGACGCGGACGAGCGCATCTACGGGCTGCTCTTCCAGCGCACCATGTTCATGAGCCTGGTGATCACCTTCTCCTGCATCCTGCTGGGCTATCCGGTCGCCTGGATTCTGGCGAACCTGCCGATGCGGCAAGCCAACCTGCTGCTGATTCTCGTTCTGCTGCCGTTCTGGACGTCGCTTCTGGTCCGAACAAGCGCCTGGAAGGTGATGCTGCAGCAACAGGGGGTGATCAACGACGTGCTCGTATGGCTAGGGCTGGTGGCCGACGAGTCCAGACTCATCATGATCAACAACCAGTTCGGCACCATCGTAGCGATGACGCATATCCTGTTGCCCTTCATGATCCTGCCGCTCTACTCGGTGATGCAGACCATCCCGCCGAGTTACCTGCGGGCGGCGAAATCGCTGGGCGCCACGAACTGGACGGCCTTCTGGCGGGTCTATTTCCCGCAGACGGTGCCAGGCATCGGGGCGGGCTCGATCCTCGTCTTCATCCTCGCCATCGGCTACTACATCACGCCAGAGATCGTCGGCGGGACCACGGGCACCTTCATCTCGAACCGGATCGCCTATCACATATCCAGTTCGCTCAACTGGGGCCTCGCCGCCGCCTTGGGGACGATCCTGCTGGTCGTGGTGCTGGTGCTCTACTGGGCCTACGACAAGATCGTCGGCATCGACAACGTGAAGCTGGGGGGCTGAGGCATGTCCGACGCGGTCGTCATCACCGAGACCAAGACCCTCCCCTTTTCCTTCACGCTGCCGGTCGTCGCTGCGGCCGGGGCGTTCTTCGGGCTCTTCGTGGGCACGGCGCAGGGTTCCACCCTGCTCGGCATCGTCGGCGGCGCGGTGATCTGCGCCGCGCTCGCCTACGTGGCGCTCGCCATGGCGGGCGTGGACCAGGAGCGGACCTTCAAGTGGGCCGTGATCGCGCTGTTCATCGTTGCGGGCTTCGTCGTGGGCCGGATCGCCGGTGCCGTCGTGGGCGGGCTCTTCGGCTGGTTCCTGGGCTGGTTCATCTACTGGATCGGGCGTGGCCGCTACCGCATGTTCCTGCCCCCCTACCTGACCTCGGGCCAGGTGCTCTGGCACTACACCTTCCGGGTGATCTGCGGCGCGGTCTTCGTCTTTCTCATCACCCCGATCCTCGTGGTGATGCCGCTCAGCTTCAACGCCGAGAATTTCTTCACCTTCACGCCCGAGATGCTGTCCTTCGACCCCGAGGGCTACAGCCTCAAGCACTACCGCGACTTCTTCACCTCCGCCGACTGGCAGCAGGCGCTTCGCAACTCGGTCCTGATCGCGCCAGTGGCGACGCTGCTGGCGGTAAGCTTCGGCACCCTCGCCGCGATCGGCCTGTCGTCCGAACACGTGCCGTTCCGGCAGGCGATCATGGCGATCCTGATCTCGCCGATGATCGTGCCGCTCATCATCTCGGCGGCCGGGATGTACTTCTTCTATTCGCGGATCGGGCTTCAGGGCACCTATCTGGGCGTGGTGCTCGCGCATGCCGCCTTGGGCATCCCCTTCGTCATCATCACCGTGACCGCGACGCTCGTGGGCTTCGACCGCTCGCTGACCCGCGCGTCGGCGAACCTCGGCGCGAACCCGGTGACCACCTTCATGCGCGTGCAGATGCCGCTAATCCTGCCCGGCGTGATCTCGGGCGGGCTCTTCGCCTTCATCACCAGCTTCGACGAGGTGGTCGTGGTGATCTTCGTGGGCTCGGCCAATCAGCAGACGCTGCCCTGGCAGATGTTCACCGGCCTGCGTGAACAGATCTCGCCCACCATCCTCGCCGTCGCGACGATCCTCGTGTGCATCTCCATCGCGCTGCTGACCACGGTCGAACTGCTGCGCCGCCGTTCCGAGCGGCTGCGCGGCATGTCGCCGGGCTGAGCCGATGCCCCCGCTCGAGGTCTGGCTCGGTGTCGGCAGCACCTACAGCTATCTGACGGTGATGCGCGCGCCCGCGCTGGCGGCAAAGGCGGGCGTGACACTCGACTGGCGCCCCTTCAGCGTCCGCGCCATCATGCAGGAGATGGACAACATCCCCTTCGCCACCAAGCCGGTGAAGGCCGCCTACATGTGGCGCGACATCGAGCGCCGCGCCGCGGGCTTCGACCTCCCGGTGCGGGTGCCCGCGCCTTATCCGCTGCACGATTTCGACCGCGCGAACCGCATCGCCGTCGCCGCGCGGAGCGAAGGGTGGTGCGAGGACTACCTTCGCGAAAGCTATCGGCTATGGTTTCAGGAGGGCGTGCCGGCCGGGTCGGACGACAGCCTGACTCGTGTCCTGCCGGCATGCGGGCAGGACATTGGCCGCGTGCTGTCCGTCGCCGGCAGCGCGGAGACGCAAGAGGCCTACGATGCAGCGACAGACGCCGCCCGCGGGCGGGGCATCTTCGGCGCGCCCAGCTTCGTGACGAGCGACGGCGAACTCTTCTGGGGCGACGATCGCCTCGAAGAAGCGATAGCCTGGCACAAGACCGCCGGCTAAGCCCGCGGCCCGTCATGCCGAACGCCGGAAAAGGTCGCACGCCACCGCGCAGCGGCAGACACTCTGCCGCGCGCGGGTCTCAGCGTGAGGGATAGCGCGCCTCGCAGGCGCGGATGCGCGCGGCGGCGCGCTGCGCCTCTTCCGCGCGCCGCGCCTCGAGCTGCGCGAGCTTGCGGCGCTCCTCCGCGATGTCGACGGTGACGGGCCGCCGTTCGGTCCGCGTGACCGTGATCCAGCAGGGGCGCTGGTTGCCTTCTGAATCGCGGCAGCGGGTGAAAACCTCGTCCGGCACCGTGCGCTCCTCGATCGCGTAGCCGCGCGCGATCGTTGAGCGCGTCTCGGCGATCAGCGCATCGAGCGTGCGCAGCTCGGCGCGGGCCTGCGAGATGCACAGGTCGCGGGCCGAACAAGCCGAGAGCGCGACGAGCGCGAGAAGGGCCAGGGTGCGGAGGGGCATGGCGGAGCTCCGGTCTTCTGCGCCAGTCTAGCGCGGCTTCTGGTCAAGGCGAAAGCCGGTTGCTACCAATCTTCCGACATCGGAGGGAAGGCCCGGCCATGACCGAAATGCTGCAAGAGGAACGCGCCCGCGCCGCCGACTGGTTCCGCGCCCTGCGGGACGAGATCGTCGCCGCCTTCGAAGCGCTCGAGGATGCGCAGACCGAGGGGCCGCTCGCAGACCGCGCGCCGGGCCGCTTCGAAGTGACCGAGACCAAGCGTTCCTCCGATGACGGCTCGGACGCGGGCGGCGGGCTGATGAGCGTGATGCGCGGCGGGCGCGTCTTCGAGAAGGTGGGCGTCAACGTCTCGACCGTCTACGGCACGCTGGGCGAGGCCGCGCAGAAGGCCATGGCGCAGCGCGGCGTGCCGGGGATGGACAGCGATCCGCGCTTCTGGGCCTCCGGCATCAGCCTTGTCGCGCACATGCAGAACCCGCATGTCCCGGCCGTGCACATGAACACGCGGATGTTCTGGACGCCGAACGCCTGGTGGTTCGGCGGCGGCTCCGACCTCAATCCCTGCATCGAATACGAGGACGACACCGCGCATTTCCACGCCACGCAGAAGGCGCATCTCGACCCGCACGGCCCGGACCTCTACCCCGAGCTGAAGGCTTGGGCGGACGAGTATTTCTACATCCCGCACCGCAAGCGGGCGCGCGGGGTGGGCGGCATCTTCATGGACGATCGCAACACCGGCGACTGGGAGGCGGATTTCGCGCTGACACAGGACATCGGCCGCGCCTTCCTGCCGGCCTTCGTGCCGCTCGTGGAGCGGCGGCGGCAGACACCCTGGACCGAGGCCGACAGGGACGTCCAGCTCATCCATCGCGGCATCTACGCGGAATATAACCTCGTCTACGACCGCGGCACGAAGTTCGGTCTCGCCACGGGGCACGACCCCGACGCGGTTCTGATGAGCCTGCCGCCGCTGGCGAAGTGGGTCTGACGGCTCAGACCAGTCCCATCCAGATCAGCAGCGGAATCATCGGCGCGACAGCGAAGACGCCGAGTCCGGCCAGGGCGTAGAGCCCGTCGCGCGTCAGGAAAGCCGAAGAGATCAGCACCACCGAAAGCCCGAGGATCGAGGAGGAGAACGGCACCAGCTCTAGGAAAGGCATCGCGAGGCCGGCGCAGAGGCAGACCAGGGTGAAGAGGCTCGCCATCGGCTGGGCTGTCAGCAGGTGCAGCCGGTTGCCGGTGTTGCGGTCGATCCAGTGGCCGGCGCGCGCCATGTGCGAGAGCCCGGCTTGCAGTCGCGGCCCGCTCAGTCCCCGCTCCCGCAGCACGCTCGGCAGCCAGATATGCCGCCGGCGCACCAGCATCTGCGCGGAGACGGCCGCGATGGTCAGTCCGCAGATCGACGAGAAAAGCGGAATGCCCGAGAGCGGCGAGAACACCAGCAGCCCGGGCAGCATCAGCGCCGGCACGAAGCTCGCCTGCCCGAAGCTCGCAAGGATGTCGCCTAGCGTGACGTGCTCGCGGTCCGAGAGCGCTTCGAGGCGCGCAATGATCTCGCTGATGGTGACCGGACCGGGGTCCGGCGAAGGCTCGGGGTCAGCCATGCGGCCTCTGGAAAGAACGCGCCCATGCGAACGCAACAGTGAGATAGGAAGCGCGTTGCGCAGCGGCAATCCACTTCAGAGGCGATTCAGCAAGCCCGGCGTGGGCCAGCCGTCGGGCGGGAGGCCGAACTCTTCCTGCACGGCGCGGACAGCCGCGCGCGTCTTGGCGCCGAGGATGCCGTCGATACCACCAACATCATGGCCCATGTCGGCGAGACGCTGTTGCAGCCTCTTCATCTGCGCGTCGGAAAGACCCGGCTCCGGGTCGCCCGCGTCGAAGACCGGCGCGCCCTCGAGACGGGTGCCGAAATAGGCCGCCGTCATCACGTAGACGAAGCTCTGGTTCCACTCGAAGAGCACGCGGAAATTGGGATAGACGAGAAAGGTCGGCCCAAGGTGCCCCTGCGGCGCCACCACCGAGGCGGACAACTCCGCCGGCCCTAGGTCGCCGCTGCGCGCGGTCACGCCCAGCGCGGCCCAGTCTGCAACGGGCTTCTCCACCGGCAGGCCGGACAGCGACCAGTCGAAATCCGCCGGCACGTCGATCTCGGTCATCCAGGGCTCGTTCGCGCGCCAGCCCAGATCGACCAGCATCTTGGCCCCTGACATGAGCGCGTCGGGCGGGGAGGTCTTCAGCGAGACATGCCCGTCCCCGTCGCCGTCCACGCCGTTGGTCAGGATGTCCTCCGGCAGCATCTGCACCATGCCGATCTCGCCCGCCCAGGCGCCGGTCGTGGTCTGCGGGTCGAGATCGCCCCGCGCGTGCAGCTCGATCGCGGCGAAGACCTGCGGGCGGAAGATCTCGGGGCGGCGGCAGTCATGCGCGAGCGTCACCAGCGCGTCGCGTGTGTTGTAGTCGCCCTGCACCGCGCCGTAGTCGGTCTCGAAGGCCCAGAAGGATAGCAGGATCCCGCGCGAGACGCCGTATTCCGCCTCGATCCGGTCGAAGACGGAGTCCCAGCGCTCGGCGTTGCGGCGGCCGTTGCGGATGCGGTTTTCGCTGATGAGCCGGCGGGCGAAGTCCACGAAGGGCAACTGAAAGACTCCCTGACGGCGATCCGCCCGCAGCACGCTCTGGTCCTGCCGCACGCCTCGAAAGAAGCTTTCGACGACCGAGGGCGCATGCCCGCGCGCGAGCGCCTCCTCCCGAAGATCGGCGACGAAGCCTCCGAAACTGCCGCCGCAGGGCGTGCTGGGAGCCGCCGGTGTCGCCGCCGCAAGGAGGCAAATCAGGGTGAATTCGCGCATGAGCTCTCCGTCCGCTTCGCGTGGGTTCGTCGCAGGCTAGACTCGCGACGCGCGGATACAAGGGCGATCCCATCGGCGGAGGGCCGCTCATGATTGGCGGCAGATTGCCGAACAACCGGGGGTTATGACCGCGGCTGCGGTTTCTTGTCGCGTCGCAGGGACAAGTACCGTATCCTCTCCGTGCATGCGGTTCGCCGTGTGGCCTTGCGATGCCCCGGATCCGATGCGTGTTCTGATCGTCGAAAGCAAACGCGAACTGGCCGAGCTATGGCAGCGGCACCTCGAGCGCGTGGGCGCCGAGGTGAGGCTGGCGTTCGTCCAGGAGCAGGCGGCGCGCGAAATCCTCATGGGATCGTTCGAGGTAATCGTGATGAATGCGGTTCTCGAGAACGGCAGCGCCTTCGCGATCGCGGATCTCGCCGGCTATCGCCGGCCCGAGGCGCGGGTGATCTTCGTCTCGGGCACGCAGTTCTTCTCGAACGGCTCGCTCTTCGATATCTGCCCCAATGCCTGCGCTATCGTGCAGCCAAGCGTGCCGCCCGAGGATCTGGTCGCGCTCGTGCAGTACCACGGGCAGGCGCTGGAAACCTGACCCCTCAATCCCGCCCGTGCGGCGCGTCGAGGTCCAACGCGGGGCCGATCGGCACGATCCTGTAGGGATTTATGCTCTCGTGGCTGTAGTGATAGTGGCGGCGGATGTGCTCGAGGTCCACGGTCTCGCGCACGCCGGGCCACTGATAGAGTTCGCGGGTGTAGCCCCAGAGGTTCGGGTAATCGACGATCCGGCGCCGGTTGCACTTGAAATGGCCGTGATAGACGGTGTCGAAGCGGATCAGCGTGGTGAAGAGCCGCCAGTCGGCCTCCGTGATCCGGTCGCCCGTCAGGTAGCGGTTTTCCGACAGGCGCGCTTCGACCCAGTCGAGCGTTTCGAAGAGTGGCCGCACCGCCTGCTCGTAGGCCGCCTGCGTGGTGGCGAAGCCGGACTTGTAGACGCCATTGTTGACGGTGTCGTAGATGCGCGCGTTCACAGGTTCGATCGTCTCGCGCAGCTCCTTCGGCCAGTAGTCGTCTGTATTGCCGGTAATCCCGTCGAAGGCGGAGTTGAACATGCGGATGATTTCGGCGCTTTCGTTCGAGACGATCGTCTCGCGTTCGCGGTCCCAGAGCACCGGCACCGTCACGCGCGTCGTGGCCGAGGGCTCGGCCTTGATATAGATGTCGCGCATGAAGGGCAGGCCGTAGAGCCTGTCGCCCGTCGCGCCGGGAAAATCGGTATCGAAGGTCCAGCCGTCAGACAGCATGTCGGGATGCACGACGGAGACGCCGACATGGTCCTCGAGCCCCTTGAGGCGACGGAAGATCAGCGTGCGGTGCGCCCAGGGGCAGGCGAGGCTGACGTAGAGGTGATAGCGCCCGCTTTCCGCGGCGAAGCCGCCCTCGCCGCTCGGGCCGGGCGCACCGTCCGGCGTCACCCAGTTGCGGAACACCGATTCGGCGCGCTGGAAGGCGCCGTCGTCCGAAGTGTCCACCAGCGCCCGGTCACGCCATTCGCCGTCGATCAGCAGTCCCATGTCGAGCTCCCTTCGATTCGACACTTGACCTAGGCGCCGCGCGGCATGTGCGAAACCGTTGCCGGCGCGCAACGCGCCCTGCACCTGCGCACATCCCGGTTGGGGGCACGCGGCTGGCGGCCGCTAGATATGGATGCCCGCGCTTTCCGCGAAAGATGACGGCCGGAGAATCGCTTGCTTTCAGGAGCGTTGCAGGCAGTTTGGCCTCGGGGGTCTGCAAGGAAACGGCCGATGTCTACCTACCTTCCGCCCGATCTGCAGGCCGGGCTCGCGTCGCGCGGAGATGCGCCGCGCCGACGCTCGGGTCTGCGGCTGGTGGCCGACGGCACGAGCCACCCCGTTCTGCGGCTGTGGAGCGACGGCTTCGCCATGTCCCGCGACGAGCCCCGCCTGCGGGGCTTCGTGGATCTGTACGATGGCGCGCGCCATATCGGGCGCTGCCTCGTGATCGCCACTGCCGAGGAGGAAGACGAGCGCCGATTCGAGTTCAAGCGCGCGCCGAGATCCGGCCTCGCGCCGCCGGCCGATTACGCGCCCGACCCCGAGACGCCGGCGACCCCGACTGACGCCGCGGACTGAGGCGCCACGTTCCTACTGCAGGTCCGAAAAGGCCTCGGCCAGTCGCGCCACGGCCGCTACCACCCGCGCACGCGGCGTGGCGATGTTGAACCGCAGCCAGCTCTCGCCGCCCTTGCCGAAGGTCGGCCCGTGGTTGACCGCGATCTTCGCATCGCGCTCGACGCGGGCCGTGAATTCCGCGCGCGACATGCCCGTGCCGGAGAAATCCACCCAGGAGAGGTAGGTCGCCTCGAGCGGCATGGAGCGCAGGCCGGGAATCGCCGCGATGCCCGCGTCGAAGACCCGCCGGTTTTCCTCGAGATAGGCCATCAGCGCATCGACCCAGGCTGCCCCCTCGGGCGAATAGGCCGCTGTCGCCATGTGCATCCCGAAGGCGTTGGGGCTGATCCCCATCGCCAGCATGCGCTGCGCGAAGTCGGCGCGCAGCCGCTCGTCCGGCACGACGACGTTGCCCAGATGCGCGCCCGCGATGTTGAAGGTCTTGGTGGTCGCGTTCATCACCACCATGCGGTCAAGCGCCTCCGGCGCGGCCAGCGGCAGCGGAACGTGCCGCGGGCCGCCCGGAAAGACGAGATCCTGATGGATCTCGTCCGAGACGAGCAAGAGGTCGTGACGCTCGGCGAAGGCCGCCACGCCGCGCAGCTCCTCCCGCGTCCAGACCCGGCCGCCGGGGTTGTGCGGCGAGCACAGGATTACCATGCGCTCGCGGCCGGTCATCTGCGCATCCCAGGTCTCGAAGTCGAGCGTGTGGCGACCGTCCACCACCGGCATCTCGCATTCGACGACCTCGCGCCCGGCGGCGCGGATCACCTTGGCGAAGGCGTGATAGACCGGCGTGAAGAGCACCACGCCGTCGCCCGGCCGGGTCCATGTGTCCACGCACATGCCCGTCCCGTTGACCAGCCCGTGCGTGGTGAAGATCCACTCCGGCGCGACCTCCCAGCCGTGGCGTTCGGCCAGCCACCAGCGGATCGCGTCGAGATAGGCGGCGTCGTCGCCGAAGTAGCCGTAGATGCCGTGGTCTGCCATCCGCCGCAGCGCCTCGGTCACGCAGGGCGGTGCGCGGAAGTCCATGTCCGCCACCCACATCGCCAGACCATCCTCGGCGGGGACGCCGTAGAGCGTCTCCATCTTGTCCCACTTCATGCAGTGGCTGCCGCGGCGGTCGATGATCTCGTCGAAGTCGAATTGCATGCTGTCCCTCCGGTCGGCATCCGACCTGCCCTCAACGGCGGCCGGGCGCAAGGGCCTTGCCTCTGGCGTTCCGCCATGCGCCTCGCCGGGGACTTGGACCCGTTGCTTCTTCTTGGCAGGTTACTCGCACCGGGGGCGCTCCCAGTGCTAAGGCATGCCGTGCATGGGCGTGCGCCGACGGCGCTCCGTTGGAGGAGAGGCGGCATGATCGACGAGCCGGGCCTGGTGACGCGCAGGCACATGAAGGGCGACGCCGCCTCCGTCGCCGTCTATTCGCCCTGTCTGCGCTACCGCTATTTGCTCGACCGCGTCTGGGACGCCCGCGGGCGGCGGGTGCATTTCCTGATGCTCAATCCCTCCACGGCGACCGAGGTGCAGAACGACCCCACGGTCGAGCGCTGCGAGCGCCGCGCCCGGGCGCTTGGCTTCGGCGCCTTCACCGTGACCAACATCTTCGCCTGGCGCGAGACCGACCCCAAGGCGATGCGCCGCGCCGAGGATCCCGTGGGCCCCGAGAACGACCGCGCGATCCGCGATGCGGCGGGCGCCGCCGACAAGACGGTGGCGGCGTGGGGCACGCATGGCGCGTTTCTGGGCCGCGGTCCCGCGGTGGCCCGGATGCTTGCTCAGGCCGGCGTAACCGTCCACCATCTCGGTCTGACGCGCGATGGGCATCCGCGACACCCGCTCTATGTGGCCTATGCCAAGGCGCCCGAACCCTGGCTGGAGATGACGGCCGATGGCTGACCGCCCGCGCGACCCGCTCGATCGGCAGACGGCACAACGTCTCGCCCGCGCTCTTGAAGAGATCGTGGCCCACAGGATCGTGCGGATCCACGATTCGCTCATCAAGGTGGTCTTCTTTCAGTTCCTGCGCGGGCTGGCCTTCGGGTTCGGCACCGTGATCGGCGCCTCGATCCTCGTCTCGGTGCTCGTCGCGGTGCTCGCCCGGATCGAGTTCGTGCCGCTCCTCGGGGATCTGGCGACGCAGGTGATCGATCAGATCGAGGCGGCGCAGGGCAGCGAACAACCGGCCGGTCCCCCGCGTTAACCATCTGATTCGGAAAGACTTGGCGCGCGCGGCGATTTCGTGGAGCATCTGCTGCGGGGGTGTGTCTGTGGATCGGTGGGATGCTGCTTCTGGCGGGACTGATGGGGGCGGCCCTTCTCGGGTCGATGGTGGTGCTCGGCGCTGACGAGGCGGATGGAGAAATGCCGGAGGCCGAGCCGGACGAGCCCGGGGCTCCCGAGGAGCAGCCGGGGTCCGACCCGAACGACGGGCTTGCCGCTCTGCTGGATCAGGACGAGGCGCTCTTTGGCCCAGACGCGACCGCGGGGGCGGGCGAAGCCGACGGTGGCGCAGGCGTGGAAGCGGACGTGTCGTCGGAGAACCCGGCGTCTTCAGCACTGCCCGAGGGCTTCGACACCGCCGAGACATGGCGCATCGGCGGCATCATGAGCGAGCCCGATCTCGCCGGCACGTCCGGTGAGGACACGCTTTCCGGCGGTAGCGCGGGAGAGGGCATCGCCGGCGGGGACGGCGACGACTGGATCAACGGCTATGGCGGCGCGGACACCGTCGCCGGCGAGGCGGGCGACGACCACCTGCGCGGCGGTAGCGGCGACGACACGCTCGACGGTGGCTCCGGCGACGACCTGCTCGACGGCGACGCGGGCGAGGATGTCCTCTTCGGCGGCGCGGGGGCGGACAGCCTGTTCGGCCATGTCGGCGACGACACGCTGGGCGGCGGAAGCGGGGATGATTCGCTGCAGGGCGGAGGCGGGGACGACGTGCTCGACGGCGGCGCGGGCGCTGATGCGGCGCACGGTCACGACGGCGACGACAGGCTGCATGGCGGCGCGGGCGCCGACACGCTGTTCGGCGGCGATGGCGACGATCTGGTCTCCGGTATCGTTCCGGGCGCCGCCACGGCGGATGCGGACGCGCCGGACTTCCTCAACGGCGGCTCGGGCGACGATACCGTCCTTGCCGGGCGCGGCGATGTCGTGACCGGCGGTGCGGGGGCCGACACCGTGCTTGCCGGCGAATGGTTGCACGGCGCTGGCGCCACGGTGACAGATTTCGCCCCGGACGAGGATCGCCTCATTGTCTTCTACGATGGCGCCGGCGCGCCGCCCGAGGTCGATCTCGTGCCGGATCCGGACGATCCGCAGATCGTGCATCTGCTGCTCGACGGCGCAGAGATCGCGACCGTCTCGGGAAAAGGCGCGCTTTCGCCCGATCACATCGCGCTGATGCCGCACGGGTCCGCCTGAGATCGGGCGAGGCCGCCCTTCCCTTCGCGCCCGATTTCCCCTATATGCGCACGGCCGGCGCACCCTTGGGCGCGCGGCACGTTCTCCATTGGCCCTGCTGGACGACATCCCGGCTTGCGCCGCAACAATCGGAAGGAGACCCCGATGTCGATCACTGCCGAGAAGAAGGCCGAGGTCATCCGCGACTACGGCACCAAGGAGGGCGACACCGGCTCGCCCGAGGTGCAGGTGGCGATCCTCACCAAGCGGATCGAGGCGCTCACCGAGCACTTCAAGACGCACAAGAAGGACAACCATTCCCGCCGCGGGCTGCTCAAGCTCGTGGCGCAGCGGCGCAAGCTGCTCGACTACCTCAAGGGCAAGGACGAGGGGCGCTACCGGACGCTGATCCAGCGTCTCGGCATCCGCCGCTAGGACAAGACGAGGGGCGCGGGCAGGTCCGCGCCCTTTTCGCATCCGGCGAACCGCGCCGGAGCACAAGCCGCAGACCGCGCCGCCGGCTCCCACGGCGCGGCAGGACCGCAAGACGGGAGCCGGGCCGCCCAGGGGGGCTGTCCGACGCGAAACGGCCCGAGGGGATGCGCCCCGAAAGGCCAGTCAAGGATACGAGATGTTCGACGTAACGACGAAATCGATGAAGTGGGGGGAAGAGACCCTCACGCTGGAAACGGGCAAGTTCGCCCGTCAGGCCGACGGCACCGTGATCGCCACGCTGGGCGAGACGACCGTGATGGCCAATGTGACCTTCGCCAAGGAGGCGAAGCCGGGGCAGGACTTCTTCCCGCTCACGGTCCATTATCAGGAGAAATATTATGCCGCCGGCAAGGTGCCGGGCGGTTTCTTCAAGCGCGAGGCCCGGCCGACCGAGAAGGAGACGCTGACCGCGCGGCTCATCGACCGGCCGATCCGGCCGCTCTTCGTGCCCGGCTTCAAGAACGAGGTGCTCGTGATGTGCACCGTTCTGAGCCATGACCTTGTCAACGATCCCGACATCGTGGCGATGATCGCCGCCTCGGCCGCGCTGACCATCTCCGGGGTGCCCTTCATGGGGCCGATCGCGGGATGCCGCGTGGGCTACGTGGACGGCGAATACGTCCTCAACCCCGATGTCGAGGACATGCAGGACCTGCGCCTCGATCCCGAGCAGCGGCTCGATCTGGTCGTCGCCGGCACCCGCGACGCGGTGATGATGGTCGAATCAGAGGCCTACGAGCTCTCCGAAGAGGAGATGCTGGGCGCGGTGCAGTTCGGCCACGAGCAGCTCAAGCCGGTGGTCGATCTGATCGTCGAGCTGGCCGAGTCGGCGGCCAAGGAGCCCTTCGACTTCCAGCCGCCCGACTACACCGACCTTGCCAAGCGCGTGCGCGAGCTGGGCGAGGAGAAGATGCGCGCCGCCTTCGCGATCTCCGACAAGCAGGAGCGCACGACCGCCATCGCCGAAGCCCGGCAGGCGGTGAAGGAGCAGCTCACGGAGGAGGAACTCGCCCACGAGAACCTGGGCGACGCCTTCAAGAAGCTGGAGTCCTCGATCCTGCGCGGCGACATCATCGGCGGCGGCGCCCGCATCGACGGCCGCGACCGCGAGACGGTGCGCCCGATCGTGAGCGAGGTGGGCCTCCTGCCGCGCACGCACGGCTCGGCGCTCTTCACCCGCGGCGAGACGCAGGCGCTGGCGGTGACCACGCTGGGCACCGGCGACGACGAACAGATCATCGACGCGCTGCACGGCAACTTCCGCGCCAGCTTCCTGCTGCACTACAACTTCCCGCCCTACTCGGTCGGCGAAGTGGGGCGCGTCGGCCCCCCGGGACGGCGCGAGATCGGCCACGGCAAGCTCGCCTGGCGGGCGCTGCAGGCGGTGCTGCCCGCGCCGACGGAGTTCCCCTACACGATCCGCGTGGTCTCGGAGATCACCGAGTCGAACGGGTCGTCCTCGATGGCCACGGTCTGCGGGGCGTCGCTCAGCATGATGGACGCGGGCGTGCCGCTGCGCGCACCGGTCGCGGGCGTGGCCATGGGCCTGATCCTCGAAGAGGACGGGCGCTTCGCCGTGCTGACCGACATCCTGGGCGACGAGGATCACCTCGGCGACATGGACTTCAAGGTGGCCGGCACCGAGAAGGGCATCACCTCGCTGCAGATGGACATCAAGGTGGCCGGCATCACCGCCGACATCATGCGGCAGGCCCTGTCGCAGGCCAAGGACGGCCGGATGCACATCCTGGGCGAGATGAACAAGGCGCTGTCGTCGGCGGGCGAGTTCAGCGTGCACGCGCCCCGGATCGAGACGATGCAGATCCCCGTGGACAAGATCCGCGAGGTCATCGGCTCGGGCGGCAAGGTCATCCGCGAGATCGTGGAGACCTCGGGCGCCAAGGTCGACATCAACGACGACGGCGTCATCAAGATCGCCTCGCCGAACGGAGAGGCCATCCAGCGCGCCTACGACATGATCCACTCGATCGTGGCCGAGCCCGAGGAAGGCAAGATCTACAAGGGCAAGGTCGTCAAGCTGGTGGACTTCGGCGCCTTCGTGAACTTCTTCGGCAAGCGCGACGGGCTGGTGCACGTCAGCCAGATCGCCAACAAGCGGCTCAACCACCCCTCCGACGAGCTGAAAGAGGGGCAGGAAGTCTGGGTCAAGCTGCTGGGCTTCGACGACCGCGGCAAGGTGCGCCTGTCGATGAAGGTCGTGGACCAGGAGACCGGCGAAGAGATCAAGCAGCCGGAGAAGGCGGAGGGCTGAGGCTTTCCGTCACCGCTGGTGAGATTGAGCGGGCGTCCCGGCAGGGGCGCCCTTTTGTCATTGCGTGCTTTGTCGTACAAGGCAAATTGTACTAGTTAGCGATGGCTATGGCTTCCCCTTCAAGGCAGGCGTATTAAATGGCTAGCGGAAAGAAATCCAACAGAAACCACCATTGGTGGCCTGTTGGCCTGCAAAGTTATTGGTCAGACAGGGCCGGGGACGTTTCATGGATTGAGCCGGACGGAAAGATTGAAAAGAAGCGATCCACTAGAAGGAAGATTGGCCTCAAAATCCATGGCCACACGATATTTCGCGGTAGCATTTGGGAAGACAATTTTGAAGATGAATTTGAAATAGACAGTGACGTGCACGAAATCATTTCCGCCCTTTATGGATTAAAGCCCTTTGGGGGAACGCCGGCAGAATTTGTCTCGCTGATTTGGCTGCTGCGAAAAAAGGACAGATCACTTCGAGACATGTGCAAATTATATCGTCTGGATGAAGAGCTTCAGCGCAAACTACTTTTGCTTGTTTATTCCCTTCTGATCCGCAGCCCTGGAAACCGCAATCGATACGAGGGATACCCCAAAATCTTTGGCCGAGATCCCGATGAGGAGGTCGGCAAAGGCAATATGGCCCAAAATTATCGGAGCGCCAAGAGGCTCTGCCAAAAGGCTTCAATCTCAAATCAGTATTTTGTTCTGATGCACTCACCGCTAAAGAATTTTATCTTTGGCGATGGTAGCCTAGACTGGCTCACCCACGCCTTGGTTGCGAATCGAATCAACGGCAAAGCTCTACTTCCGCTGACGCCGAATCTGTGCATCTATTTCTGCACGCCCATGTGCATGTGGCCCACCCATAACTGCGCATCTCTCATCGCGGCGCCTTGGATGGTGGATTGGGTGAACGAAATTACTCAAATATACGCAAGAGATAAGCTCTTCTTTCTGGGTCGGCCGCCGAAGATCGCAGAAGCTTTTCGCCAACGTCGCTTCCTTGAACACAAGGAGAAGACAGACCCACTTATTGATATGCTGGACGAGATTGCAGGTATTGAGAGATGCTGGGAGATCAAAGGTCTTGGGGCGAGTTCTCCGCTTTAGTTTTGGTTTCCAAAGTGCGCTGTGAAAGAGAATTGAAGGAAGTGGAGCTTAGGCAACACAAATGCTAATTTGTGTAGTGGGCTTAAGCGAAGTCCCCCTACAAATCAAACTCCGCGAACACCGGCGCGTGGTCGGACGGCTTCTCCCAGCCCCGGCAGGCGCGCAGGATCCGGCTGCCGTGCGCCGCGCCGGCGATGTCGGGGGTGGCCCAGATGTGGTCGAGCCGGCGGCCGCGGTCGGCGGCGTCCCAGTCCTTCGCGCGGTAGGACCACCAGGAATAGAGCCGCCCCGCGGGGATGTCGCGGCGGGTGACGTCCACGAAGCGGCCGGCCTCCTGCGCGCTGCCAAGGTGCTCCACCTCCACCGGCGTGTGGCTGACCACCTTGAGCATCTTCTTGTGGTCCCAGACGTCCTCTTCCAGCGGCGCGATGTTCAGGTCGCCCACGAGGATCGACTTCCCCGGCTTCTCCCCGTGGAGCCAGTCGCGCAGGTCGGTCAGGTAGTCGAGCTTCTGCCCGAACTTCACGTTGGCCTCGCGGTCCGGCACGTCGCCGCCCGCGGGGACGTAGAAGTTGTGCACCACCACGCCGTTCTCGAGCCGCGCCGCGACGTGGCGCGCGTGGCCGAGCCCCGCGAAGTCGAGGGTGCCCGCCTCCTCGATCGGCAGCTTCGACAGGATCGCCACGCCGTTGTAGCCCTTCTCCCCCCGCGCGACCATGTGGGGGTATCCCAGCGCCGCGAAGGCCTCGCGCGGGATCTTCTCCACCGGGCTCTTGCACTCCTGCAGGCAGAGGATGTCCGGCGCCTCTTCGGTCAGCAGACGCTCGACGAGGCCCTGGCGCAGGCGGACGGAGTTGATGTTCCAGGTGGCGAGGGTGAAGGGCATGGGCAGGCTCCGGTTGCGGGAGCGCGGAGACTAGCCGCGCGGGCGCATGGCCGCAATCAGCCCGGCGTGCACCGCGGGGCCGCCGGCGACGACGCCGCGGGTCTTGGCGGGCTCGGTGTTGAAGCGGGGCGCATTGCCCTCGCGGTCGGTCACCACCGCGCCGGCCTCGCGGCAGATCAGCAGCCCCGCGGCGATGTCCCAGTCCCAGCTGTCGCGCAGGGTGAGCATGCCGTCGAAGCGCCCCTCGGCGACCAGTGCGAGGCGGTAGGCGAGGGACGGCCGGTGGTGGCGCTTGAAGCCCGGCACGCCGCCGGGCCAGTGCTTCGGCTCCATCGCGTAGCGGGTCGCGAGCACCTGCGCCCCCTCGACGCTCTCCCGGGCAGCGGCGCGGATCGGTTGGCCGTCCAGCGTCGCGCCTTCGCCTGCGGCTGCGGCGTAGAGCTTGCCCTCGTCCGCGGGCAGGTGGACGACCGCTGCCGAGATCTCTCCCTCCGTCACGATGGCGAGCGAGAGCGACCAGCTCGACGAGCCCTCGATGAAGCCGCTGGTGCCGTCGATCGGGTCGAGCAGGAAGATGCGCGGGCGGCCAAGGCGCTCGGGCGTGTCGGCGTCCTCTTCCGAGAGCCAGCCGTAGTCGGGGCGCGCGTCCAGCAACACCGCCTTCAGCGCCTCGTTCACGGCCAGATCGGCCTCGGTCACCGGGCCGGCGCCGCCGGGCTTGTCCCAGCGCTTCGCGGTGGGGCCGTGGTAGCGTAGCGCGACCTCGCCCGCCGCGCGCGCCGCACGGATCAGGAGCGCAAGATCACTCTCCGGCAATCGTCAGCCCCTCGACCAGCAGCGAGGGCACGACGCGGCTGACCCAGGGCCGCGCGTCGTTCGCCGGCCGGATCGTCGCCAGCATCTCGCGCAGGTTGCCCGCAACGGTGCATTCGTTGACGGGCCACGCGATCTGCCCGTTCTCGACCCAGAAGCCCGAGGCGCCGCGCGAATAGTCGCCGGTGTTGGGGTTGATCGTGGCCCCGATCATCGAGGTCACCAGCAGCCCCGTGCCCATCTCGCGCAGCAGATCCTCTTGCGAGAGCTCCGACTGGGTGAGCGCCACGTTCCAGTTCGAGGGCGATGGCGGCGAGGAGAGGCCGCGCGCGGCGTTGCCCGTGGGCGTCCTGTCCAGCTTGCGGGCGGTGGCGAGGTCGAGGGTGAAGCCCGTGAGCGTTCCGTTCTCGACGATGGCGCGGCGGGCGGTCGGCAACCCCTCGGCGTCGAAGGGGCGGGTGCCCTGCACGCGCGGGCGGTGCGGATCCTCGATCAGCGACAGGTCGGCGGGCAGCACGGCCGCGCCTTCCGCGTCGCGCAGCCACGAGGCGCCGCGCGCCACAGCCCTGCCATTGGCCGCCGACAGCAGGTGCCCGATCAGCGAGGATGCGATGCGCTCGTCGAAGAGCACCGGATAGGCGCCGGTCTTCGGGCGGCGGGCGTTCAGCCGCTCGACCGCGCGGCGGCCGGCGCGCGCGCCGATCTCCTCGGCGCTGCGCAGGTCGGCGCCGTAGATGCGCCCGTCGGCGTCGTAGTCGCGCTCCATCTTCAGCCCTTCGCCGGCGATGGCGACGCAGGACAGGCTGTGGTCCGTGCGCGCATAGCCGCCCGAGAAGCCGTTGGTCGCGGCAAGGTGCATGACGCGCTGCCCGTAGGCGGCGGAGGCCGACTGCACCTGGCTCACCCCCTCGACGGCAAGCGCCGCCGCCTCGGCGCGCGCGGCCGCGTCCTGAAGCGCTTCCGGCGCGGGCTCGTCCGCGGGGTCGGCAAGCTCCAGCCCCTCGGCGTCGCGGCGATCGCCCAGCTGCGCGGGCTCGGCGAGGCCGGCGTAGGGATCCTCCGGCGCCTCGCGCGCCATGGCGACGGCGCGTTCGGCCATCGCCGCCAACGTCTCGTCCCGCGGGTCGGAGGCAGAGACGCAGGCCTGCCGCCGCCCCATGAGCACCCTGAGCCCCAGGTCCGTGGATTCCGCGCGTTCCGCCTGTTCCAGTGCGCCGCCCCGGATGTCGATGCTCACCGAGCGATCGGCGACGACCAGCGCATCGGCCGCCTCGGCGCCCGCGCGCCGCGCGGCGTCCAGCAGGGCATGGGCGAGACGTTCGGGTGTCGGCGTGGTCATCGCGCGCTCCTTCCACCGGGGGCCGCCGTCGCGGCACCCGGGGGAGGTAGACCGCCCGCCCGCCGCGCGCAAGGCAGCGGCGCGCGGGCGGGGCGCGTCACTGGATGCGCTGCCCGTTGGCGAGCACCTGGCCCTGCTCGTTGATCTCGATGGTCGACTCGAGCACGTCCTCGCCGGCCGGCACGGCGAACATCCCCATCATCATGCGTGCGCCCATGGCCTGTTCCTCGGGCAGCAGGCCCATCTGCATGAGCGTGTCGAGAAGCGCATTCGCGCCCTCGAGCCGCAGCGACAGGGTGCCCTCGGGCCGGGGCATGCCGTCGAAGGTCTCGAGATCCTGATTGTCGAAGGTGAAGGCCCCCTCGCCGGTCAGCCCCGCGCCCAGCGCGCTGACCAGCAGGCGCGACAGATCGAGCGCGTGCAGCTCCGCCGGCACCTCCTCGTTCATCGCCATCGACTGCATCGCCTGCGGGTCGAAGATGTCGCCCATGGTTCGGGCCATGCCCGAGAGATCGAGCACGACGGTCGCCGGCTCGCGCGGCAGCATCTGGCCCGGGTCGAACATCGCCCAGAGCGGCTCGCCCATGGTGAAGTCGCGCATCGCGAGGCTGAGGCCGAAGGGTTGCGGCTCGTCCGTGGAGCCGACCGGGGCGGAGATCTCGAAGCCGGTCTCGCCGATCGCCGCCTCGACGGGGAAGGGCAGATCGGGAGTCTCCATCCGGACTTCGGTGCCTGCGCCCGAGGCGCCGTAGCTGAGCCGCTCGGCGTTCATCGCGGCGCGAAACTCGGTGCGGTCCGAGCGCGTGGTGCCCTGCACCGTCTGCCCCTCCTCCTCGAACAGGAACTCGCTGCGCCCGTCGCTGTAGCCGAAGCGCCCGTCGAAGGCGTAACCGGCCGCGAAGGCGGCGGAGAGGTTCTCCATGTCCATGTCCTCGGGGATGCGTCCCATGCCCTCGAACGACAGCGCCTGCATCGATCCGTTGAAGTCCGCGCGGCCCGCGCCGTCCTCGGGCGGGATGACCGTGACGTCATAGGTCACTTCGGCCACGGTCAGCGTCTGGTCGAGCGCGCGGATGTCGCCCGGCACCACGACCGACTCACCCGACATGTCGCGCGCCGACACGCTCACATCGACGTTCTCGCGCGGGACAGGGTCGCCCTCGACCACGAGTTCTGCCAGCGTGACGCCGAGTCGCTCGGCGACGTAGTCGTAGACCATTCGCGTGTCGTCGCCCGAGACCAGAACCTCGAGCCCCGACTGGGTGAGGTCGAGGGTCATGTCCACCGCCTCGGCGTCGGGCGGCCGCGCTTCGATCCGGATTTCGGTGATCTCCGGGTAGGTGACCGTGACCGTGCCGTCGCCATTCTCCGTGAAGGTCAGCGCGGGGATCTCCAGCGCGACGCTGCCGCCGTCCTCGGGCAGAGCCATGCTCATGGTCACGTCGCGCGCCGTGAGCGTGTCGCCCGACATCGAGTCGGTGGCCGTGATCTCGTAGCCGAAAGAGCCAAGATAGCCGCGCATGTCGTCCCAGACCTGGCGAGCCGTGACATCGGCGGCCGTCTGCCCCGCCAGCGTCCCGGCGACGAGCGCCAGAACGGCGGTGGATGTGTGAAATCGCATGATGAACCCCTTCGGCATTGAATGCTCCGCCATCAGGTTCCCCACATGGGCCGCGGGAGGTCAAGGCCCGAGGGGTGGACCGGCGGAGACCGGCGGCGTATCACGGGCCCCGCAGGCGGCACGAGGAGAGGGCGATGACGGAGCTGACCGGCAAGGCGGTGATGATCACGGGCGCGAGCCGCGGCATCGGCGCGGCGGCGGCGCGCGCCTTCGCCGAGGCGGGGGCGCAGGTGGCGCTGCTCGCCCGATCCGGGCCGGAGATCGCCGACCTTGCGGGCGAGATCGGGCAAAGCGCGATCGCCGTGCCCTGCAACGTCGCCCGCTTCACCGATGTCGAGGCGGCTGTGCGCGCCTGCCTGCAGGCCTTCGGGCGGCTCGACGTTCTGGTGAACAACGCCGGCGTGATCGAGCCGATCGCCGGCATGGCCGAGGCCGATCCCGACGCCTGGGCGACGGCCATCGACGTCAACCTCAAGGGCGTCTTCCACGGCATGCGCGCGGTTATGCCGGTCATGGCGGAGCGGGGCGGGGGCACGATCCTGACGGTGAGCTCGGGCGCGGCGCATCATCCGCTCGAGGGTTGGAGCGCCTACTGCGCCTCCAAGGCCGGCGCGGCCATGCTGACGCGCTCCTGCGATCTGGAGGGGCGCGCGCAGGGCATCCGCGCCATCGGCCTCAGCCCCGGCACCGTGGCCACCGACATGCAGCGCGAGATCAAGGCCTCCGGCGTCAATCCGGTCAGTCAGCTCGACTGGTCCGATCACATCCCGCCCGAGGCCCCGGCGAAGGCGCTGGTGTGGATGTGCGGGCCAGAAGCCGAAGACTGGCTTGGCCAGGAGATCTCGCTGCGCGAGCCGCAGATCCGCCAAAAGGTGGGCCTCTGATGATCCGGGTCTCGCGGGACGGCGGGCTGTGGTCCGCCGTGATCGACCGCCCGGACAAGGCCAATTCGCTCACCCTCGAGATGCTGCAGGATCTCGCCGACTTCGCCGAGACCGCGACGCGCGACGGCGCCCAGGCCCTGATCCTGACAGGCGCGGGCAAGGTCTTTTCCGCGGGCGCGGATCTCGAGGCCGCGCGCGCCGGGCTGGCCACCTCGCCGGTCTGGGAGCGTCTGTCGGGGGCGATCGCGGCCTTTCCGGGCCTGTCGATCGCGGCGCTCAACGGCACGGTCGCGGGGGGCGCCATGGGCATGGCGCTCGCCTGCGACCTGCGGCTGGCGGTGCCGGGGGCGAAGTTCTTCTACCCGGTGATGAAGCTGGGTTTCCTGCCGCAGCCGTCCGATCCGGGCCGGCTCGTCGCGCTGGTGGGGCCGGCGCGGGCCAAGCTGATGCTGATGGGCGGGGTGAAGATCGAGGCCGAGGAGGCGCTCGCCTGGGGCCTCGCCGACCGGATCGTGGCGCCCGAGGCGCTCGCGGACGAGGCGCGCGCGCTCGCGGCCGACACGCTCGCCGCCACGCCCGAGCATGCCCGCGCGATCAAGGCGCTCTGCCGCTGACGGAGGGGCGCTCATGCATCCGACGCAACTGCCGCAATGGGCGATCGACCGGGTGATCGCCCGCCACGGTCGCCGCTTCATCTTCGATCGGATCGAGCCCGCGCGCACCGCGCTGGTCGTCATCGACATGCAGCAGTTCTTCACCCAGTCCGACTCCGCTCTCGCCATGCCCGAGGCGCGCGAGATCATCCCGACCATCAACCGCGCGGCGGAAGGTCTGCGCGCCGCGGGCGGCACGGTGGCCTGGGTCGTCACGCATCTCTCGGAAGGCGCGCGCGAATGGCGGACGCTGACCTCGGTCGCCCATCCGGGCGAGAGGGCGGACGTGGTGCGCGCCGGACTTTCCGCCGCGAGCCCCATGGGCGAGCTCGACCCGGCCCTCGACCGGCGCGCGGGCGATCTCTTCGCCGTCAAGGATCGGTTCTCCGCCTTCCTGCCCGGGGCTTCGCCGCTGCCGGAGATGCTGCGCGCGCGGGGCATCGACACCGTCCTGATCGCGGGCACGCTCACCAACGTCTGCTGCGAGAGCTCGGCGCGCGACGCGATGATGGCAAACTACGGCGTGGTCATGCTCTCCGATGCCAATGCGACGCGCACGGACGCGGAGCATCTCGCCGCGCTGGCGGGTTTTCTCGCCACCTTCGGAGACGTCCAGACGGTGGACGAGGCGTTGTCGCATCTGGCCGTGCCGGCCGGCGCCGGGCGCTAGCGCTTTCGCCGCGGGCCGGGAGAGCGGGAATGGAAGCCGGGCGGCCGCTTCGCCACCCATGCGGCGAATTTCGCCAGCCGCGGATGGGTGCGCAGCGCCTCGGGCGTGGCGTAGTCGCGCGCGAGTTCGGCCTCGGTCAGCGTCGCGTGGACCTCGTTGTGGCAGATCTGGTGCATCAGCACCGTAGGCCCGCCCTTGCCGCCCTTCAGCTTGGGTATCAGGTGATGCAGGCTCTGCGGGACGCCCGGCGGGATCGGGCGGCCGCAGAGCGGACAGATCGGATCGGGCGCGTCCTCGGACATCGGGCGGCAGCATGACGCGAAACAGCGGGGAAACAAGGGCAATGGAGCGGCCCGAGGCGCTGGTCATCGGCGCGGGCCCCGCGGGGCTGATGGCCGCCGAAGAGATGGCGCGCGCCGGTCTGCAGGTTTGCGTGGCCGAGGCGAAGCCCAGTTTGGCGCGCAAGCTGCTGATGGCGGGCAAGTCCGGGCTGAACCTGACCACGCAGGAGGACGCCGAGGCCTTTCTCGCGGCCTACGGCGCGGCCGAGTCGCGACTTCGCCCGATACTCGCGGATTTCGGACCCGAGCAGGTGCGGCGCTGGGCGGAAGGACTGGATCAGCCGCTTTTCACCGGATCGTCGGGGCGGGTCTTTCCTATCGCGATGAAGGCCTCGCCGCTCCTGCGGGCCTGGCTCGCTCGGCTGGCGGGGCTGGGTGTCGAGATGCGCCCGCGCTGGCGCTGGCAGGGCTGGTCGGGGGCCGCGCTCGCCTTCGCGACGCCGGAAGGGGAGCGGTGCATTGCGCCCGGCGTCGTGGTGCTGGCGCTGGGTGGGGCGAGCTGGGCCCGGCTGGGATCCGACGGAGCCTGGGCCGATCTGCTTGCGGCGAAGGGTGTTCCGCTCGCCCCCTTCGCACCGTCGAATGCCGCGCTCTCGGTGGATTGGTCGGCGCATATGGCGCGCCACTTCGGCCAGCCCGTGAAGCCTCTCGCGCTGACGGCCGGTGGGCAGCGTGTGCGCGGCGAGCTCGTGGTCTCCGCGAAGGGTCTCGAGGGCGGGGGGCTCTACCCGCTCACGCCCGCGTTGCGCAAAGATGCGACGCTCACGCTGGATCTCGCGCCGGATCTCGCCGAGGCGGCAGTGGCCGAGCGGCTGGCGCAACCGCGCGGCAAGCGCTCGCAGGCGAACCATTTGCGGCGCACCCTGCGCCTCGACCCGGTGCGGCTCGCGGTGCTCAACGAGTTCGCGCGCCCGCTGCCGCCGGCGCCTCAGACGCTGGCGGCGCGCATCAAGGCGCTGCCGGTCGCCCACGCCGGGCTGCGCCCGCTTGACGAGGCGATATCGACCGCCGGCGGAGTGCGCTGGGACGGTCTGACCGATGAGCTGGAGCTGAGGGCGTTGCCCGGCGTCTTCGCCGCGGGAGAAATGCTGGACTGGGAGGCGCCCACCGGCGGCTATCTGCTGACCGCCTGCCTGGCGACAGGGCGCTTCGCCGGGCGCGCGGCCGCGGCGCGCTTGCGTTCCGGCCCGGCCGGAGGCACCTGAACCGGGAAAGGAAAACGTCATGCCCACCGACTACGCAGCGTTGCACCGCCGCATCGCGGCACTGACCGAAGGCGAGACCGACGTGATTGCGCTGATGGCGACCGTGGCCTGCGAGCTTCACCATGCCGACGCGCGGTTCGACTGGACCGGGTTCTATCGCGTGACCGCGCCCGAGCTGCTCAAGATCGGCCCTTATCAGGGCGGGCACGGTTGCCTGACGATCCCCTTCGCGCGCGGGGTCTGCGGCGCGGCGGCGCGCACGGGCGAGGTGCAGATCGTGGATGATGTGGAGGCGTTTCCCGGCCACATCGCCTGCTCCGCCTCGACCCGGTCCGAGATCGTGCTGCCGGTGCGCGACGGGGCCGGGCGGCTGATCGGCGTGCTCGACATCGACAGCGACCGGCCCGCCGCCTTCGGCCCCGACGATGCGGCGGCGCTGGACGCGATCCTTGGCGACGTCTTCGGACGGCTCTGAGGCGCTCGTCCCTCCCGCCGGTCGGTCCTCGCGCGCGCGGGCGAGGAGGGACCGCAAGGGACCGACGAGCGCCCCGGCTCAGCCGAACTTGCCGCGGATGAAGGCGCGTGCCTCCGGATCCCGGGCTGCGTTGAAGATCAGCTCCGTCGGTCCGACTTCGCGCAGCTCGCCCAGGTGGAAATAGGCCACCCGGTCGGCCACCCGCCGCGCCTGCATCATCGAGTGCGTGACCAGCACGATCGACAGGCGGTGCTTGAGCTCCATCGCCAGTTCCTCGACCGCCGCCGTGGCGATGGGGTCGATGGAGCCGGTGGGCTCGTCCATCAGCAGCACGTCCGGCTCGGTCGAGAGCGCGCGGGCGATGCACAGCCTCTGCTGCTGGCCGCCGGAAAGGTCGGTACCTTCCAGATCGTGCAGATGGTCCTTGACCTCGTCCCACAGATGCGCCCGGCGCAGGCAGTCCTCGACGTGATCGGCCAGTTCCTCGCGCGTGCGTTTCAGCCCGTGGATGCGGGGGCCGTAGGCCACGTTCTCCCAGATCGAGAGGGGAAAGGGGTTGGGCTTCTGCGCGACCCAGCCGAACTGGCGGCGATGCATGGGCGGATCGACGTGCCGCGCATAGACGTCCTCGCCGTGCATGAGCACGCGGCCCTCGATCCGCACCCCGTGATCGTTGTCGTGCATCCGGTTGAGCACCTTGAGCGCGGTGGACTTGCCGCAGCCCGAGGGGCCGATGAAGGCGAGGATCTCCCGCGGGTAGAGATCGAAGGTCACGTCCCGCAGGGCATGCGTGCCGTCGCCGTACCAAAGGTTGAGTTCCTCGACCGTCATCACCGGCGCGGCATTGTCGCCGCCCGGTCCGGGCCCGTCTGCGGGCGCGGCGCCGCCGTGTGCGGCGGGATCGCGGGTGTCGAACATGATGAACCTCCATTCGCGCTGTCACGCGAAAGGATGGCGCCGGTCCCCGGCGGGAAGCTTGATCTGCATCATGCCGCGCAAGATTTCACGAAAGCTTCACAAAACCGTCGCGCCGGTCGCGCCCCGGCTCAGTCGCCCAGCTTGGCGTGCACTTCGTCCAGGTCGATTTCGCCAGTGGGCATCCGGTTGGCCGGGTTCTCGAAGTCGTACCGGAACAGCTCGAAGTCGCGCTTGTAGATCTCGTAGACGAGATGCATCGACAGGTCGTCGAAATAGTCCTCGACAGGATGCGCCCGCTTCGGACCGTGCCCGGCACTTTCGTTGAAGCGCGGGATCTGCGCCAGATCGATCCGATGGCGCGTCTCGATCGAGTCGAGCACCCTCTGCATGCCCTCGTCGAATTTCTCGGTCCAGAAGATGTGGTCGTAGCGGCCGCCGTTGACGATGAAGGTCGAGACATGGCCCGCGACCGAGGACCAGTGGATGTCCGCCTCCATCGGCCGCTTCCAGCGGATCGTGTCGCGCGCGAAGAGCAGGAAGCGGCGGAAACTTCGGATCTGGTCGAACTCTTCCTTGCCCTCGGGCCCGCCGACCTCGATGCCGTATTTCTGGATCAGCAGCGGCACGAGGTTACCGCGGTAGCGCTTGCCGTTGCGCTGTATGCCGCAGATCTTGTCGAAGAAGCTCGACAGGATGCGCGAATACGGGTTGCGCACCGCGGTGAAGGCGAAGGCGCTGTGCGTCTTGACGTTCGCGGTGATGAGCGGCTTGCTCTCGTCGCGCGCCCATTTGTGCAGGCCCTCGCTGGCGTCGTGGATGTCGCCGTCGAAAAAGCGGCCGTGATCGGAGTAGTAGAGGATCTGCCCGATGGTCGAGCAGGCGCATTTGGGCACGACGCGATAGACCGTGCTCTCGCTCTCGGTCATCCAGGTGCCCGGAAAGCCCATGTCGCTGCCCTGCCTGTGGCTGCCGGCCCTCGTGCGGTTGCGCGGGCCGGTTCTGCTTGGTCAACATATAGTCAGAGGGTAAAGACCAAGAAAAGGCCGATTTTAAGGCGGCCGTGACGTCCCACGGGGCAGAATCGTCGGCGAGGACCGGAGAGCAGACCGCACAGCGCATGGCCAGGATCGCCTTCATACTTCTCTGCCACAAGGATCCCGAGGCGGTGATCAAGCAGGCGCAGCGCCTGACGACGGCCGGCGACTACATGGCGATCCATCTCGACGCCCGCGCCGATCCGGCGCATTACAGGCGGATCCGCTCCGAGCTCGACCCCAATCCCAACGTGACCTTTGTCCGCCGACGCGTGAAATGCGGATGGGGGGAATGGTCGCTCGTCTCGGCCACGCTGGAGGCGGTGCGCGCGGCCGTCGCGGCCTTTCCCGAGGCCACGCATTTCTACCTGCTCTCGGGCGACTGCATGGCGATCAAGTCGGCCGAATACGCACATGCCTTCCTCGACGCGCAGGATCGCGATTACATCGAGAGCTTCGATTTCTTCGCCTCGGACTGGATCAAGACGGGGCTGAGGGAAGAGCGGCTGATCTACCGGCACTTCTTCAACGAACGGCGGCGAAAGGCGTGGTTCTACGCGTCGCTCGAGTGGCAGAAGCGACTGGGGCTCGAGCGCGAGATCCCGCGCGACCTCCAGGTGATGATCGGCAGCCAGTGGTGGTGTCTGCGCCGCCGCACCATCGAGATGATCCTCGATTTCATCGCGGAGCGGCCCGATGTGGTGCGATTCTTCCGCACGACCTGGATCCCCGACGAGACGTTCTTCCAGACGCTCGTGCGCCATCTGGTCCCCGAGACCGAGATCGAGAACCGGACGCTGACCTTCCTGCTGTTCTCGGACTACGGGATGCCGGTCGTCTTCTACAACGACCACTACGACCTGCTGCTCAGCCAGGACGCGCTCTTCGCCCGCAAGGTCAGCCCCGAGGCGCAGGATCTCAAGCGCCGGCTGGGCCTGCTCTATGCCTCGCAGGGCACGCAGTTCCAGATATCGAACGAAGGGGCGAGCCTCTATCACTTCCTGACGGAGCGGGGCCGGATCGGTCGCCGCTTCGCGCCGCGCTTCTGGGAGACGGAAAGCTCGCTCGGACGCGAGCGCGAACTGCTGATCGTCGTCTGCAAGAAGTGGCATGTGGCGAAGCGGCTGCTGGAGCGCATCCGTCAGATGACGAACATTCCCTGCGTCGAGTATCTCTTCAACGAGAAAGCGACGGAGCTGCCCGACCTGGGCGGCATCGAGGCCACCATGGGCAAGCGCCACCGCCACCGTCGCGCGCTCTTGCGCATGCTTTTCGAGCATTTCGGGGCCGACCGGATGGTGATCTGCCTCGATCCCGCCAACCTCGACCTTCTGCAGGACTTCTGCGGCGACCGCTCCGTCACGCGGCTTTTGGAGATCGAGTGCCAGTTCACCGACGAATACCTGATCGGCCACGCGATGCGGGTGGGCCTCGCCGGGGCGCGGACGCCGCCGGAGACGCTCGCGCGCCTGCTGCCGACGATCCGTAACGAGATGGCGCTGGAGAGCGACCGCATCCGCGACGCAGGCTTCGCCAACCACCTGCGCCTGCGCGAGATCGACTCGCCCGAGGCCAACGCTGCGCCGCTCGCCGAATTCCTTGGCCTCGGCCCGGACAAGGCGCTAGAGATCGCGCAGACCGACCATCTCTTCGCCGATTGAGGGAGCGCCGGATGGGCTACAGCTACGACGATCAAAATGTCTTCGCCAGGATTTTGCGGGGCGAGATCCCCAACAAGACCGTGATGGAGACAGAGCACAGCCTCGCCTTCGAGGACATCAATCCGCAGGCGCCGGTGCATGTGCTGGTGATTCCCAAGGGCGCCTACGTCAACTACGACCATTTCGCCACCGAAGCCTCCGACGCGGAGATCGTCGATTTCACCCGCACGGTGGGCGAGGTCTGCCGCAAGCTGGGGGTGGCGCCGGGCGCCGAGGGGGCGGGCTACCGGCTGCTGGCGAACGCCGGGGCCGACGCCAACCAGGAGGTGCCCCATCTGCATGTCCACATCTTCGCCGGTGGGCGGCTCGGGCCGATGATCATGCGGCGGGGCTGACCCGCCGCGCCCTCCTCCGGCGGAACACTGTCGAGCGAAAGAATATCCGCGCGGGCAGGGGACGGCGCGGAGCGGTTCAAGTGTGTCCTCGCGCTCCGTTGGTTGCGGGTGCAGGAGTGCCGGAAGCCAATGCCTGCATGCCGGGCGATGGGCGGCCATTGCGCATCACAGCCTAAATGGGGCGGTGCCGGGCTAAGGTAGCCCCTGCCGGGAGACGGCGTTGGCTGTCGGTATCTCTTGCCGCGGGCCGCAAGGCCCCCGGCGCCGGCTGATCGACAGAACCGGCATCAAGGCCGGGCGGGAAAGGGAGCGTGTCGCGCCGAAGCGCCAACTGGCGGCGGAGCCGGACAACGGGCCATTACCCGACCTCCGCCGCCGCCTTGCTGGCGCTGCCGGTGCTGGTGGATGCTCGGCCGGCGCGACGCTCACCCCTTCAGGTGTATGTCGTGCAGGTCGAGTTGATAGAAGGGGTGAATCTCGACATTCGCGAACTTGCCGTTCGAGTGGTTGAATACCGACCGCCAGTAGGCTTGGATCATCACCCCCTCGTCCTGAAGGATTTCTTGGAGCCTGGCCATGATCTCGCGGCGCCGGTCCGCGTCGGCGATGGCCATCGCCTCGTCGAGCAGGCTGTCGAACTCCGCGTTGGCGAAGGCCGTCTCGTTCCACGGAACGCCGGACTTGTAGGCCAGCGCCAGCACCTGGACACCCAGCGGGCGCGGCCCCCACTCGGTGGCCGAGAAGGGATACTTCGTCCAGTCGTTCCAGAAGGTCGCGCCCGGAAGGATGGTGCGCTTGACGTCTACCCCCGCGTCGCGCAGTTGCGCCGCCACCGCGTCACAGGTGTTCTTCTGCCACTCGGTGTCGAGCGAGATGAGTTCGAACTCGGTGTCCGCGTGGCCCGCGGCCTCGAGCATCTCGGCGGTGCGCGCCGGCTCGTGCGGGGGCGACGGCAACTCGGCGTATTCCGGGTGGATCGGGCAGACATGGTGGTTCTCGCCCACGAGGCCCAGGCCGCCGATCGCCAGTTCGAGCACGTTGTCGTTGCTCACCGCCATCTGAAAGGCCCGGCGCACCTCCCGATTGTCGTAGGGCGCGGCCGCCTGGTGGAAGCGCACGACGAGGGTGTTCGCCGTGACGACCTCGGACGACTGCCAGCCGATCGCGTCGAGCGCATCGACGAAATCGCCGTCCGTGCGGTAGGTCAGATCGATCTCGCCGCCGTCCGCCGCCGCGAGGACGGCGGCCTGATCGGTGCCAAGGTCGATGAACTCGATCCGGTCGAGCCAGCCGCCCTCGCGCCAATAGTCGTGGTCGGGATTGCGCACCAGAACCTGACGGACGCCCACCTCGTTGACCTCTGGCAGATAGGCGCCGGTGCCGATCGGATTCTCGCTGGGGTCGCCGCCGGTGTAGCTTCGATGCATGACGGCGGCCGGGTAGTCCGACAGTGCCGCCATCAGCGCGATGTCGGAATTGGACAGGCGCAGCCGCAGGGTGTGGTCGTCGAGGATCTCGACGGCACCGTCGCGGAGTTGCTTCGTCTCGGGATCCTGCAGCGCGGCCACGCGGGTCGCCATTGAGTTGCCGTCGAGCGTGCCGTCCGCCCAGAGCGCGAAGTTGTGTGCCACATCCTCGGCGGTGAAGGCATCGCCGTTGTTCCAGGTGACGCCGCGGCGCAGGTTCAGGACGTATTCGGTGGCGTCGTCGTTGGCCTCCCAGCTTTCGCAAAGCACGCCGGTCACCGTGCCGTCGCGGTTGAAGTTGGTGAGATAGTCGAGCCAGCCGCGACAAAAGTTGGCGTATTCCGTCCAGTCCCAGGTCCGCGGATCCTTGAGCGCCTTGGTCTCCATGTTCAGGCGTAGGGTGCCGCCGCGCACCGGCTGGGCGCGGGCCGGCGTGGGCATCGTCAGGCCGATCATGGAATAGGCGGCGCCGGCCGAAACCCCCAGCATGGTCGCGCGCGACAGGAACTCGCGCCGGCCGATCAGCCCGGCCCTGTATTCGCGCGCGAAGAGCTTCGCGCCCGGATGAAGTCGTCTGGTCATGGTGGTCCTCCCCGTGTGCCGCCCGGTCCTTCCGGACGTGTATTGGACATTATTGCCCAATGATTCCCGATGCCGTCTGTTGCGTCAATCCCGTCACGGTCGTCGCTCTGGACAGAAATGTTCAATACTCCTACGCTGCGGCGCACGGGGGGCGAACCGGCGGATTTGAGGGAGGAACAGCATGAAATCGCATTACCGCGTCGTGGTTATCGGGGGCGGGGTCGTCGGCGCCTCGGTGCTCTACCACCTCGCCAAGTTCGGCTGGACGGACGTCTGCCTCATCGAGCGCAGCGTGCTGACGGCCGGGTCGAGCTGGCACGCGGCGGGCGGTTTCCATGCGCTCAACGCCGATCCGAACATCGCCGCGCTGCAGGCCTATACCATCGATCTGCTCTCCGAGATCGAGGCCGAGTCCGGCCAGTCGGTCGGCATGCACATGACCGGCGGCATGACGCTGGCAGGGACGCCGGACCGGTGGGAGTGGCTGCAGTCGGCCTATCGCGTGTTCCAGTCCATCGGGATCGAGGATGTCCATCTCATCACGCCGGAGGAGGCGGGCGCGCTGTGCCCGGTGATGTCCACGCACGGCATCCTCGGCGGCATGTGGGCCGAGCGCGAGGGCTACGTCGATACCACCGGGACGGTGCATGCCTATGCCGGTGCGGCGAAGAAGCGTGGCGCCGAAGTGATCGAGCACAACCGCGTGCTGGAGCTCAACCAGACGCCGGACGGCTGGGAGGTGGTCACCGAGAAGGGCACGATCCGGGCCGAACACGTGGTCAACGCCGCCGGGCTCTGGGCCAAGCAGGTGGGCCGCATGGCCGGGATCGAGCTGCCCGTCTCGCCGCTGGCGCACCATTACCTGCTCACCGAGACGATTCCGGAGATCGCCGCGCTCGACAAGGAGCTGCCGCTCGTCGTGGACCTCGAGGGCTTCACCTACATGCGGCAGGACCAGAAGGGCATGCTGCTGGGCATCTACGAGATCGACCACAAGCACTGGATGATGGACGGCGCACCCTGGAGCTACGGGGTCGAGCTGTTGCAGGAAGAACCCGACCGCATCGAGAACGAACTGACGCTAGGCTTCGAACGCTATCCGGTCCTGCAGACCGCGGGCGTGCGCAACTGGGTCAACGGGGCCTTTACCTTCTCGCCCGACGGCAATCCGCTGGTCGGGCCGGTGCGCGGCAAGCCCGGTTACTGGTGCGCCTGCGCTGTGATGGCGGGCTTCCTGCAGGGCGGCGGCGTGGGCAAGAGCCTCGCCGAATGGATGATCCACGGCGAGCCGGAGGCCGACGTCTTCGGCATGGATGTCGCGCGTTACGGCGACTATGCCGCCAACAAACGTTACATCCGCGAGACGACGGGGCAATTCTACACCCGCCGCTTCGTGATGACCTATCCGAACGAACAGCTCCCCGCCGGGCGCCCGCTGAAGATGGCGCCGGCGCATGACGCAATGACCGCCGCGGGCGCGCGATGGGGCGCGAGCTACGGGCTGGAACTGCCGCTCTATTTCGCGCCGTCACCCGGATTCGAGGAGAAGCCGACGCTCAAGCGGTCCAACGCCTTCCCGATCGTGGGCGAGGAGTGCCGCGCGGTGCGCGAGGCGGCGGGGCTTCTGGACATCACCGGGTTCTCGCGCTTCGAGATCACGGGCCCCGGCGCGGAAGCCTGGCTCGACCGCTTGCTCGCGTCGCGGCTTCCGGCGCCGGGGCGCGCAAGACTCGCGCCGATGCTGGCGCCCGATGGCCGGCTCAAGGGGGATCTGACCGTATTCAACTGGGGCGACGGCACCTGGTGGATCATGGGCAGCTACTACCTGCGCGAATGGCACATGCGCTGGTTTCACGACCACCTGGAGGATGGGGTCACCGTGCGCGACCTGTCGGACCGGATCGTCGGCTTCTCCGTTTCGGGGCCGCGCGCGCGCGACATCGTGCAGCGCACCACCGACGGGGACGTGGCCGCGCTGCCCTTCATGGGCTGCGGAACCTTCGACATCGGGCTCACGCGGGCGAAGGTGGGGCGGCTCTCGGTCGCGGGCGAACTGGGCTACGAGATGCATGTCAGCGCAGCGGAGCATGTCGCGCTGCGCCGCACGCTTCTGGAGGCGGGCGCCGAGCTGGGCCTGCGCGAGGTGGGCTTCAACGCGATGCTCTCGCTGCGGCTCGAGAAGAGTTTCGGCATATGGTCGGCGGAATTCACGCAAGGCTATACGCCGGCGATGACCGGGCTCGACCGATGGATCGACTGGGACAAGGGCGACTTTATCGGCCGCGCGGCGGCGCTGTGCGAGCGCGAAGCCGGCGGGCCCGCGCAGGTGATCGCAACGATCGAGGTGGACGCGGAGGATGCCGACGCCAGCGGGTTCGAGCCCGTGTGGCACGACGGGCGCCGGGTGGGGTTCGTCACCTCCGGCGGTTATGGCCATACCGTCGGCAAGTCGCTGGCGATGGCGATGCTCGATCGCGGACTTGCGGTGCCGGGCACGGAGCTGACGACGCATGTCGTTGGGGCGGAGCGTGCCGCGCGCGTCATCCCGCCCTCTCCCTACGACCCCGAAGGAAAGGCCATGCGCGCATGACGAAGGCAGAGCGCAGCAAGCGCCCGCGGCGGCGCCGGGGCGCCGCGCAGGACACGGGCGCGGACCCCGCCGCGCGGCGGCCCGATTACACGCGTCTGCGCAACCCCTTTCCGCCAATGCCCGCGTTTTCCGACGACCGCATCGCCGCGATGCACGAGGCCGCCCTGCGGGTGCTCGAGGAACAGGGGGTGCGCATCCTGCTGCCCGAGGCCCGCGCGCTCTTCCGCACGGCTGGTGCCCGTGTCGACGACGACTCGCAGATGGTCTTCATCGGGCGCGAGATCGTGGCCGAAGCGCTGGCGACAGCGCCCGCATCCATTCCGCTCCGCGCGGGTGCGCGCCACCGTGACCTGGTGATGGAGCCGGGCGCGATGATCTTCCAGCCCGGCGCCGGCGCGCCGCACGCCACCGACCTCGAGCGCGGCCGCCGCCCGGCCACCGCCGCCGACTTTCGCGAACTCGTCCAGCTGACGCAGGCCTTCGACGTACTGCACATCCTGCCGCCGCTGGTCGAACCGCAGGATGTGCCGGTCCACCTGCGCCACTACTTCACGATGGAGGCGCAACTCACGCTGTCGGACAAGCTGCCCTTCGTCTTTTCCCGCGGCCGCGGGCAGGTGCTCGACAGCTTCGAGATGCTGGCGGGCTTCCGCGGCCTGTCGGACGAGGCGTTCCGCGCCGAAAGCCACTGCTTCACCATCATCAACACCAACTCGCCCCGCCAGATCGACGTGCCGATGGCACAGGGGTTGATCGACTTCGCCCGCGCGGGGCAGGTGGCGATCGTGACGCCGTTCACTCTCATGGGTGCAATGGCGCCGATCACCGTGGCCGGCGCAGTCACCCTCTCGCACGCCGAGGCGCTGGCGGCCATCGCGCTCAGCCAGCTCGCCAATCCCGGCGCGCCGGTGGCCTACGGCACCTTCACCTCGAACGTCGATATGAAATCCGGCGCTCCGGCCTTCGGGACGCCGGAGCACTTCAAGGCCTCGCTCGCCGCGGGGCAGATGGCCCGCCTGATCGGACTGCCCTGGCGCTGCGCGAGCGGGTCGGCCGCGAACGTCAACGACGCGCAGGCCGCGCACGAGACACAGTTCGCGCTGTGGGGTTGCCTTCTGGCGGGCGCCACGGTCAGTCTGCATGTCGCAGGCTGGCTGGAGGGTGGACTGACCGTGTCTTACGAAAAGCTGATCACTGATCTGGAGCCGCTTCAGATGGTGGCCGAGCTTTGCGCAGCGACTCCCGCGGACGAGGCCGAGATCGCGCTCGACGCGCTGGCCGAGATCGGACCCGGTGGCCATTTCTTCGGCGCGTCGCACACGATGGAGCGCTATCGAACCGCCTTCTACCAGCCGCTCGTCGCCGACTGGTCGAACTTCGGCACCTGGCAGGAGCGGGGGGCGCAGGGCGCGAGCGAACGCGCCACCACCATCTGGAAGCGCGTGCTCGAGGAGGATGCGCGCCCGACGATCGATCCTGACCGCGCCGAGGGGCTTGCGGCATTCATCGCGCGCCGCAGCGAAGAGGGCGGCGCCCAGCCGCTGAACTGACATGGCCGAACGCGCGACACCGCTGCTGCACCGCGACGACCCCGAGAAGGCGCCGCTCGTCGGTCACGTCAAGGTCACGCGCGAGGACTGGCTGAACGTGGCGCGCGACATCCTTGTGAGCGACGGGGTGTCAGAGGTCAAGGTGCTGGCCATCGGCGCGCGGCTCGAGGTCTCGCGCTCGAGCTTCTACTGGTATTTCAAGAGCCGCAAGGATCTGCTGAATGCTCTGCTCGATGACTGGGAGGCCCGGAACACGGCGGTGATCCTGCGCCACTGCGCGATGCCGGCCGACTCGATCACCCAGGCGGTCTGCAACTTCTTCCGCTGCTTCGTGGACGAGCGGCTCTTCGATCAGGGGCTCGACTTCGCGGTGCGGGAGTGGGCGCGCCGCGACGGCGCGGTGCGCAAGCGCATCGATCTCGCGGACCAGAAGCGCCTGGGCGCGGTGACGGCGATGTTCGAGCGGCACGGCTATACCCCCTACGACGCGGATGCGCGGGCGCGCATCCTTTACTTCATGCAGTTGGGCTACCACGCGCTCGACCAGACCGAACCGATGGAGGAGCGGCTCAAGCGGCTGGAGGGCTACCTCGAGGGCTTCACCGGCGTCCGGCCGGCACCCGAGGAATGCGCTGCCTTCCGCGCGCATGTCGCGGGCCGGGAGGGCTGATGCACGACTATTCCGCCTTCGCGCTCCTGCGCCGCGGGCTGACCGGGCACCGCGGCTGGCGGCCGGCCTGGCGCAAGGCGCGGCCGAAGCCCGCCTATGACGCGGTGATCGTGGGCGGCGGCGGGCACGGTCTGGCGACCGCCTATTACCTTGCGCGGCGCCACGGCATGCGGCGCATCGCGGTGCTGGAGAAGGGCTGGCTCGGCGGCGGCAACACGGGGCGCAACACCACCGCCGTGCGCTCGAACTACTTCTATCCCGAAAGCGTCGCGCTCTACGACCTCGCGCTGCGACTCTACGAGGGCCTGTCGCGCGAGCTCAACTACAACGTCATGCTCAGCCAGAGGGGGATGCTGATCGCCGCGCACACGCCCGCGCAGATGGAGATCTGCGCGCGCATCGCCAACGCGATGCGGCTCAACAGCGTCGATGGCGAGCTGATGTCGGGCGAGGCCGCGGTCCGCCGCATCCCGCTGCTCAACCAGGAGGCGGGCGCGCGCTATCGCTGCCTCGGCGGCATCTGGCAGGGGCGTGCGGGCGTGGCGCGCCACGACGCCGTGGCCTGGGGCTATGCGCGCGCGGCCTCCGATCTCGGCGTCGATATCGTCGAGGGCTGCACCGTCACCGACCTCTTGACCGAAGGCGGGCGGGTGACCGGCGTGGAGACCGACATGGGCACCATCCGCGCCGAGCGCGTGGGCCTCGCCGCCGCGGGGGCGACGCCCGCGCTCGCGGCCAAGGCGGGCGTGCGGCTGCCGATCCACACCTACGCGCTGCAGGCCTTCGTCTCGGAGCCGGTGAAGCCCTGCCTCGACACGGTGCTACTTTACCTCGGAACGGGCACCTACCTGTCGCAGTCGGACAAGGGCGAACTGGTGATCGGGGGCGGTCTCGACCGGGTGCCGACGCATGGCCAGCGCGGCAACCTGCCGGCGCAGGAGACGGTGCTCTCGGGCCTTCTCGAGATGTTCCCGCCCTTCGGTCAGCTCCGGCTGCTCCGGCAGTGGGCCGGCGTGGTGGACGTGGTGCCCGACAGCTCGCCGGTGATCGGGCCGGCCGGGCCGGAGGGCCTTTACCTCAACTGCGGCTGGGGCACCGGCGGGTTCAAGGCGATCCCGGCTGGCGGCTGGCTGCTGGCGCATCTGATGGCCACCGGCACGCATCACGAGATCAGCCGTCCCTTCGACTTGGGCCGCTTCGCCGAGGGGCGGCTGATCGACGAAGCCGCCGGCGCCGGCATCGCGCACTGAGGAGGCCAGCCGATGCAGATCTTCACCTGCCCCTTCTGCGGCCCGCGCGAGGAGACGGAATTCCACTTCGGCGCCGAGGCCGGCAAGGCGCGCCCCGAGCCCGCGCCGGAGATCTCCGACGCCGCCTGGGCCGACTATCTCTACATGAACGAGGCGCCGCGCGGACGGGCGCGTGAGATCTGGGTTCACCTGACCTGCGGCGAGTTCTTCGTGATGGAGCGCGACACGGTGACCCGCGAGGTGCTGACGGTCGCGGCGCTGCCCGGGAGAGAGGCATGAGGATGCGCGGCGGCAGGAGGCGCGGATGAGCGGCTGGCGGCTGCCCTCCGGCGGCGCGATCGACCGCGCCCGCCCCCTTGGGTTCACCTTCGACGGAAGGCAGTTCGAGGGCTTCGCGGGCGACACGCTGGCCTCGGCGCTGCTCGCCTCGGGCACGCGGATCCTCGGGCGCAGCTTCAAGTATCACCGGCCCCGCGGGCTGTGGGGCATGGGCGGCGAAGAGCCCAACGCCATCATCGACGTGACCGACGCGGGCGTCACCACGCCCAACCTGCGCGCGACGCTGGTGCCCCTTCGCGCAGGGCTCGAGGCGCGCTCGGTCAACGCATCGCCCACGGCCGAGCGTGACTGCTGGGCGGTGCTCGACCTGCTGCACCGCTTCCTGCCGGCGGGCTTCTACTACAAGACCTTCATGGCGCCCGACTGGATGCGGTGGGAGCCGTCGATCCGCCGGATGGCGGGACTGGGCCGGCTGGATCCGGGCAACCGGCCGCCGGCCGACGCGGTGCCGATGAACGCGCGCGCCGATCTGCTGGTCATCGGCGCCGGACCCGCGGGGCTCGCCGCGGCGCGCGCCGCGGCACGCAACGGGCGGGCGGTGTGGCTCGTGGAAGAAGCACCCGCGATCGGCGGCGCGCTGCGCTGGCGCGGCGGCGCGATCGAGGGTGCGGACTGGGAGGCCTTCGCGGCCGACACCGCGCAGACCGTCGAGGCGGCAGGCGGCCGGGTGATGACCGACACCACGCTCTGGGGCGCCTTCGACCACGGGCTCTACGCCGCGTGGGAGCGGCGCGCGGGCCGCGGCGACCGGCACTGGCGGATCCGCGCGGGCGAGGTCGTGCTCGCCGCAGGCGCGCTGGAACGGCCGCTGTGGTTTGCCAACAACGATCTGCCCGGGGTCATGTCCGCGGAAGCCGGGCTTCACTACCTGTCGCTCTACGGCGTGGCGGCCGGGCGGCGCGTGCTGGTCGCCTGTGCCAATGACGCACCTTACGCGGTCGCCGGGGCGCTGGCCGAGGCCGGCGCGCAGGTCACGCTGGCCGACGCGCGCGCGGACACCCCCGAGGCGCCGGAGGGCGTGCGCCTGCTGCGCGGCGCCCGGATCAGCCGGGCGCGCGGCACGCGCGAGGTGGGCGCGGCCGATGTCGACGGCGCGCATCTCGACGTGGACACGATCCTCTGCTCGGGCGGCTGGACGCCCACGGTGCATCTGTTCTGCCAGGCGGGCGGCAAGCTGGATCTGGATGCGCGCCGGGACGCGCTCGTTCCCAGGCCGGGAACCGCTCCGATGCAGGTCGCCGGGGCAGCGAATGGCGCCTTCGGCCTTCAGGCGGCGCTTGACGAAGGGCATCGCGCCGGTGGCGGCACGGGGCCTGCGCCCCGCGCGGCGGCGGCGGCCGACTGGGCCGTGATGCCCATGCGGCCCGATCCCGCGTCTGGCGGGCGGCAGTGGATCGACCTGCAGAACGACGTCACGTTCAAGGACGTGAAGCTCGCCGCGCAGGAGGGCTTCCGCTCGGTCGAGCACCTCAAGCGCTACACGACGCTGGGCATGGCCACGGATCAGGGCCGGACCGCCAACTTCGCGGGTCTCGCCGCACTGGCGGCCGTCACCGGCCGCAGCGTGGAAGAGACCGGGACCACGACCTATCGCCCGCCCTTCGCGCCGGTGCCCTTCCCGGTCATCGCGGGACCGCGGCGCGGAGAGCTTTTCAACCCGCCGCGTCGCCTGCCGCTCGAGCCCGCGCATCGCGACCTCGGCGCGCGCTGGCGCGACTACGGCGGCTGGCTGCGACCTGCCACCTACGGCGAGGGCGACGAGGCGGCGCTGGCGCAGGCCGAGGCGTTGGAGGCCCGGCAGGCGGCAGGGCTCTACGACGCATCGTCGCTGGGCAAGATCGAGGTGATCGGGCCGGGGGCGGCCGCGCTCGTCGATTTCTGCAACTACGTCCGGATGTCCACGCTTGAGCCGGGGCGCGCGCGCTACGGCTTCATGCTGTCGGAGAGCGGGGTCGTTCACGACGACGGCGTGGTGCTGCGGCTGGCCGAGGATCGCTTCCTCGTCTCGGCCTCCTCCTCGCACACCGCGAGCGTGCGCCTGATGCTGGAGGAGGCACGCCAGGACAGGTTCGACCCTCGCCAGGTCTTCGTGCACGATGTGACCGCGCATTGGACGACGCTCACCGTCACGGGGCCAGGGGCGCGCGAGCTGATCCTCGGGGCCGGCATCGCCGAAGAAGTCGCGGCGCTGCGCTTCATGCGCGTCGCCGAAACCGCGTGGCGCGGGGTGCCGCTGCGCGCCGCGCGCGTCAGCTTCACCGGCGATCTCAGCTATGAGCTTTCCGTCCCGGCGCGGCATGGGGGGATGCTGATGCAGGCGCTCGATGGCGCCCGCGCGGCGGTCGGCGCGTGCTGGATCGGACTCGAGGCGCTGATGATCCTGCGCGCCGAAAAGGGCTTCGTCCTCGTCGGCAAGGACACCGACGGCGTGACGATGCCGCAGGATCTGGGATGGACCGGCCCCCGCGAGAAGCGGACCGACGAGTATCTCGGCCGGCGCGCGCTCTTCACGCCCGAGGCGCGGCGCGCGGATCGCCGCCAGCTCGTCGGGCTCGAAGCGGAAGGCGAGGCGTTGCCGGTCGGCGCGCATGCCGTGCCGCTCGAGGGGCAGCGCCGCTCGCTGGGCTTCGTGACCTCGAGCCACATGAGCCCGGTGCTGGGCCGGCCCATAGCCCTGGCGCTGGTCGAGGCCGGGAACGACCGGCTGGGCCAGGAGGTGGGCATCTTCCACCTGGGCGAGACCCGGCGCGCGCGGATCGTTCCGGCCTGCAGCTACGATCCGGAGGGCACGCGGCGTGATGGCTGAGCGGGACGCGATGGACGAACGGGAGTGGACGAATCCGACCCCCGAGCCGGGCGACCGGATCGAGGCCGACGGGGTCACGGTCACCTGCGAGGCGTCGGGCGGCGCGGCGCTGGTCTCCGGCGACCTGCAGGCGGCGCTGGCCGAGCTCGCTCCCGGCGCGCCGCTGCTGGGTCTGGGGGCGGAGGAGCCCGACCCGCCCGCCGCACTGCGCCTCGCGCGCGACCGCGCGCTGGTGATCTCCGGCGCGCCGCTTGAGCTGCGCGCCGGCTGGCACGCCGGCTACGCGGTCAGCCCCGCGGACGACCTGCACGTAATCGTCCGCCTCGAAGGGCCGCGCGCCGAAGAGGTCTGCCGCTCGGGCATCGCCACGCCTCTCGACGGGGGCTCGCCCTGCGCGGCCGTCCTCCTCGCCGGGCGCCCTGTCATCGCCACACGGCACGCCGGCGCCATTCGCCTCAGGATCGAGCGCCCCGATGCGGCCTGGCTCTGGTCGCTGCTCGGGCAACTGACCCGCTGATTGAAGAGAACCGGTGCCGGTCTGCTCCAGGCTCCTTCGACGCGCTGCCGGCGGTCCCGTCTGGCTATCGACTTGCGATATAGAAGGACACGCCTCCGGCGGGGGTATTCATGGCAGGAGGAAGCGGGGGCGCGGCGCTCAGGGGCACGCAGTCGTGACGTGCCGTGCATTTGGCCCGTGTCCCGGTGGCGCTATGGTGTCAGTCGCCGGAAGAGGACGGAGGGCGGCATGGCCTATCGCTGGAAGACGGATCTGACCGAGCGGGATGTGACGCCCGAGGGCGCCTGGCTGACCCGGCGGGGGCTGATGGCCGGAATCGCGGGCGCCGGCATCGCCACGCTGGCCGGCAGGGGGCGCGCGGCCGAAGCGCTGGAGCCCAACACCTGGGAAGAGATCACCACCTACAACAACTTCTACGAGTTCGGCACCGACAAGACCGACCCCGCACGCCATGCCGGCGCGATGACGATCGCGCCGTGGTCGGTGCGGATCGACGGGTTGGTGGACCGGCCCGCGGATTATGCGCTGGAGGACATCCTGTCGCGCATGACCATCGAGGAGCGCATCTATCGCTTCCGCTGCGTCGAGGCCTGGTCGCGGGTCGTGCCGTGGAACGGGTTCGAGCTGGCCGACCTCTTGGAGATGGCGGGCGTGCAGAGCGGCGCGCGCTACGTCGCCTTCGAGACATATCTCAACCGGGACGAGATGCCGGGCGTGCGCTTCCCGGTGCTCGACTGGCCCTATGTCGAGGGGCTGCGGCTCGACGAGGCGATGCATCCGCTGACGATCATGGCGACGGGCATCTACGGCCGCGACCTGCCCAAGCAGAACGGCGCGCCGCTGCGGCTCGTGGTGCCGTGGAAATACGGCTTCAAGTCGATCAAGTCGGTGGTGCGCATCACGCTGACGGCAGAGCAGCCGCCCACCAGCTGGAACAAGGCCAATCCGCGCGAATACGGCTTCTATTCCAACGTGAACCCTGAAGTGGACCACCCGCGCTGGAGCCAGGCCACCGAGCGGCGGATCGGCGCGGGCCTCTTCGCGCGGCGCGAGCCCACGCAGATGTTCAACGGCTACGCCGAGGAGGTCGCGGGGCTCTACGAGGGCATGGATCTGACGAAGTTCTATTGATGCCGCTCGGCCCTGCGATCAATGGCGCCGCGCGCCGCGTCCCGGTCTGGGCCGTCTGGATCGCCGGGCTCGCGCCGGCCGCCTGGCTTTTCTGGCAGGCAGCGACCGGCGGGCTCGGGGTCGAGCCGGTCGAGGCGCTCGAGCACAGGCTGGGCGAGCTGGCGCTGCAACTGCTGATCGCCGGTCTCGCCGTCACGCCGCTGCGCCGGCATCTCGGCGTGAACCTTATGCGGTTCCGCCGCGCGCTGGGGCTTCTGGCGTTCACTTACGTCTGCCTGCATCTCGCTGTCTGGCTGCTGCTCGATGTCCAGACGCTCGCCCGCGTCTGGGAGGATGTCCTGAAGCGGCCCTACATCACGGTCGGCATGGCGGGCTTCCTGCTGCTGATTCCCCTCGCGGTCACCTCGAACGACTGGTCGGTGCGCCGACTCGGTTCGCGTTGGCGGCGCCTGCACCGGCTGAGCTATCTCGCGGCTGTCCTGGGCGGGCTGCATTTCCTGCTGCTCGCCAAGGGATTCCAGCTCGAGCCGCTGCTCTACGCGGGCGCGATTCTCGGGCTTCTTGCCCTTCGGCTGCGTCTTCCGCGCCGGCAGGCTGCCTGAGCACGACAAGTTGTTGCGGGCCACCTGCCGACCGCGAAAGGATCGTGCGCGGACGGTGACATGCGGCGCGGATCGGGGCGGCAGGACGAGAATTTCACGGTTCTGGCGAAATTTCCTCTTGAAGACCTCGCGGCGCGGGCGTAGATAGCCCCTCACCGACGGCGACGGGCTGTTGCCGGCGGGATCTCTTGAGGTGGTTCGGGCGGTGCGGCGCCGGTGATCTGGCGCACACGGTCTGTTTCGTCTCCGCGCTCTTTGACATT
>NZ_QNTQ01000081.1 GCF_003298775.1 Rhodosalinus halophilus | reverse complement strand
TGTCCACTTAACCTTCTTTCCGTGCTATTTTCGGGAAGGAGGAAGTGCCCATGGGACGATCATCGACAGCGAGGAAGGGGGCGGCGCGTGACGCTGCGAGCAAGGTCGCTCAGCAGCGTCTGAGCGTGCTGGAATTGGCGAGGGAACTCGGCAACGTGGCCGAGGCGTGCCGGCAGCGGGGTATGGACCGGACCAGCTTCTACGAGTGGAAGCGCCGATTCCAGACGCACGGCTTCGACGGGCTGAAGGACCTGCCGCCGATCCACAAGAGCCATCCGCAGACGACGCCGCCCGAGACGGTGG
>NZ_QNTQ01000080.1 GCF_003298775.1 Rhodosalinus halophilus | reverse complement strand
CTCCAAAAACACATCTTGTCCGTTATCAGTTTTTGTTTTTCGTGGGCTTGCCCCACCGCGCGTTTCTCATCGCCAGATGAGAAACTACTAAGCGCGCCTTCCGGAAAATTACCGGAAGAAAAACCCAGGTTCGGAATCCGAACTCAGTAATCGAGTGACGTCACTTTGCGGCGTTAGCCCTATCCTGCATCGGAGTAAAATCAATCGGACAAGATGTGACTTTGGTACACCGCCACCAAGGTGACGGATGCCCAAAGCCCTCATGGTCAGGGCGCAGCCCCGACACCCTGTTAGTCTGATTCGGTT
>NZ_QNTQ01000079.1 GCF_003298775.1 Rhodosalinus halophilus | reverse complement strand
CTCGCTGTGGTCCTCCGCCGAGGCGTTGAGGCGCAGCTCGAGCTGCAGCGGCGGCAGCCCGTTCGCCGCGCGCTCGGCGTTGATCAGCTCCAGCATCAGCCGTTCGAGATCGCTGGCCTGCGACATGTCGCCCATCCCCTCGCCTGTTCTCGGGGCGAGCAATGCTACGGCCGACCGCGGCCGCGCAATCCCGCCCCGCGACGGCCGGAATCATTCCGCCCATTCGGGCCCTCGCTTGGCGAAAGCTTGCCGAAAACAGGGCGCCGCACCGGGCGCCGGCCGATCACTGCCTGCGGCCGGGCTCCTCGC
>NZ_QNTQ01000008.1 GCF_003298775.1 Rhodosalinus halophilus | reverse complement strand
CGCGGTGGCGCGGGCTCCGGCCACCGTCGCGGGCGAGCCCGGACCCGATGCCGCAGCCGCACCCGCCGCGCAGCCGAGCGTCGCGGCGGCCGAGCCGGCGCAACCCGGCCCGCCCGCGGCAGAGCCCGAGGGGGCGGGGGCGCCGGGCGTGATCCTCGCAGGCCGCGAGGGGCTACGCGTGCTTCAGCGCCCCGGCCGGCCCGGCGCGCCGCCCGACGCGCTCGCGGAACTTGCCGTCGACGCGATCGGCTACGACGCGGAGGGCGCGGTGCAGCTCGCCGGCCAGGGCGGGCCCGGCACAGATTTCGTGCGCGTCTATCTGGACAATCGCCCGGTCACGAGCGTTCCCGTCGCGCCGGACGGCAACTGGCAGACGGAATTGCCCGAGATCGACACCGGCGTCTACACCATGCGGATCGATGCGCTGGACGCCGAAGGCGAGGTCACGGCCCGGATCGAGACGCCCTTCGAGCGGATCGCGCCCGACGCGCTCGCCGCGGCGGCGGCGGAGGCGGAGTCCGAGGGGCGCGCGCTCGTCACCGTCCAGCGCGGCAACACGCTCTGGGGCATTTCGCGGCGCAACTACGGACGGGGCATCCTCTATGTGCGCATCTTCGAGGCCAACCGGGACCGCATCCGCGATCCCGATCTGATCTATCCGGGGCAGGTCTTCACCATTCCGCAGTGAGCGCGGCACTGGCCCTTAGCGGGCATCCGGTCTAGGTGTGCCCGACCGGAGACAGCGCATGCCAGCCGACAGCACCGCAGACCGCGACACGCCCGCCGTCGAGACGCCCGCCGAAGAGGCGCGGCGCGAGCGGCGCACCGGCTGGAAAGTGATCCGCCGCGTCGCGCCCTATCTCTGGCCCGAGGGCGAGAGCTGGGCGAAGCGGCGCGTGGTAGGCGCCCTCGTCGCGCTGCTCGCGGCGAAGCTGGTCGCGGTGGGCACGCCCATGATCTACAAGCGGGCGGTCGATGCGCTGTCGGGCGAGGGGGTGCCGGACCTCGCGCTCGGGGCGGTGGGCCTGACGGTCGCCTACGGCATGGCGCGGCTGATGTCGAACGGCTTCCAGCAGTTGCGCGACGCGGTCTTCGCGGGGGTGGGCCAGCGCGCGCTCCGGCGCATCGCGCTCGAGACCTTCACCCATATCCACCGCCTGTCGCTGCGCTACCACGTCACGCGCCGCACCGGCGGGCTCTCGCGGATCATCGAGCGGGGGGTGAAGGGCGTCGATTTCCTGCTGCGGTTCCTGCTCTTCTCGGTGGGGCCGCTGATCCTGGAACTGGCGCTGATCGCGGGCGTGCTCTTCGTGATGTTCGACGCCTGGTATCTGGTCGTCGTCGCCGCCACGATCGCGCTCTACGTCTGGTTCACCTTCAAGGTGACCGAATGGCGGGTGCGCCTGCGGCGCGAGATGAACGACCAGGACACCGACGCCAACCAGAAGGCGATCGATTCGCTTCTGAACTACGAGACGGTGAAATACTTCGGCGCCGAGGGGCGGGAGGCCGCGCGCTACGACCGCGCGATGGCGGGCTACGAGACCGCGGCGCTCAAGACCGCCTATTCGCTCGCCTTCCTCAACTTCGGACAGACCTTCCTGATCACCGGGGGGCTGGTCATCGTCATGGTCATGGCCGCGGTGGGCGTCCAGAACGGCGCGCTGACCGTGGGCGATTTCGTGATGGTCAACGCCTACATGATCCAGATCACCATGCCGCTGGGTTTTCTGGGCACCGTCTACCGCGAGATCCGGCAGAGCCTCGTGGACATGGGCGAGATGTTCGAGCTTCTCGACCAGCCGCGCGAGGTGGCCGACCGGCCCGGCGCGCCCGCGCTCAAGGTGTCGGGCGGCGCGGTGGCCTTCGACCGGGTCGTCTTCGGTTACGATCCGGCGCGGCCGATCCTGCACGGTATCTCGCTCGCGGTCGGCGCGGGCGAGAAGGTCGCGCTGGTCGGGCCCTCGGGCTCGGGCAAGTCCACCATCGGGCGGCTGCTCTTCCGCTTCTACGACGTGAGCGAGGGCGCGATCCGCATCGACGGGCAGGACATCCGCGATGTCGCGCAGGACACGCTGCACGCCGCGATCGGGGTCGTGCCGCAGGACACGGTCCTCTTCAATGACACGATCCGCTACAATATTGCCTACGGACGCGAGGAAGCGACGGAGGACGAGATCGTGGCGGCGGCGAAGGCGGCGCAGATCCACGACTTCATCGCGGCGCTGCCGGAGGGCTACGACACCACCGTTGGCGAGCGGGGCCTGAAGCTCTCGGGCGGGGAAAAGCAGCGCGTGGGCATCGCCCGCACGCTGCTCAAGGATCCGCCAATCCTGCTGCTGGACGAGGCGACCTCGGCGCTCGACACCGAGACCGAGGCGGAGATCCAGGGCGCGCTGCGGCGCGCGGGGCAGGGGCGCACGGTGCTCACCATCGCGCACCGGCTCTCGACCGTGGCGGATGCGGATCGTATCGTGGTGCTTGAGGCGGGCCGCGTCGTCGAGGAGGGCACCCATGCCGCCCTTCTGGCGCGGCAGGGGCGCTACGCGCAACTCTGGGCACGGCAGCAGGCCGAGCATGCCGCGTGACGGGCTGACGATGGGTGCGCCCGGCGGCGCGGTGCCCTTGCGGCTCATGGTGCTGGGCGCGCTCTTCGTGGCCGAACTCGTCGCGCTGGTGCTCATCTTCCAGATTGATGCGCCGCTCGAATGCCGCCAGACCGAGGCGGAGGCGGCCTGTCGCGCGCTGCGCGGCTCCGTGCTGCGCGCGCTGTGTCTTGCCGTGGCGATCGGGCTCTATCTGTCGGCGCGCCGTGCAGCGCGGGTGCGCTTCGTGGCGATGACGGCGGCGCGCACGACGCGCCTGCCGTGGGCGCTGCTGCATGCGGCGGGGCTTGCCGCTGCCTTCCTGCCGATGCTGCTGACGCCGGCAGAGGCGCTCAACGCGCGCTTTGCCGATCTGTTGCCGCTGCTGGCGGGCGGCGCGCTGGCGATAACGCTTGGTGCGCTGGGCCTTCTGGCGGCGCCGCGGGACTGGACGGCGTGGGTCCGCGCAGAGCCCAGGGGTCTGCTGGCCCTGGTCTTCGCGGCCTTGCTGCTGCCCGATCTTGCGCGTTGGCTCGAGCCGATCTGGTACTGGAACACGCTCGCGCAGATCACCTTCGTCGGGGTCTTTCTGACGCTGTCGGCCGTCTCGGAGGCGGTCGAGGTCTATCCCGAGGCGGCCATCATCCGGACAGACGGCTTCAACGTGAACATCGCGCCGCAATGCTCCGGCGTGGAGGGGTTCGTGCTGATGGCCGCGTTCCTGGCGCTTTATGCGGCGCTCTTCCGGGGCACGCTGCGCATGGGCCGCTTCTGGCTTGCCGTGCTGCCGGCGGCATTGCTGGCGAGCTGGCTCTTCAACGTCCTGCGCATCGCGGGGCTGATCCTGATCGGCGCGCATGTCTCGCCCGAGCTTGCGCTCAACGGGTTTCACAGCTTCGCGGGCTGGCTGTCGTTCACCGTGCTGGCGATCCTCGTGCTGGTCGCTGTCAACCGCATCCCCTGGCTACAGCGCGAGCGCGCGGAGGCGGCGCAGGCCGGTCCGTCGCTCAGCCACGATCCCACGGCGGCGCTCATCCTGCCCTTCGTCGCCTTCATGCTGTCCTCGCTCGCGGTGCAGGCGTTCTTCGTCGCACCTGCCTTGGGCTTTCCGCTTCAGGCGGCGGCGATGCTGGGGGCGCTGCTGTGGCTCTGGCGTCCGCTGCCCGCGCTCCTGCAAGGCCGGCCCGACGCGCTGAGCTGGTCCGCCGGTCTGCTGGTCGGGGTGGGCTGGGTGGCAAGCGCGCCTGCCCCGGCGGCGCCCGAACCTGCACTTCTCGCGCTGGCCCCTGCGGCGGCCGCGCTCTGGGTTGCGGTGCGGCTGGTGGGCACCGTGATCCTGGTACCGGTGGTCGAAGAGCTCTTTTTCCGTGGCTATGTGCTGTCGCGGCTGGATCGCGGCGGCCTGGCCTGGCGTGCGCTGGCGGTCGTGGTCTCGACCGCAGGCTTCGCCGCGCTGCACGATCGCTGGCTGGTTGCCGCCCTGGCGGGACTTGTGTTTGCCGTCGTCTACCTGCGGCGGGGGCGGTTGAGCGATGCCGTCGCGGCCCATGTGGCGGCGAATGCCCTCGTGGCGGCGGCCGCGGCCTGGCGCGGCGACTGGAGCCTGATATGAGCTGCGTGCCTGCCACCGGGCAGGTGCAAAAAGGCCGCCCGAAGGCGGCCCTGGATACGCGGGAAGACCCGTGATCTTACCCGCGCCGACGGCGATGCAGTTCCCAGCTCAGCGCCATCAGAGCCAGCACGGCGGCAATGGCGAGCGCGCCGCTCGAGGCGTCGATTTCAGGCACCGCAGCCGCTGTCCGCGTGCCACCACCCGACCCGCTCTGATAGCTGTTGAAAAGGTTGGCCCAGAAGGAGGACCACCAGCCGCCACCGTGGTAGGATTGCGCCATGGCCGGCAGCGTGCCGGCCAGATAGGCGGCAAAGGCGCCCGTCGTGATGTTGCGAAGCCTCGACATGCCAATACCCCCGAACTCGACACGCGCACTCTACGCCCCGGAGCAGGATCGGGCAACGGTTGCGACGGCATCGGGACGAAAAAGCGGCCGCTTGTTCGGCCGTAGCGGCTATTCGACAAGCCGTTGGGGCTTTGTTGCCCTTGCTGCGACAATCCGGGGGCCGGCCTGGTGCCTTTGGCCTATCCGGTGCGAATCAGGCGTATCAGAACCAGGACGACCACGGCCCCCAGGGTCGCCTGCAGCACCGTCAGGATCACCCCGCCGCCGGCGCCGAACCCCAGCACCGGCAGCATGACGCCGGCGAGGAAGGCGCCCGCGACGCCCACGGCCATGTTGCCGATCAGGCCCAACCCGCCGCCCCGCACAAGTTTCGCGGCGAGCCAGCCGGCCACGAGGCCGGTGAGCAGCATCGCGAGCACGCTTTCGAAGGCCATGGCGTCTCCCTGTTATTCGGCCGCGCGGAGCGGCTTGGCCGGCGGCGCGAGGTCGGGCGCGGCGGGCGCGCCGTCCACGACCGGGCCGTCGCCCTCGTCCCACAGGATCGTGGGCGCCTTCACCCGGCGCGCGGCGCGGCGCAGCGCCCAGTCGCGGGCCACCCGGCTCGACCGGCCGGCGCCGGCCCAGGCCAGCAGCCGCGCGATCCAGCGCGCGTATTCCGTCACCCAGACGCGCGCAGCCAGCATCGCCGGCGTGAAGAGAAGCGTGAGCACCGTGGCCACGCCCAGGCCGAAGACGACCGCCGTCGCCAGCTGCTTCCACCAGAGCGCCGTGGGGCTGTCGATCGAGTAGCCCCCGCCGATGAAGTCGAGGCTGAGGCCCAGCATCATCGGCGTCAGGCCGGCCATGGTGGTGATCGTCGTCAGCAGCACCGGGCGGATGCGGTCCTCGGCCGTGCGCACGATGGCCTCGATCCGGGGCATGTAGCGGGCGTATTCCTGATAGGTGTCGATCAGCACGATGTTGTTGTTCACGACGATGCCCGCCAGGGCCACGATGCCGGTCCCTGTCATGATGATCGAGAAGGGCTGGTCCATGACCAGCATGCCGATCAGCACGCCCGTGGTCGAGAGCACCACGGCCAGCAGCACGAGCACCGCGTTGTAGACGCTGTTGAACTGCGCCAGCAGGATGATGAACATCAGCCCCAGCGCACCGGCGAAGGCCTTCATGAGGAACTGGCCCGATTCCTCCTGTTCCTCCTGATCGCCGGTCCATTCCCAGTCGATGCCGGCGGGCAGGGGGCTTTCGGCCTCGAGCCACTGCGTCAGCGTCTCGATGCGCTCGTTCGCGGTGACGGGCGCGGTCGAGGCGCCCTCCCAGGCGGTGCCCGGCGCGGCCGAGGCGATCCGCTCTTCGGCCTGCGCGGCGGGCATCACGCCCAGTTCGGCGCCGTCGGGCGCGGTGACCGCCACCAGGCCCGAGGCGACGTCGGCCTTGACGTCGAGATGGCGGGTCTGATCCACGCGGCTGATCTCGGCCAGCTTCTCGACCGGCTCGCGCGTTATGAAGTTGGCCAGCGGCACGAGCCCGTCCTCGGTGCGCACACGCAGCGTGTCGAGCGTCGAGAGCAGGCGGTCCTCCTCTGGCAGCCGCACGCGGATCTCGATCTCCTCGTCTGAGCTGGGCACGCGCATCGTGTCGAGCAGGATGCCGCGGGTGACGAGCTGGACCATCGCGCCCACGGTGGCCACGTCGGCGCCGAAGCGACCGGCCTTTTCCACATCCACGTCGATCTGCCAGTCGATGCCGGGCAGGGGGCGGGTGTCCTCGATCAGCCGCAGCCCCGGCAGCGAGTCGTATTTCGCGCGCACGATGCCGGTGGCCTCGACCAGTGTGTCGAGATCGTCGCCCTTGAGGCGCAGATGCACGGGCTTGGCGTCCGCGGGGCCCTGGCTCGCCTCGAGGATCTCGGTTTCCATCCCCGGCAGTTCCGCCAGCTGCTCGGCGAGATCCGCCAGCACCGCGTTGCCGTCGAGCGAGGGGTCGAAGCGGCGCTCTTCCCAGGGGATGGTCTCGAACTGGATCTGGCCGACGGTGTCCTTGGGCGCTTCGGCGCCGCCGGTGTTGGAGTTGAGCCCGCCCTCTCCGGCGAAGGAGAAGGCCGACTGCACGCCCGGATGCGCGAGCACGATCGCCTCGGCGCGGCGCACCAGCGCGTCCTTCTCCGCCAGGCTCAGGTTGCCCCGCGCCTTCACGTAGACGATCGCCTGCTCCGGCTCGGTCTCGACGAAGAAGTCCACGCCGTTGTTGTTCTCGCCGTAGAACATGAAGACGCTGGCGACCACGAAGCCGACGCCGGCGATGGTGGCGAGCGGCATCACCGGGTTGCCGGCGACGAGCCCGATGATCCGGCCGAAGAGCGTGCGCCGGCGGCCGGCGCGGATTCGCTGCGGGCGCATCTCGATCCGTGCAGCGGAGAGCGTGATGGAAGAGGCCGCCGCCGCGGCGAGGAACAGCGCGACCCCGGGCAGCGATCCGGCGAGACCCGGCAGCGGCGGCGTGCCGCCGAAGAGATAGCCCGGGTTGAGCACCTGCATCGCGCCGAGGAAGAGGCCATAGAGCGCCACCGGCACCAGCATCGCGCGCACGATCCACGGCAGGCCCGCCCGCAGCGCGTCCGAGGCGTTGGCGAAGAGACGGCTCACCCGCCCCGTGACCCCGCCCATCACCGGCAGGTAGATCAGCGCCACGACCAGCGAGGCCGAGAGCACGAAGATCAGCGTGACGGGCAGCATCCCCATGAACTCGCCCGGCACGCCCGGCCAGAAGAGCATCGGCAGGAAGGCGCAAAGCGTCGTCGCCGTCGAGCTCACGATGGGCCAGAACATGCGCTTGGCCGCCTCGACATAGGCGCGCATCGGGCCCGAGCCCTCGCGGATGCGCTTGTCGGCGTATTCGACGACCACGATCGCGCCATCGACCAGCATCCCCACCGCAAGGATCAGGCCGAACATCACGATGTTCGAGATCGTCACCCCCATCACGGCGAGGAAGGCGAAGCACAGAAGGAAGGAGGTCGGGATCGCGAAGCCCACCAGCAGCGCGGCGCGGGTGCCGAGGCTCGCCAGAACGACGATCATCACCAGCGCCACCGCGGTCAGCACCGAGCCTTCGAGCTGGCTGACCATCGAGGCCACGATCCGGCTCTGGTCGTTGGACGTGCCCATCTGCACGGCCGCGCGCAGCTCCGGCGGCCAGTCCGCGCGGGCGGCGGCGACGACCTGCTTCACCTCGTCGGCGGTGTCGATCAGGTTGAATCCCTTGCGCTTGACGACCTGCAGCGCAACCGTCGGCTCGCCGTTGAAGCGTGCCGTGCCCTCGCGGTCCTGGAAGGTGAGGTTGATCGTGGCCAGATCGCCCAGCGTCACAACCCGGTCGCCGTTGGTCTTGACCGGCAGGTCGTAGACGTCGCGCGGCTCGTCGAAGGAGGAGGGGATCTTCACCGAGAAGGCGCCCTGCTCGGTCTCGACCTCGCCGGCCGCGATGAGCTGGTTGTTGTTCTGCACGACGCTGATCAACTCGTCGGCGGTGACGTTGTAGGCCTCGAGACGGAGGGGGTCGATCACGACCTCGAGCATCTCGTCCCGCTCGCCGGCGAGCCCCGCCTCGAGCACCGAATCGAGCCCCTCGATCTCGTCCTGCAGATCGCGCGCCACCCGGAACATCGTGCGCTCCGGCACGGGGCCGGTCAGGTTCACGATGACGATGGGGAACTCCGAGAAGTTGATCTCGTTGATCGAGTACTTCTCGTAGCCTTCGGGAAACTGCGCCTCGGCGGTGTTCATCGCGTCGCGCACGTCGGCGATGGTCTGCGACTTGTCCCAGCCGAACTCGAACTCGAGCGCGACGCCCGCGTAGCCCTCGGCCGCCGTGCCGCTCATCGTCTTGAGGCCGTCGAGATCGGAGAGCTCCGTCTCCATCGGCTTGACCAGCAGCTTCTCGGAGTCCTCTGCCGAAATGCCGGGGAACTGCACGGAGACGAAAAGCGCCGGGATCTCGATGTCGGGCTCGCCCTCCTTGGGCAGGGCGACATAGGCGAAGCCCCCCGCGAGCAGCGAGAGTGCGATGAAGGCCAGCACCATGCGGGCGCGGCTGGCGGCCCAGTCCACCATGCCGGTCATTGCGTGGCCTCCCGCCAGGTGACCTCGACCGGCACGCCGTCGGTGACGTATTCCTGCCCCAGAACGATCACCGCCGCCTCGTCGGGCAGCCCCTCCACCCAGACGCCGTTGATCGTGTCCCTGAGCAGCGTGACGGGCACGAAGCGCGCGGCGTTCTCCTGCGTCACCGTGCGGACGCCGAGCGTGCCGTCGTCGTCGAGCGTGAGCGCAGATTGCGGCAGAAGATGCGCCATGGCGCCGTCGGCCTCGACCAGGATCTCGGCGGTCTGCCCGTCGCGCACGGAAAGATCGGGGTTGGGCACGGTGATCTCGACCCGGAAGGTGCGCGTCGTGGGATCGGCCGAGCGTGACAGGAAAGTGACCTCGCCGGTCAGCTCGCGCCCCGTGACCAGCCGTGCGCCGGCGCGGGCGCCCACCTCGATGCGGTCCACCTCGGTTTCGGGGACGAAGCCCACGATCCTGATCGGATCGAGCCCGATCAGCGTGGCGCAGAGCCCGCCCGGCTGCAGCAGGCTGCCAAGCTCGGCGGTGTCGGATTCCAGCAGGCCCGCGAACGGGGCCGCGATCTCGAGCCGCGCCATCTCGGTCTCGGCCGAGTCGACGGCGGCTTCGGCGCTCTGAATGTTGGCCTTGACGGTTTCGAGCTGGCTACGCGCAGATTCGACGCCCGCCTCGGCCGAGCGCACCGCGGCGCGCGTGGCGGCGACCCGCGTCTCGGAGGCGAAACCGTCCTCCGAGAGCCGCGCGGCGGCGTTGGCGTTGAGCCGCGCTTCCTCGAGCCGGGCCTCGGCCTCGGCCAGGCGCGCGCGCGCCTCGGGCACGCGCGCCCGCGCCTCGGCCAGCCGCGCCTGCGCCTCGCTGAGGGTGGCCTCGCGCGCGCCGGGATCGAGCCGGCAGAGCACCTCGCCGGCCTCGACCAGCGCGCCCTTGCGTCGCGGCTCCGAGATCACGAGGCCCGAGGTCTCGGCCCGCAGATCGACCTCGCGCGCGGCTTCGGTCTCGCCCCGCAGCTGAATGGCGCTGTCGATCTCGCGCGCCACCGACTGCATCGCGACGACGCCCACGGGCTCGGCGCCCTGCACCTGCGCGGTCGGAGCGGTCTCGGCGGACAGGGGCGCGGCCTGCGTTGTCGCTGCGGAATCTTCCGGCGCCCCTGCGTCCGCGCCATCCGGTTCTGGCGCGAGCGGGTTCAGCTCCGCGAGCGTGACCGTCTCGCCCTGCGCGAAGCGCAGCAGCGCGTCGCGCTCGAGCACGACGAGATAGAGCGTCGCCATCACCAGAAGCGCGGTCAGGACGGGGATCAAACGCATCTCGGGCCTTTCGTGCGTCGCCCGGGGCCTGTGGCGTCGGGCGGCTCGCCGTGACATAGCGAGACGGGAACTCTTGACAAACTGCCGACCTTCTACGCTGAACCGACCGGTTCAGATTAGTTGTATCGACGCAACGCCGCAAGCTTCGCCCGGCGCCTGCGGGCGTGACAGGCGCGCATTGCCCGGATGCGCGCCGCCGCGCCCTTGGCACCGCCCGGCCCAGCGTATATGACATGCCAAACCGCAGGCAGGGGGCGGCGTGACCGAGCGCGACAGTTTTCTCGAAGAAGTGGCCGAGGAAGTCCGGCGCGACCGCATGTTCGCGCTCATGCGGCGCTATGGCTGGATCGCGGTGCTGGTCGTGCTTCTGATCGTGGGCGGCGCGGCCTGGAACGAGTGGCGCAAGGCGCAGGCGACCGAGCGGGCGCGCGCCACGGGCGACGCCATCCTCGGCGCGCTGCAGCAGTCGCCTGATGCCCGGGCCGAGGCGCTCGCCGCCATCGCGCCCGACGCGCCGGGCGCGTCGGCCGCCGTGACGATGCTGCGCGCCGGCGCGCTGGCCGAGGGTGGCGAGAGCGCCGCCGCGGCGGAGGCGCTGGAAGGCATCGGCGGCCCGGACAGCGATCTCGCCCCCGTCTACGGGCAGATCGCGGCCTTCAAGGCGCTGTTGCAGCAGGGCGACGCGGTGCCGGCCGAAGAACGGCGGCAGGGGTTCTCGGCGCTGGCCGGGACGGGCGGCGCGATGCGCCTGCTGGCGGAGGAGCAGATCGCCTTGATCGACATCGAGACGGGCGACAAGGAGGCGGCGCTGGAGCGGCTGGAGACGATCCGCGCCGATTCCGCCGCCACACCGGGCTTGCGCCGCCGCGCCGCGCAGTTGATTGTTGCGCTCGGAGGCGAGCCGCGGCCCATGGCCGACGGCTGAGGCACGGCGACGGAGTGGCGCAGGGCATGATGGCAGGCGCGGGCATGACACGGCTGGCCAGGCGCGGCGCCGCGGCGCTGGGGCTTCCCCTGATCCTTCTGCTGCTCGCAGCCTGCGCCGAGCGCGAGGTGATCCTTCCGGGCGAGCGGCTGCACCTGCGCGAGGTGCTCCGCGGGCCCACCGCCGAGCCCGACCCCTGGGAGGCCGAGCGCCCGAACCGCGCCGCGCCCATCGCGCTGCCGGCGGCGCAGGTCAACGCCGGCTGGACGCACGGCATCGGCACGCCCCGCTACCGGCCCGCGCATCCTGCGCTTTCCCATCCGCTCGAGCCGGTCTGGAGCGCCGACATCGGCGAGGGCGACAGCCGTCGCCAGCGCCTGACCACCGATCCCATCGTCGCCGACGGGCGCATCTTCACCATCGACGCGGCGTCGCGGCTGACGGCGACCTCTCTCGCGGGCGAGACGCTCTGGACGCTGAACCTCGTGCCGGCCCGCGACCGCGCGGGCGAGGCGATCGGCGGCGGTCTGGCCGCAGGCGGCGGGCTGCTCTTCGCCACCACCGGTTACGGTCGGCTCCTGGCGATCGACCCCGAGACCGGCGCGGTGCGCTGGGATCAGAAGCTCGACGCCACCGGGACCGGCGACCCGACCTACCGCGACGGGCTGGTGTATCTCGTCGCCGGCGACACGACCGCCTGGGCGATCGAGGCCGAGACCGGGCGCATCCGCTGGCGCAACGACGGGGTGGCGGACGTGCGCAATGTGGCGGGCGGGCCGGCGCCCGCCTTCGCCGCCGGGTTGGTCGTTTTCGCCTTCGGCTCCGGGGAGTTGCAGGGCGTGTTCCCCGACGGCGGCCTCGCGCGCTGGAGCGCGCTGGTCGCGGGGCGGCGCGAGGGCACCGCGCTGTCGCTCGTCGACGACATCACCGGCGGCCCCGTGATCGCGGACGGGCGCGTCTTCGCCGCGAACAACGCGGGCCGGCTCGCCGCGCTGGACCTGCAGAGCGGCGAGCGGATCTGGACGGCCGAGCAGGGCGCGTTCGACCTGATCTGGCCGGCCGGCGATTCGCTCTTTCTGGTGAACGATCGCAACGAACTGCTGCGCCTCGACGCCTCCGACGGCAGCCGCATCTGGGGCGTCGAGCTGCCCCGCTACACACGCGACCGGCCCCGCCGCCGGGCGGAAATCTTCCCGCAGTTCGGGCCCGTGCTCGCCGGCGGACGGCTGATCGTCGCGGGCGGCGACGAGGTGCTGCGCGTCTTCGACCCCGAAAGCGGCGCGCTGGTGCAGAGCCTCGCCCTGCCCGGGGGCGCGACGGCGACTCCTGTCGTGGCGGGCGGCACGCTCTACGTCGTGACAAAGCGCGGGCAACTGCACGCTTTTCGCTGACGCGCGGATGCGTTAAGCGGGCGGTCTGCGCCAGAGGAGCCTCGCGGCCATGAGTTTCCGCCTCGCCATCGTGGGGCGCCCCAACGTGGGCAAATCCACCCTTTTCAACCGGCTGGTGGGCCGGCGGCTCGCCCTCGTGGACGACCGGCCGGGCGTCACGCGCGACCTGCGCGAGGGCGAGGCGCGGCTGGGGCCGCTGCGCTTCACCGTCATCGACACCGCCGGCCTCGAGGAGGCCACGGACGAGAGCCTGCCGGGCCGGATGCGCCGGCTCACCGAACGTGCCGTGGCCGAGGCGGACGCCTGCCTTTTCCTGATCGACGCGCGCGCGGGCGTCACGGCCACCGACGAGGTCTTCGCCGATATCCTGCGGCGCCGGGGCGGTCACGTCATCCTGGGCGCGAACAAGGCCGAGGGGCAGGCCGGCGCGGCGGGGCTCGCCGAGGCCTGGGGCCTCGGTCTGGGCGAACCGATCCCGCTCTCGGCCGAGCATGGCGAGGGGATGGCCGACCTGGCCGCGGTGCTGGCGCCGCTCGTCGAGGGCAAGGCGGGGGAAGAGGCCGAAGAGGCGCCGCAGACCGACGTGGATGTGGACGAAGAGGGCGAGACCGCCGAAGGCCCGCGCGTGCCCACGCGCGCCAGGCCGCTGCAGCTCGCCGTGGTGGGCCGGCCCAACGCGGGCAAGTCCACGCTCGTCAACCGCATCCTCGGCGAGGAGCGGCTGCTCACCGGGCCGGAGGCCGGGATCACCCGCGACGCCATCTCTGTGAAGACCGACTGGGACGGGCTGCCGGTGCGGATCTTCGACACCGCGGGGATGCGCAAGAAGGCGCGGGTGACCGACAAGCTCGAGAAGCTCTCGGTGGCCGACGCCCTGCGCGCGGTGCGCTTCGCCGAGGTGGTCGTCGTGCTGCTCGATGCGGCGACCCCCTTCGAGACGCAGGATCTGCGCATCGCCGATCTGGCCGAGCGCGAGGGGCGTGCGGTCGTGGTCGCGGTCAACAAGTGGGACATGGATCCCGAGAAACAGGCGAAGCTGCGCGCGCTGCGCGAGAGTTTCGAGACGCTTCTGCCGCAGCTGCGCGGCGCGCCGCTGGTCGCGGTCTCGGCGCGCACGGGCAAGGGGCTCGACCGCCTGCGCGAGGCGGTGGTGCAGGCGCATGACGTCTGGAACCGGCGCATTCCCACCGCGCGGCTCAACCGCTGGCTCGCCGAGATGGTCGCCGCGCATCCGCCGCCCGCGCCGGGCGGGCACCGCATCCGACTGCGCTACATGACGCAGGCGAAGACGCGGCCGCCGGGTTTCGTGGTGATGTGCTCGCATCCCGACAAGCTGCCGGAGGCCTACAGGCGCTATCTCGTCAACGGGCTGCGCGCGGATTTCGACATGCCCGGCACGCCGATCCGGCTCTGGCTGCGTTCGCAGTCGGAACAGAACCCCTACAAGGGCCGGAAGAAGGCCCAGCCCTCGCGCCTGCGCAAGCATCTGGGCTGACCGGCGCCCTGCGGGTCGCGCCCGGGGCCGACCCCGGGTGCGGAAGGCTGGCGCCTCAGCGGTCCATGACCAGCACGCGGCCGAAGGGCGGCGGCGCGAGCGGGGCATGCGGGGTGGCCCAGACGACGGGCGTTCCGGGGCGCGGCGGGAAGACCCCGTCGAGATCGGTCAGCACGACCGTGATTGCGGGACGCAGCGCCTCGGCCTGCGTGAGCACCTCGACGAAACTCGTGCCGCCGCCGCGCCGGAGCGGGCGGGCGCGGAGCGCGGCCGCGATGCCCGTCGGGGGCAGCAGCCTGGTTTCCTGAACCGTCTCGTCGAAGGCGAGCAGATGCGTCTCCGCGCCGGTGCGTCCGGCCAGGCCCGCGAGTTCGGCGGCGAAGAGCGTGAGCATGTCGTCCTCCACTGACCCCGAGGTGTCGAGGCCCACCGCGATGCGTGGTCGCGCGCCGTCGCGCGCGAGCGCGGGCTCGAAGCCGGGCGTCGGGCTGCCGGCCGCGCGGGCCTGCGCCTCGCGCGCGATCCAGCGGCGGGCGGGGCGTGCCGGCGCGTGCTGCGGGCGGTGGCCGAGCGCGCGCGCGACGAGCCCGCGAAGCTGCCGCTCCCAGGGCACGTGCGGTGCCGGAAGGTCGCCCAGCGCCCCGGCGAGCCGGCCGATGCCGCGGCCCGCCTGCCGCCCGGCCTCCAGCGCGCGCGACAGATGCCCCTGCCAGTCGGCCGCCTCGGGATCCTCGCCGCCGCGGTCGGCGTCGGGCGCGAGGTCGGGCGCGAAGGCCTTCGCGCGGGCGTAGCTCTCGGTCTCGCCGCCGCCCTGCGCCTCGCGCGCGCCGAGCGCGAGATAGAGCCGCTCCACGTCCCAGTCGGCCAGCGCGGTCGCCGCGGCTTCGGCCGGCTCGCCCAGCAGGGCCAGCAGATCGCTCAGACGGACGGCCGGCCGCGGCAAGGCGTGCTCGGCGGCGAGCAGCGCCTCGTTGACGATCACGTCGGCCGCGAGGTTGAAGCGCCGCGCGTCGAAGCGCGCGCCTTCGCGCTCCTGCATCGCGGCCATCCGGGGCGTGTGGCGGAAGGCCACATGCAGGATGTGATGCCCCGCGAGCCCCACCTGTTCGGGCAGGGGCCGCAGGGCGAAGCCCGCGTCGTAGTAGATCGTCGCGCCGTCCGAGCGCATGGGCGCCCCGTCGCGATGCGCGATCCAGAGCGCCAGCGCGGCGAGCGCCGGGTCTGCCTCGCCGAGATGCGCGAGAGCCTGCCCGGCGCGCTCGGAATGCACCGTCATTCGAGACCCGCCGCCTTGCGTTCCTCGGCGTAGGCGGCATAGGCGCGCGAGCGCAGGAAGGCGTCCTGCGTGCCCTCTTCGAGCGCCTTGCGGATCAGCATCTCGAAGCCGAAAGTGGTGAGTTCGGCCAAGGGCAGCCCGGCGAAGCGCGGGTCGCGGCCGAGCTCGCGGATGCCCGCCATGACCTCGATCGCCGCCTCCATGGTCTCGCCGTCCGCGGCGCCGACGAGCCCGTAGATCAGCGCGTTCAGCCCGTGCAGCGTCTCGGGGTAGAGGTCGCGGCGCGCACGCGGGGAGGCGGCGAGGATTTCGGCCACCTGGACCTGCGCGGCGACGTCGTCGGCGACGAGCGCGAATTCCGCGGCCGCCGCCTCGCCCACGGTGCCGGCGATCATCGCCTGCCGGATCCGCCGGTCGGGAACCGCGCGCATGATGTCGCTCACCCGCTCCCAGCTCCGCGGGGTGCAGGCGATCAGCGTGCCGTCGCGCAGGCTGCGCTCGGTGGTGTCGAGCAGATCGGGCCGCCCGCGCAGGAAGGCCGTCACGGCCGGGTCGATCCCGCGCCGCGGCGCGTAGTTGGCCAGCCAGTCCTCGGCGCTCGCGCGCACGGCCAGATGCACGAGCCGGTCCGAGAGCGCGGTGCCCATGTCGTAGGCCACCGCCCCGTCCTCCACCGTGTTGCCCGCGGCCACGATGAAGACCGAGCGCGGCAGCCGGTGCCGGCCCACCCTGCGTTCCTGCAGCAGCCCGTAGACCGTCGGCTGCAGATGCGGCGGCGCTGCGGTAAGTTCGTCCAGGAAGAGCACCGATGGCGTCTCGGGATCCTCGGGCAGATCCTCGGGACGATACCAGACGGTCCGCTGCGCGGCGTGATCGTAGTAGGGCAGGCCGCGCAGATCCTGCGGCTCGATCGTGGTCAGCCGCAGATCGAAGAGCCGCGCGCCGATCCGCTCGGCGAGCTCCTGCACGACCTGCGTCTTGCCGACGCCGGGGCGGCCGTGAAGCATCCAGCTCGTCGTGAGGCCGCGCTCGGTCTGTGCGCGCCAGCCGGCGAAGAGCACCTCGGCCGCCTCGCCCGCCGAGAGCTGGCGCGCGTTGACGCTCATTGCGCGTGCTCCGCCGCGGGCGCCCGCTCCATCAGCGCCGCGAGGCGCGCATGCGCCGAGACGCCCCGCGCCTCGAGCGCCACGTCGCGCAGGAAGACATCCTCGCGCAGGTTGATCCGCAGCAGCTCGCGCTCGGTCAGCGCGCCGCCGAAGAGCTCGTCGCGGATCAGGCGTTGCTCATCGGCGTCGAGCGGCAGCAGCTGCGGATCGGGCCCGTCGAGCTGGACCGACACGAGGGTGAGCGGCGGCACGCGGGCGAGCTCCGACTGTTCGATCACAAGGTGCAGCCGGTGCTCGGACAGCTCCTTGCGGGCGGCAAGACGCGTGAGGATCGACCGCGCGCGGAAGCGCAGCGTATCGAGCCCGCGGGCGGCCGCATCCTCGTCGATCAGGTCCGCGCGGCCGTCTTTCGAGACGCGCAGCATCTTCATCTCCACGAGCCCCACGAGCAGCACCATCAGGATCGGCGCCTGGGCGATGGGGAAGGCGAGGCGCGGCCAGATCAGCATGGCGACGACGAAGGGCGCGAGCGCCACGAGATAGCGCAGGATCTGCACGTCGAACACGATGCGCGCCCAGGTGGCGAAGCCCGCGCGCCGCGGCAGCACCGCGACGCGCCGGAACATCTTCTTGGGCACCTGCCGCGTCTCGAGCGCGGCGGGGTTCAGCACGGTGTTGGGCGCGACGACGATCATGCCGGGCAAGCTAGGGCGGTTCCGCGCGGGGGTCGAGTGGGTGCGCTCATCGGCCCTTGCGGGCCTCTTCGCCGGGCTCCCCGTGGCGAGGAGCGCCCGGTTCGGGCGCGGCCGGGCGGCGGTCTGCGCATTTCCATCCGGGCCTCGCGGCGCTATGCAGGGGCGGGCGAGCGAAGGAGGGACGGATGACCCAGAGGGCGGATATCGCGGTGATCGGCGGCGGCATCGCGGGCGCGTCGGTCGCGGCGGAACTGGCGGGCGAGGCGCGCGTCCTGCTGATCGAGCGCGAGACGCGGCCGGGCTATCACACCACGGGCCGCTCCGCCGCGCTCTACACCTGCACCTACGGCCCGCCGGGCGTGCGGGCGCTGTCGCGCGCCTCGGGGCCCGCCTTCCGCGACTGGACGGGGCCGGCCGGCGCGCCGCTTCTGCGGCGGCGCGGCGTGCTCTTCATCGCCCGCGAGGATCAGCGCGCGGCCCTTGCCGCGCTGCAGGCCGAGATGGGCGGTGCGCTGGCAAGCGCCCGGATCCCCGAGGCACGCGCGAAGATGCCGCTCCTGCGCGCGGACTATGCCGCCGCCGCGCTCTGGGACGCGGAAGCGAGCGACATCGACGTGGACGCGCTGCATCAGCGTTACCTGCGCGCGCTGAAGGCGGCGGGCGGCGAGCTGCTGACCGACGCCGAGGTGCGGGAGGTCACGCGCGCCGGCGGCGTCTGGCGTGTCGGGACCAAGCAGGGCACCATCGAGGCGCCTGTGCTCGTCAACGCCGCGGGCGCCTGGGCCGACGCGCTGGCGCAGATGGCCGGCATCGCGCCGGTCGGTCTCACGCCCAAGCGGCGCACCGCAGCGCTCATCGATGCGCCTGACGGACCGGCCGGCGAGGACTGGCCGATGGTCGTGGACGCCGAGGAACAGTTCTACGTGAAGCCCGACGCCGGCAAGCTGCTGATCTCGCCGGCCGATGCGACGCCCACCGTGCCCTGCGACGCCCAGCCGGAGGAGCTCGACGTCGCCATCGCGGTGGACCGGATCGAGCGCGCCTTCGAGATTTCCGTCCGCCGGATCGACCACAAGTGGGCCGGACTCCGGAGCTTCGTGGCCGATGGCGAGCCCGTGGCGGGTTTCGCACCCGACGCCGAGGGCTTCTTCTGGCTTGCGGGGCAGGGCGGCTACGGCATCCAGACCGCGCCGGCCCTGGGGCAGCTGGCCGCGGCGCGCGCGCTGGGGCGCGAGGTGCCGGCGCCGCTGGTCGCCGCGGGGGTGGATCCGGCGGTCTTCGCGCCGGACCGCCCGGCGCTCGCGGCCTGAGCAGGAGGGGTCGATGCGCGTGCTGAACGCCCGGGACGTGGCGGCGCTCCTGCCGATGGCCGAGGCGATCGACGTCGTGGAGGCGGCGATGCGGCGCGTGTCCAGCGGCGGCGCCGAGATGCCCCTGCGCCAGGTCGTGCCGGTGGGCGAGGGCAGGATCATGGGCGTCATGCCGGGTGCGCTCGATGTGCCAGCCGCCTACGGGGTCAAGATCGTCTCGATCTTTGCCGACAACCCGGCGCGGGGGCTCTCCTCGCACCGGGGCGCGGTCGCGCTCTTCGAGGCGGAGACCGGCGGCTGCGTCGCGATGATCGAGGCCGGGCTCCTGACCGCGATCCGGACCGCGGCAGCGAGCGCCGTGGCCAGCCGCGCGCTTGCGCGTCCGGGGGCGGAACGGCTCGTGCTGATCGGCCACGGCGAGCAGGCCGAGCACCACCTCGCCGCGATGCGCGCCGTCCGGCCGGTGACCCGCGTCACGGTGATCGGCCGCGACGCCGCCCGCGCGGCGGCCTTCGCGGAGCGGATGCGCGTGCATCACCCCGCTCTCGTCATCGAAAGCGGCACGGACGCCGAGGCCGCGCTGCGCGCGGCGGATCTCGTGTGCACGGTGACGAATTCCTCGACGCCGGTGCTGCATGGCGACTGGCTGCAGCCCGGACAGCATGTGAACGCCGTGGGGGCCTCGGTTCCGACCAAGCGCGAGCTGGACGATACGGCGGTGCTGCGCAGCGCGGTCTTCTGCGACTTCCGCGCCTCCTTTTTCGCGCAGGCGGGCGAAATCGTGGACATGACGGCGGCGGGCCGCATCGGGCCGGAGCATCTGCACGCCGAGATCGGCGAGGTGCTGTCGGGCGCGGCCGAGGGGCGTCGCGGCGACGCGGACATCACGCTATATCGCTCGCTGGGGGTGGCGGCGCAGGACCTCGCTGTCGCGCATCACGTCTGGCGGCGGGCCGTCGCAGACGGCCGCGGGATCGAGGCGCCCTTCTGACTCTCAGCCCATCCCGCGGGAGAAATGGCGCCAGTCGCCCCGCGTCGCCTCCTCGGTGAAGCCGGCCCGGGCCAGCACGCGCGCCGAGGCGGCATTGTCGCGATGGACGCGGGCCGTCAGACGGTCAAGGCGGGCGTGGCGCGCGCGGGTCTCCGCGACGAAGCGGGGCACCACGTGCCCCGCATGCCCCTTGCCCCAATGCGCGCGCCCGAACCAGTAGCTGAGCTCCGCTTCGCGGCCGTCGGCGGAAAACTCCAGCCGGACCTGGCCGATGACCTCACCATCGTGTTCGACCGCCAGGACCTCGTGGTGCGCGCCGCCGTTGGCGAGCGCGATCAGCGCCGCCGCGTCCTCTTCCGTCAGCGCGCCGCTGAAGGACTCCGGCAGATGGCGCCAGACCTCGGCATCTCCGAGCAGCTCCGCGAGCCGCGCCGCCTCCGTCGCGCGCCAGGGCCGCAGGCGGTGATCGCCGAGCGGGAGCCCGGCCATGCCGCCGAACCCCCGCACCGGCTGCGCCGAACGACCGTGAGTGATGGTGCCGGCCTGTGGCATGGCGGGCGGCAGATAAAGATCGTCCTCGGCATCCGCGGGCACCCAGCCGCCCTGTGCGGGATCGAAGGCCACCGCCGCGCCCGATCGCCGAAGCCGCTGCAGCTCCGCCGCGCCGAGCGGCCCCTGCGATCGCGGATGTGCCGGATCCGGCGATGCGCCATGCGCCGCGTCGAGCGCGTTCTCTGTGGAAAAATCGAAGGTCATGGTTACCCACCCAGCTCAATATTCAAAAATTTGCAGCCACTCGACCTGAAATCAATCCTATCAGGGCTGCAATCATGATAGGAATTACCTATCAGATTCTCGCCAGGCCGCCGATCCGCATGACCCGCCAGCCGACGCTCCAGCAATTGCGTTATTTCGTGGCACTCGCCGATACCGGCCACTTCCGCAAGGCTGCCGAGCGCATGGAGGTCACGCAGCCCTCGCTGAGTCAGCAGATCGGCAACCTCGAGACGTGCCTGCAACAGCACCTCGTCGAGCGAGGGCGGCGCGTCGTGCTGACCCCGGCGGGGCGAGAGGTTCTGCGCCGGGCACGCAGCATCATCGCCGAGACCGAGGCGATGGTCGCGGCCTGCCATCGCGCCGAGGCGGGCATTTCCGGCACCGTGCGGCTGGGCGTTTCGCCGACGCTCGGTCCCTATTTCATGCCGCGGCTGGTGCGCCGCCTGCGCGAGCACTTCCCCGATCTGCGGCTGGTGATCCGCGAGGCGCCGCCGCGGGCGCTCATCGGCGAGCTGCTCGAGGGCATGCACGACGTGACGCTGACCCAGACGCCGGTGCCCACGACCGATGCGGTGGTGACGCAACTCTTTCGCGAGCCGCTTTTCGCGGTGATGGCGCATGATCATCCGCTCGGCGGCGGCGGGCCGATCGAGATCGCGGCGCTTGCGGGGCAGGATGTCCTGACCCTGGGGCCGGACTATGCGCTGCATGCCCAGATCGCCGAGCTCTGCGCCCGCGCCGGCGCGCGGTTGCGTCAGGACTACGAAGGCACCAGCCTCGACGCGCTGCGCCAGATGGCGGCCATGCGCATGGGCATGACGATCCTGCCCGCGCTCTACGTCGCCTCCGAGGTCGATTCGCCGGATGCGGACGTGGCGGTGCGCCCTTTCCGGGGCGGACGGCTGACGCGCATGGTCGGCATGGTCTGGCGGCGCTCGGCAGGGCGGAGCACCGGCTTCGAGCGGTTCGCCGAGATCGCGCGCGACGTGGCGCGCACCGACCACCGCGGGCTGCTGCAGGTGATCGGCTGAGGGGGCCTCACGGATTGCACGCCGGGCATTGCCCCGGATCGGCGATCGCGCGCGCCTCGTCCTGCGCCGCCTCTTCGCCGCAGGCGGCGCAGCCCCAGACCATCCCCCCGCGCGCCAGCGTCTCCCCGCCGCACCAGGCGCAGGGCAGGGGCGGCCCGGGCCGCGCGACGCCCCAGCCCGGCGCGCCGCAGCTTGGACAGGCGCGGGCGAGCCGCGTCGCGAAGCGTTCCGCAAGCTGCGCGATGGCGGCCATGCGCGTGGGGTTCATGTGCGCGCGCATGTCGGTCTCGACGACGGCGAGGCCGTCCGGCGAGGCCGCGGCGGCCGCCTCGACGGCGCGCGCCAGCGGCGCGCGGGCGCGCAGGCCCTTGCGCTGGCTGCCGCCGCCGCGGTTCGGACGCACGACAACGCCCTGTTGGGGAAACCCGATCCGCGCAAGGAAGGGCTCGAGCGCGGCGAGGCCCGCCGCCTCGACCTGGTCGTAGACCGGGCGCCGCGCCTCCATCGTCTCGCGCAGCACGAGGCCGCGCGCCTCGTCCACCAGCACGAGCGTCTCCACGCCGCTGGCGAGAAAGGGGATCTGCGGGTGTGGGCCGTAGGCGCCTTCGCTGGCGAGCCCGAGGTCGCTGCCTGCGGCGCGCATCGCGAGCCGCGCCTTCGCTTCGGCGGCCTCGTGCAGCGTGCCCGCGCGGGGCACCTCCCCGGTGAAGGTGCCGAGCGCGTCGGTATCGACGCCGGTCGCGCGGCGCACCTCGAGGCCGGCGAGCCGTGCGAGCGGCGGCGCGATCGCGGCCTCCTTGCCGTGCATGGTGGCGAGACGCGCGACGCGCCCGGCCCAGAGACCGGGCGCTCCCTCGCTCATCCGACCGCCTTGAGGCGTGGCTTCGCCTCGGTCGCGGCGACCGGCTCCCACTCCAGATCGCCCGCGTAGCGCCAGGCGAGCTGGCCCGCCTCGTCCAGCGCGAAGAGGTGCAGCCAGCGGTTGTCGAAGAGCGCGCGCACGCCCTCGTGCTTTTCCAGGATCGCCGACATCGCCTCGCGCGGGGCCTCGATGCAGACCGACAGGCGCAGCGGCTCGTGCTGGAAATCCTCGCCGTCGTGCACCGACTGCCACGGCAGCCCCGCGCGCAGCAGCCCGCCATTGCCCTCGACCACGCCGATGCCGCCGGTGACGTTGTGCAGAAGCTTGTTGCCCCCGCCCCAGAGGTCGGGCGTCACGGTCGAGCCGTAATATTGCAGGCTGATCCAGCTCGCCACCACGACGGGCGCGGTCATGATGAGCTCGAGCACCGGGAAGCCCTCGTCCTGCTTCCAGTCGTAGTCGTGCAGGAAGGCGCGGCCCGAGAGATCCTTGCCGAGCGTCCGGGCCCGCGGCGCCGCGATGAAGGCACGGCAACCCGCGAGCGCCCATTCGGGGCGCACCTCCGCCCAGTCGCGCGAGCGCGGCTCGACCTCCGCCGCGCTGCCCGCCCGCGGCAGACGCAGCGCCCGCTCGCCGCGGGTGAGCTTGCCCGCCTGCGCGAGCCAGTCCTTCGCCTGCCTCAGATCCTCGCCGTGCGCCGAGGCGTCCACATCCGCGGTGTAGAGCTTCACCGCGTCTGTGGTGGTGTCGTGCAGCGCGCCGAGGAAGAGCGTGTCGGCGGGAATCTCGATGCCCCGCGCGGCGACGCCCGCGCGCACCTCGGGGTCGTTCAGGAGGCCGGCCAGCAGGCGCGCGTTCACCTCGCCGGAGTAGCCGCCGCAGGCGCCGCAGTGGTAGGCGGAAGCGTGCGGGTTGTTGGTCACGTTGGCGCCGTGGCCCGCGAGGATCACCAGCCGCGCGAAGTTTTCGGTGAGCGACATGGCGCGCAGCACCGTCTCGGCCGCGCCGATCCGGGCCTCCAGGTCCAGCGCCGGGTCGAGCCGCGGCGCGGGGCCGTCGGGCAGCTCGGCCGGCTCCAGCCCCAGCGCGTCGCGCACCAGCTTGCCGGCATAGACCGGCCCCATCGCCTCGACGAAGGCGAAGGAGGAGACGGCCGCGAGCTTGAACCGGCCCCAGGCGCGGCTGGCCCGCGCGGCGAAGCGCGCCTGCCTGTCCTCTTCCGCCATATCCGGCGTGCCCGACACCGAGCCCACGCCGGGATTGAGCAGAACCGGCAGCCGCAGTTCCTCAACGTCGGAGGCGAAGCCGCGATGCTTCGTCGCCACGCCGAAGAAGCCGGCGAAGCCCAGCGTCTCGATTCCCCGGTCGAGCGACTCGAGCGCGCGGCGGAACACCTCGGAGCGCACGTCGATGCAGAACGCCGCCTGAAGCGCCGGCCGCTCCGCGCCCCGCTCGGGGGCCTCGGCGGCGAACATGGCCGCGATCTCGCGCTGAGCGCCGCGCTCGGCGGCTTCCTGCAGGATCTCGTCCACGACGAGGTCGGCGGTGGGCTCGACCGGGGCCGCGTGCGACCGGCGCACCCGCTCCCAGCGGTCGATGATATCCTCCTCGTACTGGGCGAGCAGCGCCTCCTCCCAGATCAGGCGGATGGCCAGCATCTCGGCCATGATCGGATCCGTGCCGCCGCCGAGCTCCACCTGCCAGAGCCGGTAGCGCGCGTATTGCGCCCAGCCGCCCATGCTGATCAGAAGCCGGTGGAAGTAGGTCTCGAGCATCGCGGGCGCCAGACCCAGCCGCTCCGCCGCCCGCGCGATCACGCCCTCGGCCGTCTCGGGCGCGTCGAAGACATGCGCGGCGAACCCCCTGAGCCCGTGGATTTCCGGGATCAGGTCGTGCGTCGCCATCGCCCGCCATTCCGCGTAGGGCCCGCGGCGCTTCGGCGCCTTCCAGAGCGCCTGACCCTCGTCGAAATAGGCGGCCGCCCAGTGGCTGATCCGGTCGGCGATCAGGCCTTCCCAGTCGATGCCCGAGTGATCCGCCGCCATCTCGGCGATGGTGGGCAGCGCATGCGGGCGCCGCTCGGGCTGGGCGGCGGCCTCCCTGAGCGCCGCGAGGCTCTTGGGCCGCGCGGCATGCGGGCAGGCCTCGAGCGCGGCGGCGAGGTCGTCGTCGGTGATCCGCCCGTCGGCGAGGCGGGCCTGATACCAGCTCCGCGGCATGGTCACGCCCACGCCCGCGACCCGCGCCAGCCGCGCCCCGGTGGTGGCGAGCCGCTCGCCGGTCTGGCCGAGATAGGGGTTCACCGCAACCGAGGAGGCCAGCGGCCAGACCGGCGGGATCGCGCGGCCGGCGGCGTCGGCGGCCTGCATCAGCGTGTCGTTCTCGACGAGAAGCCTGGTTTCGGTCATGTCCTGCATCGTTTCGCTCCCTGTTCCTGCCTCAGTTCGACCGCCGCAGCGCCCAGCCGCCGAGGATGCGGTCCATCACCGCGTTCGCGTAAAGCCCGTTCGACAGATGCACCCGCAGGCCCGCCGCCGCCGGGTGATAGGCCCAGAGCGGGAACATCGCCTGCGCGACGGCGACCGCGCCGAAGGAGATCACCGCCAGCACGATGAGCGCCCATTCCAGCGGCCCGGGCGCGGGCGTGGCGGGCAAGGTGCCGGCCATGGCTGCTTCTGCGCCGCGCTGCAGCGCGAAATAGGCGATCGAGGCCGCGACCGAGTAGAGCGCGGTCCGCTGGGTGAGCACCTTGGGCGCCTGGTCCGCCAGGCCCTGGGCCAGCAGGTAGGCCACGCCGAAGATCAGGATGGCGCCCAGCGCGATCGCCTGCGGGGACTTCGACTCGAAGCCGAAGCCTGCGCCCACGACCCCGTAGATCGCCAGCGCCGCGACGAAGGCCTTGAGCACCGCCGCGCCGTTCGGGATCGCCACCGGGCCGGGCCGCCGGATCGCGGCCACGCCGTCGACGGCCTGCCCCGAGGCAAGGAACGCATGTGCCTTGTAGAGCGAATGCGCCACGATGTGCAGCAGCGCCAGCGGGAAGAGCGCGAGCCCGCATTGCAGGATCATGAAGCCCATCTGCGCGACCGTGGACCAGGCGAGCGAGGTCTTGACCGCCGGCTGCGTCAGCATGACGAGCCCGCCGAAGACCGCCGTGAAGCCGCCGATCATGACCAGCACCGCCAGCACACCGGGCGCCAGAAGCAGCACGTCGGCGAAGCGGATCAGCAGGAAGCCGCCCGCGTTGATGACGCCCGCGTGCAGCAGCGCCGAGACCGGCGTGGGCGTCTCCATAACCTCGGTGAGCCAGCCGTGCGTCGGGAACTGCGCCGACTTCAGCAGCGCGGCAAGCGCCAGGAAGCCCGCGGCCCAGAGCGCCGCCTCCGGCGTCACGCCGATGCGTGCCGCGGCCAGGATCTCGCCGATCTCGGCCGTGCCATAGCCGTTGTAGAGCAGCACGGCGGCGGTGATCAGCGCCGCCTCGCCCAGCCGCGAGGTGACGAACTTCTTCTTCGCCGCGCGCTGCGCCTGCACCCGCTCGGGGTAGAAGAGGAGCAGCCGCTGCAGAAAGACCGAGGTGGCGATGAAGGCCACCACGAAAAGCGCCAGATGCCCCGCCTGCACGAACACGAGGACCGACGCCAGCGTCAGCGCCATCCATCCGGTGAAGGCGCCCTGCCGGTCCTCGCCGTCGAGGTAGGTGCGCGTGTAGCGCAGGACCACCCAGCCCACGAAGCTGACCAGCAGCAGCATGATGACGCTGAGCAGGTCGAGCCGGACCATGAGGCCGATGACCTCGCCCGTGCCGGGGCCGTTGGCGGCCAGCACGAGGCCCGAGACCACGGCGACCGCGACAGCGACCAGCGCCGCGCCCTCGGCGATCTGCGGCACCCATTCCGGACGGCGGCCGGAATTCAGAAAGCCGGCGGCCGCGGCCGCGATCAGCGCCAGCGGCGCCAGAAGGGACAGGGTGTAGATATCCATCTGCGCGTTTCCCTCGCTCTCGTCACAATGGTGCAGAGCGAGGTAATGCGGTGGCACAGGAAAGAAAAATTCATTGTATGCGTGTAACCGTTCTCTGTTATGGAACGGTCATGGCGCAGCTCAACTACAACCACCTCCGCTATTTCTGGGCCGTGGCGCATGACGGCAATCTGACCCGCACGGCCGAGCGGCTGAACCTGTCGCAATCCGCGCTGTCGACGCAGATCCGCAAGCTCGAGCAGCAGCTTGGCCACCCGCTCTTCGAGCGCCGCGGCCGGCAGCTCGTGCTGACCGAGGCGGGCCGGATCGCGCTCGACCATGCCGATACGATCTTCTCTGCGGGCGAAGAGCTGCTCGACACGCTCAAGGCGCAGGGGCGGACCCGCCGTGCGCTGCGGGTGGGCGCGCTGGCGACGCTGTCGCGCAACTTCACGCTGGCCTTCCTGCGCCCGCTGCTCGGGCGCGCGGATGTCGAGATCATCCTGCACTCGGGCGGGCCGGCGGAGCTGATGCAGGCGCTGGAACAGCTCAACCTGGACGTGGTGCTGTTGAACCGGGCCGCGGCGCGCGACGCGGTCACGCCCTTCGTCTCGCACAAGCTCGACGAACAGGGCGTCAGCCTCGTCGGCACGCCGGCGCGGCTGGGGCAGGGCGGGGCGCTCGAGGATCTGCTGGTGCAGCAGCCGGTGATCCTGCCCACCAGCGACAGCGGCGTGCGCACGGGCTTCGATGCGCTCTGCGACCGGCTCGGCCTGCGCCCGCAGATCGCGGCGGAGGTGGACGACATGGCGATGATGCGCCTGCTGGCGCGCGCGGACGCGGGACTCGCCGTGCTGCCCCCGATCGTCGTGACCGACGAGCTCGCGCAGGGCGTACTCGTCGAGGCGCAGCGCCTGCCCGGCATCGTCGAGAGCTTCTATGCCGTGACGCTGGAGCGGCGCTTTCCCAATCCGCTGCTGCGCGCGCTCGTGCATGGTGCGGCGTTGCCGGCCTAGGCCTCGCCGTCGCTCACCCAGCCGGGGGGGCGGCGGCCGAAGAAGCTTTCCAGCCCGTCCCGGCCCTCGGCGCTGTCGAGTTGATCGGCGAAGACCTGCGCGGCCATGTCGAGCTGCTCGTCCGGGAAGAGCCCCGGCAGATCCATCAGCAGCCGCTTGGTGGCCGACACGGCGCCCGGCGCACAGAGCCGCGCCTGCGCCCTGAGCCCGGCGAGTTCGCCGTCCAGGGCGTCCGGGCCATCCACGACCACATCCGCGAGGCCGGCGGCCTGCGCCTCTTCGGAGGTCAGGCTGTCGCCCAGCAGAAGCAGCCGCCGCGCCACGCGGCAGCCGAGCCGCGTCATGACCACGGGCGCGATCTGTGCCGGCACCAGCCCCATCCTCGTCTCGGAGAAGCAGAACCTCGCGCCGCGCTCGGCGACGACGACATCGCCCGCGGCGACAAGGCCGCAGCCCCCGGCGACCGCCTCGCCCTCGACCGCCATCACCGTGAGCTGGGGCAGCGTCGCCACCCGCCGCAAGAGCGCGCCGGTCGCGCGGCTCGCGCGGATGAGCGACTCGCGTTCGACCTCGCCGTTGGCGGCGGCGCGCAGCATGGAAAGATCGCCACCGGCGGAGAAGATGCCGCCGCGCCCGCGGAAGACGACGCCGCGGATGTCCGGCCGCAGCGCGAGCGTCTCGCAGACACGCGCGAGATCGGCGACGCGCTGCGAGGAAAGCGGATTTCGAAGCGACGGCTCGTTGAGCCAGACGAACAGCCAGCCGTCCTCCAGTTCGAGGTCGAGCGTCGAGGTGGCCGGCAGGGTGCGGCTCGCGCGTGTCGCGTCGCGTGAAGCGTAGACCATCGCGTTCTTCCTGTCCCTCGCCGCGCGGGGGAAACCCCGGCCGTGACGCGGACTCCTCGACCGCGGTGCGCGCCGGGCAGCCGCGCGACCTCTCCAATTCGAAGCAGTTAGTTCGCCCGTGCCGCCCGACCAGTGTGCGATTGCACGCCGTGCGTCAGGCGCCGCGGCCTCCGCCGGCGCGGCGGGCCAGATCCCAGGCGAGTTCCGACAGCGGGACCGCCAGCGCGCCGGTCTCGGCGGCGCGCGGATCGGCCGCCGTGCCCGCCTCGGCGCGTTTGGCGATTCCCTGCAGGATCGCGGCGATGCGAAAGAGGCTGAAGGCGAGGTAGAACTCCCAGGCCTCGGGCCAGTCCTGCCCGGTGCGTTCCAGGTAGCGCGCGACGTAGGCGCGCTCGTCCGGAATGCCGAGCGCCGCGAAATCGACCCCCGCGAGGCCGCGGAAGAGATCGGGCGAGACCCGCCAGGACAGCGCGTGATAGGCGAAATCCGCCATCGGATCGCCCAGCGTCGAAAGCTCCCAGTCGAGCACCGCGACGATGCGCGGCTCGGTCGGGTGGATCATCAGGTTGTCGAGCCGGAAATCGCCGTGAATGATGCCCACCTTGCGCTCGTCGGGCAGATGCTCGGGCAGCCAGGCGATCAGGTTCTCCATCGCCGGATTGGGGGCCGTCTCGGAGGCGCGGTACTGCTTCGTCCAGCGCGCGACCTGCCGGGCCATGTAGGCGCCGTGCTTGCCGAAGTCGTCGAGCCCGACGTCCGCAGGCCGCAGGCTGTGCAGCCGCGCGATCACCCGGTTCATGTCGTCGAAGATCGCCGCGCGCTCCTCGCGCGACATGTCCGGCAGCCGCTGGTCGAAGAAGATCCGTCCGGGGACATGCTCCATGACGAAGAAAGTCCGGCCCATCACCTCGGGATCCTCGCAGAGCGCGCGCATCTCCGGCACCGGCACGCCCGAACCTGCGAGCGCGCCCATCACGCGAAACTCGCGATCCACCGCATGCGCCGAGGGCAGCAGCGCGCCGCGCGGCTTGGCGCGCAGGACATAGGCGCGTTCGGGCGTGTCCACGCGCCAGGTCGGATTCGATTGCCCGCCCGAAAAGCGCGTCAGCGTCATCGGCCCGGCGAAGCCCGGCACATGCGCGGCGAGCCAGCGCTCCAGCCGCGCCGGATCCGGCGGGTCTGTCGCGGCGTTCTGCGCCGGTCGGCTGTCTTCGGTCATTGCGCCGTCCTCCCCGCAGGGACAGGAGCCGCGGCGCGGCGCGCTGTCAAGCCGGGTCGGGCGGTGACGCGCGGTAGCGCGTGCCCGGGGCAGGCGGGCGCTCGCGCGGACCGGCGAAGCACTGCGCATGCGCCATCCATTGCGTGGCCACGGGCCCCGTGACGCGCAGCGCGGTATCCGCGACGTTGCGGGTCTGCGTCACCACCCGGCAGAAATCGACCGCGCTCCCTTCGATCCTGTCGGGACAGTCGGGCGCACCATGGGTCCACAGGGTGCCAGAAGGCGCGACCAGCTCCAGCCGCGGCAGATGCGGCGGCGTGCCCAGCCCCTGCACCTCGAAGCACCATCCCAAGGTCGCCACGCCCAGATGCACGATGTTGGCAAGGCGATCGCTTTCCTCGCGCTCGCGCCCCAGCATGTCCCAGATCGCCTGACCGTGGGCCCAGGTCTCCATCTGGCGCGCGGTCATCGCCGAGCGCGCCGACATCTCCGGCCCGATCCAGGGCAGGCGGCGGCGGGGATCGACCTCGGCCCAACGGCGGGCCATCTCGGCGGCGTAGGCGGCCCAGGCCGCGCGCAGCACCGGACCCCGCTCGCGCACCTCCTGCGCTTCGTGGAGGCGTCCGCGCCCGGACTCGAGCGCGCGGCGCAGCGGTTCGGTCTCGGAGGCGAATCGCTCGGGATCGGTGAGCGCGAGATCCTGCGCGCGGTTCCAGAAATGCAGGTGAACGAGAATGTCCTCGGGCGTCCAGCCCTTGAACTGCGTGGGCCGCTGCCAGTCGCCGGGCGCCATCGCGTCGAGAAGCGCGTCGAGTGCAGCGGACTCGGCGCCGAAATCCTCGGCCTGCTGCATGGACTGTCCTCTTCTCTGCCGGGAGCGTCAGACTGACAGGCTTCGCGCCCGCCCTCAAGCCGGCCGTCTTGCGCCTGCCGACGTTCCCGCGCAGGCTCTGCGACGGGAGGGACACCGCATGCTCGAGGGCATCCGCATCGTCGAGGTCGAGGCGCTGGGGCCGGCGCCCTTCGCGGGCATGATGCTCGCCGATCTGGGCGCGGAGGTGATCGTCGTTCACCGCCGCGTGCCGGCCGGCACGCCGGGCATGGGCGAGCGCAGCCTTCTGGACCGGGGCAAGCGCTCGATCGCGCTCGACCTCAAGGATCCGCAGGACTTGGCCGTGCTCGAGGCGCTGGTCGCGCGCGCCGACGGTCTGATCGAGGGCTTCCGGCCCGGCGTGATGGAGCGGCTGGGCATGGGGCCGGAGGCGGCGCATGCGCTCAACCCGGCGCTTGTCTACGGCCGCATGACCGGCTGGGGGCAGGAGGGGCCGCGCGCGACGCAGGCCGGCCACGACCTGAACTACATCGGGCTCTCGGGCGCGCTGTGGTATGCGTCTCCGCCGGGCACCCCGCCGCTCACGCCGCCCACGCTGGTGGGGGACATCGGCGGTGGCGCGCTCTACCTCGTCGCCGGCATGCTGGCGGGACTGCTGAAGGCGCGCGCGAGCGGAGGCGGCAGCGTGGTGGACGCGGCCATCGTGGACGGCTCGGCGCACATGATGGCCCTGCTGATGTCGATGGCGCCGCAGGGGGCGGTGTCGATGACGCGCGGGCGCAGCCTGCTCGACGGGCCGCACTGGTGCCGCACCTATGTCTGCGCCTGCGGCGGCTTCGTCACCGTCCAGTGCCTCGAGCGCAAGTTCTACGACGCGTTTCTCGACCGCATGGGGCTTGCCGACGATGCGGATTTCGCCGATCAGTTCGACGCGGACCGCTGGCCGCGCCTGGTCGCGCGCCTCGCCGGCCTCTTCGCGCAGAAGAGCCGCGATGACTGGGCGGCGCATTTCGAGGGCTCCGAGGCCTGCGTGGCCCCCGTGCTCGACCCCGAAGAGGCCGCGCGCGACCCGCATCTGACAGCGCGCGGCACCTGGGTCCGCGCGGAGAGCGGGTTGCAGCCCGCGCCCGCGCCGCGCTTCGATGGGCATGCGGCCCCGCTCCGCCCGGCCCCCGCCCGCGGCGAGCACGGCGCGGAGATCCGCGCCTGGCTGCGCGAGACTGCATGAGCTCCCCTCGGCCGCAACCCGAGGCCGGAAAGGCGCAGCCTGACGCTCTCGTCACGCTTGACCGGCTCTTCGCCGCGCGCTGGTCCTGCCGCGCCTTCCGCGACGCGCCGATTCCGGAGGAGACGGTCGCCCGCATCGTCGCGACGGCGCAGCGGGTGGCTTCGTGGAACAACACCCAGCCCTGGCAGCTGATCGTCACCCGCAAGCCGGAGACCGACCGCCTGCGCGCCGCGCTGCATGCCCACGCGCAGCAAGCCGCCCCGGAGCCGGACATCGCCTTTCCCACCGCCTACGAAGGGATCTACAGAGAGCGCCGCTCGGTCTGCGGCTGGCAGCTCTACGGCGCGCTGGGGATCGAGCGGGGCGACCGCGCGGCCTCGGCCCGCCAGATGCTGGAGAACTTCCGCTTCTTCGGCGCGCCGCACGTGGCGATCGTGACGAGTCCGCGCGCGCTCGGTACCTACGGCGTGCTGGACTGCGGCGCCTTCGTCACCGGCTTCATGACCGCGGCGCAGGCGGCGGGCGTGGCCAGCATCGCGCAGGCCGCGCTGGCCACGCAGGCGCCCTTCCTGCGCGACTGGTTCGCCATCCCCGAGGACCGGCTGGTGGTCTGCGGCATCGCCTTCGGGCTGGCCGATGCCGACCACCCCGCCAATGCCTACCGCACCGAGCGCGCCGCGCCGGAGGAGGTCATCGACTGGCGCGGGTGAGGGCGGGAGCTTTGACGGAAAGAGACGCGGCGGGCCGGGCGGGCGAGGGGACAGGCGCATCACGCCCGTCCCGCCGCGAAGCGCCCGCCGCCAGGGATCTGGGGATGCTGGGGCGGCGGGCGAAACTGCGTCAGGTCTCGCGCGCGGGCGGCGCCACGAGCGACTGGACCGTGTAGACGAGGATCGCGGCCCCGACGGCGCCTGCGGCGGCCACGCCCAGCAACACGATCACGTCGATCGGCCCGCCCATGTCGCCGAGACCCGAATCGGTCACCGCGAAGACGAAGATCACCGCCGCCACCGCGCCCACCGGCATGGCGAGCTGCGCGAGCAGGAACTTGCGCCAGCTCACCGAATGGTCGCGGATCAGGACGTAGACGTAGAGAAGGGTGACCGCCACCGCGGCGACCACCATGCCCCAGAACAGCCAGCGTCCGAACATCTCTTCGAACACGGCGATCAGTGTGGTGAAGGTCAGCTCTTCCATGGTCTCCTCCTCAGGCCATGCCGCGCAGCATGGCGTTGTAGGTGGCCTTGAGCGCCACTTCCTTCATCAGCCAGCTGATCCAGAGCTCCTGGAGTGGCGCGATGACGCCGGGAAAGCTCGGCACGAGATCGTTGTTGTAGTCGAACTCGATCAGCATCGCCCGGCCCACGCGGGTGATGAGCGGGCAGGAGGTGTAGCCGTTGTAGGAGGCGTCGGTGGTGTCGCCCGCGATCTGCGCGACAAGATGTTCCTCGACCACCGGCACCTGCCACTTGACGCTGGCCGCGGTCTTGCCCTTGGGCACGCCGGCCACGTCGCCGGCGGCGAAGACCTCGGGGTAGCGACGGTGGCGCAGGGTGTGCTGGTCCACCTCGACCCAGCCCTGGTCCACCCACCTGTCCGCCCAGGACAGGCCCGACTGGCGCACCACCTCCGGCGCCCGCATCGGCGGGATCACGTTGGTGAAGTCGAAGGGGATCTCGGTCGCGCCCTCGGGCGTGTCGAAGGTCAGCACCTTGCGGCCCGGATCCAGGGATTTGAGCACGTGGTCGTAGTGCACGTCGAAGCCGCGCTCGTCGTAGAGCATCCGCACCTTCTCGTTGACGATCGGCACGGCGAAGAGGCTGCCCGAATGCGCGGCGTAGGTGATCTTCGTCGCCCCGCGCGTGCCCTTGCGGCGGGCGTAGTCGTCGGTGAGGAAGGTGTACTTGAGCGGCGCGCCCGCGCATTTCATCTCGGTCGCCGGGCGGAAGAAGACGGCCTCGCCGCCTTCGTCGGTGAAGCGGTCCATCGCCGCCCAGGTCTTCGCCGCATAGTCGGGTCCGGCATAAACCGCGCCGATGCCGTTCTCGCCCACCATGTCGAGCGAGAATCCCTCGACCGCGTCCCAGTCGAGCACGAGGCCCGGCGCCACGACGAGATAGTCGTAGCTCAGCGTCTCGCCCCCGGCGAGACCCACGGTCTTCGCCTCCGGATCGATCTCGGCGGCGTATTCTGGCTTCAGCTCCACGCCGTCGGGCAGCCACTCGGTGGTGGTGCTCACCGAGTAGTCGGCGGGCTTCAGCCCGGCAGCGATCAGGGTGAAGCCGGGCTGATACCAGTGCTGGGCGCGTCCGTCCACGATGGTGATCCGCGCGCCTTCGAGCCGCGCGGCCAGCCGGTTGGCCAGCGCCGTGCCGGCGGCGCCGGCGCCCAGGATCACGATATGGGCGTTCGTGCGCAGCTGCGCGCGCGCCGGGCCGCCCTGGCCGGCCAGCGCCAGCGCGCCCGCCCCGGCCGCCAGGCCCAGAAAGGCGCGGCGGCTGGCGGTGAAATCTCGGGAATCGGTCATGCGTGTCCTCCGCGTCATATGGCGGATATGGAATACGTCAGCATGCCGTGGCGTTGATGCAGATCAAAAAGAGATCTCGACGGGGTATCATTTTCGGGGACGGCCGCTCATCGGCCCGTCGCCGGGCCTCTTCGCGAGACGCGCCCGCAAGGCCGCACCGAGCGGGCGGGCCGGTCAGGCCGGCGCGCGCATCCGTCCCGCCGCCTCGACCACCAGCGGGTCGAGATCGGCGTGGCCTGCCTGCACGAGGTCCAGCAGTTGCCGTCGCATCCGCGGCTCCCAGAAGTCGTTCAGATGCTTGGCCACCAGCGCGGCACGGTCCTCTGCAGGCTGCGCGCGGAAGAAGGTGGCGATCTGGTTGGCCATGCGGGCGAGCTTCTCAGGCGACATGCGGGGGCCTTTCCACGATGCGGTGCGGGTGGGCGGCGATCTCGAAGGCGCCGTCGCGCGCGCGGGCGACGAGGGTCATCCCCGCCGCCTCGGCGAGGCGCACGGCCGCGGCGGTGGGCGCGGAGACGGCGACCACCGCGGGCGCGCCCATGGCGGCGGCCTTCTGCACCATCTCGACCGAGATCCGCGAGGTCAGGACCACCGCGCCGCGCCGCGCGTCCGCCCCGCCGCGCGCGAGCGCGCCGGCGAGCTTGTCGAGCGCGTTGTGGCGGCCCACGTCCTCGCGCGCCGCGACGAGACCTTCGCCCGGCACCCAGAGCCCGGCGCCGTGCACCGCGCGCGTGGCGTCGTGCAGCGGCTGCGCGGCGCGCAGCGCCTCCGTCGCCGCCGGAATCTCGGACCGGGGCAGGGCGAGCGGCGCGGTCACCTGCGCGGCCGGGCGCGCCGCTTGCTCCAGGCTGTCGATCCCGCAGAGCCCGCAGCCCACCGGCCCCGCCATCGCGCGGCGCCGCGCGGCGAGCGCCTCGGCGCGGTCCTCGGCGAGCCACATGCGGCACTCGATCCCCTGCGGGTGCTCGACCACCTCCAGCTCGGCGATGTCGGAAAGGGCGCGCGCGATCCCCTCGGTCAGGGTGAAGCCCGCCGCGAAATCCTCCAGATCGGCGGGCGTGGCCATCATCACCGCCTGGGTCGTGCCGTTGTAGACGAGCGCGACCGCCGCCTCCTCGGCCAGCGGCCGGGGCGCGGGCGCCCCCGCACGCGCCACGGGGGAGAGCCGCGGCGCCCCCATCACTCCGCCGCCGGCAGGATGCGCCGCGCGCGCCCGGCCTGCTCGGCGTAGTCGCGCTGCCACTCGGTCGGCCCGTTCGAGGGCGCGACCTGCACCGCCGTCACCTTGTATTCCGGGCAGTTCGTGGCCCAGTCGGAATAGTCGGTCGTCACCACGTTAGCCTGCGTGTCCGGGTGGTGGAAGGTGGTGTAGACCACCCCCGGCGCGACGCGGTCCGTGAGATGCGCGCGGAGCGACGTCTCCCCCTTGCGGGAGGCGATCTTGACCCAGTCGCCCTCGCGCACGCCGCGCACCTCGGCGTCGTGCGGGTGGATCTCCAGCACGTCCTCCTGGTGCCAGACGGTGTTGGCGGTGCGCCGGGTCTGCGCGCCCACGTTGTACTGCGACAGGATCCGCCCCGTCGTCAGCAGGAGGGGGAAGCGCGGGCCGGTCCGCTCCTCGGTGGCCACGTATTCGGTGACCATGAAGCGCCCCTTGCCGTTGGCGAAGCTCTCTGCATGCATCACGGGCGAGCCCTCGGGCCGCGCCGCGTTGCAGGGCCACTGGACCGAGCCCTTCTCCTCCAGAAGCGCATAGGTCACGCCCGCGAAGCTCGGCGTCGTCGCGGCGATCTCCTCCATGATCTCGGACGGGTGGGTGTAGTCCCAGTCCGCGCCCATGGCGTTCGCCAGCAGCAGCGTCACCTCCCAGTCGGCATAGCCGTTCTTCGGCGCCATGACCCGGCGCACGCGGTTGATGCGCCGCTCGGCGTTGGTGAAGGTGCCGTCCTTCTCGAGGAAGGTGGAGCCGGGCAGGAAGACATGCGCGTAATTCGCCGTCTCGTTCAGGAAGAGGTCGTGCACGATCACGCAGTCCATCGCGGCGAGACCGGCGGCCACGTGCCGCGTGTCCGGGTCGGACTGCAGGATATCCTCGCCCTGGATGTAGATGCCCTTGAACTCGCCCGAAACGGCCGCATCCAGCATGTTGGGGATCCTGAGCCCCGGCTCCGCGTCGATCTTCGCCCCCCAGATCTTCTCGAAGACCTCGCGCGCGGCGTCGTCCGAGACGTGGCGATACCCCGGGAGCTCATGCGGGAAGCTGCCCATGTCGCAGCTGCCTTGCACGTTGTTCTGACCCCTGAGCGGGTTCACCCCCACGCCGGGCCGGCCGATGTTGCCGGTGGCCATGGCGAGGTTGGCGATCGCCATGACGGTGGTCGAGCCCTGGCTGTGCTCCGTCACGCCGAGCCCGTAGTAGATCGCCCCGTTGCCGCCGGTGGCGTAGAGCCGGGCCGCCGCGCGCAGCTCCGCCGCGGGCACGCCGGTGAGCGCCTCGGTCGCCTCGGGCGAGTTCCTCTCCTCCGCGACGAAGGCGGCCCAGTCCTCGAAAGCCTCCGTGTCGCAACGGCTTGCGACGAACTCCTCGTCCACAAGCCCCTCGGTCACGATGACATGCGCCATCGCGGTCAGGACCGCGACATTGGTGCCGGGGCGCAGCGGCAGGTGATGCGCCGCCTCCACATGCGGCGTGCGCACGAGGTCGATCCGCCGCGGGTCGATCACGATCAGCTTCGCGCCCTGGCGCAGCCGCTTCTTCAGCCGCGAACCGAAGACCGGGTGCCCGTCCGTCGGGTTCGCGCCGATCACCACCACGACGTCCGAGGCCTCGACCGAATCGAAATCCTGCGTGCCGGCGGAGGTGCCGAAGGTGGTCTTGAGCCCGTAGCCCGTGGGCGAATGGCAGACCCGCGCGCAGGTGTCGGTGTTGTTGTTGCCGAAGACCGCGCGGATCATCTTCTGGACGAGGTAGGTCTCCTCGTTGGTGCAGCGCGACGAGGTGATGCCGCCGATGGCCTGCCGCCCGTGCGTCTCCTGAATGGACCGCAGCCGCCCGGCGGCGAAACCGACCGCCTCCTCCCAGCTGACCTCGCGCCAGGGCTGGTCGATGCTCTCGCGGATCATCGGGTTCAGGATGCGGTCCGGGTGCTCCGCGTAGCCGTAGGCGAAGCGCCCCTTGACGCAGCTATGCCCCCGGTTCGCCTTGCCGTGCTTCCAGGGCACCATCCGCACCAGCCGGTCGCCATTGAGCTGCGCCTCGAAGGAGCAGCCGACGCCGCAATAGGCGCAGGTCGTCACCACCTTGCGATCCGGCGTGCCGAGCTCAACAGTGCTCTTCTCCTGCAGCGTGGCGGTGGGGCAGGCCTGCACGCAGGCGCCGCAGCTCACGCATTCGGAGGTCAGGAAGTCGTCGCCCGCCATGCCGGCCGAGACGCGGCTGTCGAAGCCGCGGCCCTCGATCGTCAGCGCGAAGGTGCCCTGCACCTCCTCGCAGGCGCGCACGCAGCGCGAACAGACGATGCACTTCGAGGGATCGTAGGTGAAATAGGGGTTCGACTCGTCCTTCGGCAGGTAGCGCGCGTTCGCCTCGCCGCCCGCCCGCGCGAAGACGTGGTTCTCGCCCTCGTAGCCGTAGCGCACGTCCCGCAGGCCCACCATGCCGGCCATGTCCTGCAGCTCGCAGTCGCCGTTCGCCGCGCAGGTCAGGCAGTCGAGCGGATGGTCGGAGATGTAGAGCTCCATCACCCCGCGGCGCAGCTTCGCGACCTTGTCGGTCTGCGTGTGCACCACCATGCCGTCGGCCACCGGCGTCGTGCAGGAGGCGGGCGTGCCGCGCCGCCCCTCGATCTCCACCACGCAGAGCCGGCAGGAGCCGAAGGCCTCCAGGCTGTCGGTCGCGCAGAGCTTCGGCACCTGGATGCCCGCCTCCGCCGCCGCGCGCATGACGGAGGTGCCCTCCGGCACCGTCACCGCAATGCCGTCCACGGTGAGCGTCACCGGCGCGCCCGTCTTCGCCGGCGTGCCCTTGTCCGCATCGTCCCAGGGAATGACGAAATCCTTCATCTCAAGGCTCCCGGTCAGTCGCGTGTGCAAGGCGCTTGCAAGCGCCTTGCCCACGCGATTTGAAAATCGCGTCGCCACGCCGCGCTCGCGCGGCGTGGCCAAGGACCTTCCAAGGTCCTTGCACGGCACCGCGCCTCATTCCGCCGCCTCCCGCGCCATCCCGAACTCCTCGGGGAAGTGGCGCAGCGCGCTCATCACGGGATAGGGCGTGAAGCCGCCCAGCGCGCAGAGCGAGCCCGCGCTCATCGTCTCGCAGAGATCCTCCAGAAGCCCCAAGGCTGCCGCGTCGCCCTGACGGACGCGGTCCAGAGTCTCGACGCCGCGCACCGCGCCGATCCGGCAGGGGGTGCATTTCCCGCAGCTCTCCACTGCGCAGAATTCCATGGCGAAGCGCGCCATTTCCAGCATGTCGGCGCTGTCGTCGAAAACCACGAGGCCCGCGTGACCGATGAGCCCGCCTTGCCCGTCGAATTCCTCGTAGCCGAAGGGCGTGTCGAACTGCGCCGGATGCATGTAGGCGCCCAGCGGCCCGCCCACCTGCACGGCCTTCACCGGGCGGCCCGAGGCGGTGCCGCCCGCGATCTCCTCGACGATCCGGCCCAGCGGCATCCCGAAGGCGGTCTCGAAGAGCCCGCCGCGCGCGACGTTGCCCGCGATCTGCAGCGGGATGGTCCCTTTCGAGCGGCCCAGACCGAAATCGGCGTAGAAGCGCGCGCCTTTCTCGAAGATCACAGGCACGGTGGCCAGGCTGATGACGTTGTTGACCACCGTTGGCCGCCCGAAGAGCCCCTCGATCGCCGGCAGCGGCGGCTTGGCGCGCACGATCCCGCGCCTGCCCTCGAGACTGTTGAGCAGCGAGGTCTCCTCGCCGCAGACATAGGCGCCCGCGCCCACGCGGATCTCCATGTCGAAGGCCCGGCCCGAGCCCAGCACGTCCGCGCCCAGCACGCCGGCGTCACGGGCGAGGCGCACCGCCGCCTCCATCACCTCGATGGCGTCGGGGTATTCGGAGCGAAGGTAGACGTAGCCCTTCGTCGCGCCCACGCCGAGCCCCGCGATCGTCATGCCCTCGATCAGGGTGAAGGGGTCGCCCTCCATCAGCATCCGGTCGGCGAAGGTGCCCGAGTCGCCCTCGTCGGCGTTGCAGACGATGTATTTCTGCGGCGCCTCGGCCTTCAGCACGGTGGTCCACTTGATGCCGGTGGGAAAGCCCGCGCCGCCGCGGCCGCGCAGCCCGCTCTCGGTCACTTCCTCCACGATCTGCGCAGGCGTCATGCCGAGCGCGCGGCGCAGCCCGGCAAGCCCGCCATGCGCCTCGTAGTCGGCAAGGCTCAGAGGGTCGATCAAACCGCAGCGCGCGAAGGTCAGCCGCGTCTGCCGCTTCATCCAGTCGAGCGCCTCGACAGGCCCCAGCGCCTTCGGGTGCGCGGCGGCCCCCTCGAAGAGCGCGGGCACATCGCCGGGCGTCATCGGGCCGACCCCGTGGCGCACGCCGTCGATCTCGACCTCCGCCAGCGGCTCCAGCCAGATCATGCCGCGCGTGCCCGTGCGGATCAGCTCCAGCGCCACGCCGCGGCGCGCGGCTTCCGCCAGAAGCGCCTCTGCCACGGCTTCGGCGCCCAGCGCCTTCGCGGCGGCGTCGCGGGGAAGATAGACCCTCACAGCCCACGCTCCTTCAGCATCGCGTCGAGCCGGTCGGCGTCGAGCCGGCCGACGAGCGTATCGCCCACCATCGCCGCCGGCCCGCAGGCGCAAAGGCCCAGGCAATAGACCGGCTCCAGCGTCACCGCGCCGTCGGCGGCGGTCTCGCCCATTGCCACGCCGCAGCGCGCTTCCGCGGCAGCGGCCAGCGCATCCGCGCCCGTGGCCTTGCATGCCTCGGAGCGGCAGAGCTTGACCACGACACGGCCGGCCGGTTCGTCGCGGAAGTCGTGATAGAAGCTGACGACGCCGTGCACTTCGGCGCGGGTCAGGTTCAGCCGGTCGGCGATGCGCGGGATGACCTCGGCGGGCACGCAGCCGAAGGCGGCCTGCACGTCGTGCAGAATTGGCAGCAGCGGCCCCTCGCGCCCCTCGTGCGCGTCGAGGATCGCCTCCAGCCGGGCGAGCCGTGGGTTCGCGGCAGTGTCGAGGGCCATCTGGCTGCTCCGCTTGAACTTTCGCCCCCGCGATGCCGCTTGACGGCCTGCGGTTCAATGCCGCAGCTTCGTGACTTGATAGAAGTTCTCTATCAATGGTCGCAAATTCGGTCAGGCGTGCCGCAAATGCACGCTGCGCCGTGCAGGCCCGGAGGCCGGATGATCGACAAGCTCGAGATGTTCATCGCGCTCGCCCATACCCGGCACTTCGGCCGCGCGGCCGAGGAGTGCGGGGTGACGCAGCCCACGCTCTCGGCGGGAATCAAGCAGCTCGAGGAGCAGCTGGGCGTGATGCTCGTCTGGCGCGGCACCCGCTATCAGGGGCTGACGCCCGAAGGGCAGCGGGTGCTGGACTGGGCGCGCCGGATCGTGGCCGACACCCGCGCCATGCGCGAGGAGATGCGCACGGCGCGACAGGGGCTGTCCGGGGTTCTGCGGCTCGCGGTCATCCCCACCGCGCTCAGCACCGTGACGGCGTTGACCACGCCATTCCGAGCCCGTCATCCCGATATCCGCTTCCGCATCTTCTCGCGCAGCTCGGCCGAGATCCTCGCCATGCTGGAGGATCTCGAGGCGGATGCCGGCGTCACCTATCTCGACAGCGAGCCGCTGGGGCGCGTGCGCGCGGCGCCGCTCTACCGGGAACGCTACATGGCGCTCGCCCCGGCGGGCGGCGCGCTGGCCGGGCGGGAAAGCCTGGGCTGGGCGGAGCTTTCGGCGCTGCCGCTCGCGCTGCTGACGCCGGACATGCAGAATCGTCGCCTGGTCAGCCAGCACATGGCCGAGGCCGGGGCGGAGGCGGATCCGGTGCTCGAGGCCAATTCGGTCATCACGCTCGTCACGCATGTGACCGAGGGCGGTCTGGCCACGGTGCTGCCCAGCAGGCTCGCCGAGCTTTTCGGCCGGATGGGCGGGCTCGATGCGGTGCCTCTGGTCGCGCCGGAGGCGGAGCATCTGATCGGGCTGGTGGCGCCCGAGCGCGACCCTGCGACCCCCGCGGTGGCGGCGCTCATGCGCGAGGCGCAGCGCCTCGCGGAGGCCGAGGTCTGACCCCCTCGTGCAGAAATGCCGGCGCAGGCTCCGCCCGCGCCGGCGCCGGCCGTCAGCGCGTCTTGCAGGTGTTGATGCCGAAGAGCGAATAGACACCGCAGGTGCCGAGCAGACCGGTGACGAGCGGGATGATCCCGATCAGGTAGAGCCAGCGCCAGGCGGATGCGTCGTTCAGGAAGAAGCCTGCGAGCAGGGCGAGGCCCACGACGACCCGCAGGACGCGGTCGATGGTGCCGACGTTTTTCGTGAACATGTCTCTCTCCGTGTCAGGTTCGGGCCTTGTGCCCTCGGCGAATACATGCGCGAGGCGGTATGCGAGGGCCTTGACCTCGCGCAAATGCGGCCCTCACGTCCGCGTGATGGATCACCCCCGCCGGCGCCGCTCGAAGCGCGGCAGCATGGCCGAGAAATCCCGCCCCGCGCCGTCCTCGCGTTCCACGAACTGCTCGTAGAGGCGCATCGCCGCCGCGCCGATCGGCGTATCGGCATCCGCCGCCTCGGCCGCCTGCATCGCGAGCCGCAGATCCTTGAGCATGAGGTCGGCGGCGAAGCCGGGCGCGTAGTCGTTGTCCGCGGGCGAGGTCGGCCCCACGCCGGGCGCGGGACAATAGGTGTTCATCGACCAGCTCGACCCGGAGGAGGTGGAGACCACGTCGAACATCGCCTGGCGGTCGAGCCCCAGCTTGTCGGCGAGCGCGAAGGCCTCGCAGGTGACGATCATCGTCGCGCCGAGGATCATGTTGTTGCAGATCTTGGCCGCCTGCCCGTTGCCCGAGGGGCCGCAGTGCACGGCCTTCTTCCCCATCACGTCGAAAAGCGGTTTCGCCGTCTCGAAGCCCGCTTCGTCGCCGCCCACCATGAAGGTGAGCGTGCCGGCCTCGGCGCCGCCCACGCCGCCCGACACCGGCGCGTCGAGCGCCGAGAGGCCGGCCGCCTGCGCCTGTTCCGCCACCGCGCGGGCGCTCGCCACGTCCACCGTCGAGCAGTCGAGAAAGACGGCGCCGCGCGCCATCGCGGGCACGATCTCGTCGGCCACCTGACGGAGGATCTCGCCGTTGGGCAGCATGGTGATGACGACCTCGGCGCCGCGGGCGGCCTCGGCCGCGCTGGCGGCCGGCGCGACGCCCTCGACCGTGACCCCGGCCGTGTCGAAGCCCGTGACGTCATGACCGGCCGCCACCAGGTTCGCCGCCATCGGCGCGCCCATGTTGCCCAGGCCGATGAAACCGATCTTCATGTCGCTGCCTCCTCCCCGAATGTCAGCGCCTGCGCGTCGAGCGGCGCGAGCATTGCCGCTACGTCCTCTTCCGCGAGGTTGTCCAGTTCATGCGACCAGCGCGGGGCCCGATCCTTGTCGATGATCGCCGCGCGAATGCCTTCCAGGAAATCGCCCCGCTCCATCGCGCGATAGGTGAAGCGGTATTCCTGCGCCAGCGCGTCGCGGATCGTGGCCTCGGGGCGAAGGCGATGAAGCATCTCGACCGTGCAGCCCATCGAAAGCGGCGCGTTGCGGGACATGATCTCCAGCGTCTCGCGCGCGAAATCGGATTCCGCGGCGCGCAGGCTGCGCAGGATGTCGCCCAGCGTCTCGCCGCCGAAATGCGTGTCGATCTCGGCCTGCTGGTCCGCCAGCGGGCTCTCGGGTGCAGCTTCGCAGGCGCGGTCCACCGCCTCGCAGTCGCCGGACAGGCAAAGCTCGGCCTTCAGCGCGTCCCAGTCCGCCTCGGGCAGATAGTGATCGGCGAAGCCCGCGCGGATCGCGTCGCCCGGTCCCATCCGGGCGCCCGTGGTGCCCAGATATTCGCCCAGCCGCCCCGGCGCCCGCGACAGGAGCAGCGAGCCGCCAACGTCCGGCACCAGCCCGATGCCGCATTCGGGCATCGCGATCTTCGAGCTTTCGCCCACGATCCGGTGCGAGCCGTGGCAGCCCACGCCCACGCCGCCACCCATCGTGAAGCCCTGCAGGAAACTGACGACCGGCTTGGGAAACTCGTAGAGCCGCGCGTTCATGCGGTATTCGTCGGCCCAGAAGCGGCGGCCGTAGTCGTAATCGCCCTCGGTTCCGGTGCGATACATCTCGGCGATGTCGCCGCCGGCGCAGAAGGCGCGCTCGCCCGCGCCGTCGATCAGCACCAGCGCCACCTCGGCGTCGCCCGCCCAGTCCTTCAGCGCCGCGTCGATCTTCAGGCACATCTCCCAGGTCAGCGCGTTGAGCGCCTTGGGCCGGTTCAGGGTGATGCGGCCTGCGCGCCCCTCCGTGCGGATCAGGATCTCGTCACTCACCCGCGGGCCTCCAGCAACTGGCGTGACACGATCAGGCGCATGATCTCGTTGGTGCCTTCGAGGATCTGGTGCACGCGCAGGTCGCGCACGATCTTCTCGATGCCGTAGTCGGCGAGGTAGCCGTAGCCGCCGTGCAGCTGCAGGCAGTCGTTCGCCACCTCGAAGGCCGCGTCGGTGACGTAGAGCTTGGCCATCGCGCAGAACTTCGTGGCGTCCGGCGCCTTGCGGTCGAGCTTCCACGCCGCCTGCCGCAGGAAGGTGCGGGCGGACTGCAGCTTCACCTCCATCTCGGCCAGCTTGAACTGCAGCGCCTGGAACTGATCGAGCGTCTTGCCGAAGGCGGTGCGCTCACCCGTATAGGCGAGCGCCGCGTCGAGCGCCGCCTGCGCGCCGCCGAGCGCGCTTGCCGCGATGTTGAGCCGCCCGCCGTCGAGCCCCGCCATCGCGTAGGCGAAGCCGCGTCCCTCCTCGCCCATCAGGTTGTCGTGCGGGATGCGGCAGTCGTCGAACTGCACCTGTGCCGTGGGCTGCGAGCGCCAGCCCATCTTGTCCTCGAGCCCGCCGAAGCTGAGCCCCGGCGTGCCGTCCTCCACGATCACGGTCGAGATGCCGCCGGGCCCGGCGCCGCCCGTGCGGCACATCACGACGTAGACGTCCGAGTAGGAGCCGCCGGAGATGAAGGCCTTGGTGCCGTTGAGCACGTAGCCCTCGTTGGTGCGCTCCGCGCGGGTCTTGAGCGCGGCGGCGTCGGAGCCCGAGCCGGGCTCTGTCAGGCAGTAGGAGAAGACCTTTTCCATCGAACAGAGCGGCGGCAGCCAGCGCGCCCTCGTCTCCTCCGAGCCGAAGGTGTCGATCATGCCGCCGCACATGTTATGGATCGACAGGAACGAGCCCACCGAGGGGCAGGCCATCGCCAGCGCCTCGAAAACGAGCGTGGCGTCGAGCCGGGTGAGGCCCGAACCGCCATGCTCTTCGCTCACGTAGATGCCGGCGAGCCCGAGCTCGGCCACCTTCGGCCAGAGATCCTTGGGGATCGTGCCCTGCGCCTCCCAGTCGCGCGCGTGGGGCGCGATATGTTCCTGCCCGAAGGCATGCGCCATGTCGAAGATGGCCTGCTGCTCCTCGCTCAAGCCGAAATCCATCGCGATCGCCTCCTCCTCCTGGGCCGGGGGTCTAGTTGCCCTTTCTTGCAGGACTTTTGCAAGGCTCAGAGATCGGCGTGAAATTCCTCGATCAGATGGGCCACGACGGCGCGCATCTGCGCGTCCCCGTCGGCGCCCGCCGCGCGCGCGGCCTCGGCCGCGGCGCGCTGCCGGCTCGCGGAGGTGCCGTGAGCCAGAATGTCGCGCAGGTTCTCCAGCTCCGCGAGGCAGCCCAGGGCGGCCGCGTCCTCCTCGACCAGATCGATCAGTTCCTCCAGAAGCTGCGAAAACGGCTTGATCGCGCCCGCGCCGAAGTCGATCAGCCCCGCCTCGATGCCGTAGCGCTGCGCGCGCCATCGGTTCTCCTCGATCAGGAAAGGCTCGTAGATGCGCCAGCGCTGGTTGAGCCGCCGCAGCCGCCAGAGCATCCGGGTGACAGCCTGCACCACGGCGGCGAGCGAGAGCGTGTGCTCGAGCCGCGGCTGCACGTCCATGATGCGCGCCTCGAGCGTCGGGAAGCGGACCGAGGGGCGCAGGTCCCACCAGATCTTGCTCGCGTCCTCGATGATCCCGAGCTCGGTGAGCACGCCGACCGAGCGGGCGTAGTCCTCCCATGCGGCGAACTGCGGCGGCAGGCCCGTGCGCGGCAGATTGTCGAAGACCGTCAGGCGATAGGACGCCAGGCCGGTGTCCTCGCCCTGCCAGAAGGGCGAGGAGGTCGACAGCGCCAGGACATGCGGCAGGAAATAGGACAGCTGCCGCATCAGGTCGATGCGCAGCGCATCGTCCTCGCCCAGGCCCACATGGACATGCATGCCGCAGATCAGCATGCGCCGCGCGACCCCCGCGAGGTCGCGGTCGAGGGCATTGTAGCGGTCCTTGTCGGTGTGGTGCTGCGCCTTCCAGTCGGCGAAGGGATGGCACGAGACGGCGATCACCGAAAGTCCGTGCCGCCCCGCGATCTCGGCCACCGTCGCGCGCAGCCGCCGCAGATCGTCCCGCGCCGCGCGGACATCGGGGCAGACCCGCGTGCCCACCTCGATCTGGCACTGAAGGAACTCGGGGCTGACCTGCTCGCCGAGCACTTCGGCGCATTCGTCCACCAGCCCCTCCGGCGCCTCGGCGAGCGCCATGCTGTCGGACCGCACGAGCAGGTATTCCTCCTCGATGCCGAGGCTGAAGGGCGGGTCGGACATGGGCGTTCCTCCGTCTTGCCGGCCGCAGTTGAGCGCGAACGGGACGGTCGGGCAAGCGGATGCGTCACGCGGTCTGGAGGATCTCCGCGAAGCGCCGTTCGCGCAGGCCCAGCACCTCGAGCGCCTCGACCTCGCTTTCGACGACCACGGGCACCACCGAGGGGATTTCCGACCAGCTTCGCCTGACCATCTCGGCCATGCGCCGGCTCACGGCGCCGGGTGCGTGATAGACGATCATGGTCTGCACGCCCCCGGGCAGGAAGGCCTCGGCCTTGCGCGCCTGCAGGCCGAGAAGCTTCGGGAAATCGGCCTCGATTCCGGTCACGCCCGCCAGATCGACGAGCTGCTTCTGGCCGGGCGCGAAGTCGGGGTGGGCCATGTAGCGGGCGAAGAGCTCGGCGCTCTCGGCGATGCGGGCGAAGCCCTCGTAGCGGACATAGACGAGGCCGCGCACGGGCAGGATCTGGAAGGACACCGGCATGGGGCAGGTCGCGGGCGCCCGGGACCGCGCGGCGGCGGCGCCCGGGCGAACCGCTCAGTCCATCGCCTTGAAGTGGAACTCGCCGCCTTCCTTCAGGCCCGAGGGCCAGCGCGCCGTGACCGTCTTGGTGCGCGTGTAGAAGCGGAAGGCGTCGGGCCCGTGCTGGTTGAGGTCGCCGAAGGCGGATTTCTTCCAGCCGCCGAAGGTGTGGTAGGCAAGCGGCACGGGGATCGGCACGTTGATGCCCACCATGCCGATATTGACGCGAGAGGCGAAATCGCGCGCGGCATCGCCGTCGCGGGTGAAGATCGCTGTGCCGTTGCCGTATTCGTGGTCCATGGCGAGGCCAAGCGCCTCTTCGTAGCTGCCCGCGCGCACGGTGGAGAGCACGGGGCCGAAGATCTCCTCGCGGTAGATGTCCATGTCGGGCGTCACGCGGTCGAAGAGGTGCGGGCCCACAAAGAAGCCGCTCTCGTAGCCCTGAAGCTGAAAGTCGCGGCCGTCGACGACCAACTCGGCGCCCTGATCGACGCCGGACTGGACGAGCCCGAGGATCTTCTCCTTGGCTGCGGCCGTCACGACGGGGCCGTAGTCCACGTCGTCGCCGGCGGTGTAGGGGCCGACCTTCAGCTTCTCGATCCGCGGCACCAGCTTCTCGATCAGCCGGTCGGCGGTCTCGTCGCCCACGGGGACGGCCACCGACACGGCCATGCAGCGTTCGCCGGCGGCCCCGTAGCCCGCGCCCACAAGCGCGTCGGCGGCCTGATCCATGTCGGCGTCGGGCATCACGATCATGTGGTTCTTCGCCCCGCCGAAGCACTGCACGCGCTTGCCGTTCGCGCAGCCGCGCGAATAGATGTATTCCGCGATCGGCGTGGAGCCGACGAAGCCGATGGCCATGATCTCGGGGTGGTCGAGGATGGCGTCCACCGCTTCCTTGTCGCCGTTGACGACCTGGAGGATGCCCGCAGGGAGGCCCGCCTCTTCCATCAGTTCGGCGAGCATCAGCGGCACCGACGGGTCGCGCTCGGACGGCTTGAGGATGAAGGCGTTGCCGCAGGCGATGGCGGGCGCGAACTTCCACATCGGGATCATCGCGGGGAAGTTGAAGGGCGTGATGCCCGCCACCACGCCCAGCGGCTGGCGCATCGAGTACATGTCGATGCCGGGGCCGGCGCTGTCGGTGAACTCGCCCTTCAGGAGATGCGGCGCGCCGATGCAGAACTCGACCACCTCGAGCCCGCGCTGGATGTCGCCCTTGGCGTCGGGGATCGTCTTGCCGTGCTCGCGGGAGAGCGCCTCGGCCAGCTTGTCCATGTCGCGGTTGAGCAGCCGCACGAACTCCATCAGCACGCGGGCGCGGCGCTGCGGGTTGGTGGCGGCCCAGCCGCGCTGCGCCTCGGCCGCGATCTTCACCGCCTCGTCGAGCTCGTCGGCAGAGGCCAGCGGCGCGCGCGCCTGCACCTCGCCGGTCGCGGGGTTGTAGACATCGGCGAAGCGGCCCGAGCGTCCCGCCACACGCTTGCCGCCGATCCAGTGGGCGAGTTCTTCTGTCATGGTCGTCCCTCCATCCTCCGGTCCGGCGCGACCATAACCGCCCCGCAGACGAGGCGACAGGGGGCTCGGCGCGAAATCGCGCGCCGGCGCAACTTCCTTGACAGGGCGGGGGCGAAGGGAGGACGGTTGACGCAAAGGCAGATCCGAAAACCGCCACGGGAGCCCGCCATGCAGGTCCAGCAGATCCTCAAGCTCAAGGGCGACACTGGCGTCGTGACGGTCTCGCCCGGGAACACGGTGGCCGAGGCGGCGACGCTGCTCGCGGAGCGGCGCATCGGGTCGGTGGTCGTGTCCTCCGACGCGCGATACCCCGAAGGCATCCTGTCGGAACGCGACATCGTCGGCGCGCTCGCGCAGCAGGGCGAGGACTGCCTCCTGCGCCGTGTCGAGGAGCTGATGACCCGCGCGGTGCAGACCTGCGCGCTGCAGGACACCGCGGATCATGTCCTCGCCCGGATGACCGAGGGCCGCTTCCGGCACATGCCGGTGCTGCAGGACGGCGAGATGGTCGGGATCGTGACCATCGGCGACGTGGTCAAGGCGCGGCTCACGGAGCTCTCGATGGAGAAGGACGCGCTCGAGGGCATGATCATGGGCTACTGACGGCGCGCGTCGCCGGGACGTGGCTCCGTCGCCGAGGCGATCGCGACGCCTCGCGGAGCTTTCCCGCGATCCTACATCCCGGACCGCCTGACGCGCGGACAGCTGCCCCGCGCGCCTTCGGCTTGCATTCCGCGCCGCGCTGCGTTTGGGTCCGCGCGACCTTGAACCGGGGGCAGGGAGGCGAGGCAGATGCGTATCGGGCTGTATCCGGGAACCTTCGACCCGATCACCTATGGCCATGTGGACATCATCCGGCGCGCGGCGCAGCTCGTCGACCGGCTGGTGATCGGCGTCGCGATCAACCGCGACAAGGGACCGCTCTTCTCGCTGGAGGAGCGCGTGGCGATGATCGAGGCGGAATGCGTGGCGCTCTCGGACGAGACCGGCACCGAGATCGTCGCCCATCCCTTCGAGAACCTGCTGATCGATTGCGCGCACGAGGTCGGCGCGACCCTCATCATCCGCGGCCTGCGCGCCGTGAGTGACTTCGAATACGAGTTCCAGATGGTCGGCATGAACCGCGCGCTTGACGACACGGTGGAGACCGTCTTCCTGATGGCCGAGGCGCGGCACCAGGCGATCGCCTCGAAGCTCGTCAAGGAGATCGCGCGGCTGAAGGGCGACACCTCGAAATTCGTGCCGCCCGCCGTCGACCGCGCGCTCCGCGCCCGTTTCGGCGGCTGAGCGAAATGGGTGTCCGATCCCGCGGTCGGCGCTGACGGCGGGTGCACCGGAGGGGGGCTGTCTGCCCCCCTCGCGCGTGCCGCGCTCACCCCCCGAGGATATTTCGATCCAAGAAGAAGGACCGATGGGGGCGGTCGGGGCAGTCGCGCGGACCACTCAGCGCCAGAAGGCCAGCCACTCGACGAGCGCGTAGAACCGGCGCATCAGGAAGATGAAACCTTCGCCGTTCCACCAGACCTGATCGGCGACAATCGCGGCCAGGATCGCGAGCGCCAGCCAGAGCGCGATGCGGTTGGTCATGGGCGCGCCTCCGCGCGAGGGCTAGTGCGCGAGCTGTCCCATCACCGCGGCGACATCCGCCATGCGCGCCGAGAAGCCCCACTCGTTGTCGTACCAGGCGAGCACGCGCACCGTGCGGCCGCCGACGACCTTGGTCTGTTCGGGGGCGAAGATCGAGGAGGCGGTGGTGTGGTTGAAGTCGATCGAGACCTTGGGCTCGGGATCGTAGCTGAGCACCGCGCCCATGTGGCCCGCGGCCGCCTCGCGCACGATCTCGTTGATCTCGTCCTCGGTCACGTCCCGGCCGGCCTCGAATGTCAGGTCCACGGCCGAGACATTGGGCGTGGGCACGCGCATCGCCGAGCCGTCGAGCCGGCCCTTGAGGTCCGGCAGCACCTCGCCGATCGCCCGGGCCGCGCCGGTGGAGGTGGGGATCATCGCCATCGCCGCGGCGCGCGCGCGGTAGAGATCGTTGTGCCGCCGGTCGAGCGTCGGCTGGTCGCCGGTGTAGCTATGGATCGTGGTCATGATGCCGCGCTCGATGCCGACGCCCTCGTGCAGCACCTTGGCGAGCGGCGCGAGGCAGTTCGTGGTGCAGGAGCCGTTCGAGATCATGCGCTCGCTCTCAAGCAGGTCGCGGTGGTTCACGCCGAAGACCACGGTGCGGTCCACGTTCTTCGCCGGCGCCGAGATCAGCACCTTCCTGGCGCCGCGGTCGAGATGCACGCCGGCCTTCGCGCCGTCGTTGAACTTGCCGGTGCATTCGAGCACCACGTCCACGCCCTCCCAGTCGAGCTCGGCGGGATCGTAGGTGGAGAAGACCTTCATCGGGCCGCGGCCGATGTCCATGGTGTCGCCCGCGACCTTCACTTCGCCGCCGAAGCGGCCGTGCACGCTGTCGTAGCGCAGCAGATGCGCGTTGGTCTCGATCGGCCCGGTGGCGTTGATCTTGACGACCTGGACGTCGTTGCGCGCGGCCTCGGCGATATGGGCCAGGGTGCAGCGGCCGATGCGGCCGAATCCGTTGATTCCGAGCGTGACGGTCATGGGGGCGGTCTCCTGCGCTGCGCTTGGGCGTCCGTATAGTCGTGCGGGGCGGCCGGGGCAAAGGGATTGGGCCTTCACCGGCAGGATGTTAGCGATAAAAGGCGCAAGGCGGAGCTGGTTGCGCTAACGCGGCGGGCCGGGCTGGCCCGATGCCGGCCCTCGCGCTAGCGTGACGGCGCAGGCGGAGCGGGAGGAAGATTGCATGGCAGGCGGGCTTCTGGCGCTGCTCGACGACGTCGCGGCGCTGACCAAGGTGGCGGCGACCTCGCTCGACGACGTGATGGGGCAGGCGGCCAAGGCGGGTTCGAAGGCCGCCGGCGCCGTGATCGACGACGCCGCGGTGACGCCGAAATACATGCAGGGTTTCCATCCCTCGCGCGAGCTGCCGATCGTCTGGCGGATCACCAAGGGATCGCTCCGCAACAAGCTGCTGATCCTGCTGCCGCTGGCGCTCGCGCTTTCGGCCTTCGCACCCTGGGCGATCGCGCCGCTGCTGATGCTGGGCGGCGCCTATCTCTGCTTCGAGGGGGCCGAGAAGATCGCGCATCTGGTGGCACCCGAGAAGGCCGAGCATGCCGCGAAGACGCATGAGACGATGGACCCGGCGCATCTGGAGGAGCAGAAGGCGAAGGGCGCGATCAAGACCGACTTCATCCTCTCGGCCGAGATCATGACCATCGCGCTCGCCGCGATCCCGGAGAGCAACTTCTGGATGGAGGCCGCCACGCTCGCGGTGATCGCCGTGGCGATCACGGTTCTGGTTTACGGCGCCGTCGCGCTGATCGTGAAGGCCGACGACGCCGGGCTCGCCATGGCGACGCACGGGCGGCTGGGGCTCACGCGGGCGGTGGGCCGGGCGGTGGTGAAGGGGATGCCGGGCTTTCTGAAAGGGCTCACGCTGGTGGGCACGGCGGCCATGCTCTGGGTCGGCGGATCGATCATCCTGCACGGGCTCGAGGTGATGGGGCTGGGCTGGCCCGCCAATGCGATCCATGCCGTGGCGGCGGCGGTGGCGCATGTCTTCCCTGCGGGGGTGCACGGCGCCGCGGAATGGGGGATCACGGCGCTGATCGACGGCGCGCTGGGGCTCGGCCTGGGGCTGCTGCTGATCCCGGTCGTGGCGCGGGTGATCGAGCCTGCAGCGGGGCTCTTCCGGCGCGGCGACGCAGGCTGAACGGGGCTGTGCGGACGAGGCCAAGGGCCTTGCAAGGCCCTTGGCCGCCCGCGCGCGCGGGCGGGAAGGCGCTTCCAAGCGCCTTCCCCGGCGCTCAGAGCAGCGCCTTGACCCGCTCGGCCACAGCCGCCCCGGTGAAGCCGAACGTCTCGAAGAGCACCTCGGCCGGGGCCGATGCGCCGAAGCGGTCCATGCCGACGAAATCCGCCTTGGCCTCGCGGCCGCGCTCGCCCAGCAGCCAGCGGTCCCAGCCCTGCCGCACGCCCGCCTCGACGCCGACGCGCACCGCGCCGCCGGGCAGCACGCGGCGGCGGTAGCTTTCGTCCTGTTCGGCGAAGAGCTCCATGCAGGGCATCGAGACGACGCGCGTGCCGACCCCCTCGGCCTCGAGCCGTTCCTTCGCGGCGAGCGCCACATGCACCTCGGAGCCGCTGGCGATCACGATCGCCTGCCGCTTGGCCTCTGCCTCTGCCAGCACATAGGCGCCGCGTGCGACGAGGTTCTGCGCGGAATGCTTCAGCCGCACTGCCGGCACGCCCTGCCGCGTCAGCGCGAGCACCGAGGGACGGTCGCCCTGGGTGAGCGCCAGTTCCCAGGCTTCGGCCGTCTCGATCAGGTCGGCGGGGCGGAAGAGCAGGGTGTTGGGCGTGGCGCGGTGGATCGCCAGATGCTCGACCGGCTGGTGCGTGGGGCCGTCCTCGCCCAGCCCGATCGAGTCGTGCGTCATCACGAAGACCACGGGCTGCTGCATCAGGGCGGCGAGCCGGATGGCGGGCCGGGCGTAGTCGGTGAAGGCCATGAAGGTGCCGCCGTAGGGGCGCATCCCGCCGTGCAGCGCCATGCCGTTCATCGCCGCGGCCATCGCGTGCTCGCGGATGCCGTAGTGCAGGTAGCGGCCGCTCCGGTCGTCGGCGGTGAAGACGCCCAGATCGCCGGTGCGCGTATTGTTCGACCCCGTGAGGTCCGCCGAGCCCCCGAAGGTCTCCGGCAGAATCGGGTTCACCGCCGCGAGCACCGTCTCGGAGGCCTTGCGGGTGGCCATCTTCTCGGGCGCTTCGGCGGCGGCTTTCTTCAGCTTGCGGATCGCGCCGCCGAGCTTCTTCGGCGCCTCGCCGGCGATGCGGCGGTCGAATTCCTCGCGCTTGCCCTTGCCGAGCGCGGCGAGGCGGCTCTCCCACGCGGCACGGGCCTCCGCGCCGCGGCGGCCGACCTGCTCCCACCAGTCCTTGACGTCGGCAGGCACCTCGAAGGGGCCGTGCTCCCAGCCGTAGGCGGCCTTGGTGTCGGCGACGAGTTGCGGGTCCGTCAGCGCGCCGTGGCCCTTCGCGGTGTCCTGCGCGGCCGATCCCAGCGCGATGTGGGTCTTGCAGGCGATCATCGAGGGCAGGGGGCTTTCCTTCGCCGCGCGGATCGCGGCGTCGATCGCCTCGGGGTCGTGGCCGTCCACGGTCTGCACGTGCCAACCCGAGGCGGCGAAGCGCGCCATCTGATCGGTCCGGTCGGCGAGCGACACGGGGCCGTCGATCGTGATGCCGTTGTCATCGAAGAAGACGACGAGCTTGGACAGTTTCAGATGCCCCGCCAGCGTCAGCGCCTCCTGGCTCACGCCCTCCATCAGGCAGCCGTCGCCGGCGATGACCCAGGTGTGGTGATCCACGATCTTCGGCCCGAAGCGCGCGCGCAGCGATTCCTCGGCGATGGCGAAGCCCACGGCGTTGGCGAAGCCCTGGCCCAGCGGGCCGGTCGTGGTCTCGATCCCCTGGGCAAGGAAGTTCTCCGGGTGCCCGGCCGTCTTCGAGCCCAGCTGGCGGAAGTTGCGGATCTCGTCCAGCGTGATCTCGGCCGAGCCGGTCAGATAGAGCAGCGCATAGAGCAGCATCGAGCCGTGCCCCGCCGACAGGATGAAGCGGTCGCGGTCGGGCCAGTCGGGCGCCGCGGCGTCGAACTTCATGTGCCGCGAGGCCAGCACCGTGGCCACGTCGGCCATGCCCATCGGCATGCCGGAATGGCCGGAGTTGGCGGCGGCGACGGCGTCGAGCGTCAGCGCGCGGATGGCGGCGGCGCGGCGCCAATGGTCGGGATGGGCGGAGCGAAGGGCGGCGATGTCCACGTGCGTGGTCCTCGATCTGGGGCGGCTGGCGCTTCTCTATCAGCGCGGTGAGCAAGATCAAGCGCGCCGGGTAAGCCCTTGAGCGGCAAGGGGGCGCATTTTCCCGGCGCCTCGGCTACACTGACGTGTGCCGGAGGCGTGCGCGATTCGGCACGCGCCGGTTGGGGAACACGAGGGCCTGCGCGGGGACGCAAGGAGGGCGCAGAGATGTCCGAGATCGAGCAGTTCGAGCAACGGATCGCCGCGGCGATGGAGCGGATCGGCCATGCGGTGGATCGCCTGTCGGAGCAGGCGACCGCCCCGCCGCCCGAGCCCGAGGCCGATCCCGAGGAGCTGGCTGCGCTGCGCACCCAGCTCGAGGAGGAGCGCGTCGCCAATGCCCAGCTCGAGGCGCGCGTGCAGGCGATCCGCGAGCGCCAGGAAACGCGCGTCGCCGCGCTTCAGGCGCAGGCCGAGGATCAGAGCGCCGCGCTGGCCCGGCTCGACGCCGAACTTCAGCGCCTGCGCCGCGTGAACCAGCAGCTGCGCGAGAACAATGTCGCGCTCCGCCGCGCCAACGAGCAGGGCGTTGGCGAGCCGGAGCTGATCGACGCCTCGATGCAGGCCGAACTCGAGGCGCTGCGCGCTGCGCGCGACGCCGAAGCGGCCGAGGTCGGCGCGATCCTGGCCGTGCTGGGCCCGCTGGCCGAGCAGGCGCTCGCCGAGCCGCCGGCCGCCTCTGACGAGACCACGGAACAGGAGGCCGGCTGATGCCCAATGTCGAGATCGAGATCGGAGGCCGCGTCTTCGAGGTCGCCTGCCAGGAGGGCGAGGAGCATTACCTGCACAGCGCCGCGCAGATGCTCGACACCGAGGCGCGCACCCTGGTCGATCAGATCGGCCGGCTTCCCGAGGCGCGGATGCTGCTCATGGCCGGCCTGATGCTCGCGGACAAGACCGCCGGGGTCGAGGACCGCCTGCGCGAGGCCGAGGAGAAGCTCGCGGCGCAGGAGGCGCGGATCGCCGAGCTCGAGGCGCAGCCTGCCGCGGCGCCCGAACGGATCGAGGTGCCGGTGATCCCCGAGACCGTGACAGAGGCGCTGTCCGAACTGGCTGCGCGCGCCGAGGCACTCGCCCAGTCGGCCGAAGAGCGCGCCGAGGCCGCAGCAGAGCCGTCTTCCGCGTCCTAGCCCGCCGCGGTGGCCGGGAGGGCGCTCCCGGACAGGCAGCCGCGGAGAGTCACCAGTTCAGGGAACAGACGCAGCAACTCCTGGCGCCGCGGGTTGGCGGGGTCGGCCATCGCAGTGTCGCGCATCACCGCCCCGTCGATCCGGCAGCCATTGAGGCGCATTGCGCCCGGGCGGTCGAGGATCGCATGCACGTAGAGCACGTCGCAGGGCGCGATCTGCTCGACGCCGGGGAGGAAGGTGAGCTGCACGGCCGCGACCGGCAGCTCCGCTGCGCCGAACCAGGCGCGGGCGCGGCGGTCGGAGTAGACAACGCGGTGCTCCGGCGACAGCAGCAGGTCACGCTCCGGCCCGGCCGCGCCGAGCGCGCCCCGCCGGATCAGCACGGGCGCAAGCTCAGGCACGGCCGCGAGCCGGGACGCCGTCATCCGGCGACGGCCGAGCCAGAGCACTCGCGCCGCCTCGCCGTGCGTCATGGCCAGCGTCGCGCCCGGGCGCAGGCTCTGGAGCGTGACCGGGCCGGCCGCGCCGTCGAGCAGGGCGTGGATCGGCGGCAGGCCGGCGCCGGACTCGGCCGGATCGCTTGGAAGGGGCAGGGCGACGGGCATCGATTCTTTCCCTTTTCTCGTCCTTGGTGCGCGGCGCGGCGCGCCGGCTTGAGTGGCGTGCCGCAGGCCGGCCGGATCGCGTGGCCGGCCTGCGGCGATATCGGCTCGGGCGCTAGCCCCCGCGGACGCCAAGCCTGGGCGGCGGGCGCCTGACGCGCCGCCCTTCGTGTGCCCGCGCCTGGCGCGGGCCTCGCTGCATCTGATGACGCGCGGGCCGGAATGTCGGAAACCGGCTCGCGCCCCGGCGCTCACTCGGAGAGCAGTCGCGCTTCGTGCTTCTTGAGCGTGCGCCGCGCGGCCTGGAAGCCGCCCGCGACGGTTCCCTCGCTCTTGAGCTCGGGGAAGAGGTCCAGGATCTCGGCGCGCTGCGCGTTGCCGATGCCCTTCAGGCTGTGGTCCCCCGGCTGGAAGCTCTCGGTCCAGGCACCGTTCGAAAGCACCACCTCGTGCCGCTCGAACATGAAGTGCAGGTAGGTCACGCCGAGGCTGGCCACCTCGTCCACACCGGCGAGCCCGGTGAGATGCTTCGCGGCGACCAGAACCTCGCTCTCGTCGAAATAGAGCGCGGTCTTGTCGTTGGCCACGAGCACACGGTGGTTCGGGCTGACGAGCAGATCCTGCTCGGGCAGGCCGTTGCCGAGCGCGCCGGCCTGTATCAGGATCGGGCGCATGTGCGGCTTCCGCGCGAGTTGATGCCCGGTCAGCGACGTCGCGCCGGTCCAGGCGATCTCCTGAATGCCGTTGTCGCGGGTGATGACCCGGTCGCCGGGCTCCAGGTCTTCCACGAGCCGCTCCCCGCGCGGGGTGGCGATGACCGTCCCGGGCGTGAAGCAGATGATCCCCTCGATGTTGGTGAAGGTCGCCGTGCCGGTCACGTTGTCGTCGGCGTCGAGAAACTCGATCGTGCCGTCGCGGCCGTCGCCTTCGGCGTCGGGCACGAGATCGGTCAGGCGGAACGGGCCCACCTCGCGCAGGTCGAGCGTGTCGAAGTCGTCGCCCCCGCCGCCGCCGGCGATCACGTCGCCCGCGTCGGCGCCGATGAAGACATCGCGGTCGTCGCCGCCCGACAGCATGTCGGCGCCGTCGCCGCCGGTGAGGGTGTCGTCGCCGGCGCCGCCCTCGATCGTGTCGGCACCAGCGCCGCCCTCGGCCGAATCGTCGTCGATGCCGAGATCGATCACGTCGTCGCCGGCGCCGCCGAACACCGTGTCGTCGTCGTCGCCGGTGGTCACCGTGTCGTTGCCGGCGCCGCCCTCGACGTAGTCGCGGTCGTTCTCTGGCACCGGGTCGGTCGCGTCAGGCTCATTCGGGAAGAGCGCGCCGGAGACCTCGCCGCGGGTGTCGATGAAATCGTCGCCATCGCCGCCGAGCGCAGTGTCGGAGCCGTGCGCCCCGATGATCGAGTCGTGGCCCGCGCCGCCGAGGATCGAGTCGTCGTCGATGCCGCCGTCGAGCGTGTCGTTGCCCGTGCCGCCGAGGATCGTGTCGGCGTCGTCGCCCGTCTCGACGTAATCGTTGCAGTTGCCGGCGTCGACCAGGTCGCGGCCGTCCTCGGTGTTGGGGTCGCTCAGGATGCCCGGAAAGCCGGTCAGCGGCAGGTTCGGGTCGTCACCCACATAGTCCGAGAAGGTGTCGGTGCCGGCGATGATCGTGTCGTTGCCGCCTCCGCCGCCGATCGTGTCGGCGCCCTGCAGATCGGTGATCGAGTCGTTGCCCGCGCCGCCCTCGACGCTGTCGTCGTCGATGCCACCCTCGATCGTGTCATTGCCGGCTCCGCCGTAGATCGTGTCGCGGTCGTCGCCGGTCGAGATGACGTCGTCGCCATCCTCGCCCTCGACCAGGTCGCGGTCGTCTTCGGGGTCGGGATCCGTGGGCGTGCCGGGAAAGATCTCCCGGTCGATGAGGCCAAGGCCGCCGCCCTCGGCGTTGCCCGTGGAGATGTCGTCGCCGCCGTCGCCGCCGTGGACGGTGTCGGATCCTTCGCCGGCCATCACGGTATCGTCTCCGCCGCCGGCCTTGACGATGTCGTCGTCGGGACCGTTGCCGGGGAAGATGTTGTCGCCCGCGTCGATCCGGTCGCCCTCGGGATCGCCGTCGTAGCCCAGGTCGATAAGGTCGTCGCTGCCGGTCCCCTCGACGATGCCGTCGAGCCCGTCGGCGGGGATCGTCTCGAAATGGATGTCGCTGACGAAGACGCGCTGCGGGGCGGCGTCGCCGTTGTTGTAGTCGATCTTGAAGCCGGCGACCGGGCCTTCGATCTCGACCAGGGCCGAGGCCGCGGCATCCGACGGCGAGAGGTCGTCGCCTGTGCCTTCGAGCGTGCCGTAGCTTTCGTCAACCGCAGAGCCCGGCGTGATCGTGACCGGCAACTGTTTGCCCTCGGCGTCGAAGGCCACCACGCGGATGTGGTCGAGGTGGTTCCCCGCCGTGCCGCCGGGGATGTCGGCACCGGCTCCGGTGTCGATATCGGTAAGGCGGAACGAGACGTTCTGCACGACATCCGCGTAGGCGGAATCGGTCGAGGAGAAGGTGATCCACGTCCGTGACGTGTCCTCGATCGAGGTCGCGCCGCCGATGCCGAAGAGTTTGAGCCCGAGGTCGTCGCTGAACTCTTCGCCTGGCGCGACGTAAAGATCCTCGGTTGCGGAGATGGCGCGCGCGCCTTCGTCTTCCGCGATGAAATCGACGTTAACGTCTATGCCGCTGACGTTGAATGTCTGGCTGGAGCCAAGTTCCGTCCCAACGGGGCCCAGCTGGCTCCAGTTCAAACTGAGTTTCGGCATTTTCACACCCCTTCCACGAAGCCGGGTTCCGGATGCGTCCGGAGACCCAGCGAGCCGGGTGATCCCGACCCGCTACCCTTCCACTGCCAGATCCGCGATAGACAGAGCGGGGCCGTGCCACGACTGCCGCCGTGACATGCCGGAACGCGATGGCGCGTGGCACCTGTTCCTGTCGTGCTCTGCATCCTCGGATGCGTGGCGCTTATTTGGTGGCCGCCCCCGTGGCCAGCAGATCGCCCCCCAGTCGGGCACCCAATGTGTAGACCGAAGGCCGCGCCGCGAAAAAGCAAAAAAATGGCGAAATCTGGTCGCGCTATGGTTGAACGGGCGCTGAGCGTGGCGGCGCTGCGCCGCCATTGTTTCCCAGATTTGGAGGTGAAGCCCGGCGAAGCCCACAAAAGAGCGGTGCATTCCGGGACAGGCTCACCGAACCTGCTCCGCCAGGCAGGCGGATTGTTGGGCAACGGGAAACGAGCCGCGCTGCCGCAATTCGGGCGGAATTGCGGCACAAATCGAGCGCTGCACGGCAAAGGGCTGTGCCAGCGGTTCGCGATCCGCGATCAATCCCTGCGTATGGAGAGGATTGGCGCCAAGCCGTGGAAGGTGCGACTCGAATCGGACGGGCGACGCCGGCGCCGCGGACCCGGCCGGGCGGCGCCGGATGATCAGGCGCTCGCGCGCGAGCGCAGCCCGTGCTCGGAGGCCCCGGTCGGCACGAGGGCGCGCATCACGTCGTTCATGTCGAGCACGCCCAGCTTGCGGCCGTCCTGCTGGACGAGGAAGCTGCAGCTCGTGTCCCCGCCGGACTTCGAGATCACCTCTTCCAGCGTCTCCTCCGGGCCGATCTCTCCGGTCACGCCGCCGCGCGCCTCGCCTTCGGCGCGCATCACGGAACGCACCCGCAGAACGCGTGCGCGATTGATGTCCGAGATGAAGTCCACGATGTAGTCGTCGGCCGGCTCGAGCAGGATCCTCTGCGGCTCGTCCTGCTGCACGACGTAGCCGTCCTTGAGGATCACGAGGTGATCGGCGAGCTTCAGCGCCTCGTCGAGGTCGTGGCTGATGAAGACGACGGTCTTCGACAGCTCTTCCTGCAGCTCGAGCAGAAGATCCTGCATGTCGGTCCGGATCAGCGGATCGAGCGCCGAGAAGGCCTCGTCCATCAGCATGATCGGCGCGTTCGAGGCCAGCGCCCGGGCGAGCCCCACGCGCTGCTGCATGCCGCCCGAGAGCTGATGCGGATACTGCTCCTCGCTGCCGCCCAGGCCCACGCGGTCGAGCCAGCGCGCCGCCTCCTGCTCGTAGTCGGCACGAGACTCGCCGCGGACGGTGAGCGCGAGCGCGGTGTTCTCGCGCACGGTGCGGTGCGGCAGCAGCGCGAAGTTCTGGAAGACCATCGACATCCGGTTGCGGCGCAGGTGGCGCAGCTGCCGCTCGTCGTAGTCGAGGATGTTCTCGCCATCCACGCGCACCTCGCCCGCGGTCGGGTCGATCAGCCGGTTGAGATGGCGGATCAGCGTCGACTTGCCGGATCCGGAGAGCCCCATCATCACCGTGATGTCGCCCTCCTTAACGTCCACGTTGATGTCGCTGAGGCCCAGGACGTGCTGATGCGTCTCCATCAGCTCCGACTTGCCCATGCCCGCGTGGACATGCTCGAGCATCGCCTCCGGGTGCGGCCCGAAGATCTTGTAGAGGTGGCGAATCTCGATCTTGGTGGTCTTGCTGTCACGATCGTTGCGCATCGGGGCCTCCTCACGCCTTGTGCGTGGCGTTGATCCGGGCGAGCGACGCCTTCGTCACCCGGTCGAGAATGACGGCCAGCAGCACGATGCCGAGGCCCGCGACAAGACCCACGCCCAGCTCGAGATTGCGGATGCCGCGCAGCACCAGGACGCCCAGGCCGGGGGCCGAGACGAGGCTGGCGATCACCACCATGGCGAGGCTCATCATGATCGTCTGGTTCACGCCGGCCATGATGTTGGGCAGCGCGAGCGGGATCTGCACGCCGAAGAGCTTCTGCCGGTCGGTCATGCCGAAGGCGTCGGCCGCCTCGATCACGTTCTTGTCCACCATCCGGATGCCGAGGTTGGTCAGCCGGATCACCGGCACGATGGCATAGAGGATGATCGCGATGCCGTAGAGCTTGGGCTCGGTCACCGAGAACAGGAAGATCAGCGGGATCAGATAGACGAAGGGCGGCAGCGTCTGCAGCATGTCCAGAATGGGGATCGTCGCGTTCTGCATGGTGTCCGAGCGCGACATCCCGATGCCGATTGGCACGCCGAAGAGCACGCAGATGAAAGCGCAGACGAAGATGATCGCCAGGGTCTGCATCGCGTAGTCATAGTGGTCGATGAAGGCGAGCCCCAGGATGCAGGCCGCCACGAAGGCCAGCAGCCCCCAGGACCGCGACACCGCCCAGGTGATCGCCAGCAAAAGCGGGATCACGATCCACCACGGCGTGTTCAGGATACCGTAAAGCGCCGCGTCGAGCGCCCATGACAGCGGCTGCGTGATCGGGTCGAGCACGACCGACAGCGTGTCCTTGATGTCGAGGAAGCCTTCCTCGAGCCCGAGCGTCAGCTCGCGCGACTGCGGAAAGGCCGGGCAGGCGTCGTTGAGCGCGTCCATCGACGGGAAGGGCAGTTCCCAGATGTCCACCGCCTGCTCGCCCGTCTCGCCGCGCGACTGCGCGGCCAGATCCGAAAGCGACGTCGGCGCGGAGCCGCCGGACGCGCCGCACCACTGCTCGAGGCCGAGCGTGCTGAAGAGCCAGTCATATGTCGCCATGATCGTCCTCTCCCGGCCACGCGCGGCGGCCGTCCTCGCCTAGGTGTTGAACGGAAAGTCATGAAATGGCGGGGCCCGTGCCCCAGGCCCCGCCGGATGCGCGCTGCGCGCAGGTCAGCCCTGGTCGAGCAGGTTGGCGAGGTTGGCGCGCGCCTCCTCGTTCAGCCAGCCGGACCAGACGTCCTGATAGTTCTGCAGGAAGTAGGCCGCGACCTCGTCGGCCGAGGCGTTGTTCTCGTCCTGCCAGGCGAGCAGGCTGCTCATCGTGCTCGTCTCGAAGCTCATGTTCGAGAAGAACTCGGTCACCTCGGGGTTGTTCTCCGCGAAGTCGGTCGTCACCGAGGTCAGGATCGGCGCCGAGGGGAAGTCCGACACGCCCGGGTTCTCGGTGTCCGGGTTCTGGTTGCGGCCGTGGATCTCTTCATCGACCTCGCCCAGATCGACCCGCGTCATGTCGTATTTGCCCATCGGCACGGTCGGCCCCCAGTAGTAGCCGAACCAGGGCTCTTCATCCTCGAAGGCCGAGCCCATCGAGCTGGCGAGGGTCTCGCCCGAGCCGTGGTCGAACACCTCGATGCCGGCCTCCTCGAGGTCCAGCGCCTCGACGAGGTTGTCGGAGACGACGCGGCAGCCCCAGCCGTCGGGGCAGTTGTTGAAGCGCCCGCCCACGAGCTCGGGGTTCTCCATGATGCCCTCGATCGTCGTGAGCTCTGGATGCTCCTCGGCGAGATAGGTGGGAATCCACCAGCCCTCGACGCCGCCGGGCTCCAGCACGTTGTTCACACGCTTCATCGTGCCGCCCTCTTCGAGCTTGCGATAGGCGTCGCCGGCCGAGTTGAGCCACAGGTTGGTGACGACATCCGGCTCGCCGTTCTCCGAAACGGAGGTGACGGCCGGGATCGTGTCGGACGGCACCAGCGCCACGTCGCAGCCGTAACCCTGCTCGAGCAGGAACTGCGCGATCTCGGTGGTGACGTTGGCGGCCGCCCAGTTCATCTGGGCGATGGAGACTTCGCCGCAGTCCTGCTGCGCCTGCGCGGCGGCCGGCATCGCCAGGCCCGCGACCGCGGCCAGCTTGCAAAGACGTTTCATCGAGTGACCTCGCTTTCATTCACTTGCGTGAGTTTCCGGGGCCTCATCGCGACGCGCCGTCGGGCGCGTTCAGCACATCCTGGCGCGAGCCCTTTCGCGGGCTTCGGCGCACACACCCCGGCCAGCCGGAGATGTCGGTTTCCGGCCAGCAGCGTCGCGAACGTGCTATCAATTCGCTCGGAAATCAACCGCCGAACCGAAGAATCTCGACCTGCGCGCCAATGTCGCGGCCCCTTGCGGAGGGCGCGCGACGCCGCGCAGAGCCGGCAGGCGGCCTCGATTCGCCCGCACCGGAGCAGCAGACCGGCGGCACTGCACATGGTAATTCGCACACGCGCGGGGCCGGCCGCGTCCGGTCCGTGTCCGTCTCGCTCGCCGCCGGAAAAGCATGCACCGCGTCTGCCCGACCTCCGGGCGCGTGGCAGGCCCGGGGGACGTCGATAAGCGCAGGGACGACCCGAGCCGATGCATGCCTGGTGCCCAAGGCGAGACTCGAACTCGCACGGCCAAAGGCCGGGGGATTTTGAATCCCCTGCGTCTACCATTCCGCCACTTGGGCACGCGTTCAGCACTACCTGCCTGCGTCTGTGGCGTCCAGTGGGTGGGTGGTTGACCGGAGCGCGGCCGCGTGGTCTTTCGCCGGCGGCGGCTGCGGGCGGGTGAGGATGATACGGGCGCTGTACGACTGGACGCTCAGCATGGCGGAGCATCCGCGAGCGCTTTGGGTGCTCGCGGTCGTGTCCTTCGCGGAAAGCTCGGTCTTTCCGATTCCGCCGGACGTGCTGATGATCCCGATGATCCTGGCGGCGCCGCAGCGCGCCTGGGCGATCGCGGGGGTGGCGCTGATCTCGTCGGTGCTTGGCGGGCTCGCGGGTTATGCCATCGGCGCCTTCGCCTACGAGTCGGTGGGCCGGCCCGTGCTCGAGGCGCTCGGCAAGGACGAGGCGATGGCCGCCTTCAACGAGACCTTCAACGGCGTGGGGTTCTGGGCGGTGCTGGCCGCGGGCGTCACGCCCTTTCCCTACAAGGTCATCACCATCATGTCCGGATGGACGGGGCTGAACCTCGCCACCTTCCTCGTCACCTCGGTGCTGGCGCGGGGCCTGCGCTTTTTCGTCGTGGCGGCGCTGTTGCGCGCCTATGGCGCACCGATCCGTGATTTCATCGAGCGCCGTCTGGGCCTTATGTTCGCGCTGTTCGTGGGTCTCCTGCTCGGGGGCTTCGCCGTTCTGAGGGTTCTGTGACGCGCAATCGGCTCATCCTGATCGCCGCCGGCGGCTCCGCGCTGCTGCTCGCGGCCGCCTTCGCCTTCCAGCATCTGGGCGGGCTCGCGCCCTGTGCGCTGTGCCTGTGGCAGCGCTGGCCGCATGCCGCGGCGGTGGCGCTCGGCGGGCTGGGGCTCATGCTGCCCGGTGCGGTGCTGCCGCTCTTCGGGGCGGTCGCGGCCGGTGCCTCGGGGGGCTTGGGCGTCTATCACGTGGGCGTCGAGCAGGGCTGGTGGCAGGGGCCCGCGACCTGTTCGGGCAGCGGAGACATCGGCGCGCTCTCGGTCGAGGAACTGGCCGCACGGATCATGGCCGCGCCGGTCGTGCGCTGCGACGAGATCGCCTGGAGCTTCGGGGGGCTGAGCATGGCGGGCTGGAATGCCGTGCTTTCCTTCGCGCTGGCCGCCGTCTGGATCGCCGCCGCCGCGCGCGCCTACCGTGCCTGAGCGGGCGGCGGCCGCTCCCTTGCGCGCCGCGCGGGGCGAGATTAAGTCTCGACCGACACGGACGATGGAGAGCCTTGCCCATGCCGATGCAGGCGCAGGAGATCGAGGAGCTGATCCGCGCGGCCTTTCCCGAGGCGCGGATCACCATCACCGATCTCGCCGGAGACGGTAACCACTACGCCGCCGAGGTGATCGACGAGAGTTTTCGCGGCAAGAACCGGGTGCAGCAACAACGCGCCGTCTATGCCGCGCTCAAGGAAAAGATGGCCGGCTCGCACGGCGATCTTCATGCATTGGCGCTGACCACCAAGGCGCCCGATTGAGGTTTCATGCTGGAATGGCTGCCATGGATCATACTCGCAGCGTTCGGTTCGGTCTTCGTCTTCGCGGGTGTGCACGAGTATCGGCGTCGCCGCGACCTGGACGAGCCGGAGGATCCGCGCGCGGCCTTCGAGTTCAACGAGGACGCGCCGAGCTACGAGGAACCGCCGGCGTCTGAGCCGGACGAGAGCGAGACGGCGCCGGACCAGGCCGCCGACGAGGACACGGATGACACGGGCGAGGGGCCCCACGACAGCGAGAGGCGAGAACCGGAGATGAGCGACACCAAGACCCGGATCGACGAACTGGTGAAGTCCAACGACGTGGTGCTCTACATGAAGGGCACGAAATCCATGCCGCAGTGCGGCTTCTCCAGCCGCGTGGCCGGCGTGCTGAACTACATGGGCGTGGAGTTCACCGACGTGAACGTGCTCGCCGACGAGGACATCCGGCAGGGCATCAAGGACTACTCCGACTGGCCGACCATCCCGCAGCTCTACGTGAAGGGCGAGTTCGTGGGCGGCTGCGACATCATCACCGAGATGACGCTCTCGGGCGAGCTCGACCAGCTCTTCGACGAGAAGGGCGTGACCTACGACAAGCAGGCCGCCGAGAAGATCCGCGAGGCGAACGCCTGAGCCTCAGGCCGACGCTCTGCGCCAGCGCGCCCAATCCTCGGGCGTGTCGAGGTCGATCAGCGCGCGACGGCCGGGCAGGGCGAGCCGCCTGATCCGGTCGGGATGGGCGGCCAGGACGTCTCGGGCGCCCCGGTCCCCCTTCACCTTCGCGACTTCGTCAAGAAGGTCCGCGGGAAAGATCACCGGATGGCCCGGCGTGCCATCCTCAGCCGTCGCCTGCCAGATCGCGGGCTCGGCGCGGAAGGCGTCGATCAGGGCGCGCATGTCGGGTGCGTCGATCTCGGGCATGTCGGCGGGCAGGATCATCACGCCGTCGAGCTGCGTCGGCATGGCGGCAAGCCCGGCGCGCAGCGAGGCGGCCATGCCCTCTGCGGCGTCCGGCACATCGACCCAATCGACGTCCAGGCCCGCGATCGTCCGGTGACGCGGGCCGTCCTTCCCCGGCAGCGCGACGCAGACCACCGGGGTGGCCTCGCGCGCCCGGGCCGCGATCAAGGACAGCAGCGGAAAGCCCAGCACCGGCTCGAGCAGCTTGTCGCGCCCGCCCATGCGGGAGGATGCGCCCGCGGCGGGAATCAGGATCCCCACGTCCGGCATTGTCTCGCTCCCCGGTTCGCGCTCGGCCGGCGCTGCGTCGTGCGCAGCGCCTTCCCGGCGGGAGAATGTCGCAACCCGATGGTTCCGGCAAGGCTGCGGGGCTTCAGCCCCGCAGGCGGGCGCCGTCAGGGTCGAAGAGCGGTGTCTCGAGCATGCGTGCGGGCCGCATCTCGCCCAGGATCTCGATCTCGACCTCGAGACCCGGCTGCGCCGCCTCCGCAGGGATCAGTCCCAGAGCGACCGCCGTGTCGGCATGGTGCGAATAGCCGCCCGAGGTGCAGAACCCCTTGACCTCGCCCCCGATCCAGATCGGCTCGTAGGCGTGCACATCGGCATCCAGCGCATCCACCTCGAAGGGCCGGAGCGTGCGTGCGGCGCCGTTCCTGCGTTCCCGCTCGGCAGCTTCGCGCCCGACGAAATCGACGTTCTTCTTCCACGAGATGAAACGGTCGAGGCCCGTCTCCGCCGCGGTGTAGTCGGGCGAGTATTCCGCCCCCCAGGAGCCGAAGAAACGATCGAGCCGCAGCGACATCATCGCGCGCATGCCGAAGGGCTTCATGCCGTGCGGGCGTCCCGCCTCCCACAGCGTCGTCCAGAGCGCGCGCTGCACCATCGGGTCGCAGAAGATCTCGTAGCCCAGATCGCCGGTGTAGCTGACCCGCTGCACGAGACAGTCCGCCATGCCCAGAGTCAGATGCCGCACATCCAGAAACCGCATGTCGGAAATGTCGCTGCGCGTGACCGACTGCAGAACCTCGCGCGCCTTGGGCCCCGCGATCTGGAAGCCGGTGACGCGGTCAGAGACGTTCTCGACCGTCACGCCCTCTTCCATGTTTTGCAGGAACCAGCGCATGTGGAAGGCCTGCGCGCCGTAGCTCGCCGTCAGCTGGAAGGTCTCTTCGTCTATGCAGGAGACGGTGAAATCGCCCCAGAGCCGGCCCTTGGGCGAGAGCATCGGCGTGAGCGCGAGCCGCCCCGGCGCGGGGATGCGACCGGCCATGATCCGGTCGAGCCAGGCGCGCGCCTTCGGCCCCGCCACGCGGTACTTGCCGAAGTTGTGCGTTTCGTTGATGCCGACGGCGCCGCGCACCGCCTGCACCTCGCGCCGCGTCGCCTCCCAGGCGTTCGAGCGGCGGAAGCTCGGCGTCTCGAACCGCGGCTCGTCGCCTGTCGCGAAGTAGTTGACGACCTCCAGCCCGTACTGGTGCCCCCAGACGGCGCCCATCGCGTCGAAGACGTCGTACATCGGCGTCTGCCGGAAGGGCCGCGCGGCGGGCAGCTCCTCGTTCGGGTAGGCGACGGAGAAGCGCTTCTGATAGTTCTCGACGACCTTGGGCCGCGTGTAGCCCGGCGTGATCCAGTCGCCGTAGCGCGCGACGTCCATGGCGAAGGTGTCGCGCTCGCATTCGCCCTCGACCATCCACTGCGCGAGCATGAGCCCCACGCCGCCGCCCTGCGAAAACCCCGCCATGACGCCCACGGCGGCCCAGTAGTTGCGCACGCCGGGCACCGGCCCGACGAGCGGGTTGCCGTCGGGGGCGAAGGTGAAGGGGCCGTGGATCACGCTCTTGACCCCGGCGCGCTCCAGCACCGGGAAGCGGCGGTAGGCGAATTCGATGCTGTCGGAGATCTTGTCGAGATCGTCGGGCAGAAGCTCGTGCCCGAAGTCCCACGGCGTGCCGTCCACCGCCCAGGGCTTCGCGCGCTGCTCGTAGAAGCCGATGCAGAGCCCGCGGCCCTCCTGGCGCAGATAGCTCTCGCCCGCCGGGTCCATGACATGCGGATGCTCGCGGTCGCGCTCGTAGATCTCGGGCACCTCGTCGGTGACGACGTACTGGTGCTCCATCGGGTGGAGCGGGAAGTAGATCCCCGCCATCTCCCCCACCTCGCGCGCCCAGAGCCCGGCGGCGTTGACCACGTGCTCGGCGTGGATCGTGCCCTTGTCGGTCACCACGTCCCAGGTGCCGTCGGCGCGCTGGTTGGTCTCGCGCACCATGCAGTGGGTGACCACCTCCGCCCCCGCCATCCGGGCGGCCTTGGCGTAGGCGTGGGTGGTGCCCGAGGGGTCGAGATGCCCGTCAAGCGGGTCGTAGAGCCCGCCCACGATCCCCTCGGTGTTGGTGATGGGCGCGATCTGCCGGATCTCCTCCGGCCCGACGATGTGGGTGTCGAGCCCCATGTAGCGGTGCTTCGCCCGCTCGGCGAGCAGCATGTCGAAGCGGTCCCGGTCCTCGGCGAGCGTCACGCCGCCCACGTGATGCAGCCCGCAGGAGAGGCCCGTGAGCTCCTCGAGCTCCTTGTAGAGCCGGATCGTGTAGCCCTGCAGCGCCGCCATGTTGGTGTCGCCGTTGAGCGTGTGAAAGCCCCCCGCCGCGTGCCAGGTCGAGCCGGAGGTGAGCTCGGAGCGCTCGATCAGCATCACGTCGCTCCAGCCGAGCCTGGTCAGGTGATAGAGCACGCTCGCGCCGACGACGCCGCCGCCGATCACCGCGACACGGGTGGTGGTCCTCATGAGATCCCTCCGACAGGTTTCCGTGGCACACTCGGGTGCGGGGCAGCGTCTGACAAGTCCCCAGGCGACACTCCATGTCGCTCCCGGATCCGGCCGGGGCCGGTGCGCTGGCCCCGTCGCGCGCCGGCGCGCGCGACTCCCCCGGGATACTTGCGCCAAGAAGAAGGAGCCGGCACCGCCTCCCCTTGCTTCTCCTTGTGTCAAATATCCCGGGGAGCGCGAGGGGCAGCGCCCCTCGCCCGCACGAAGTGCCAGAGGACGTGCGGCCGCAAGGCCGCGCCGCAGGATCGCTCAGAGCGGCCGGATCTTCAGACGGGTGATCCGGTTGTCCTTGCGTCCCGCGACCTCGAAGCGGAAGCCGTGGAAGGAAAAGACCTGGCCCACCGTGGGGATGGTCTGCGCCTCGTGGATCACAAGGCCGGCCACGGTGTTGGCCTCCTCGTCGGGCAGGTTCCAGTCGGTGGCGCGGTTGAGGTCGCGGATCGTCATGGCGCCGTCGACCAGGAACTGCCCGTCCTCGGCCTTGCGGATCGGATGATCGGCATCGGGGTCGAACTCGTCGGTGATTTCGCCCACGATCTCCTCGAGGATGTCCTCGAGCGTGATCAGCCCCTCGAGCGAGCCGTATTCGTCCACCACCAGCGCGAAATGCGTGCGGCGGCGCAGGAACTGGCGCATCTGCTCGTCGAGCGTCGTGGTGTCGGGGATGAAGTAGGGTTCCATCGCCACTTCGGAGAGATCGAACTCGGCCAGCACTTGCGCGAGCGTCACCTCGCGCTCGGTGGCCTCCATCCGGCGATAGAGCGCGCGCAGCAGATCCTTGGCGTGGATCACGCCGACGATGTTCTCGGGGTCGCCCTGAAAGACCGGCAGGCGGGTGTGGCTGCTTTCCAGGCACTGGCGCAGGATCTCGGCCGGTTCCGCGTCCGCGTCGATCATCTCGATGCGCGAGCGGTGCAGCATGATCTCTTCCACCGTGCGTTCGGAAAGATCGAGCGCGCCGAGGATGCGGTCGCGGTCCTCCTTCTCGACCGCGCCTTCGGCGTGGCCCAGCTGCAGCGCGCCCACGATCTCCTCGCGCACGGCGAGGATGTGGCTGTCGGGGTCCGTGCGCACGCCGAAGAGTCGCAGCACGCCGCGCACGAAGAGCCGCACGGCGGAGACGATGGGCGAGAACACCTGCACCACCACGCGGATGACCGGCGCGACGAGCGAGGCCGCGGTCTCGGCGTTGGTGATCGCGTAGGTCTTGGGCAGCACCTCGGCGAAGATCAGCACCAGCAGCGTCATCACCAGCGTGGCGAGCGCAACGCCCGACTCGCCGAAGAGCTGGGTGAAGAGCGCCGTGGCGAGCGACGCGGCGAGGATGTTGACCAGGTTGTTGCCCAGCAGCACGGAGCCGATCAGCCGCTCGTTGTCCTCGGTGATCTTCAGCGCCAGCGCCGCGCCCTTCGAGCCCTTGTCGGCCTGCGAGCGCAGCTTGCCGCGCGAGGCGGCGGTGAGCGCCGTCTCCGAGCCCGAGAAGAAGCCGGAGAGCACCAGCAACAAAAGGATCGATCCGGCGATCAGCCAGGGGGCGCCGTCGACTGCGGTTTGCGAGGGGTCCATGAAGGGGTCCGTGTTTGTCCGAAACGAAAGGGTTATGGGAAGCGCAGGCGCGCCGATCAAGTCTCGCGGGCGAGCGGGTGGTGCGCGTGCACCAGCGCGCGCAGCCGCTCTTCGAGCACATGCGTGTAGATTTCCGTGGTCGAGAGGTCGGCATGGCCGAGCAGGGTCTGGATCGCGCGCAGATCCGCGCCGCCCTCGAGCAGATGGGTGGCGAAGGCGTGGCGCAGCGTGTGGGGCGACACCCGCGCCGGGTCGATCCCGGCGGTGGCGGCCAGTTCCTTGACGATGCCCCAGAAGCGGTGACGCGTCAGATGCCCCGCCTTGCCCCGCGAGGGAAAGAGAAAGCGCGACGGCGGCCGGCGCGCGGCGCGCGCGGCCGTCTCCTCGGCCGCGTCGCGGATCGGCAGCCAGTCGGCCAGCGCGGCGCGGGCCGGCGGCGAGAGCGGCACCATGCGTTCACGCCCTCCCTTGCCGCGCACGAGCAGCATGCGCGGATCGCCCCGCGCAGCCTCGACCGGCAGCGCCACCAGTTCGCTCACGCGCATGCCGGTGGCATAGAGAAGCTGCATCAGGCAATGCGTGCGCGCGCGCTCGGCCGCATCGCGGCCATGCGCCTCGGCCGCGGCGAGCAGCGCGTCCACCTCCGCATGGGCGAGGGTGCCGGGCAGCGTGCGCGGCTTGCCCGGGCCGCGCAGCGGCGCTGCCGGGTCGTCGTCGCGCCAGCCCTCGGAAAAGGCGAAGCGATAGAGCTGCCGGATGGCCGAAAGCCGACGCGCGCGGGTCGCCTGCGCCAGCCCGTCCGCCTCGCAATCGGCGAGATAACCCTCGATCTCCGCGCGGCCGGCCGCAGCGAGCGTCTTGCCGCTACGTTCCAGCCAGCCGGCGAAATGGGCGAGGTCGCGGCCGTAGCCCAGGCGCGTGTTCTCCGCGGCGCCGGCCTCGGCCGCCTGCGCCTCGAGAAAGGCCGAGATCCAGCGCGCGTCCGTCATCGCCCCCGGCCCAGCAGCATCGCCTCTATGCCCGCCCGGCGCGCCGTGTCCTCCAGCCCCACGGTGCGGAAGGTGGCGAGCGCGGCCGCGAGATCGGGCAGATCGCCCGCCCGCCCCGAGGCATAGAGCTCCATCCCCCGCAGGATCGCCTCGCCCAGCCGGTCCGCCTCGATCATGCGGGCGAGCTCGGGCGGGGGCGCGGCGGCGAAGCCCTCGGCGATGGCCTCGGCGCGTGCGTCCGGCGCCTCGGCCCGGCCCGGCGTGCCCGCAGCGAGCGCGGCGAGAAAACGCGCCTGCGGCGTTTCCGCGGGCAGCTCCCGTGCGAGACGCTCGTAGTCGGGCGACAGCAGCGCCGCCTCGAAGGCGATCTCGCCGGCCTTGCCGTCGAGCCCGAGCGCGGCCAGTTCGGCGCCGAAGAGCCGCGCGAGCGGCACCTCCAGCCCGGCCGCCCGCATCAGCGGCCAGACCTCGACGAGGGCGCGGCCCGGAGCACCCGCATCGCCACGCGCGAGCGCGGCATCGAGTCGCTGAACGGCCGCCACCCTGTCCCAGACGCCGCCCGAAGCGGCCGGCGCGCGCTGCGTGTAGATGCCCAGCAGGCGGTTTTCCGAGATCGCGCCGTGACGCGCCAGCCGCTCGGCGGCTTCGATCTCGGCCCGCCAGCCCGCGTCGCCGCCGAGCGCCGTGACCGCGAAGCGAAGGGGCAGCGCGGAGGTCGGCAGCGGCGCGCCGATGGCCTCGCGCAGCCTGAACTCCAGCGCCGTGGGATCGCGCGAAGGGGCGAGTTCGGGGCCGCTGGCGGCCTCCGGGTCGAGAAAGCGCGCGAGCAGATCGCCCACGGGCTCCTCGATCGCGCCGATCGCGCGCGCCGTGTCCAGAACCATGGCCGCCTCGGCCCAGTTGCCCGCGCGCGCGAGGCAGAACACGCGCGGCCCGAGCCGCTCCGAAAGATGCATGTCCGCCCGCATCGCGGTGCAGGCCTCGCTCGTGTCGCCCAGAAGCAGCGACAGGTCGAACCAGCGCGCGAAGAGCGCGGGCGTCTCGGGTCCCGCGCGGGCGATCAGCGCCTCCGCAGGCTCGACCGCGCCGAGTTCGGCCAGCTTGTCGAGGCGGGCCTGCAACAGGCGCGCCTCTCGCCCAGCGTCGGCTGGCGGCAGCGCCTCGGCCAGAAGCAGCGAGTAGAGCAGCGCCTGCATCGCCGGCTGTCCCTCCACGCGCTGCGCCGCGACGCGGCGCGCGAGCTCTGCCGCGCGGCTTTCCTGCCAGAGCGTCTGCGGGAAGCCCGTGACGGAGGGGGGCAACAGCCCCACGGCGTCGGCCATCGGCCCGGTCTCCAGCGGGCGCACGCTCACTTCCGGCACGTCGGCGGTGTTGGCCACGGGCGGCTCGGCCGGGTCCGGCCGAAGCGGGACCGCGCCCGCCGCCTGCCGTTCGAGCCACTCGATCGCCGAGAGCGGCGCGCCTCCGTCCTCCTGCCCGGGCAGGGGCCCTGCGAGCAGCGCCGCGATCAGCGCCGTCGCGGCGATCGGGGCGCGCCTATTCCACATCGATCTGCACCGGCGTGCGGACCTCCTCGCTCGGAGCGGAGAAATCGGCGCCGAAGTAGGGCCCGACATAGGCGTAGATCACCAGCGCGACCGCTCCCAGCACCGCCAGATAGAACAGCCACTTGAGAATACGCCACATCGCTGCCCCGCTGCCCGTTCCGCCTCTTTTCCCAAGCTTATATATGGCCTTTGCCGCGAGTTCACGTCATTCAGGCGCTGCGATCGACATTTTGGGCGAAGGACGGCCGAGACGGGCGCGCATGGGCTGGCATCTGAAGAAGACGGTGGCGATGGTGGGCATGATGGGCGCGGGCAAGACCGCGGTCGGCCGCGCCGTGGCACAGCGTCTCGGTGTGCCCTTCCTCGATTCGGACGCCGAGATCGAGGCGGCGGCCAATCTGACCGTGGCCGAGATCTTCGCGCGCGACGGCGAGGCCTTCTTCCGCGCCAAGGAGAGCCAGGTGCTTCGGCGGCTGCTGGCCGGTCGGCCCTGTGTGCTCTCCACCGGCGGCGGCGTCTTCCTGTCCGAGGCGAACCGCGCGGCGATCCGGGCGCGCGGTGTGGCGGTCTGGCTCAGGGTGGACGCCGAGGTGCTCTGGGCACGGGTTCGCCACAAGGACACGCGCCCGCTGTTGCGCACGCCCGATCCGAGGGCCACGCTCGAGCGGTTGCTGGCCGAGCGCGCGCCGGCCTATGCGCAGGCCGATCTGATCGTGGAGGCAGGGCCCGCCTGCTCCATCGAGGAGACCACCGAGCGGGTGATCGCCGCGTTGCTGACGCGGCCCGATGTGCTGGAGGCGCGATGACGGTCGAGACGTTGCGGGTGGAGCTTGGCGCGCGGAGCTACGACATACGCATCGGCGCGGGTCTTCTGGCGCAGGCGGGCCGGGAGGTGGCGCCGCTGCTCGCCCGTCCGCGCGTCTGGGTCGTGGCGGACGCCGCGGTGGCGGCGCTGCACTGGGACACGCTCGAGGCGGGGCTCGGCGCGGCGGGCATCGCCGCGCGACGCCTGGACCTGCCGCCGGGGGAGGGCACCAAGAGCTGGGAGCAGCTGCGCGAGGTGGTCGAATGGCTGCTGGCCGAGCGGGTCGAGCGGCGCGACATGATCCTCGCGCTCGGCGGCGGGGTGATTGGCGATCTGGCGGGCTTCGCCGCGGCGATCCTGCGCCGCGGCGTGCGCTTCGTGCAGCTGCCCACCACGCTGCTTGCGCAGGTGGACAGTTCGGTGGGCGGCAAGACCGGGATCAACACCGCCCACGGCAAGAACCTCGTCGGCGCCTTCCACCAGCCGAGCCTGGTGCTGGCCGACATCGCGGCGCTCGAGACGCTGCCGCGGCGCGACCTGCTGGCGGGCTATGCCGAGGTTGCGAAATACGGGCTTCTGGGCGACGAGCGCTTCTTCGCCTGGCTCGAGCGCAACGGACCCGGGATCGCCGCGGGCGACACGGCCGCGCGCATCGAGGCGGTGCGCCGGTCCTGCGCGATGAAGGCCGCGATCGTGGCGCGCGACGAGACCGAGACCGGAGAGCGCGCGCTGCTCAATCTGGGCCACACCTTCGGCCATGCGCTGGAGGCGGCGACCGGCTATTCCGAGCGCTTGCTGCACGGCGAGGGCGTCTCGGCCGGCTGTGTCCTGGCCTTCGAGCTGTCCGCGCGGCTGGGGCTCTGCGCGCAGGAGGCGCCGTCGCGGGTGCGCGCGCATTTCCGCGAGATGGGGATGGTCACGGATCTCGCCGACATCCCCGGTCCGCTGCCGGACGCGGAGGGGCTCCTGGCGCTGATGGCGCAGGACAAGAAGGTGGTGGACGGGCGGCTGCGCTTCATCCTCGCACGCGGGGTGGGGCAGGCCTTCGTCTCCGACGAGGTTCCCGCCGCGCCGCTGCGCGCGCTGCTCGAGGACGCGCTGGCCGCGCGCTAGAGCATGTTGCGGCGGGTCGGATTCACCTGCCCGTCGCGTCCGCGACGGGCACGCGCCCGCCCGCCCCCAAGGCGGGCGCGTTCCGCGCCCACCCGGGCGGTCGCGCGCCCGTCGTCGAAGTGTTTCCGTTTGAACGCAACACGCCCTAGCGGCCGCGCCGCCCGTTGAGCACCATGAGCTCGCCGAGGTTCTCGCGGGTGATGTAGCCGATCAGATGGCCGCCCTCGCGGACCACGGCGACCGCCGAGGCGTTCTGCCGATACATCGCGTCGAAAACCGTCTCGAGCCCGGTGGCGAGGCTCACCGAGGGGATGTCCGTCTCCATCGCTTCGGCGACGCGGCGGGTGTTGTTGCCCTCGGCGCTCTCGCGGAAGATCGCGTTGCGCGTGAGCACGCCGAGCAGGCGACCCTCCGCGTCGAGCACCGGGAATTCCCCCTGCGTCGTGCGGATGAGGGCCTGGCCGGCGGCCCCGATGGTGTCTTCGGGCGAGAGGCTGTCGAAGGTGGTGATCATGGCGTCGCGCGCGCGCATCCGGCGGGCGAGTTCGCGCATCGCCACGTCGTTGGACTCCGCCCCGGCGGCGATGAAGACGAAGAAGGCGATGAGCAGAAGCACCGGGTTGCCGCCGACGAGGCCCAGCAACCCCAGCGCGAAGGCCAGCACCTGACCCGCCGCCGCCGCGATCTGGGTGGCGCGCAGCCGGTCGGTGACGAGCGACAGCGCGGCGCGGAACACCCGCCCGCCGTCCATCGGGAAGGCGGGAAGCAGGTTGAAGACGGCGAGAAAGAGGTTCACCGCCGCCAGGCGGGCGAGAAAGCTGGTCTCGGGATCGGCGAGGTTCTCGAGCGAGGCGGCCCAGGTTTGGGCGCCGAGGATCAGCACCAGCGCGGCCCAGATCACGACGTTCACGGCCGGCCCGGCGAGCGCGACCAGGATCTCCTGCCGGGGCTTCTCCGGCATCGATTCGAGACGGGCGAGACCGCCGATCGGCAAGAGCGTGATGTCGGGGGTCTTGATGCCGTAGCGCCGGGCGGTGAGCGCGTGCCCGAACTCATGCGCGACGACGCAGGCGAAGAGCGCGGCGACGAAGAGCACGTTCTCGGCCGCCGCGGGCACGCCGCCCTCGAGATAGGCCACGAGCCCCACCCAGAGCAGCAGCAGGAAGAAGGTGGCATGCACCCGGAGTTCGGAGCCGAAGAGCCGGCCGATGGAGAAGGACCACGTCATGCAGGTGATCTAGGGGCTGCGTCCGGAAAGGGGAAGGCCGCGCAGCGGCGACCGACGCGCCTGTGCCATCCGCCGCAGGGGGGCGTCTGCCCCCTCGCGCGTGCCGCGCGCTCACCCCCCCCCCGAGGGTATTTCGGGCAAGAGGAAGCACGGGATGGCTCCGCCGCCGCGGTCGCGCGCGCATGAGGTGTGCCGTGCGATCTCCCGATGCGGGGCGCCGGCATCGGCATCGGGGCGCCGGACGCGCTGGGGGCTCTGCGTCCGGCCCGGCCGGCCCCTCCCGCTAGAACGGGATCTCGTCGTCGTAATCGCGCGCGCCGCCGCCGCCGCCGCCGAAGCCGCCGTCGTCGGGCGGGCCGGAGCGCCCGCCGCCGTAGCCCCCGCCGCCGCCGGCGTAATCGCCGCCGCCCCCGCCGCCACCGCGGCTGTCGAGCATCGTAAGCTCGGACCGGTAGGGCCGCAGCGCCACCTCGGTGGTGTAGCGGTCCTGTCCGGACTGGTCCTGCCACTTGCGGGTCTCGAGCTGGCCCTCGAGATAGACCTTGGAGCCCTTGCGCAGATATTGCTCGGCCACGCGCACCAGCGGCTCGGCGTAGATCTCGACCCGATGCCATTCGGTCTTTTCGCGGCGCTCGCCGGTGTTGCGATCCCGCCAGGTTTCCGAGGTGGCGACGCGCAGGCTGCAGACCTTGCCGCCGTTGGGAAAGCTGCGCACCTCCGGGTCGGCGCCCAGATTGCCGATCAGGATGACCTTGTTCACCGAGCCTGCCATGCGTCCCTCCGTCGTCCGTCGCGCCCCGTTACATCACCGCAGCGTGGTTAAGGAAAGCCAAAAACACGCGGCTGGCCTGCGCGCCCGTGCGCGGCTATAGTCCTGCCAGCCCAGGCAACGGGACGGGACGGATGAAGGGACTTCTCGCCACGCTGGCTGCAGCCGCGCTGGCCGCGCCGGCCGCAGCGCCGGCCGACGTTCTGTCGTCGAAGAGCCGCGCGCATCTTTTTCGCTCGCAGACCGAGGTGCTGGACAGCCGCGCGGCGCAGCAATACCGCAACTCGGTGCGTCTGCAGCCGCCCCGCGCCGAGGTGCCGACGAAATGGGGCAACGCTCCGGATTTCGACGGCCGCTACCGGGGCGAGTGGCTGGCGGTCGCCAAGGCGGCGGCGCGCCGGCACGGCGTGCCCGAGAACATCTTTCTGCGGCTCGTGCAGCAGGAATCGGGCTGGAACCCGAGGGCCGTTTCGCACAAGGGGGCGCGGGGACTGGCGCAGCTGATGCCGGGCACCGCGCGGCTGCTGGGCGTCGACGCCGACGATCCGCGGCAGAATCTCGACGGCGGCGCGCGCTATCTGGCGCAGCAGTATCGCGCCTTCCGCGACTGGCGCCTGGCGCTGGCGGCCTACAACGCCGGCCCCGAGGCGGTGCGCAGGCATGGCGGCGTGCCGCCCTACGACGAGACGCAGGCCTATGTGCGCGTGATCCTGGGGCGCTGAGGCGAGGCACGCCCGCCTCGCCGCGGCGCGCCCCTACTCGGCGGCGACCTTGATCACCGGCTCCATGCTGTCGAAGTCTTCGCGGCTGAGGTGGCATTTCGCCTGGTGACCGGAGGCCAGCGTCACCATCGGCGGCACCTCGGTCTCGCACTTGTTGCCGGGCACCTTCGCCTTCCAGCGGCAGCGCGTCTGGAAGGGGCAGCCGGAGGGCGGGTTCATCGCCGAGGGGATCTCGCCCTCGAGCACGATGCGCTTCTTCTCGACGTGGGTGTCGGCGATCGGCACGGCCGAGAGCAGCGCCTCGGTGTAGGGATGGTAGGGGGGCGCGAAGACCTGCTCCGTGTCGCCCATCTCGACCACATGGCCGAGATACATCACCATGACCCGGTCGGCGAGGTAGCGCACCAGCGACAGGTCGTGGGCGATGACGATCAGCGTGGTCTTGTGCTCGTGCTGGATCTCCATCAGCAGGTCGGTGACGGCGGCCTGCACGCTGACGTCCAGCGCCGAGACCGGCTCGTCGGCGACCACGATACGCGCGTCGCCCGCGAAGGCGCGGGCGATGCCCACGCGCTGCTTCTGGCCGCCGGAGAGCTGGCGCGGCATGCGGTCGGCGAACTCCCGCGGCAGCTTCACCAGATCGAGCAGCTGCAGCATCCGCTCGCGCCGGTCGGCCTCGCTCTTGCCGACGCCGAAGATCTCCAGCGCGCGCATGATCTGGCGGCCCACGGTCATCGACGGGTTGAGCGTGTCGAACGGATTCTGGAAGACCATCTGCACCGAGGAGATTGTCCGCGTGTCACGCTCCTCGATCGGGACGTCCTGAATCTCGCGGTTGTCGAGCAGGATCTTTCCGTCGGTCGCCGTCTCCAGCCCCATCAGCACCTTCGCGAAGGTCGACTTTCCGCAGCCGGATTCGCCGACGATCGCCAGCGTCTCGGATTCATGCGCCTCGAAGGAGAGCGTCTCGTTGGCCTTGACCACCTTCGTGTCGCCGCCGCCGAAGAGCTTGTTGGCCGCGACCTCGTAGTACTTCTTGAGTTCGTCCATCTTCAGCACGGTCTGGCCCGGCTCGGTCTTGGCCCTGTGCTCCTCGGGGATGAGCGGCTTGTCCCAGTCTATCTCGTTCCAGCGCAGGCAGCGCGTTTCGTGACTGCCGGACTCGTCGACGTTCTCCATGAAGATATGGCCCTGATCGCAACGGCCGGCCTCGAAATAGTCGCAGCGCGGGCCGAAGTTGCAGCCCGGGGGGCGCTCGTGGGGCAGGGGGAAGTTGCCCGGGATCGCCCTGAGCGGGCGCTCGGTCTTGTCCGCGCCGGGCAGCGGGATCGAGCGGAAGAGCGCCTGCGTGTAGGGATGACGCATCTTGTTGAAGACGGTGTCGATGTCGCCGCGTTCGACCGCCTCGCCCGAATACATCACGCAGATGCGGTCGCAGGTCTCGAGAACGAGGCCGAGGTTGTGGCTGATGAACAGCATCGAGGTGCCGTATTTCTGGCCCAGATCCTTGACCAGATCGACGACCGCGGCCTCGACGGTCACGTCGAGCGCGGTGGTGGGCTCGTCGAGAATGAGCAGCGAGGGCTTCGACATCAGCGCCATGGCGATCACGATTCGCTGCTGCTGGCCGCCCGAGAGCTGATGGGGGTAGCTCTTCATGATGCGCTCCGGGTCGGGCAGCTTCACGTCCGAGACGACCTCGAGGGCGCGCGCCCAGGCCTCCTTTTCCGAGATGCCCTCGTGGATCATCGGCACCTCGATCAGCTGCTTGCCGATCTTCATCGCCGGGTTCAGCGAGGCCATCGGCTCCTGGTAGATCATCGCGATCTCGTGGCCGCGGATGTCGCGCAGCTCGTCGTCCGTCAACTGGCTCAGGTCACGGCCCTTGTACTTGATCGTGCCGCCGACGATCCGGCCGTTCACGCCCAGATCCTGCATCACGCCGAGGGCCACGGTGGACTTGCCGCAGCCCGACTCGCCCACGAGGCCCACCGCCTCGCCCGGCTGGACGGTGACGGAGAAGTCCATCACCGCCGGGATCTCGCGCAGCCGGGTGAAGAAGGAGATCGAGAGCTTGTCGATCTCCAGGATCGGGCCGTCATAGTCCCATTTCGCCATGTGCCTCTCCCTCGTCGGAGCGTGGTCTTGTTGCGGCGCGCTCCTCGCTCCCTCCGGTCGCTCGTCGCGAGAAGCGGCCGAAGGGCGCGCCGAGCGGCGCCGGGATCAGTCGCGCAAGGATTCCTCCCTCAGACCGTCGGCCAGCAGGTTCAGCCCCAGCACGAGGCTGAGCAGCGACAGCGCCGGCGGCAGGGCGGGGTGGAGGTAGATCGACAGGAGCTTTCGCCCCTCGTTGATCGTCGAGCCCCAGTCAGGGCTCTCCGGCGGCAGGCCCAGGCCGAAGAACCCGAGAGTGCCCAGAAGGATGGTGGTGTAGCCGATGCGCAGGCAGAAATCGACGATCAGCGGGCCGCGCGCGTTGGGCAGGATCTCCCACAGCATGATGTACCACACGCCCTCGCCGCGGGTCTGCGCGGCGGCGACGTAGTCGCGCGTCTTGATGTCCATCGTCAGGCCCCGGACGATGCGGAACACCGTGGGCGAGTTCACGAACATCACCGCCACGAAGACCACGAGGATTCCCCCGGGGATGTCGAAGAGATCGAGTCCCGAGAGCGCCGCGGGCAGGAAGTCGATCTTGGTGCCCGACTGATGGACGAGCGACAGATAGAGCCAGCCCAGCACCACGAGCACCACGGCGAGCACAGGCGTGCGGAAGCCGGGCTGCGTGTAGTAGCGCGAGTTGATCATCACCGAGACGAAGATGATCGGGAAGAGGAAGAGCACCGCGGCCATGTAGACCGGGATGCCCGTCTCGACGATCTCGGGCGTGACCAGAAGGTAGAAGAGCAGGATCACCGGGAAGGCGAGGATCAGGTTGGCCAGGAAGGACAGGAAGGTGTCCAGCCGCCCGCCGTAGAAACCCGCCGGCAGGCCCAGCGTGATCCCCACCATGAAGGCGAAGAGCGTGGCGAAGGGGGCGATCTTCATCACCTCCCAGGCGCCCTCGACCATGCGCGAGAAGACGTCGCGCGCCAGGTTGTCGCCGCCCAAAAGGTAATAGGGATAGTAGCCGTCTTCCGCGGCGTTCGGCACGACGCTGCCGGGCGGCTCGTTCTTCAGCCCCGAGATCTGGTTGAGCGGGTCGTGGGTGACGATCAAGTCCAGCGGCCCGCCGAAGATCGCGGCGAAGACCCAGAACATCACGATGGCGAAGCCCACCATGCCGATCCCGGAGTCGAAGAGCTTGCCGTAGAGGCCGAGCCGGCGCTTGAACCAGATCGACAGCGCGAAGGTGACGAGCAGCGCGATCCAGACCGGCGCGAAGCGGCCCGCGACGGTGCCGATGATCCCCTTGGTCCGCGGGTCCGGGATCGCCATGCCGGCCACGATGTAGGCCAGGCAGCAGGCCAGAAAGAGCAGGATGGCGTATTTCATCGCCATCATCGAGTAGTCGAGCGGCGAGCGGCTGACGAGCACGGCCTGGCCGTTCTCGTAGGCGATCTCGCCCGATTTCGCGCCGGCGAGCGATAGCCCCCAGTTGGCGACCAGCGCCAGCAGGAAGAGCGCCACGGCGGCCATCATCAGCGGGGTGAGAACGGGGCCGAGCGCGCCGGTCCAGGTCAATGGTTCCATGATCCTGCCCTCCTGCTCAGGTGACGCTGATGCGCGGGTTGAGATAGACGTAGCCGATGTCGGAAATCAGCTGCGTCACCAGCACGACGATCACCGAGACGACCGAGACCGCGAGCAGAAGCTCGATGTCGTTGTTGCCCGCCGCCTGCACCAGCGTCCAGCCGAAGCCCTTGTAGTTGAAGAGCGTCTCGACGATCACGACGCCGTTCAGCAGCCAGGGGAACTGCAGCATGATCACCGTGAAGGGTGCGATCAGCGCGTTCCGGAGCGCATGCTTCATCACGATGTTGGGGAAACTCACGCCCTTGAGCCGTGCGGTGCGGATGTATTGCGCGGTCATCACCTCCGCCATCGAGGCCCGCGTCATCCGGGCGATGTAGCCCATGCCGTAAAGCGCGATGGTGAGCACGGGCAGGAAGAAGTTCTCGAAGTTGGGGTTCTCCATCGCCGCGGTCGCGGTGCCCTTGAACCATCGCAGACCCACGGCGGAGGAGGCGAAGACCGCGATCAGGATGACGCCTGAGACGTATTCCGGCGTCGCCGTCGTGGTGATCGCGAAGGTCGAGAGCGTCCGGTCCGTGCGCGACCCCTCGCGCATGCCCGCGAGAACACCAAGCAGCAGCGCCGAGGGCACCATGAGGAGCATGACCCAGAACATGAGGTATCCCGTGAGGCCCAGCCGCGTCCCGATGATCGAGGCCACGGAGTCGCGGAAGACGGTGGAATAGCCCCAGTCGCCTTGCAGGATGCCGCAGAAGCGCGGCGCCTCGGCCGCCTCGGCTGCCGGCACGGCGCCGTCGAGGCAGCGCCCGGTCACCACGGTCTGCCCGTCCTGCTGGAATTCGCGCGTCCAGCCCGGCGCCACGCCCAGCCACTGCGCGTATTTCACCGGCATGGGCTGCAGATAGCCGCGATTGTCGAGCCACTGCGTGACCTCGGCGTCGGTCATCCGCATGTTGCCTTGCGTCTTCGCGAGCTTCTCCAGGTTCGGGTAGAGGTTCGTCAGGAAGAAGACGATGAAGGTCAGACAGAGCGCGGTGAGGATCATCACCCCCAGCCGCCTCAGAAAGAACAGTCCCATGCGCGCCCCTGTCGGTCATGCGGCGGCGGGCTCTTCGCCGGCCCGTCCGCCCCGGTTGTTCTGTTTGGTGCGGCGGGGCGCGGCTCTTCGCGCCCCGCCGGTCCCGGATCTTAGGCCGCCAGACCCAGCTTGTAGGCGTGGATCTCGAAGGTCGGGTGCATGTCGGCGCCCACGACCTGATCGGTGTAGTGGCGGTAGATCGAGCGCCAGTAGGGCTGGATGATCACGCCGTCGTCGCGCAGAAGCTGCTCGATCTCGGCCATCACCTCGCGGCGCTGGTCGGCGTCGGCGATCGAGAGCGCCTCGGCCAGCTTGGAGTCGAACTCGGGGTTGGCGTAGCCGCATTCGTTCCAGGCCTCGCCCGAGCGATAGGCCAGCGCGAGCACCTGCACGCCGAGCGGGCGCATGTTCCAGTTGGTCGAGCTGAACGGGAACTTCGTCCAGTCGTTCCAGAAGGTCGAGCCCGGCAGCACCGTGCGGCGCACGTTCATGCCCGCGTCCCGCAGCTGGGCTGCCACCGCGTCGGTCGTGTTCTTGCGCCAGTCGTCGTCGATCGACACGAGCTCGTGCTCGTAGTCGGCCATGCCGGCCTCTTCCATCAGCGCCATCGCGCCCTCGGGGTCGTAGGGCGCGGGGCCGATGTCGGCGTATTCGGGGTGGATCGGGCAGACGTGGTGGTTTTCCGCAACGGTACCGAGGCCCGAATACCCCAGCTCGAGGCAGACCGAGTTGTCCACGGCCATCGCCAGCGCGCGGCGCACGCGGGCGTCCTCGTAGGGGCGCATGCCCTCGACCTCGGCCACCTGGTTGGGCCGGATCACGATGGTGTTCGCGGTCACCGCCTCGGACTTGGTCCAGCCGATCGCGTCGAGGATCTCGATGAACTCGCCCACGGATTCGTAGAGCATGTCCACTTCCTCGGACTCGGCCGCGGCCAGCCACGAGGCCGGGTCGGTGCCGAAGTCGATGTATTCGATCCGGTCGAGATGCGGGCCGCCGTAGACCTCGGTGCCCCACCAGCTGTGGTCGGGGTTGCGCACCAGAACCGAGCGGATGCCCACCTCGTGGCTCTCGGGCAGGTAGGGGCCGGTGCCGATCGGCACGTCCACGGGGTTCTCGCCATTGTAGCTGGGATGGACGACGGCGGCCGGGTAATCGGCGAAGCCGGCGATGAGCGTGATATCCGGCACCGAGGGCCGCAGGATGAGTTCGTGATCGCCCGTGACCTCGATCGCGCCCTCGCGCGCCAGGCCGGTCTCGTCATCGATGAGCGAGGCCACACGCGCGGCCATGGAGTTGGCCTCGACGTCGCGCTCGCACCAGCGGCGGATGTTGTGGGCCACGTCCTCGGCGGTGAAGGCGTCGCCGTTGTTCCAGGTCACGCCCTGGCGCACCTGCAGGCGATATTCGGTGGCGTCCTCGTTGATCTCCCAGCTCTCCAGCAGCATGGGCTTGAAGGAGCCGTCGGCCTGATACTCCACCAGATAGTCCAGCCAGCCGCGGTAGATGTTGGCGATCTGCGACCAGTCGGCCGTGCGCGGATCCTTCAGTGCGCGCACTTCCATCTGTACGCGCAGCGTGCCGCCGTCGCGCGCGCCTTCGGTCGCGCGGGCCGGCTGCGCGAGGCCGCCCAGCGCATAGGCGCCCGCCGCCGTCACGCCGAGGCTCGTCGCGCGCGCCAGAAATTCGCGCCGGCTGAGCTTGCCCTCGCGGAATTCGCGCGCGTACATCCGCGCGGCCGGATGCACGGGCTTTCCGTTGATTGTCGGGTGGGTCATCACACTCTCCCCTGTTGCCCTTCTGCGAAACCCGCAGGCAGTGGCTGGCCCGCGGGTTGGGTCGGCCGTCGCAACGGCCTCTGCCGATCTATTCGGCACGCTTTACGGCGCTGCGTCAATGACTGCTTTCGGCGCAGCGGCTCACAAAAGCGACATGGGGAAAGAAAAAAAACGACATCCGCGGCGAATGCAAGCGCCGCCGCGGATCAGCTGCCGGTGGCGGCCCGGCGCGGCGCGCGGGGCGTGCGGCCCCCGTGATGGTCGAGATACCGCTCGAAGTAGCTCGGGCTCGCGAAGCCCAGGCGCTCGGCCGCGTCGCTGGCGGTGATGCCCGGACGCGCCAGCATCGTCCGCGCCTCGTGCAGGACGCGTTCGGTCAGGATCTCGGCGGCGCTGCGCCCGGCGACGTCGCGGCAGGCGCGGTCGAGTTCGGCCATCGGCACGCCAAGGTCCTCGGCGTAATCTCCCGGCAGCCGGTCCGAGCGGAAGCCGGCCGCGACCCGACGGCAGTAATCCTGCACCATCGCCTCCGCCGCAGTGACACGGCGCGCCCGGCCGGCGGGGCCGTCGATCTGCCGGCGCAGCCAGACCGAGGCGAGCGCGGCGTGCGCCGCCTGAGCCTCGGCCATCAGCGACTGCCCGCGGCTCTGTTCGCGCTGCATCGCCTCGAGGATGCCGGTGATCTCGGCCTGCGCCATGTTGTCGCGAAGCCGGAGGTGATGCGGCTCGCCCGGATAGGCCAGCGGCAGCGAGGTCGGCACCTCGAGCGCGAGGCCGAAGCCCTGCGCCCCGATCTCGTAGGCGAAGAGCGTGCCCGCCGGAATGAACAGCGCGTTGTGCACCGATACGCCGCGCCGCACGCCCTCGACGGTGACGCGCCCCTGGCCCTTCGTGGTCCAGATGAGCAGGTGCTGCGCCCTGTCGTGCAGCAGCGACAACTGCCATGCCCCGCGCGGCGCGAGCTGCGCGAGCGTCAGGCAGCGCGCCGAGGCGCGGTGTTCGGTGAGCGATCTGATGAAGCTCATGCGTCGCGCGACTCCTCTCGTCCCCATCGTCTGCATCGCACCTCGACCCCGGGTTTGCCAACCCGGGTTTCCCCGCACCGGCATGATCCGGCGCATGCCCGGGCCTGCCTTGCCGCCGCATTCGGCAGGCTCACAGATCGCGTGCGTCCACGCCTGTCCAATCGCGCATGCGCGCGCGAAACCATGTCCGCTGCCGCTTGGCGAAGCGCCGCGTGGCCGCGACGGCGCGCGCGCGCGCCTCGGCGAGCGTCATTTCGCCGCGCAGATGCGCGGCGAGCTCCGGGGCCCCGATCGCCTTGGCCGCGGGCAGGTCTGGGCGCCAGTCCGGCAGAAGCGCGCGCACCTCGTCGAGCGCGCCGCCCGCAAGCATGGCGTCGAAGCGCCGCTCGATCCGCGCCGCCAGCCAGTCGCGCGGCGCATCGACCCGAAGCGGGACGGCTTCGCCGAGGGGCAGCAGGGGCGGCCCCGTCTCGGCCTGCCACCGCGCGAGCCCGCGGCCGGTCGCGCGCAGCACCTCCCAGGCGCGGAGGACGCGCGCCGGGTTCGCCTGATCTATGCGCGCGGCGGTCTCCGCGTCGAGCTCGGCAAGCAGATGTGCAATTCCGTGTTCGTCCCGCCGCGCGCGCGCTTCGGCGCGGATGTCGTCCGGCACGGGCGGAATCTCGGCCAGGCCTTCGGTGAGCGCCGAGAAATAGAGCCCCGTGCCGCCGGTGACGATCAGCCGCGCCCCCGAGCGCAGGAGCGGCGCGAGGTCGCGCAGCCATTGGCCGACGGAGTAATCGGCGCCTGCGTCCAGAAAGCCGTAGAGCGCGTGCGGCGCGCGCGCCTCCTCCTCGGCGGAAGGGCGCGCGCTCAGCACGCGCCAGCAGCGATAGACCTGGATCGCGTCGGCGTTGACGATCACGCCGCCCTGTCTTTCCGCCAGCGCGAGCGCGAGCGCGGACTTGCCGCTCGCTGTCGGACCGGCGATCAGAACATGGCGATCGGCTGGAAGATTTATCATTGCCAAGGGCTTGTGGGCCAAACTTCGCCTTGCAGGGGGAAGGCCGCGCCGGCGCATTGAACCCGCCGGGCTTTTCGGACATGTTGCGCGCGATCGTAAGGCTGCCCCGGAGCGCGCGCAACATGGCCCCCACGCCCCCCAAGACAACCTACCGGCGCGTGATGCTCAAGCTCTCCGGCGAGGCGCTGATGGGGCCGCAGGCCTACGGGCTGCACCCGCCCACGGTGGCGCGGATCGCGCGCGAGGTCGCCTCGGTGCACGAGATGGGGGTCGAGATCTGCATGGTGATCGGCGGCGGCAACATCTTCCGCGGCCTGCAGGGCGCGGCGCAGGGGATGGAGCGCACGACCGCCGATTACATGGGGATGCTGGCCACCGTGATGAACGCGCTGGCGATGCAGTCGGCGCTGGAGAGCCTCGGCGTCTTCACCCGGGTGATCAGCGCGATCCCGATGGACCAGATCTGCGAGCCCTACATTCGCCGCCGCGCCGTTCGGCATCTCGAAAAGAAGCGGGTCTGCATCTTCGCGGCCGGCACCGGCAATCCCTATTTCACCACAGACACCGCGGCCACGCTGCGCGCCAACGAGATGGCCTGCGAGGCGATCTTCAAGGGCACCAAGGTGGACGGCGTCTATGATTCCGATCCGCTGACCAATCCGGAGGCGGCGCGATACGACCGCATCAGCTACGACCAGGTGCTCGCCGACCACCTGAAGGTGATGGACGCCTCGGCGATCGCTCTGGCGCGGGACAACAACCTGCCGATCATCGTCTTTTCGCTGGACGAGCCCGGCGGTTTCCGCGGCATCCTCGCCGGGGAAGGCACCTATACAATGGTGCATGGCTGACGATAGAGTGGCGCGAATTCGGCGCCCGAGGGAAAGAGCAGACCGATGGCAGACGAAGAGATCGAGATCGACACCGACGACCTTGAACGGCGGATGCAGGGCGCGATGAACTCGCTCAAGAGCGAACTGGCGAGCCTGCGGACGGGGCGGGCCTCGTCCTCGATGCTGGATCCTGTCACGGTCGAGGCCTACGGCCAGCGCGTGCCGGTCAACCAGGTGGGCACGATCAACGTGCCCGAGCCGAGGATGCTGACCGTCAACGTCTGGGACAAGAGCCTCGTCGGCAAGGTCGAGAAGGCCATCCGGGAAAGCGGGCTGGGGATCAACCCGCAGCTCAACGGCACGATCATCATGCTGCCGATCCCCGAGCTCAACGAGGAGCGCCGCCGCGAGCTGGGCAAGGTCGCCGCGCAATACGCCGAGAGCGCCCGGGTGGCGATCCGCAACGTGCGCCGGGATGGCATGGACCAGATCAAGAAGGCCAAGGCGCAGGGCATGTCCGAGGACGACCAGAAACTCTGGGAAGAGGAGGTGCAGGCGCTGACCGACCGCTTCATCAAGGCCGTGGATCAGGCGCTGGAATCGAAGCAGACCGAAATCATGCAGGTCTGAGCGGATGGCCGAGGACGCCACCGACAGCATCGCCGCGCGCGGGCCGCGCCACGTGGCGATCATCATGGACGGCAACGGACGCTGGGCGACCATGCGGGGCCGGCCGCGGCTTTTCGGCCACCACGCCGGGGCGCGGCGGGTGCGCGAGATCGTCGAGTCCTGCCCCGAATACGGGGTGAAGTATCTCACCGTCTTCGCCTTCTCGACAGAGAACTGGAAACGGACGCAGGCCGAAGTCGCCGGTCTGATGAACCTCTTTCGCGGCTATATCCGGCGCGAGGCGCGGGCGCTTCTGGCCAACAACGTGCGCGTGCGCTTCATCGGCGACCGGGTGCGGCTCGACGAGAAGCTGATCGCGCTGATGGACGAGCTCGAGGCGATGACCGAGGGCTGCAGCGGCACCAATCTCACCGTGGCGCTCAACTACGGCGGCCGCGACGAGGTGGCCCGCGCCACCCAGCGGCTGGCCGAGGACGTGGCGCGCGGCCGCCTGCGCCCGGAGGAGGTGAACGAGGAGACGCTGCCGCGCTATCTCGACACCTGGGTGCTGCCGGACCCGGATCTGGTGATCCGCACCAGCGGCGAGGCGCGGATCTCGAACTTCCTGCTCTGGCAGTCGGCCTATGCCGAATACGAGTTCGTTGACACGCTCTGGCCCGATTTCACCCGCGCCGAGTTCGGCCGCCTGCTGCACAGCTATTCGCGCCGCGACCGGCGGTTCGGCGCCGTCAGGACGGCCGCGGGCGGGGCGGCGGCGCGCTAGGCGGATGGGCGCCGGCGGGTCGAAATGGGATGATCTCTCGGTCCGCATGGCCACGGGCGCAGGGCTGGTGGCGGCCGGCGCCGCCGGCATCTGGGCGGGCGGCCACGTCTTTCACGCGCTCGTCGCCCTGATCTGCGGGCTCATGGTCTGGGAACTCGTGGGAATGCTCATGCCGGGCTGGCGCGGGCGGATCGGCCTGGGCGCTCTGGCGGGCGGCGCGGTCATGGCGGCGATCTACCTGCCGGCCGGGCTCGCGCTGCCGCTGCTGCTCGCGCCGGCGATCCTGGGCTTCGGCCTGATCGCGCGGGAACGCGCGCTTTACATGGGCTACACGGTCCTGGTGGTGCTGGCGGGCTTCGGCATGATGGCGCTGAGGGACGATTTCGGCGTGATCTGGATGCTCTGGCTGGTCGCGGTGGTGGTGGCGAGCGACGTGGCGGGCTATTTTGCGGGCAGGATGATCGGCGGTCCGAAATTCTGGCCCCGCGTGAGCCCGAAGAAGACCTGGTCGGGCACTGTCGCGGGATGGCTCGGCGGCGCGGCCGTGGGGGCGGGCGTGGCCGCCGTCACGGAGGCGGGCGCGGGGCTGGTCGGCGTCTCGGTTGCCGTGGCGATGGCCGCGCAGATGGGCGACATCGCCGAGAGCGCGATCAAGCGGCATGTGGGCGTCAAGGACAGCTCTGCGCTGCTGCCCGGGCATGGCGGGCTGCTCGACCGCTTCGACGGGATGCTGGGGGCCTCGGTCTTCGTGCTCATCGCGGGACAGGTCGTGGATTTTCCGCCGGGGGTCGCGACATGAAACGGGTCTCGATCCTGGGCGCGACGGGCTCGATCGGGCAGAACACGCTGGATCTCGTCCGGCGGGCGCCCGAGGGCGCGTTCGAGGTGGTGGCGCTGACCGGCGGCCGCAATGTGGCGCAGCTCGCCGCGGACGCGCGTGAGGCGCGCGCGCAGGTCGCGGTCACGGCGCACGAGGAATGCCTGCCGGCGCTGCGCGCGGCGCTGGATGGCTCGGGCGTCGAGGCGGCCGCGGGGCAGGGGGCTCTCGCCGAGGCAGCGGCGCGGCCCGCCGACTGGGTGATGTCGGCCATCGTCGGCGCCGCGGGCCTCGCGCCAGGGCTCGCCGCGCTCGAACAGGGCGCCACGCTCGCGCTCGCCAACAAGGAGAGCATGGTCTGCGCCGGGCCGCTGGTGATCGAGACCGCGCGCCGCCACGGCGGAACGGTCCTGCCGGTGGACAGCGAGCACAGCGCGATCTTCCAGGGCCTCGTCGGCGAGGACCGCGAGGCCGTCGAGCGCATTGTCATCACCGCGAGCGGCGGGGCCTTCCGTGACTGGCCGCTGGAGCGGCTCGCGCAGGCCACGCTGGCCGAGGCCTCGACCCATCCAAACTGGGCGATGGGCCAGCGCATCACCATCGACAGCGCCTCGATGTTCAACAAGGCGCTCGAGGTGATCGAGACGCGCGAATTCTTCGGCCTCGACCCGGAGCGGATCGAGGTCCTGGTGCATCCCGAATCCCTCGTGCATGCGCTGGTGGGCTTCGCCGACGGCGCGCTCATGGCCCACGTCGGGCCGCCCGACATGCGGCACGCCATCGGCTACGCGCTCAACTGGCCCGAGCGCAGGCCGCTGCCGGTGGAGCGGCTGGATCTCGCACGGATCGGTCAGCTCACCTTTCGTGCGCCGGACGACCGGCGCTATCCCGCGCTGCGCCTCGCGCGGGAGGTGATGGCGCAGGGCGGTCTTTCGGGGGCCGCCTTCAACGCCGCCAAGGAGGTGGCGCTCGACGGCTTCATCGCGGGGCGGATCGGGTTTCTTCAGATGGCCGAGGTGGTCGAGGAGACGCTTACCCGTCTTTGGTCAGAGCCGGGTCGCATTGATGCCCCTTTCACCCTAGATAACGTGCTGTCACTGGACGCCTTCGCCCGCGGCGCCGCGGGGCAGGTCATCACGGAACGAGCAGCCTGAGGAGCCAATCGTGGACGCGCTGACCCTGATCCCGCAGTTCGGCGGGCTGATCTGGACCCTTGTCGCCTTCATCGTCGCGCTGTCGATCATCGTCGCCATCCATGAATACGGCCACTACATCGTCGGCCGCTGGACGGGCATCGAGGCGGAGGTCTTCTCGCTGGGATTCGGGCCGGTGATCTGGTCGCGGATGGACCGGCACGGCACCCGCTGGCAGATCGCCGCGCTGCCGCTGGGCGGCTACGTCAAGTTCAGGGGCGACGCCAACGCCGCCAGCGGCACGGACCCGGAGGCGCTCGCCCGGATGTCGCCCGAGGAGCAGCGCCACACCATGGCGGGCGCGCCGCTCTGGGCCCGCACGCTGACGGTGGCGGCCGGTCCCGTGTTCAACTTCGTGCTTTCGGTCCTGATCTTCGCCGCGGTGATCTTCGCGCGCGGCGAGGTGGCCGAACCGCTTGCGGTGGGCGAGTTGCGCGACGTCCCCGTGGTCAACGAACTGCAGGAGGGCGACCGGATCCTGCGCATCGCCGGAACCGCGCCGCCCGATTTCGACCGGTCGGATGCCTTTTCCGCCTTCTCCGAGGCGCTGCCGCGCGCGCCGCAGCTGCCCTATCTGGTCGAGCGGGACGGGCGCGAGGTCGAGGTGACGGGGCCCTATCCCTATCCGCCGATCGTCACGCAGGTCATGCCGCAGTCGGCCGCGATCGCGGCGGGGCTGAAGCGCGGCGACGTCATCACCGCCGTGAACGGGCAGGAGATCGCGGCCTTCGAGGAGTTGAGGGAGATCGTCGAAGGCTCCGACGGCGCGCGGCTCGATCTGACGGTCTGGCGCGACGGCGAGACCGTGGCGCTTACCCTGGAGCCGCGCCGCACCGACGAGCCGCAGCCCGGCGGGGGCTTCGAGACCCACTGGCGCATCGGCATCATCGGCGGTCTGGTCTTCGAGCCGGCCAAGCAGATGGTCGGGCCTCTCGAGGCCGCCTGGGCGGGGATCGCGCAGGTGTTCACCGTGATCCAGGGCTCGCTCTCGGGCCTTTGGCACATGATCACGGGCGCGATCAGCTCCTGCAACCTGTCGGGCCCCATAGGGATCGCGGAGACTTCTGGCGCGATGGCGAGCCAGGGCGCGATGAGCTTCATCTGGTTCATCGCCGTGCTCTCGACGGCGGTCGGTCTGCTCAACCTCTTCCCGATTCCGATCCTCGACGGCGGGCATTTGGTCTTCTACGCCTACGAGGCCGTCTCGGGGCGGCCGCCGTCGGACCGGGCGCTTCAGGTGCTCATGGGGGCCGGGCTCGCGATGATCCTGGGGCTGATGGCCTTCGCGCTGACCAACGATCTCTTCTGCCCGTAATCGCCGCCCGGGCGCCCCAATGCTGCCGCATTCCGGGCCGATGATGCGGAAAACCCTTTCCTGGCGACGAAGTACGGGCGAACCAAGATGCAGACCATCGACCAGACGCGCGACGGCCGCGAGGGGCTGTGGTTGCTGCTCTCGCTGAATCTCGACTGGCTGATCTATCCGGCGGCGATCCTTTTCGGACTGGGGCTCGGGGCCTTTCTGGCGTTGCTCTGACGCACTGCTTTCGCGACACGCGGCGCGCGGCGCGCGACGCGCTTTGACAACCCACCACGTTCCCGATACCACCGATTTGCGAGGGATTTCGGAACGGGTTGCCACGATGAATGTGCGTTGGGGGGACGGCGCCGGTCCTGCAAGAGGGCGCGCAGGGTCAGGGGCCGCGAGATTGTTCGCATTGTTCGTGGCGCTCGCGGCGGTCCTCTGGATCGCGCCGGCCGAAGCCCAGAGCTACCGCTTCACCTCCGTCTCGGTCGAAGGCAACCAGCGCATCCAGCCCGGCACCATCCTGAGCTACGCCGGCATCGCCCGCGGCGAGACGGTCTCGGCCGCCGAACTCAACCAGGCCTACCGCCGCATCCTCGACAGCGGCCTCTTCGAGACCGTCGAGATCGAGCCGCAGGGCGCGCGCCTGGTGATCCGGGTGGCGGAATACCCGACGATCAACCGCATCTCCTTCGAAGGCAACCGCCGCATCGACGACGAGCAGCTCGCCGGGATCGTCGACTCCCAGCCGCGCCGCATCTTCAATCCGTCCCAGGCCGAGCGCGACGTGGCCACGATCATCGAGGCCTACGAGTCCGACGGCCGCATCGCCGCCCGCGTCACGCCGCGAGTCATCGAGCGCAGCGAGAACCGCGTGGACCTCGTCTTCGAGATCTTCGAGGGTGACGTCGTCGAGATCGAACGCATCGGCTTCGTGGGCAACGAGGCCTTCTCCGACCGGCGCCTGCGCCGGGTGCTGGAGACCAAGCAGGCCGGCATTCTGCGCGCCTTCATCCGCTCGGACACGCTGATCGCCGACCGCATCGAGCTCGACCGCCAGCTGCTGCGCGACTTCTACCAGTCGCGCGGCTACGTCGATTTCCGCATCACAGGCGTGAACGCCGAGCTCACGCAGGAGCGCGACGCATATTTCGTGACCTTCAACGTGCAGGAAGGTCAGCAGTTCGCCTTCGGCCGCCTCAGCGTATCGAGCGACCTGCCGGGCGTGGACGTGCCGGCGTTCCAGGCGGCGATCCGGTCGCGGCCCGGACAGACCTATTCGCCCGCCCGCGTCGACAACGACATCGCCCGGCTCGAGCGGCTGGCGATCGAGCGGGGGCTGGATTTCGTGCGCGTCGAACCCGAAGTGACCCGCAACGATCGCGCGCTCACGCTCGACATCGACTACAAGCTGGTGCGCGGGCCGCGCATTTTCGTCGAGCGGATCGACATCGAGGGCAACACCGCGACGCTCGACCGGGTGATCCGCAGGCAGTTCCGGGTGGCCGAGGGCGACCCGTTCAATCCGCGCGAGATCCGCGAGAGCGCCGAGCGCATCCGCGCCCTGGGCCTCTTCGCCTCGGCCGATGTCGAGGCGCGCGAGGGCTCCAGCGAAGAGCAGGTCATCGTCGATGTGGACGTCGAGGAGCAGCCGACCGGCAGCCTCACCTTCGGCGGCACCTATTCCACCTCGGGCGGGCTGGGCGCGATCGTGCGCTTCCAGGAGCGCAACTTCCTCGGGCGGGGACAGCGCCTCGCGCTGGAGATCTCGACCGGCGTGGACAACCGCGTCTATCGGCTGGGCTTCACCGAGCCCGCCTTCCTGGGCCGCGATCTCACCTTCGATTTCGACCTGGCCTACCGCGAGACGGACAACCTTCTGGCAAGCTACGACACCGCGATCGGCCGCATCCGGCCGTCCTTCGAGTTTCCGATCGCCGCGAACGCCCGGCTGGCGCTCCGCTACACGGCCGAGGTCAGCGAACTCTACGGGCTTTCCTCCGATGCGGGACAGCTCGTGCAGGCCGAAGCCGCGCGCGGTCAGGAATGGAACAGTTCGCTGGGCTACACGATCAGCTACGACACGCGCCGCACCGGGCTCGATCCGAACGCCGGCGTCCTGCTGGAGTTCGGGCAGGATTTCGGCGGCGTCGGCGGCGCCAACACCTTCATCAAGAGCACGGCGCGTGCCGTGGCGCAGACGCGGGTCTGGAACGAGGAGGTGACGCTGCGCGCCACCGTCGAGGGCGGCGTGCTGAATTACTCGAGCGGCAGCAGCCGCGTGACGGACCGCTTCTTCATGGGGCCGGGGGTGATGCGCGGCTTCAGCCTCGACGGCATCGGCCCGCGCGAGCGCAATACCGCCGCCGACGTGAACGACGCGCTCGGCGGCAACATGTTCGCCGTCGCCCGCTTCGAAGCCGAGTTCCCGCTGGGCCTGCCGGAGGAATACGGCATCTCGGGCGGCGTCTATTACGACATCGGGTCGCTCTGGGGGCTGGACCAGACGAACGCGGACGTCATCTACGAGGATTTCTCGCTGCGCCAGACGGTCGGCCTGTCGCTCTTCTGGGACACGCCCATCGGTCCGTTGCGCTTCAACTTCTCCGAGCCGGTCGCCAAGCGGCCGCATGACGAGACGCAGGCCTTCGATCTGACCATCTCGACGCAGTTCTGAGCGCGGCGATGCGCGCGGGCCTCGCGACAGGACTTGCCGGGCTTCTGGCCGCGGCGCTTCTGTTCGTCTTGCCGGCCCTGGCGCAGCAGACGGAGGAGTCGGGCGGCTTCGTCACGGGCACGCTTCAGAGTCCGATCCTCACCGTCGATTCCGAGCGCATGTTCAGCGCGTCGGCCTTCGGCCGGAAGGTGGCCGAGGAAATCGAACGCCGCGGCGCGGAACTCGCGGCCGAGAACCGCCGCATCGAGGCAGAGCTGGCCGAGGAGGAGCGCGCGCTCACCGAGCGTCGCGCCGAGATGGAGCCCGACGCCTTCCGCGCTGCGGCCGACGCCTTCGACGAGCGGGTGATGCGCATCCGCCGTGAGCAGGACGCGAAGGCGCGCGCGCTCGCGCAGCGCGGCGAACAGGCGCGGCGGCGCTTTTTCGAGGCCGCGCGGCCGGTCCTCGAGCAGATGATGGTCGAGGCGGGCGCGGCGGTGATCGTCGAGCAGAGGTCCGTCTTCATGAGCCTCGAGGTCATCGACATCACCGAGGAGGCGATCGAGCGGCTCGACGCGACGATCGACCCGAATATCCCCGCGCCCGAGGACGCCCCGCCGCCCGAGGCGGCGGACACGCCCTGACCGCCTTGCCCCGCCCGGCGGGGCTTGCTAGCAGAGCCCGACATCGCCAGGAGCGTGCGCCCCATGACCGAGCTTCTCACCGCCGACATCCAGCTCATCCAGCGCATCCTGCCGCATCGCTATCCCTTTCTGCTCGTGGATCGGGTGGAGCGGATCGACGGCACGCGTTCGGCGACCGGCATCAAGAACGTCACGATGAACGAGCCTCATTTCCAGGGACATTTCCCGGGTCAGCCGATCATGCCCGGCGTGACGATCATCGAGGCCATGGCGCAGACGGCCGCGGTAATGGTCGGGGTGTCGATGGGCCTCGAAGACCGGCGGATGCTGATCTACTTCATGGGGATCGACAAGGCGAAGTTCCGCCGCAAGGTCGTGCCCGGCGACGTGCTGGAGATGCGGCTCGAGACGCTGCGGGGCAAGCCGGGCGGCAAGGTCTGGAAGTTCGCCGGACAGGCGACCGTCGGCGGCGATCTCGCCGCCGAAGCCGAGTTCAGCGCAATGATGGATCTCGGCGCGGAGGCGGCGGCGTGACCGCAGAGGTCCACCCCACGGCTCTGGTCGAGGAGGGCGCGCGGCTGGGAGAGGGCTGCGTGATCGGCCCTTTCTGCCATGTCGGGCCGGAGGTCGAGCTTGCGCCGGAGGTCGAGCTCAAGAGCCATGTCGTCGTCACCGGCAAGACCCGGATCGGTGCGGAGACAGTCGTCTTTCCCTTCGCCGTCATCGGAGAGATCCCGCAGGATCTGAAGTATCGCGGCGAAAAGACCCGCCTGGAGATCGGCGCGCGCAACCGCATCCGCGAGCATGTCACGATGAACTGCGGCACCGAGGGCGGGGGCGGCGTGACGCGGGTGGGGGATGACGGTCTCTTCATGGCCGGCTGCCACGTGGCCCACGACGTGCAGATCGGCGACCGCGTGATCCTGGTCAACAACGCCGCCCTCGCCGGTCATTGCGTGCTCGAGGACGAGGTGATCGTCGGCGGCCTGTCCGGCGTGCATCAATGGGTGCGGATCGGGCGCGGCGCGATCATCGGCGCGGTGACGATGGTCACCAACGATGTCATTCCCTACGGCCTCGTGCAGGCGCCGCGCGGCGTGCTGGACGGGCTGAACCTCGTGGGCCTGAAGCGGCGCGGCGTCCCGCGCGAGGACATCACCGCCCTGCGCGCTGCCTTCCAGATGCTCGCCCAGGGCGAGGGCGCCTTTCAGGACCGTGCGCGCCGCCTCGGCGAGGAGACGCAGAGCGCCTATGTCCGCGAGATCGTGGACTTCGTGCTCGCCGGCAGCGACCGCTCCTTCCTGACGCCGGGCTGAGCGTCATGCTTGCGCTGATCGCGGGCGAGGGGGCTTTGCCGGCAGCCGTGGCCGCGGCCCAGACCCGCGCGCCGCTGATCTGCGCGCTGCGCGGGCATGTGCCCGAGGGTCTGACCCCCGACATCACCTTCCGGCTCGAGACGCTGGGCGGGCTCATGGAGATGCTGCGTGCGCAGGGCGTGACCGAGGTCTGCCTCTGCGGCGCGATCGGGCGGCCCGCGATCGACCTCGGCGCGATCGACGATCTGACCTGGCCGATGGTGCCGCGCATGCGCGAGGCCCTGCAGCGCGGCGACGACGGGGCGCTGCGCGTCGCGCTCGAGCTGTTCGAGGGCGAGGGCTTCGGCATCGTCGCCGCACATGAGGCCGCGCCTTCGCTGCTGCCGCCCGCGGGCGTGCTGACCGAGGCGCAGCCGCGGCCCGACACCGCGGCGGAGGCCGATCTGGGCGCACAGGTCGTGGCCGAGATGGGCGCGGCCGACCAGGGGCAGGCCTGCGTGATCCGCGGCGCCCGGGTGGTCGCGCGCGAGCAGGCGGACGGCACCGACGCCATGCTCGCCCGGCTCGCGCCGCCGCGGGGCGGCGCGCCGGCGCAGGGGGCGGGCGACCCCTTCAGCTGGGCGGCCGACATGATGGGGGACATGCTGGGCGGTGCCGCGGACTGGCTGTCGGGACAGGAGGCCGAGGCCGAGGCGCGCGCCGGCATCCTCTACAAGGCGCCCAAGCCCGATCAGGACCGCCGGGCGGATCTGCCCACCATCGGCCCGCGCACGGTGCCCGCTGTCGCGGCGGCCGGGCTTGCGGGCATCGTCGTCTCGGCGGGCGGCGTGATCGTGCTCGACCGGGCGGCGACGGTCGCCGCCTGCGATCGTGCGGGGCTGTTTCTCTGGGTGCGGGGCTGATGCGCGTCTTCGTCACCGCCGGAGAGGCCTCCGGCGACCGGCTCGGCGCGGCGCTCATGCGCGGGCTGCAGGAGCTGTCGCCCGATGTGACCTTCGAGGGCGTCGGCGGCTCCGAAATGCGTACTGCGGGGCTGCAGAGCCTGTTTCCGATGGAGGAAATCTCCATCATGGGCATCGTCGAGATCCTGTCGCGCTATCGCGCGCTCAAGCGGCGCATCGCGCAGACCGCGGAGGCGGTGATCGCCGCGCGGCCGGACGTGCTGATCACGATCGACCTGCCCGAGTTCAGCCTGCGCGTGGCGAAGCTGGTCAAGGCGCGGTCGAACATCCGGGTCGTCCACTACGTGGCGCCCACCGTCTGGGCGTGGCGGCCGAAGCGCGCCGTGCGGATGGCCGCGCATGTCGATCAGGTGCTCGCGCTGCTGCCCTTCGAGCCGCCCTACATGGAAGCCGCCGGGATGCGCTGCGACTTCGTGGGTCATCCCGTCGTGACCGAACCCCAGGCGACGCCCGCCGAGGCGGAGGCGTTTCGCGCCGCGCACGGCCTGGAGGGCGCGCCGCTGGCGCTGGTCCTGCCGGGATCGCGGACGAGCGAGGTCAAGCGCCTCGCCCCGGTCTTCGGCATCGCGCTCCGGCATCTTGCCGCGGCCCGACCCGACCTGCGCGTGGTGGTGCCGGCCGCGGGCGGCGTCGCCGATCTGGTGGCCGGCGCGGTCGCGGACTGGCCGCTCGCACCGGTCCTGCTGGACCCGCGCGAGGCCGGGCACGCGGCCACCAAGCGCGCGGCCTTCGCTGCCGCCGATATCGCGCTGGCTGCGTCGGGGACCGTGTCGCTCGAGCTCGCCGCGGCGGGCACGCCGATGGTCATCGCCTACGACATGGGCTTTCCCTCGCAGCAGATCATCGGCCGTATGCTGCGCATCGACACGGTGACGCTGGTCAACCTGGTCTCGGAGACGCGCGTCGTGCCGGAATTCATCGGCCCCGATTGCCAGCCGTCGGGCATCGCCGCCGCTCTGGAGAGGGTGCTCGAGAACCCGGCGCCGCAGAAGGCGGCCATGGAGCTTACCATGGAGCGGCTCGGCAGAAGCGGGCCCCCGCCCGGCCTGCGCGCGGCGCGCGCAGTGCTCGAGGGGCTGGGCCGCGGCTGACCAGCCAGCAGGCCGGGTCGGCGCCCGGTCCTGAAGCCGTCTCAGTTCTGCAGGACCGAGACCTTGTCGTATCCTGCAGTGAAGCCGGAGAGCGACAGGTCCAGCGTGACGGTCTGATCCGGCGCCGCGAAGGGCACGATGCTCAGCCGGGCGACCGCGCCGCGCTTGAACGCCTCCACGTCAGATGCCGTCAGGCCGATGCGCGCGTAGCAGCCCACCGGGTTGCAGAAGGAGAAGGGATAGAGCTTGCCCTGTCCGCCATCGACAGCGATTCGGAGCTGCTCGGTCAGCAGCGTCTCGAGCGGGACGATCACCGTGGCGCCGGCCTCGGCGCGTCCGCCCTCGGGCAGGCGGAAGATGCTCACCTCGGCGACCGGATTGCCCTCCTGATCGTTCAGGAGCTGGTAGAGCGTGCAGGGGTCTTCCTCCTGATCGGTGCGGATGCACTGAAGCTCCCAGTCGCCCACCTCTTCCTGAACGTAGGTCGAGCCCATGTCGGTCGTGCCGAGGCTCAGATCCTCGCCTGGCGCAGCCTCCGTGGTCTCCTCCGCCGCCGGCTGGTCGGTGTCCTGCGCGGCCAGCGGAGCGGCCAGGGCGGTCAGGGCGGCGAGTGTCAGAAGTTGGAGTTTGCGATGCATGAAGATGGTGTCCCGGTTGCCGTTGCGCTCTGGGCCGCCGCATAGCATGCGGCGCGGCGGGAGTCAGGCGGAAAGCGTGGCGCGAAGGCGGGAGCGGGCCACAGAAAAAGGGGGCCAGGGCCCCCTTTTCAGTCGTTCGTGTCACTCCCCGTCGGACCGGCCGACTTAGTCATTGGGGTGACGCTACGCAGTTTGCACTCAGCGGTCAACAGCCAATCCTTTGGCGCATGGCAGGACGGGTGGGTGCCGCGCCGCCGCAAAAAAAGGGCCGCGCCCGGGGAGGCGCGGCAAGTCCGACAGGGAGGAAGTCCGCCCGGGTGCGGAGGGATCGCGCCCCGAACGGATTTCAGAGTGGCATGAAATGGTTAACCGAGTATTCTCGCCTTCGGGCGAGGTGCGGGGAGGACGCCGGGTGGACAGTGCGATTTTCGTGGGGGGAGGCGGCCCCGGGCACGCAGAGCCGCAGTGGCTTCGGCTCGATTACGCCAACCGGCATGGACTCGTGGCCGGCGCCACGGGGACGGGCAAGACCGTCACGCTTCAGATCCTGGCCGAGGGCTTCTCGGCCGGCGGCGTGCCGGTGGTGCTCGCCGACGTGAAGGGTGATCTCGCGGGCCTGTCACAGTCCGGCAGCGCCGAGGCGCCCCTGCATGGGGCCTTCATGGAGCGCGCCGGCCGGATCGGTTTCGACGACTACACCTACGACCGCTTTCCGGTGCTCTTCTGGGATGTCTTCGGCGCGCAGGGCCATCCGGTGCGCACCACGGTGGCCGAGATGGGGCCGCTGCTGCTGTCGCGGCTGATGGAGCTTTCCGAGGCGCAGGAGGGCGTGCTCAACATCGCCTTTCGCGTGGCGGACGAGCAGGGACTCGCGCTGCTGGATCTCAAGGATCTGCAGGCGCTGCTGACCTTCGTGGGCGAAGAGCGCAAGGCGCTCTCGCTGCGCTACGGCAATGTCTCGACCGCGTCGGTGGGCGCGATCCAGCGGCGGCTTCTTGTGCTGGAAACCCAGGGCGGCGCGGCGATGTTCGGTGAACCGGCGCTGGAGCTGGGCGACCTAATGACGCTGGACGAGGCCGGCCGGGGCCGCATCTCGATTCTCGCCGCGGACCGGCTGATGGCCGCGCCGCGGCTCTACGCGACCGTGCTGCTCTGGCTGCTCTCGGAGCTCTTCGAGGAACTGCCCGAGGTGGGCGATCCGGAGAAGCCGCGGCTGGTGTTCTTCTTCGACGAGGCGCATCTGCTCTTCGACGGGGCGCCGCGCGCGCTGATCGAGAAGGTCGAACAGGTGGCGCGCCTGATCCGTTCGAAGGGCGTCGGCGTCTATTTCGTCAGCCAGAACCCCGACGACATCCCCGAGGATGTGCTGGGCCAGCTCGGCAACAGGGTGCAGCACGCGCTGCGCGCCTTCACCGCGCGCGACCGCCGCGCGCTGAGGATGGCGGCGGACACCTACCGCGAGAATCCCGCCTTCGACACCGCCACGGCGATCCGCGAGGTGGGCGTGGGCGAGGCGGTCACTTCCTTTCTCGAACGCAAGGGCGCCCCGGGCATGGTCCAGCGCACGCTGATCCGCCCGCCGTCCTCGCGGCTGGGCACCATCACCGACGCGGAGCGCGCAGCGGCGATCGCCGCGTCGCCGCTTGCGGGGAAATACGAGGCGGCGGTGGACCGCACCTCGGCCTACGAGGCGCTGACGGCGCGGGCCGAAGAGGCCGCGCGGGAGGCCGAGGCGGCAGAGGCCGCCGCGGAAGAGGCCGGGCCCGAGACCCGCGAATACACCGCCGCGCGGCGCTACACCGGCAGCCGCGTGGGCCGCTCGACCGCGAGGCCCGTGCGCCGCGACCCGATCGACACGGTTGGGGAGGCGCTGGGGCATGCGCTGGTGCAGGAGCTCAAGGGCACGACCGGCCGGCGGCTCGTGCGCGGGCTCTTCGGCGGGCTCTTCAGGGGGCGGTGATGCGCCGCCTGTGCCGCAGCCAGAGTTCCGCCAGCGCGAGATAGGGCAGGTAGAAGGCGAAGATCTGCACCCGGTCGAAGGCCCCGGTGAAGTCCTCGGCGCTCCACAACCCGCCCGTCGCCATGTACCAGAGCCCGTAGTGCAGCCGGTAGAGGAACGAGCCGATCGCCAGCACGAAGAGGCGGATCGCCCAGTCGCGGTGCGCGGCCACGCGGCCCGCGCGCCCGTGCCGCAGCGTCTGCATCGCGCAGAGGACAAGCAGCGCGCCGTAGAGGCCGAAACCCAGGTCCATGAGCGGCCCGCCCACCGTTTTGCGCAGCGCGATGTAGCCCAGCCCGCCCGCCCCCGCGATCAGGCTCCCGGCGACGGCCGCGTGACCCGCGGCGCGGTGCAGGCCCGGCCAGCGTCGGCGGATCGGCCCGATCAGTTGCACGGGCGCGACCACGGTGATGACCGCCCCCGCGGCCATATGGGCGAAGATCGTGACGTTGGCGAGCGGGCGGTCCGCCTCGAAGAGATGCGTGCGCTCGGAGAGATCCGCGAAGAGGCCCCGTGCGCCCAGCTGCGCCGAATGCCAGGCGAAGGGCAGGGCGGCGAGCAGCAGCACCATCAGCAGCGCGAGCCGCCAGACCGGGTCGCGCCGCGGCGCGGGTGGAGCGGGGCGCGTCGCCTCTGTCATGCGCCAAGGCTTGCGCGGGCGGCCATCCCGGTCCAGAGGGCAGGGCGCCGCAGCCCTAGCGCTCGGGCAGCAACCCCCGCGGCGCGAAGCGCAGCATGACCAGCATGATGACACCCATGGTGAGCAGCCGCATGTGCGCCACGCTGCCCATGAGATGTTCGCGCACCGGGCTGTCCTCGGCAAGGCCCGAGGTGAGCAGCGTCATCACCCCCTGTCCGATGGGCTCGACCTGCACCCAGAGCCACCAGACGAGGAAGCCGCCCAGCACGGCGCCGAGGTTGTTGCCCGATCCGCCAACGATCACCATCACCCAGATCAGGAAGGTGAAGCGCAGCGGCTGGTAGCTGGCCGGCGTCAGCTGGCCGTCCAGGGTCGTCATCATCGCCCCGGCGAGTCCCAGGAGCGCCGAGCCCAGGATGAAGACCTGCAGATGCCGGCCGGTCACGTCCTTGCCCATCGCCTCCGCCGCGGTTTCGTTGTCGCGGATCGCGCGCATCATCCGGCCCCAGGGCGAGTTGAGCGCGAGCTGTGCGGCGATGAGGATGAGGATGAGAACGACCGTGAAGAAGGCGGAATAGCCCAGCTTGACGGTGATCGAGGAAGCGGTCACCGGATCCAGGCCAAGATTCGTCACCCGCTCGACGAAGGCGGGGTCCTGCTGAAGGTCGACCTCGTAGGGCACAGGACGCGGCAGGCCGATCACGTTCTTGACCCCGCGCGAGAGCCAGTCCTCGTTCTTCAGGATCGCGATCACGATCTCGGCGATGCCGAGCGTCGCGATCGCGAGGTAGTCCGAGCGCAGGCCCAGCGCCACCTTGCCGATCACCCAGGCCGCCCCCGCGGCCAGCAGCCCGCCCACGGGCCAGGCCAGCACGATGGGCAGACCCAATCCGCCCAGATAGCCCGTCGCGGCGGGATTGACCGATTCCACCGCCTCCTTCGCCGGGTCGAAGAGACCGCGATAGACGAAGAAGCCCACCACCACCACGGCGAAGACCGTGAAGGCGCGGAGCTGGCCGGGCTGCATCCGCTTGTAGAGAAAGACGGCGAGGGCGATCACCCCGGCGCCCACCAGCAGCGCGCCGATCAGGCGCGGCCCCCCCGCGGCCCAGGCTTCGCCGACCGGCGGCATGGAGACGAGCACGGCAGCCAGTCCGCCGAGCGCCACGAAGCCCATGACGCCCACGTTGAAGAGCCCGGCGAAGCCCCACTGCATGTTGACGCCGAGCGCCATGATGGCGCTGACGAGGCCCATGTTGAGGATCACCAGCGCGGTGTTCCAGCTCTGCACGAAGCCGGTGCCGACGATCAGCACCGCCACGAGCGCGAAGAGCAGGAGGGTGCGCCCCGTGCCGGCGCCGGCATTGTCGGATCTGCGCTCGCTCATACCGCCTTCCCCCTGAAGAGACCCGTGGGCCGGATCAGAAGCACGATCACCAGGATCACGAAGCTCACCGCGAACTTGTAGTCCACCGCCAGAAGCTGCACGAGCCCGTCAGGCTCGAGGTTCTCGGGCAGCAGGTAGCCCAGCACCTTCTTCCAGGCATAGGTGATCGTCACCTCCGAGAAGGCGATGATGAAGCCCCCGGCGATGGCGCCCACCGGGCTGCCGAGCCCGCCCACGATGGCCGAGGCGAAGATCGGCAGCAGAAGCTGGAAGTAGGTGAAGGGCTTGAAGCTCTTGTCGAGGCCGTAGAGCGTGCCCGCCACGGTGGCGAGCGCCGCGACGATCAGCCAGGTCACCAGAACGACGCGCTCGGGGTTGATGCCCGAAAGCAGCGCCAGATCCTCGTTGTCCGAATAGGCGCGCATCGACTTGCCCGTGCGCGTGCGGTTCAGGAACCAGAACAGAAGCGCGACGACCACGATGGCGGTGACGAGGGTGATCGCCTGGCTGGTGCGGATCGCGAGCCCTTCCTGAAGTCCGGTCATGGCGCGGAAATCGAGCGCCGAGATCAGAAAGCGCGTCCCGTCCCCGAAACTCTGATCGTCCGGCCCGATGACGAAGCGGGTCAGGCCGTTGTAGACGAACATCACGCCCATCGAGACGATGACGAGGATCACCGGCTTCACCCGCTGCGCCCGGTAGAAGCGATAGACCACCCGATCCGTCGCCAGCACCAGCGCGGCGCAGAGCGCGATGCCCACCGGCAGCGCCAGCAGCGCGGTGGGCAGCGGCCCCAGGCTCACCCCCAGCCCCTGCAGCCACCAGGTGAAGAGGATCACCCCCATGGTGCCGAAGGCCATGGTGTCGCCATGCGCGAAGTTGGAAAACCGGAGGATCCCGTAGATCAGCGTGACGCCCAGCGCGCCGAGGGCGAGCTGGCTGCCGTAGGCCACGGCGGGAATGATGACGAAGTTCGAGAGCGCGACGATCGCGTTCAGGAGATCCATGCGTCAATCTCTCCGGTCAGGGGCGAGGCTCATCGCGCGGCCTCGCAGGTGCCGTGATAGGTGATCGCCATGCCGGCCGCGGGCAGGTGGACGGTGTAGCGCGTCTCGCCCGCAGGGCCCATGACGGTCAGCAGATGCGTCGCGCGCTCGCCGACTGCCAGGAAATAGGTGGCGCCCGACGGCGTGAAGCTCACCGCGCCCGCGACGTCGCCCGAGGAATCCGACAGGGTTGCGCCGTCGGCGCCGCCCGACAGCGTGAGCGAATAGTCCGTCTCGGCGCAGGCCTCGGCCTCCACGCATTCCAGCGAAAAGGCGCAGGCGGCCTCGAGCGCGGCGGCGGGCGCTGCGGGCAGGGCCGCGAGGAGGGCGAGCGCCGATCTCATCCGCCGAGAAAGCTCTGCCGCACTTCGGGGTCGGCCAGAAGCTCCTGCCCGGTGCCCGTATAGGCGTTCGCGCCCTGCACCATGACGTAGCCCACGTCGGCGATCTCGAGCGCCTGGCGCGCGTTCTGCTCGACCATGAGAATCGAGATGCCGGTGCGCGCCACCTCGATGATGCGGTCGAAGAGCTCGTCCATCACGATTGGGCTGACACCCGCGGTGGGTTCGTCCAGCATGAGCACCGTGGGCTCGGTCATCAGCGCGCGGCCTACCGCGACCTGCTGGCGCTGCCCGCCCGAGAGTTCGCCCGCGGGCTGGCGGCGCTTCTCCTTGAGGATGGGGAACAGGTCGTAGACCTGCGCCATGGTTGCGGAAGGGTCGTCACGCCGGATGAAGGCCCCCATCTCCAGGTTCTCCTCCACGGTCATGGAGGTGAAGATGTTGGCGTTCTGCGGCACGAAGCCCATGCCCTTGCGCACCCGCGCCTGTGGGGTGAGCTGGGTGATGTCCTCGCCATCCAGCCGGACCGAGCCTGTGTGGATGTCGAGCATCCCGAAGATCGCCTTCATCGCCGTGGACTTGCCCGCGCCGTTGGGGCCCACGATCACGGCGATCTGGCCCTTCTCCACCGCGATGGTGCAGTCGTGCAGGATGTCGGCGCCGCGGCCGTAGCCGCCGGTCATGCCGTCGCCGATCAGGAAGGCGTCCCGCGTGTGGACGGGTTTCGCACGGCGGTTGTCGGCGGCGCGCAGCTCGCCGACCTTGCCGTCCTTGGTGATCGTGCGGTCCTTGTTGCCGCGGTCGTCATAGAGCTTGCCGCTCATGCGTCCGCCTCCGCCTTGGCCTTGTTCTTCAGGCCGGTGCCCAGATAGGCCTCGATCACGCGCTCGTCGGCCTTGATCTCGTCGAGGGTGCCTTCGGCCAGCACCTTCCCTTCCGCCATGCAGATCACGGGGTCGCAGATGCGGCCGATGAAATCCATGTCGTGCTCGATCACCACGAAGGTATAGCCGCGTTCCTCGTTGAGCCGCACGATGGCGTCGGCGATGGTGTTGAGCAGCGTGCGGTTCACGCCCGCGCCCACCTCGTCGAGAAACACGATCTTGGCGTCCACCATCATGGTGCGGCCGAGTTCGAGAAGTTTCTTCTGCCCGCCGGAGAGGTTGCCGGCCTTTTCCTCGGCCAGGTGATCGACGGTGAGGAACTTCAGCACGTCATGGGCGCGCTCGGTCAGTTCGGCCTCCTGCCGGCGGATGCGGCCGCGGGCAAACCAGGTGTTCCAGAGCGACTCGCCCGCCTGGCCGGAGGGCACCATCATCAGGTTTTCCAGCACGGTCATCGAGTGGAACTCGTGCGCGATCTGGAAGGTGCGCAGCAGGCCCTTGTGGAAAAGCTCGTGCGGGGCCAGGCCTGTGATGTCCTCGCCCGCCATGGTGACGCGCCCGGACGTCGGCGGAAGAACGCCCGCGATCACGTTGAAAAGCGTCGTCTTTCCGGCGCCATTGGGTCCGATCAGACCGGTGATCGAGCCCGGCCGGATCGACAGCGTCGCGCCGTCGACGGCGTGAAAGCCGCCGAAATGCTTGTGCAGGTTCTCCACCTCGATCAAGCGCCACCCCCCGCCGCGTGATCCGCGGTCTTGGTGTTGGAAAAACAGCCCGGGGGCGTCCCCGGGCTGTCCGATCCTTCTTGCGTCAGCCCCTCAGCGGAACTGCACCGTCTCGTAATCGCCGTCGGTGACGTTGTATTCGCGGTAGGTGCCGGCGGCTTCGCCCGGGCCGATCAGCTCGACGTTCGAGGCGCCGACGTAGTCGACCTCGCCGCCCTCCGCGAGGATCTCGAGCGCGCGGCCCAGCTCGCCCGGCAGGATCTCTTCGCCCGGGGCGTTGGCCACGTCCATCAGGTTGTCGGCCACGGCCTGCGAGGTCGCCTCGCCGCCCGCCATCATGGCGAGCGCGATCAGCGCCGCGGCGTCGTAGCTCTCCCGCGTGAAGGAGCTTTCGCCGTTCACGCCGGCGGCCGCGGTGATCTCGCTGAAGGCCTCGGTGCCCTCGCCCTGGCTCCACGGGACCGCGCCGAAGGAGCCCTCCATGAACTGGCCCAGATCGGCCAGCAGCGCGTCGCCATACATCCCGTCGCCCATGACGAAGGTATCGAAGGCGCCGGTGTCGAGCGAGGACTGGATGATGCCCTTGCCGCCCTGGTCGGAGTAGCCGAAGACCGCCAGCGCTTCGCCGCCGGCCGAGGCCAGTGCGCCCACTTCCGCCGAGTAGTCGGCCTTGCCGTCCTCATGCGGGGCCGAGAGCGTCACCGTGCCGCCCATCTCCTCGTAGGAGGCCTGGAAGCTGTCGGCGAGGCCCTTGCCGTAGTCGTTGTTGGTGTAGGTGACGGCCACTTCCTCGATGTCGCGATCCATCAGGATGTTGGCGATCACCGCGCCCTGCCGCGCGTCCGAGGGCGCGGTGCGGAAGAACAGTCCGTTGTCCTCGGCCGTCGAGAGCGCCGGCGAGGTCGCCGAGGGCGAGACCATCGGGATGCCATTGGGCACAGCCACGTTCGACAGGATCGCGCCGGTCACGCCGGAACAGTCCGCACCCATGATGGCGACGATGCCCTCGTCGGTGATCAGCCGCTCGGCCGCGGCGGTGGCGGCGGCGCTGTCGATGCAGGTCGAGTCGGCGCGGACCGGGACCAGCGTGTGCCCCTCGAGGAAATTGCCGCTTTCGTTGACTTCCTGCAGCGCGAGTTCGGCGCTTTCCGCCATCATCGGGGTGAGCGACTCGATCGGGCCGGTGAAGCCCAGGATGATGCCGATCGGCACGTCTTCGGCAGCGGCCGCGCCCGCCACGATGCTCGCAGCGGAGGCCAGCAGAAGCTTTTTCATGTCTCTACTCCCTTGTTGGACGCATGTCCCGCGCGACCTTAGAAAAAACGGTCGTGAAAGAAAAGCGTGATCCGTCGCCGCCTCCGGCGCATTGCCGTCAGGTCAGCGCGTGACTGGAAGCCGCCCGCGGCATGCCTATCTTTCACGCTGAATTGACGGAGGCAGCGATGCGCAGACTTCTTTTCGCCGCGGCGCTCGTGGCGCTCGCGGCGGGGCCGGGGCAGGCGGCCGAGCCCGCCGGCCGGATCGAGACGCAGGCCGGCCCGGCCGAAGTGACGATGATCGCCGACGGCTTCCGCGTGCCCTGGGCGCTCGACTTCCTGCCCGAGGGCGGGCTGCTGGTGACCGAGCGCGGCGGCGCGCTCTGGCGCGTCGCGCCCGACGGCACGCGGGAGCAGATCGGCGGCCTGCCCGACATCGCCGCCTGGGGGCAGGGCGGGCTGCTCGACGTGATGCTGCCGCGCGATTTCGCCGAGAGCCGCGAGGTCTTCCTGACCTACTCCACGCCCATGGGCCTGTTCGGACGGCAGAGCGGCACCGCGGTGGCGGTCGGACGTCTGGCCGAGGGCGCCCTGACCCTCACCGACCTGCGCGTGCTCTTCGAGATGGAGCCGGGCAGCACCGAGGGCCGGCATTACGGCTCGCGCCTCGTCGAGGCGCCGGACGGCACGATCCTTTTCTCCATCGGCGACCGTGGCGACCGGCCCGAGGCGCAGAACCTCGCCACCCACATCGGCGCGGTGCTCAGGATCGCGCGCGACGGCTCGGTGCCCGAGGACAACCCCTTCACGAATGTGGCCGGCGCGCAGCCGGAGATATGGTCCTACGGGCACCGCAATCCGCAGGGAATGGCCCTGGATCTCGAGGGGCGTCTCTGGGCGCACGAGCACGGCGCGCGCGGCGGGGACGAGATCAACCTGATCGAACCCGGCGTGAACTATGGCTGGCCGGTGATCTCCTACGGCACGCACTACTCGGGCGCGCCGATCGGCGAGGGCACGGCGAAGCCCGGCATGGCGCAGCCGGCGTTCTACTGGGATCCGTCGATCGCGCCCTCGGGCATGGTCTTCTATTCCGGCGCGCTCTGGCCGGAATGGCGCGGCCAGATCTTCGCCGGCTCGCTCAATTCCGACTTCATCGCGCGTCTTGGCGGAGAGCCGCTCGAAGAGCTCGAGCGCATCCGCGGCCCGCAGACAGGCCGCATCCGCGATGTCATGGAAGGCCCGGACGGCGCGCTGTGGTTCTTGTCGGAAACCGACGGGGCCGTCTACCGCATGGCACCCGCAGCCGACGGCTGACCCACCGTAGGGTGCGTGCTCAGCACGCACCCTACGCGCCGCACGTACCTCGTGACGGGCACCGTCTCACGCGCTTCAGACCGACAGCCGCGCCGCGTGGCTGCCGCGCTCGCGATAGGGTGTCGTGTTGTAATGCGCCCGGTAGCATTTCGAGAAATGCGACGGGCTCGCGAAGCCGCAGGCGAGCGCCACGTTGATCACGCTCATGTCGGTCTGCATCAGCAGGTTGCGCGCCTTCTGCAGCCTCAGTTCCATGTAGTAGCGCTTGGGGCTGCGGTTCAGGTAACGGCGAAAGAGCCGCTCGAGCTGGCGCGTGGACATGCCCACGTCCTTGGCCAGAAGCGAGGGGCTGATCGGCTCCTCGATGTTGGCCTCCATCATCTGGATCACGCGGCTGAGCTTGGGATGGCGCACCCCTATGCGCGTGGGGATCGACAGCCGCGGGCTGTCCTGATCGGTGCGGATGGTGGAATAGATGAGCTGGTCGGCCACGGCGTTGGCAAGCTCCTCGCCGTGGTCGTTGGCGATGATCTTCAGCATCAGGTCGATCGAGGCGGTCCCGCCCGCCGTGGTCATCCGGTTGCCGTCGATCACGAAGATCGACTTGGTGAGCGTGACCTCGTCGAACTCCTCGGCGAAGCTGTCCTGGTTCTCCCAGTGGATGGTGGCGCGCTTGCCGTCCAGAAGCCCCGCCGCGGCCAGCGTGTAGCTGGCGGTGCACAGGCCGCCCACGGCGAGGCCCTTGCGCGCCTCGCGCCGGAGCCAGTTGAGCAGCCGCTTGGTCGTGGCCTGCCGCACGTCGAGGCCGCCGCAGACCATCACGGTCTCCTCGCGGGACAGCTCCATGAGGTCGCCGTCGAGACGGAAGGTGATGCCGGCCGAACTCGTGACCTCCTCGCCCCCTTCGCCGAGCAGCCGCCAGCTGTAGAGCGTGCGCTTCGACATCCGGTTGGCGATCCGCAGGCAGTCCACCGCCGAAGCCATGCAGTGCAGCGAGAAGTTCTCGAGCGGGACGAAGACGAACTGCCGGGGCCGCAGGGGCACGGTGTCGAGCTGGACGGTCTGGCGGGGCGTTTGCAGAGCCATCTGGTTGTGCAGTCCTTTCACCGGCGGCGCGATCGCATGCCATGTGCGACATGTGGTGTCGCTGCCGCCCGACTGCCAGAGGACAGACTCTGCCTTTCGCCGTCAAGAGGTCTCGGATGACGCCCGTTCAGTTCAGCGCGAGCAGATAGGCCGCGATCGCCTCGCGGTCGGCCGCCTCGAGTTGCGCGAGATTGGTGATGACATCGGCCATCGAGCCGCCGGCGGAGTCGTAGTCCGGAGTGAAGCCGGACTCCAGATACCAGGCGATGTCCGAGGCGCTCCAGCCGAGCGCGTCGTGCGTGATCGCGGGGATCCGTCCCTCGCCCGAGGGGTTCGGCGCGCCTTCCATCCAGCGTTCGGGATCGAGCCCGCCGAAGCGGTCGCGCGGCGTGTGGCATTCGGCGCAATGCGCGAGCGCCTCGACGAGGTAGCGGCCGCGCTCGAGCTGCGCGGTGCCCGCGTGGGTCATCACGAAGGCGTCGTCGACATAGAGCCGCTTCCAGATCCCGATGCCGCGCCGCAGATTGTAGGGAAAGCTCACGTCATGCGCCGCGCTCTCGACATCCGCGGCCGGCAGCGTCTGCAGGAAGGCCCACAGATCGGCCACGTCCTGCATCTCCATCTTCGCGTAGGAGGTGTAGGGAAAGGCGGGGTAGTAGTGCCGCCCGTCCGGCGACACGCCGCGCATCATCGCGTCGGCGAACTGCGCGAGCGTCCATCCGCCGATGCCGTGCTCGGGGTCGGGCGATATGTTGGGCGCCACGAAGGTGCCGAACTCGGAGTCGAGCCTGTGGCCGCCGGCCAGCACGCGCCGTTCCTCGCCCTCGGCGTCCTCCGGGGCGTGGCAGGAGGCGCAGCCGCCGGCGAGAAAGATGCGCTCGCCCCGCCCTGGGTCGCCCTCCAGCCCGGCGGTGGCATCCGCCGGCAGCCGCGCGGGCGCGCTCAGGAACCAGCCCGCCGCCGCGAGAACGGCGGCGAGCGCGACGATGACCAGGAAAAACCGGCGCATCGCGCCGGATCAGCTTTCCGGCTCGCGATACTCGTCGTGGCAGGCCTTGCAGGCCCCGCCCACGTTCTGCAGCGCCGCGCCCACGGCCTCGCGCCCGTCGGACGCGGCCGCCTGCATCTCCATCGCGGCGGCGTGGACGTCCTCCCACTTGGACTGGAAGTCGTCCATGTTGTCCCAGATGGCAGGCTTGGCGCGCGTGCCGTCGATGCTGAAGGAGTCGCTGCCCTCGGGCCAGTGGAGCGACTGTTCGATGCTGGTGACGGCGACGAGGTTGTCGGCGGCGGTCTGCGCGCGCTCGGCGTCGTAGTCGATCTTGCCCTGCGCCATGCCGCCGAGCACCCCGAGGTTCAGCGCCATGATGCGGAACTGTCCCTTCCGCGCCTGCAGCTGCGCCGCGAAGTCGTCCTGCGCCATCGCGGCGGGCGCGACGAGCGCGAGCGCGGCCGCGACGGTAACGGTTTTCGCCTTGAGCATCATCTGTCGTCTCCCCTGATAGGACGTACGTGACGGAACCTAGCGTGCCGCAGCGTCACAACAAATGCATAACAGAGATTCCGCACAGGCGCCCGCAATCTGCGCACATCAGGGCATCATGGGCACGCCGCGCGGACGCGGATTGACCTCCATCCACTCAGGCGTGCCGAGCCAGGCCTCGAGCCCCACGATGATCGCGGCCAGCACCAGCACCACGCCGACGGTCCAGCGGAACGCCTTCGACGGCGGGTGCCGCGCCCAGCGATACATCCGCAGGAACCATTGCATCGGCAGCATCAGACGAACCTGACCTTTCCGATGTAGGGGAGGTTCCGGTTGTGCTGCGCGTAGTCGATCCCGTAGCCCACCACGAACTCGTCCGGGATCTCGAAGCCCGTCCAGTCGGCGTGAATCTCGACCTCGCGCCGCGTCGGCTTGTCCAGAAGCGCGATGGAGCGCAGCCTGCGTGGCCGTCGCGCCCGCAGCAGCGTCATGACGTGCGCGAGGGTGTGGCCCGTGTCCACGATGTCCTCGACCACGAGCACGTCGCGCCCCTCGATCTCGCCGCGCAGATCCTTGAGGATGCGCACCTCGCGCGAGCTCTCCATCGCGTTGCCGTAGGACGAGGCCTCGAGAAAGTCCACTTCCACGGGCAGATCGAGCTCGCGCACGAGATCGGCGATGAACACGAATGAGCCGCGCAGAAGCCCCACGACCACCAGCTTGTCGGTGCCCGCGAACTCCCCGGCGATCTCGTGCGCGAGCGCCTCGATGCGCGCCGCGATCGACTTGGCCGAGATCATCTCGTCGATGACATATGGACGCTCCGCCATTCCGTCCCCCTTGAATTCGCCGCCGGAGCATACGACATGGGCGGCCACTGTCACGCAAGGAACGCCCGCGCGCCCATGCCTTCGCATTCCGAAACCAGGACGCTGCCTTACACGCCGCAGCAGATGTACGATCTGGTCGCGGACGTCGGGCGCTACCCCGAGTTCCTGCCCTGGACGGCGGCGGCGCGGGTGCGCTCGCGGTCGCCCCTCACCGGGGCCGGCGGCGAGCACGGCGAACTCATGGAGGCCGACCTCGTCATCTCCTTCAAGGTCTTCCGCGAGCGATTCGGCAGCCGGGTCGAGCTCTGGCCCGTCGAGAAGGTCATCAAGACCGAATATCTCGAGGGCCCGTTCCGGCACATGCACTCCGAGTGGCGCTTCGAGGAGGCCGAGGGCGGCTGCCGCGTGAAGTTCGACGTGGATTTCGAGTTCAAGAACCGGATCCTGCAGCGCGCCGCGGGGCTGTTCTTCTACGAGGCGATGCAGCGCATCGTACGGGCCTTCGAAGCGCGCGCCGCCGATCTCTACGGCGGCGGCTCGCCGGCCGCAGCGTCGAGCAGCGACATGGCGTGATCCACCGCCGCGCGGCGCACGTTCTCGCGCCCCAGCGGCCCGAACTCGCGCGTCTCGCTGCGCGTCGGACTCCCCGACATGGCCAGCCCGAAACAGACCCGCCCCTCCGGCTTGGTCTCGCTCCCGCCGGGCCCCGCGATGCCGGTGATGGCCAGGGCCACCTGGGCCTCGGACCGCTCCAGCGCCCCTTCGGCCATTTCGCGCGCGACGGGCTCCGAGACCGCGCCGTTCTGCTCCAGCGTCTCGCCCGAGACGCCGAGAAGCTCCTGCTTGGAGCGGTTGGTGTAGGTGACGAAGCCGCGGTCGTAGATCTTCGATGACCCCGGTGCCTCGGTAATGCGCGCCGCGAGCAGGCCCGCCGTGCAGCTTTCGGCGGTGACGATCTTCAGCTTCGCGTCGCGGAAGCGGATCAGCAGCAGGTCAGGCTTGGTCATCGCGGGCTCCTTCAGCGCATGAGCCACAGGTGAAACAGGGCGGCGAGCAGGACGGTTCCCGCCGCCGCGAGCGCGCCCGCGATCAGATCGTCGAGCATGACGCCCGTGGCGCCGCGACGCCGGTCGGCCCAGCCCACCGGGCCGAGCTTCAGAATATCGAAAAGACGGAACAGCACAAATGCCGCGATCCAGCCGGGCCAGAGCGCGAGCACCGGCGCGCCGGACATCATCGCGCCCGCCGAAACCGGCCAGAGCGCGAGCCACTGCCCGGCGAGTTCGTCCACGACGATCTCGCCGGGATCCTTCTCGGCCGCGCCGGCCGTCTCGCGCGCCACGGCCCACCAGCCGAGCGCCGTGACCGCCAGAGTGGCGACCGCCACGGCGGGAAAGCCGCCCAGGACGTGCAGCGCCCAGAGTAGCGGTAGGGCGGCCGCAGAGGCCCAGGTGCCCGGACCGGGACGCAGGTAGCCCAGCCCGAACAGCGTGGCGATGGCGCGTGTGAGCGTCATGGCGAGATCAGCGTCGCCGTCGCGAGCGCGGCGATCCCCTCTTCGCGGCCGGTGAATCCGAGCCGCTCGCTCGTCGTGGCCTTCACGCTCACGCGGTCGGGCTCGATGCCCAGCTCCACGGCAAGTTCGGCTTGCATCGCAGAAACATGGGGGCCGATCTTCGGGCGCTCGCAGATCAGGGTGACGTCGGCGCCCGACAGCCTGTAGCCCCGCGCACGCACACGTTCGGCGGCGTGGCGCAGGAAGAGGCGGCTGTCGGCGCCCTTCCATTGCGGGTCGGACGGAGGGAAATGCCGGCCGATGTCGCCCTCGGCGAGCGCGCCATAGAGCGCGTCGGTCAGCGCATGCATGCCCACATCGGCGTCGGAGTGGCCGCGCAGCCCGCGGTCGTGCGGCAGGCGCAGGCCACACAGGATCACGTGATCGCCCGGACCGAAGGCGTGCACGTCGAAGCCATTGCCTGTCCTGACGTCCATTCTGCCTCGCAAGTAATTCTCGGCGCGTGAAAAATCTTCCGCGCGGGTGATCTTCAGGTTGGCCTCGTCGCCGGGCACGATCGCCACGTCGATGCCGGCTGCGCGCGCCACCTCGACGTCATCGGCCGCCCCGCCCGGGTGCGCCCTGTGCGCCGCCAGGATCGCCGCGAGCCTGAACCCCTGCGGCGTCTGCGCGCGGAAGAGGCCCGCGCGCGGCTCGATGCCCGTCACCCGGCCTTCCGCGCCGCGCCAGAGCGCGTCGGTCAGGGGCAGGGCGGGCGCCGCGCCGTCATGCGTTTCGAGCGCGTCGAGCACCGCCTCGATCAGGGCCGACGTCACGCAGGGGCGGGCCACGTCATGGATGAGCACATGGCTCACGCCCGCGCCCTCCAGCGCCTCGAGCCCGGCGCGCACCGACTCGGCCCGCGTCGCGCCGCCGGCCACCCAGGGCAGCCCGGCCGGCACCTCGCCCGCATCGGCAGGGTGGATCACGAGGCGCACGGCGCCGATGCGCGGATGCCTTGCGAAAGCGTCAACGGTCCAGTCCGCGACCCGCCGGCCGGCCAGCGCGCGCCACTGCTTCGGCTGGCCGCCCCCGGCGCGAAGGCCGCGGCCCGCGGCGACGATGAGGGCGGCTGTGTGCATCGGCATCCCGTTTCGGCTCGCTTTTGTCTATCGTCCCGGGGCGGAGAGGCAAGCCCCCGCCGGGCTGCCCAAGAATTAGGCAGACGCGGGCGAGATCGGCGCGATGAAGCCGTGGGAACTTGCCGCAATCCTCCGCGACCCTTAGCTGTAAGCGCGTGCACAAGGATTAGGCAGTTGAGCATTCACCTCGGCGACAGGCTTCTCGACCCCCCGGTGTTCCTCGCGCCCATGGCGGGAATCACCGACAGGCCGTTCCGCGATCTCGTGGCCCGCTTCGGGGCGGGGCTCGTCGTCTCCGAGATGGTGGCGAGTCAGGAAATGGTGCAGGCCAAGCCGGGCGTCCGCGAGCGGGCGGAGCTGGGGCTCGGCCTCGCGAACACCTCGGTGCAGCTCGCCGGGCGCGACCCGAAGTGGATGGCCGAGGCGGCGCGCATGGCCGAGGCCAACGGCGCGCCGATTCTCGACATCAACATGGGCTGCCCGGCCAAGAAGGTGGTGGGCGGCATGTCGGGTTCGGCGCTCATGCGCGAACCCGATCACGCGCTGCGGCTGATCGAGGCGGTGGTGGGCGCGGTCTCGGTCCCCGTGACGCTCAAGACGCGGCTGGGCTGGGACGAGGACGCGCTCAACGCGCCCGAGATCGCGCGCCGGGCGGAAGCGGCGGGCGTGGCAATGATCACCATCCACGGGCGCACCCGCTGCCAGTTCTACAAGGGCCGCGCCGACTGGCGCGCGATCCGCCGCGTGGTGGAGGCGGTGCGCGTGCCCGTGATCGCCAACGGCGACATCACGACGCCGGAGCAGGCGCGCGCGGCGCTTGACGCCTCGGGCGCGGCCGGCGTGATGGTGGGGCGCGGCGCGCAGGGCGCGCCGTGGCGCGTGGCCGAGATCGCCGCGGATCTTGCCGGCGCTCCGGCGCCGGAAGTTCCGGTGGGTCATGCGTTTTGCGACATGGTGGCAGCGCATTACGAGGCATCGCTCACCTTCCACGGCACGGAGATCGGCGCCCGTGTCGTGCGCAAGCATCTCGGCTGGTACATGGACCGGGCCGGCACCCCGGCGGAACTGCGGCGCCGGATCCTGACGGGCACGCCCGCCGAGGTGCTGCGCGATCTGCCCGATGCGCTCGCCGCCAGCACCCGGGCCGCGGCATGATCGACGAGGCGGCGATCTGGGGCGCCCTGCCGGTGCCCGGTCTGGTTCTCGACGGCGGCGACCGCATCGCCAGCGTGAATTCCGCGGGCGAGAGCTTCTTCAACGCCTCCGCCCGCGCGCTCCTCGGCCAGCCGGTCTGGGATCGTCTCTACGTCGACGCCCCGATGGAAGAGAGCTTCCGCCGCGCGCGGGAGAACGGCACGCCGCTCTTCGTCAACGACGTGGACGTGGGCACCGGCGACCGCCCTCCGGTGCAATGCAATCTGCAGATTGCACCGCTGGGGGAGCCGGAGGGCGCGATGATCCTGGTCATATCGCCCCGCGAGCTCGCCGGGCGCCTGACCAAGAGCCATTCGGTCAAATCGGCGGCGAAGTCGGCGATCGGCATGGCCGAAATGCTCGCGCACGAGATCAAGAATCCGCTGGCCGGCATCACCGGGGCGGCCCAGCTGTTGTCGATGAACCTCGGCGGCGAGGATCTGGAATTCACGGACCTTATCGTCGCCGAGACGCGGCGCATCCTGAAGCTGCTCGAGCAGGTCGAGCAGTTCGGCAACACCAAGCCGCCGGCGATGCAGCCCGTCAACATCCACGACGTGCTCGACCGCGCGCGGCGATCGGCGCTTCTGGGCTTCGGGGCGCACATGACGATCGTGGAGGACTACGACCCGTCGCTGCCGCTCGCGCACGGCGATCCCGACCAGTTGCTCCAGGTGGTGCTCAACCTTCTGAAGAACGCCTCGGAAGTGGCGGATCCCAAAGGCGGCAAGATCCGCCTGCACACCTACTACGAGCACAGCTTCCGGCTGCGGCGCGCAGACGGCGATGGGCAGTCGCTGCCCCTGCAGGTCGAGGTGATCGACGACGGCCCGGGGCTGCCCGCCGATCTGGAGGGCGACATCTTCGATCCCTTCGTCTCGGGGCGCGAGAACGGCACCGGCCTGGGCCTCGCGCTCGTGTCCAAGATCGTCTCGGATCACGGGGGGTGGATCTCGGTCTCCTCCGTTCCGGGCCGCACCGTGTTCCGCATTTCGTTGCCCCGCGCGCCGCGCGAACCGAGGGAGACAAGCTGATGGACGGCACCGTTCTCGTCGCCGACGACGATCGCACGATCCGCACCGTGCTGACCCAGGCGCTCACGCGCGCGGGCTGCAAGGTGCATGCGACCTCTTCGCTGACCACGCTCATGCGCTGGGTGAGCGAGGGGAAGGGCGACGTGGTGATCTCGGACGTGATGATGCCCGACGGCAACGGGCTCGAGATGCTGCCCAAGATCGCGCAGGACCGCCCCGGCCTGCCGGTCATCGTGATCAGCGCGCAGAACACGATCATGACCGCGATCCAGGCCGCCGAGGCCGAGGCCTACGACTATCTGCCCAAGCCCTTCGATCTGCCCGACCTGATGAAGCGCACGGCCAAGGCGCTGGAAAACCGGCGCCGCGCACCCTCGATGCCGGTGGACGAGCCGGCCGCGACGGAGGACGGCGACCTGCCGCTGGTGGGCCGCACGCCCGCGATGCAGGCGCTCTACCGCCTGGTCGCCAAGGTGATGAACGCCGATCTGGCGGTTCTCATCACCGGCGAGTCGGGCACCGGCAAGTCGCTGATCGCGCGCACGATCCACGATTTCTCCGACCGCCGCACGCTGCCCTTCGTCAGCGTCACCGGCGCCGATCTGCGCGAGCTGGAGGGGCCGCAGCGGGTCCTCGCCCGCGTGAAGGGGGGGACGCTGCTGATCGACGAGATCGGCGACATCGAGGACGAGGTGCAGGCGCGAATCGTCCGGATGATCGACTCGCCGGGCGACCATGTGCCGCGATTCATGGCCACCAGCCAGGGCGACCTGTCGCGCGCGATGGAAGAGGGGCGCGTGCGCCGCGACCTCTATTATCGTCTGACGGGCGCCACGATCCATGTGCCCAGCCTGCGCGAGCGGGTCGAGGACATCGCGCTGCTGACCGAGCATTTCCTCGCCCGGGCCGAGCGCGACGGGCTTGCGCGGCGGCGGCTGTCGAAGGACGCAGAGGAACTCTTCCGCGTCTACAGCTGGCCCGGCAACGTCCGGCAGCTCGAAAACGCGGTGCGGCGGCTTGTGCTGACCTCGCGCGCCGACGAGATCAGCCGCGCAGAGGTCGAGCAGGTGCTGGGCGACCAGCCCGAAACCGAACCCGTGCTGCGCGGCCGCGGCGGCGAGAGCGAGAAGCTCTCGGCCTCCGTCGCGCGGCACCTGCGGCGCTATTTCGACCTTCACGGCTCGGCGCTGCCGCCGCCCGGCCTCTACCAGCGAATCCTGCGCGAGGTCGAAGCCCCGCTCATCGAGATCGCGCTGGAAGCGACGGGCGGGAATCAGGCGAAATGCGCCGATCTGCTTGGGATAAACCGGAATACGCTGCGCAAGAAGATCAACGACCTCGAGATTCGCGTGACACGCCGCCGCAAATTGATGTAAAAGGGCAACAGACCCGTGGCGGGCGTGCGGCGGACAGGCAGCCGCGCCGGAACGCGCCACAAGATTTGGCGGTAGGGGCGCGTAAGGCGCTCAACAGGGGCGAGGGCAGAACGTGGCCTTGCGGGCACAGCGTCTTTCCTGGGAGCGGCTGAGCCGTCTCCGGCGGCAGCGCCGGATCCAGAATGTCGCCACGCTGGGCCTGGTGCTGCTGGGGCCGGTGCTGGCGCTTGCCACCTTCCTCGTTCTCGGCCCGCTCGACCAGGGCGCCGGGGCGCTCAGCCTGCGGCTCGTCCTGCTGGCGGATCTCGTCTACGTGCTGGCCGTGGCGGCGCTGGTCTTCCAGCGCGTCGCCCGGATGATCGCGGCGCGCCGGGCGCGCTCTGCGGGCTCGCGGCTGCACCTTCGGCTGACCTTCGTCTTCGCGGTCATGGCGCTTCTACCGGCCGTCACGGTCGCCGTCTTCGCCGGCCTCACCGTCAACATCGGCCTCGAGGGCTGGTTCTCGGACCGGGTGCGGAGCGTCGTGGGATCGAGCCTGGCTGCCGCCGAAGCCTACGAGGAGGAGCATCGACAGGATCTCGCCACCGACGCCCGCGCGCTCGCCGAGTTCCTCGAGGCCGGGGCGCGCGCCAGCTTCCTGATGAGCGACGGCGAGCTGCGCGTGCTGCTGGGGCAGGGGCAGGGCCAGATCCAGCGCGGCCTGCGCGAGGCCTATGTCATCGACGGCACCGGCGAGATCCGCGCGCGCGGCGAGCGCTCCTATCTCTTCGATTTCGAACGTCCCCCGCAGGAGGCCTTCGCCACGGCGCGCGCCGAGGGGCTGGCGATCGTCGAGGACTGGGACAACAACGAGTTCCGCGCGCTGGTGCCGCTGGGCGGCTTCGCGGACCGCTGGCTCTATGTCAGCCGCGAGGTGGACGGCGAGCTGCTCAGCCTGCTGGACGAGACGCAGGAAACCGTGCGCCTCTATCAGCAACTCGAGAACGAACGCGGCCGCGTCCTCTTCGAGTTCGGGCTGCTCTATCTCGGCTTCGCGGTGATCCTGATCCTCGCGGCGGTCTGGCTCGGGCTGTGGTTCGCCGAGCGTCTCTCGCGCCCGGTCGGCCGGCTCACCGCCGCCGCGCAGCGCGTGGGCACCGGCGATCTGGACGTGCAGGTGCCCGAGGAGGACGGCGACGACGAGATATCGATGCTCGGTCGCTACTTCAACCAGATGACCCGGCAGCTCAACGCACAGCGCGAGACCCTGCTGGAGAACACCCGGCAGATCGAGCGGCGGCGCAGGCTCTTCGACTCGGTGCTGTCTTCGGTCACCTCCGGCGTCGTCGGCCTCGACGCCGCGGGGCGCGTGACCTTCGTCAACCGCTCGGCCGAGCGCCTGCTCGGCCTCGGCGAGGATCGCCGCTCGCTGCCCATCGGGCTCGCGGTGCCGGAATTCGGCCCGGTGTTCGAGCGCGTGCGCTCCGGGCGCGCGGCGGTCGCGCAGGACGAGGTGAAGGTGATCCGCGACGGCCGGATGGAAAACCTTCTGGTGCGCATCGCCCCCCGGGGCCGCGACGGCGACGGGCTCGAGGGCTACGTCGTGGCCTTCGACGACGTGACCGACCTCGTCGCCGCGCAGCGCATGGCGGCCTGGGGCGACGTCGCGCGCCGCATCGCGCACGAGATCAAGAACCCGCTTACCCCCATCCAGCTCTCGGCCGAGCGGATCCGGCGCAAGTTCGGGCGCAAGCTCGACGCAGAGGAGGCCGCGCAGCTCGACGGCATGACCGAGCGGATCGTGCGGCAGACCGACGACCTGCGCCGCATCGTGGACGAATTCTCGCGCTTCGCGCGCATGCCCGAGCCCGACCGCAAGCCCGAGGATCTGGCCGATCTGCTGCGCGGCGCCGTGCTGATGCAGGAGGCCGGCCAGCCCGACGTGCGCTTCGAGTCGCAGATCCCGGATCATCCCGTGCCGGCGGAACTCGACGCGACGATGATCGGTCAGGCGCTCACCAACCTGCTGAAGAACGCGGGCGAGGCGATCGAGAGCCTGAAGGAACGCGGCGCGCCGGAAGATCACGCGGCGATGATCCGCGTGACCCTCGAGGTGGCGCCGGGCGAAGCCGTCATCCGCATCGCTGACACCGGCATCGGCCTGCCGGAGGATCGCGCGCGGCTGTTCGAGCCTTACGTCACCACGCGCGAGAAGGGCACCGGCCTCGGCCTGCCCATCGTGAAGAAGATCATCGAGGAACACGGCGGCAGCCTGGCGCTCGAGGACGCGCCGGTCTTCGACGGCCAGAGCCGGGCCGGCGCGATGGCCGTCGTCCGGCTGCCGCTGCCGGCGCGCGCGGCGAACGACATTGAAAGCAAAGAGATAACGGGGGGCGCATGAGCGACATTCTCATCGTGGACGACGAGCGGGACATCCGCGAGCTGATCGGGGACATCCTCGAGGACGAAGGCTTTTCCGTCCGGCTCGCGGGCAATTCGGAAGAGGCGATGGCGGCCATCAACGCCGAGCCGCCCGGGCTGCTGATCCTGGACATCTGGCTCAAGGACAGCCGGATGGACGGCATCGACATCCTCAAGACGGTTAAGCGCGACAACCCGGACGTTCCGGTGGTCATCATCTCCGGCCATGGCAACATCGAGATCGCGGTCGCGGCGATCAAGCAGGGCGCCTACGACTTCATCGAGAAGCCCTTCAACATCGACCAGCTGCTCGTGGTGATCCGCCGCGCGATGGAGACCTCGCGCCTGCGCCGCGAGAACCAGGCGCTGAAGCGGCGGGATGCGCGCGCCGCGCAGATGATCGGCGACAGCGCGGCCTTCCGCGCGCTGATGTCACAGCTCGACAAGGTGACGAAATCGAACGCGCGGGTGATGCTGACGGGACCGGCGGGCTGCGGCAAGGAGGTCGCGGCGCGCTATGTGCACGCCCGCTCGACGCGCGCGCAGGGACCCTTCGTCACGGTCAATTGCGCCGCCATCGCGCCCGAGCGCATGGAGGAGGTGCTCTTCGGCCGCGAGACGCCCGAGCGCGGGGTCGAACCCGGCCTGCTCGAGGAAGCGCATGGCGGTGTGGTCTATTTCGACGAGGTGGCCGACATGCCGCCCGGCACGCAGTCGAAGATCCTGCGCGTGCTCGTGGACCAGACCTTTCAGCGGGCCGGCGGCGGCGACAAGGTGCGGGTGGACGTGCGGGTGATTTCCTCGACCAACCGCGATCTCGAGGCCGAGATCGCCGCCGGCCGCTTCCGGCAGGAACTCTATCACCGGCTCAACGTGGTGCCGGTGCGCGTGCCCTCGCTGGAGGAGCGGCGCGACGACATCCCGCTGCTCGCCCGTCATTTCATCGCCGAGGCGAACGGCGCGCAGGGCCTGCCGCTGCGCGAGATCAGCGACGAGGCGGTGGCGCTCATGCAGACCATGCTCTGGCCCGGCAACGTCCGCCAGCTGCGCAACCTGATCGAGCGGGTGCTGATCCTGGGCGACGGTGCGGGCCCGATCGAGGCGCGGGAGCTGCCGCAGGAGCCGCAGCCGCAGGCCGGCGACGGCCGGGTGGTCCTGTCCGGCGAGGTGGCGACGATGCCCCTGCGCGAAGCCCGCGAAGCCTTCGAGCGCGAATATCTGCTGACGCAGATCAACCGTTTCGGCGGCAACATCTCGCGCACCGCGAATTTCGTCGGCATGGAGCGCAGCGCGCTGCACCGCAAGCTCAAGTCGCTGGGCGTGGTGACCGGCAAGAACGGCGGGCGCAACGGCGGCGAGGAGGAGGAGCCGGCCGCGGCCGTCAGCCGGGCGGGCTAGGGGCCGCACGCCGCGCGTCCGGGCGCCGCCGCCGGAGGCCGCTGGCGCGGCGTGCCTCCGGCCGGGGTATCGTCAAGCGGAAAATACATTCATTTCGTTGGGGTGCGCGCGACGCCATCCATGCCCATCCGCGCCTGGATCCTCGTCCACCATGAGTCCCGCTTGCCGGCTGATGGAAAGCCTGCAGAAGTCCTGTTGGGCGTGGTCGCGGGCAGGATCGTCCGCGGATGATGAAGAGGCCTGCGTCAGGCGCTGCGCCGATCCACGAGCGCGGGGTTGATCCGGGCCAGCTCCTTCGCCACCAGGTCGGCGAAGCCCCAGATGGGGCCGGCGTACATCGGCCCGTCGGTGAGCGAGATCACGGTGTAGCCGTCGGGCGCCACCACGTCCTTGCCGAAGGCGCCGACCATGCCGCCGCCGCCGGGCACGTTCCCGACCACGACATCCCGCCCCTGTTGTCCTCGATCGACCCGGCAAGCGTGTTCAGGATCGGCGCCCGTTTCGCCGCCTCGGCGGCGTCGACCAGCGCTGCGTCGCCGCCGTTGAGCCGCATCGCGTTGACGACGCGCGGGGCCAGTTCCATCTACGGCGCTGAATGGGCGAGCACCGGCATCCCGCGCTGCGAGAACATGACATTGTCGTTGAGCTCCCGCGACAGCCATTGGTAAAGCTTGACCGACAGGTCGTAGAGCGCCGCGCTTTCGGGATGGAATTGGTTTGACCGGATCGCCGTGGTGTTGCGTCCGGTGTTGCCCCGCGCCGATCCAGCCCTTCTCCAGCACCGCGACCCGGCGCAATCCGCGCCGCCTGGCCAGGTAGGAGGCCGTGGCAAGGCCATGTCCGCCGCCGCCCACGATCTCGTAGCCTGCCTGCGGGGTGGCGTCCGCCAGGCGGGGCGCCACCCGGTGTGGCCCCTGATCCCTTCGGCGAATACGCGTCAGTCCGAGTATGTGGTGTCCAAGCCCTGCCGTCCCGTCTGGCCTGATCGTGAAGGGCCGCGCCGCAAACATGTACACCACTGAGCCAGATTGCAGCTTTCAAGGGACTGCGCGCATGGTCGCGAAGGGATCCGACGCCGCCCCGCGCCGCGTGCGTGGCGCGCAAGGAACCACACGCGACGACTGGATCGCGGCCGCGATGGACCTGCTGGTCGCGCACGGCACCGAGAAGGTGAAGGTCGCGCCGCTGGCCGAGAAGCTGGGCTGCGCGCGCTCGTCACGCGCAGGGACCTGCTCCGCCTGAAAGCCGGAGCGAGTCTTTCGCGCCAGGCGGCCAGGTCATGACTCGCCGCCGGCGGTCGGCGACCGAAGGCCGTTCTGGTCCGGATCGGGTTCCGACACGTCCGCAACCGATCCCGCCGGCCTGCTCGGCCGGGCATCGGCCCGCGTGTCGCGCCCAGATGATGCCGGGCCTTGCCGGAGTATGGCGCAAGATGTGACCATCGGGGCCCTGACACCAGGGGGGAGCACATAGAGATGGGACTTCTCAACGCGCTGCGAAGCGCCTTCGTCGACGACGAGAACATCAAGGAAGTACTGCAGGCTGCCGACGAGAGAGCGAAGCAGGCCCATAAGCTGGCTGTGGCGGGGGACGTCATCTCGAGCTCGGCCAGCAAGCAGCTCAAGGAGGCCGCCGACGGCATCGCGGCGGTCAAGTCGAAGATCTCGACGGTCAAGGACGTCCGGGACAAGATGGATGCATTCTTCCGGCTCAAGGACGCCGTGGAAGTGCTGGAAGGTTGGCCGCACAAGGGCGTATCGGACGAGGCGGCCGCAGCTGCCTTCGACGAGATGTTCGGCGCGGCCGCCGTCTTCGCCGAGAGCCTGCCTCCACCGATCGACCAGTACGCCAAGATCCTCAAGCAGGTGAAGGTCGCGAGTTTCTTCCAGAACATGCAGCGTCTCGGCGCCAGTCGGGTGGGCGGCAATGCGTCGACCCCGACCGGCCGCCAGATGCAGAAGGTCAACGAGATTCTGGAGCGGCAGAGCCGGGGAGAGTACTGAGGCAGAAGCGCCCGTCCCTGGCTGATACCGGGCGGGCGGCGGCCATTGCCGTGACTCGGCAAGGGAAACTGACCCCGCGGGGGCCGGACTTCGGTAACTGGGTCGTCCCGATCAGGCTCATTTGGCCGCGAGATTTCACCCGCAGAGGAGCGGATGGGTCGAGACGATCATCCCTTGTCGCCGGTCCCGGGTCTGCCATCGTCCGAGATCACCCCGGGTGCATGCTTCTATTCGTGGTCGACGCGGTGGCCGCCAACATGATGCCGGTTCAATGCAATTCCGAGGTGCCCATCTCATTGGCGTGTTCCGTCTCAGAGGCGACACTCCGTCCCACGGGCATCATCGGAACCGCGTCCCCGGGGAGACCTCGAAGGCCTGCCGTCAGGCGGGCGCAAGGCGGTGACCCGTTTCCTCAGACCACGTTCGCAGCGGGACCATCGGCAGGGGAGTCGGACTCCTCGACCCGCATGCGATGCCGGATGACACGACAAACAGTTGTCTACTGGGCTGGGGGCGAAGTGCGCGACGTATCGCGTATTTCGTTCAGCTTGCCGAGGATTCTCTTTTGGGCGTCGTCGCTCCGGAACAGGCCGAGCAGGACGCCGAAATGGTCCCGGTCCCACGTCAGGACATTGCCGGGCGGCACGCCCCAGGCGTCGAGGAGGCCGCGGCCCAGCGCGTAGGGCGTGTAGCGGTCGCGCCGCCCGAGAAGCGCGACGACATTCTCGGGCGGGATCCCGGGCGACGCCGGCGGATCGAGCAGAGGGCGCAACTTCCGTAGCCGTTCCGCCGTCCAGCCCGCTGCGCGGACGGCCGCGTCCACGCCGAGCGCGCGTGTGATCTCGCTGCCGAGCACCACCTCGTCGATATGGGCGGACGTCGCGCCGAGGAACGCCATGTCGGGCCGCATCGCCTCCGGCCATGCCGCGCATCGGCCCGCGACGTGCTGCGACACGATCCCGCCGAGGCTCACGCCGCCCACGCCCAGGGCGCTCGCCCCTGTCCGCCGCGCCCAGCCGATCAGTGCGGCTGTCTCCTGCGCCTGCGCCGCGTAGAGCCGGAAGAGGCCGACCGGCGCGGTCGCCAGATAGGGCTCGCCGCTGAAGCGGTCGGGCAAGGCGCGGCGTCCGTGCCAGGGCGACTCGACGAGGATGACGCGGCAGCCGCGCGCCGCGAGCGGCCGGGCGATATAGTCCTCTTCCGGCCAGTAGCGGATGCGGTCGTAGGCCATGCCGAGGCCGCTCGCGTAAATGAAGGCCGGCGCGGTCTCCGCGCCCTCGGCCGGCTCGAAGACGCGCGCATGGACCGTGTCGGCCATGAGCGGCGACGGCGAGCGGAAGCGCAGGAGGTATTCCGGGCCCGCGGGTCCGGGGACCGCGCGGGACCGCTGAAATTCCGGCAGCTCCTCGGGCGCGGCGAAGAGCGCGTCGGGCGCCTCGATCGTCTCGGACCAGCGCGTGAAACTGTCCTCGGGATGGGGAATGTCGCAGGCGACCGGCGCGATGTCCGCGCGCTTGGCGAGAAACCCGAGCGTCCTGCCGGGCGTGACGCAGCGCTCCGAGGCCGCGCGGCGGCGCATCTCGAGGTCGACCAGCGCGTCCGTTGGCAGGTCCTCGCCGCTCCAGAAGGCGCCCTCCCACGCCTTCAGGATCGCGGCATGGGCGTGCCAGTCACGGACATAGCGGGCGAACGCCTTTGCCACGCGCCTGCGGAGCTGCGGCGAGCGCGCGCCGTGCAGGCCGAGCTTCTCCAGCAGCGTCTCGGCGTCGCCGCCCTCGGCCACCGTCGCCTCCGCCACCGCGCCGATCCGGGCGAGGCGCATCTCGCGCGGGAGCGATCGGCCCTTGATCCGCTCGAAGGCGCGGGTGTCGAGCAGCGCGCCGAGGGGCGAGGTGATGAGCCGGTGCGCGAAAGGCGTCTCGAGTCTGCGGTTTCGTCCCATCTCTTCGCGAAGCTCCGTGATCTGCGCGGAACAGGCGAACCAGGCGGCCGCTGGCCGCGCGGCGATCGATACAGGTTCGCTCCCGCCTCTTGAACCCCTCGCTGCGATGCCTTCATTGAAAGCGACCCGCCACCAACTCGCGCCTGCGCTCGGACCCATGTCCCGAATTGGATTGATCGGCCTGGTCGTTCTTCTCTGCGCTGCGGGCGCCGTGGCGTGGAAGATGCTGCCCGCCCGAACGAGCCCGATCGACGGCCCCGATCCCGTCGCGGAACTGGTTCCCGCGGAGATCGGCGGCATGACCCAGTGGCTCCTGATCCGCGGCGCGGACCGCAGCGCACCGATCCTGCTCTGGCTCCATGGCGGGCCGGGCTCGGCGCAGATGCCGATCCGGTCGGCGACGGAGGCCCTCGAACGCCATTTCGTCGTCGTGCATTGGGACCAGCGCGGCGCGGGCAAGTCCAACCCGCCGGACTTCGACCCCGCGACGATGACGCTGGACCGCTTCCTCGCCGACGCGCGGGAGGTCACCGCGCTCCTGCGCGAACGCGTGGGCGACCAGCCGCTGATCGTCCTCGGCCATTCATGGGGCACCATGCTCGGCGCGCGTCTCGTGGCGCGCTGGCCGGAGGATTACGCGGGTTACGTCGCCGTGGGCCAGCAGGTCGATACGCTGCGCGGCGTGGAGCTCGCGCTCGACTGGCTCCGCGAGGCCGCGCCTGACTCCGAACTCGCCGCCATGGCGCCCGAAGCCTTCCGCGACCACGGGCTCTATGTCCGGCTCATGCAGGCGCTGGAGGCGCATGGCGGGGGCATGAACGTCTCGCTCGCCTCGATGCTGCCGCGCGCGCTCGCGGCTCCGGAATACCGTCTGCCGGACTACATCCGCTGGTTCGACGGCGCGAACCGCGGCAGCGGGCCGATGTGGGCGGATTACCGGGCGCGCGACCTGATCGGGGAGGTGCCGCGGATGCCGGTGCCCATGCTGGTCGTCGCCGGGGCCCGCGACATGAACACCCCGGTCCCGCTGGTGCGGGACTGGATGGACAGCGTCGAGGCGCCGGAGGGCAAGCGGCTGGTGATCTTCGCGGAGTCGGGCCACGCGCCCTTCCTCACCGAAACCGGACGCTTCGTGGAGACCGTGGTCGCTTTCGGTGAAGAGGTGACGGCGGAGGAATAGCGCGGGTTCCGGTCGGAAGATCGCGCGCGGCGGTTGCAGATGTTGGGCGCCGGGACCGCACCTGCATCGGAGCGTTGCGCCGGTTTCTCGGCAGAGCCCAGGCGGCGCGGCGCGGGCAACGGGTGCTCCGCCAGCGCCTGCCTCACTCCTGTGCCCCCGAAAGCCGGTCGCCCCGGACGAGGAAACGTCCGTCGATGCGCAGCGCGAGCGGCGCCCCGGAGATGGGCGGCGCGCCTTCCCGCGCCGGGCGTTGAGCATGGATATGCAGATGCGGCTCGGTCGAGGCGCCGGAATTGCCGACCTCGCCCAGCCTGTCCCCGACCGCCACCGCGTCGCCGGCGGCGACCGTCACGCTGCCCTGCCGCATGTGGGCGAGGACGATCTCCGCCGTGCCGCAGCGCAGGATCACGTGGTTGCCGAGCCGGTTGACCGGATCCTCGTTCGGCACCTCGAAATCTGGCCTCGCGCCCTCGGCCGCGACGACCCGGCCCGCACAGGGCGCCCGCAGCTCCGCGCCGAAGATCGCGTAGGCCGCGGGATCGGCGGGCCGCCACCCGGAGGCACGCAGGCCCCACGGACCGAGCCCGAAGAAGTCCACCGCATAGGACTGCCCGCGCCACGGCCGAAAGCGCGCGACCTCGGGATCTAGCGTCCGAAGATGCCCGTTCATCAGGCGGTTCGATCCGCCGTGCCCGACGAGATAGTCGCCGGGACCGAACGGATTGGCGATATCGACGACCTCGACCGGAGGCAGGCTCCGTGCGGCGATGGCCCGCGCACCGTACCAGGCGCCGGCGATCAGCAGGGCCGACGACAGGGCCAGCCCCGCCCACCCCCAGGCACCCTCCGGCAACAGGCGCGCTCCCGCGCGCACGATGCGCGGGGTCCACAACCCAACGACGATCAGCCACAGCGCACCGTAGACCCAGGGCAGCCACCAGACCGGAACCGCCCATTGCGAGACGCGCGCGAGGGCATACAGGAAGGACGCGACGCCGGCCGCCTGAAACACGAAGCCGGCGAGGCTGCCTGCGGGATAGACGGCGATCCAGGCAAGCAAAGTTAACGGCAGAGCAACCTGAACAAGCAGGACGAGCAGGGTCATGTCGGCCTGTTTCCTGAAACTGGAGCCGTCACGCAACTGTCCTGGTCCAATCGATGCCCCGCGAACGGAAGCCGGCGCCCCCTTTCCCGCAGGTGCACGAACTGCCGGTCGAACACTGCTGGCCGCCGCCCGCGCCGGTTCCGGGAGTGGCGTCACGACCGGGCCTCCAAAGCGCGCTGCCGCGCGACGTCGGCCACGTGGCGGCTCAGATCGAGGCCGGGATTCCCGAGTGCGTCGACGTCGACCCATCGTGCCTCGAGCGCATCGTCGCCTGCAACCGGCTTGCCATTCGTCCATTTGCAAAGAACGGCGATCAGGACGACATGCAGGTTGAAACGGCCCTCCAATGGCCGCTCTCGGACACGCCCATCCCGGCGCGGACCGTCTTCCCGCGGTAGAAGGTGGCTTCCGTCATCCCCGTTTCAGCACAGATCGACCCACAGGATCGATTGCGTTACAGTTCATTTCGGGCGGATCTCGCCGACGCTCGTGCCGGCCTCTGCCTGCCCCAGCGCGAACGTGGTCTGCGCGTCGGTGAATCGTTTCTTCGGCATCGGGGCACTGCTCCCGCTTCCGAAGTATGCCCGAAAATCCGCACCCGGAACGGGCCGGTTTCAGGGGTCAAGACCACCGCCGCGCGGGCCGGCTCAGGGAAGCAGCTTCTGCACGTACCCGGGCAGCGCGAAGGCGGCCTGGTGCACCTCGGGCGTGTAGTAGTCCGTCGCGATGCCCGCCGCCTCGAACCGGCCGCGCAGCACGTCGAGCGGCGTTTCGCGCGCCGGGCCGTCGGTGCCCCAGCCGAAAGCCATCGGCCCGCCGGCATAAGTCGGCACCGTCGCGAGATAGCAGGCAGCGTCGGCGAAGAGCGACCGGAAGGCGCGCATGGTGTTCGTCAGTTCCGCGCCCTGCAGGAAGGGCACGCCGTTCTGCGTCACCAGGATGCCGTCTGGGGCGAGCCGCCGCTTGGCGTGGCCGTAGAAGCTGTCGGTGAAAAGCACCTCTCCGGGGCCCACGGGATCGGTGGAATCGACGATGATCACGTCGAAAGCCGCGCCGTCGCGCCGCATGAACTCCGCCCCGTCGGCGATCACCAGCTCGAGGCGCGGGTCGTCGAAGGCGCCCGCCGAGATGCCGGGCAGGTAGTCCTTCGCGAATTCCACGACGCCGGCGTCGATCTCGACCATGGTGACGCGCTCGATGCCGGCGTGACGGAGCGCCTCGCGCGCCATGCCGCCGTCGCCGCCGCCCACGATCAGCACGCGGCGCGCCGACCCATGCGCCAGGATCGGCACATGGGTCAGCATCTCGTGGTAGATGAAGTTGTCGGCCTCCGTGACCTGCACCACGTCGTCCAGCGTCATCACGCGCCCGAAGGTCGGATTCTCGAACACCTTCAGGCGCTGATGCGCCGTCTCGCTGTCGTAGAGCATCCGCTCCACGCGCAGGGCCTGGGCGAAGTCGCGGTGGAGCCGCTCGCGCACCCAGTCGCTCATGCCGCGATGCCTGCGTCGGCGACCACGTCCTCGCCGCGGCGCAGCTCCTTCACGCGCACATCGGCGGTCGAGAACGCGTGCCGCAGCACGTCGACCGCGCGCCAGGGCTGCGCGTCGCCGCACATGAAGACGTCGAAGGCGCCGTAGCCGATCTCGGGCCAGGTGTGCACGCTGATGTGGCTCTCGGCCAGCACCGCCACGCCGCTCACGCCCTGCGGGCTGAACTTGTGCGTGTGGATGTGCAGCAGCGTCGCCCCGCAGCGGTCCACGCAGTCGCGGAAGGCCTGCTGGATGCGCGCCTCGTCGTCGAGGCCGTGGCCGTCCACCACCTCGATGATGAGATGCGTGCCGGCGAAGACGGCCCCATCGCGGCGGATGAAGTGATCGTCGCGGTCCGCGTCGAAGATGTCGCGCGCGTCGGTGTCGGTGTCGGTGTCGCGCGGCGCATGCGTGCCGCGGGCGGTGTCTTCCTCTTGGGCGCCTGTCTCCAGACCGATCCCCAGTTGGAAGAGAGTGGCGTCCTTCATAACGCTCCCCCTTCTAGCCAGCAGATTGAATCCGGCCGGTGCCTTAGCGCCCCCCCGGAAGACATCCGAAGTTGGGATCGGCCCCGATTTCCGTGAGGCGCACCTATGGGGGCGGACCGAGTCGCGCAAGGGGTGATTTCGCATGTGCAGCGGAAATTTTCGCAAAAGGCGTATTGATTTGCGTCAAGGCATCGACGCCCTTGCCGCGCGAGAGAGGCGGCGCATGCACCAGGGAGCCAAACCTATGCAGGACACCGTGGCCGAGACCGGGCAGACGGACCGGCTGGAGAACTTCCCCATCAGCTTCTTCGCGATGGTCATGGGGCTCATGGGCCTCAGCCTCGCGCTGCACGCGGGCAGCGTGCCATGGCCCGGCCTCGCACGGGCTTCGGAGGCGGTGCTGTGGATCGCGGTCGCGGTCTTCGCCGGGATCGCGGCGCTCTACGCGCTCAAGGCGCTGCGCCACCCCGGCGCGGTGGCCTGGGAGTGGAACCATCCCGTGCGGATCGCCTTCTTTCCCGCGGTCTCGATCTCGCTGCTTCTGATCGCCACGGGGCTCATAGCGTCCAAGCCGGCTGCGGCGCATGTCGTCTGGTGGGTGGGCGTGGCCGGGCAGGCCGTGCTTACGCTTGCGGTCGTCTCAGGCTGGATCGGGCACCGCAGCTTCCAGGTGGGGCATCTGACGCCCGCGTGGTTCATCCCGGCGGTCGGCAACGTGATCGTGCCCGTGGCGGGCGTGCCGCTGGGGCACCCGGAGGTCTCGTGGCTGTTCTTCTCCGCTGGGCTGATCTTCTGGGTGATCCTGCTCACGCTGGTGTTCAACCGGCTGGTGTTTCACGATCCGGTGCCCGCGCGGCTCTTTCCGACGCTGGTCATCCTGATCGCGCCGCCGGCGGTGGCCTATCTGGCCTGGGTGCAGCTCATCGGCGGGCTCGATCCCTTCGCGCGGGTGATGCTGAACGCGGCCTATGTCTTCGCCGCGCTGGTGGCGATCCAGGCGCCGCAGCTTTTCAGGCTGCCCTTCGCGCTGAGTTTCTGGGCGCTGTCCTTCCCGATCGCCGCGCTTGCCATCGCCTCGTTCCGGCACGGGGCGCTCGCCGACTCGCCCGCGCATGTCCGGATCGGGACGGCCGCGCTGGCGCTGCTGGCGGCCGTCGTCGTCGGCCTGCTCTGGCGGACGGCCCGGGCGGCGCTGCGCGGCGAGATCTGCCGGCCGGAGTGACGGGAGGCTGGGGTACCTGAATACCTTTATTGCAAGGTGCTGACTTTGCGCCATTAATCCGCGCGCCCCTGCCTTGACTGCGCGCGCCGCATGCGTATAACAGCGCAATCCCGACCGCGGGGCGCAGGCCTCGCGGGAGCGCGACATACGAGCAAGGACACCCCCGGATGAAGACCTATTCAGCGACCCCGGCGGATATCGAGAAGAAGTGGATCGTGATCGACGCCGAAGGCGTCGTGCTCGGCCGCCTCGCCTCGATCGTCGCCACCCGGCTGCGCGGCAAGCACAAGCCGGGCTTCACCCCGCACATGGACTGCGGCGACAACGTGATCGTCGTCAACGCCGACAAGGTGCAGCTCACGGGGCGCAAGCGCGCCGAGAAGCATTACTGGCACACGGGCTACCCCGGCGGCATCAAGTCCCGCACCAAGGACGAGATCCTGACCGGCGCGCACCCCGAGCGGGTGGTGATGCAGGCCGTGAAGCGGATGCTGCCCGGCAACCGGCTGGCGCGCCAGCAGATGACCAATCTGCGCGTCTATGCCGGCGCCGAGCACCCGCACGAGGCGCAGCAGCCCGAAGTGCTGGACGTCAAGGCGATGAATTCCAAGAACACCCGGATGGCGAAGTGATGGCGGAAGAGATCAAATCCCTCGAGGGCCTCGAGCAGGTGGCCGAAATGCCGCCCGCAGAGGAAACGGCCGTGACCCGCGAGCCGGTGCGCGACGAGTTCGGGCGCTCCTATGCGACCGGCCGGCGCAAGGACGCCGTGGCCCGCGTCTGGATCAAGCCCGGCTCCGGCAAGGTCGAGGTCAACGGCAAGCCGATCAACGTGTATTTCGCCCGTCCCGTGCTGCAGATGATCCTCCGCCAGCCCTTCCAGGTGGCGGGCGTCGAGGATCAGTTCGACGTGATGTGCACCGTGAAGGGCGGCGGTCTGTCGGGACAGGCCGGCGCGGTCAAGCACGGCATCTCCCGCGCGCTGCAGTACTACGACCCGACGCTGCGCCCTTCGCTCAAGGCCGCGGGCTTCCTCACCCGCGACAGCCGCGTCGTCGAGCGCAAGAAGTACGGCAAGCGCAAGGCGCGCCGCAGCTTCCAGTTCTCCAAGCGCTGAGGCTCGCGCCTCCGAGGTTGCAAGGCCACCCTTCGGGGTGGCCTTCTGCATTCTCGGGAAGTCGAAGATGCGCCTTGCCGCGGTTGCGGCCCTGGCGCTGGTCGGTCCGGTCGCCGCGCCGCGGGAAAGGAAGGGCCAGCACGGGCGCCGGTCACGGGCGCGCCACGTCCGGCGCGCGACCCGGTGCCGCGAGAACCCGCATGAACGGTCCGGTCAGCCCGGCATAGGTGTCCCACGCCCGGGAATACTTCGGCACATCGTCATGCAGATCCTGGACGCGCGAACCATAGTAGATGTCGCAGTCCACCGGTGGCCGGGCGAGACCTTCGGCTGTCCGCGCAGGAACGATTGCGAAGATCCCGTAGAGATGCGCGATCACCGGATCGCCGCAGGCCCCGCACAGTCCGCGCAGCAATGGCGAGGCACGGATGGTGCGGATCCAGCGGATGCGATGCGGATCAACGGGCCATGCCTGACCGCGTCGAAAGACCAGCCCATCGCCAAAGGCCGCCTTGTAGACGGCCTGACACTTCGTGCAATGACAGCGAAAGCGCACACGCGGCTGGACGGAAACGACGGCTCCCGCGTGCCCGCAACCGCATGTCGTCTGCACGTCACCCATACGGCAGGATGGAGTCCGCGGTTGCGTCCTGTCAATGAAGCGGCGCAGACGCCCCATGACGGGCTATACTATCCGGCAGGGGTCGAGCACTGGGATTGCGAGATCGTCGGCATGGACGGCGGCGCCCTCGCCGTCCCGGGCGGCCGCTTCGAGGGGGTCGAGAACAGCGGCACCCTCGCCAACCCGGTGAACCTCCGCGACATGCAGGCCACGCTCTGCGACGCCGCCTGCACGGGGGAGGGCGTGGTCTCGCAGGAGCGGTTCATGCTGATGCAGGCGGCGCAGGGCGGGATCTGGGTGATCCTCGGCGGATGGGCGACACGGCTGGTGCGCTGCCCGGCGGGCTAACCCGCTGCCTCCAGAAGCGCCGCGTGCGGCCAGAGGCGCCGCGCCTCGGGCAGTCGCGCGACGGTCGCCGCGTAGTCCTCGGCGAACCAGGCGGCGGCCTCTTCCGCCAGACCGTCCGGCAGGGCCGAAGGTGCGCCGGCCGCGTTGACCCGCTGCGACCCGGCCTCCGGGCGCGCCGGGATGCCGAGCCATCGGCTGAGATCCGCGATGCTCTCGGGGCGAAAGAGCGACTCGTAGAGACAGACGCGCCGCCGCTCTGGCGGGAAGGTGCGCTCCAGCGCCGCGAGGCTCATTGCGTAGCGCGGCGTGTTGGGCGGCGCATTGCCGGCGACGTAGCGGTCCCGGAAGACCTCCACGTCACTTCGGCCCTCGGGGAGCCGCCCCTTGCGCCGCTCCATCCGCAGGCCCGACCAGGCGCGCTCGACCGGGTCGCGCAGCAGCAGCACGGCCCGGACCTCGATCCCGCGCGAGGCGAACTCCCGGTCGATCCGCGACAGCATCTCCGCCGGAAGACGGTTGTAGCCAGGCGAAACGTCGCCGGTCAGCGTGATGCCCGGCCGTGCCAGAAGGCGCTCGAAGTAGGCGAAATAGCGCGCGGGGTCGTCCTGCAACCGCCAGCGGAAGACATCCGCCGGCACCGGCAGCCCGAGTGCCCCGGCCAGCGCGGCGCGCAGGCGCATCGCCGCGCCCGGTCGCGGCACCCGAAAGCGCGCGTTCTCGGGCAGATGCAGCGCGTCCCAGACCTGATACTCGCCAAGCCTGCCCATATCCGCGCAGGGCGCCGCGTGGACGTATTCCCGAAGCCAGGTGGTGCCGCATTTCGGCGCACCGATGCAAAGTAGGAAGCGCTTGTCGTCCGCCATCGGGCCTCCGGCTCAGTCGTCGGGCGGGATCAGGCCCAGCCCGCGCAGATAGATACCTATCCCGGTCTCGAGCAGATCCTCGGGCGGGAAGGGCGACTGCGTGCCCGGCGAATTGCGCGCGAAAAGCTCGACGACCCCGTGGCTCATCGCCCAGACATGCGCCGAGAACATCGCCGGCGGCGGGCGCTTCTCGGGCGGGATGTGCCGCGACAGCTCCTCGGCCGCGCGCTGCAGCACGCCCCAGGCGCGGGCGGCCGCGGCGGCGAGCTCGGGCGTGCGCTGGATCGAGATGCCGCTCTCGAACATGGCGATGTAATGGCCCGGATACCTCCGCGCGAAGGCGAGATAGGCCCGCCCGGTCGCCTCGAAGGCGGCGAGGGCAGAGGGCTGACCCGTCTCGTAGGCGTGCTGCATCACGTCGGCGAAGATTTCGTAGCCCTGCCGCGCGCCTTCGGCGATCAGGTCCTCGCGCCCCTCGAAATGGCGGTAGACCGCTGCGGGGGTCACGCCCGCCTGCTTCGCCGCCTCAGACAGGGTGAAGCCCTGCGGCCCGCGCTCCTCGATCAGCCTGAGCGCGGCCTCGACAAGCTCCTGCCGGAGGTTTCCGTGGTGGTAGCCGCGCTTAGCCATCGCGCCAAAGCTCCGGTCCGCCGAGAATCGCCGGATCGGATGCGCCGATCGCGCGGTCGTCCTTGCGCGCGTAGTCGAGCCGGGACAACACCGCGCGGATCGCCTCGAGCCGGGCGCGGCGCTTGTCGTCGGAGCGGATGACGCACCAGGGCGCATGCGCGCTGTGGCTGCGCGTGAGCGTCTCGCGGATGGCGTCGGTGTAGGCCTCCCAGCGCTTGAGCCCTTCGACGTCGATCCAGGACACTTTCCACTGCTTGAGCGGGTCGCGCTCCCGCGCGAGGACGCGGCGCAGCTGTTCGGCGCGCGAGACGTTGAGCCACAGCTTGATGAGCACGACGCCGTCGTCCACCAGCATCTTCTCGAAATCGGGCACCTGGTGGAAGAAATGCTCGCGCTGCGCGGGCGTGCAGAAGTCGAAGACATGCTCGACGACCCCGCGATTGTACCAGGAGCGATCGAAAAGCACGATTTCGCCCGCGGCGGGAAGCTGTTCGACGTAGCGCTGGAAATACCACTCGGTCGCCTCGCGGTCCGAGGGCTTGGGCAGCGCCACCAGCCGCGCGACCCGCGGGTTCATGTTGGCGCGGAAGCGCTTGATCGTGCCGCCCTTTCCGGCCGCGTCGCGGCCTTCGAAGATGACGGCCACGCGCGCGCCTTCCTCCTTCGCCCAGCGCTGGAGCTTGGCGAGCTCGATCTGCAGCGCCTCGAGCTGCGTCTTGTAGCTGCGCTTGCCGAGCCGCTCGGTATAGGGGAAATGGGCGCCGATCAGGTCGTTCTTTTCCGCCGTCTCGATGGCCTGACGGACCGCCTGCGGCGTCTCGGAGGTGTAGTAGGCGCTGATCGCGCCGTCGAAGGGCAGGGGGGGCATCGCTGCGTCCTTTTCGCCCGATAATGGTGACCCGCCGCGCTCAGCGCAATCCGGCCCTTGCCGCCGCCCGGTCCACCGCGGCGGCCACCGCGCCCTCGCGGGCATGGTGCGGCATGTGGCCGATCCCCTCCAGCACGGTGAGCCGCGCGCCGGGGATCTGCCCGGCCAGCGGCTCGGAATGGATCGACAGGCCGACCGTGGTATCCGCGTCGCCGTGCAGGATCTCGGTCGGCACGGCGATCTCGCCGTAGCGGGAGTGCAGCGCGCGGATCTCGGCGTTGATCGAGGCGCGCTGTAGCGCGTTCTCGCGCAGAGTGGCCCGCCGCAGCGTGAGGCCGGGCGCGAAATGCGCTCCATAGCCCTGCGGCACCTGCTGCGGCGCGAAGACCTCGGCCACCGCGTTTTCGACCACCCGATCCGGCACCCATGCGGTGATGAGCGTCACGGCCACGGGCCCCAGCCAGGGATGCGAGGTGAGCTTGTAGTAGAGCGAGAGGGGGCTGTCCCAGGGGTTCGAGGCCGCGGCCAGCGGGACCAGCGCCGCGACCCGCTCCGGGTGGTGCACCGCCCAGGCGAGCGCCACCGCGCCCCCGTAGCTGTGGCCGAGCAGGATGGGGCGCTCGGCGCCCAGTTGCGCCGCGGCCTCCGACAGAAGGCCGGCCTGCTCGGCGATCGAGGCGCCGCCGTCGCCCAGCCGCGGCGTGTAGCCGAGGCCCGGACGGTCCAGCGCGATCACCCGGTAGCTGCGCGCCAGGCGTTGCGCGAGCGAGAAGGTGAAGTCGCGCAGATTGGCGCTCGCCCCGTGGATAAGCACCACCGGCGGGCCCTCTCCGGCCTCCCAGACGTGCACCGGGTGGCCGCCCACCTCCAGGATGCGTCCCGAGGGCGGCCAGTGCCGCTCGACACGGGCCTCGTGCGCCCGCGCGCGCCAGAGCGTCACCGCCGCGAAGAGCGCGAGCGCCGCGCAGACCCAGAGAAGCGCCTTAAGTGCCAATGGCGTCGATCTCGAAGGGCGTGGACTGATAGATCTCGTTGATCCAGTTCCCGTAGAGAAGATGCGCGTGGCTGCGCCACCGGTTCGAGGGCGGGCGCGCGGGGTCGTCCTCGGGGAAGTAGTTCACCGGGATCTGTACCGAGATGCGGTCGCCCACGTCGCGGTCGTACTCCTGCTTGAGCGTGTCGCGGTCGTATTCGAGATGGTTGAAGATGTAGAGCGCCCGGTGCGCGGGATCCTCGACCAGGCAGGGGCCGACCTCGTCCGAGCCGATCAGGGTGACGAGGCCCGGCGCCGCGTCGATCTCCTCCTGCCGCATCTCGGTCCAGCGGCTGACGGGGATGAGCAGGTCGTCGGAGAAGCCGCGCAGGTAGGGCGAGGCGGGGGCGAGGTTGCGGTGCCGGTAGCAGCCGAAGGCCTTCTTCTCCAGCAAGTGCTTCTCGACCCCGTGGAAGTGGTGGATCATCGCCATGCCGCCCCAGCAGACGCCGAAGGTCGAGTGGACATGGCTCTGGGTCCAGTCGAAGACGCGGCGCAGCTCGTCCCAGTAGGTGACCTCCTCGAAGGGCAAGTGCTCGATCGGTGCGCCGGTGATGATCAGCCCGTCGAGCTTCTCGCCGCTCGCCTCGACTTCGGCGAAGGGGCGGTAGAAGCTCTCCATGTGCTCGGCCGCGGTGTTGCGCGTGCGGTGCTCGGTCATGCGGATGAGCACGAGCTCGATCTGCAGGGGCGTGGCCCCGATCAGCCGGGCGAACTGGTTCTCGGTCTGGATCTTCTTGGGCATCAGGTTGAGCAGCCCGATGCGCAGCGGGCGGATGTCCTGCCGCGCCGCGGCGTCCTCGGACATGACCATGACGCCCTCGCGCGTGAGCACGTGAAAGGCAGGCAGGTCCGAGGGCAGCTTGATCGGCATGGCGTCCGTCCGGTCGTTGGGGAGCGACCCGGATACTGCTATTGTGCGCGGCGCTCAAGGGCGCGGGCGACCAGCGCCTCGAAGCCCGCGGCGTCCTGCACCCCGGCCACCTCGTCCGCCTGCAGCGTGACGCCGCGTTCGGCGATCGCCGCATAGCGCGGCCGGCGGTGGGCGAGCGCCTTGGCGTAGGTCCAGCGCACGAAGGCGTCCGGGTCCACCGCATCCTCGGCGAGGCCGGTCTCTTTCAGGTATTCCGCCCAGCGCGCGCGCAGGAAGTCGGGCTGGTAGTACATCGGCTTCGGCGCCCGGTCGAAGCGGCGGATCAGCTCCTCGGTATGCGCCTCGGTCCCCTCGATCCAGACCAGCAGCACGCAGGACTCGAGCAGACCGAGCAGCGGATCCCCGGGGTCGCCCGGATCGACCACCTCGCAGAACGAGCCGCTGGAATCGCACACGAAATTCGGGTAGCCGTAGATCCCCTCGGCCCGCGCGATGAAATGCGGCGTGTCCTGCATGGCCGCGATCTCCGCGGCGCGGTGCTGTTCCTGCCGGCGCAGGTATTCGTCGAAGGGCAGGCCGCCCTTCGCGGGGTCGCCCGGCTTGCCGAGATACATCGACAGCGGCGCGAGGTTGTGAAAGCGGATCTTCGACTCGATCGCGATCGAGTCCGACATCAGCAGGTCGCGCAGGAAGGGCAGCTTCATCGCCTCGCGCTTGAACAGATCGGCGATGTGCTCGCCCATGTAACGGGTGCCGATGCGGTAATCGACGGAGTAGTGAAACCAGTCGCCGTGTTCGCGCAGCAGACTCGCGATGCGCGTCTTGCCGAGCCCGGACATGCCGAAGAGCAGCACGCGCTTCTGCGCCGCGCCCAGCCAGTCCTCCGCCGATCCGTAGAGCATCGCCGCCTCCTAAGCACCTTCCGCGCCCTTCCTAGCCGCCCGCGCGCCGCGCGGCCAGAGGGGCGGGCAAGGGCCTTGGAAGGCCCTTGCAAGCGGTTTCGAAACCGCTTGCAAGGCGCTTTCTCGAAGCGCCTTGGGCGCGCGCTCAGGGCAGCGCGCGCCGCACCCGGGTCTCGGCCCAGATGTTGAGGTAGTTGGCGCCGAAGATGACCGCCGCGCCGGCCAGCACCGCCCATTGCAGCGGCTCCGCGTAGAGGACCATGCCCACCGCCGTGATGACCGGCAGGCGTGCGAAGTCCATCGGCATGACCACCGCCGCCGGCGCGAGCGCCAGCGCGTTGGTCAGGCAGAAATGCGCGGCGAGCCCGGCGATGCCGACCACCACGAGCCAGCCCGCGGCCCAGAGCGGCGGCACGGTGACGTCCAGGTCCGCCGCCGCGGTGATCAGGCCGAAGACCGCCTGCATCACCGTCATCCAGAACAGGATGCAGGTGATCGTCTCGGTCCGCGTGAGCCGCCGGGTGAAGACCGCCGAAAAGGCGAAGCCCAGCGCCGCGCCCGCGGCGGCGATCTGGCCCACCGAGAGCGGCGCGGCGCCCGGCTGCGCCACGATCAGGATGCCGAGAAAGCCGAGCGTCGCCGAGACCATGCGCATCACCGTCAGCCGCTCGCCCAGGATCAGCGGCGAGAGCAGCACCACCCAGAGCGGCGAGGTGAACTCGAAGGCCACGAGCTGCGCCAGCGGGATGAGCGGGATGGCGAAGAACCAAAGGTTCTGCCCCGTGAAATGCGCAACGTTGCGCGCCGTGTGCAGCCCGATGCGCCGTGCGTTGATCTGGCCCAGCGTGCCGGCCCAGCCGCCGATCGCCACGACGAGCGCGATGCCCACGAGGCTGCGGTAGAACATGATCTCGAAGGTGTCCAGCGTCCCGCCCAGCTGCCGGCCGGCGATCGCCATCGAGGTGAAGGAGGCGACCGTACCCACCATCCAGAGCGTGGCCTTGAGCGTGGGGCTCATGTCAGGCGGCCGGTCGGCATCAGGCGCGCGGGCGCCGGGCGGAAAAGAACACGGCAGCGCCCGGCGCGCCGGGCAGACGGGCGGCCGCGCGCGGAGGCGGGCCATCCTGCGCTCGGCCGCCGCGAGGGACGCCCGCGTGACGAGGGGCAGCGCCGCGCATGCGCTATTCCCACTCGATGGTGCCGGGCGGCTTCGAGGTGATGTCGTAGGTCACCCGGTTGATGCCGCGCACCTCGTTGATAATCCGCGTCGCCGTCTCGGTCAGGAAATCGTGGCTGAAGGGATAGACGTCCGCCGTCATGCCGTCGACGCTGGTCACCGCGCGCAGCGCGCAGGCGTAGTCGTAGGTGCGTCCGTCGCCCATCACGCCGACGGTGCGCACCGGCAGCAGCGCCGCGAAGGCCTGCCAGATCTCGTCGTAGAGCCCGTGGCGGCGGATCTGGTCGATATAGACCGCGTCGGCCCGGCGCAGGATCGCGAGCTTGTCGCGCGTGATCTCGCCGGGGCAGCGGATGGCGAGGCCGGGGCCGGGGAAGGGGTGGCGCCCGATGAAGCGTTCGGGGAGGCCCAGTTCGCGCCCCAGCTCCCGCACCTCGTCCTTGAAGAGCTCGCGCAGCGGCTCAACCAGCTTCAGTCCCATCTTCTCGGGCAGGCCACCGACGTTGTGGTGGCTCTTGATCGTCACCGAGGGCCCGCCGGAGAAGCTGACCGATTCGATCACGTCCGGGTAAAGCGTGCCCTGGGCCAGGAACGCCGCCCCCTCGATGCGGCCCGCATGCTCCTGGAAGACGTCGATGAAGAGCCGCCCGATGGTCTTGCGCTTCTCCTCGGGGTCGGGGACGCCCTCGAGCGCGTCGAGGAAGCGATCCTGCTCCTCGGCGTGGATGAGCGGGATGTTGTAGTGGTCGCGGAACATGCCCGTGACTTCCTCGGCCTCGCCCTCGCGCAGGAGGCCGTGGTCGACGAAGACGCAGGTGAGCTGGTCGCCGATCGCCTCGTGGATCAGCACGGCCGCGACCGAGCTGTCCACGCCGCCCGAGAGACCGCAGATCACCTTCGCGTCGCCCACCTGCTCGCGGATCATCCGGATCGCCTCGTCGCGGTAGGCGCCCATGGTCCAGTCGCCGGTGAAGCCGGCGATCTTCAGGAAGTTGGCGTAGAGCTGCCGCCCGTTGGGCGTGTGGTGCACCTCCGGGTGGAACTGCACGGCGTAGAAGTGCCGCGCCGGGTCGGCGGTGATGGCGAAGGGCGCGCCGGGGCTCGTGCCGAAGACCTCGAAGCCGGGGGCCAGCGCGGCCACGTGGTCGCCGTGACTCATCCAGACCTGCTCGGGGCCTTCCGCGAACCAGCCCTCCAGCAGGTCGAGCGGCTTGCCGGTGGCGTTGACCATCGCGCGGCCGAACTCCGCCGTGCCCTCGCCGCGCTCGACCCGGCCGCCCAGCATCGCCATCATCACCTGCTGGCCGTAGCAGATCCCCAGCACCGGCACGCCGAGCTCGAAGACCGCCTGCGGCGGGCGCGGGCTGCCCGCGTCCGGAACCGAGGCCGGCCCGCCCGAGAGGATCACCGCCTTCGGCGCGAAATCGCGCAGGAAGGCTTCGGTGACGTTCTGGAAGGGGTGGATCTCGCAATAGGTGTCAAGCTCGCGCAGGCGGCGCGCGATGAGCTGGGTGACCTGGCTGCCGAAATCGACGATCAGCAGGCGGTCGTGCTGCGTGGCGTGGTCCATGGGCTGTTCCGTAAGGCGCGCGGGCGGCGGGCGCAAGCGCGGGGAGGACCCGCGGGCAAAGGGGGGCTGTCTGCCCCCCTCGGCGGCTGCCGCCGCCTCACCCCCCGAGGATATTTCGCCCAAGAAGAAGGAGCGGGAGGACCGCGCGGGTCATGTCGCTTTCGGACGAGGATGGCCGCAAATCGTCGCAGAAGCCGCGCGGCGGCGCGTTAGACAGCTTCGCACCGGAACCAGACAGCGCGAGGTGCGAGATGGGCGAAGCGGCGGGCCGCAGGCGGGCACGGACGGGCGGCGGCGCGGCGCGGCGTGCCGAGCGCACGGCGCATCGCGTCGAGACGGCGCGCTTCATCGAGCGCAACATCCCCGTCTTCGACATTCTCAACGCCGAGGCGCTGGAGATCATCGAGGCCAACGCGGAGACGGTGCTCGAGGAGATCGGCGTCAATTTCGTGCAGAACCCGGCCGCGCTGGAGCGCTGGCGGGCGGCCGGCGCGGACGTGCAGGGCGAGCGGGTGCGCATTCCCCGCGGGCTGGCGCGGCAGCTTTGCGCGCAGGCCCCTGCGCGCTTCACGCAGCTGGCGCGGAACCCGGAGAAGTCGGTCGAGATCGGCGGCGATACGATGGTCTGCGCGCCGGTCTACGGGCCGCCCTTCGTGCGCTCGGCCGCAGGCGGGCGGCGCTACGCCACGATGGAGGATTTCCGCAACTTCGTGAAGCTCGGCTACATGTCGAAGTGGCTGCATCACTCGGGCGGCACGGTCTGCGAGCCCACCGACATCCCCGTGAACAAGCGCCATCTCGACATGCTGCTGGCGCATGTCACGCTCTCGGACAAGCCCTTCATGGGCTCGGTGACCGAGCCCTCGCGCGCCGAGGACTGCGTGCGGATGTGCGAGATCCTGTTCGGCGCCGAGACCGTTCAGGCGAACACCGTGATGACCTCGCTCGTCAACGTCAACTCGCCGCTCACCTTCGACGACGTGATGATGGGCGCGCTCGAGGTCTATGCCGCGGCGGGCCAGGCCTGCATCGTCTCGCCCTTCGTGGTGGGCGGCGCGATGGCGCCCGTCTCGGTCGCCGGCACGCTCACGCAGGTGCTGGCCGAGGTGATGGCCGGCGTGGCCTATGCCCAGCTCGTCCGCGCGGGCGCGCCGGTGATCTTCGGCGCCTTCGTCACCTCGATCGACATGAACTCGGGCGCGCCCACCTTCGGCACGCCGGAGGCGAGCCAGATCCTCTATGGCGCAGGTCAGCTCGCGCGGCGGATGAATCTGCCCTTCCGCTCGGGCGGCGCGCTCTGCGGCTCCAAGCTCCCCGACGCGCAGGCGGCCTACGAGACGGCCAACACGCTCAACGCTGCGTTGCTCGGGGGCGTGAACTTCATGCTGCATTCCTGCGGCTGGCTGGAGGGCGGGCTGGTCGCCTCGATGGAGAAGTTCGTGATGGACGCCGATCAGCTGGGCGCGCTGCACAAGATGGCGGCGGGCGTGCCCACCGACCTCAAGGCGCAGGCGATGGACGCCATCCGCGAGGTCGGCCCCAGCGGCCACTACCTCGGCTGCGCGCACACGCAGGAGTTCTTCAAGTCGGCCTTCTGGCGCAGCGATCTGCTCGACTACAAGCCGTTCGAGACCTGGGACGAGGAGGGCGCGCGCGACACGCAGACGCTCGCGGCGGCGCGCGTCGAGAAACTGCTGGCGCAATATGAGGCGCCGCCGCTCGACCCCGCCGTGGCGGAAGAGCTCGAGGCCTATGTCGCGCAGCGCAAGGCCGAGATGCCCGACGCCTTCTCCTGAACGCCCGGCGCGCCCGCGCGCAGCAGCCGCGCCTCGGCCATCAGCGCGATCAGCACCTCGACGTGGCGCGCGGCCGACCAGGCGGCGTCGTCCGCCCGCCGGCGCGCGTCGAGCTCCGCCTCCATCTCCATGAGCCTGAGCGCCGCTGCCCCGTGTGGCGGCGGCGCCTCCTGGCCCAGCAGCCGCGGCAGATGCTGTTCGCGGCGATAGTCGGCCTGGCCGTGCCGCGCCGCGCGGATGAGCAACGCGGGACGGCGCAGCGCAGCGAGGCGGGTCTGGAGATCCTGCATGGTCGTCTGTCCCCGGTCTGGTGGGTGCCTGTGCAGGGGCAGCCTCTCACAACCTGAGCCTGTGTTGCGTTCCGCCGCGAGCGGCGCGCGCAGGGCTGACAGTTGTTTATCATTTGGAAACAAGAATGAACGAGCGCGCAGATTGTTTACATTTGGGTAACAACTTCGCGCATAGGTTGTGGACAACTCTGTGGATAGGCCGGCCCGACCAGGCGGGCGCGCCCAGGGGAGGGGCAATGGGGAAGCATGAGCTCTGCGCCGTCGCGGCAGGCATGCCCGACTGGCTGCCGACCGCTGTGCGGCATTACGTCCAGCATACCGAGGCGGGACTGACGATACGCCAGCTCGCGCGCGTGGCGGGCTGTCATGCCTCGACGGTGATGCGTCAGATCCGCCGGATGGAGGCGCGCCGCGACGACCCGCTGGTGGACGCGGCGTTGCGGCGGCTGAGCCGGCGCGAGGGCGCGGCGCTGCCGGAGCGTCTCGACCCGGAGGCGCTGCGCGTGCTGCGCCGGCTGTCCGAACCGGGGGCGGTGCTGGCGGTCGCGGACGGCATGCAGAAAGCCGTGGTCGTGCGCGAGACCGGCGCGGGCACCCAGGTGCGCACGGCGGTGCTGGACGCCGCGATGGCCCAGGCGATGGCGCTCAAGGACTGGATCGCCTGCCGGAAGACGGGCCGCGTGGCGCAATATGCCATCACCGGCGCGGGCCGCGCGGCGCTGGCCCGGCAGGCTGCGCCGCCGGTCGGGATGGCCGAGGCGGCGGCACCCTTCGAGGATGCGCCCGCCCGGCCGCGCACGCCGCGCTACGGTCCGGCCGAGGCGCCGATTCAGGCGCTTGCGCGGCGGCGCGACGGGCAGGGGCGTCCCTTCCTCTCGGACGCGCTGGTCGCCGCCGGCGAGCGGCTGCGCGAGGACTTCGAGCTCGCACAGCTCGACGGGCGGCAGGGGCAGGACTGGTCGCGTTTCCTGACCGGCGGCGTCGCGGGCGGTTGGCCGGGCGACGGGGCCGTGAGCGGGCCCGGCGCGGCCCGCGCGCGCCTCGCCGCCGCACTGGCGGATCTCGGGCCGGGGCTGGGCGACGTGGCCTTGCGGTGCTGCTGCTACCTGGAGGGGCTGGAGACCGCCGAGAAGCGCATGGGCTGGTCGGCGCGCTCGGGCAAGATCGTGCTGCGCATCGCGCTGCAGCGGCTGCGGCGTCACTACGACGAAACGCTGGGGCCGGGGGGGCCGCTGATCGGGTGACGCCGCGGGGCGCGGGTCCGGGCCATGGCAGGACGCGGGCCGCCGCCTTCTCCCGTCGCTCGGGCATAGCCTTGCCTTGCAGCGGGCGGTGGAAATGATAGTCTAATCTTATGAATTTCACGCTTCGCCAGCTCGCCTATTTCAAGGCGCTCGCCGAGCATCGCAATTTCGGGCGCGCCGCCGAGGCGGTGCATGTCAGTCAGCCCGCGCTGTCGGTGCAGATCCGCGAACTCGAGCGCACCCTGGGCGCGCCGCTGGTCGAGCGCCAGACGCGGGAACTGGTGCTCACGCCCTTCGGCCGGGTGATCCTCGCCCATGCGCAGCGCGTGCTCTCCGCGGTCGAGGGGCTGGCGCTGGCGGCGCGTTGGCGCGACGGCCTCGGCGGGCAGCTGCGCCTCGGCGTGATCCCGACGATCGCGCCCTATATCCTGCCCGAGGCGCTGGCGCGGCTGCGCGCCCGCGACATCGCGCTCGACGTGCAGGTGCAGGAGGGCAAGACCGCGCAACTGCTCGAGGCGCTGAGGACCGGCGCGCTGGACGTGGCGGTGATGGCGCTGCCGGCGGAAGCGGAGGGGATGGAGGCGCATCCGCTCTTCGAGGACCGCTTCCTGCTCGCCGGGAGCCGCGCGCGTCTCGCGGCGCTGGACGACGGCGCGGGCTTGCGGCCGGAGGGCCTCGGTGACGGGCAACTGCTGCTGCTCGAGGACGGCCACTGCCTGACCGACCAGGCGCTCGAGCTCTGCGGCCGCTCGCGAGGGCATGCGCAGATCAACATGGGGGCGTCTTCGCTGGCCACGCTCTGCCGGCTGGTGGGCGCGGGCTTCGGGCTGACGCTGATCCCCGAGCTCGCGGCCGAGGCCGAATGCCGCGCGGTGCCGGAGATGGAGCTGCGCCGCTTCTCCGCGCCGGAGCCGGCGCGCACCGTCGGGCTCGTGCAGCGGCGCGGCAGCCTCGACCCGGAGGCGACCGGCGAACTCGCCGCGCTGCTGTCGGAGGCCGGGCGGGCGGCGCTTGTCGCGGCACACGGACGGATCGCGCCGAATCGCGCGGCGTGACGCCGATCCATCCGCCTGGATCGGGTGCGCTGCCCGCCGCGTCATGGCGTCATGGCGGAGATGCACGCGGAGCCCGTGACGGCCCTGGTCCCGCGTGCTAGATGAAAGGTCGAGCACGACAGGAGCCCTGCAGCCCATGCGCGATCTCAGCGACCCCACCCTCCGCCACCCGGAAAAGGCCCACCGGCCCGACACGCCACGCCTGCGCAAGCCCGACTGGATCCGGGTCAAGGCCCCGGCGAGCCCTGGCTACAAGGCCACCCGCGACGTGGTGCGTGAACATCGGCTCACCACCGTCTGCGAGGAGGCGGGCTGCCCCAACGTGGGCGAGTGCTGGGCGCAGGGACACGCCACCATGATGATCATGGGCGAGATCTGCACCCGCGGCTGCACCTTCTGCAACGTGGCCACCGGCCGGCCCGACGCGCTGGACGTCTTCGAGCCCGGGCGCGTCGCGGATGCGGTGCAGAAGCTCGGCCTCAATCACGTGGTGATCACGAGCGTGGACCGCGACGACCTCGAGGACGGCGGCGCCGCGCATTTCGCGCAGACCATCCGCGCCATCCGCCATCGCGCGCCGGGAACCACCATCGAGATCCTGACGCCGGACTTCCTGCGCTGCGGCCCCGAGGCGCTGGAGACCGTGGTCGCGGCGAAGCCGGATGTCTTCAACCACAACCTCGAGACGGTGCCGGCCCTCTACACCGAGGTGCGGCCGGGTGCGCGCTACTTCCACTCGCTGCGCCTGCTCCAGCGGGTCAAGGAGCTGGATCCGGCGATCTTCACCAAGTCCGGCCTGATGGTGGGGCTGGGCGAGACCCGGCCGCAGGTGCTGCAGGTGATGGACGACATGCGCTCGGCCGACGTCGATTTCCTTACCATCGGGCAATACCTTCAGCCGACGTCCAAGCACCACGCGGTGGACCGCTACGTCACCCCCGAGGAATTCGCCGCCTACGAGAAGGCCGCCTGGGGCAAGGGGTTCCTCATGGTCTCGGCCACGCCGCTCACGCGGTCGAGCTACCATGCCGGCGAGGATTTCGAGCGTCTGCGCGAGAACCGGCACCGCGCGCTCGCGGGCGGCTGAGGCGCGCGCTGCGGCCGCCGCGCGCGCGGCGCGCGGCGGCGAGATGGGTATTTGAGGACCATTGAAAGAGTGGCCGTCGGGGCTGCGCCGCGGGCGCGGAGCCCTGACGGGGCGCGCACGCCTTGGCGTGGGTGACCCGAAGCGTCGGCGGCGCAGGGCCGCGCGATGGGCAATTCCCTTCTGGAAACGCGCGCTGCCCCGCGGTAAGCAGGAAGTCCGAGCCGCAGGAGAGTGACGATGACGGAGTGGGTAAAGTCGGGCTGGCGGACGAAGCCGCGGGTGCAGATGCCGGACTGGCCGGATGCAGAGGCCTTGACGGCCGCCGAGGCGCAGCTCGCCAAGTATCCGCCGCTCGTCTTCGCGGGCGAGGCGCGCCGGCTCAAGCAGCATCTGGGCGAGGCCGCGCGGGGCGAGGCCTTTCTGCTGCAGGGCGGCGACTGCGCGGAGAGCTTCGACCAGTTCAGCGCCGACACCATCCGCGACACCTTCAAGGTAATGCTGCAGATGGCGGTGGTGCTGACCTATGCCGCCAAGGTGCCCGTCGTGAAAGTGGGGCGCATGGCGGGCCAGTTCGCCAAGCCGCGCTCGTCCCCGGTCGAGGTGATGGACGGGGTGGAGCTGCCCGCCTATCGCGGCGACATCATCAACGACCTGGCCTTCACGCCGGAGGCGCGTCTGCCCGACCCGCGGCGCATGCTGCAGGCCTACACCCAGGCCGCCGCCACGCTGAACCTGCTGCGCGCCTTCTCGACGGGCGGCTATGCCGACGTGCATCAGGTGCACCAGTGGACGCTGGGCTTCACCGAGGGCGAGAAGGCCGCGCGCTACCGCGCGATGGCGTCGCGGATTTCCGACACGCTCGATTTCATCAAGGCGGCCGGCGTGACCGGCGATCAGGCGCATTCCCTGCAGACGGTTGAGTTCTACACCAGCCACGAGGCGCTGCTGCTGGAATACGAGGAGGCGCTCTGCCGGCAGGATTCGACCTCCGGCAAGTGGCTGGCGGGCTCGGGGCACATGATCTGGATCGGCGACCGCACGCGCCAGCCCGACGGCGCGCATGTCGAATTCGCGCGCGGCGTGCTGAATCCCATCGGCCTCAAGTGCGGGCCGAGCATGGAAGTGGACGACCTCAAGCGCCTCCTCGCGCTCCTCAACCCCGAGAACGAGGCCGGGCGGCTCACGCTGATCGCGCGCTTCGGCGCGGGCAAGGCGGGCGAGCACCTGCCGAAGCTCATCCGCGCGGTCGAGGAGGAGGGCGCCGAGGTGCTCTGGGTCTGCGACCCGATGCACGGCAACACCATCAAGTCCGACAGCGGCTACAAGACACGGCCCTTCGATGCGGTGCTGCGCGAGGTGCGCGAGTTCTTCGCCGTCCACGCGGCCGAGGGCACGATCCCCGGCGGCGTGCATTTCGAGATGACGGGACAGGACGTGACCGAATGCACCGGCGGGGTGCGCGCGGTGACCGAGGCCGACCTGCATTCGCGCTATCACACCGCCTGCGACCCGCGGCTGAACGCGAGCCAGGCGCTGGAACTCGCCTTCCTCGTCTCGGAGGAGCTCACGCAGCTGCGCGACCCGGCCCGGAGCACCAGGGCCGTCTGAGGCCCCGCTCAGTCGTCCGTGTTCGAGACGACCACCCGCAGATGCGGGGCCTTGTGCGCGCGGCGATCGGCGACGTCGAAGGGGCGCGCGGGCTCCGCGAAGCCCTGCGCGGCGGGGGCGGGCGCCTTCTCGGCGACTCCGGGGAGCGGCCGCAGGTGGGTCTCGAGGATCGAGAGCCGCCGCGGCGTGCGGCCGATCCGCCCCTCGGTCTCCAGGCAGCCCAGCGCGCGGCTGATCTCGCCCGCATCGCTGCGCAGGGGCAGCAGAAGAAGCCGCCCCTCCAGCGCGTGCCGCCCCAGACCCGCGGGCGCAGAGAGGGCGAGTTCGGCCACCGCAGGGCGCTCCAGAACCTCCCGGAGCGCCTCGCCGAGCGCGTCGCGGCTCTGCGCCTCGAAGAGCACGGAGAGCGGCATGCCGCGCACCTCGGCGCCCGCGAGGTCGCAAAGATGCCGCCCCGCGATGCGCAGACGGCCGTGGCGCGGCGAGATGCGCTCGAGGATGAAGGCGTATTCCAGCGCGTCCTCGATGCCGCGCGGGTCCACGTCGCCGCGTGCAGGCACCGACCCGCCGTCGCGCAGCGCCTCCCAGTAACTTTCCACCAGTCTTTGGGCGCGGAATCGCCGCGCCTCCCTGAACCGCGCCATCTGGATCACCTTTCCGATGGACTGCCTCTGTGCGTTGCGCTCCCCTGCACCAGCCCGCTCCGGCATGGCCTCGCCTCCGTTCCGGACGCCCCCAGACCTCGGAGCGCGGCTTGCAGGCCGCGCCTCAAGGTTTCTTTCACAATGGTTACCCGCGGATTAATTTCGCAGGCTTCGCACCGAATTGAAAAGGAATTCGGAAGGTCTGGTTAACCGCGAGGGGTTGCCCCGGCGGCTTCGGATGGCATAGCTGGCCCGGTCGGGAGAGGGAGGGATCTGGTGATCCGGTCGATGACGGCGTTCGCCGCCGGGAAGGGCGCGGCGCACGGGCAGGCCTGGAGCTGGGACTTGCGGGCGGTGAACGGGCGCGGTCTCGACCTGAGGCTGCGCCTGCCCGAGGGCATCGAGGGGCTGGAAGCGGCCCTGCGCGCCCGGCTGCAGGAGGTGGCGAGCCGCGGCAGCCTCACGCTCAACCTGCGCCTCGAGCGCAGGGCGGAGGCCGAGGCGGTCGATCTCGACGCCGGCCGCCTCGACGCGGTCCTGCGCGCCGTCGGCGCGGTGCAGGCGCGCGCGGCGGCGCAGGGCCTCGATCTCGCGCCGGTGCGCGCCACCGACCTGATGGCGATGCGCGGCGTGCTGACCGAGGGCGGCGGCACGGCGGATGCGGCCGCGCTGCGCGCGGCGCTGATCGCGGATTTCGAGCCGCTGCTCGAGGACTTCCTCGCCATGCGGGCATCCGAAGGCCGGACGCTCGACGCGGCGATCCGGCGCGAGATCGACCTCGTCGAGCGGCTGACGGGCGAGGCCGCCGCTGCGGCCGGGGACCGCGAGGCGGCGGCGGCCGAGGCGCTGCGGGCGGCGCTCGCGCGGCTGCGCGGCGCCGCGGAGATCGACGAGACGCGCATCGCGCAGGAGCTCGCGCTGATCGCGGTGAAGTCGGACGTGACCGAGGAACTCGACCGGCTCGCCGCGCATGTCGAAGCGGCGCGGGCGCTGCTCGACGCGGGCGGGCCCGTCGGCCGCAAGCTCGACTTCCTCAGCCAGGAGTTCAACCGCGAGGCCAACACGCTCTGCTCGAAGTCCGGCGACACGGCGCTCACGCGGATCGGGCTGGAGATCAAGGCGGCGGTGGACCGGATGCGCGAGCAGGTTCAGAACGTGGAGTGAGCGACATGGCGACGCGGCGCGGCCTTCTGATCATCCTCTCCTCGCCCTCGGGCGCGGGCAAGTCCACGCTGGCGCGGCGCCTGCGCGACTGGGATCCCTCGATCGTGTTTTCGGTCTCCGCCACGACGCGGCCGCCGCGCGCGGGCGAGGTGGACGGCCAGGATTACCGCTTCATGGATGAGGGCGCGTTCAAGGCCCAGGTGGCGCAGGGCGAGATGCTCGAGCACGCGCATGTCTTCGGCCATTTCTACGGCTCGCCCCGCGCGCCCGTCGAGGCGGCGATCGACGCGGGCCGCGACGTGCTCTTCGACATCGACTGGCAGGGCGCGCAGCAGATCCGCAACTCGGCGCTCGGCGTGCATACGCTGTCGATCTTCCTGCTGCCGCCCTCGATCCGCGAGTTGCGGCGCCGGCTCGAGACGCGCGCCAAGGACGCGCCCGAGACGATCGCCAAGCGGATGCAGCGCAGCTGGGACGAGATCAGCCACTGGGACGGCTACGACTTCGTGCTCGTCAACGACGATCTCGACGCGACCGAGGAGAAGCTGCGCGTGATCGTGACCGCCACCCGCCTGCGCCGGCTCCAGCAGCCGGGGCTGACCGAACATGTCCGGCGCCTGCAGGCCGAATTCGAGGAGACGACATGACGCTCTACGCACTGGACGGCATCGCCCCCGAGATCGCCGAGGACACCTGGGTCGCCCCCGACGCCAACCTGATCGGCCGCGTGATCCTGGAAGAGGGCGCCTCGGTCTGGTTCGGCTGCACGCTGCGGGGCGACAACGAGCCGATCACCGTGGGCGCGGGCAGCAACCTGCAGGAGAACTGCGTCGCCCACACCGACATGGGCTATCCGCTGGTGATCGGGCCGGGCTGCACCATCGGGCACAAGGTCATGCTGCACGGCTGCACGATCGGGGAGAACGCGCTGATCGGCATGGGCGCCATCGTGCTCAACGGGGCCAGGATCGGCAGGAACTGCCTGATCGGGGCGGGTGCGCTGATCACCGAAGGCAAGGAGATCCCCGACGGCAGCCTGGTGATGGGCGCGCCGGGCAAGGTGGTGCGGGCGCTGGACGACGCGGCCATCGAGGGGCTGCGGTGGTCCGCGCGGCATTACCAGGAGAACATGCGGCGTTATCGGGCGGGCCTGACGGCGGTGTGAAGGGCGCGCAGGGCAGGGGGGCTGTCTGCCCCCCTCGGCGGCTTTCGCCGCCTCACCCCCCGAGGATATTTCGATCCAAGAAGAAGGACCGGGCGGGCCCGGGCAGGTGTGGGATGGCGGAACAGAGACCGGGGCTGATGCGGCCGTTTCCGGTGACCACGGGGGTGAGCGCGCCGGTGGCGGCGCCGATCCAGCCCTCGGTGGTCTATGCGGCACAGACGCCGGATGCGCTCGACGCGCAGTACGAGGGACGCGCGGAGGGTCACACCTATGCGCGGGAGGGGCATCCGAACGCCGCGGCGCTGGCCGCGCGGATCGCAGCGATGGAGGGCTGCGACGCCGGGATCGTCACCGGCTCGGGCATGGCCGCCGTGGCGGCGGCGCTGATGGGTCTTCTGAAGGCGGGCGACCATGTGGTGGGCAGCGACCAGCTTTACGGGCGGTCGCTGCGGATGCTGCGGGAGGAGCTGCCGCGGATCGGCGTCGAGGTCAGCCTCGCCGACGCCACCCGCGCGGAGGCGCTGGCCGCGGCGCTCCGGCCCGAGACGCGGATGATCCTGATCGAGACCGTGTCGAACCCGATGCTGCGGGTCGCCGATCTGGAGGGGATCGCGGCGCGGGCGCGCGGCGTGTTGCTGGCGGTGGACAACACTTTCACCACGCCGCGCGCGCTCCGGCCCTTCGAACATGGCGCGGACATAGTGATCCATTCGGTGACGAAGCTGCTCGCGGGGCATGCCGACGCCACGCTGGGCTGGGTGGGGGCGCGCGATGCGGGCCTGGCGGAGCGAATGGAGAGCTTCGCCGTGACGCTGGGACTCACGGCCAGTCCCTTCGACTGCTGGCTGGCCGAGCGCGGGCTTCTCACCTTCGAGCTGCGCTATGACCGGGCGGAGGCCACCGCGGCGGCGCTTTCCGACCGCATCGAGGGGATGCCCGGCGTGACCCGCGTGCTCTATCCGGGGCGTGCGGATCATCCCGACGGCCTGCGCGCCGCGGCGCTGCTCGCGGGGCGGTTCTGCAACATGGTGACCTTCGAGATCGCCGGCGGGCGCGCCGCGGCCAACGCCTTCGCGCGCGCGGCCGGCGACGCCGGGCTGCCGATGGCGCCCACGCTGGGCGACGCGGGCAGCACCCTGTCGCACCCGGCGAGCTCGTCGCACCGCGGCCTCACGCCAGAGGGGCGCGCGGCTTTGGGGATCTCGGAGGGCACCTTCCGTCTGTCGGTGGGGCTGGAGGCGCCCGAGGCGCTCGCCGGGGCCCTGCTGCGGGGCGCGGAGGCCGCGGCGGCGGCGTGAGGCCGCTTTACAAGCGCTCCGGGCTCTGAAATCTAACGGCGCCGTAGCCTGGGCCTTCGGCCCGACGGAGGGCGGCGCGCCGCCGCCGAGGACCGCATGTCGCAGCCTGTCGTCGCTTCGCTTCTTGCCGCGCTGCCGATGCCGGCCGTGGCGATCGGCGCGAACGAGCGGATCGAGGCGGCCAATCCGGCCGCCACGCGTCTTCTGGGCGCGGGGCTCGAGGGGCGGCATTTCATCACGGCCCTGCGCCAGCCCGCGCTGCTCGACGCGATCGAGGCCAGCCTGCGGGACGGGGGGACGCGGCAGGCGGAGTTCCTGACGAACGATCGCGGGCAGGACGTGGCCTTTCGCGTGACGGTGGCGCCCGCGCTCCTGCGCGAGGGGGCGATGCAGGGGCGCGGCGTGCTGGTCTGCTTCGAGGACGTGACCCCGGTGGAGAAGGCGGGGCGGATGCGCCGCGACTTCGTCGCCAACGTCAGCCACGAGCTGCGCACGCCGCTCACGGCGCTGATGGGCTTCATCGAGACGCTCAAGGGCCCGGCGCGGCAGGATCCCGAGGCGCAGGCCCGGTTCCTCGCGATCATGGAGGCCGAGGCAGGGCGGATGAACCGACTGGTGGGCGATCTGCTGTCGCTGAGCCGGGTGGAGGCGGACGAGCGGGTTCGTCCCTCGGAGCGTGTGGCCCTGGGCAGTCTGCTGCGTTCGACGCTGAACGGGCTGGCGCCGCTGGCCGCCGAGGCGGGGGTGGATCTGCGCGACGAGCTGCCGGAGGGGCAGGAGGGGCCCGAGGTGCCGGGCGACGCGGACCAGTTGCGGCAGGTCTTCACCAACCTGATCGAGAACGCGATCAAGTACGGCGGGCGGGGCTGCACGGTGCGGCTGTCGATGCAGCCGCCGGCCTACGAGCCGCGGTTGCGCGCGACGGGGGTCTGCGTGCGCGTGGCCGACACGGGGCCGGGGATCGCAGAGATCCACCTGCCTCGGCTGACGGAGCGGTTCTATCGCGTGGACAGCCACCGCTCGCGCGAGATGGGGGGCACGGGCCTGGGGCTCGCCATCGTCAAGCACATCGTCAACCGGCATCGCGGGCGGCTGCGAATCGACAGCACGCCGGGCGAGGGCACCACCTTCAGCGTGATTCTGCCCGTGGACTGAGGCCCGGCGCGACTGGTCGCGGCGTCTTACGTCGCGAGAGCCTGCGCGGAATCGTTGAGAATCCCGGGCTGTCATGAAACTGTTACATCACTGTCACAAAAGCATTGCCGGGGCCGCATAGGCGGCAGGCGGAGATCGCAGCTGCCGCGATCCGAAACCGAACCTGGGAGTATTCCATGACCTTCGTGAAACTGTCCGCCTCCGCGCTGGCGATCGCCGCCGTTTCGGCCTCTGCCGCCGCCGCGCGCGACAACGTGCAGATCGCCGGTTCCTCGACCGTGCTGCCCTATGCCTCGATCGTGGCGGAGGCCTTCGGCGAGAACTTCGAATACCCGACCCCGGTCGTCGAATCGGGCGGCTCCTCGGCCGGTCTCAAGCGCTTCTGCGAGGGCGTGGGCGAGAACACCATCGACATCGCCAACGCCAGCCGCGCCATCCGCGAGGGCGAGATCGAGACCTGCGCCGAGAACGGCGTGACCGACATCATCGAGGTTCGCATCGGCTATGACGGCATCGTCTTCGCCAGCCAGATCGACGGCCCGGCCTTCAACGCCTTCGAACCCGCCGACTGGTACCGCGCCATGGCCGCCGAAATGCCGATGGACGGCGAGATGGTCGAGAACCCGAACGACACCTGGGCCGACGTGAACGCCGATCTGCCGGACGTCGAGATCGCGGCCTACATCCCGGGCACCAAGCACGGCACGCGCGAGGTCTTCGAGGAGAAGGTCCTGCTGCAGGGCTGCGAGGACACCGGCGCGATGGCCGCCATGGAAGAGATGGGCATGGATGAGGACGCCATCGAGGACGCCTGCATGGCGGTGCGCGCCGACGGCAAGGCCGTGGACATCGACGGCGACTACACCGAGACGCTCGCGCGCATCGACGCCAACCCCGAGGGCATCGGCGTCTTCGGCCTCGCGTTCTACGAGAACAACACCGACAAGCTGAAGGTCGCCACCATGGGCGGCGTCGAGCCCACCGTGGACACCATCGCCAGCGGCGAATACCCCGTGTCGCGCCCGCTCTTCTTCTACATTAAGAAGGCGCATATCGGCGTGATCCCGGGGCTCAAGGACTATGCGCAGTTCTTCGTCTCGGACGAGATCGCCGGCCCCTACGGCCCGCTCGCGCAGTACGGCCTCGTGTCGGACCCGGAACTGGGCGCCACCCAGGAGAAGGTCGCCAACGAAGTGACCATGGGCGAGAGCATGTAATCGCCTGAGCGGGGGCGGCCGCAGCGCCGCCCCCCATCCCGCGCCCGGGCGCGGCCAAGACCCGGGACCGGATTGGACGGAGCGATCATGGACGTCTTCTGGCTTGTCCTGACGGTGCTGGGGCTCGCGGTCCTGGGCTACTGGCTCGGCCGGACGCGCGCGTTGCGCAGCGTCGCAGGCGACAGCCGCTACCTGCACTCGCTGCCCAGCTACTACGGCACGAACGTCGCGCTGATGACCCTCGTGCCCGCCTTTTTCGTCATGATCGCCTGGCTGCTGATCCAGCCGCTGATCATCAACGACACGGTCGCCGACATGATCCCCGAGCGCGCGGCGCAGGGGGCGGGCGAGCTCAGCCTCGTGATGAGCGACGTGCGCCGCGTGGCCGCGGGCCTCGACGCCGCGGTGGAGCAGGGCGCGCTGACCGAGGAAGAGGCGGCTTCGATCCGCGCCGAGTTCACGGATATCCGCGCGCGCCTGGGCGAGATCGGCGTGGCGCTGGGGCAGGAGGTCAGCGCCTCGACGCTGCGCGCGGCGCAGGTCTATCGCTCGATGACAGCGAGCGGCAGTTTCTGGATGTCGGTCGTGGTCCTGCTGCTCGCGGGCGGAGGCTTCGCCACGGCGCTGATGCGCACCGACAAGGACTTCCGCGCGCGCAACGTGGTGGAAAGCGGTGTCCTGGCGATCCTCTTTCTCGCCGCGTCCATCGCGATCCTGACGACGCTGGGGATCGTGCTGTCGCTGATCTTCAACACGGTGGAGTTCTTCCGGCTCTATCCGATCGACGACTTCTTCTTCGGCCTCACCTGGAGCCCCAGCTTCGGCGGCGGCTCCGAGCTGGGCGTGATCCCGCTTCTGTGGGGCACCTTCTACATCTCGCTGATCGCGCTGGCGGTGGCGGTGCCCATCGGGCTCTTCTCGGCGGTCTATCTGTCGGAGTACGCGCCCAAGCCGGTGCGCGCCTTCGCCAAGCCTCTGCTGGAGGTGCTCGCCGGCATCCCGACCATCGTCTACGGTCTCTTCGCCCTGCTGACGGTCGGGCCCTTCCTGCAATCGGTCTTCGGCGACGACACGGTGGGCTGGATGCAGTCGGCCAGCTCGGTGATGACCGCGGGGCTGGTCATGGGCATCATGCTGATCCCCTTCGTCAGCTCGCTCTCCGACGACATCATCAACGCGGTGCCGCAGGCGATGCGCGACGGCTCTTACGGGCTGGGCGCCACGCAGTCCGAGACTGTGCGCCAGGTGATCCTGCCCGCCGCGCTGCCGGGCATCGTGGGGGCGATCCTGCTCGCCGCCTCGCGGGCCATCGGCGAGACCATGATCGTGGTCTTCGGGGCAGGGGCGGCGGCGCGGCTCTCGCTCAACCCGTTCGAGGCGATGACGACCGTCACCGCGAAGATCGTGAGCCAGCTCACCGGCGACGCGGACTTCTCTTCGCCCGAGGTGCTGGTGGCCTTCGCGCTGGGAATGACGCTCTTCGTCATCACGCTCTGCCTGAACGTGCTCGCCCTCTACATCGTGCGCAAATACCGGGAGCAGTACGAATGACCGACGCAACGGCCCCCGCCCCCGCGGCGCCCGCCGCCGGCGGCAAGCGCCGCTCGCTGCTCGAGGTCGACGAGCGCACGCGCCGCCGCAACGCGGCCGAGGCGCGCTTCCGCCTCTACGGGATCGTCGCGATCAGCGTGGGCCTGCTGTTCCTTCTGCTGCTGCTGGGCTCGATCCTCTTCAACGGGTTGAGCGCCTTCCAGCAGACCTTCGTGCAGGTGCCCGTCTATCTCGACCCCGAGCGGCTGGACCCCGAGGGCAACCGCGATCCCGAGGAGATGCGCGGCGTCACCACCTTCGGCTACAAGCCGCTGCTCAACGAGGCCGTTTACGAGAAGGTGCAGTCCCTCGGGATCGAGACGCCGCTGCCCGAACCCGCGATGGCCCCGCTGCTTTCGGACGGGGCGGCGACGACGGTGCGCAGCTTCGTGCTCGAGAACCCCGACCGCCTGGGCGAGACGGTCGAGTTCGACCTTCTGGCGAGCAGCCGGGTGGACGGCTACTTCAAGGGCCGCGTGACGCGCGACAGCATCGCGCGCGACCGCTTCATCGACGCGGCGCACCTCGACCTCGCCGACGCGATGAACGAGGCGGGCACGATGGGCAAGCAGTTCAACCTGTCCTTCATCACCGGCACGGACGCCTCGGACAACCGGCCCGAGCAGGCGGGGATGGGGGTGAGCATGATCGGCAGCTTCTTCATGATGCTCGTGGTGCTGATCCTCGCGCTGCCGATCGGGGTGGCCGCCTCGATCTACCTCGAGGAGTTCGCGCCGCAGAACCGGATCACGGACTTCATCGAGGTCAACATCTCGAACCTGGCCGCGGTGCCCTCGATCGTCTTCGGCATCCTGGGGCTCGCCGTCTTCATCCAGTTCATGCACCTGCCGCAGTCGGCGCCGCTGGTGGGGGGGCTCGTGCTGACCCTGATGACGCTGCCCACGATCATCATCTCGACGCGGGCCTCGCTCAAGGCGGTGCCGCCCTCGATCCGCGACGCGGCGCTTGGGGTCGGGGCCTCCAAGATGCAGTCGGTGTTCCATCACGTCCTGCCGCTCGCGATGCCGGGGATTCTCACCGGCACGATCATCGGCCTCGCGCAGGCTCTGGGCGAGACCGCGCCGCTCCTGCTGATCGGCATGGTGGGATTCATCGCCTCGAACTATCCCGACGGGGTTGCAGCGGGCTTTCTGGACCCCAACTCGGCGATGCCCGCGCAGATCTACGAATGGGCCAAGCGCGCGGACCCGGCCTTCTACGAGCGGGCCTGGGGCGGGATCATCGTGCTGCTGGCGTTCCTCATGACCATGAACATCATCGCCATCATTCTTCGCCGCCGCTTTGAGCGCCGCTGGTAAGGAGCTAGACAGATGTACGACGCCCCAACCGCAGCGGAGCAAGCCTTGCAGCAGCACGACATCAAGATCTCGTCCCGCAACGTGCAGGTCTATTACGGCGACACGCACGCCATAAAAGACGTGGACGTGGACATCGAAGACAAGACGGTGACCGCCTTTATCGGCCCCTCGGGCTGCGGCAAGTCCACCTTCCTGCGATGCCTCAACCGGATGAACGACACCATCGACGTCGCCCGCGTCGAGGGCGAGATCCTGCTCGATGGCGAGAACATCTACGACAAGAAGGTGGATCCGGTGCAGCTGCGCGCCCGGGTCGGCATGGTCTTCCAGAAGCCCAACCCCTTCCCGAAGTCGATCTACGACAATGTCGCCTACGGGCCGAGAATTCACGGCATGGCCAAGAACAGGGCGGATCTCGACGAGATCGTCGAGCGCGCGCTGCGCCGCGCCGCGCTCTGGGACGAGGTCAAGGACCGGATGAGCGCGCCCGGCACCGGGCTTTCGGGCGGGCAGCAGCAGCGGCTGTGCATCGCGCGCGCCGTGGCCACCGAGCCCGAGGTGCTTCTGATGGACGAGCCGGCCTCGGCCCTCGATCCCATCGCGACGAGCCAGATCGAGGAGCTCATCGACGAGCTGCGGCGCAACTATGCCGTGGTGATCGTGACCCACTCGATGCAGCAGGCCGCGCGCGTCAGCCAGAAGACCGCCTTTTTCCACCTCGGCAACCTGGTGGAATACGACGACACCTCGAAGATCTTCACCAACCCCGAAGATCCGAGGACCGAAAGCTACATCACCGGCCGGATCGGATGACCAGCGACATGCAAGAATCCCCCCACATCCTCTCGGTCTACGACCGGGATCTCGAGGCCATTCAGGCACGCATCATGAAGATGGGCGGTCTGGTCGAATCCGCGATCCAGAAGTCGGCCAGTTCGCTCGAGATGCGCGACGAGGCCCTGGCCGAAGAGGTGCGCCAGGGCGACATCGTCATCGACGATCTCGAGGAGCAGATCAACGAGGAGACGGCGCGCCTGATCGCGCTGCGCGCGCCCACGGCGGTCGATCTGCGCATGATCCTGTCGGTGATGAAGATCGCCGGCAACCTCGAGCGGATCGGCGACCTGTCCAAGAACATGGCCAAGCGCACCGGTGTGCTGATCCAGATGCAGACCATCCCCGGCGCGCCCGCCGCGCTGCGGCGCATGGCGCGCGAGGTCGAGCTGATGCTCAAGGACGCGCTCGACGCCTACATTCAGCGCGACGAACGCCTGGCGCAGGACGTGATCCAGCGCGACGCGGACGTGGACCAGATGTACAACGCCACCTTCCGCGAGTTCCTCACCTTCATGATGGAGGATCCGCGCAACATCACGGCCTGCATGCATCTGCATTTCATCGCCAAGAACATCGAGCGCATGGGCGATCACGTCACCTCGATCGCCGAGCAGGTCATCTTCCTCGTCAGCGGCGAAACCCCGCGCGAGCAGCGACCCAAGGCCGACAAGACCTCGCTCGACCCGAAGCTTTCTCCCGATGTCGACGAGGCCGGAGACTGAGATCATGGCGGCCGATCAGCCTGTCGTTCTGGTGGTCGAGGACGAGCACGCGCAGCGCGAGGTGCTCGCCTACAATCTCGAGGCGGAAGGCTTCCGCGTCGCCCATGCCGTCAACGGCGAAGAGGCCCTGCTGCTGGTCGACGAGGAGGCGCCCGATCTGGTCGTGCTCGACTGGATGCTGCCCAATGTCTCCGGCATCGAGGTCTGCCGGCAGATCAAGTCGCGGCCCGAGACGCGCGGCGTGCCGATCATCATGCTCTCGGCGCGTACCGAGGAGGTTGACCGCGTCCGCGGGCTCGAGACGGGGGCGGACGACTACGTCGTGAAGCCCTATTCGGTGGTCGAACTGATGGCGCGCGTGCGGGCGCAGCTCCGCCGAACCCGGCCCGCAGCGGTCGGCCAGCAACTGGTCTACGAGGACATTCTGCTCGACTCCGAGACTCATAAGGTCTTTCGCGCGGAACAGCCGCTCAAGCTCGGCCCGACCGAATTCCGTCTGCTGGCCACCTTCATGGAGAAGCCGGGCCGCGTCTGGACGCGCGAACAGTTGCTCGACCGGGTCTGGGGGCGGGACATCTATGTGGATACCCGCACGGTCGACGTGCATATCGGGCGGCTGCGCAAGGCGCTGTGCCAGCACGGGGGGAGCGACCCTTTGCGCACCGTGCGCGGCGCGGGTTACGCGCTCGGCTGAAATGCTCTTGAATCAGCGCGTTATGCCGCACTTCTGACGTCGGACTCTTGCACGCATCGAGCCCTTGCAGCGTCCACCATTGGAGTGCTCTGATGCCCTGCGGACAGCGGCCGGAGGGCGCGGTGACGAACCTGTGGGAAAGCAGCGCGGTCGAGCGCTTCTCGGCGCCGCCGCTCGAGGACGACATATCGGCCGATCTCGCGGTCATCGGGGGCGGATACACGGGACTCTCCGCCGCGCTGCACGCCGCGGAAGGTGGGGCGCGGGTCGTGCTTCTGGAAGCCGAGCGCATCGGCGCCGGCGGGTCGGGCCGCAACGTCGGGCTGGTCAACGCCGGCCTCTGGCTGCCGCCCGAGGATATCGTCGCCGCGCTCGGCGAGACGGAGGGCAGGGCGCTGAACGCGGCGCTGGGGCAGGGGCCGGATCGGGTCTTCGAGCTTGTCGAACGGCACGGCATCGCCTGCGAACCGACGCGCGCCGGAACGCTGCACTGCGCGCATGCCCCCGCCGCCATGGCCGACCTGCGCCGGCGCCACGACCAGGGGCGTGCGGCAGGCGCGCCGGTCACGCTGCTCGACGCATCGGAGGCCCAGGCCCGGACGGGCAGCGCCGCCGTGCACGGCGCGCTGCATGACGCGCGGGCGGGCACGATCCAGCCGCTGGCTTATGCGCGGGGTCTGGCCCGAGCGGCGGCCGAGGCCGGCGCGCGCCTTCACGAAGGTGCGCAAGTCACCGAAACCGAATACGAAAACGGCATCTGGCGGCTTGTCACGGGATCGGGTGGCCGGGTCCGGGCGCGGCATCTTCTCTTCGCCACGAACGGCTATCATCGCCCGCCGCGCGGCGGCGCGCTGCCGCGGGTGGCGACGCTGCACTTCTTCCAGCTCGCCACCGAGCCGCTGCCCGAGGATCGGATCGCGGAGATTCTGCCCGCAGGCGAAGGCGCATGGGATACGGGGACCGTGATGACCGCCTTCCGCCGGGATGCGGCCGGCCGCCTGATCCTGGGCGGCATGGGGCGGCCCGAGGGCCTGGCGCGTCGCCTGCACCTTGGCTGGGCGCGGCGCAAACTGGCTGCGCTTTTTCCGGCGCTCGCGGGTGTGTCCTTCGCGCATGAATGGACCGGCCGCATCGCCGTTACAGACGATCACGCGCCGAAGGTGCTGCGGACCGGCCGGAACGCGCTCGCCGTCTTCGGCTACTCGGGCCGCGGGATCGCGCCGGGCACGGTGCTCGGGCGCGCGGCGGCCGAGGCGCTGCTCGAGGACCGACCCGATGCGCTGCCGCTGGCGCCGCGCGATGCCTATGCAGACCGGACGCCGGGTCTGCGCAGCGCGATCTACGATGCGGGGGCGGCGGCCTGGCATCTCTTGGCGGCGCGCTGAAGGCTCGGTCACCGAAGTCCATAAGTCGCATAATCAATATTATGTTAAATATGGATGTGCCCGGCGGCGGTCGGAGCCACCGGCAAATGCCGTCGGCTGCGTGGGACTTCTGCCGCAGCCTTGGCCCGCCGCCCGCTTCGGGCGGTCGCGTGCTGGACAGATCGTGCAGACCGTGGCTAAGCAGCAGTTCAGCAAATCCGGAGCCTGCATGCCGCGCGTCCTGATCCTCAACGGTCCGAACCTCAACCGCCTCGGGCAGCGGGAGCCGGATGTCTATGGTCGCGTCACGCTGGCCGAGATCGAGCGGATGTGCCGCGCGCACGGCGCGACGCACGGCATCGAGATCGACACGCTGCAGAGCAACCACGAAGGCGCGCTGATCGACGCGATTCACGGCGCGGCGGAGACCGCCGACGGGATCCTGCTCAACGCCGGCGCCTACACGCATACGTCGGTTGCCCTGCATGACGCGATCGCCTCGGTGCCGTTGCCGGTGATCGAGGTGCACCTGTCGAACGTCCACGCGCGCGAAGCCTTCCGCCACCACTCCTGCATCGCGCCGGCGGTGCTGGGACAGATCGCGGGTTTCGGCGCGGCGAGCTACCTTCTCGCGCTCGATGCGCTGCGCCTGCACTGGGAGTCGCAAAGCGCATGAGCGACATGCTGCGTGATTATCTCACCGCGCTCGTCGAGGCGAAGAGCGTCGAGGAGCTCTGGGCGATGCATTGCGCGAAGATGGCCGACTACGGCTTCGACCGGCTTCTCTACGGTTTCACCTACTACCGCAGCCGCGAATCACTCGGCGATCCGGCGGATTTCGTTCTACTTACGAATCACGACCGGGCCTATACGGACGTCTTCATCGGCGAAGGGCTCTATTTCGACGCGCCGATGGTGCATTGGGCGCTGGAGAACGAGGGAGCGTGCAGCTGGTCGATCCTGTCCGAGATGCAGGCGCGCGGGGCGCTGACGGCCGCCGCGCGCCGCGTGATGGAATTCAATCGCTCGATGGGCATCACCGCCGGTTACACGGTCAGTTTCAGGGCCGCCAGCTGGCGCTCGAAAGGCGCGATCGCGCTGACCGCCCGGGCGGGCGTGAGCCAGCAGGACGTCGACCAGATCTGGGCCGAGCATGGCGCCGATCTCGCCCTGATGAACGACATCGCGCACCTCAAAATCCTGACCCTTCCCAAGAGCTTCGCGGGCCGCAAGCTGACCCTGCGTCAACGGGAGGTCCTGGGCTGGGCCGGCGAGGGCAAGCACGTCCAGGACATCGCCAAGATCCTCGGCCTGACCCCCGCGACGGTCGAAAAGCACCTGCGGCTGGCGCGCGAGGCCCTGGATGCCGACACGACCGCACAGGCCGTGCTCAAGGCCGCCTTCCAGAACCAGGTCTTCGTCCTTGGCGCCTGACGCCGGCGGCCTCGGAAGCGGCTGGCGGACCACAGAGAATCAGAGAGTTTTAACCGCAAGGTAAGGATTTCCCGACTTCCGTCAGGGCAACATTCGTGCTTGAATATACGAGTTCCGTGAGTGGTGGCTGATGTTTTCCAGCCGGGAACGTGAAGGGGGCCGCATCTCCGTGATTTCGGGGCGCTGCGGTTCCCGCCCCGGGGGCCCTCGGGGGAAGTCCTCTCCGTCGCACGGAGGCGACTTCGAGACAAGGATCGGTCCCGCCTCATCCCCAAAATTGGGACCGGTCTTGGAAACGGTGCCGCTTCCCGGCGGCACCGTTTCGCTTTTCACGGCCCCCGCCGGGCGGCGGACGGCGGGTCCGTCCGAGCCGCCCCTCAGAGCGACGAAGGACCGCGCCTCGGCGGCGCGGTCCCCGATGGGTGCGGCGGGGTGGCCTGTCAGCCCTGGGCGGCCTTGGCCACCTCCGCGGCGAAGTCCTCCGCCTCGCGCTCGATCCCCTCGCCCACGGCCATGCGGACATAGGCCACGACCTCGGCGCCCGCCTCTTCGGCGGCCTGGGCCACGGTCTTGTCGGGATCGACCACGAAGGCCTGCCCCAGGAGCGTGACCTCGCCGAGGAATTTCTTCATCCGGCCCTCGATCATCTTCTCGATGACCTGCTCCGGCTTGCCCGATTCGCGCGCCTGCTCGGTCAGCACGTTGCGCTCGCGCTCGAGCAGCGCCGGGTCGAGCTCGGCCTCGTTGAGCGCCTGCGGCGAGGCCGCGGCGATATGCATCGCGACTTTCCTGCCGAAGGCCTCGTCGCCGCCCTTCATCGCCACGAGCACGCCGATCTGGCCCATGCCCGGCGCGGCCGCGTTGTGAACGTAGGAGGCCACGACCGGCCCCTCCACCTTCGCCATGCGGCGCAGGGTCATGTTCTCGCCGATGGTGGCGATCTTGTCGGTCAGGGTATCGGCCACCGACTTGCCGCCGAGATCCGCGGCGCTGAGCGCCTCGAGATCATCCGCCTCCATCGCCTTGTCCGCGACCTGCGAGACGAAGTCCTGGAATTCGGCGTTCTTGGCGACGAAATCCGTCTCGGAGTTGACCTCGACCGCGACGCCCTTGCCGTCCGCGACCTTGACCGCGACGAGGCCCTCGGCCGCCGTGCGGCCCGACTTCTTCGCGGCCTTGGCGAGACCCTTGGTCCGCAGCCAGTCGATGGCCGCCTGCATATCGCCGTCGGTCTCGGTCAGCGCCTTCTTGGCATCCATCATGCCGGCGCCGGTCATTTCACGCAGCTCCTTCACCTGCTTTGCGGTGATTGCCATCTCGGGCTCTCCTTCGAATGGTGCGGCAGCGGCCTAGCCGCGCCGCGTATCAGTGATGTGTCAGGCGCGCGGGCGCCCTGCCCCGGGTTCAGCTCTGGGCCTGCTCCTCCGCGGGCGCGCCCTCGGCCGTTTGCTCGCCTTCGGCGACCGCCTCCTCGACCGGCGTCTCGGCCAGCGCGCCGACATCGACGCCCGCTGCGCCCAGCTGCGCCGACATGCCGTCGAGCGCAGCGCGGCTCGCCAGATCGCAGTAGAGCGCGATGGCGCGCGCGGCGTCGTCGTTGCCGGGGATCACGTAGTCCACGCCCTCGGGCGAGCAGTTGGTGTCCACCACGGCGACGACCGGGATGCCGAGCTTGTTGGCCTCGGTGACGGCCAGCGCCTCCTTCTTCACGTCGATGACGAAGAGCATGTCCGGCAGGCCGCCCATCTCGCGGATGCCGCCCAGCGAGGCCTGCAGCTTGGCCTGCTCGCGCTCCATGCCCAGCCGCTCCTTCTTGGTCAGACCGGCGAAGCCCTGCTCGGCCATCTCGTCGATTTCCTTGAGGCGCTGGATCGACCGGCTGACCGTCTGCCAGTTGGTGAGCGTGCCGCCCAGCCAGCGGTGGTTCATGTAGTACTGCGCGCATTTCTCGGCCGCCTCGGCGATCGGGCGCTGCGCCTGCCGCTTTGTGCCGACGAAAAGCACGCGGCCGTTCTTGGCCACTGTCTCGCGGACGGCGTTGAGCGCGGCGTCCAGCATCGGCACCGTCTGCGTCAGGTCGATGATGTGGATGCCGTTGCGCGCGCCGTAGATGAATTCGGCCATGCGCGGGTTCCAGCGCTGGGTCTGGTGGCCGAAATGCACGCCGGCTTCGAGAAGCTGACGCAGGGAGAACTCGGGAAGAGCCATGTCGCGTATCCTTTCCGGTTTGCGCCTTGGCAGGGGAATTGAAGGCCTTCGCCTCAACCGGTGGACGGCGCAGGGATGTCTCCCCTGCCCGCCCGGCCCCTGCCTGCGGGATGAGTGCCGCGCACATAGACGCTCGATCCCGCGCGCGCAAGAGGGAACGCGATGCGCCTGCCGCTTGCACGCCGGCCGCCGGCGCGCCATGAGAGGCCCATGACCACCGCCGCGCGTCCCGACATCCTCTGCATCGGTTCGGTCCTGTGGGATCTGATCGGCCGCACGCCCGCGGCCATGCCGCCCGGCGCGGACGTGCCGGGCCGGATCTCGCGGGTGCCGGGGGGCGTCGCGCTCAACATCGCGGCCACGCTCGCGCAGCTGGGCCTGCGCCCTGCCCTGCTTTCCGCGGTCGGCCGCGACACCGAGGGCGAGGCGCTCGTGGCCGCCTGCGCGGCGATGGGGCTCGACACCGCGCATCTCTACCGCTCCGAGGATCTGCCTACCGACCGCTACATGGCGATCGAGGGCGCGGGCGGGCTCGTGGCCGCCATCGCCGACGCACATTCGCTCGAGGCCGCGGGCGCGCGCATCCTGCGCCCGCTGACCGAGGGGCCGCTCGGCACGCCGGAGGCGCCCTGGCAGGGGCCCGTGGCGCTCGACGGCAACCTTACGCTCACGCTCCTCGAGGAGATCGCGACCCATCCCGCCTTCGCCCGCGCCGATCTGCGCGTGGCGCCTGCCTCGCCCGGCAAGGCCGAGCGCCTCATGCCCTTCCTCCGGCACGGCCGCGCCACGCTCTACGTCAACCGGACCGAGGCGGAGCTGCTGACCGGCCGGTCCCTCGACAGCGCCGAGGCGGCCGTGCGCGCCCTGCTCGAGCGCGGCGCGCAGCGCGCCGTGGTGACCGACGGCGGCCGCCCGGCCTGCTCCGGCTCGGCCGAGGGGCTTGTCGCGGCGATGCCGCCGCAGGTGCTCGTCGCCCGCGTGACCGGCGCGGGCGACGCCTTCATGGCCGCGCATGTCGCGGCCGAATTGCGCGGCGCGGCGCCCGCCGCCGCCCTCGACGGGGCACTCGCCGCGGCCGCGACGCATGTCTCGGGCGAGGTGCCGGCATGAGCGGTCCCGTTCTCGCCCCGGAGGTGTCCGAGGCGCTGGCCGCCGGTCGCCCGGTGGTCGCGCTCGAAAGCACGATCATCAGCCACGGCCTGCCCTGGCCCGACAATCTGGACCTCGCCCGTGCCGTGGAAGAGGAGGTGCGCGCGGGCGGCGCCGTGCCGGCCACCATCGCGGTGATCGACGGAACCCTGCGTGCCGGCCTGGACGCCGAGGCGCTCGAGCGGCTCGCCCGGGCGGAGGGAATCGCCAAGCTCTCGCGCGCCGATCTGGCCGTCTGCATCGCGCGCGGCGGAACCGGCGCCACCACGGTCGCGGCCACCATGATCGCCGCGGCACGCGCCGGCATCGCCGTCTTCGCCACCGGAGGGATCGGCGGCGTGCACCGGGGTGCGGAGCGCAGCTTCGACGTCTCCGCCGACCTGCAGGAGCTCGCCCAGACCCCGGTGACGGTGGTGGCCTCCGGCGCGAAGGCAATCCTGGACCTGCCCAAGACGCTGGAGATGCTCGAGACCCTCGGTGTGCCGGTCATCGCCTATGGCCAGAGCGGCTTTCCGGCCTTCTGGGCGCGCGAGAGCGGCCTCGCCGCCCCGCTGCGGATGGACGCGCCCGCAGAGATCGCCCGCGCCCATCTGACGCGCGCCGGGCTCGGCCTCCCCGGCGGGCAGCTCGTCGCCAATCCGATCCCGGCCGAGGCCGAGATCCCGCTCGACGAACTGGAAGGCCTCATCGCGCAGGCGCAGAGGGAGGCGGAGGCCGCGGGCGCCACCGGCAAGGCCGTGACCCCTGCCCTGCTCGACCGCCTGCGCGCGCTCACGCAGGGCCGCACGCTCGCGGCCAACGCGGCGCTGGTGCGGGCGAACGCGCGGCTGGGCGCCGCCGTTGCACAGGAGATCGCCAGACAGCGCGCAGAGGGCGCGCCGCCGCGTGCCGGGCCATTGTAGAGCGTCCCGCTTGCCCCTACCTTCTACGCGGCGACCGCCGACAGCGGCACGGGGACGATGAACGCACCCAGACAGGACAATCCGCCCTCGCCACGCAAGCCGGGCCTGCTGGCCGGTCTGAGGGCGAGCTTCATCACCGGGATCGTGGTGATCGCGCCGGTGGGACTGACCGTCTGGCTGATCTGGACCGTGATCGGCTGGATCGACAGCTTCGTGCTGCCCTTCGTGCCCAACGCCTACCAGCCCGAGCAGATCTTCAAGCAGATCTTCGGCCCCGAGACCGAGGTCAACATCCGCGGGCTCGGCGTGGTCTTCTTCCTGCTCTTCACCGTCTTCGTCGGCTGGGTGGCCAAGGGCGTGATCGGGCGCGCGCTGATCCGCTGGGGCGAGCATCTGGTGGACCGGATGCCCGTCGTCCGGTCGATCTATTCGGGCGTCAAGCAGATCGCCGAGACCGTCTTCGCCCAGTCCGAGCGCAGCTTCGAGAAGGCGTGTCTCATCCAGTATCCGCGCAAGGGCATCTGGGCGATCGGCTTCATCTCGACCGAGGCCCGCGGCGAGGTCTCGGCCAAGGCCGAGACCGGCGGCGACCTGCTGTCGGTCTTCGTGCCCACCACGCCCAACCCGACCTCGGGCTTCCTGCTGTTCTTCCCGCGCGAGGACGTGATCGAACTCGACATGTCGATCGAGGACGCGGCCAAGCTGGTGATCTCCGCGGGGCTCGTCTATCCGAACCCCCGCGATCCCGCCGGCCCGCCGGTGGTGGTCGGCCCGCCGCGCGCCGCGGAATGAACCCTCAGCCGTAAAGCGCCGCCAGATCGACCGTCTGCCGGACGTTCAGATCCTGCCCGTGCGCGTCGAGAAAGGCGTCCCCCGCCGTCCGGCCCGCCTCGAAGAGCTCGCCAATCACGCTCGGCAGCGGCACCAGCTTGGTGGCCACCGAGAGCCGGTTCATCAGCCCGTCGTCCGAGATCATGTGCACCAGGACGCGCTTCATCGCGCCCTCCGGCATGCGGTGCGCGTCGATCAGGCGCTGCACGAAGGCGATCGCGCGCAGCTCGCGCAGCAGCGAGGAGTTGAAGCTGATCTCGTTGATCCGGTTCTGGATCTCCTGCGGCGTCACCGGCACCGAGTCGCGCTCGAGCGGGTTGATGTTGACCACGACGATGTCGTCGGGCAGCTCGGGCGCGAAAAGCGGGAAGAGCGCCGGATTGCCGGTGTAGCCGCCGTCCCAGTAGTGCTCGGTCTCCCCTGTCTCCGGATCGGCGATCGGAACCGCCTGGAAGAGCGTGGGCAGGCAGGCCGAGGCGAGGATCGCCTCCGGTCCGATGTCTCCGCCCGAAAACACCCGCACCTTGCCCGTGCGCACGTTGGTCGCGCAGACGAAGAAGGCCGGCCCTTCCTCGGCGCAGACCTCGCCGTAGTTGAACCCCTCCGCGACAGGCTGCAGCGGATTGCGGTAGAAGGGCCCGTAGGCATAGGGCGACACCGCGCGCGAGAGCGCGTCGGCGGCCGAGAAGGCCGGCGAATAGGCCAGCGTCTTCGCCAGGATCCCCGGATCCGGCAGGAAGCCCGCCATCCAGGCCGGCATGCGCATGTCCCCCGCCGCGCCGATCCGGCCCCAGAGCTCGGCCAGCACCTCGCGCGCGCGACCCGGGCCGCCCTCGATCAGCCCCGATTTCAGCGCAGCGCCGTTCAGCGCCCCCGCCGAGGTGCCCGAGATGCCGGCGATCTCGAGGCCGTCCTCCTCCAGCATCCGGTCGAGCACCCCCCAGGTGAAGGCGCCGTGCGCGCCCCCGCCCTGCAGCGCGAGATTGATGCGCCGGACCTCGGCCATCCGCGGGTTCCTTCTTCTTGGCCCAAATATCCTCGGGGGGTGAGGCGGCGCGAGCCGCCGAGGGGGGCAGACAGCCCCCCTCTCCCGGCTGTCAGAGCGCCGTCCAGCCCCCGTCCACGCTGATCGTCGTGCCGGTGATCTGGTCGGCCGCGGGCGAACACAGGAAGACCGCCGTCTGCCCGATCTGTTGGGTGCTGGCGAATTCCTTCGAGGGCTGGCGCTCCAGCATGACCTTCTCGATCACCTCCTCGCGGCCCATGCCGTATTTCTCCATCGTGTCGGGGATCTGGTCCTCGACCAGCGGGGTCAGAACGTAGCCCGGGCAGATCGCGTTCGCGGTGATCGGCGCGCGCGCGGTCTCGAGTGCGGCGACCTTGGTCAGGCCCACCAGCCCGTGCTTGGCCGCGACATAGGCCGCCTTGTAGGGCGAGGCGGTGAGCCCGTGCGCCGAGGCGATGTTGACGATCCGGCCCCAGCCCGCGTCACGCATCTTCGGCAGCGCGGCCGCGGTGCAGTGGAAGGCGGAGGAGAGCATGATGGCGAGGATCGCGTCCCATTTCTCCTGCGGGAATTCCTCGATCGGCGCGACGTGCTGGATACCCGCGTTGTTCACCAGGATGTCGCAGGCGCCCGCGGCCTCGACGAGCGCGCGGCACTGGTCGGGCTTCGACATGTCGGCCTGCACGTAGCGCGCCCCGACCCCGTGCGTCCGGGCGATCTCCTGCGCGATGGCGTGATCCTCTTCGCGATCGGTGAAGGAATTGATGACCACATCCGCGCCCGCACGGGCGAGTTCATGCGCCACGCCGAGCCCGATTCCCGAGGTAGAGCCGGTGATCACCGCCGTCTTGCCCGCCAGATCCATGATGTCTCTCCTGCCGTGTCGCTGCGTCGCGGCAGAGAATGGCAGGCGCGGCGGCGGTGACAAGGCCCGCGCGGGGCGGCCCCGGCGTCAGCGCCCTAGCGCGGGACAAAAAAACGCCGGCACAAGGCCGGCGTTCAGTTATTGAGGCAGGTTTCATACAGGCAAGAAACCTATCGAGCAGTGAGGCCTTTATAAGCAATCTCGCGCCGAGCGCCAAGCTAAAAGTTTGAAAAACCTTGGGCGCGGGGGTAGTTTGCGCGGCAAGAAAACAAGGGCACACGAGCAGTGTTGCGCGAATGCGATCGATGATTTTCCGTTTCCGCCACGCGGCGGCAGGCGCCTGCGCGAGTGTCGCGCTGGCCGCCAGTGCCGCGCTCGCGGCGCCGCAGCACGGCATAGCTATGTATGGCGAGCCGGCCCTCCCACCGGATTTTGTGTCGCTGCCCTACGCCAACCCCGAGGCGCCCAAGGGCGGGCGAATCGTCTTCGGAGAGACCGGCGGCTTCGACACGCTCAATCCCTTCACACTCTCGGGCACCGCGCCGTGGCAGTTGCGCTTCCTCGCCTACGAGTCGCTCCTTGGGCGAAGCTGGGACGAGCCTTTCACCCTTTACGGTCTTCTGGCCGAATCGGTCGAGACCGCGCCGGACCGGTCCTGGGTCGAGTTCACCCTGCGTCCCGAGGCCCGATTCTCCGACGGCACGCCGGTGACGGTCGAGGACGTGCTGTGGTCCTACGAGATCCTCGGCACCGAGGGTCACCCCCGCTACCGCGCGCTCTGGGAGGCGATCGAGACGGCCGAGGCGACGGGCCCGCGCACGGTCCGCTTCACCTTTTCGCGCGACAACCCGGAGCTCGCGCTCCTCGCCGGCCTGCGGCCGATCCTCAAGAAGGCGCAGTTCGAGGGGCGCGACTTCGCCGCCGCACGCCTTTCCGAGCCGCCGATCGGCACCGCGCCCTACGTCGTGGGCGATTTCGAGCCGGGCCGGTTTCTCGAGCTCGAGCGCGACCCCGACTACTGGGGCGCGGATCTGCCCTTCCGGGCCGGCACGCACAACTTCGACACCATCCGTTACGAGTATTTCGGCGACGCGACCGCGCTCTTCGAAGCCTTCAAGGCCGGCACGCTCACCGCGCACCGCGAGTTCAACCTCGACGCCTGGGAGACGCGCTACGACTTCCCGGCGGTGCGCCGCGGCGAGATCGAGAAATCGGTGATCCCGCACGGCCGGCCCTCGGGCATGACGGGCTTCGTGATGAACACGCGCCGCGACCTCTTCGCCGACTGGCGCGTGCGCGAGGCGCTGATCGCCGCCTTCAACTTCGAGGCCATCAACGACACGCTCACCGGCGGGCGGCAGCCGCGCATCACCTCCTATTTCTCGAACTCCGTGCTGGGCATGCGCGCGGGCCCGGCCGAGGGGCGGGTGCGCGACCTGCTCGCGCCCTTCGCCGACGATCTGCTGCCCGGCACGCTCGAGGGCTACGCCCTGCCCGAGAGCGACGGCACCACGCGCAACCGCGTCGGGCTGCGCCGGGCGATGCGGCTGTTGCGCGAGGCGGGCTGGCGGGTCGAGGACGGCCGGCTCGTCGATGCCGAGGGCACGCCCTTCGCTTTCGAGCTTCTGATCCGGCAGGGCGCGCAGGAGCATCAGTCCATCGCCGACATCTACGCCCGCGCGCTGGAGCGGCTGGGTATCGCCATGACGATCAACACCGTGGACGACGCGCAATACACCGAGCGCACGACCGCCTTCGACTTCGACATGACGCCCTACCGCGTCGGGCTCTCGCTCTCGCCGGGGACCGAGCAGCGGCTCTACTGGTCGGCCGAGGCGGCCGAGACGCCGGGCTCGCGCAACTGGATGGGAATGCGGTCCGAGGCGGCGGAGGCGATGATCGACGCGATGCTGAACGCGCAGAGCCGCGAGGAGTTCATCGCCGCGACGCGCGCGCTCGACCGCGTGCTGACGGCGGGGCGCTACGTGATCCCGTTCTATCAGTGGACGGCCAGCTACATCGCCCATGCCGACGAGCTGCACTATCCCGAGAGCCTTCCGGTCTACGGCGACTGGGCGGGCTTTCTTCCGGATGTATGGTGGTACGAGGAGACAGGAGAATGATCCGGCTGATTGCGAGCCTCGCGCTCGTCGGGACGCTGACGGGCTGCGCCACGATCGACGGCGTGGGGCAGGACATCTCGGGCGTCGCGCGCACCGTGGAGGGCTGGTTCCGGTAGGGAACGGGCGGCGCGCGGGCGGCGTTGGCATGTCAACAGGAGGGAGCCCGCTCATGGACTGGAACGACATCCGCGCCGACTGGCCTGCCTACGCCCGCGTCATCGCCGAACGCTGGCCCGAGGTGCGGGAGGCCGATCTTCTCGCGCTCGAGGGCGACCGCGAGGCGGTGATCGACACGATCGCCCGCGCAACCGGCATGGAGCGCACCGTGGCCGGCGCCGAACTGGCGGAATGGTAGATGGGCGAGCCGCCCGTGGACGTGCTGATGGACGAGACGCGCGACAACGCCAACATCCGCAAGAGCGCGCGGCATGTGCCCGAGGGCGAGGATCCGCTCGCCGACGACGACGCCTTCGGCGACGAGGGCCAGCCGGACCGCCCGATGGGCCGCAGCTGACGCGCCCTTGCGCCGCGACGTGGCGCTCCTTAGCAAGGGGCGATGTTGTCCGTTTTCGATCAGGGGCCGCCGCCGCCCTGCCCCGCCCCCTTCAACCTCGCGGCGCATGTGCTCACCCCCGCGGCGCAGGTGCCGGACAAGGTCGCGCTCGCCGTTCTCGGCCCCAGTCGGGCCGAGCGCTGGAGCTACGCGCGCCTCGAGGCCGCCGTCCGGGGCACGGCGACGGGCCTGATGCGCGCGGGGCTCGCGCCCGGCGATCTGGTGATGCTGCGGCTCGACAACACCGTGGACTTCCCGATCGCCTTTCTGGGCGCGGTGGCCGCCGGCATCGTGCCCGTGCCGCTTTCGGCCGCCCTCACGGCGCCCGAGGTGGCCCGCCTCGCGCAGGCGCTCTCTCCGGCCGCCATGCTGCACGACCCCGCGCTCGCCGCGCCGGCGGAGGCGCGGCGGATCCCGCTGGAGGAGCTGCGCGCGATGCGCGACCTGCCGCCCGCCGACTACGCGACGGGCGACCCGGAGCGGCTGGCCTATGTCGTCTTCACCTCCGGCACCTCGGGGACGCCGCGGGCGGTGATGCACGCGCATCGCGCCGTCTGGGCGCGGCGCATGATGCATGACGGCTGGTATGGCCTGACGGCAGAGGACCGGCTGATGCACGCGGGCGCCTTCAACTGGACCTATACGCTGGGGACCGGCCTGCTCGACCCCTGGAGCGTGGGCGCGACGGCGCTGATCCCGGCGCCTGGCACCGACCCCGCTGCGCTGCCGCTGCTCCTGTCGCGGCATGATGCCACGATTTTCGCCGCGTCGCCTGGGGTTTACAGGAAACTCCTGAAGCATTGGGGGAACACGCGGGCCCCGCGGCTCCGGCACGGGCTCTCGGCCGGCGAGAAGCTGACCGAGGGCACGCGCGCGGACTGGGAAAGGGCCACCGGCACGACCCTGTACGAAGCCTACGGCATGTCGGAATGCTCCACCTTCATTTCCGCCGCGCCCGGAGCGCCGGCGCCGGCGGGGACGCTGGGCCGGCCCCAGCCCGGGCGGCGCATCGCGATCCTCGGTCCGGACAACGCGCCGCTGCCGCTGGGCGAGATCGGCACCATCGCCGTCGCGCGCCGCGATCCGGGGCTGATGCTGGGCTACATGGGCGCGCCCGAGGCGTCCGAGGCGCGGCTCAGGGGCGAATGGTTCCTGACCGGCGATCTCGGCGCGATGGACGAAGGCGGCGTGATCACCTATCACGGCAGGGCCGACGACCTGATGAACGCGGGCGGCGTGCGCGTCGCCCCGGCCGAGGTCGAGGCGGCGCTGGGGGCCTTCCCCGGCATCGAGGCGCTGGCGGTCACGGATGTCGCGGTCAAGGACCAGGTGCGCGTCATCGCCTGCTTCTACACCGCACCGGAGTCCATTGACGAGGAACAGCTTTCCGCCTTCGCCGCCGAGCGCCTGGCGCGTTGGAAACAGCCGCGGCTCTGGATCCGCACCGAGGCGCTGCCCACGGGGCCGAACGGGAAGCTCTCCCGCCGGCGCCTGCGCGAGACATGGGAGGCCGCACATGGTCAAGCTTGACATCATTTCGGATCCGATCTGCCCCTGGTGCTACATCGGCAAGGCGCAGCTCGACCGCGCGCTCGAGGCAGAGCCCGACCACCCCTTCGAGATCGAATGGCACCCCTTCCAGCTCAACCCGGAGATGCCGGCGGAGGGCATGGACCGCCACGCCTATCTCGAGGCGAAGTTCGGCGGCCCCGAGAAGGCCGCGGAGGTCTATGCGACGATCGCCGAGCACGCCGAGGCGGCGGGGCTCGAGATCGACTGGTCGAGGATCGGGCGCACGCCCAACACGCTGGACGCCCATCGCCTGATCCACTGGGCGGGGATCGAGGGTTGCCAGACCGCGGTGGTCTCGGCCCTTTTCCGCGCCTATTTTAGGGAAGGGCGCGACATCGGCGACCCCGAGGTGCTGGCCGATATTGCCGATGCCCGGGGGATGGACGCTTCGGTGGTTCTCCGCCTGCTGGCCTCGGACGCCGACCGCGAGGAGATCGCCGCCCGCGACAAGGCCGCGCGGGACATGGGCGTGACCGGGGTGCCGACCTTCATCGTCGCGCGGCAGCACGCCGTGCCGGGCGCGCAGCCCACCGAACTCTGGCGCAAGGTGATCGGCGAGATGCAGGAGAAGCTCAAGGAATGAGGCTCTTCAGCGCGCTTTCCATCCTCGGCACGCTCGTGCTCATCATCGCGAGCGGGACGGTCTTCTTCCGCTATGTCGAGGGGTGGAGCTGGCTCGACGCCTATTTCTTCACGGTCGTCACCCTCTCGACCGTCGGTTACGGCTCGCTGGTGCCCGCGACAGCGGCGGGCAAGATCGGAACCACGGTGATGATCTTCCTGGGGCTGAGCGTCTTCGTAGTGGCGGTGCAGCAGTTCGGCAGCTTCGCGATGAAGAAGCGGCAGGAGCATACCGAGTGGCTGGTCGGCCATTGGCGGCACGGGCATGAAGAGCGCCCTCCGCGGGATGGCGACAAGCAGGGCTGAGCGGCTGGTTCCCCCCGCGGCGATGTGCTAGCGGCCCGGGGCATCCCGAGGATCCGCATGCCCCCTGCCCGCCTCTCCCTGCCCGAATTCGTCGCCCTCATGGCGATGATGTTCGCGATCATCGCCTTCTCGATCGACGCGATGCTGCCCGCGCTCCCCGAGATCGGGCAGAGCCTGACGCCCGAGGACGTGAACCGCGCGCAGCTCGTGGTGACGGTCTTCGTGCTGGGCATGGGTGTGGGCACCTTCTTCACCGGGCCGCTCTCGGACGCGCTGGGACGGCGGCCGGTGATCCTCGGCGGTTTCGCGCTCTATATTCTCGCGGCGGGAATCGCGGCGCTCGCCCCCTCGCTCGAAATGCTTCTCGCCGCGCGATTCCTGCAGGGGCTGGGGGCTGCCGCACCGCGGATCGTGACGGTGGCCATCGTGCGCGACCTCTACGCCGGGCGGCGCATGGCGCAGATCATGTCCTTCGTGATGATGGTCTTCACGCTGGTGCCGGCGCTCGCGCCGCTGATCGGCGCGGGGCTGATCGCGCTCGCCGGCTGGCGGGCGATCTTCGTGGCCTTCATGCTCTTCGGCCTCGCCGCGCCGCTGTGGATGGCGCTGCGCCTCGCCGAGCCGCTGCCGCGCGAGATGCGCCGCCCCTTCCGCCTCGGCGCGCTGACCGCTGCGCTGGCCGAGATCGCGCTGAACCCGATGGTGCGGCTCTCGATCCTCGTGCAGGGGCTCGTCTTCGGGCAGATGTTCTCGATGCTGGTGAGCGTGCAGCCGGTCTTCGACGTGACCTTCGGCCGGGCCGCGACCTTTCCGCTCTGGTTCGGCGCCGTGGCCGTCGTCGCGGGAAGTGCCACGCTGCTCAACGCGCTGCTGGTGATGCGCCTGGGGATGCGCTTTCTCATCACCGCGGCGCTCGCCGCGCAATGCGTGCTTTCGGGCGCGATGATCGGCGTGAGTCTCGCCGCGCCGCCCGATCCGCTCTTCTTCGCGCTCTTCGTGATCTGGCAGACCTCGCTCTTCTTCCAGGTCGGGCTGACCGTGGGCAACATCAACGCGATGGCGATGGAGCCCCTCGGGCACATCGCGGGCTTCGCCTCGTCGATCATCGGCTCGGTCTCGACCGTGCTGGCGGTGCTGCTGGCGATTCCGGTCGGGCTGATGTTCGACGGCACGCCGCTGCCTCTGGCCACGGGGATCTTCGCGATGGCGCTGGCGGCGCTTGCGCTGATGCTGCATCTGCGCCGGGTCGAGGCACGGCTCGCGGCGGGCGCCTGACCGCCGGGTGGCGAAAAGGCAGTATACCGTCGCATACCATCTTTTCAGCCGCGCATTCCTCCGCTAGAAGGCGCGCGAAGCCGCTCATCGGAGGACCCGCGCATGGCCAAGATCAAAGTCGAGAACCCGATCGTCGAGATGGACGGGGACGAGATGACCCGGATCATCTGGGATTTCATCAAGCAGAAGCTCATCCTGCCCTATCTCGACGTGGATCTGCTCTACTACGACCTGTCGATCCAGTCGCGGGACGAGACCGACGACCAGATCACCGTCGACGCCGCCGAAAAGACCAAGGAGGTGGGCGTCGCGGTGAAATGCGCGACCATCACCCCCGACGAGGCCCGTGTCGAGGAATTCGGGCTGAAGAAGATGTGGCGCAGCCCCAACGGCACGATCCGCAACATCCTGGGCGGCGTGGTCTTCCGCGCGCCGATCATCTGCCGCAACGTGCCGCGCCTGGTGCCCGGCTGGACGCAGCCCATCGTGATCGGCCGCCACGCCTTCGGCGATCAGTATCGCGCGACCGACTTCCGCATGCCCGGACCCGGCAAGCTCACCATCCGCTTCGAGGGCGAGGACGGCGAGGTGATCGAGCGCGAGGTCTACCAGTCGCCCGGCGCCGGCGTGGCCATGGCGATGTACAACCTCGACGACTCGATCCGCGACTTCGCGCGGGCCTCGATGAACTACGCGCTCGGCATGGGCTGGCCGCTCTACATGTCCACCAAGAACACGATCCTCAAGGCCTATGACGGGCGCTTCAAGGATCTCTTCCAGGAGGTCTTCGACGCCGAGTTCAAGGACAAGTTCGAGGCCAAGGGCATCACCTACGAACACCGGCTGATCGACGACATGGTCGCCTGCGCGATGAAGTGGAACGGCGGCTTCGTCTGGGCGTGCAAGAACTACGACGGCGACGTGCAGTCCGACACCGTGGCCCAGGGCTTCGGCAGCCTCGGCCTGATGACCAGCCAGCTGATGACGCCCGACGGCAAGGTGGTGGAATCCGAGGCCGCGCACGGCACCGTCACCCGCCACTACCGCCAGCACCAGCGCGGCGAGGAGACCTCGACCAACTCGATCGCCTCGATCTTCGCCTGGACCGGCGGGCTCAAGCACCGCGCCAAGCTCGACGGCAACGAGGATCTGCGCCACTTCGCAGAGACGCTCGAGCGCGTGGTGGTCGAGACGGTGGAATCGGGCCACATGACCAAGGATCTCGCCCTGCTGGTGGGCCCCGACCAGGGCTGGCTGACCACCATGGGCTTCCTCGAGAAGGTGGACGAGAACCTGAACAAGGCGCTCGGCGCGGCCTGAGCGCCGCCCGGGGGCGCTGCCCCCGGACCCCCGGGGTATTGGGGGACCATTGAAAGGGCGGGCGGCCGGGGCCGGGCGCCCGCGCCAGGAGGCGGCGATGCAGCTTCTTTCCACCCCGCCGCCCGACCGTCACACGCCGCTCGAAGATGCGCAGGGGCTCGTGGTGGGCGCGGTCATGGTCGCGCTGGCGGTGCTGATGCTGCGGGCGGGCGACCTCGTGACGGGGCAGATCGCGGGGCTTGCGCTGGTGGTGAGCTATCCCACGGGCTGGCCCTTCGGCGCGGTCTTCTTCTTGCTCAACCTGCCCTTCTACCTTTTGGCGATCCGGCAGCTGGGCTGGCGCTTCACGATCAAGACCTTCGCCGCCGTCGCGCTGATGAGCGCGCTGGTCGAGGCGCTGCCGCTGGCCGTGCCGCTGGGCGCGGTGCCCGCGCCGGTGGCGGCCGTGCTCTTCGGCGTGCTGGCGGGCTCCGGCCTGCTCACGCTTTTCCGGCATGGCGCCACGCTGGGCGGGGTGGGGATCGTCGCGCTCTGGCTGCAGGACCGCGGCACGATGCGCGCGGGACAGGTGCAGCTGATCTTCGATCTCGGGGTCTTCGCGCTGGCGCTCGCGCTCTTTCCCTGGCCGGTGGTGCTCTGGTCGCTGGTGGGTGCGGCGATCCTCAACCTGATCATCACCGTCAACCACCGGCGCGACCGCTACATCGCGCGCTCGTGACCCCTGCCGCAGGGGAAGGTTTGGGCGCGCGGCGGCGCTGCGCTATCATCCTGCGCGCATGAGACGGGAGCGTGCGGATGGAGCTTCGGGTCAACGGGCAGACCTACGAGGTCGACGTCGAGGAGGACATGCCCCTCCTCTGGGTGCTCAGGGACGAGCTGGGCCTCACGGGGACGAAATACGGCTGCGGCATCGCGCAGTGCGGCGCCTGCACCGTGCATCTGGACGGCATGGCGGTGCGGTCCTGCCAGACCTGGGCGGCGGACGCCGCGGGCGCCGAGATCACCACCATCGAGGGGCTGGGCACGCCCGAGGCGCCGCACCCGGTGCAGGCCGCCTGGATCGAGACCCAGGTCGCGCAGTGCGGCTATTGCCAGCCCGGGCAGATCATGCAGGCGGCGAGCTTCCTGCGCGACGTGCCGGAGCCCTCGGATCAGGATATCGACAACGCGATGGGCGGCAACCTCTGCCGCTGCGCGACCTACCCGCGCCTGCGCGCGGCGGTGCGCATGGCTGCGGCACGGCTGCGGGAGGGCTGAGCGATGGCGAGCATCGGCAAGATCGCGCGGCGCAGCTTCCTCGTGGGCACCGTGGCCGTGGCGGGGGGCGTCGCCTTCGGCTACTGGCGCTACCGCACGCCCTACCCAAACCCGCTGGAGCCGGGCGAAGGCGCGGCGGTGCTGAACCCCTGGGTCGTTGTGGACAGCGACGGCGTGACGCTCATCACCCCGCGCGCCGACAAGGGACAGGGCGCGGTGCAGGTGCAGGCGGCGCTGCTGGCCGAGGAACTGGACGTGGACCCGGGCGAGGTGCGCACCGCCTTCGGCCCCCCTGCCCCGGTCTACTACAACTCGGTCGTGGCCTCCGAAGGGATGCCGGTGGCCGCCACCGACGACGGCATCATCGCGCGGCTCATGCGCGAGGGCGTCAGCGACGCGGCGGCCAAGCTTCTCGGCATGCAGGTGACGGGCGGCTCGACCACCGTTCCGGATGCCTACGAGAAGCTGCGCCGCGCGGGCGCGGTGGCGCGCGAGACGCTGAAGCGCGCGGCGGCGGCGCGGACAGGCGCGGATGTCGCCGACCTGCGCACCGAGGCGGGCCGCGTGATCCTGCCGGACGGAACAGCCCTGCCCTACGCCGATCTGGCCGCCGAGGCGGCGGAGGTCGAGGCGCCCGATTTCGTGGCCCTGCGCGACCCCGCGGAGTGGCGCATCCTGGGCCAGCCGGTGCAGCGGCTCGACATGGCGGCGAAATGCACGGGCACGCAGGACTTCGGCATCGACCACCGGCAGGAGGGGCTGCTCCACGCCACGGTGCGGACGCATCCCGGCTGGGGCGACAGCGTGACCTCCATCGACAGCCGCGCGGCGGAAGGCATGCGCGGCGTCGAGCGGGTGGTGCAGATCACCGGCGGCGTCGGCGTGATCGCCGACAACACCTGGCGCGCGATGCGCGCGGCGGAGGCCGTGCAGATCGACTGGGGCCCCTCGCCCATCGCCGAAAGCTCCGACGCGATGTGGGAGGGCTTCGCGGGCTCCTTCACAGAGGACCGCCGCGACAGCCGCTTTAAGGACGAGGGCGACGTCGAGGCGGCGCTGGCGGGCGCCGAGGTCATGGAGGCGGAATACCGCGTCCCCTTCCTCGCCCACGCCCCGCTCGAGCCGATGAACGCCACCGTGCAGGTCAGCGGCGATCGGGTGGACGTCTGGACCGGCACGCAGATCCCGCGCTTCCTGCAGGCCAACGTCGCCGAGGTGGTGGGCGTGGACCCCGAGCAGGTGCATGTCCACAACACGATGATCGGCGGCAGCTTCGGCCACCGGCTGGAGGATCTGCATGTCCGGCAGGCGGCGGAGGTGGCGATGCGCGTGCCCGGCCGTCCGGTCAAGATGACCTGGAGCCGGGAAGAGGACATGGCGCACGATTTCCCCCGCACCATGCAGCTTGCCCGGATGCGCGGCGCGGTGCGCGACGGCCGGGTCGAGGCCTACGACCTCTCCATCGCCGCGCATTCGACCTTCGCGAGCCAGGGGCCGCGCTGGGGCGTGCCGGCGGCGGGGCCGGACATCGCTATCGTCGCGGGCGCCTGGGATCAGCCCTTCGCCATCCCCAACTACCGGGTGACGGGCTACCGGGTGCCGGGCGGCGTGCCGGTGTCGTCCTGGCGCTCGGTCGGCGCCTCGGGCAACGGCTTCCTGCACGACGGATTTCTCGACGAGCTGATCCATGCCGCGGGCGCCGACCCGCTGGAGGAGCGCCTCCGCCTGTGCTGGCACGCGCCCTCGCGCCGGGTGCTGGAGGCGGTGGGCGAGATGTGCGGCTGGGACGGGCCGCGCATGGGCGAGGGACGCGGGCGCGGCGTGGCCTACTGCCTGTCCTTCGGGGTGCCCACGGCCGAGGTGGTCGAGGTGACGGCGACCGAGGACGGCATCCGCATCGACGCCGTCTATGTGGCGGCCGAGGTCGGCCGGGTGCTCGACCCGGTGAACGTCGAGGCGCAGATGACCGGCGGCGCGCTCTTCGGGCTGGGGCACGCGATGTTCTCGGAGCTGACCTTCGCGGGCCACCAGGTGGAGCAGCGCAACTACGACCTCTACGAGACGCTGCGCCTGCCCCAGGTGCCGAAGGTCATCGAGGCCCGCGCGCTGGAGACCACCGACGAGATCCGCGGCATCGGCGAGCCGCCCGTGCCCCCCGCCGCCCCCGCGCTCGCCAACGCGATCTTCGCCGCGACGGGGGAGCGGCTGCGCGAGATGCCGTTCGCGAAGGCGGTGCGGTTCGTCTGAGGCGGGCGCCGCGGCTTTCCTTCCGGCGCGCTTTGGTCCACACAGCTGCGGATGTCCGTCTATGCCAGGGGATTCCTGATCACGCTCGCCGGCGTGCTGGTGCTCTCGCCGGATACGCTGCTGGTGCGGCTGGTGGATGCCGCGCCGCTGGCGCAGTTCTTCTGGCGCGGGCTGCTGAGCGGCGGGATCATCCTTCTGGCCTATGCGCTCTTCGCGCCGGCGGCGCTGCGGGCGAGCCTGCGGGGGTTCGGCCGGCCCGAGGCGCTGGTTCTGCTGCTTTACGGGACCAGCAACCTGCTCTTCGTCTATTCCACGCTGACCACGCTGGTGGCCAACACGCTCTTCATCCTCGCCACCTCGCCGGTCTTCGCCGCGCTGATCGCGCGCTTCGTGCTGGGCGAGACGGTGCCGCGCCGGACCTGGGTCACGATCCTCGTCGTGCTGGCGGGGATCGGGATCATCGCGGCCGGCAGCGGGTTGGGCCGGGGCGGCAGCCTCGCCGGGGATCTCGCCGCACTGGGCACGGCGCTCGCCATGGCGACGATCTTTTCGATCGCGCGGATGCGTCCGGAGCGCAGCATCGTCCCCGTCATGGGCGCGTCGTCGTTCCTCGCGGCGGCGGTCTGCGGGCTGGTCGCCCCCACGCTGGTGCTGCCATCCGGCGACTGGGTCTGGATGGGGCTCATGGGGCTGCTGGTCGTGCCGCTGGCCTTTGCGCTCATCGCCACCGGCCCGCGCTACCTGCCGGCGGCGGACGTGGGCCTGCTGATGCTGCTCGAGGCGGTGCTGGGTCCGCTCTACGTGTGGTGGGCGCTGGGCGAGACGCCGGGGCCCACCACCTTCGCGGGCGGCGCGCTGGTCCTGGGGGCGCTGGCGGCCAACAACGCGATCATGCTGCTGCGCCGACGCGCGGCCTGAGCCGGTCACGTGACCCCGGGACGCGCGGGCGCGCGCAGCGCGCGGTCGATGAGCGCGCGCGCCGGCGCGCCGCACTGCGCGCCGAGCGCGCGGGCGGGGGCGTTCGCCGCCGAGACGATCCCGTCCTGCCAGGTCGAACGCGCCTCGCCGATCCGTGCGCTTTTGGCGGCGACCGTCGCCGCGGCCACGCCGCGCGCCTCGAGCGCGGCCAGCCGCCCCGTGCCGGTCCCGCCGCCGGCATCGTTGAAGAGCGCGAGGAAGGCGTCCGCCTTCAGCGCGTTGCGCGGATCGTCGCCGAAGACCGCGCCGTGCGAGCCGGTCACGACCACCTGGCCGGCGTCCTCGGCGCGGACGAGGCTCGCCGAATCTACCAGGACGAGCGCACGCCGCGCGCCCGTGGGCCGCAGCACCTCGCGTGCCTCCGAGACCTCGGGGCAGGCCCCGTCGTGCAGCGGCGCGGCCTCCAGGCGGCGGGCGGCTTCGGTGCAGGACATGCCCGGCCGCACACCGCAGGCGCGGGCCTGCGCGTTGGCGTGCGAGATGCGGCCCTGTGCGAGCATCTCGCCGGCCTGCCCGATGGCGGCGCTCGCGTGGTCCACCGAAGCGGCGGCCATGCCCTCCGCCTCCAGCCAGCCGAGGCCGCCGATGCCGGCCTCCCCGAGCCCCACGCCCGCGTCGTGCAGGATCACCGCCCGGCATCCCGACCGGCAGGCCAGCGCCGCCGCATAGACGCCGCCATGCGAGCCCGAGACGACCACCCGCCCCGCCGCTTCCGGCCCCAGCTTCGTCACGCTGTCGGCCAGGAGCGGCCCGGCCGGGTCAGGCAACGCGGTCGCCCTTCCTGACCTGCACCGCGCGGCTGTCGGCGGCGGGCAGCATCTTGCCCGGATCGCGGGTCACGACGACATCGAGCACGGTGGGGCGGCCCGGCTCGGCCAGCCCCTGCGCCAGCGCGCCGGACAGCGCGTCCGGGTGTTCCACCCGGATACCCTTGCATCCCAGCGCCTCGGCCGCGGCAGCGTAATTCGTCTCGGCCAGGTCGCTCGACTGATAGGCGCCCTCGCCGTACATCAGGTGCTGGAGCGCCTTCACGTAGCCGGAGGCCGCGTTGTTCACCACGATCACCGTCAGCGCGAGCCCCATGCGCCGCGCCGTCTCCAGCTCGCCCAGCACCATGTTGAAGCCGCCGTCGCCCGTGAGCGCCACGACCGCCCGGTCCGGCGCGGCCAGCCGCGCGCCGATCGCGCCGGGCAGGCCGTAGCCGATCGAGGCGAAGCCGCGGTCCGGCACGAAGCCGCGCCCGGCGCGTGGCTGGTCGTAGAGCAGCCCGCCCCAGTGCGCCGCGAAGCCGCCGTCGGCGATCAGCAGCGCGTCCTCGGGCAGCCCTGCGTTCAGCGTGCCCATCAGCCGGCCCATCGAGACCGGCACCTCGTCGCTTTCCAGCCGCGCGCGCGCGGTCTCGCGCCATTTCGCCATGCGCGTGATGACCTCTGCGCCCCAGGCCTTGCGGGCCTCGGGCATGGCGCTGCCGTCCAGCGCGGCGGCCAGATCGCGGATGCCTTCGCGCAGATCGCCCCAGAGCGGCAGCGTCGGCCGGTAGGTGCGGCCGATCTCTTCGGCCACGCAATCGAGATGGATCAGCGTCTTGCCCGGCGCGGGGACGGTGTAGCGCTTGGTCGCGATCTCGCCCAGCTTGCAGCCGATCACGAGAAGGCAGTCGCTTTCCGCGATCATGTCGTTGGCGATCCGGTCGTAGCGTCCGAAAAGGCCGGCCGAGAGCGGGCTGGTGCAGGGGATCGCGCCCTTGCCGCTCATCGTGTGGGCGACGGGGATGCCGTGGGCCTCGGCGAAGCGGGTCACGTCCTCCGCCGCCTGCGACAGGTGCACGCCGCCGCCTGCGAGGATCATGGGCCGCGCGGCGGCCGCGAGCATCCCGGCCGCCTGCGCCACGCTCTCGGCATCGGGCCGCGCGCGCAGGGCCGGCGCCGCCTGATAGCGCGGATCGGCGGTGAAGTCGTCGTCGGAAAAGCCGTGCGTGCCGTGCGCCACGTCTTCGGGCACGATCAGCGCCACGGGGCCGGGGCGCCCGGTCGTGGCCACCGTGAAGGCCCGGCGCGCGAGCTCGGGCAGGCGCGCGACGCTCTCGGCGCGAATGACCTCCTTGACCGCGGGGCGCAGGATCTCGGCCTGCCGGGCCTCCTGCGTCATGTTCTTCCAGGCATGTTCGCGGTGCGTATCCCCCACGATCGCCACCAGCGGGCTGCCCGCGTTCAGCGCCTCCACCAGTCCGGTGACGAGGTTCGTCGCCCCCGGGCCGAGCGTCGCATCCACGAGGCCCACCCGGCCGGAGACCTTGGCATAGGCATCGGCGGCGAAGACGCCGCAGCGTTCGTCGTTGATGAGGTTGTGGTTCAGGCCCAGCCGGCGCGCCGCGTCGTAGAAGGGCAGAAGCTGGAATCCCCCCATCCCGAAGATCGGTCCCGCGCCATGCGCCTGCAGCATCCGCGCAAGCGCCTCGCCGCCGGTCATCTCGTTGTGTCCCTGCTCCGTCATGCGTGCCTCGTCGTCTCAGGTTATGCGATAGCCCAGAACCCGCGGCAGCCAGAGCGCGAGCTCGGGGAACAGAACGATCAGCGCCAGCGCCACCGCCATGCCCAGCAGCAGCCAGCCCACCCAGCGGAAGGTGCTCTCGAGCGGGACTCGGGCGATCTTGGCGGTGACCATGAGGTTCACGGCCACCGGCGGGGTGAACTGCCCCATCGCCACGAGGATCGCCATGACCACCCCGAACCAGACGAAGGACCAGTCGAAGGCCTGCACGATCGGGATGAGCAAGGGCACCGCGATCAGGTAGATCGACACCCCGTCGAGCACCATCCCCGCGAGCAGCAGCAGGATCATCAGGAAGAGCAGGATCAGCCATTCGTTGTCGGTCACCGACAGGAGCGCCGCGGTCGTGGCGTCGAAGGCGCCCATGGTCGATCCCGCCCAGGCGAAGAGCCCCGCCAGCGAGATGATGAGCATGACCACGCCGGAGATCTTGGCGGCTTCGGCCAGCACCTCGTAGATCTCCCGCAGGCCCATGGTGCGGTAGAGCAGCGTGCCCACCAGCAACCCGTAGAACACGGCGACCACGGCCGTTTCGGTCGGTGTGAAGAGGCCCGAGCGCAGCCCGCCCAGGATGATGACCGGCGCCATGAGCCCCGGCAGCGCCCGCCGGAAACTCGGCCAGATGGCGGGGCGGTCGGGGTCTTCGTCCCGGCCGAAATCATGCCGGCGGCTGAGCAGGAGCGCGGGCACCGCGATCGCGAGGCCCACGAGCAGCCCCGGCACGAGGCCCGCGGCGAAGAGCGCGCGCAGGTCCAGTCCCGGCACGATCACCGAATAGATGATCATGGCGACGGAGGGCGGGATCAGGATCGCGGTGGAGGCGGAGGCCGCCACGACGCTCGCCGTGAAGGGCCGCGGGTAGCCCGCCTTGATCATCGAGGGCAGCATGACCGTGATCACCGCCGCCGCGTCGGCCGGGCCGGAGCCGGACATGCCCCCCATGATGAGGCAGACGATCACCGCCACAAGCGCCAGCCCGCCGCGGCGCGGGCCGATCAGCGACTGCGCGAACTCCACCAGCCGCGCGGCCACGCCCGAGCGCTCGAAGACCATGCCCGTCAGGATGAAGAGCGGGATGGCGATCAGCGGATACTTGGCGACCGCGGCATAGGTGTTCGGCCCGATCATGCCGAGCGCCGTCAGATCCAGCCCGACATAGATGCCCGCCGCCCCCGCGAAGCCCAGCGCGACGGCGATCGGCGTGCCGATCAGCATCAGCGCCACGAAGACCAGCAGCAGAAGGACGTTCGGATCCATCGGCAGCGCTACCCGTCCCGGCGCGGGCGCAGAAGCTTCGCCCAGCCGCGCCCCCAGACCCGGCAGATGATGGCCACCGAGAGCAGCGGCAGCCAGATCGTGTAGAGCCAGACCGGGTTGCCGAGGCCCGGCGAGGTCTCGCCCCAGTACCACTCGTCATAGGTCACGCGTCCGCCGTACCAGACGATCATCGCGAACATCGCGGTGGTCACGGCGAGGGTGACGAGTTCGGCCAGCCACCTGAGCCTTGGCGGGAAGCGTTCCAGGAAGAAGGTGATGCGGATGTGTTCGTTCGTGGCGAAGGCCGCCGAGGCCCCCACGAAGGTCATGAAGACCAGCAGGAAGACCGAGAACTCCTCGGTGAAGGCGAAGGAGGCGTTGGTGGCGTAGCGCACCACGACGTTGCCGAGCGAGATCAGGCAGATCGCGGCCAGCGCGGCGGCGCCCAGCGCCTCCTCGATCTTTACCGGCACGCGGGCGTGATCCGCGCCGGTTTCGGTCACGTCGGGATCCGGCGCGGGATCCCCGCTCTTCTGCGGGCTCATCGGAACCTCTCGGTCTGCGCAAGCGGGGCGGCCGCCGCGCGCGGGCGGCGGCCGCCGGTGCCGCAGGGATCAGCGGTTGGCGATGGACTCCTCGGCCATCCGCACGAGGTCTTCGCCGACCGTCGCGGTCCATTCCTCGTAGACGGGCCGCGTGACGTCCACGAAGGCCTGCCGCTCCTCGTCCGTGAGCGTGACGACCTCCACGCCGTAGCCGCGGATCTCCTCCACGAGGCTCTGGTCATCCTCCGTCAGCCCCTCGCGGGCCACCTCGATGCCCAGCGCGCCCGCCTCGATCGCGGCCTGGCGCAGGATCTCCTGATCCTCGGGCGTGAAGCTCTCCCAGACCTCCTGATTGACGGCGAAGATCAGCGGATCGGCCACGTAGTGCCAGAGCGTGACGTTGGTCTGGCCCAGTTCGTGCATGTTGAGCACCGAGTAGATGGTGAGCGGGTTCTCCTGCCCGTCCACCGCGCCGGTGGTGAGCGCCGGCTGCGCGTCGGCCCAGCTCATCTGCGTGGGGTTGGCGCCCATGGCCGAGAACATGTCGTTGAAGATGGGCGAGCCCACGACCCGCATCTTCAGCCCCTCCATGTCCTCGGGGCGGCGGATCGGCCGCACCGAGTTCGTCACCTCGCGAAAGCCGTTCTCGGCCCAGGCCAGCGGCTCCACTCCGTTCTCGCGCAGGATCTCGAAGATCCGCTCGCCCACCGGTCCCTGCGTGAGCGCGTCGAGCGCGGCGTAGTCGGGCATCAGGAAGGGCATGGAGAAGAGATTGAGCTCCTGCACCTGCGGCGACCAGTTGATGGTGGAGCCCACGGCCATGTCGATGATGCCGCGCCGCATGGCGGTGAACTCGCGCGTCTGGTCGCCCTGCACGAGCTGCACGCCGGGATAGACCTTCATGTTGATCCGCCCGTCGGTGCGCTCGGCCACGAGCTCGACCCAGCGGTCCGCCGCGATCCCCCAGGGGAAGGGCGCGGGCACCACGGTCGAGACGCGGTATTCGTCCTTGTAGTCCTGCGCCATGGCGGGCGCGAGCCCCAGCATCGACGCCGCGGCCCCGGCCGCGATCAGTGTCTTGAGCAGTTTCATCCTCTCTTTCCTCCCTTAGTGATGATGGCGGCGCCTCCTCGCCGGCCGGTTCACGAAACGGGCGCAGGCGCGATCATGCCCTGCACCGCCTCGACGATCTGATCCTCGCTCACGCGCGCGCGGTCCTCCAGCGGCGGCGCGTAGGCGATGGGGATTCGCGGCGCGCCCAGCCTGCGCACGGGCGCCGCGAGCCGGGCGTGCAGCGCCTCCGCCACGCTCGCCGCGATCTCGGCGCCGAAGCCCGCGACCGAGACGGCTTCCTGCGCGACCAGCAGGCGGCCCGTCTTCTCGACAGAGGCCAGCACGGCCTCGCGGTCCCAGGGCCAGAGCGTGCGCAGGTCGATCACCTCGACCTCGATGCCCTGACCGGCAAGACGCTCCGCTGCCAACAGGCTGACGTGGCGCATCGCCGACCAGGTCACCAGCGTCAGGTCGCGGCCCTCGCGTGCGATGTCGGCCTGCCCCAGCGGCACCAGGTGCTCGCCCTCGGGCGCCTGCCCTTCGAGCCCCCAGAGGTTCTTGTGCTCCATGTAGACCACCGGGTCGTCGCAGCGGATCGCGGATTTCAGCAGGCCCAGATTGTCGGCGGGCGTCGCGGGCGCGACCACGACGAGGCCGGGGATATGCGCATACCACGCCTCGAGCGACTGCGAATGCTGCGCGGCGGACGAGCGCCACATGCCGACCGGCTCGCGCACCACCAGCGGCACGCGCATCTGCCCGCCGAACATGAAGCGCGCCTTGGCGGCCTGGTTCACCAGTTCGTCCACCGCGCAGAGCGCGAAGTCGGAAAAGCGCATCTCGACCACCGGGCGCGTGCCGGTCATCGCCGCGCCCACCGCGGCGCCCATGATGCAGGCCTCCGAGATCGGCGTGTCCGCAATCCGCGCGTCGCCGAACATCTCCTGCAGGCCGCGGTACTGGCCGAAGACCCCGCCCCGGCCCAGATCCTCGCCCAGCGCCCAGACGCTGCCGTCGCGCTCCATCTCCTCGATCAGGGCGCGGCGGCCGGCCTCTAGATAGGTCGTCCCCGCCATCAGAAGGCCCTCGCCGCCGGATCGCCCACGTCCTGCACGTCGGCGAAGGCGCCGGCCGCGTCCGGCCAGTCCGCCGCCCGCGCCCTGTCGCGCACCTCGCGCATCCCGGCCTGGGCCGCCTCGCGCGTCTCGTCGAGCCGGGCCTGATCGACTCCGGCCATGCGCAGCGCCGCCTCCAGCCGCGCGATCGGGCAGCGGGCGCGCCATTCCTCGACCTCGGAGGCGTCGCGATAGGGCGCCTGATCCGCCGCGGTGTGCCCGGTGATGCGGTAGGTCCGGCAGTGCAGCAGCCGCGGTCCCTCGCCGCGGCGCGTGGCCTTGATCGCCGCCCGCGCGGCCGCGTCCACCGCGAGCACGTCGTTGCCGTCCACCGCCTCGGCCGGCAGGCCGAGGCTCTCGGCGCGCGCCACGACGCCCGGTCCGCCGGTGAGCGACCGGGTGCGCGTGGTGGCGGAAAACCCGTTGTCCTCGCAGACGAAGATCACCGGCAGATCGAAGACCCGTGCCCAGTTGAGCCCTTCGAGGAAGGGGCCGCGGTTCACCGCGCCGTCGCCGAAGATGCAGACCGCCACCTCGCCCGCGCGGCGCAGCCTGAGCGCATGCGCCGCCCCCACGCCGATGGGGATGTTCGCGCCGACGACCCCGTTCGCGCCCAGCATGCCGACGCCGAAATCGGCGATGTGCATCGAGCCGCCCTTGCCGCCGCAGGTGCCGCCCGCCCGGCCGAAGAGCTCGAGCATCATGGCCAGCGGGTCGGCCCCCTTGGCCAGCGTGTGCCCGTGGCCGCGATGGGTGGAAAGCAGCAGGTCCGTGCGCCACAGGTTCGGACAGATGCCGGCGGCGACGGCCTCCTGCCCGATCGAGGGATGGATGGCGCCCAGCACCAGCCCCTCGCGCAGGGACTCGATGGCGAGTTCCTCGAAGCTGCGGATCCTCCACATCAGCGCGAGGACGGGCAGGAACCGCCCGGGATCGAGATTGGCCGCGGCCGCCTCGCGGCCTGACGCGGAGTCGTTCAAAACTGCTCCTCCCTGGTTGACTCGGTCACGCCCCCCGGCGCGTCCGCTTCCCCGGGCGCGCCCAGCAGGCGGCCCAGTTCGGCGGCCTCGTCCCGCAAGAGCGTCACGAGTTCGGATTCGCGCGGGGGCTCCATCCGTTCGCGGATCGCGGCGATGGAGAGCGCCGCGACGGCGCGGCCGGTCTCGTCCAGCACCGGCACGCCCACGGCGGCCATGGCGCTGACGATCCGGCCGTCGTTGCGGGCGTGGCCCGCGGCGCGGCTGGCGCGTATCATCTCGCGCAGGCTGGCCGCGTCGAAGCCGGGAAAGCCCGCGCGCGCGGCATGATCGTCGCGCAGCACGCGCGCGATGTCCGCTTCGTCCTGCCAGGCGAGCAGCGCCAGCGAGCCCGCGCCCACGCCAAGCGGGCGCCGGTCGCCCACGTCGAGGGTCAGCGTGCGGATCGGGTAGCTGCCGGTGCAGCGATCGACGCAGAGCGCCTCGTCGCCGTCGCGGACCGAGAGATAGACCGTGTCGCCCGTGGCCGCGGCGAGCCGCGCGAGCACAGGCCGCGCGAGATCGACGATGCGGAAGCGGCGCGCCGCGGAGCCCAGCGCGAAGAGCCCGTAGCCCAGCCGGTAATGCTTGGCCGTCTCGTCGAACTCGACGAAGCGGACATCGACCAGCGCGCGCAGCAGGCGGTGCGCCGTGGCCTTGCCCAGGTCCAGCGCGGCAGTGATCTCGGACAGGCGCATGCCCTCGGCCGGCCCTTCGGCCAGCGCGCGCAGAACGCGCGCGGCACGGTCGATCGTCTGGAGCGATGCGCCCTCGCTCTCCGGCATCTCCGGCGTCCCCGGCTGCTGTCCTCCCGCTCCCGGTCTCCCCTCCGGAAGCGTTCCGCTCAGCGGAACGGCGCTGATGCTATTTTGGAACTCTCGCCCCTGTCAATCGCCTCGGTGCGGCGGGACGGCCGGCATCGTGCGCCGCTTGCGAGCGCGACAAGAAAAAGGGGGCCAGTGGCCCCCCAGTCTCGCCGTCCAGGCTCTTGCATTGACCGCTCGGTAGTGTTCTCGCCTGCGGCCTGAACGTCGTCGGGGCCGGGCGCACCCGCCCCTTGGCCCTCAGCTACACCCGCTCGTCGCGCCGCAGGTGTTGCACTTCATGCAGGTGCCGTTGCGCACCAGCGTGTAGTTGCCGCAGTCGCCGCAGGCCTCGCCCTCGTAGCCCTGCATCCGCGCCTTGGCGGCGGCGTCCATCGTGGCGGTGGCCGTCATCGTGGCCGAGCTCGACACCGTCAGGCTGGCCGAGGCGCTTTCCGGCATGACTGCCTGCATGGGGGCGGCGGGATCCTGCGGCATCCGCGCGGTGGCGGGCGTGCCGCCGCCGTTGAGCACCACCAGTTCCTGGGGCAGGCGCTTGCGCAGGTAACCCGTCGAGCTGATCTGCTTGAGCACCTCCAGCGAGCGGCTCGCCGCGTCCTCGGAGATCTCGCGGATGTTCGACACCCCCTCTTCCTCGCCGCGACCCAGCGCGTCGAAGGTCGCGCCCTCGGGCTTGACGTGGGCGAGATCCGTGCGGTCGAGGTAGCTCACCGCCAGCTCGCGGAAGATGTAGTCGAGGATCGAGGTGGCGTTCTTGATCGAGTCGTTGCCCTGCACCAGCCCCGCGGGCTCGAACTTGGTGAAGGTGAAGGCGTCCACGAACTCCTCCAGCGGCACGCCGTACTGCAGGCCGACCGAGACCGCGATGGCGAAGTTGTTCATCATCGCCCGGAAGCCCGCGCCTTCCTTGTGCATGTCGATGAAGATCTCGCCGAGCTTGCCGTCCTCGTACTCGCCGGTGCGCAGATAGACCTTGTGGCCGCCCACGATGGCCTTCTGCGTGTAGCCCTTGCGGCGCTCGGGCAGCTTGCTGCGCGCGGCGCGGGCCACCTCCTTGACGACGATCTTCTCGACCACCTTCTCGGCCAGAACCTGCGCCTTCTCCTGCTGGCTGCCGGTCTCCAGCACCTCGGCGGCGTCCTCGTCGTCCTCGACGAGCGCGGAGGCCAGCGGCTGGCTGAGCTTCGAGCCGTCGCGGTAGAGCGCGTTGGCCTTGCAGCCCAGCGACCAGGAGAGCTCGTAGGCGCGCTGGCAGTCCTCGATGGTGGCGTCGTTGGGCATGTTGATCGTCTTGGAGATCGCGCCCGAGATGAAGCTCTGCGCCGCGGCCATCATGCGGATGTGGCTGTCCACGCTCAGGAAGCGCTTCCCCTTCTTGCCGCAGGGGTTGGCGCAGTCGAAGACGGGCAGATGCTCGTCCTTGAGATAGGGCGCGCCTTCCAGCGTCATGGTCCCGCAGACGTGGTCGTTCGCCGCCTCGATCTCGGCCCGGGTGAAGCCCAGATGCCGCAGCAGGTCGAAGCCGGGGTCGTTGAGCTTCTCGGCCGGAATGCCGAGGCGCTCGCGGCAGAACTCTTCGCCCAGCGTCCACTGGTTGAAGACGAAGCGGATGTCGAAGGCCTGCCCCAGCGCCCCTTCGACGCGCTCCAGCGCCGCGGCGTCGAAGCCCTTGTCGCGCAGCGTGGCCGGGTTGATCGCCGGCGCCTGCGCGATCGAGCCGTGGCCCACGGCATAGGCGACCATCTCCTCGATCTGGGCGCTGGTATATCCCAGCTTTTCCAGAGCCGCGGGAACGCTTTGGTTGATGATCTTGAAGTAGCCGCCGCCCGCGAGCTTCTTGAATTTCACCAGCGCGAAATCGGGCTCGATCCCGGTGGTGTCGCAGTCCATGACGAGGCCGATGGTCCCGGTGGGCGCGATCACCGTGGCCTGCGCGTTACGGTAGCCGTGCGCCTCGCCCAGCCGCAGCGCCTCGTCCCAGGCGGCCATCGACAGCTCCACGAGTCGCGCGTCGGGGCAGTTCAGGTGGTCGAGCGGCACGGGTTTCACCGCGAGATCCTCGTAACCGTGGCCGTTGCCATGCGCGGCGTTGCGGTGGTTGCGGATCACCCGCAGCATGTGTTCGCGGTTGCGCGCGTAGCCGGGAAACGGCCCGAGCTCGCCCGCGATCTCGGCCGAGGTGGCATAGGCCACGCCGGTCATGATCGCCGTGAGCGCCCCGCAGAGCGCGCGGCCTTCCTCGGAGTCGTAGCCGTAGCCCAGGTTCATCAGCAGGCCGCCGATGTTGGCGTAGCCCAGGCCCAGCGTGCGGAAGTCGTAGGACAGCTGCGCGATCTCCTTCGAGGGGAACTGCGCCATGAGCACGCTGATCTCGAGCGTGAGCGTCCACAGACGCACCGCGTGCATGTAGTCCTCGGCCTGAAACGCGCCGTCCTTGAGGAAGGTGAGCAGGTTGAGCGAGGCGAGATTGCAGGCCGTGTCGTCGAGGAACATGTACTCCGAGCACGGGTTCGAGCCGCGGATCGGGCCGTCCTCGGGGCAGGTGTGCCAGGCGTTCACCGTGTCGTGGAACTGGATGCCCGGATCGGCGCAGGCCCAGGCGGCGTGGCCGATCTGCTCCCAGAGCTCGCGCGCCTTCACGGTCTTGGCCACCGAGCCGTCGGTGCGGCGGTAGAGCTCCCAGTCGGCGTCGTCGCGCACCGCCTGAAGGAAGGCGTCGGTCACGCGCACCGAGTTGTTGGAGTTCTGCCCCGAGACGCTGGCGTAAGCCTCGCTGTCCCAGTCGGTGTCGTAGGTGGGGAACTCGATCGAGGTGAAGCCCTGCCGCGCGTAGTCGAGCACGCGCTTGACGTAGGTCTCGGGGATACGGTCGCGCTTGGCTGCGCGGATGGCGGTCTTGAGCTGCGGGTTCTTCGCCGGGTCGGCCGCGTCCTCGGCCGCGCCGTCCCAGGCGCCGATGGCGGCGAAGATGTCGTTGAGCCGCGCTTCATGCGCCTTCGAGCCGGCGACGAGGCTCGCCACCTTCTGCTCCTCGACCACCTTCCAGTTGATGAAGTCCTCGATGTCGGGGTGATCCACGTCGCAGATCACCATCTTCGCCGCGCGGCGCGTGGTGCCGCCGGACTTGATCGCGCCCGCGGCACGGTCGCCGATCTTGAGAAAGCCCATGAGTCCCGACGACTTGCCACCGCCCGAGAGCGGCTCGCCCTCGCCGCGCAGCTGGCTGAAATTCGTGCCGGTGCCGGAGCCGTACTTGAACAGCCGCGCCTCGCGCACCCAGAGGTCCATGATGCCGCCGTCGTTCACCAGGTCGTCGGCGACGGACTGGATGAAGCAGGCGTGCGGCTGCGGATGCTCGTAGGCCGAGGTCGCCTTGGTGAGCTTGCCGGTCTTGTAGTCCACGTAGTAGTGGCCCTGGCTCGGCCCGTCGATGCCGTAGGCCCAGTGCAGGCCGGTGTTGAACCACTGCGGGCTGTTGGGCGCGGCGCGCTGCGTGGCCAGCATGTGGCGCATCTCGTCGTAGTAGGCGCGCGCGTCCTCCTCGGTGGAGAAGTAGCCGCCCTTCCAGCCCCAGTAGGTCCAGGCGCCGGCCAGCCGGTCGAAGACCTGGCGCGCCGATGTCTCGCCGCCGAAGCCGTCGTTGTCGTCGGCCGGCACGGAGCGCCAGAGGAATTCGGGCACGCCCTTCTCGCGCACGCGCTTGATGCGGTTCGGCACGCCCGCCTTGCGGAAATACTTCTGCGCGATGACGTCCGAGGCGACCTGGCTCCAGCGCGCCGGCACCTCGACCTCGTCGAGGCGGAAGACGACCGTGCCGTCGGGGTTGCGGATTTCGGAGCTCGTGGTGACGAACTCGACGCCTTCGTAGGCGTCCCGTCCTGCCTCGGTGAACCTTCTTTCGATGCGCATGTCGCAGCCCTGCCTTTTCGTTCCGGCGGACGCAGCATCTCCGTCACGGTGCGCGTGACCGTGCCGGGCCCCTCGCCGGGCCGGGCGCTGCTTTGTCCGATGTCTCTGTCCCGCGGCGCCTTGGGCTACATCTAGTGGCCATCCGCGCCGCCCACACAACCTGACGTATCCGACACAAGATCGTCAACGCCATTTTAACGGCCCGGGAGCGCTTTTTTCGCTTGACGCGCCGGACGGCCGGGCCGCCCGATTCCACAGGCGGAGGACGTCGCGTCAGCGCAGCGGGAAAAGATGCAGTTTCACCGCATCTTGGGCCGCACGGCTGCGAAACGGCATCAACCGCGGCGGCGCAGCCAGGGGTGCGGCCCTTCGGTCACAGGAGGGGCGTGGTCGGGGCGGCGAGATTCGAACTCACGACCTTCTGTACCCAAAACAGACGCGCTACCAGGCTGCGCTACGCCCCGACGCCTTCCCTCTACATATCGCTGACGCCGAAGGGAAGCCTCAGCAGGGCCAGGCGGCCCCCGCCCCGAGAGAAGGATGCCGCAACTCGGTGCCCGGCCCGATTCCCATCGTCCGCGCCATGCCGCCGTTGACCTCGAGCACGAAGCGGATCGCGTCGCCGCCGGGGATCGGCGTGAGATCGCCGGGCTGGGCGTTCTCGTGGACCCGCCGCACCACGCCGCGGGCGTCGGCAAAGATCATGTCCAGCGGAATGAGGGTGTTCTTCATCCAGAAGGAGACGCGTTGCGGCCGCTCGTAGACGAAGAGCATGCCCTCGAAGCGGCCCATCTCCTCGACGAACATCAGGCCCTGCGCGCGTTCGTCGGGCGTGTCGGCCACGGCGACGCGGAAGCGCGCCTCGCCCCAGTCGCCGCGCAGCCAGACGGCATCCGCGCTGCACGCCGCCGCGACACCCGCCGCCGGCCAGAGCGCCAGCGCGAGCGCCGCCGCGACGATACGGCGTGTCAGTCGCACTCGACCAGCGCGGCTTCCCACGCGCAGACCTCGGTGGCCATGCGGCCCCGCTTGCCCTCGATCACGCGCATCGCCAGCGCCTCTCCGGGCTGCAGATCGGCCAGTCCGGCGCGGCGCAGCACCTCGATGTGCACGAAGACATCTTCGCCGCGGCCGAAGACGTTGGCGAAGCCGAAGCCCTTGATCTTGTCGAACCACTTGACGCGCGCGGGCTCCAGCGGCGCGCTGCGGATCACCTCCGGGTCGAGCTCGGCGAAATCCGCCAGCGGCGGCGTCTCGGGCACGTCAGGCGGCGCGACCGAGAGCACCGCGGCCGCCTGCAGGCCGCGCTCCGTCTCCTGCACGACGATCTCGATCCGCGCTCCGTCGACGACCGAGCTCTGCCCGAAGTTCCTCAGAACGTTTGCGTGCAGAAGAATGTCCGGTCCGCCCTCTTCGGACACGACGAACCCGAACCCCTTGCCCGGATCGAACCACTTGACGCGCCCCGCCACGCGGCGCGCGTCGGACCTGATATCCGACACGACGTCATCCCCTTGCTCATCCCCGCATCTAGTCATGGAGGCAATGCCGGTCGCTCGCAAGCGCAAAATAACCAGCGATTCCGGGCGATTCGCGCGTGCCTGCGGGAGGCTGCGCAGGGCTGTGGTCAGGGACTCAGGCGCGCCACGCGCCACGCCTCTTCCGGCGAGGTCCGGCGCCAGACGAAGCGGTCGTGCAGGCGAAACGCGCCGTCCGCCCAGAACTCGATCTCGACAGGCGTGATGCGGAAGCCGCCCCAGAACGGCGGGCGCGGCGGGTTTGTGCCGTGCCGCGCGGTGACGCGCGCGACCTCGGCCATCAGCGCCGACCGGCTCTCCAGCGGCTGCGACTGGCGCGAGGCCCAGGCCCCCAGCCGACTCTTGAGCGAGCGGGAGGCGAAATACTCGTCCGCCTTCGGTCCGTCCTCCCGCTCGGTCACACCCCGCACCCGGATCTGGCGGCGCAGCGACTTCCAGTGCATCACGAAGGCCGCCTTGCCGCCCGCCTCGATCTCGCGCGCCTTGGCGCTCTCGTAATTGGTATAGAAGACGAAGGCGCCGTCCTCGATCTCCTTGAGCAGCACCATGCGCACGTTGGGCAATCCCGCCTCGTCCACGGTGGCGAGCGCGATGGCGTTGGGGTCGTTGGGCTCGCTCGCCTCCGCCTCGGCGAGCCAGGCCCGGGCGATGGCGAAGGGGTCGTCGCCTGCGAAGATACCGCTGCGGTCCGTCATCTGCGTTCCTTTCCTCGAGCGCCCCGCCGGGCCGGGCCGGTCGCCCTTGATGCCCAAAATGCAATCTTCTAAAGGACGCCCATTGCGGAAATCGGTCGGAGACCCCCCATGTCAAATTCCCTACTTGCCGGCAAGCGCGGGCTGATCATGGGGCTGGCCAACGACAAGTCGATCGCCTGGGGCGTCGCGCGGGCCTGCGCCGAGGCGGGGGCGGAGCTCGCGTTCTCCTACCAGGGCGAGGCGCTCAAGAAGCGCGTGGGGCCGCTGGCGGGTCAGCTCGGCAGCGACGTGGTGATCGAATGCGACGTGGCCGACGAGGCCTCGATCGACGGGCTTTTCGCCGAACTGCGCGAACGCTGGGGGCGGCTCGACTTTCTCGTGCACGCCATCGGATTCTCCGACAAGAACGAGCTGCGCGGCCGCTACGTGGACACCACGCGCGCCAATTTCGCGACCTCCATGGACATATCCGTCTACTCCTTCACCGCGGTGGTGCAGCGCGCGGAGAAGATGATGGGCCCCGGCGGCGCCTGCCTGACGCTGACCTACTACGGCGCCGAGAAGGTGATGCCGCACTACAACGTGATGGGGGTGGCCAAGGCGGCGCTCGAGGCCTCGGTGCGCTACCTTGCCGAGGATCTCGGCAAGGACGGCATCCGCGTCAACGCGATCAGCGCCGGCCCGATCAAGACGCTCGCGGCCTCCGGCATCGGCGATTTCCGCTACATCATGAAGTGGAACGAATACAACTCGCCGCTGCGGCGCAATGTGACCATCGACGACGTGGGCCGGTCCGCGCTCTATCTGGTCTCCGACCTGGGCTCCGGCGTGACGGGCGAGACGCATCACGTCGATGCGGGCTATCATGTGGTGGGCATGAAGGCGGTGGACGCGCCCGACATCACCAAGGGCTGAGACGCGGGGGAGAGAGGCGATGAAGGACCGGCTGCCGCACGAGAAGGGGTTCCACGTCAGCTGGGACCAGCTCCACCGCGACGCGCGCGCGCTCGCCTGGCGGCTGGACGGGCACGGGCCCGACAATGGCGGCTGGCGCATGGTGGTGGCGATCACCCGCGGCGGCATGGCGCCCGCGATGATCGTCTCGCGCGAGCTCGACATCCGCACCGTCGATACGATCAGCGTCAAGAGCTACAACCACCAGACGCGCGCCGAGCCGCAGATCATCAAGGCACCCAACATGGACCTCGTGGGCGACGGGACGGGCGTGCTGATCGTCGACGATCTGGTGGACACGGGCCGCACCCTGGAGGTGGTGCGCGCGACGATGCCCAGGGCGCATGTCGCCACCGTCTACGCCAAGCCGATGGGACGCGGGCAGGTCGATACCTTCATCACCGAAGTGAGCCAGGACACCTGGATCTTCTTCCCCTGGGACATGGCGCTGCAATATGTCGAGCCCTACCGCGGCACGGACTGAGATGCGGCGCGCTCGGCGGTCCCTCCGGTCCCTTCTCGCGAAGCGCGCCCGCACGGGCGCGATGAGCGGCGCATGACGACCCGCGCCGAAGCCACCTTCCGCCCGCCCGTGATGGAGGCGCGGCGCTGGCTCGACGCCGCCGCGCCGCCCGCGGGCCTGCCGCTTCTGAACGTCAGCCAGGCCGCGCCGGTCGATCCGCCGCCCGCGGCCCTGCGCGACGAGATGGCGCGGCTCGTCACCGAGGTGCCGGAGGTGCATCTCTACGGGCCCGTCCTTGGCCTGCCCGAGCTGCGCGGCGAGATCGCTGAGCGGTGGAGCGCGGCCTACGGCGGCGCGGTCGCCGCGAGCCAGGTCGCCGTCACCGCAGGCTGCAACCAGGCCTTCTGCGCCGCCATCGCCGCGCTGACCGGCGAAGGCGATCAGGTCATCCTGCCGACGCCCTGGTACTTCAACCACAAGATGTGGCTCGACATGAGCGGGGTCGAGGCCGTTCCGCTGTCCTGCGACGACGAGCTCCTGCCCGACCCGGAGCGCGCCGCGGCCCTCGTCACGCCGCGCACCCGCGCCATCGTTCTGGTGACGCCCAACAACCCCGGCGGGGTCGAGTATCCGGCCGACGTCGTGGCGGCCTTCTACCATCTGGCGCAGGAACGTGGGCTCACGCTCATCCTCGACGAGACCTACCGCGACTTCGACGCGCGGCCCGGCCCGCCGCACGGGCTGTTCGGCGACCCGGACTGGCCGCGCCACCTGGTGCATCTCTATTCCTTCTCCAAGGCCTTCCGCCTGACCGGGCACCGCACCGGCGCGATGATCGCGGCCGAGGGCACGCTGGCCCAAGCGGAGAAGTTCCTCGACACCGTGGCGATCTGCGCGCCGCAGCTGGGCCAGCACGCAGCGCTCTGGGGGCTGCGCAACCTCTCGCAATGGCTCGCAGGCGAGCGGGCCGAGATCCTCGACCGGCGCGCGGCCATCGAGGAGGGCGCCGGGCCGCTCGCGCGGGCCGGATGGCGGCTGACGGGCGTGGGCGCCTACTTCGCCTATTTCGAGCATCCCTTCGCGATGCCCTCCGACACGCTGGCCCGCCGCATGGTGGGGGACATCGGCGTCCTCGCCCTTCCGGGCACCATGTTCATGCCGGAGGCGGACGAGACCGGCGCGCGCCACCTGCGCGTGGCCTACGCCAACGTCGACCGGGACGGCATCGCGGAGCTCTACCGCCGTCTCGCCACGCTTGCCTACCCGCTTGCCGAGACGCCGCCGCGCGGCTAGGTAGCCGGAAGCGGACAGGGAGGCGACATGGCGGCGCGCAGCGGGACATCGCGGATCTTCGTCTGGATACTTCTGGGTCTGCTCATCATCGGACTCGCCGGCTTCGGCGCCACCAATCTCACCGGCACGGTCCGCACCGTGGGCGAGGTCGGCGACGAGCCGATCGAGGCGCAGGCCTATGCGCGCGCCCTGCAGAACGAGCTGCGCGCGCTCACCCGGCAGCGCGGCTCCGCCGTCACCTTCCAGGAGGCGCGCGAGGCCGGCGTGGACCAGCAGGTTCTGGGTCGTCTGATCGTGCAGGCCGCGCTCGATCACGAGGCGGACCGCCTCGGCCTTTCGGTGGGCGACGCGGTGCTCGCCGAACAGATCGCCGAGATCCAGGCCTTCCAGGGCCCCGACGGCAATTTCGACCGCGAGGCCTATCGCTTCGCGCTGGAGAACGCGGGGCTGACCGAGGCCGAGTTCGAGGAAGACCTCCGCGACGAGACCGCGCGCAGCATCCTTCAGAGCGCGATCCGCGCCGCCACCCCCGCGCCCGAAGGCTATGTCTCGACCCTGATCGGCTTTCTCGCCGAGCGGCGCAGTTTCACCTGGGCGCGGCTGGGGCCCGGCGCGCTCGACGCGCCGGTGCCGGCGCCCGACGAGGCGCAGCTTCGCAGCTTCTACGAGGAGAACACCGACCGCTTCATGCGGCCCGAGCGCAAGAGCATCACCTACGCCTGGCTCACCCCCGAGATGATCCTCGACACCGTCGAGGTGGACGAGGCGGCGCTGCGCGACCTCTACGAGCGCCGCGCGGCCCAGTATCGCCAGCCCGAGCGGCGGCTGGTGGAGCGCCTGGCCTATCCGGACGAGGCCGCGGCCCGTGCCGCGCGCGAGGCGATCGAGGCGGGCGAGACGAGCTTCGAGGCGGAGGTCGAGGCGCGCGGCCTGTCGCTTTCGGACGTGGATCTGGGCGACGTCACGCGGCGCGACCTCGGCGAGGCGTCCGAGCGCGTCTTCGCCGCGGAGACGGGCGCGGTCGTGGGCCCCCTGCCCTCGTCGCTCGGCCCCGCGCTCTTCCGCATCAACGGCGCGCTCGCCGCGCAGGAGACGAGCTTCGAGGAGGCGCGGCCGGAGCTGCGCGAGGAACTGGCGGCCGACCGCGCGCGCCGCGTGCTCGCCAATCAGGCCGAGAGCTTCGACGACATGCTGGCCGGCGGCGCCACGCTGGAGGAACTCGCGGACGAAACCGAGATGCGCCTTGGCTCGATCGACTGGCACTCGGGCATGTCCGAGGGCATCGCCGCCTACCCCGCCTTCCGCGAGGCGGCCGCGGCGGTGACGCAGGACGACTACCCCGAGATCGTCGGTCTCGAGGACGGCGGGCTCTTCGCGTTGCGGCTCGACGCGGTGACGCCTCCCGCGCCCGCGCCCTTCGAGGAGGTCGCGGGCGAGGCGACGCTGCTGTGGGAGCAGCAGGAGATCCGCGCGCGGCTCAGCGAGCAGGCCGAAGAACTCGCGCAATCGCTGCGCGAGGGGCGCGACTTCGCCGGCGTGGGACTCGAGGGCGCGACGGAGGTCGAGGGCGTGACCCGCGGCGGCCAGGTGCAGGGTCTGCCGGGCGGTTTCTCCGAGACCGTCTTCGACATGGAGCCGGGCGAGGTGCGCCTCGTGCCCGACGGCGCGGCCGTCATCCTCGTGCGGCTCGACGAGATCGCCGCGCCCGACCCCGACGCCGGGGACATCGCCGCGCTGCGCGAGCAGGTCGCGGCGCAGGCGGGCAGCAGCCTCGCCGGCGATCTGCTGGAATACTACGCGCGCGACGTGCAGATGCGCGCGGGGATCACCCTGGATCAGGCCGCGATCAACGCGGTGCACGCGAGCTTCCAGTAGGCGGATGGCGCTCACGCCCGATTTCGAGGCCTTCGCCGAAGGCTACAGGGCGGGCCGCAACCAGCTCGTGTCGGCCCGGCTCGCCGCAGATCTCGACACGCCGGTGTCGCTGATGCTGAAGCTCGCCGGCGCCCAGCCGATGAGCTTCCTGCTCGAGTCCGTCACCGGCGGCGAGATCCGCGGGCGCTATTCGATCATCGGGATGAAGCCCGACCTCGTCTGGCGCTGCCGCGACGGGAGGGCCGAGATCAACCGCCATGCCCGCTTCGACGCCGAGGCCTTCGAGCCCGACCCGCGTCCGGCGCTCGAGTCGCTGCGAGCGACGATCGCCGAGAGCCGGATCGATCTGCCCGAGGACATGCCGCAGGCCGCGGCGGGGCTTTTCGGCTATCTCGGATACGACATGGTCCGCCTGGTCGAGCGGCTGCCCGACGCGCCCCCCGACCCCATGGGACTGCCCGATGCGCTGCTGTCGCGGCCGTCGGTGCTGGCCGTGCTCGACGGGGTCAAGGGCGAGGTCACGGTGGTCGCCCCTGCCTGGGTGCAGGAGGGCGTCCCGGCGCGGGCCGCCTACGCGCAGGCGGCCGAGCGCGTGATGGACGCGGTGCGCGATCTCGACCGCGCCCTGCCGGCCGCGGGCCGCGAGATGGGCGAGCCCCTGCCGCTGGCCGCGCCGGTGTCGAATTTCGCGCGCGCGGACTATCTCGCGGCGGTCGAGCGGGCGAAGGCCTATATCCGCGCCGGGGACATCTTTCAGGTGGTGCCCTCGCAGCGCTGGACGCAGGACTTCCCGCTGCCGCCCTTCGCGCTCTACCGCGCCCTGCGCCGCACGAACCCGTCGCCCTTCATGTTCTATTTCGACATGGGCGGCTTTCACGTCGTGGGCGCGAGCCCGGAGATCCTCGTGCGGGCCTTCGGCGGCGAGATCACGATCCGCCCCGTCGCCGGCACGCGTCCCCGCGGCGCGACGCCGGAGGAGGACCGCGCGCTCGAGGCCGATCTGCTCGCCGATCCGAAGGAGCGGGCCGAGCACCTGATGCTGCTCGATCTCGGGCGCAACGACGTGGGCCGCGTGGCGCGGATCGGCACCGTGCGCCCGACCGAGACCTTCACCGTCGAGCGCTACAGCCACGTCATGCATATTGTCTCGAACGTCACCGGCCAGCTGGCCGAGGGCGAGGATGCGCTCTCGGCCCTGCTCGCGGGTCTGCCGGCCGGCACCGTCTCGGGCGCGCCCAAGGTGCGGGCGATGGAGATCATCGACGAGCTCGAGCCGGAGAAGCGCGGCGTCTACGCGGGCGGCGTCGGCTACTTCAGCGCCGGCGGCGACATGGACATGTGCATCGCGCTGCGCACGGCGGTGGTCAAGGACGGCAAGCTCTACATCCAGGCGGGCGGCGGGGTCGTCCACGACTCCGATCCCGAGGCCGAGTGGCAGGAAACCGTAAACAAGAGCCAGGCCATCCGCCGCGCGGCCGAGGAGGCCGCGCGGTTCGCCGGCAAGGGCGAGGGCAACTGACCGTCCGGCCGGTGCACTCCCTCCCGGATCACTCCGACTCGTGGCCTGTCAGCAGGACCGCCGAGGCAGGCGCGAGCGCAAGGCCGGCGTCGCGGTCGCCGACGCCCCAGGAGACGAGCACGGGAAGCACCTCGGCCCGCAGCGGCGCCGTCACCAACGCGGCTCCCTCACTCCGGGCGCGCAGGCTGGCCTGTTCCAGCGCTCTCTGCATCGCGCCGGCATCCTCGCCTGCGCCGCCGAGGCTGCGGAACAGCGTGGCGGCCGGAACCTCTGCGCGCTCGGCCAGCGCGAGGCCGGTGTTGAGCCCCTGTGCATGCAGCACCAGACCTCGGCCGCTTTCGGCGAGGATCCCGGCCACCTGTTCGGCCAGCGCGCGGTCCTGCTGAAGCGCGCCGGGGCGGCCCTCGAGGACCGCCACGGTTTCGGGCAGCACGTCGAACCAGACGCCGCTCGCCACCTCGGCGTCCTGCGGCGCGGCCCCCTCCGGCAGATCGGCCAAGGCCAGCACCTCGATTCCCTTCGCGCGGTAGGCCGCCATCGCCTCCGCTGCGTCGGGGCGGGCCGGATCGAGCGCGACGCTGACCGGGAAGGGAAAGCCGGCGAGCGCCTCGGCGCCGAACTCCAGCGTCCCGTCGTCCACCAGCACGATCGCCAGGCGCGGGCTGTCGGGGGGCAGATCGACCTCGGCCGCGTAGCGACGGATCGGCGGCAAGGAGTCGGCCGGCGCCGCGGCGGCCTCTTCCTCGGGCGGCGCGCCGGCGCCGACGGCGGGCAAGCGGTTCGTGCGGATCTCCGGGGCGAGCTGCGACAGATCCCCCGGCGCGCGGCCGACGGCGACGCGCTCGCTCGTGTCGCCCGCGTCCGGCTGCGAAGGCTCGGGCGAAGGCTGCGGCGCGGACTCGTCGGGTGCCTGCGGCGCCGACGGCGCGGCGGCGCTCTCGGGCGCGGTCGCGGATGCGCGGTCCTGCGTCGACGCATCGGGGCGTGGCGCGGCCGTGGCGGCGTCCGGGGCGGTTTCGGTGTCAGGCGCGGCGACTCCTGCCGGTTCGTCAGGCGCGCGGACGACGGGCGCATCGTCCCCGCCGGGGGCCGCGGGCGCTCCTTCGGTCTCCGCCGGCGTCTCGAGCGCCGCCATCTCTTCCGAGCTGCCGGCCTCCGGCCGCGTCGGAGCGTCGGACGAAGCAGGCGTATCCTCCGTCGCCGGCGCCGCGGGTCCGGGCGCGGCTGCCGGCGGCTCGGCGGCGGCCGGTGCCTCGCCCAGCGCCACCTCCGCCGAACCGCCGGGCGTTTCGGGCGCCTGCATGCCCGTCTCGGCCGTACGCGCGTCTGGTGCGGCGGCGGCGCGGCGCGCCTCATCTTCGAGCGCCGCCGGCGCATCCGCATCGGGCGCCTCGGCGCGGGACGCCGCACCCCGGGGGTTTTCCGCCGCGGGTGCGTCGCCGAGCGTCACGCCCGACGCGGGCGGCGCCGCGCCCGGGTCGGACATCGTGACCTCCGGCGCCACCGGCGCAGGCACCTCCGCCGCGCGCCGGGCGCCCTCTTCGAGCGCGGCGGGCTGATCGGGGACGGGTCGCGTCGCGCGGGGCGCCTGTGCAGGCGCCTCGGGCGGCGGCAGCGCGCCGGGAAGCTGCGCGGGGCGATCCTCGCGCTCGGCGTTGAAGCGCGACCCCGCCGGTGCGGCGAGATCGGTTTCGGCCGCGCCCGGACCATCGGCCGCCGTCGCCGCGGTATCGGTCCCCGGCGCGTCATCGTCGGCCTGCGGGGCGGCCTCGCCATCGGCCGCCTCGGCCGCCTCGTCGGGCGTCGTGGCGTCCTCCGCCTCCGCCACCGCCCCGGGCGGCTGGTTTCGCTCCGGCGGCGGCCCGGCGAGATAGGCCAGAACGCCCGCGCCGATCGCGAAGACCGCCGCGCCCCAAATGAATCCCGAGAGTGCCCCGCGTGCCAATGGCCCCGTCCTTCCTGCCAGTCCTGCCTCTCTCCCGGCCCCTGCCCAGGGCCGCGGCCTGCCCCCCTTGACGGTCTCGCGCAAGCCTGAGCATGTATAGCGCGACCGGGGCGCGCCCCTCCACCCCTTCGTGCCGACGGCCCGCGGATGCTGCTGCTCATCGACAACTACGACAGCTTCACATGGAATCTCGTCCACGCCCTGGGCGATCAGGGCGCGGAGGTCGTGGTGCGCCGCAACGACGCGCTGAGCGTGGCGGAGGCGCTGGCGCTCGGCCCGTCCGGCATCGTGCTCTCGCCCGGTCCCTGCGACCCCGACCGCGCGGGCATCTGCCTCGACCTCACGCGCGCGGCGGCCGAAGCGGGGCTGCCGCTCCTGGGCGTCTGCCTCGGCCATCAGACGATCGGGCAGGCCTTTGGCGGGCGGGTCGTCCCCGCGCCGCGGATCATGCACGGCAAGACCGACCGGGTCTCGCACGACGGCACAGGGCTCTTCGCCGGCCTGCCGTCGCCGCTCACGGCCACCCGCTATCATTCGCTCGTCGTCGCGCGGGAAGGGCTGCCCGGCTCGCTGCGCGTCACCGCCGAGACCGGGGACGGCGCGATCATGGGGCTCGCGCACCGCAGGCTGCCGGTGCACGGCGTGCAGTTCCATCCCGAATCCATCGCCTCAGAGCATGGCGCGCGGCTGCTCAGCGGCTTCCTCGCCCTCACCCGCGAAGCCGCATGACCGAGAGCCTCAAGCCGCTCATCGGGCTCGCCGCCGAACGCCCGCTGACCGTGGCCGAGGCGGAATCGGCCTTTCGCTGCCTCTTCGAAGGCGAGGCGACGCCGGCGCAGATGGGCGGGTTCCTGATGGCGCTGCGCACGCGCGGCGAGACGGTGGACGAATACGCCGCGGCCGCAGCCGTCATGCGTGCGAAATGCCAGAAGGTCTCCGCGCCGCCCGGCGCCATGGACATCGTCGGCACCGGCGGCGACGGCAAGGGCACGCTCAACATCTCGACCGCGGCGGCCTTCGTCGTGGCCGGCGCCGGCGTGCCCGTGGCCAAGCACGGCAACCGCAATCTCAGCTCGAAATCCGGCGCCGCCGACGCGCTCTCGGAGATGGGCGTCAATGTCATGGTCCACGCGCCGGTGGTCGAGCGGGCGCTCGCGGAGGCGGGCATCGGCTTCATGATGGCGCCCATGCATCACCCCGCCATGGCGCATGTCGGCCCCGTGCGGGCCGAACTGGGCACCCGCACGATCTTCAACATCCTCGGGCCGCTCACCAACCCCGCCGGCGTCGCGCGCCAGCTCACCGGCGCCTTTTCGGCGGCGCTGCTGCGCCCGATGGCGGAGACGCTGAAGCGGCTGGGCAGCGAGCGCGCCTGGCTCGTCCACGGCGCCGACGGCACCGACGAGATCTCGATCGCGGGTCCGACCCGCATCGTGAGCCTTGACGAGGATGGCACCATCGCCGAACGCGACATTCATCCCGAGGAGTTCGGCCTGCCCCCGCACCCGTTCGAGTCGATCCTGGGCGGCACGCCGGCCGCCAATGCGCGCGCCTTTCGCGGCCTCCTCGAGGGGGAGCCTTCGGCCTATCGGGACGCGGTGCTGCTCAACGCCGCCGCCGGGCTGATCGTGGCCGGGCGCGCGGCGGACCCGGCCGAAGGTGTCGCGATGGCGGCCGAAAGCCTCGACAGCGGCGCGGCGCGCGGCAAGGTCGAGGCGCTCGCCCGGATCACGAAGGAAAGCGCATGACCGAAACCGTTCTCGACCGTATCACCGCCTACAAGCTCGAGGAGATCGCGGCCTGCAAGGCCGCCAAGCCGATCGAGGAGGTGGAGGACGAGGCGCGCGCCGCGCCGGAGGTCCGCCCCTTCGCCGAGACCCTCCTGCAGGCCTCCAAGACGGGCTACGGGCTGATCGCCGAAATCAAGCGCGCCTCGCCGTCGAAGGGGCTGATCCGCGACCCATTCGATCCCGTCGCGCTGGCCGAGGCCTACGAGGCGGGCGGCGCGGCCTGCCTGTCGGTGCTGACCGACGCGCCGAGCTTCCAGGGGCAGAAGTCGGACCTGACCGACGCGCGCGCCGCCTGCAGCTTGCCCGTGCTGCGCAAGGATTTCCTCTACGACCCCTACCAGGTGGCCGAGGCGCGCGCGCTCGGGGCCGACTGCATTCTCATCATCATGGCCGCCGTCTCCGACGCACAGGCCGCGGAACTGGAGGCCGCGGCGCGGGACTGGGGGATGGACGCGCTCATAGAGGTGCACGATCGCGCGGATATCGACCGCGCCGCGAAGCTGTCGTCGCGGCTCGTGGGGATCAACAACCGCGATCTCCGGACATTCGAGACCACGCTCGACGTGACCCGCCGGCTCATCAAGCATGTGCCAGCCGATCGCATCATCGTCTCCGAGAGCGGCCTTTCGACGCCGGAGGATCTGGCCGAACTCGCGCGCTACGGCGCACGCTGTTTCCTGATCGGGGAAAGCCTGATGCGCCACGAGGACGTGACGGAGGCGACGAAGGCGCTGCTCGCCCGGCCGCTGCGGCCGGCCGGGATCTGAGGCGCGTCATGCCCGAACTGACCCATTTCGACGACGAGGGCGCGGCCCGCATGGTGGATGTCTCGGACAAGCCCGAGACGGCGCGCATAGCGCGCGCCGAGGCCTGGGTGCGGATGCAGCCCGAAACCCTGGCGCTGGTCGAGGAAGGCCGCGCCAGGAAGGGCGACGTCGGCGGCGTGGCCCGGCTCGCCGGGATCATGGGGGCCAAGCGCACCGCCGATCTCATCCCGCTGTGCCATCCGCTGCCGCTGTCCTCGGTGACGCTGGACGTCGTGCCCGACCGCGAGCTGCCCGGGCTGCGCCTGACCGCCACCGCGAAGACCACCGGGCGCACGGGCGTCGAGATGGAGGCGCTGACCGCCGCCTCGGTCGCCGCGCTTACGGTCTACGACATGCTCAAGGCCGCCGATCGCGGCATGGAGATCGGCGGGCTGCGCGTGATTCTCAAGGACGGCGGCAAGTCGGGCCGCTACGAGGCGGAATGATCTCCGTCGCCGAGGCGCTGGAGCGGCTCTTCGCGCTCGTCGAGCCGCTGGAGGCCGAGCAGGTGCCTCTGCGCGAAGCGGCGGGCCGCGTGCTGGCGGCCGATGCCGTGGCCTCGCGGAATCAGCCCCCCTTCTCCGCCTCGGCGATGGACGGCTATGCCGTTCGTGCCGCCGAGGTCACCCCCGGCGCGCGCTTTCGCGTGATCGGCGAGGCGCCCGCGGGCCGGCGCTTCGCGGGCCGCGTCGGCCCGGGCGAAGCCGTGCGGATCTTCACCGGCGCGCCGATGCCGCACGGCGCCGACCGCGTCGTGATCCAGGAGGACACCACGCGCGAGGGCGAGGCGGTCATCATCACCGGCACGCCCGGCCCGGGGCCCCATGTGCGCCCGGCCGGCGCCGATTTCCATGCAGGCGACAGGCTGGCGGCGCCGCGGCGGCTCTCGGCGGCCGATGTCGCGCTCATCGCGGCGATGAACCTGCCCGAGGTTCAGGTCGCCCGCCGGCCCGGCGTCGCCATTCTTTCCACCGGCGACGAGCTGGTGATGCCGGGCGAGGATCCCGGCGAGGATCAGATCGTCGCCTCCAACGCCTTCGGTCTCAAGGCGCTGCTCGAGGCCGAGGGCGCCGAGGCGCGGCTTCTGCCCGTCGCGCGCGACACTGACGAGTCGCTGCGCGCGGGCTTCGAGCTCGCCGCCGATGCGGACCTGATCCTGACCGTCGGCGGCGCCTCCGTGGGCGATCACGATCTCGTCGCGCCGGTGGCGCAGGCCCTGGGGATGGACACCGCCTTCTACAAGGTCGCGATGCGGCCCGGAAAGCCGCTCATGGCCGGCCGGCTGGGCGCGGCGGCGATGATCGGCCTGCCGGGCAACCCCGTCTCGGCCATCGTCTGCGGCACGGTCTTCGTGGCGCCGGTGATCCGCAAGATGCTGGGGCTCGGCGCCGCGCCCGCGCCGCGCCGGCGGGCGGCGCTCGCCCGCGGCGTGGCGCGCAACGGCCCGCGCGAGCACTACATGCGCGCGCGTCTCACGCCCCATGGCCTCGATCCCTTCGACAGTCAGGACAGCGCGCTTCTGTCGCTGCTCGCCGAGGCCGACGCCCTGCTCATTCGACCGCCCGAAGACGGCCCGCGGGAGGCCGGCGAGCCCGTCGACTACATCCCGCTGCCCCGCCCCTGAGCGCAAGGGGCTGTGGATAAGCTTGACACAAAACGGGAACATGCGTAGAACATGCCGCAACACGCGGTATGGGAGTGGGCTGAATGCTGACCCGCAAGCAACTGGATCTTCTGCGCTTCATCAACGACCGCGTCGAGCGCGACGGCGTTCCGCCAAGCTTCGACGAGATGAAGGAGGCGCTGGATCTGCGATCGAAGTCGGGCATCCACCGGCTGATCACGGCGCTGGAGGAGCGCGGCTTCATCCGCCGGCTCGCGCACCGGGCGCGGGCGATCGAGATCGTGAAGCTGCCCGAGAGCCTCACGCAGAAGCCCAAGGGCGGTCTGCGCGTGATCGAGGGCGATCGCGGCGCCGCACCTGCGCACGGCCGCCCCCTGCCCGCCCGCGCCGAGCCCGCGGGCGACGGCGCGGTGACGGAGCTTCCGCTTCTGGGCCGGATCGCGGCCGGCGCGCCCATCGAGGCCATCGCCGACGAGACCCCGCAGGTCGCCGTGCCCGGCGCGATGCTCGCCGCCCAGGGCCGGCACTTCGCGCTGGAGGTCAAGGGTGACTCGATGATCGAGGCCGGGATCAACGACGGCGACATCGTCGTAATTCGCGAAGCGTCCGACGCGCAGAACGGCGACATCGTGGTGGCCCAGGTCGAGGGCTACGAAGCCACGCTCAAGCGCTTCAAGCGCAAGGGCGACATGATCCTGCTCGAGGCCGCGAACCCGGCTTACGAGACGCGGGTGCTGCCGCGCGGCAGCGTCAAGGTGCAGGGCCGCCTGGTGGGCCTGATCCGGATGTACTGAACGCCAGCGCGGCGAGCCGCTGCGGCACGTCGGCCGCGCCCGCCGGGCTCCACAGCCGCCGCCCCTCCTCGATCGTCGCGCTCTCGATCCGGATGCCGGCGTCCGTCGCGTAGAGCGCCAGGCTGCCCGCCCCGCGCATCCGCGCGCCGTCGAGCAGAAGGCAGGGCTGCGGCGGCCCGTCGAAGACCTCGGTCAGCACCACGATCTCCCCCGGCGCGCAGCCGTCGAAGCGCGCGGCGCCGCGCTTGCCCCAGAGATGACGCACCCGCAGCGCGCCCTCCGCGGGCCAGCGCGCGGCGGCCTCCGCACGCGCCGCGCCGTCGCCGTCGTTCTCCAGCCAGACCCCGGCGGCGAATCCCGCGCCGCGCGGCTTGCTCAGCGCGCGCCCCTCCTCGGTCATCACGCCGACGAGCGCGCCGCCCGCCGCGATCAGCACCGGCGGGCGCTCCGTCGCCGCCCAGAGCAGCAGCGCCGCCGCGACCGGCGCCGTCCCGGCCCACCGGCCGCGTCCCTGCCAGAGCATGACGAAGAGCCCTCCGAGCGCCAGGAGAGGCAGGACCGTGGGCGGCGGCGCCGGGATCGGCCGGACCGCCCCGGCGAGATCGGAGGTCCAGTGCGCCACGCCCAGGATCCAGTCGAGCCCCAGCCCCATCACGGCGAGCGGCCATTGCTCCAGCCCCAGCGGCATGAGCATCGCCGCGACCACGCCGGAGGGGATGACCAGCGTGCCCATGAGGGGCACCGAAGCGAGATTGGCGATCAGCCCGTAATGCGCGAACTGGTTGAAATGCGCGGCCGCCACGGGCGCGGTCGCAAGGCCTGCCACGGCGGAGGAGACGACCACCGCCGCCACCGGCCGCGCCCAGCGGGGCAATTCCGGAACGCGCCCCGTCCGGAGTGCGCCGAAGACCGCCACCAGCGCCGTCGTCGCCGCGAAGGACATCTGGAAGCCCGGACCCAGCAACGACTCGGGTTGCCAGACGAGGATGATCATCGCCGCGAGCGCCACAGCCCGCAGCGAGAACGGCCGCCGGTCGAGCATAACCGCGAAGAGCGCCACCGCCGCCATGACGAAGGCGCGCTCCGTGGCCACGTTGCCGCCCGACAGCGCCAGATAGCCCGCGGCCGCGACCAGCGCGCCGCCCGCCGCGAGCTTTTTCGCCGGCAGCCGGGCGCCGATGCGCGGCAGCATGACCAGCCCCAGGCGCAGCACGGCGAAGACGAAGCCCGCGAGCAATCCCATGTGCAGGCCCGAGATCGCCAGGAGATGGGCGAGATTGGCGTGCCGCAGCGCCTCCAGATCCGCAAGGCCGAGCCCCGAGCGGTCGCCCGAGAGGATGGCGGCGGCGAAGGCCCCCGCCTCGCCCGGCAGCGCCGCCTGCACCCGCGCCGACAGCCCCATGCGGGCGCGCGTCACGACGAGGTCCGTGGGCACCGGCGGGGCGAGCAGCAAAACCGGGGTGCGCGCATACCCTACCGCGCCCAGCCCCTGAAACCAGGCATGGCGGCGGAAATCGAAGCCGCCGGGCTCGACCGGCCCCTGCGGCGGCGAGAGCCAGGCGGTCAGAATGACCCGCGCGCCCGCCGGCGGAACGTCCGCGCCGGCCTCGCCGTGCAGCGAGATCCGCACCCGCGACGGCAGGCGCTCCGGGTCCGTCCGCGCCAGCACGACCCGGTCCAGCGTCAGCCGCGTCGCGTCGGAGGCGGAGCGGTCGATCCCGACGACGCGGCCCTCCACCGGACCGTAGTAGCGAAAGTCGAGCACCGGCGCAGCGACCGCATGCGCGCGAAGCGCGGCGATCACGACGCCGGCGGCCACGAGCGCGGGCAACCACAACAGCGGCGCCCAAAGCGGGCCGAGGCGCACGGCCATGGCCCCCGCGGCGACCGAAGCGACCCCCGCGCCGATCAGCACCCATGGCGGCGGCTCGACCGGCAGGCCGAAGTAGAGTCCGATGCCGCAGGCCAGCGCCACGGGCGCCCAGGGAAAGAGATTGCCCTGCTGCCCGAGCAGCCAACGCCCCAGCGCGCCGCCGTCCCCCATCTGCGAGCCTCCGCCGGCATGCCCGGCCGCGGCGCATCCTGCGCCAGCAAGGTTAACCGCTGGTTAAGGCCGCCCGATCCCTCGTGCGCCTTGTCCTGCGCCGGCGCGGCGGATAGAGAGACGCCGCGATGGCACGCCCGGACAAGGAGAGACCGCGCCGCATGACAGCCGAGGTCGTCACCCGCTTCGCTCCCTCGCCCACGGGTTTCCTGCACATCGGGGGCGCGCGCACGGCGCTGTTCAACTGGCTTTTCGCCCGCGGCCGCGGGGGTCGGTTCCTGCTGCGCATCGAAGACACCGACCGTGCCCGCTCCACCCCCGAGGCGCGACAGGCGATCCTCGACGGGCTCGACTGGCTCGGCCTCGATCACGACGGCGCGGCGGTGAGCCAGGCCGCGCGCGCCGAGCGCCACGCCGAGGTGGCGCGGCAGATGCTGGCCGAAGGCACTGCCTACAAGTGCTTCGCCACGCAGGAGGAGATCGACGCCTTCCGCGAGGCCGCGCGCGCCGAGGGCCGCTCGACCCTCTACCGCAGCCCCTGGCGCGACGCGGACCCTGCGACGCACCCCGATGCCCCTTATGTCATCCGCCTCAAGGCCCCGCGCGAGGGCGAGACGGTGATCGAGGACCAGGTGCAGGGGCCGGTCACGATCCGCAACGACCAGCTCGACGACATGGTGCTGCTGCGCTCGGACGGCACGCCGGTCTACATGCTGGCGGTGGTGGTGGACGACCACGACATGGGCGTGACCCATGTCATCCGCGGCGACGATCACCTCAACAACGCCGCGCGGCAGATGCAGATCTTTCGCGCGATGGGCTGGCAGGTGCCGGTCTGGGCGCATATCCCGCTGATCCACGGCCCCGACGGCAAGAAGCTGTCCAAGCGGCACGGGGCGGTCTCGCTCACCGAGTACCGCGACATGGGCTACCCGGCTGCGGCGATGCGCAACTACCTCGCGCGGCTGGGCTGGAGCCACGGCGACCAGGAGGTGTTCGCCGACGCGGAGCTGCGCGAGCTGTTCTCGCTCGAGGGCATCAACAAGGCGCCCGCGCGGCTCGACATGAAGAAGCTCGACAGTATCAGCGGCCGGCACATCGCCGCCATGGAGGATGCTGCACTGCTGCATGAGCTGGAACGATTCCTCGCCGCCACGGGGCGTCCACCGCTCGACGACCGCAGGCGCGAACTGATGCTGATGGCCATGCCGCACCTGAAGGAGCGCGCGAAGACTTTCGTGGATCTTCTTGAAAAGGCGAACTTCGTGCTCGCCGAGCGCCCGGTCGGGAAGGACGACAAGGCGGCGCAGGCGCTGGATTCTGTATCCCGTGGTATACTGGCTGAATTGACGCCGCAGCTGCGAAATGCTAGCTGGAGCCGCGACGCGCTGGAGGCGCTCGCCACCAGGGCCGCAGAGGAGAACGGCATAAAATTCGGAAAGCTGGCCGCGCCGCTGCGCGCCGCGCTCGCGGGCCGCACGGTCAGTCCAAGCGTCTTCGACATGATGCTGGTGCTCGGCCGTGACGAGACACTGGCGCGGCTCGAGGACGCTGCCGCGGGCAGGAACTGAACGGGCCGGCGCGCCGGCCCGTCGTTCGGGATCAATCGCCCGGGCCGCGCGATGCGCCCCCGGGCCCGAGGACGAGGGTGTGCACATGCCGGAAAGCACCAAGACGGCCAAGCTGACGATCGACGGGCAGGAGCACGAGCTTCCGATGTTCAGCCCGACCGCGGGCCCCGAAGTCATCGACATCCGCAAGCTCTATGCGGACGCGGGCGTGTTCACCTATGACCCGGGATTCACCTCGACCGCCTCATGCGACTCGACGATCACCTACATCGACGGCGACAAGGGCGAGCTGCTGCACCGGGGCTACCCGATCGACCAGCTCGCCGAGAAGTCGCACTACCTCGAGGTCTGCTACCTGCTGCTCTACGGCGAACTGCCCACGGCGGCGCAGCTGGAGGATTTCGAGAGCCGCGTGACCAATCACACGATGCTGCACGAACAGATGCAGTATTTCTTCCGCGGCTTCCGGCGTGACGCGCATCCCATGGCGATCATGGTGGGCGTCGTCGGCGCGATGTCGGCCTTCTATCACGACTCGACCGACATCACCGATCCCTGGCAGCGCGAGGTCGCCTCGATCCGGATGATCGCCAAGATGCCGACGATCGCGGCCTGGGCCTACAAATATTCGATCGGCCAGCCCTTCGTCTATCCGCGCAACGATCTCGACTATGCGTCGAACTTCCTGCGCATGTGCTTCGCCGTGCCGGCGGAGGACTACGTGGTCGATCCGATCCTGAGCCGCGCGATGGACCGGATCTTCACGCTGCACGCCGACCACGAACAGAACGCCTCGACCTCGACGGTGCGGCTCGCCTCCTCCTCGGGCGCCAATCCCTTCGCCTGCATCGCGGCGGGCATCGCCTGTCTCTGGGGGCCGGCGCACGGCGGCGCGAACCAGGCCTGCCTCGAGATGCTCAAGCAGATCGGCGAGGTCGAGAACATCCCGGAATACATCGAGCGCGCCAAGGACAAGAACGACCCCTTCCGCCTGATGGGCTTCGGCCACCGCGTCTACAAGAACTTCGACCCGCGCGCGAAGGTGATGAAGCAGTCGGCCGACGAGGTGCTGGAGCTGCTGGGCATCGAGAACAACAAGGTTCTACAGGTCGCCAAGGAGCTGGAGCGGATCGCGCTCTCGGACGACTATTTCCGCGACAAGAAGCTCTTCCCCAACGTCGATTTCTACTCGGGCATCATCCTCGAGGCGATGGGCTTTCCGACCTCCATGTTCACGCCGATCTTCGCGGTGTCGCGCACCGTCGGCTGGATCAGCCAGTGGAAGGAGATGATCGCCGACCCGCAGATGAAGATCGGGCGTCCGCGGCAGCTCTATCTCGGGGCCACGAACCGCGACTACGTCGATATCGAGAACCGCTGAGCCTGCCGGCCTACGCGGCCTGCTGCAACGCCAGCCGGGCGCGGCCAACATGCCCCGCCCGGCCTGGCGTCATCCGCTTTCCTCTGACCGCGTCTGCGGTGTCGCGCAGCGTGGCCCCAATAGGGCGGTTCAGCGCCCCTCGTAGGTCGCAGGGCGCTTTTCCAGGAAGGCGAGGACGCCTTCCTGGAAGTCGCGTGTCTTGCCGCACTGGCCCTGCAGCCGCGCCTCGAGCATGAGCTGGTCGTCCAGTCCCGCCTCGAAGGCGCCGCGGATCGCCTGGCGCACGGCGTTGTAGGCGCGCGTCGGCCCCTGGGCGAGATGCGCGGCGCGCTTGCGCCAGTGCTCCTCGAAGGGCTCGTCGGCGACCGCCTCCCAGATCATTCCCCAGTCGTCGGCCTGGCGTGCGCTGATGCGCTCGGCGAAAAGCGCAGCCCCCATCGCCTTGGCCAGCCCCATCTGCCGCGGCAGGAACCATGTCCCGCCCGCGTCGGGGATCAGGCCGATCCGGGTGAAGGCCTGCATGAAATAGGCGCTTTCGGTCGCGATCACGACATCGGCGGCCAGCGCGAGGTTGGCCCCCGCCCCCGCCGCCGGGCCGTTGACCGCGGCGATCACCGGCACCGGGCAGTCGTAGATCGCCCGCAGCATGGGCACGTATTCGTCCCGCAGGATCCGCTCGAGATCCATGTTGGCGGCGTCCTGCTCGTCGCCCAGGTCTTGACCCGAGCAGAAGGCGCGGCCGTTGCCCGTGAGCACGACGACCCGGGCGCCCTGCCCCGCCTCGCGCACCGCATGGCCGATCTCGGCGCGCATCTGTGTGTTCATCGCGTTCATCACGTCGGGGCGGTCGAGCCGCACCACCGCGATGTCGTCGGCGATCTCCAGCGTGATGGTCTGATAGTCCATGCCCGGCCCCTCTCTTTTCTCCGGCTCGCGCCGGTTCTACCGCATGGGGCGCCGAGGGGAAGGGGTCAGTCCTCGAGCAGCGCCTTGAGCCGCGCTTCCTCGTCGGCCGACAGCCCGTCGTCCGACGGTGGCTTCGCCCGGGCGCGCCCGCGCAGATAGAGCCCCGCGATCAGCGCCGCCACCAGCAGCATCGCCGGCCCCGCGAGCCAGAGGATCCAGTTCGCGCCTGTCGCGCGCGGGTTGAGCAGCGCGTATTCGCCGTAGCGTTCGACGACATACTGCACCACCTCCTCGTCCGAGTCGCCGGCGACCAGCCGCTCGCGCACCATGAGCCGCATGTCGCGGGCGAGCGGCGCGTTCGATTCGTCGATGCTCTCGTTGCGGCAGACCATGCAGCGCAGACCTTCGGAGATCTCGCGCGCCCGCTCTTCCAGAACGGGGTCGTCGAGCACTTCGTCGGGCTGCACCGCCGCCAGCGGGCTCGCCAGCAGCGCGAGGATCAGGATCAGGCGCCTCATTCCGCAGGCACCCCCGTGGCGGGCGCCGGCTTCGTCTTGCGCGCGCCGGCGGCCACCCGGTAGCGACGGTCCGACAGGCTGAGCGCGCCGCCGAGCGCCATGAGCGCCGAGCCCGCCCAGATCCAGTTCGCGAGAGGCTTGAGATAGGTGCGTACCGCCCAGCCGCCGTCGTCCTGCGGATCGCCCAGCACGACATAGACGTCGCGCAGGATGCGGTAGTCGATGCCCGCCTCGGTCGTGGGCATCCGGGCGATCGGATAGTTGCGCTTCTCGGGGGTGAGTGTCGCGATCTCGCGCCCGTCCCGCGCCAGGGTGATCATGCCCATGGTGGAGTAGTAGTTCCGCCCCTCCGCCGGGTTGTAAGGCAGCTCGCGCACCTCCTCGAGCGTGAGGTCGAAGCCTGCCATCTGCCAGCTTTCGCCCTCCTGGACGACGCGGATGTCCTCCTGTTCCCAGGCGAGCAGACCGGCGATGGCGAGCACCGTTATGCCGAAGCCCGAGTGCGCCACCGCGCGGCCCCAGTCCGCCCGCGGCAGGCGCGTCAGGCGCGCAGGCGTCCGACCCGCGCGCAGCCAAAGGTCCACCGCCGCGCCCGAGACCAGCCAGGCCCCCAGGAAGAGGCCCACCGGCCCCAGCAGCGAGTTGCCCGTCTGCATCGCCCAGGTCAGGCCGCCGACCGCCAGAGCTAAAAGCGCTGCCGGACGGAGCGTGCGCAGCGCGCGGCCGATGCGCGCCCGCTTCCATGGCATGATCGCGCCCACCGGCAGGATCAGGCCCAGCAGCACCATGAAGGGCGTGAAGGCGGCGTCGAAGAAGGGCGGGCCGACGCTGAGCTTCCGGTCGAAGAACATCTCGGCCACCATCGGCCACATCGTGCCGACGAAGACGACGAAGCACGACACGGCGAGGAGCACGTTGTTGGCCACCAGCGCCGACTCGCGGCTGGCCATGCCGAAGACGCCGCGCGCCTCCATGACGCTCGCCCGCGCCGCGAAGAGCGTGAGCGCGCCGAGCATGAAGACGGCGAGGATCAGCAGGATGAAGACGCCGCGCTCGGGATCGTTGGCGAAGGCGTGCACGCTCGTCAGCAGCCCCGATCGCACGATGAAGGTGCCGATGAGCGAGAAACCGAAGGCGAGAATGGCCAGCAGGATCGTCCAGCTCTTGAGCGCCTCGCGCTTCTCCACGACGATCGCGGAATGCAGCAGCGCGACCGCCAGAAGCCAGGGCATGAAGCTGGCGTTCTCGACCGGATCCCAGAACCAGAAGCCGCCCCAGCCGAGTTCGTAATAGGCCCACCACGAGCCGAGCGCGATGCCGATGGTCAGGAAGACCCAGGCCGCCAGCGTCCAGGGCCGCACCCAGCGGCCCCAGGCGGCGTCGACACGCCCCTCGAGCAGCGCGCCGACGGCGAAGCTGAAGCAGATCGAGAGACCCACGTAGCCGAGATAGAGGAAGGGCGGGTGCAGCGCGAGGCCCGGATCCTGCAACAGCGGATTGAGATCCTGCCCGTCGAAGGGTGGCGTGGCGAGGCGGATGAAGGGGTTGGAGGTGAAGAGGATGAAGGCCAGGAAGGCCACCCCGATCATCCCCTGAACGGCCAGCACCCGCGCGCGCAGCGTCGGCGGCAGGTTGCCCCCGAACCAGGCCGCCATCGCGCCGAAGAGCGCCAGGATCAGCACCCAGAGCAGCATCGAGCCCTCGTGGTTCCCCCAGACGCCGGTGATCTTGTAGATCAGCGGCTTGGCCGAGTGGGAGTTCAGCGTCACCAGCTGGAGGCTGAAGTCCGAGGTCACGAAGGCCCAGGTCAGCGCAGCGAAGGAGAAACCCACCAGCAGAAGCTGCGTGGTCGCCGCGGGCTCGCCCACCGCGATCCAGCCCGGCCAGCGTTTGTGCGCGCCCACCAGCGGCACGACGGACTGCACGATCGCGACGAAAAACGCGAGGACGAGGGCGAAGTGGCCGAGTTCGGTAATCATGGCCCGAATATAGCCGCAGCGGCTGCCACGGCCAATCGGATTCGGCGGCCCCGGATCACCTTGTCGCGGGGCGGGCGCCGCGCGCGCGCCAGTCGTCGAGCGCCGGGTTGGACTCGCCCGGCGCCTCGGCGGCCGCCTGCCGCGCGCGCGGCGCGGCGCGCAGCAGCCCGGCGGCCAGCGCGCGCTGGAACTCCTGCCCCTTGGCCTGGTGACGCGCGCCGAAGTAGAAGCTCACGACCGCGCCCAGCAGCCACCAGAGCGGCTCGGGCACCGCGGCCAGCGCCCGCATGCGTTCGGCGAACCAAAGGGGCGCCGCCATCGCGGCGGCGAAGAGCGCCAGCGTTCCCAGTGCCATCGCCGGGCGCGGCAGGCGGTTGAGCCCGTCCACCAGCCGGTCGAAGGCCCCGCGCCGCGGATGGGCGAACTCGGCCGCGAACTGCGCGAGCGCCGCGGCCTGCGCGTCCGCGTCGCGCACGGCCTCCGCCTCGGCGTTCACGCGAAAGACCTCCGCCGTCTCCTTGAGGACGTTGCGGCTCTCTCCGAAGAGGGCGTCGACGAGGCGACCGATCAGTCCCATGCCGCCACCCGCGCGCGAAACTCCGCCTCGGTCATGTGGTAGCGCGGCGAGATGAAGGCCTCGGCACGGGCGATCCACCCGCCCTTGCCGCCGTCGCGCGCGCGGGCGTACTTGCGGCTCGCCGGGCGGGCGTCGGCGAGGCGGAAGTAGTAATTGCGCCGCGCGATGCCGTAGGCGTCGGCCAGATGTTCGGGCGCGAGCGCCGCGGCCTCATGGGCGGCCCGCGCGGTCTCGGGGCCGATGATGCCGTCCACCGCGACGCGCAGCCCCATGTCGCCCAGCAGGCGCTGCAGGATCTTCACCGCGTTCGCGCCGGCATTCACGTACATGTCGAAGACCGAGGCGCGCAGCGCCTCGGGCAGCCGCCCGATTCCCGGCGCCTCGTAGTAGTGGCGCAGAAAGATCTCGACGGCCTGCTCGCGCGAAATCCGCCGCACGTCGGCCTCGGTCACGGCCCCGTCGCCGTCGAGGTCGAGCCCCAGCCGGCGCAGGGTGTGGATGGTGACCCCGTGTTTCGTGGCGCCGCCGGGGTCGTCGGGGTCGTTCACGTAGCCGCCTTCGCGGTCCACGATCTCTTCGGCGATCTCTCGCACGCTCCGCATCGCATGCCTCCTGCATGGGGATGCCGCGAGCCTGGCGTCACGCCGTTAAGCCGGCGCTGGCACGGCGTGCGTTGCCTGCAAAAGACGTGTCTGCGGCGCGCGGCAGGACATGCAGCTGTCGCCTCCTGCCCGGGCCGGGATGCCGGCATCGGCTTTCATGACCCGCCGTCACGCGCCGCCGCTGAATGACGCGCCCTCCGACGTCTCAGAAATGCGAGCGCGGGGTTCAGTCCGTGGACTAGCCCCGAGCCGACCGCCGGTGCGAGTCTCGCTGACGCGTCGCAGCCGTTCCGGGGGACGGGACGGCATGCAGAGGAGGGAGAGGCATGGCCGAGTTGCCGTCTGCCGGATGCAACGACTGCTCCGGGCGAGGTTCGGGGCCGCGTCGCGCGCGTCGTCGGCCAACGACGGGATCTCTGCCATCACATTTCAACGGAGGTAACCATGACACTTGCAACGCGCCGTCGCGGCGAGACGATCCGCAGCCACAACGCGACGCCCTCGGCCACCTGGTCCAGCGGCGGCGGGGCCTATGACGAGGTCAGCCGCGGGATCCTGGACGCCATCGAGCACTGCATCGAGCGTCTCGACCCGCCCCGGGGCGGCCATGTGCTCGACGTGGCGACGGGGACCGGCTGGGCCGCGCGGCGCATGGCCGCCCGCGGCTGCACCGTGACGGGCGTCGACTTCGCGCCCGACATGCTGGGCGCGGCCGAGGAGATGGCCGCCGCGCGCAACCTCGACATCGCCTTCGACCTCGGCGACGCGGAGGCCCTGCCCTATCCCGACGCCGCGTTCGACGCGGTCTTCTCGAGCTTCGGCATCATGTTCGTGCAACGCCCCGAGGATGCCGCCGCCGAGCTCGCGCGCGTCTGCAAGCCGGGGGGCCGTATCGCGCTGGCCACCTGGACACCCGAGGGCAACGTCTTCGAGATGTTCAGGATCATGAAGGCCTACATGCCGCAGCAGCCTGCCGGCACGCCGCCGCCCTCGCCCTTTGACTGGGGCCGCGAGGCGCGCCTGACCGAGCTGCTCGGCGACCATTTCGATCTCGCGTTCGAGCGGGGCACCTCCTTCTATCGCGAACCCGACGGGCAATCCGCCTGGCGGACCTTCGTCGAGGGCTACGGTCCGCTGCGCACGCTCGCCGGCAAGCTGGACGCGGCCGACGCAAGGTCGCTCGAGCGCGAGTTCGTCGCCTTCCACGACGGCTTCGCCACCGATCTCGGGGTCTGCGTGCCGCGCGAGTATCTCGTCGCGGCCGGAACGCGCCGCTGACAGGGCCGTGATCCCGCGGGTCGGGTCAGGCCTGTGCCGCGAGCCTGCCCTGCCCCGCGAGGCGCGCGAAGGCCTCGTAGGTCGCGCGGATCCCCTCCTCGGGCGCGATCGAGGGGTAGTCGCCAAGCTGGTCCCGGATCGGCCCGTCGCTCAGATCCGGCGGGAACGGCAGGCGTGTGCCGGTCGTCGTCACCCGGTGACCCGGCGCGATCCGCGACAGGATCTCGATGCCGTCCTCCACCGAGATGCAGGCGCCGTTCAGGTCGAAGACGCGGGCATCGTCACCCTCGCGGGCGACGGCGGCGATGAAGGCGGCGGCGGCCTCGCCCGCGTAGAGCCAGCTGACAGGCCCGCCGAAGGCGATCTCGTAGGCCTCGCCGCGCGCGGCGTGCGCCAGCGCCACGCTGACCCCCGAGGTCATGCCCTGGTCGCGCCCGACGCCGTAGACCACGTTGGGCCGGATCCCGACCGAGGGCACGCCCCAGTCGAGCCAGTAGATCCGCGCGGTGTATTCGTTGGCCAGCTTGTAGGCGCCGTAGAGCGTGGCGACGGCCTCGCCGCCCGGCGGCATTCCGTGGGCCGCGACCGAGCTGGCGTAGGCCGTCCGCTTCAGCCTGCGGTGGCGGGCCAGTTCCAGCACGTTGATCGTGCCCTCGACGTTGACGCGCGCGCCCGCGGCGGGGTCGGCCTTGCAGAAGGGCACCTGAAGCCCGGCGAGGTGGATGATCGCGCCGATCCCGTGGCGGTCGCAGATCTCGTCGAGGCGGCCGCGGTCGGCGATGTCGCCGGTCTCCCACGTCAGGGCGGCGGCACCCTCTTCCCCCATCACCAGCGCGGGACGCGCACGCGCGTCGTTCAGGTCGAAGGCCACGACGGGCACGCCAGAGCGCGACAGGATCGCCACGGTCCAGGCGCCGATGCATCCGCCCGCGCCGGTCACCAGCACCGGGCCGGGCAAAGCGGCCGGATCGATCAGGAAAGGGTCTGTGAGTGCATCCACGGCCGGTGTCCCCCGTTTCTGGTTCCGCCGAAGAGTGATCGAGAGCGGCAGGCCAGTCCATACCCGGCAGTCGGCAACCGGCAGGTCGCGGGCGACGCGTGCATGCGGCGGAGCAAAAAAGAATCAGACAGGCGGATATGGCGCAAGGCAGGGGGCAATCGTGGCCGCGCGCCCGAGCGCCTAGCCTGACCCGATTGCCATTGTCCGGAAGTGCAGGCGGCGGGACGGCAATGGACAAGGACGCTTCGGCCTGCGACTGACACGGGAGGAGACCCATGAGAAAGGCACTTATCGCCTCGATTTCGGCATTGGCGCTCGGGCTGCCGTCCGGCGCCATGGCGCAGGACGATCCGGTCCGAATCGGAATACTCGTCGCGCTCGAGGGCGCCTTCGCCGAGGGCGGCGCAGACGGCGTGCGCAACGTCGAGCTTGCCATCGAACAGGCCGGCGGCTCCGCGGGCGGGCGCGAGATCGAGACCGTCGTGGCGCCCACCGACACGACGCCCGACACCACCGTGCGCCAGGCGCGCAAGCTGATCGAGCAGGACGAGGTCGACATCATCATCGGTCCGCTCTCCGGCTCCGAAGGCATCGCGATGCGCGATTTCGCCAAGACGATTCCCGATCACACGGTGATCAACGGGATCTCCGGCGCGCTCGAGACGACCTGGGTCGATCCCGCCGAGAACTTCTTCCGCTTCAACCTCGACGGCGCGCAGTGGGGCGCAGGCCTCGGCACCTATGTGGTCGAGGAAAAGGGATGGGATCGCGTCGCCACGGTCGCGGCCGACTATTCCTTCGGCTACACGAACTTCCTCGGCTTCGCGGTCGACTTCTGCCGCGCGGGCGGCACGATCGTCGAACGCTTCTGGGTGCCGCTCGGCTCGTCCGACTTTGGCGGCGTGATCGCGGCGATGCCCACCGACATCGACGCGATCTATCTGGGCGTCGGCGGCACCGACGCGATCAACTTCCTCAACCAGTACGCCCAGGCCGGCGCCGACACCAACTTGATCGGCGGCACGATCATGGCCGATCAGACGGTGCTGACCTCGCGGGGGCGCGCCAAGGAGGCGCTGATCGGCACGCCGACCTCCGGCCCGCTGGCCGAGGACAACCCCGACCCGGCCTGGCAGGACTATGTCGCCGCCTATCGTGACGCCTTCCCGGAGGACGAGCGCTTCCCCTCGCCGTCGCTCTTCGGCGTCGGCTACTACGTCGCCACGCTGGCGGCGATCCAGGCGCTGAACGAAGTCGACGGCGACCTCTCCGACGGGCAGGCTGCCTTCCAGGAGGCGCTGGCCACCATGCCGCTCGAGACGCCGCTTGGCACCGTGACGCTGAACGAGAACCGGCAGGCCACCGGCTCGGTCTTCATCAACGAAGTGGTCGAGGACGGCGAAGGCGGCCTCAAGAACGAGTTCAAGGCGCGCCAGGACGACGTCAACCAGACGCTCGGCATGACGGTCGAGGCGTTCACCGCGATGGGCCTGCCCTCGCGCACCACGCCCGACTGCAACGCGCTCGGCGGCAACGAGGGCTGAGCGCGCGGCCGCGCCGCCGGCGGCGCGGCACCCGACACGGGGGCGGGCCGGTCCCTCGCCGGCCCGCCCCCCCCCCGGACGCACCGTTTCGCGCACCGGCCGCGTCGGGCGGAGGCCCGGCATCCGAGGCCCCTGACCGGGGATGCCCGAAGATGTCGCTCATCACCTACCTGACCCGAATCCACTTCGCCGACCGCGTTCTCGAGGACGCGCTGGCCGAAGAAGTGCGGCGTCGCCGCATCCGGCGTCCGCTTCTGCTGACCGATCCTGAAGCGGCCTTGGGCGAGGCGCTCGATCGCGTGAGCGACGCGCTGCCGCTGGCGGCCGAGCCGGTCCTGCTCGTCACCACCGGCGCGGGCGCCGAGGCCGCCGAGGGCGACAGGCGCGCCGCCGAAGGGCGCCTCGCCGAAGAGGGCTGCGACGGGCTCGTCGCGGTGGGTGGCGTGCGTCCCCTCGACATCGCGCGCCTGATCGGGCGGGACGGGCTGCCGGTCATCGCCGTGCCGACCGGCGCAGGCAGCGTGGGCCTGGGGCCGCTCGGGGCCGAGCTTGGCGCGACCGGGGGCCGGCGCCAGCCGGTCACGCCTGCCGCGATCCTGTGCGACGCCACGCTGACGGTCGAGGCCGGCCCGGCCTCCACCGCGGCCGCTGGCATGGACGCCTTGGTGCACTGCCTGGAAAGCTACCTCGGCACGACCTACAACCCGCCTGCCGACGGCATCGCCCTCGACGGGCTGCGCCGCGCGGTGCGCAGCATCGAGGCGGCAGTGACCGACGGCCGCAATCTCGCCGCGCGGCGCGAGCTGCTCGCCGCGGCGCTGAACGCGGGCCTTGCGTCGCAGAAGGGCTGCGGCGGGATCGAGGCGGCCGCGCGCGGGCTCGAGGCGGCCGCGCCGGCCCCGCACGGCACGCTCCACGCGGCGCTGCTGCGCGGCATGCTCGCTTTCAACGCACCGGCGGTGTCGCATCGCTTCGCCGATCTCGCGCGGATGCTCGACGTGCCGGCCCGCTGCGACGTGGCCGAGGTGCTTACCGATCTGGCCGAGCGGATCGGCCTGCCGCTGCGCCTTTCCGAGGCGGGGATCGCCGCGCCGGCCCTGGCGGAGGCCGCGCGCCGCGCCGCCGCCGATCCCGCGAACCGGACAAACCCGCGCCACGCAACGTCGCGGGACTACGAGCGGATCATGTCAGAGGCGCTTTGAGCGGCTGCCGCATGAACGCGCGCGACGAAGGATTTGGCCGCCGCCGAGACCGAGGGTAGCATCACGTCAAGAAAGCCTGACAGGCCCGGCTCGGCGCCGCCGGCGCGCCGGTCAGAAAAAACACAACGATAACAAAAACCAACTGTAGCACCTGGGAGGAGACATGAGTGATTCTCTGGCCGTGTTTCACGGGCACTTCGGGCGTGTCTGCCTGTATTCGATGGATCGCCAGATGGTGCCGCACGGGCACCGCGAAGGCCACCTCGTGTTCCATGTGCAGGGCCCGCCCGCGCAGATGGTCGTGGGCGACAGGGCCTGGCCGCTCTCGCCCGGACAGGCGGTGGCGATCAGCCCGTGGCACGCCCACTACTACAAGCCCCTGCACATGACCGCGCCGACGCTCGCGCTGGTGCTCTACATCCGCCCGGCGTGGTTTCTCGAGGCGGCGCGCTGCGCCACCGCCTCGCTCTGCTTCGGGCGTCCGGGCATCGAGGCGACGGACCACCTTGCGCGGCTCGTCGTGGGCACCGTGCAGGCGATGCTGGACCCCGACCGGGAAGATCTGTTGCTCGAAGACCGGCTCTGCGCGCTCAGCCAGGCGGCCTTCGACCAGTCCTGGCAGTGGACGGACCGGGGCTCGGCCTTCGTCGGGCCGGAGCCGCCGCGCCGCGACTTCCGCGTGCGCAAGGCGATGAAGCTGTTGCGCGAACGGGTGGGCGAAATCGTGGAGCTCGACGCCGTCGCACGCGAGGTCGGGCTGTCGCGCCCGCATTTCTACAAGCTCTTCCGCACCCAGGTGGGCCTTACCCCCAACCTCTATCTCAACGCCCTGCGGATGGAGCGCGCCATCGACCGGCTCGCGCAGTCGGGGGAGGCGGTGTCGGACATCGGCTTCGACCTGGGCTTTTCCAGCCAGGCCAGCTTTTCGCGCTTCTTCATCGGCAACGGGGTAGTCCCGCCCTCGGCCTACCGGCGCAGCGTGCACGTCGCCTGAGACCCTCTGCGCGGGCCGAAGTTTCCCGACCGGCGGCACAAGGATCAGACCCTCGGGTATCTGCGCGCGAGGGCGCGCGCGATAGGCTCCACCCCGCCGCCCGGTCGCGCCCAGGCCGGCGGCGCGGGGACGGAAAGGGAGAGGAATGCAGGGCTTCGCGCGGCGCCACCCGGTCTGGTCGCTCCTCATCGCGCTCGCCGCGGCCGTGCTGGCATGGCTGATCTTCGCGCCGTGGTCCGAAGGCCTCGAATCCGTGCTCGGCGCCAAGCGTATCTTCCTCAACGCGCTCTTCGGCGGCATAACGCTTGGCGCGCTCTATTTCCTCGTCGCCTCGGGGTTCACGCTGATCTTCGGCCTGATGCGCAACGTCAATCTGGCGCATGGCTCGCTCTACCTGCTGGGCGGCTACCTGGGCTTCGAGGTGTCGGAGCGCACCGGATCCTGGCTGCTGGCCTTTCCCGTCGTCTTCCTCCTCGTCGGCCTCCTGGGGATCGTCCTGCAGCATCAGGTCTTCCGCCGGATGGAAGGCGAGGAGTTGCGCCAGACGATGGTGACGATCGGCCTATCGGTGGTGCTGGCCGACATCATGCTGTGGATCTGGGGCGGCCAGTCCTACACGATCTTCGCGCCCGACTGGCTCTTCGGGCCCGTCACGCTGCCCATCATCTCGGACGTGCGCGACAGCGGCGAGGCGATCTACCTGCGCTACCCGGCGGTGCGCATGGCGATCCTGGCCGCCGCTATCGTCATCGGCGTGGCGATGTGGCTGGTGCTCAACCGCACGCGGCTGGGGATGCTGGTGCGCGCGGGCGTCGACGACCGCGAGATGCTGTCGGCCTCGGGCGTGCGCATCCAGTATGTCTTCCTGGCGGTCTTCGCCTTCGGCGCCGGGCTCGCCGGCATGGCCGGAATCGTCGGCGGCACCTTCCAGTCGCTCTCGCCCGGCGAGGACACGCGGTTCCTGCTCGCCAGCCTTGTGGTGGTGATCGTGGGCGGCATGGGCTCGATCCCCGGCGCCGCGATCGGCGCGCTGGCCATCGGGCTGTCAGAGCAGATGGGCCTCGTCTACGCGCCCACCTACTCGGTGGTCTTCACCTTCCTCATCATGGCCGCGGTGCTCGCCTTCCGCCCGCAGGGCCTCCTGGGCGAGGCGCGCTAGATGGCGGTGGTGGAGGACCGCCGCGCCGGCGTGCAGCCGATGTGGGTCGAGCGGATCCCGCCCGTGTGGTGGGCGCTTGGGCTGATCCTGCTGACGATGCCGGCCTGGGCGGGCGACTTCATCCTGTTCCAGGTGATGGGCTGGACCTTCATCCTTGGCATAATCGCGCTCTCGCTGATGTTTCTGGCGGGCTACGGCGGGATGGTCAGCCTGATCCAGATGTCGGTGGCCGCAATGGCGGGCTACATGGTGGCGATCTTCGGCGCCTCCGGCGTCGCCGAGATCTCGATGGGGCTGCCGTGGTGGCTCTACATCCCCATCGCCATCGGCGTCGCCGCGCTCTTCGGCACCATCGTGGGCGCGCTCGCGGTGCGGACCGCGGGCATCTACACGATCATGATCACCCTCGCGATCGCCTCGGCCTTCTTCTACTTCACGCGGCAGAACTACACGATCTTCAACGGCTATTCCGGCTTCAACCTTGTCGTCCCACCGCAGCTTTTCGGGGTGGACTGGCGACAGGCGGTGCCCTTCTACTACCTGACGCTGGGCTGCGCGGCGATCTGCTATGCGGCGGTGGTCTATGTCTCGCGCGCGCCCTTCGGGCTGGCGCTGCAGGGGGTGCGCGACAATCCGCGGCGCATGGCGGCGCTGGGCTTCAACGTCACGGCCCACCGCGTCGCGGCCTATACCTTCGCCAGCGTGATCGCCGCCATCGGCGGCATCCTCCTGGTCTGGCAGAACGCGCAGATCGCGCCCGGCACCGCCGGCATCCCGGCGGTGATCGACATCCTCGTGATCGCGGTGGTGGGCGGCATCGGGCGGCCCATCGGCCCCTTCATCGGCGCGCTGATCTACGTGGTGCTCAGCACCTTCTCCCCTGACCTGCTGACCGCCTTCGGCCTCTCGGGCGAACGGTTCAACCTGCTGATCGGGCTTGGCTTTCTCGCCGTGGTCTTCTTCTCGCCCGACGGCGTGCTGGGGCTGTGGGAACGCTGGCAGGCCCGCCGCGCCCGGATGAGCGACCCGCTCAAAGGGGGCGGCGCATGAGCGCGGCGGAGAGTTTCGCCGCCGGCAACGCGGCCGAACGGCTGGGTGCGGTCAGCACCGGCAATGCGCTGGAGCTGCGCGGCGTGGGCAAGATGTTCGGCGCGCTCGCCGCGATCGAGGATGTCACGCTGACCGTGCGCTCGGGCGAGCGGCGCGCGGTGCTGGGGTCGAACGGCGCGGGCAAGACCACGCTCTTCAACTGCATCACGGGGGATTTCCTGCCGACGACCGGCACGATCCGGCTCTTCGGCGAGGACGTGACGCGTTTCCCGGCCTACGAGCGCATCCGCCGGGGGCTGCGTCGCACCTACCAGATCAGCCTGCTCTTCAACGGGCTGACGGTGGCCGACAACGTCTATCTCGCCTGCCGGGGCGTCTCGCGCGGGCGGTTCTCGTTCCTGCGGCCGCGGCGGGGCGACACGCTGGTCGCGCGGGCCGACGAACTGATCGAGGCGGTGCATCTGACCGCCTCGCGCGACACGGCCGTCGCGAACCTCAGCTACGGGCAGCAACGCCAGCTCGAGATCGCGCTGGCGCTCGCCGGCGCGCCGCGCGTGGTGCTCTTCGACGAGCCGGCGGCGGGCCTCTCGCCCACCGAACGGGCGGAGCTGGTGGCGATCCTCAACGGGCTGCCCGAACACATCGGCTACATCATCATCGAGCACGACATGGACGTGGCGCTGCGCGTGGCCGAGCGCGTGTCGATGATGCACAACGGGCGCATCTTCAAGGAGGGCACGCCGGAAGAGATCGAGAACGACCCCGAGGTGCAGGAGCTCTACCTCGGAGGCGGCGATGAGTAAGCGGGGCGCAAGGGCCGCCGCGGCGCCCGCGCTGGAGGTGCGGGGGCTCAACGTCTACTACGGCGCCTCGCACGCGCTGCAGGGGGTGGACCTGCGGCTCGACGGCGGCGTGCTGTCGGTGGTCGGTCGCAACGGCATGGGCAAGACCACGCTCTGCAAGGCGATCCTGGGGCTGGTGCCGGTCGCCTCGGGCACGATCTCCTTCGCCGGGCAGGCGCTGGTGGGCCGGAACCCCGACGAGATCGCCCGCATGGGCATCGGCTACGTGCCGCAGGGCCGGCGCCTGTGGCGCTCGCTCACGGTGGACGAGCACCTCAAGATGATGGCGGGGCGCGAGGGCGCCTGGACGGTCGAGCGGATCTATTCCACCTTCCCCCGCCTCGCCGAGCGGCGGCGCAACGGCGGCGGCCAGCTCTCGGGCGGCGAGCAGCAGATGCTGGCGATCTCGCGCGCGCTGCTGGCCAATCCGCGTCTGCTGGTGATGGACGAGCCGACCGAGGGCCTCGCCCCCGTGATCGTCGACCAGGTCGAGGAGATGCTGCTCCGGCTGGCCGACGAGGGCGACATCGAGGTTCTGGTGATCGAACAGAACATCGGCGTGGCCTGCGCGGTGGCCGACCGCGTGGCGATCATGGTCAACGGGCGGATCAACCGGATGGTGCCCGCCGCCGAACTGGCCGCCGACCGCGACCTGCAGCAGCGGCTTCTGGGCGTCGGCCGGCACGCGCACGACGACACGCCCGAGGCGCCGGCGCGCGCAGCGGCAGAGGGCGATGGCGACGCGGAGCGCCCCTCGGGCCCGCAGCCGGTGAAGATCTATCTCTCCAACCCGAAGGTGCCGACCCGCTGGTCGAAGCCCGCCTCGGTCGCCTCGATCGAGCGGGCGGCGCGGGTCGTGACCACGGGCAGCGCCGCGTCCGGCGGCACGCAGGCCGAGATCCGCCCGCTCGCCGCCCCGGGGGCAGAAGTGGTGGTGATCGCCGGCACGCTCGACACCAAGGGGGCGGAACTGCGCTACATGCGCGACCTGATCCGCGCGGCGGGCCTGCCGGTGCGGATGGCCGATCTGTCGACCTCGGGCCACCATTCGGGCGCCGAGATCCCCGCGCATCAGATCGCGGCCTTCCACCCGCGCGGCGCGTCCGGCGTCTTCACCGGCGACCGCGGCCGGTCCGTCGCCGGCATGACCGAGGCCTTCGCGCGCTGGATGCAGCGGCAGGAGGGGGTGGCCGGCGTGTTGTCCGCGGGCGGCTCGGGCGGCACCGCGATGGTCGCGCCCGCGATGCGCACCCTGCCCGTGGGCGTGCCCAAGTTGATCGTCTCCACCGTCGCCTCGGGCGAGGTGTCGCAATACATCGGCCCCTCGGACATCACCATGATGCACTCGGTGGCCGACGTGCAGGGGCTGAACGCGATCACCGAGGAGGTGCTGGCCAACGCGGCCCACGCCATGGTGGGCATGGTCACCGCGCGGCGGTCCGCCCGGCCCCGTGCCGCGGCCAAGCCCGCCATCGGGCTCACGATGTTCGGCGTGACCACGCGCGCGGTGCAGCAGGTCGCCGCCGCGCTCGACGACGATTACGACTGCCTCGTCTTCCACGCCACCGGCATCGGCGGCCAGTCGATGGAGAAGCTGGTGGACTCGGGCAAGGTTGCCGGGGTCATCGACCTGACCACGACCGAGGTCTGCGACATGATGATGGGCGGCGTCTTCGCCGCCACCGAGGACCGCTTCGGCGCGATGATCCGGCGGCGGATGCCCTATGTCGGCTCGGTCGGCGCGCTCGACATGGTGAACTTCGGCGCGCCGCCCTCGGTGCCGGAGAAATACCGCGACCGGCTCTTCTACGAGCACAACCCGCAGGTGACGCTGATGCGCACCACGGCGGAAGAGAACACCGCGATGGGACGCTGGATCGGCGGGCGGCTGAACGAGATGGAAGCGCCGGTGCGCTTCTTCCTGCCCGAGGGCGGGGTGTCCGCGCTCGACGCGCCCGGCCAGCCCTTCGACGACCCGAAGGCGCGACATGCGCTCTTCACCGCGCTCGAGGACACGGTGCGGCAGTCCTCGACCCGGCGGCTGATCCGCCTGCCGCATAACATCAACGATCCCGAATTCGCCGCCGCCGTGGTCGCCGCCTTCCGCGAGCTGCACGGCGGCGCGCCCCAGAAAAAGAAGCAGGCCCGCCGATGACCGACCGCGACGCCCTCCTCTCCCGGTTCCGCGACATGGTGGCGCGCGGCGAGCCCATCGTGGGCGGCGGCGCGGGCACCGGCCTGTCGGCCAAATGCGAGGAAGCCGGCGGCATCGACCTGATCGTGATCTACAACTCCGGCCGCTACCGCATGGCCGGGCGCGGCAGCCTCGCGGGCCTCATGCCCTACGGCGACGCCAACGCCATCGTGGTCGAGATGGCCGCCGAGGTGCTGCCGGTGGTGAAGCACACCCCCGTCCTTGCCGGCGTCTGCGCGACCGATCCCTTCCGCCGGATGGACCTCTTCCTGGACGAGCTGAAGCGCATCGGCTTCGCCGGGGTGCAGAACTTTCCCACCGTCGGTCTGATCGACGGCATCTTTCGCGCCAACCTCGAAGAGACGGGCATGGGCTACGGGCTCGAGGTCGACATGATCCGCACCGCCGGGGAAAAGGGCCTGCTGACCACGCCATACGTCTTCGACGAGGACAGCGCAGCGGCGATGGCCGAGGCGGGCGCCGACATCATCGTCTGTCACCTGGGCCTGACCACCGGCGGCGCGATCGGGGCCGGGACGGCGCTTGCGCTGGGCGACTGCCCGGCACTCGTCGACACCTGGGCCGAGGCCGCGCTGAAGGTGAAGCGCGACGCCATCATCCTCGTCCACGGCGGCCCGGTCGCGATGCCCGAGGACGCCGAATACGTCCTGAAGAACACGCAGAACTGCCACGGCTTCTACGGCGCCTCCTCGATGGAGCGGCTGCCGACCGAGGTGGCGATGACCGAACAGACAAGGGCCTTCAAGGCCATCAAGCGCCGCTGACGGCGCGTCGCGGAGAGGGAGGAACCATGACCGGCCAGCTCATCGGGCAGCTCATACTCTGGCTCATCGTGGCGGTGGTCGTCATCGCCATCGTCTACTGGGTGATGCAGTGGCTCTACCGGCGCTCGACGAAGGAGATCGCCTTCGTCCGCACCGGCTTCCTGGGCGAGAAGGTGGTGATCGACGGCGGCGCCTTCGTCTGGCCGATCGTGCACGACATCACGCCGGTCAACATGAACACCCTGCCCCTCGCGGTGGAGCGCGCGCGCGAAGAGGCGCTGATCACCAAGGACCGGATGCGCGTGGACGTGGAGGCCGAGTTCTACATTCGCGTCCGCCCCGACAAGCGCGCGGTCTCGATGGCCGCCTCGACGCTGGGGCGCCGCACGCTGGAGGCGCAGAACCTGCACGGCCTGCTCGCCGGGAAGTTCGAAAGCGCCATGCGCGCCGTCGCCGCCGAGATGACGATGGGCGAGATGCACGAGAACCGCGGCGCCTATGTCGCCCGGGTCCGCGAGGTGGCGCAGGAGGATTTGGAGAAGAACGGACTCGAGCTCGAGAGCGTCGCGATCATGAACATCGACCAGACCGCGCTGGAGTATTTCAACCCGTCGAACCGCTTTGACGCCGAGGGTCTGACCGTCCTGATCCGCGACATCGAGGAGCGGCGCAAGCTTCGCAACGACATCGAGCAGGACTCGATGATCAAGATCCGCGCCCGCAACCTCGAAGCCGAGAAGCTGTCGCTCGACATCGAGCGCGAAAGCGAGGAGGCGCGGCTGGCGCAGGAGCGCGACGTCGAGACCCGCCGCGCCCAGCAGCGCGCCGAGCTCGCCCGCGAGCGCGCCGAGCGCGAGACAGAAGCCGAAAGCGCCCAGATCAGCGCCCGCGAGGCGATCGAGAAGGCGCGCATCGCCTCCGAGCGCGAGGTCCGCGCCCGCGAGATCGCCCGCCAGAAGGAGCTCGACGCCGAGGAGATCGCCGCGCGCGAGGCCACCGAGACCGCCCGCGCCCTGCAGGAGCGCAAGATCCGCGAGGCCAGCATCCGCTACGAACAGGAAACCCGCGCACAGGAGATCGCCCGTCAGAAGGCGCTGGACGAGGCCGAGATCGAGGCCCGCGAGGCCACCGAGCGCGCCAGGCTCGACCAGGAGCGGGCGCTGGAGGAAGCCCGGATCGAGAAGGAGCGCGAGACGCAGGCCAAGGAGATCGAGCGTCAGCGCACGATCCGCGAGGCCGAGATCACCGCCAACGAGGCCAACGAGAAGCGCCGCATGGCCCAGGACCTCGCGCTCGCGCAGACCCGCATCAAGGGCGAGGAGGATATTCGCCAGCGCGAGATCGCCCGCCAGAAGGCCCTCGACGAGGCCGAGATCGCCGCCAAGGAGGCGGTGGAGCGCATGCGCATCCTGCAGGATGCGCAGATCAGCGAGGCGCGCATCGCCGAGGACAGGCGCATCCGCGAGCTCGAGATCGAGCGGCAGAAGGCGGTCGAGGCCGCCGAGATCGCCGCGCAGGAGTCGGTCGAGGCCGCCCGCATCGCGCGCGAGAAGCAGATCGCGACCACAAGGATCGAGGCGGACGAGGAGACGCGCGCGCGCGAGATCGCGCGTGACCGCTCGGTGGACGAGGCGCGCGTCGCCGCCGACGAGGCGGTGGAGCAGGCCCGCATCGCGCAGAAGCGCGCACTCGACGCCGAGCGCATCGCCGCCGAGCAGCAGACGCGCGCGCAGGAGATCGAGAAGGAACGCGAGCTCGAAGAAGCCGAGATCGGCCGCCGCGAGGCGACCGAAAAGGCGCGCGTGGCCACCGAACTCGCCCTCGAACAGGAGCGGATCGCCAGTCAGAAGACGCGCGAGATCACCGAGATCGAGCGCCGCCGCGCCGTCGAGGCCGCCGATGAGGAACGCGTCGTCAAGCTTGCCGACACCAAGGCCAGGCGCGCCGAGGCCGAGGCCAGCGTGGGCGCCGCCGAGGTCGCCGCGAAGCAGCGGATCGAGGCTGCCGAGGTCGAGCGCGAGCGCGCCATCGAGGCCGCCCGCCTGGAGCGCCGCCGCGCGCTCGAGCAGCTCGAGATCGCGCGCGTGCAGGCCCTGCGCGAGGCCGAGATCGCCAGCCAGGAAGAGATCGAGCGCGCCCGTGTTGCCTCGGAACGCGGACTCGACGAGATCCGGATCGACCACGAGACGGTGCGGCGCAAGCTGGAGGTGACGCGCGAGCGCGACGTCGAGGCGGCGCAGATGGAGAAGGCGATCGCCCTCTACCAGAAGTCGCTGGAGGAGAGCGCCGCGCGGGCCGAGGCCGACGCCGCGCGCGCCCGCGCGGTCGAGGCCGAGGAAAAGGTCACGACGGTGCGCGAGACGGAGGCCGCCAACCGCAAGAAGTCGATCGACGTCACGCTGGCGGAGAAGGCGGCCGAGGAGGCGCGCCACATCGCCGAGGCGGACAAGCTGCGCGCTACGGTCGAGGCCGAGGCGCAGCGCCTCATCAACGAGGCCGAGAACGTGCTCACCGATCCGGCGCGCGCCTCGCTCTTCCGCCGCAAGCTGCTGGAGCATGTCGAGGGCATCGTCTCGGCCTCCGTCAAGCCGCTGGAAAAGATCCAGGACATCCGGATCATGCAGCTTGACGGCGTGACCGGCGGCTCCGGCGGGCGCGACGGCAGCCCGACCGACGAGGTCATCAACTCGGCCCTGCGCTACCGCGTGCAGGCCCCGCTGATCGACTCGCTGCTGTCCGACATCGGGATCGAGGGCGGCGGGCTCGCCAGGCAGGGCGGCCTGATCCGCGAGGCCTCGGACATGCAGCGCATCTCCGACGCGGTGGCGAAATCCGGCGGGGGAAGCGGCGGAACCGGCGCCGAGGGCGGCAGCGGCGGCGCGTCAGAAGGCAGCTCGGGCGGATCGGGTGAATCGGGTGAATCGGGAGGCCGAGCCGGTGGGGGGTCCGGTGGCTCGGGCGGATCGGGCGGCTCCTCCGGCAGCCGGTCGCGCGGCGGCTCGGGGCGGGGGCGCAAGTAGATGCCGCGCGTCTACATATCCTCCGTGATCGACGCCCCCGCCGCGCGGGTCTGGGAGCGCATCCGCGACTTCAACGGGCTCGCCCGCTGGCACCCGGCGATCCGCGACAGCCGGATCGAGAACGGCGAACCCTCGGACCGGGTGGGCTGCGTGCGCGATTTTCACCTGCAGAACGGCGACCGCATCCGCGAAAAGCTGCTGGGCCTGTCGGACTACGACATGTTCTGCACCTACTCGATCCTCGAAAGCCCCATGCCGCTGACCGACTACGTCGCCACGCTGCGCCTGACGCCGGTGACCGACGGCGACCGGACCTTCGCCGAATGGACGGCCGAGTTCGACTGCGCCGAGGAAGAGGCGGAGGGGCTCGTCACCGGCATCGGCAACGACGTGTTCCAGGCCGGCTTCTCCGCGCTCAAGCGGCAGATGACGGGGTGAGCCATGGTGCATGTCGTCAAGAGCACGGTCCTCAACGCGCCGATCGAGGCGGTCTGGGACGTGCTGCGCGACTTCAACGGGCACGATGTCTGGCACCCGGCCGTGGCCGACAGCACGATCGAGCGCGGCCAGCCCTCGGACCGTATCGGCTGTGTCCGGCGCTTTCATCTCGAGGACGGCTCGGAACTGCGCGAGCTGCTGCTGACGCTGTCGGACGCGGACTTCGCCTTTTCCTACTGCCTGCTCGACACGCCCGTGCCGCTGCTGAACTACGTCGCCCACGTCCGGCTCGCGCCGGTGACGGACGGCGACATGACCTTCTGGCACTGGGAAAGCCGCTTCGACACGCCGGCGGGCCGCGCGCGCGAACTGCACGACATGGTGGCCGAGAACATCTACCAGGGCGGGTTCGACGCGATCCGCGCCCACATGGGACTGGAGGACGCATGACCACGGTCGAGACCTACGGCACGCTCGCCGATGCCGCCCGCGCGCTGGGCAGCGATGCCGTCTACCTGGGCGGCGGAACGCTGGTGATGCGGGAGGTCAACGCCGGCCGCGCGCCGGCGCGGGTGCTGCGCGTGACCGACCCGGGACTGGCCGAGATCCGGGCCTCGGGCGATGCGGCGTCGCTGGGCGCGGGCGTCACGATGGCCGACGTGCTGGCCGCGCGTGAGCTCGACTTCCTGCATCCGGTCGCCCGCGTGATCGGCGGGCCGCAGGTGCGCAACATGGCGACCGTAGCGGGCAATCTCTTCGCCGCGCACCCTTACGGCGACTTCGCCATGGCGCTGCTGGCGCTGGGCGCGCGGGTGCATTTCGCCGGCGGCGGCAGCCCGCGCCCGGTGGAGGAGGTGCTGCGCGACCGCGAAAGGGGCGGGCTCGTGGCCTCGGTCGAGGTGCCCCGCCCGCGCGACCCCCGCGCCTTCGGGTTTCTCAAGGTCAGCCGGGTCAAGCCCAAGGGCGTCTCGATCCTGTCGATCGCGGCGCTCCTGCCGCGCGAGGGCGGGCGCATCCGCGGCGCGCGCGTGGCCTTCGGCGCGATGGGGCCGACGCCCCTGCGCGCCGCAGGCGCCGAGCGCGCGCTGGAGGGCCAGACGCTCGACGCCGCGACCATCGCCCGCGCGGCAGACCAGGCGGCCGACGGGCTGGATCCACCGACCGACGCGCTGGCCACCGCCTGGTATCGCCGCGAGGTGGCGGGCGTGCACCTCTCGCGGCTTCTGCAACGGATGGAGCGCGGCTGATGGCGAGGCGACCGGTCAACTTCACGCTCAACGGCAGCCCGCGCGCCGCCTTCGCGGAAGAGGGGCAGAACCTGCTGGAATTCCTGCGCCGGGGCGTGGGCGACCTGACGCCGAAATACGGCTGCGGACAGGGCACCTGCGGCGCCTGCACGGTCACCGTGAACGGCCGCACGCAGCTGGCCTGCCTGGTGCTCGCCGAGACGGTCGAGGGCGCCGAGATCGGCACCGCTGCGGGGCTTGCAACGAGCGGCACGCTCGACCCGCTCCAGGAGGCCTTCATGGACCATTTCGCCGCGCAATGCGGCTACTGCACGCCGGGGATGCTGGTCTCGGCCCGGGCGCTGCTCGACGCCAACCCGCGGCCCACGCGCGAGGAGGTGGTCGAGGCGATCTCCGGCAATCTCTGCCGCTGTACGGGCTACGAGCCGATCATCGCGGCCATCCTGTCGGTCGCCGAAGGGAGGGCGCGGGCATGAAGGACATGACCCAGGGCGGCATGATCGAGTTCCGCAAGGACCTCTTCGCGGACGAGCGCGACGACGACCTGAACGTGATCGGCAAGCCCGAGCGCCGGCAGGACATCCTTGGCCACGTCACCGGGCGCTCGCCCTTCTTCGACGATCATCTCTTCGACGGGCTGCTGCACCTGCGATGCGCGCGCTCGCCCCACCACGCCGCGCGCATCCGCCGGATCGACACCTCCGCGGCCGAGCGGATGCCAGGCGTGGTACGCGTGCTCACGGGCCGGGACGTGCCGGTGAACCTGAACACGCTGCTGTCGCTCCTGGACTTCGGGCTCGACGACGAGCCGATCCTCTCCGACGAAAAGGTGCGCTACAGGGGCGAGCCCGTCGCCGCCGTGATTGCCGAGACCGAGGCGCAGGCGCGCGCCGGGGCGGAGGCGGTGCGCGTCGACTGGGAGGTGCTGCCGCATGTCCTCGACCCCGAAGAGGCCATCGCGCCGGGCGCTCCGGTCGTGCTCGACATCTATCCCGGCAACAGGTTCGTCTATCACGGCAAGTACGACCACCAGAAGCTGCGCTACGGCGACGTGGACGCAGCCCTCGCCCGGGCCGACCACGTGGTCGAGGGGCGCTATCAGATGTCGCCCATCGAACAGGCGCCGATCGAGACCTGCGGCGCCATCGCCGCGCCCGAGCAGAACGACCGCTACGTCTGCTACACCTCCACGCAGGCGCTGTTCTTCTCGCTGGGCACGGCGGCCAAGGTGCTGTCGATGCCGTCGTCGCGGCTGCACTTCGTCGGCGGCACGGTGGGCGGCGGCTTCGGCGGCAAGGTGGATTCGGTGCACGAGCCGCTCGCCATCCTGGGCGCGATGCTCACCGGGCGGCCTGTGAAATACGCCTGGGACCGCGAGGAGGAGATGCAGGTGGGCGCGCCGCGCGGCGCGGAGCGGTGGTATGTGACCGACGGCGTCATGGCTGACGGCAGGATCGTGGCGCGCAAGTTCACCGGCTACTTCGACGCCGGCGCCTACACGCGGCTGTCGTCCTACGCGATCATCAAGGCGGTGGGGCATCTGCCCGGCCCCTACACAATCCCCAACGTCTCGGCCGACGTCTATTGCATCTACACCAACCGCACACCCGCGACCGCGATGCGCGGCTTCGGCATCACCGGCGTCGATTTCGCCATCGAGGCGCATATGGACAAGGTGGCCGAGACCGTCGGCATGAACCCGGTCGAGCTGCGGATCCTGAACGCCTACCGCGACGGCGACATGAAGGCGCACCGGCGGGTCGCCAAGAACTGCGCCTTCATCGAGTGCTGCCAGGTGGTGGCGGAGAAGGCGGGTATCGCGATCTCGGCCGAGGCGCGCGCGGCCTCGTCGCGCGAGGGCGGCGGCGGGGAGCGCGGCCAGTTGCCCGCGCACACCGCGACGGACGAGAACGGCCGCGTCGAGGGCTACCGCGCCACCAGCTACGCGACCAAGGGCGGCCCCACCCAGCCGCCGCCCGGCGCGCCCCCTGCCCCGCCGCGCCCGGCCACTGCACCGGCCCAGCGCCCCGCCGCCGCGCAACCGGCACCCGCGGCCGCAGCGCCGCCCGCACCGGCAGAGCCCCACGGCGGACAGCGCGCGCAAGAGCCGCAGCGCGCCGCCCCCCAGGGCACCGCGCGCAAGGGCGCGCTGCGCTTCTCGTCCCTCTCCGGTTTCAGGAGGCGCTGATGGCCCTGCACCGTGGCCGCGGCTTCGCGGCAATCAACTATCCCATCGGCATGAACCTCGGCGGCGACCCGTCCCAGGCGCTGGTGCATTCCAACCCGGACGGCAAGTTCACCGTGGCACTTTCGGCCATCGACCTCGGCCAGGGGATGAAGTCCGTCACCCGGCAGGTCGCGGCCGAGACGCTGGGCGTGCCGCTGGAGGACGTCTACGTCGACACCGCCGACAGCGACACCGGCCCGCACGACATGGGCAGCTTCGCCAGCCGCGGCACGCACCGGATGGGCAACGCGGTGATCCGCGCGGCCGAGGAGGCGCGGCAGGTGATGCTGGAGGCCGCGGCCGAGGAGCTGGAGGTGGACGCCGCCGACCTCGTGACCGACGGGCAGGGCAACATCCACGTCCGCGGCGCGCCCTCGCGCTCGATCACCACCATGGCGGCGGCGCAGGCCGCGCAGTTCCGGCAGGGGCGCACCATCGCCGGGCGCGGCATCTTCCTGATCCCGCTTTCCGAGGTGGACCCCGACACGGGCGAGATGAGCCCGGTGACCACCTTCGCCCATGCCGCGATGCTGGTCGAGGTGGAGGGCGACGACGAGACCGGAGAGGTCGCGGTCACCGACATGCAGTCGGCCTACGAGGTCGGCCGCGCGCTCAACCCCCGGCTGGTGGAGCAGCAGCTGCGCGGCGGCGCCTGGATGGGCATGAGCCACGCCGCCTGGGAGACGACGGAGCCCTACTATCCAGACCGTGCGCATGGCCCCGTGGACTTCAACGCCTACACGCTGCCCGGTCCGGGCGACCTTGCCCCCCATCACATCAGTGTGCTGGAGCGCCCGGCAGAGGATGGCCCCTACGGCGGCAAGGGACCGGGCGAGATGTGCGCCAACCCCGTCCTGCCGGCGGTGGTGAATGCGGTCTACGACGCCGTGGGCCTGCGCATCGACGAGCTGCCCGTGACGCCCGAGAAGGTGCTGCGCGGGCTGCGGGCGCAGGGCGGCGCGAAGCCGCGGCGCGCGCTGGGATGACGGTCCGCCGCTCCATACAGGGGATGGACGGCCCAGAGCCGCTGGCCCGCGCCCTGCGCGACGCGCAGTACATCGCGGACGAGGGGCTTGCGACGGCGGCCTACCTCGCGCTTGCGCTCGGAAAGCCGCTGCTTCTGGAAGGGGCGCCCGGCGTCGGCAAGACCGAAGCCGCCAAGGCCATCGCCTCGGTCCTCGGGCGCGAGCTTGTGCGCCTGCAATGCTACGAGGGGATCGACGCGGCCGCGGCGATGTACGAGTGGAACTTTCCCCGGCAGATGCTCGCCATCCGGCAGGCCGGCGACGACTACGTCAACCTCTACGCCGACGACTTCCTGATCGCGCGCCCGATCCTGCGCGCGCTCGAGGCGCCGCGCGACCGGGTGCTGCTGATCGACGAGATCGACCGCGCCGACCATGAATTCGAGGCCTTCCTGCTGGAGTTCCTGTCCGACTTCACCGTCTCGATCCCCGAGCGGGGGACGATCCGCGCCGCCGAGCCGCCGGTCGTCGTGCTGACCTCGAACCGCACGCGCGAGCTGCACGAGGCGCTGCGTCGGCGCTGCGTCTATCACTGGATCGGCTATCCCGACCCCGCACTCGAGGCGCAGATCGTGATGATGCGCGCCTCGACCGTCGCGCAGGACACCGCGCAGCGGGTGGTCCGCGCGGTGGGCGCGCTGCGCGCCGAGCCATTGGCCAAGCCGCCGGGTGTGGCCGAGACGGTGGAATGGGCCGAGGCGGCGACGCTGCTGAACGCGCAAGGGGTGCCCTGGCCGCGCGCCTTCGCCCGCGCGATCGGCGTGGCGCTGAAGGATCAGGAGGATCTGGACTACATCGTGCCCCGCCTCGACGCGATCCTGGGGGCGGCATGACGCCCCGCGCGCTCGACCCCTTCCTCGCCTTCCCAGCCGCGCTGCGCGCCGCGGGCCAGCCGGCCGCGCCGGATCAGACCGAGAGCTTCCTCGCCGCCGTGGGCCTTCTGGGCCCGCGCCGGATGCAGGACATCCGCCGCGCGGCGCATGCCGTCTACGGGCCGGGGCCGGAGCGCGCCGAGGAATTCGACGCCATCTTCGACGCGGTTTTTCTGGGCCGCGCCCTTGCCGCGCCGGCGCTCGGGGCGCCCGAAGACCTGCCCGGCAGTTACGACGCGAGCGGCATGGAGGAGGTGCCGCTGCCCGACGACGAGGAGCCCTCGGGCGGCGACGCGACCGCCGCCGAGCGGCTCTTCGCCCGCGAGCTTGCCACCGGCGGCGAGGCGGCGGTGCTGCGGTCCTTCGCGCGCGCCCTGCCCCGCGCGCTGCCGCGCCGCCGCTCGCGCCGCCATGCCGCGGGCAAGGGCCGGCTGGCCGACGCGCGCCGCGCCTTCCGCGAGATGCTGCGCCGCGACGGCGAGATCACCCGCCTGCCGACGCGTCGCCGCCGCACGCGCGAGCGCCGGGTGCTGATGCTGATCGACGTCTCGGGCAGCATGAAGGAAGGCACCGACGGCGCCCTGCGCCTCGCCCACGCGCTGGTGCAGGGCGGCGAACGGGTGGAGTGCTTCACCGTCGGCACGCGCCTCACCCGCGTGACCCGCGCGCTGCGGCACCGCAACCGCGAACAGGCGCTGACGCGCGCCTCGGGGCTGGTGGCAGACTGGGACGGCGGCACGCGGCTGGGCGAGGCGCTAGCGGCCTTCCTGTCGGTGCCGCGCTTTGCCTCTCACGCCCGCGGCGCGCTGGTCATCGTCGTCTCCGACGGGCTGGAGCGGGGCGGGCCGGAGGCGCTGGTGGCCTCCATGCAGCGTCTGTCGGCGCTCGCCTGGTCGGTGCTCTGGCTCTCGCCGCTCGCCGCCGACCCGGACTACCGGCCCGAGACCGGCGCGATGCGGGCGATCCTGCCGCTTATCGACCGGCTGGGCGACGGGGCGACGCCACCCGCCATCGCGGCCGAGATCCTCGGCTTCTCGAAGGGCGCGCGCAGTCCGGGGGTGCGGGCATGAGCATCGTGGACGCGCATTTCCACATCTGGCGCCGGGCCGACCTGCCGTGGCTCGACGGGCCGATGCAGCCGCGCATCTTCGGCGCCTACGAGGGGATCCGGCGCGACTATCCGGTCGGGGAATACCTGGGCGACATCGCCGGCACGGGCGTCACCCGGGCCGTCTACGTGCAGGCCAACTGGCCGCCAGAGCGGGCGGAGGACGAGGCCGCCTGGATCGAGAGCGTGGCCGACGACAGTGGCTGGCCCCACGCCCAGGTCGCCTATGCCGACATGACGGCCGACGACCTGCGCCCGGCGCTCGACCGGCTGGCCCGGTTCCCGCGCCTGCGCGGCATCCGCCAGCAGTTCCACTGGCACGAGACCCCCGCCTACCGTTTCGCACCCCAACCCGATCTCTGCCGCGATCGGGTGGTGCAGCGCAACGTGGCAAGGCTGGCCGACGACGGGCTGGTCTTCGAGCTGCAGGTCTTCGCCGGGCAGATGGCGGGCGCCTGCGCGCTGGCCGACGCCTGCCCCGACACCACGCTGGTGTTGCAGCACGCGGGGATGCTGGAGGATACCTCGGACGAGGGCCGCGCCGCATGGCGCGACGCGATGGCGGCGCTGGCCGAGCGGCCCAACGTCACGGCCAAGCTCTCGGGCTTCGGCACCTTCATTCACCGCGTCGATCCCGCGCACATCGCCTGGCTCATCGAAGAGACGGTGGCGCTCTTCGGAGCGGACCGCTGCCTCTGGGGCTCGAACTTCCCCATCGAGAAGCTCTGGACCGACTACGCCACGCTGCTCGCCGCGCACCGTCACGCCGCGGCGGGGCTGAGCGCGGCGCAACAGAACGCGATCTTCAACGACACCGCATGCCGGGTCTACCGGCTGACCTGACAGGGAGGCGCTGAATGGGACTGGAAATCAGGGTGCTCGACTACGGCGACATCGAGCTCGAATCGAGCTTCCTCGTCCTCGGGCGCGATTGCGGGCGCACCCGGCGCGTGCCGGTCTACGGGTTCCTGATCCTCGGCGGGCGCTATCCGATCGTGGTCGACACCGGCTACCGCGACAACGCGATCATGGAGACGCTGGGGATGCGCGGCCTGCAGTTCCACGAGAACATGATCGAACGGCAGCTCGCCAACCACGGCGTCCGGGTGGGCGACGTGCGCTACGTGCTGCACACCCATCTGCACATCGACCACGCGGGCAAGGACGACCATTTCCCGATGAACACCACCGTGGTCATCAACCGGCGCGAGCTGGAATACTCGGTCTCGGGCCTGATGCATCCGCAGTATCCCAAGCCCGACATCATCCATCTGGTCGAGCGGCTGCACCACCCCGGCGCGCTGCGGCTGGAGGACCTGGAAATCTCGGGGCCGGTCGAGCTGATGCCCGGCGTGATCCTCGAGGCGGCGGGCGCGCATACCGAGGGCTCGATGAACGTGCATGTCGAGACCGACGAGGGCCTCGCCACGATCTGCGGCGACGTGATCTACGACTTCAACGACCAGATCATCCAGCCGCAGCGCAGCTTCGGCCCCGAGGAGTACCAGGTCACCGGCAACCACGGCGGATCGAAGCGCGGCGAGAAGGGCGCGATCCGCAAGTTGATGTATTCCGGCGCGAAGTTCCTGCTGCCGGTGCACGACAAGCCCGCGAAGGTCGAGGGCGGTCAGGTGGTGGGCCGGCTCGACATGCAGGTGCCCGGCCCGGTCACGCAGTCGGTGCCGCGGCGCGACTGGTTCCCGGCCTGAGGGGGCGGTCATGGCGCACGAAGCACAGGATCCCGCCTTCGAAAGGCTGATCGACGCCCACGCCCCGGTGCGGCAACCGGGCTCGGGCTTCATGTTCACCGAGGGGCCGATCTGGCACCCGGTGGAGCACTACCTGCTCTTCTCCGACATGCCCGGGGACGTGCGCCGGAGGCTCGACAGTTCAGGCGTGCGAGAGGTGGCGCGGCCCTCGAACAAGGGCAACGGCATGACCTACGATGCCGAGCTCAACCTGCTGATCTGCGAGCATTCCACCTCGAGCGTCGTGCGCCTGCGCCCCGACGGGCGGCGCGAGGTTCTGGCCAGCCACTACGAGGGGCGCGAGCTGAACTCGCCCAACGACATCGTGGTGAAATCCGACGGCTCGATCTGGTTCACCGATCCCTGGTACGGGCGGATGGAGGGATTCGGCGTCGAGCGCCCGCGCGAGCTGGGCTGGCAGGGGGTGTTCCGCCTGCCGCCCGGCCACCGCCCCGGCGAAGAGCCCCAGCTGGTGGTGGACCGCTACCTCTTCACCATGCCGAACGGGCTCTGCTTCTCGCCCGACGAGCGGCTGCTCTACGTCAACGACACCGAACAGGCGAACATCCGCGTCTTCGACGTGGAGGACGGCGGGCGCCTGCGCAACGGGCGCATCTTCGCCGGCGGCATCCGCGACAGCCTGCGCCCCGGCGTGCCCGACGGGATGAAATGCGACGCAGAGGGCAACGTCTGGGTCACCGCGCCGGGCGGGCTCTGGGTCTATGCGCCCGGCGGCAAACTGATCGGCAAGGTCTCTATCCCCGAGCTGCCGGCGAACTTTCACTGGGGCGGCGCGGACTGGCGCACGCTCTACGTGGCCGCCTCCACCTCGGTCTACGCGATCCCGGTCAAGGTGGGGCCGCGCAACGAGCCCTTCATGCGCGCCCGTCCCGCCGCCCGCGCGGCCTCCTCCGCGCCCGCCGCGGGCGGCGATGCCCTGCGCCTCGACGCGGGGCGCTGCGCGCTCATCATCCAGGACATGCAGAACGACGTAGTGACGGAGGGCGGCGCCTTCGCCGATTCGGGCAGCCCGCAGCACTGCCGCGACCAGAACGCCATCGCCAACATCGCGCGGCTCGCAGACCGCTGCCGCGCGATGGGCGTGCCGGTGATCCATGTCCACTACCTCGTCCATCCCGGCGCGCCCGGCATGACGCTGAACGCGCCGCTCTTCGAGGGGGTGGTCGACGCGGGCGCCCTCGTCCGCGGCACCTGGGGCGGGTCGCCCGTGGAAGGGCTCGAGCCCCAGCCCGGCGATCACGTGGTCGAGAAGATGCGGATGAGCGCCTGGGAGGGCACCGCGCTCGAGACGATCCTCAAGGCAGAGTCGCGCGACATCCTGATCGAGACCGGCGCCTGGACCAACATGTCGATCGAGCACACGGCACGGACAGGCGCCGACAAGGGCTATGTCATGGTGATCCCCGAGGACGGATGCTCGACCATGAACGCCGACTGGCACCGCGCCAGCATCGACTACGCGCTGCAGAACGTGTCGCTGGTGACGAAGGTGGACGAGGTGATCGCGGCCCTGTCGTGAGGGGCGCGCAGGAAGGCAAGGAAAGGGGCACGTCATGCAGGCAGTCACACACGATCTTTCGGGGCAGGTCGCGGTCGTCACGGGCGGCGCGCAGGGCATCGGGCTGGCCGTCGCGCGGCGGCTCCACGCCTCGGGCGCGACGGCGTCGCTCTGGGACCTCGACGGCGCGCTGGCCGAGGAGGCTGCGGCCGAACTGGGTGACCGTGCGGAGGGCCGCGCGCTCGACGTGACTGATCCGCAGGCGACCGAGGCTGTGGCGAAGGCCACGGCGGAGCGGCTCGGCCGCATCGACATCCTCGTCGCCTCCGCCGGCATCGCGGGGATGAACGCGCCGGTGGTCGATTACCCGGTAGAGGAGTTCCACCGCGTCGTGGCGATCAACCTGCACGGCGTCTTCCATTCCTGCCGCGCGGTGCTGCCGCACATGGCGGCGCGGGGCTACGGGCGCGTCGTCAACATCGCCTCCGTCGCGGGCAAGGAGGGCAACCCCAACGCGGGCGCCTATTCCGCCTCCAAGGCCGGGGTGATGGCGCTGACCAAGACGCTGGGCAAGGAATTCGCCGACACCGACATCGCGGTGAACTGCGTGACACCCGCGGCCGCGCGCACCCGGATCTTCGACCAGATGAGCCAGACGCACATCGACTTCATGCTGTCGAAGATCCCGCGCGGCCGGTTCCTGGAGGTGGACGAGGCGGCCAACATGATCGTCTGGCTCTGCTCGCCCGAGAATTCCTTCACCACCGGCGCGGTCTTCGACCTTTCCGGCGGACGGGCGACCTACTAGGCGGTCTCGGCAACGAATACGGACAAGAGGGACAGCATGAAGTTCGTGCGATACGGGGAAGCCGGGCAGGAAAAGCCGGGCGTTCTGGATGCAGACGGGGGCATTCGCGACCTGTCGGTGCTGATGCGCGACCTGGGCGGCGAGACGCTCGCCCATCTCGGCGCGCTCGAGGGGCTCGACGTGGCGGCGCTTCCGAAGATCGAGGGGACGCCGCGCCTCGGCCCGCCGGTCGCGGGCATCGGCAAGTTCATCTGCATCGGGCTCAACTTCGCGGATCACGCCGCCGAGAGCGGCGCGCAGGTGCCGCCCGAGCCGATCATCTTCATGAAGGCAAGCTCGGCCGTCTGTGGCCCCGACGACCCCATCGTGATTCCCCGCGGGTCGGACAAGACCGACTGGGAGGTCGAGCTCGCCGTGATCATCGGCAAGCGCGCGAAATACGTCTCCGAGGCCGAGGCGCTGACCCATGTCGCGGGCTACGCGGTGACCAACGACGTCTCCGAGCGCGCCTTTCAGAACGAGCGGCAGGGCCAGTGGACCAAGGGCAAGTCCTGCGACGCCTTCGGCCAGCTCGGGCCCTGGCTGGTGACGCCGCACGAGATCGGCGATCCCCAGAACCTGAAGATGTGGCTGACGGTCAACGGCGAGACGAAACAGGACGGCTCGACCGCGACCATGGTCTACGGGGTCGCGCACCTGATCTCCTATCTCAGCCGGTTCATGACCCTGCACCCGGGCGACGTGATCTCGACCGGCACGCCGCCGGGTGTCGGCATGGGCCAGTCGCCGCAGCAGTTCCTCAAGGCGGGCGACATCGTGGAGCTGGGGATCGAGGGCCTCGGGCGGCAGCGGCAGGCGGTGCTGGCCGACGACCCTGCTTAGGGTTTCCGCAACGGGGAACGTCCTGAGCGACGCGTTTGTGCCGTCGTTACTGGCGGCAGCGCCGAACGGGCAGCTCTTCCGCGATCCGGAGAGTGGGACGGCCCAGTCCGGTGGCAGAGCCATGCCCCTTCCGGGCGACGGGATTGCTTTGCATGCCTGAGCCGGCGGCATCCCGGCGGTCGCCTTCCCGATCGGGCCAAGGCGTCAGCAGGCAGGTCCTGCGACGCCCATCGAGGCAGCGCAGCTGCGCTCGCCCCTCCGGGCGCGTCCGCTCGCGCTCACGCGCCACCCCCAGTCCAGGACGGCGCGGCCTCCAGCCTGTCGGCCGCCCAGCTCTGCGTCGCGCGGTCGCGGATCGACGCGATGAACTCCTCCGGCACGATCGTCGGCACCCGCGCGGCTGTCAGCGGGTCGTCGTGAAACAGATACAGACGCGAGACGAACTCCTCGAACGGCAGGGAGGCCTCGCCATATCTTTCGCCGCAGCCGCTGGTGGACACCACGACGCCCGCGCCCCAGTCCTGCCCGCTGTCGTTGTTGGGATTGTAGAAATAGACCCGCACCACGCCGTGCTGATCGGTGTCCACGCGCAGGATCGAGATCGCATGCCAGCCCACGAAGCGGGCAGACGCGTCCGTCACGGCGATGCCGGCCGGCTGCGGGTGGATCACCGGGCGCGCGTCATTGTAGGCGGGATGATAGCCGCGGCAGAAGCGGGCGACGAAGGCCTCGTAGTCGGCAAGCAGCCCGGTCGCCACGTCGACCGCCACGATGCAGTCGCGGGCCACCCACCAGCCGTGGAACTCGGGATTGATCCAGCGGTGCGGATCGCCGCCCCGCGGCGCGCAGAGCCGGCCCATCTCGGCATAGATCCGGTCCAGATGCGGCACCAGCAAGACCGAGACCGGGTCCGCGTCGATCGGCGCGCCCGCGCTCAGCCCGGGCGGCAGCTCGGAGGAGGCGATGGGCTGCCCCTCGAAGTGCATGGTCACCGCGTCCATCTCGCTGGCCTGGCGGACGAGATGCAGCAGGTAGTCGGGGTCGTTGAGCGCCCACATCGCGATGGCGCGCGCCGACTGACAGGTGGGGTTGGCCCCCTGCCCCACGCCGAACGGCTGGCCGATCACCTCGAGCAATCCCGCCAGAAGATGGGTTTCGGCCGACACGGCCTCGCCATAGGCGAGCCTCAGCCGCTGCGCAGCCTCGGGGTGCAGCTCCGCCGCGATCTGGCCCGTCAGCGCGGGCTCGATGGGGGCGTAGTGCAGCACGCCGCGGTCGAGCACCAGCGACAGCCCGTAGACCGCCTGTGGCGTGAACGGCGTGACCGCCGCGCCGATCAGCCGCCGGACGAGCGGCATGTAGCGCCGCCAGCAGTCGAGCCCGGTCTGGCCCAGCCCCAGCGCCTCGGGCACCAGCGACGGACCCTCCCGCGCCGCGAGCCACGTCAGGAAGGCCGCGTGATAGTCCGACACCAGGCCGGTGTCGTGCATCGCGCGGGCGAAGCCTGTGGCCTCTCGCATCAGCGCGTGCTCGTCGAAGCCCTCGAGACGCTCCAGGAAGGCGCCGATGCCGGGGTCGTCCTGCGAGGCGATCGTGGGACCGAAAAGCGCACCCACCAGGCGTTCGGCGCCCAGGCGCTCCTGTCCCGGCTCCGCGCCCTGCTCGGCCATCGCGATGGAGATCTGCGCGATCATGTCCTTGACGGGGGCCACCTGGACGGGTCGCTGCTCGAGAATGCGCCAGATCTCCTCAACCAGCACGCCGAGCACGTCGCGCAGGCCGATGCGCTCGGCGACGAAACGCAGCACGCTGCGCTTGACGTCCTCCCAGCCGGTGGCGCGGCTCGCCTCGCTCGACGCGCCGAAGAAGTGCCGCAGGTTGAGCGCGAGAACCTGGGTGAGGTAGTGGCGCGCCGGCTCGGCGTGCAGTCCCTCGTGCGTGGCCTCGCCCGTGGCGATGGCGAGCATCCGCAACAGGCTCGTGATTTCCAGCGCGACGGTGACCCGGTCGGGGTTGTCGAGCGTGAGGCCCACGAGCTGCGGAAGCAGCGTCGCCGGGCTGTCCCAGTCCGACCCGGCGAAGAGCCCCGCCGCGTCGAGCGCGCCCGCGCGGGCGTAGAGCGCGGATACGCCGCCGGGCTGGCCCAGCACACGCGCGGCGATGTCGAGCACCGGCCGCTGATGCCGGTGCTTGGCGAAGGGGCGCGCATCGGCCAGCCGCGCAGCGGCGGCGTCCAGCTTTTCCAGCAGCGCGGCGAGCGCGGCGTCCTCGTCCCTCATCGGTCGCTCCGGCGTGCGGCGCAGGCCCCTGCGCGCAGGTCACACATAGAAATCGAGTTCCTCCTGCGACTTCAACAGGTCACGCAGGCGGTGGGGGTCGTCGCCGAAGAAATACATCAGGCCCCAGTGCGTGCCGAAGGCCGAGCGCTTGGCGACCTTGTTCTGCATCGGCTCGGCCAGTTCGTGGTGCTCGAAGTAGGGATGGTTCGCCGTCGCGTCGGGAATCTCGAGCCGGTTGACGACGCGCCGGCGCGGATAGACGCCGAAGCAGCCGGCATGTCCCTTCGCATCCTCGACCGGGGTGGGAAAGAAGGCGTCGAGCTCTTGCTGCGTCGCCTTCGGGTCGAAGGCCAGCACGAGCGCCTGATAGCCGTTGAAGCCGTAGGCGCGCTCGATCAGTTCCAGCGCGTTGAAACCCGGCGGACGGTAGGCGACCTCGCCGAAGTAGAGCTTGTTGTCGCTGGTCAGGAAGTATTCCGGGTGGATGAAGCCGAACTCGATGTCGAAGGTCTCGATCAGCTTCTCGATCTCCTCGGTGATCCGCGCGCGATGTTGCTCGAGCTCGGGGGTGGCCGGCACGAAGACCGAATAGCCCAGCGTCACGTATTCCGAGATGTTCAGGAACTGGATCTTGCGGTCCTTGATCCAGGCCTCGACCGCGAACTCCCAGCCGTCCAGATGGCTCTCCAGCAGCGCCGGGAACTCCTCGTCGGGGATCAGGTCCACGTCCTCGGCCGTGCGGATCACGCGGTGGCCCGCGGTGCCGGACTTGTCGAAGGCCTTGAAGTGGATCGGGTCGTTGGGGTCGCCGTCGAGCTTCAGGAGCGTCTGGTTCACGCGCTTGAGAAAGCGGATCACGTCGCCGCGGTCGTGCGCCTCCTCGAAGACGCCCACGCGGATGCCGCCCAGCTGCGCGCGGCGCTTCATCAGCGACTTGTCGCGGAAGAGCATCGCCTGCCCCAGGAGCCGCGGGTTGTCGCGCAGCACGGCGTTGACCGCGCCGGCCCATTCCACCGTCTCCTCGAAGAGCGGGATCGCCACGTCCACGCCCTCGTCCTTGAGCGTGGTTGCCAGCTCGTAGGAGCGTTCGTTCAGCCGGTCGAAATCCCACGCGATGTGGGGGATGCCGTTGGCCTCGCAGTAGTCCGTAGCCCAGGGCGGCGCCACGACGATGTAGCGCCGGTCGAACCGGTCCGCCGCGTCGATCGCGTTGAGGCTCCAGCCGAGCAGCGCGACGTAGCCCTTGCTCTCGTCGTAGTCCTGCATCCTTGCCTCCTTTCGGCTTCGATCGCCGGGCGCATCATGGAGATCCGACCTCAAAGCTTCGTTATACAAAGCAAAGGCATCTCTACAAAAAAGGCCTTCCTGGCAACTGCCCGGCATATTTGATTAGCTTGGCAACCTAATGCCTGAGCAGCACTTCGTCCAGTGCCGGGTCCTGCATCCGTGGCGCGGCGGCCAATCGGGCCGGTGCCCGCGCCGGCGCCGGAAGCTGGCGCGGCCGTCGCGTCGCCGGGCGAGATGGGCTCAGGACTGCGTCATGTGGCCCGCGCCGGCGATCGGATCGGACGACACCTTTGCCTGCACACCCCATGACGCGAGCGCCGGGATCCGGACAGCCTGCCCGGCGTCGCGAGCGGCGATGCGCAAGGTGCCGCGCGCCTCGACCGGATCGAAACGCCGGGCCGCACCGAGTGGCTTGCCGGCTATCGTTTTCCTCGCGATTTCCGCGAAAGGGTCCGCGCCATCCGGTTCAGCTCGCTGCGCCGGCGTGCGCCGGTCCGGTGAAGGACGGCCTCGCAATGTCGGCGCGCCGTGTTGACGCGGATGCCCAGTCGGGCCGCGACGTCGCGGGTCGAAAGGCCGTCCAGCAGACACTCCGCGGTGTCCTGCTGACGCGGTGTCAGGCCATATGTCTGCGCAAGCCGTGCCGCCAGGGTCCCGGCGTCCGGCGGCGACACGGAAAGATAGCCCGCCTCGGGGCTGGGCAACGGCAAGCACAGGAACGCCTCGGACCCGCCGTCGTCGTCGTCGCGGACGCTCACGTCCATGTCGCTCTGCGCGATCGCGGTCTGAAGCCGATCGAAGTTGCGCGCGCCCCGGTCCAGTGCCCCGAAGGCGCTCGCGAAGGCCGGCAGCAGAAGGTTGAGCACGATCTCGGCCCGCCCCCCGACCAGTGCGGGCGCATCATGGCGCGCATACCCCATCGCGAAGACCGCCTCGCCCACGTCAAGACGCGTCGTCATGCCGATGACATGGTTCATCCCGACCGGCCGGAAGGCCTCGCGGTGGAAGGCGGCGTTCTCGATCATGGCGCGGCCGGCGAGGGAGCTTTCGTGCCGCACGCCGTCGCCCATCTGCCGCCGCGTGAGGTTGATCCTGTCGAGATCCGGGTCGGTCGAGCGGATGTTGCCGTCGCGGTCCACGCCGGCGAAGGTCCGGGCGAAATAGGCTTCGATCTGCGGACCTGCGTTCCAGGTGGCGAACAACGGGACGCCCTCGTTCAGCCAGGCCGCCATGGCCGCGTCGGCATCGACCAGCCTCGCCACCTCCCCGAGAAGCGCGCCGACCGTATCCGGATCCGCTTCGAGGTCCAGCAGGCGCCGCTGTAGCCCCGCGAGCGTGCGCGCGCAGTCCAGATCGATCTCCATGACCGCATCCTACCGGCTCCGCGACCTAGGGCAAATGCCCCATGCACCGTCTCCTGCAAGCTGCGACAGTGACGGCCGACAAGACTTCCGGAGGCAAATCGTGCACGCAAATCGCATACTTGCAGGACTGCTCTGCCTTGCCGCGCTGGCCGGACCGGCCAAGGCCCAGGACGAGCGGACGACGATGATGATTCTCGACGGGTCGGGCAGCATGTGGGGCCAGATCGACGGCATCCCCAAGATCGAGATCGCCCGCGACGCGGTCGGGCGGATGCTCGCCGACTGGCCCGAAGGCCGCGCGCTCGGCCTCATGGCCTACGGTCACCGGCGCGAGGGCGATTGCGAGGACATCGAGACCCTGCTGGCCCCCGGCCCGCTTGACCGGAGCGCGTTCGAGATGGCGCTGGCCGGCGTCACGCCCCGCGGCAAGACGCCGGTGGGCGCATCCGTCCGCGCCGCCGCCAGGTCCGTCGCGGAGAACGGCGCGGTCGTGGTGGTGACCGACGGGTTGGAAAACTGCGGCGCCGACCTCTGCGCGCTGGGGCGGGAGCTGGCGGAGGCGGGCAAGGGGCTCACCGCGCATGTCATCGGCTTCGACGTGGACGACGCGGGCGGGCAGCTCGCCTGTCTCGCCGAGACCACGGGGGGGCGCTACATCCCCGCCTCGGACGCGGAGTCCCTCACCGGCGCGCTTCGGCAGGTCAGCGCGCCGGCGCCCGAGCCGGCAGGTCCGCTTCACGTGGACGAATTCGACCGCGCCGAGCTCGGCCCCGACTGGACGATCGACACCCCCGACCCGTCCGGCTTCATCGTCGACGACGGCGCGCTCGTGACGATGACCGTCGAACCGGGCTACATGGGGGACGCCGAGGATCAGCCGAACGTCTTCCGCTGGACGGCGGCCGGATTTCCGGAGGGCGACTGGGACCTGAGCGCCGACTTCACCGCGCGAATGGGCGAGGTGCAGACGCTGGGCGGCCGCCGCGCCATCGTCCAGGTGGGCCGCCATGCGGATGTGGACAATACGATCTCGGTCTATGTCTACCGGCAGGGCAATTCCAACGACGACCTGTGGCTGCGGTTGCGCGCCGTGTCCGGCGGCACGGAAACCCGCGCCGAAGTCGAGATCGCCGGCGATCTGCGCGGCTACGACCTCGCGCAGATCCTGCGGGATTTCGAGGAAAAGGGCGCGCGCCTGACGATTTCGAAACGCGGCCGCGATTACGTCGGCCGCCTCGCTATGAACGGCTGGACCATGCAGGAAGGCGGCCCCGAGGTCATCGAGACCGACCCGATCCAGGTTCTCCGCACGACCGGCGACCCGGCGCTGTTCGCCGGAACGCTGGGGTCGGAACAGACCGTCGCCGAATTCGACCGGATCGAGATCGTGGAGGTGGAATGATGCGCGCCTGCCCCGGACGCTGGATCAGCCCGGCCGTCACGTCTGCGCTCGTCGCATCGGCCCCGACCGCGGCTTCGACACAGGTTCTCACGATGGAAGCCGTCAGGACAGAAGCGCGCGAGGGATCGGGCATCGGCATCGAACTCCTGCTGATGCTCGACCAGCCTGCCGAGGCCCCGTTCATGGCGCAGGTCGAGCTCACCGGCGTGGACGCCACGGGCGGCTCGGACTTCGCGCCGCCGCTGATCCCGGTCACATTTCTCGAAAACGACGTGCTCAAGCGCGCGGTCATCGACATCGTCGACGATCCCCTCGACGAGATCTACCGCGAAACCTTCGTGGCCTCTGTGGGCAGCGTGACCATGCTCGATCCGCAGGCGGTCCCCGGCGGCATTGTCAACGGCGCCGGCGCCATCCCGCTGACGGTGATCGACGACGACAACGCATTCTCGGTCTCCGCCCGACCCGGCCCCGAAGGCGGCGCAGTGGTGCTCACGCTGCGGCAGGAACACGACAGCGAAACCACGGAGGTCGTCGTCGCCGCTCCCGGCGCGGGCAGTGCCACGCCCGGCCTCGATTTCGAACCCTGGCAGAAGGTCGCCCGGTTCCCGCAGGGAACGACCGAGGTGTCGCTGGCCATCGGGCTGATGCCCGACGACGTGCCCGAGCAGACCGAGTCCTTTCCGATAGAGTTCGCGCATATCGGCACCGGCACGGCGACCTTCGATCCTGCACGGGTGACGGGCTCGATCCAGGACGAAACCGAGGGCGAGATCCCCGTCCGCATCGAGTTCACGCAAGGCACGGTTCGCATGGAGGTTTCGGGGCAGACGTTCACGCAGCCCTTCCAGCACGCGGCCATGCAGGGCACGCTGACGCGCCATATCGGCGGCACGCGCATGACCCTGAGCCAGGGCAACGGCACGGATCTGACGCTGCGCCGATTCTGCGCGGAAGACATCGACTTCACAGGGATTGCCGACGGCATACCGGATCTTTCGGCAGCGGAGATCGGCGCAGGCAACCGGACCGGCTGGCGCGGAGAGTTCGTCGTCGACGGGATCCAGTTCGACTACGCCATGTTCGAACAGCCCGATGGCAGCTACGCCGGTTACGGGCGACAGCGGGGTAACGTGGACGGCTCGAGCGTCCTGACCCGTCACGGCTACCGCGTCATCCCGCTTGTCGAGGAAGACCCCGAGGTCGCCCGCCTGCCGGGCGAGACGCCCGAGGCGCAACTGCCGCCCGAAGCGGTTACCGACGCCGTCGCGCGGCAGGTGGCCGCCGATCTCGGCATGAGCGCCGAGGCCGTCCGCCCCTACCTGTCCACCAGTCTCGGCCCCGACATGACCAGTGGCGACGGGGACAGCGCCCGCACCGTCGAGGTCGAGATCTGGCTCGACGCCGAGGGCCGGCCCCTGCCTGCGGACCGCGCGGCGCCCGGCCCGTGCGATCCGGGCTACGGCGAGGCGCGCGCCGCCGCCAAGCGCCTGCGCTACCGCATCGGCACGGCCGGTGAGGCGATCATCGGCCAGGCCGTCACGCAGGATGTCGAGACAGGCCGGCTCGAGACGGCTTACATGGAAGATCTGGGCGAGGCGTCGAACAGCCTCGACACGGCGGTCGAACGCGCGCATGGCGGGCTTTCTCCGGCTCTGCAGGCGCCGGACTGACCGGTGGGCTTGCGAAGGCGGGCCGCAGGCGCGGATCGCGCAAGGGCGTGCCGCCCCATGGAGACCGATGCGCCCGCCCGTGTGGCGGGCGCTCGTTCCGAGCCTCTGCCGGCGCCTGGATCAAGAGAGCTGCCTCGTGCCGCTCGGCCGCCCCGGGCGGAACGAAGGCTGAGGCGGAGCGTCAGGTGCCCTCTTCGCCCTCGTAGTGGCGGTAGACGCCCTGCTCTTCCAGAGCGTCCTTGACCTCCTTGGGCATGTAGGTCTCGTCGTGCTTGGCGAGGATTTCCGTCGCCTCGAAGACGCCGTCCACGTAACGGCCCGTGCCCACCATGCCCTCGTTCTCGGCGAAGAGGTCGGGCAGCACGCCGGTGAAGACCACCGGGATCGAGGCCCCGCCGTCGGTCACCGAGAAGCGCACCGTCTCGCCCTGCCCGCGCACGAGGCTGCCCTGCTCGACCAGCCCGCCGATGCGGAAGGTCTCCGTCGGCGCGGGCGGCTCGGCGAGGATCTGGCTGGGCGCGCGGAAGAAGTTGATGCCGTCGCGCATCGCGTAGCCGATCAGGCCGGTGGAGAGCACGAGCGCCGCGGCGGCGACCATCACGATCTGGATGCGGCGCTTCTTCTTGAGACCTCTCATCGACGTCGCCTCACGGGAAACAGGGCGCGAGCATAAGCCCGGTATGCTCTGGTATATCTAGCATCAGGTTGGCGTTCTGCAAAGCCTGGCCGGAGCTGCCCTTGGTGAGGTTGTCGAGCGCCGCGACCACCATCGCCCGGCCCGGAAGCCGGTCGCCCGACACGCCGATATGGCAGAGATTCGAGCCTCTTACGTGCCGGGTCGAGGGCAGCTCGCCGAAGGGAAGCACCTGCAGGAAGGGCTCGTCCGCGTAGGCCTGCGACAGCGTGTCATGCACCACGCGCGCGTCGCCCGTCACGTAGGCGCTGGCGAGGATGCCGCGATTGGCCGGCATCAGGTGCGGGGTGAACTGCACCCGCACGGGGCGGCCGGCAAGCGCCGAGAACTCCTGGTCGAACTCGCCCAGATGCCGGTGGGTGCCGCCGGCGGCATAGGGATGGTAGCCCTCCGACAGCTCGGCATGCAGCAGGTTCTCCCTGAGCGACCGCCCGGCGCCGGAGACCGCGCACTTGAGATCGAGCACGATGTCGTCGAGGTCGATCGCCTCCGCCGCGATGAGCGGGCGCAGCGCATATTGGCCGGTCGCCGCGTTGCAGCCGGTGCCCGCGACCAGCCGCGCGCCGCGGATCTCGTCGCGGTAGAACTCGGTCAGGCCATAGACGGCTTCCTTCTGAAGCTCCGGCGCGGCATGGGGCTTGCCATACCAGCGCTCGTAGTCGGCCGGGTCGCGCAGCCGGAAGTCGGCGGAGAGATCGACGATCTTCAGATCGCGCGGCAGATCGGCGATCACCGCCTGGCTCGTTGCGTGAGGAAGGGCGCAAAACACCATGTCGATGCCCGAAAAATCCACCTCCTCTATTCGCTGAAGGTGCGGCAGGTCGAGGTGGCGCAGATGGGGATAGACCTCGGCCATCGGGCTGCCCGCCTTCCGGTCGGCCGTGAGCGCGGCGATCTCCATTCGCCCATGCGTGGCGATCAGCCGCACAAGCTCCGCGCCGGTATAGCCGGAGGCACCGAGAATGGCGATTCTGGAAGTCATGTCAGTGTCTTTCGGCTCAGTTTTCAGGCAGGAAGAAAGGCGATCTCGCGCTTGAGGAACTGTATCGCGCGGTCCGAGACGCGGCGCGCATCGCCGGTGGTGAGAAAGCCGGGCCGCTCACCCGCGCCGCGCATCTCGGGACGGCGGGCGAGGTAGTCCGCCAGGCTCTCGGCCACGATCTGCGGCTGCGAATAGACCGCGACATCAGGGCCCAGGGCGTCGCGGAACGCCTGTTCCATCAGCGGGTAGTGCGTGCAGCCCAGCACCGCCGCCTCCGGCTGCGGCATCTTGCGCAGCAGCGCCTCGACATGGGAGCGCACCAGCGCCTCGGCGAGGATCAGGTCGCCCTCCTCGATCGCGTCCACCACGCCGCCGCAGGCCTGCGCCTCCACGTCCACGCCGATCGCACGGAAGGCGAGTTCGCGCTGGAAGGCGCGGGAGGCGACCGTGGCCGGCGTGGCGAAGAGCGCGACATTCTTCACCGACACCTCACGCGGGGGGGAGTTGTCGCCCCACTGCCGCTCTGTCAGCGCCTCGATCAAGGGCACGAAGACGCCGAGCACGCGCTTGTCGGGCGGCACCCAGGTCTCCTGCAGGCGCCGCAGGGCGGCGGCCGAGGCGGTGTTGCAGGCGAGGATCACCAGATCGCAGCCCTCGTCCCAGAGCCGTGTGACACCGCCCTTGGTGAGCTCCGTCACGTCGTCGGCGCTGCGCACGCCGTAGGGCGCGTTGCGGTTGTCGCCGAGATAGACGAAGGGTACATCCGGCAGGCGCCGCGTCACCGCGTCGAGCACCGTCAGTCCGCCAAGGCCGGAATCGAAAATCCCAACCGCCATGCTGCCCGCCTGTCCCGCGGCGCCCGGCGCCTAGTAGACGCGCTGCCGCTCTTCCCGCCCCGAAGGACGGTGCCGTTCCTCGAACTCGAAGCCGTATTCGTAGCTGCGAAGCGGCTCCGGCGACAGCTCATAGGTCTTGCGGCGGAGGAAGTCCATCATGGCGCGCGTGTCCGCGGCGCGCGCGGCCAGCTCGTCGGGCGGGATGGGCGCGCCGATCGCCACGCGCACCGGCGCGTCCACGCGCTTGCGGAATTCCGAGATCAGCAGCCCCATGCGCAGCGTCGAGTGCAGGTGGCTGGCGAGCTGAAAAAGCCGCGAGGTCGTGCCGTCGAAATAGACCGGCACCACGGTCGCGTCCGAGCGCGCGATCATCCGGGCGGTGAAGCTGCGCCAGCCGGGGTCCATCGGGCGCGAGAAGGGCCGCGCGGCAGTCGAGACGGTGCCGCCGGGAAAGACCCCGATGCAGCCGCCGGCGGCGAGATAGCGCAGCGACTCGCGCCGGGTCTCCAGCGTCTCGCGCTGCGCCTCGCGCGTCTCGTCGAAGTTCACCGGCAGGATCACCCGGTCGAGATCGGCGGCCTTGCGAAAGACCTTGTGCGCGAGAATGCGGAAATCGCCCCGCACGACCGACAGCATGTGGCCCAGCATGAGCCCGTCGAGGATGCCGTAGGGATGGTTCGCGATCACCACGAGCGGCCCCTCGCGCGGGATCGATTCGATCGAGCCGGCGATGACCTCGAGCGACAGGCCGTAGCGCTCGACCATGACCTCCCAGAAGTCGCGGCCGGCGGCGACCTCGTGCTCGTAGCCGCGCGCCCGGCGGATCAGGCGGATGCGCCCGGTCGCGTTCTCCATCAGCCGGATCATGGCGCGGCCGCCGCGGGTCCGGGCGGAGCGGTAGTAGCTTATGTCGCGCGCGGTGCGACGCTCGGTCATGTGCGGGGCCTCTCACTCTGGCGCAGGGCACATAGGGCGGTTCGATCCTGATCGCCAGAGACTGTAACGAAGCCATGACCGGCGCATGACGCTACCCGGCTACTCGGCCGCGCGGGCGAGCGGCGCGCCGCCCTGACGGATGACGCTCAGCAGTTCCTCGCGCCGCCTGGCGGCCTTTTCGGCGTTGGCCTCCTTCACCGGGCCGAAGCCGCGGATCGAAAGCGGCAGCTCGGCCAGCGCCACGATGGCGTCGCGCGTGTCGTCGCCGAGCTTCGGCAAGACCTCGGCCATGTCGGCCTCGTAGTCGCGGATCAGGCGGCGCTCCATGCGGCGCTCGGCGGAATAGCCGAAGGGGTCGAAGGGCGTGCCGCGCAGGAACCGCATCCGCGCCAGCAGCCTGAGCGGTCGTTCCAGCCAGGGGCCGAATTCGCGCTTCTTAGGTCGGCCGTTCGCGTCCTTGCCCGTCAGCATCGGCGGCGCGAGGTGGAAGGTCATGCGGAAGTCGCCGCCGAACTCCTCGCGCGCCTTCTCGCGGGTCGTGAGCAGCAGCCGCGCGACTTCGTATTCGTCCTTGTAGGCCAGCAGCTTGTGATAGCCCTTGGCCACCGCCTCCTTCACCGCGCGGTCCTGGATGCCGTCGACCAGCTTTCGGTAGCGCCGGGCGAGCCGTTTGCCCTGATAGGCGGTCAATTGCTCGGTGCGGTAGTCGATCTGCTCGTCGAGCGAGCGCGGCAGCTCGTGCACCTTGTCCTCGAGGACATCGGCGGCCTCGGCCGGCGCATGCGCCGCCCAGCGGCCCACCTCGAAGGCGCGCAGATTGGCCTCGACCGCGGCGCCGTTGAGGCGGATCGCCTCGGCGATGGCCTCGTGGCTCACCGGGAGGAGCCCGCGCTGCCAGGCCGCGCCCATGACGATCATGTTGGAGTAGATCGAGTCGCCCATCACCTTCGCGGCCAGCGCGGTGGCGTCGAAGGTCTGCAGCCGGTCGCGCAACCGCCGCTCGAGCGCCAGCGTGAGATCCTCGGTGGGGATGCGGAACTCGGTGTTGCGGGTGAATTCGCCGGTGATGATCTCGTGGCTGTTGACGACGCCGCCGGTGCGGCCGGTGGAGGTGAGGCCGAGCGTCCTGGCGCCCGCGCTCACCACGAGGTCGCCGCCGATCAGCGCATCGGCCTCGCCGGTGGCCACGCGGATCGCGCTGATGTCCTCGGGCCGCTCGGCCAGCCGGCAGTGGATCAGCACCGCGCCGCCCTTCTGCGCCAGGCCCGCCATCTCGATCATCGCGGCGCCCTTGCCCTCGATCTGTGCGGCCTGCGCGAGCACCGCGCCCAGCGTAACGACGCCGGTGCCGCCCACGCCGGTGATCACCACGTTCCAGGTGCGGTCGATCTTCGGAAGCTCGGGCTCGGGCAGATCGGGCAGCTTGAGGTCGGTCGCGGCCTCGCGGCGGACCTCGGCACCCTCCAGCGTCACGAAGCTGGGGCAGAACCCCTTAAGGCAGGAGAAATCCTTGTTGCAGGCGGACTGGTCGATGGCGCGCTTGCGGCCGAGCTCGGTCTCGACAGGCACGATGGCCACGCAGTTCGACTGCACGCCGCAGTCGCCGCAGCCTTCGCAGACGTCGGTGTTGATGAAGACGCGCTTGTCCGGGTCGGGAAAGGCGCCCTTCTTGCGGCGGCGGCGCTTCTCGGCCGCGCAGGTCTGGATGTAGAGGATGGCGGTGACGCCCTCCATCTCGCGCAGCTTTTCCTGCACCTCGTCCATCTCGGCACGTTCATGGCGCGCTATCCCCTTGGGGAAATGCGTCCAGTCGGGCTCTTCCTTCTCGTCGTAGACGACCGCGACGTGGCGCACGCCCATCGCCAGCAGTTCGCGCGCGATGCGGTCCGGGGTGAGCTCGCCCTCGTTGGGCTGCCCGCCGGTCATGGCGACCGCGTCGTTGTAGAGGATCTTGTACGTGATGTTCACGCCGGCCGCGATCGCCGCGCGGATCGCGAGCGTGCCGGAGTGATTGTAGGTGCCGTCGCCCAGGTTCTGGAAGACGTGGCGGCGGGTCGAGAACGGCGCCTCGCCGATCCAGTTGGCGCCCTCCGCCCCCATGTGGGTAAATCCCTCGGTCGAGCGGTCCATCCAGAGCGCCATGGTGTGGCAGCCGATGCCGGCGCCCGCCCGGCTGCCCTCGGGGACGCGCGTCGAGGTGTTGTGCGGGCAGCCGGCGCAGAAATACGGCAGCCGGGCCGCGATGTCCTGCGCGTTGTCGGCGCGCCGCGCCTCCTCCAGCGTCTCGAGGCCCTTGCGGATGCCGTCCGTCTCACGGCCCTCCTCGATGAGGATGCGCCCGAGTTTCGCCGCGATATCCACCGGGTCGAGAGCGTAATGCGTCGGGAACAGCACCTCGCCGTTCTTGCGCCCGCCATAGACACGCCGGCCCCGGCGGTCGTCGAAGATCGCCTCCTTGACCTGCACCTCGATGAGCTTGCGCTTTTCCTCGATCACCACGATGAGCTCGAGCCCCTCGGCCCAGTCGTGGAAGCTCTCCATGTCGAGCGGCCAGGTCTGCCCGACCTTGTAGGTGGTGATGCCCAGCCTTTCGGCCTCTTCCGCGTCGATGCCCAGCAGGGTCAGCGCGTGTTCGAGGTCGAGCCAGTTCTTGCCGGCCGAGACGAAGCCGATCTTCGCCCCCGGCTTGCCCCACACCCGCTTGTCGATGCCGTTGGCGCGGGCGAAGGCCTCTGCCGCGTAACGCTTGTGCGCGAGCAGCCGCTCCTCCTGCGGCACCCAGTGGTCGCCGAGCCGGATGTTGAGGCCGGCCTCGGGCAGCGCGAAGTCCGGGGTGACGAGCTGCATCCGGTCCGGCCGGCCGTCCACCACGGCCGTCGCTTCCACCGTGTCCTTCACCGCCTTCAGGCCCACGCAGACACCCGCGTAGCGCGACAGCGCGTAGCCGTAGACGCCGAAATCGAGAATCTCCTGCACCCCCGCGGGCGAGAGGACGGGCATGTGCACGTCCACCAGCGCCCAGTCGGACTGATGGCAGGTGGTCGAGGACTCGCCGGTGTGGTCGTCGCCCATCACCATGATGGCGCCACCCTGCGCGTCGGTGCCCGCCATGTTGAAGTGGCGCATGGCATCGCCCGAGCGGTCCACGCCCGGCCCCTTGCCGTACCACAGCGCGAAGACGCCGTCGTATTTCCCCTCGCCGCGCAGGCCCGCCTGCTGCGAGCCCCAGACCGCGGTCAGCGCCAGATCCTCGTTGAGGCCCGGCTGGAAGACGATGTCGTTGTCCGCCAGAAGCTTCTGCGCGCGCGACATCTGCATGTCCACGGCGCCCAGCGGCGAGCCGCGGTAGCCCGTGACATAGCCCGCGGTGTTCAGACCGGCGCGCCGGTCGCGTTCCTTCTGGGTGAGCATCAGACGCACAAGCGCCTGCGTGCCGTTGAGCAGAACGGGTGATTTCGTAAGGTCGAGCCGGTCGCTCAGCGAGACCTTCTGGATCGTCATGCCGTGCCTCCCTGCCTGCACGGGATGTAGTCTGAACGTGACGGAATAATAGGTCTGGATAACTGACCTGTATAGAGGCGAATCCGTTCAAGCGTGCGCTTTCGCCACGCCGCCCGATCCGTCCGGGCGTTCCCTGCGCGGCATTTTCGTGCCATTAAGCAAGCGGCGGCTCCCGCCGGGAAAGGACCTGTCGCGATGGATTGGGACAAGCTCAGAATCTTTCACGCCGTGGCCGATGCCGGCTCGCTCACCCACGCCGGCGAGCGCCTCAATCTTTCGCAGTCGGCGGTCAGCCGCCAGATTCGCGCGCTCGAGGAAAGCCTGGGCGCGACGCTCTTTCACCGCCATGCGCGCGGGCTGATCCTGACCGAGCAGGGCGAGCTGCTCTTCGACGCGACCCGCGCGATGACCAAGCGGCTCGAGGCCGCCGCTGCGCGTATCCGCGACAGCGAGGAGGAGGTCTTCGGCGAGCTCAAGGTCACGACCACGACCGGCTTCGGCTCGCTCTGGCTGGTGCCGCGGCTGGCGAAGTTCTACGAGAAGTATCCCGACCTGAAGATCGACCTGATGCTGGAGGAGCGCGTCCTCGACCTGCCGATGCGCGAGGCGGACGTGGCGATCCGCATGAAGGAACCCAGCCAGGCGGACCTGATCCGCAAGCGCCTTATGGGTGTGCGGATGCGGCTCTACGCCTCTCCCGACTACCTGCGCATGCACGGCGCGCCCGAGGTGCCCGAGCAGCTCACGGCCCATCGCCTGATCTGCCAGAACCCGCGCGCGCCGCAGGTCAGCGCCGGCGCGAGCCTCGTGGCCCATCTGATGACCTATCAGCCGCACTCCACGCTGACGGTGAACAACTATTTCGGCGTGCTGCAGGGCGTGCTCGCGCATCTGGGCATCGGCGTGCTGCCCGAATACCTCTCGCACGACTTCCCCGAGATGCAGCGCGTGCTGCCCGAGGTGGAATCGAACGAGGTGCCGGTCTTCCTGGCCTACCCGGAAGAGTTGCGTCAGTCGCGCCGCATCGCCGCCTTCCGCGATTTCGTGCAGGCCGAGATCGCCGCGCAGCGCCGGCAGCAGCGGGGGAAGGCGGCGGAGTGAGCGCAGCGAGTGAGACTTGCGCGCAACGCATAGCCGGCATGTCTGACCATCTGGTCGAAACTGCTTGATCGATTCACTTCTGCCGCCTATCTGATCGGTCGAAGGCGATGGCGCCTAGCAGCGCATCATCTTCATACCTCCCTGTTGGACTTCGGCCGAGACTTAGTCTCGGCCTTTTTTTTGCCGCGGCCTTGCGCGCCCGGAAAACGCGAACGGCGCCCCCGCTGCGGGGGCGCCGTCGCCAGTGGATCAATTCTGCTTGTGGTTGAAAAGGCGACTGGTCTCGCCCGCCCCGGCTCAGCCGGCGTCGACCGCGCCGCGACGCAGCCGTTCCTCCATACCATCGCGCGAGAGCGCCGATTTCTTGTGATTGCCGTCGCGCATCTGCTTTTCCGTGGCGCGCGCGCTGATGTAGCCGAAGGCGACGGCGAAACCGAGCGTGCCGAGGCACAGGATGATCGGAAGCTGTTCCATCGTGTCGTGTCCTTTCCCATTGGCGAAGTCTGCCCCTGTCTACGCCGCAAGTGTCTCGCCGGATCACGCCGGTCTTGAAATTTTTCTTGATTTCTCAATAGCATACGAAAGCATACCGCCAGGGCGGGCGCGAAAACGGACGCAAGGTCAACGCCTTGCGCGCTGCGCTGCAGCACGCGCGCTGACGCTCACGCGCCGATCACGAAACGATGAGGATTACCGCCAGCCAGAAGAGCGCGAGCCCGACGAGTCCGAACTGCGCGGCGAAGAGGCTGAGCAGGAACAGAAACCCCAGAACGCCCCCGACCACGGCGCTCTGCCGTGCCGCCGGAAGCCCGCCGATCGCCGCGTCGATTTCCTCGGGCGCGCGCGTGCGCCACAGGGACGCGATCAGCGCCACGGCCACCATGCGGCACTGGCGCGCGATCGGAACCATCACTGTGCGGCGCGGGTCGGACATCGGCTGCTCCTGTTGTATACGACGGTATCACGTCGCGCGCCGGCCGCGCAACCGGCGGGCCTTTCCCCCTGCCCGCCCATGCCCTAAGACGGGCGCGGTCGATCTGCGAGGGGACCGCAACCGCATGTCCGAGCCCGCCATCACGCCCGAGCTCGTCGAGGCCCACGGCCTCGCGCCCGAGGAATACGCCCACATCCTGCGCCTGCTGAACCGGGAGCCCAGCTTCACCGAGCTCGGCATCTTCTCGGCGATGTGGAACGAGCACTGCTCCTACAAGTCGTCGAAGAAATGGCTGCGCACGCTGCCGACGGACGGCCCGCAGGTGATCTGCGGCCCCGGCGAGAACGCCGGCGTGGTGGACATCGGCGACGGGCAGGCCGTCGTCTTCAAGATGGAGAGCCACAACCACCCCTCCTACATCGAGCCCTACCAGGGCGCGGCGACCGGGGTGGGCGGCATCCTGCGCGACATCTTCACCATGGGTGCGCGGCCCATCGCGGCGCTGAACGCGCTCTCCTTCGGCCGCCCCGACCACCCGCGCACCCGCGCGCTGGTGCACGGCGTGGTGGCGGGCATCGGCGGCTACGGCAACGCCTTCGGCGTGCCCACCGTGGGCGGCGAGCTGCGCTTTCACCCGGCCTACGACGGCAACTGTCTCGTCAACGCCTTCGCCGCCGGGCTCGCGGAGGCCGACAGGATCTTCTATTCGGCGGCCAGCGGCGTGGGCCGCCCCGTCGTCTACCTCGGCGCCAAGACCGGCCGCGACGGCGTGGGCGGCGCGACCATGGCCTCGGCCGGGTTCGACGAGGGGCTCGAGGAGAAGCGCCCCACCGTGCAGGTGGGCGACCCCTTCACCGAGAAGCGCCTGATGGAAGCCTGCCTCGAGCTGATGGCGACCGGCGCGGTCGTCTCGATCCAGGACATGGGCGCGGCGGGGCTGACCTGCTCGGCCGTCGAGATGGGCGACAAGGGTGGCCTGGGCATCCGCCTCGACCTCGACCGCGTGCCCTGCCGCGAGCCCGGCATGACCCCTTACGAGATGATGCTCTCCGAAAGCCAGGAGCGCATGCTCATGGTCCTCGACCCCGCGAAGGAGGCCGAGGCGCGCGCCGTCTTCGAGAAATGGGACCTCGACTTCGCCGTGGTCGGCGAAACGATCGCCGAGGATCGTTTCCTGGTCGTGCACAATGGCGAGACACGCGCAGACCTGCCGCTGCGCGCGCTCTCCGGCGAGGCGCCGGAATACGACCGCGAATGGCTGCCCTCCGAGCCGGAGGTGCCGCTCGGCCCCCTGCCCGATATCGACCCGATCGAGGGTCTCAGGGCGCTCGTCGGCTCGCTCAACTATTGCGCGCGCCGCTGGGTCTGGGAGCAGTATGACCACATGGTCATGGCCGACACCGTGCAGGGACCGGGTCACGGCGCCGCGCTGGTGCGGGTGCACGGCACCGAAAAGGCGCTCGCCTTCACCGCCGACGTCACCCCCCGCTACGTCGAGGCGAACCCCGTCGAGGGCGCCAAGCAGGCGGTGGCCGAGGCCTTTCGCAACCTCGTGGCGGCCGGCGCCCGGCCGCTCGCGGCGACCGACAACCTCAACTTCGGCAACCCCGAGAAGCCGCGCATCATGGGCCAGCTCGTGGGCGCGATCCAGGGCATCGGCGCGGCCTGCCGCGCGCTCGACATGCCGATCGTCTCGGGCAACGTCTCGCTCTACAACGAGACCGACGGCCACCCGATCCAGCCAACGCCGACCATCGGGGCCGTCGGTCTGGTGGAGCGGATCGAGGAGGCGATCACCGGCCGCGCCCGCGAAGGCCACGTCGCGGTGCTGGTGGGCGAGGGCCCGGGCCACCTCGGCCGCTCGGCCCTGCTGTGGGAGATGTTCGGTCGCGCCGAGGGCGACGCGCCCCCCGTCGACCTGGAGGCCGAGCGGCGCAACGGCGCCTTCATCCTCGAGAACCGCGCGCTGATCCGCGCCTGCACCGACCTCTCCGACGGCGGCCTCGCGCTCGCCGCCTTCGAACTGGCCGCCGCCGGCGGCGTCGGCGTGGCGCTCGACGATGACGACGCCGCCGCGCTCTTCGGCGAGGACCAGGGGCGCTACCTGGTCGCCTGCAACTTCGACCAGGCCGAGGGGCTGATGATCGCCGCCGGCCGCGTCGGCGTGCCGATCCGCACCGTCGGCCGCTTCACCGGCGAGACCGTGCGCCTGGGCCGCGCGGAGGCGCCGCTCGCCGAGCTCGTGGCGCTCTGGGACGGCGCCCTCGCCGCGCGGCTGGGCTGAGCCCCGCCGCAGCCCGGGCCCTTCTTCTTGGGTCAAATATCCTTGGGGGTGAATGCCGCGCGCCCGCGCGGCAGAGGGGGCTGAAAGCCCCCTTGTCCAAGCGGTTTCGAAACCGCTTGGGCGCGCTCACCCGCGGTCGAAGGCCCTCAGCCGCCGGATCAGCGAGGAGGTGTCCCAGCGCCCGCCCCCCATCGCCTGCACGTCCTTGTAGAACTGGTCCACCAGCGCGGTGACGGGCAGCGCCGCGCCGATCTCGTCGCCCGTGTCGAGGCAGATGCCCAGGTCCTTGCGCATCCAGTCCACCGCGAAGCCGAAGTCGAACTCGTCCGCGAGCATCGTGGCCGAGCGGTTCTCCATCTGCCACGATCCGGCCGCGCCCTTCGAGATCACCTCGACGAGCGCCGCGCCGTCGAGCCCGGCGCGGTCGGCGAAGTTCAGCGCCTCGGAGAGCCCCTGCACGAGCCCCGCGATGGCGATCTGGTTGCACATCTTGGCCAGTTGCCCCGCGCCCGAGGGCCCCAGCCTGCGGCACATCGCGGCATAGGCGGCGATCACCGGCTCGGCGCGGGCGTAGGCGCCCGCGTCGCCGCCGCACATGACCGAGAGCCTGCCGTTCTCGGCCCCGGCCTGCCCGCCCGAGACCGGCGCGTCCACGAAGCTCACCTGCGCGTGGTCGGCCGCGGCGTAGAGCTCTTCGGTCACGCGCTTCGAGACCGTCGTGTGATCGACGAAGACCGTGCCGGCCCCCATCCCCGCGAGCGCGCCGTCCGCGCCCGTGCAGACCGCGCGCAGGTCGTCGTCGTTGCCCACGCAGGCCATGACGAACTCCGCGCCCGCGGCCGCCTCGCGCGGCGTGGGCGCCCGGTCCCCGCCGTGTTCCGCGACCCACCGCTCGGCCTTCGAGGCTGTGCGGTTGTAGACCGTGACCTCGTGGCCCGCCTTCGCGAGATGCCCGGCCATGGGATAGCCCATGACGCCGAGCCCGATGAACGCAACCTTCGCCATCGCAGCTTCCCCCTCGTCGCTCTTGCCTTTCGCGGCGCGCAGCGTTTGTCTCGCGCAGACCACGGGAAGGCAAGGGCGAAGCTCCGGCCGGGGAAAAGGGCGCGATGGGCACAGTGTTCCGATGGCTCCTGCGCATCGCCACGGCGCTGGTCGCGCTCGTGGCGCTCGCCGCCGTCGTCGTCTACTACCTCGCCTCGCGCTCCCTGCCCGACTACGACAAGAGCCTGCCGGTCGCCGGCATCTCGGCGCCGGTGGAGATCGTGCGCGACACCGCGAACGTGCCGCACATCTTCGGGCAGGCCGACGCCGACGTGTTCTTCGGGCTGGGATACGCCCACGCGCAGGACAGGCTGTGGCAGATGGTCGTGCTGCGGCGCACCGTGCAGGGCCGGCTGTCGGAGAAGTTCGGCGCACGCACGCTGGAGGTCGACACGCTTCTGCGGCGGCTCGACCTCTACCGTCTCGCGCAGGCCTCGCTGGAGGCGCAGGACGCGCGCACCCGTGCCGCGCTCGAGGCCTATGCGGCCGGCGTCAACGCGCGGCTGGCCGAGATCAACCGCGACAGCCTGGGGCGCGGCGCGCCGGAATTCTTCCTTTTCGACGCGCCGATCGCGCCATGGCAGCCGGCGGATTCGGTGGCGCTCGTCAAGCTGATGGCGCTCCAGCTGTCCGGCCATCTGGGCCAGGAGGTGCTGCGCGCGCGCGTCTCGCTCGCGCTCGAGGACCGGCCGGGCGAGGTCGAGGACATCCTGCCCGAGGCCCCGGGCCAGGGGATCGCGGCGCTCCCGGACTATGCGAGCCTGGTGCCCGGCCTGCCGCGCTACGCCGAGGCCGCGCCGGCGCCCGATCATCCGTTCTGGCCCGTGCCGAAGCCGCGCTTTTCGGGCGCCTCCAACGCCTGGGCCGCGGCGCCCAAGCGCTCGGCGGCCGGGTCCACCCTGCTGGCGGCCGATCCGCACCTCGGCTTCTCGGCGCCCGCGATCTGGTATCTGGCGCGGCTCGAGCTCTCCGCCGGGGGGGTCATCGGCGGCACGATTCCCGGCATCCCGGCCGTGCTCGTGGGGCGCAGCGCCGAGCTCGGCTGGGGGATCACCTCGTCCAATCTCGACGATCAGGACGTGTTCCTCGAAGAGCTGAACCCCGAGAACCCGGAGCAATACCGCACGCCGGACGGCTGGAAGGCCTTCGAGACCCGCCGCAGCATCGTCGAGATCAAGGACCAGGCGCCCGTCACCGTCACCCTGCGCTGGACGGACAACGGCCCGGTGCTGCCGCCGGGCCGCTTCGGGCTGGGCACGATCACGCCGCCGGGCCATGTCGCCGCGCTGTCGTGGACGGCGCTCTCGGATCAGGACACGACGATGCGCGCGGCGATCGGCATGATGTATGCCGATTCGATCGATGCCGCGCTCGAGGCCGGGGCGTGGTTCGTGGCGCCGTCGCAGAACCTGATCGTGGCGGACGGCGAGCGCATCGCGCTCAAGCTGCTGGGCGCGATGCCGCGCCGCGATGCGGCGCATCAGACCCAGGGGCGCATGCCCTCCTTCGGGTATCTGCCGGAAAACCGCTGGCAGGGCACCCTGCCCTTCGAGTCCAATCCGGGCTTCATCGACCCGCAGGGCGGGATCGTCGGCAATACAAACAACAAGATCGTGGACCGCCCCTTTCCGCTGCACGTCTCCTACTGGTGGGGCGACACCCAGCGCGTCCAGCGCTGGCAGCGGCTGATGCAGAGCCGCGAGATTCACACGCGCGACAGCTTCGTCGAGGCGCAGCTCGACACGGTGAGCTACACGGCGCGCGCGCTGCTGCCGCTGGTGGGCGCCGACCTGTGGTTCACCGGAGAGGCCGCGCCCGCCGGCACGCCCGAGCGCCAGCGCCAGCGCGCGCTCGCGCTGCTCGCCGAGTGGAACGGCGAGATGAACGAGCACCTGCCCGAGCCGCTGATCTACGCCGCCTGGATGCGCGCCCTGCAGGAGCGTCTGATCCGCGACGATCTCGGCCCGCTGGCCGACGAGTTCACCCATCCCGAGCCGCTCTTCATCGAGCGGGTCTTCCGCGACGTGGACGGTGCGAGCGCCTGGTGCGACATCCGGCAGTCCTCGGCCGTCGAGACCTGCACCGACATCGCGCGCCTCGCGCTCGACGACGCGCTCGTCTGGATCGGGGAGCGTTACGGAAGCCAGCTCGAATCGCTGCGGTGGGGGGACGCGCATCAGGCCACGCACGACCACCAGACGCTGGGCGAGGTGCCGGTGCTGCGATATTTCGTGAACATCCGGCAATCCACCAGCGGCGGCGACAACACGCTGATGCGCGGCCTCACCGGCGGCGAGGATCCCGACCCCTTCCTCAACGTGCATGGCGCGGGCTTCCGCGGTGTCTTCGACTTCGCCGATCCGGACAGCTCGGTCTTCGTGATCTCGACCGGGCAATCGGGACACTTCCTGTCACGCCACTACGACGATCTGGGCCAGCTCTGGCGGCGCGGCGAATACGTGAACATGTCGCTCGACCCGGAACTCGCGCGCGCCGGTGCGGTCGGCGTCACGGTGCTGCGGCCCGACGGCTCATAGCCCGAAGAGGCGCTTGCGCCCGGTCAGCCCCGGCGCGCCCGGGCGCACGGCCGGCGCGGTCAGGATGGCGGCCAGCACGAGCGCGGCCGAGGCGATCTCGCGCGGGCCCAGAACCTCGCCGAAGGCGAGCGCACCGATCGCCAGCATGGTGGGCAGTTCCACGCTGCCGGCCGCCGCGGCGCGGCCGGGCCCGACGCGCGGTGCGGCAGAGACGTAGAGCATTTGCGGGATCAAGGCGGTGGCGAGGCCCAGCCCCGCGATCATGAGCCAGCCAGCCTCCGACGCGGGCAGGAAGCCTGCCACCGGCGTGGCCATCAGCAGCGGCGCCATCCCCAGAACCGCACCCAGCGTGGTGCAAACCATCCGCTCGGGCGCGGTGAGCCCGTGCATGAAGGACGACAGGATCACGATCCCCAGACCGAAGGTCAGCGGCGCGGCCAGCGCCTTCAGAAGCGCGAGCGGTCCGGCCCCGGCGAGCCCGCCGCCCTCTGCCAGCAGTGCCGCGCCGCCGAGGATCATCGCGCCGGCAAGCCAGCCGCGCCAGCCCACCGCGGCGCCGGCCAGCAACCAGCCCAGAAGAAGCGCGAAGAGCGGATAACTCATGTAGATCACGCCGGCCGAGGCCACCGGCAGCGTTCTGAGCGCGTCGAGATAGCCCAGCCAGCCAAGGCTCATCAGCACGCCCGTTCCCACCATGATCGCGGCCGGGCCGCGCTTCGCCCGCGCGCGCGGCAGGAAGGGCAGCAGCACGAGCGTCGAGAAGGCATAGCGGTAGAAGGCGATCGCGGCGTCCGCCATGCCGGCGGCCTGAAGCTCGCGCGCGAAAAGGGGCACGAGCCCGAAGCAGACCGAGGCCGCGACGATTCCCGCGGTGGCGGCCCCGGGCCCGGCCAGGGGGGAGTGTCTGAGCGTGGCTTGGGTCATGCGCCTGCTCTACCCGCAAGGCAGGCCGGAGAAAAATTCCGAATTCTCAGAAGCGCCATGAAATGATCTAATGGCCGGCATGCTGCCGCGCCTCAACCTGAACCATCTCGCCGTGCTCGACGCGCTCGCCGAGACCGGCACGCTCACCGCGGCTGCCACGCGGCTGGGCGTCACCCAGTCGGCCGTCAGCCACCGGCTGCGCGAGGCGGAGCGGCGGCTCGGCGCGCGGCTCACCCGGCGCGCCCCGGGCGGGGGCGTCACGCTCACCCCCGAGGGCGACAAGCTGCGCGATTTCGCCGCGCGTACACTGGGCGAACTCGCCCGCCTCGAACGCGAGATCGAGGCGCGGCAGTCCGGCGACCGCCGGCTCGTCCGGCTGGGTCAGGCGACCTACAGCCGCTGGCACTGGTTGCCGGATTTCCTGGCCTACCTCGCGGAGCGCGCGCCCGAACTCACCGTCGATCTGTCGGGCGAGGCGACGGCGCGGCCCTTCACCAGCCTCGCCGAGGGCGCGGTGGATGTCGTGACGGTCTATGGCCGCCCCGCCGCCATGCCCCGGCTGCGCTGGTTCCGGCTGGGCTCGGACCCGCTGGTCGTCGCGATGGCGCCGGCGCACCGGCTGGCGGCGGAGCGGATCGTGGACAGCCGGGTGATCGGCGACGACCGGCTCTTCACCTATCCGATCTCGGCCGAGCCCGGCTTCGAGTGGGAGGCGCTGCTGGGCCGCCCGAACGCGCCGCTGCGCAACGTGCGCGCCATGCCCACGCCGGAAGCGGCGATCGACCTTATCCGCGCGGGCTTCGGCGTGGGGCTCTTCAGCCGCTGGGCGGTGGAGCCCGAGGTCGCCGACGGCACGCTCGTCACCCGCGCCACGAGCGAGGAAGAGTTCGCGCTCGACTGGTGGACCGTGATGCGCGACAGCGACGCCGAGGACAGTCCCGCAGGCCGCCTCGCGCAGGGGCTGTTGGCCTGGTCCGAGCGGCATCGCAACCCGCTCAGAACGCTGGGTTTCGAAACGTGCGAAGAGCCCCGCAAGGGGCGATGAGCCGCTCGGCCGCCCTGCCGGGCGTTCTCGCTCAGCCCGCCATCGCGCGGAACTGCGCCGCCTGCTTGGGCGACCAGCGCACGCGCAGGTGATGTCCGGCCTCGTCCTGCGACTCGTCGAGCACGACGCCCTTTTCGAAAAGCCAGGCGCGGCGGCGGCCGTCGTCGAAGCCCAGGTGCAGGGATTCCTCGCGTCGCTCGCCCTCGAGCGCGCGCCCCATCGCCCCGGTCAGATCCGCCATCCCCTCGCCCGACAGCGCAGAGAGCGCGACCACCTCGGCCCGTCGCGCCGCCGTCGCGCGCGCCGCCTCCGCCTGGTCGGCCGGCAGAAGGTCGAGCTTGTTCCAGACCTCGATCTTTGGCGTCGCCTCCAGGACGCCCAGATCCTCGAGGATCGTCTCGACGTCGCGCTTCTGATCCTCTGTCTCGGGATGCGAGATGTCGCGGACGTGGAGGACCAGATCCGCCTCGAGCACTTCCTCCAGCGTGGCGCGGAAGGCGGCGACCAGCTCGGTGGGCAGGTCCGAGATGAAGCCCACCGTGTCCGACAGGATCACCTCGGGCCCCTCCGGCAGCCGGATCGCCCGCATGGTGGGGTCGAGCGTGGCGAAGAGCATGTCCTTGGCCATGACCTCCGCCCCGGTCAGGCGATTGAAGAGGGTGGATTTTCCCGCGTTCGTATAACCCACGAGCGCGACGATCGGATAGGGCACCTTGGCGCGCGCGGCGCGGTGCAGCGTGCGGGTCTTGACCACCTTGTCGAGCTGGCGGCGCAGGCGGACGAGCTGTTCGTCGATCGCGCGGCGGTCGGCCTCGATCTGCGTCTCGCCGGGACCGCCCACGAAGCCCAGCCCGCCCCTCTGCCGCTCGAGGTGCGTCCAGGCGCGGACGAGCCGGGTGCGCTGATAGGACAGCGCCGCCATCTCGACCTGAAGCACGCCCTCGCGGGTGGCGGCACGATCGGAAAAGATCTCGAGAATGAGCCCCGTGCGGTCGAGCAGCTTGACCTTCCAGGCGCGTTCGAGGTTGCGCTGCTGCACCGGCGTCACCGGCCCGTCGATCAGCACCAGCTCGATGCCGTCCTCCTTCAGACGCGCGCCGATCTCCTCGATCTTGCCGGAGCCGAAGAAGGTGCCGGGGTGGGCCCTGGGCAGGCGGACGGTTTCGGCCCACTCGACCGACAGGCCCGGCAACGCCTCGGCCAGCGCCACCGCCTCCTCGAGCGCGTAGCGCGGGTCACGCCGGCCGGGCGCAGTCCGGATGTCGGGGTGCAGGACCGCCGCGCGCGTGGTGCCGGTATCGCCCGTGTCAGCTATTGTCGTCGCCGTCGTAGAGATTGATCGGTTGCGAGGGCATGACGGTCGAGATCGCGTGCTTGTAGACAAGCTGCGACTGTCCGTCGCGGCGCAGCAGCACGCAGAAATTGTCGAACCAGGTAATCACGCCCTGAAGCTTCACCCCGTTGATGAGAAAGACCGTCACAGGCACCTTCGTCTTGCGCACATGGTTGAGGAAGGTGTCCTGAAGATTCTGGCGGTCCGAAGCCATTGAGTGTCCCTTTTTTTCCTTCTGATCCCTGCGGGACGTCGTCGTTCCAGCCGGGTCTTATGGCGTGTCCTTGCACGGCGCCCGATATGCGCCGTGATGCGGCATGGTATCCGAAGGACAAGTATGGGATGCAAGCGACGGAGTTTCCAGCCCCTAAATCCCGCGCGTCAGCGGCGCCACAGCGCCGGCGAGATCAGCGCGATGATCGCCAGCAGCTCGAAGCGGCCGAGCACCATCGCGCCGGCGAGCAGGAGCTTGCCGCCCTGCGACAGCTCGATCACCAGGATCGGCGTCTCGGGCGCCCAGATCACAAGCGGCCCCGTCGTCGTGAGCGCCGCGATCGCCAGCACGACGGCCTCCTCGAAACTGCTGCCCAGGACGGCGAAAAGCAGACTCGTGACCGTGAGGCTGAGCGCGAAGAGCATGAAGAAGACGAAGGCGATGAAGGCGCCCTGCCGGCGCAACCTGCGCGAGAAACCGCCTGCGCGGCCGACAGACGACGGATGCACGAGTTTCTCCATCTCGCGCAGACCGTGCAAATAGAGCGCATAGATCCGCAGAAGCTTCACGCCGCCCGCCGTGGTCGCCACGCCCCCGCCCAGCATCGCGAGCCCCATCAGGATCATGCCCGGCGTGCCCAGCCCCGACCAGACCTGCGCGGCCCCCCAGCCGCTGCTGACGAAGCCCGTGGTGCTCAGAAAGGAGAGCACGGTGAAGCTGGCGCCCCAATGCGCCCGCAGCGCCTGGGCCAGGTTCTCCTCCTGGTCGACCTCGTAGGCGCCCGCCCAGTGCCGCAGGAAGAGCACGAGCGGCACGCCCAGCACAAGCACGAGGCCCAGGCGGAACTCGGGATCCTGCGACAGGCGCGTGCGCGCGCTGGCCAGGGTGTCGGACGAGAAAGTGAGCCGCGAGAGCGCGAAGAAGAGAAAGGCGAAGATGACCGCCTCGGCCCAGAAGCCCGCCGTGGCGCCCACCGGCCCGCCGGCGTCCGAGATGCCGGAGGTGGAAATCGTCGCCATCGCGTGGATCGCGGCGGTCATGGGCGCCTCGCCGAGCGCCATGAGCATGAGCCAGAGCACAAGGGTCAGGGCGGCATAGACGGGCGCGAGGCGCCGCGCGGCGCGCGCGAGCCGCGTGGCCGGCGCCGCGGTCGCCATCGCCGGCTGGCGCGGATCCGCCCGCCCTGGCTCTCCCGAGGCGGTGACCTCGAAGCCCCCCAGCGAGAGCGGCGCGAGGATCGCCACCGCCGCGGTCCAGATCACGAAGCCGCCCATCCAGCCCACCTGCGCCCGCCAGAGGTGCAACGCGGGCGACAGCCGCCCCGGCTCGAAGATCGGCACGCCCGTGGTGGTCAGGCAGGAGACCATCTCGAGATAGGCGTTGAGAAAGCTCGTCGTCCGCACCGCCTCGTGGAAGGGGACGGCCAGCCCCACGGGCAGCAGCACGAAGCCCGCCAGCAGCGCGAGCAGTTGCCGCGGCGCGTCGCGCTCGGGCGGGCGGCCGGCCCGCGCCACCGCGATCAGGGCCACGATCAGCGTGCCGAGCAGGCCGGCGTAGAAGAAGCTGCGCGCGACGTGGAACTCCTCGCGCGCAAGCGCGACGGCGGCCGGCGCCAGCATCGAGACCGAGACCGCCCCTGCGAGCAACAGAAACAGCGGAAGCCGCCAGAGCCGGGCCATCGGCTCAGAAGTAGTCGATCGAGACCTGCAGCAGGCGCTCGACCTCGGGGACATCCTTGGCGAGCGCGAAGATCACGATCACGTCGCCCTCGTCGATGCGCGTGCCCGCCTCGGGTTTGACGATCCTTTCGCCCTTCTGCACCGCGCCCACGAGCACGCCCTCGGGGAAATCCACGTCGCGGATGCGCTGGCCGGAGATCGGCGAGGTGGAGAGCACCTCGGCCTCGATCACCTCGGCCTCGGCGTCGCCGATGGAATAGACGTCGCGCACCCGGCCGTGCCGGATATGCCGCAGGATCGAGCTCACCGTGGTGGCGCGCGGGTTGATGTAGGCGTCGATCCCCAGGGGCTCCATCAGCGGCTCGAGCGTGGGGTCGTTGACGAGGGCGATGGCCATGGGACAGCCCAGCGACTTGGCGCGCACGGCGACCAGCATGTTGGTCTTGTCGTCGTCCGTCACGCAGAGCACCGAGTCCGCCCGCGCGATGTTGGCCTCGTTCAGCAGCCCGACATCCAGGCCGTCGCCGTTGAGCACGATCGTGCGCTCCAGATCGTCGGCCGCGCGCTCCGCCGCGGCGCGGTCGCGCTCGATCACCTTGGCGCGGATCCGCTCGGGGCGCGCCTCGAGCGCCTTGGCCACCGTGAGCCCGACGTTGCCGCCGCCCACGAGCACCACGCGCTCGGTGCGCTTGCTGGACTTGCCGAAGATCTCCAGCGTGCGGTCGATGTCCTCGGCATGCGCGACGACGTAGCAGGCGTCGCCGGCGAAGAGCTGGTCGTTGGGCTCGGGCGCGAAGAGCGTGCCCTCCCGGCGCACGCCCACGACCACCGCGCGCAGCGTCGAGAAGAGATCCGTGAGCTGCCGCAGCGGCGTGTTGATGACCGGGCAGGCCTCGGTCAGCCGCAGCCCCAGAAGCTGCGCACCGCCGCCCAGAAAGCTCTCCGCGTCGAAGGCCGAGGGTCTCGAGACCCGGCGCAGCGCGGCGTCCGCGACCTCGCGTTCGGGGCTGATCACCACGTCGATGGGCATGTGGTCGCGCCGGTAAAGGTCCGAGTAGATCGCGGTCAGATAGCTCTGCGCGCGGAGCCGCGCGATCTTGCGCGGGATGGAAAAGACCGAATGCGCCACCTGGCAGGTCACCATGTTGACCTCGTCCGAATAGGTGGCGGCGATGATCATGTCGGCGTCACGCGCGCCGGCCCGGTCCAGGATGTCGGGATAGGAGGCATGCCCGGCGATGCCCTGCACGTCGAGCGCATCGGTCGCGCGGCGCACCAGATCGGCGTTGTTGTCCACGACGGTGACGTCGTTCTTCTCGCCCGAGAGATGGCGCGCGATCTGCCAGCCCACCTGGCCCGCGCCGCAGATGATGACCTTCATGGGCCGGCGTCTCCCGTCATCTTCCGCCGTTCTGGATGGCACGCGGCCCGGGCAGGGTCAATCGCGCGGACGCCGCGGGCGCTCGTCCCTCCCTCCGGTCGGTCCTCGCAAGAGCGACGCGGCCCGTCAGGGCCAGGGAGCGCGCCTCAGCCGCGCGCGGGCGGGATCGAATAGGTCATCGTCGCCCGCGCCACCGGCTCTTCCATGCCCTCCGAGAAGACCAGCACGTCGCCCACCGCCAGCGCGCGACCGAGCTTCAGCAGCCGGCAGCGCGCGATCATGTCCGTGGCCGCGGCGGGCTTGCGCATGAAGTCCATCGAGCAGCCGGTGGTCACGGCGAGCGCCTCCGGCCCGATCATGGCCAGCACCGCAAGATAGACCGAGACGTCGGCCAGCGCGAACATCGACGGCCCCGAGACGGTGCCGCCCGGGCGCAGGTGCCGCTCGTCCACCCGCAGCCGCACCTCGATCTCGCGCGGCGCCACCCGCTCGATCGCGAAATCGGCGGCCACCTGCGGAAACGCGCGCGCCATGAAGGCCGCGAGCGCCTCCGCGTCCATCCGAAGTCCCTGAGCGCCGTCCGCCATGCTTTCCTCCGCCTTTCGTGACGCCTAGAGTTGGCGCGAAGCGGAGTGGAGGACAAGATGACCATACTGGAACGCGAGGACGACGGCGCCGTCGCCCGCCTCACCATGGCCGCGCCCGAGCGGCTCAACGCGCTCTCCGACGCGATGCTGGCCGAGTTGCAGGCCGCCTTCGACGCCCTGAAGGAGGATCGCGCGATTCGCGCCGTGATCCTGTCGGGCCGCGGCAAGGCCTTCTGCGCCGGCCACGACCTGAAGGAGATGCAGGCCGGACGGCAGGCCGAGGACGGCGGCGCGAGCTATTTCGACGATCTCTTCCGGCGCTGCGCCACGATGATGCAGACCATCCGCGAGGTGCCGCAGCCGGTGATCGCACAGGTCCACGGCATCGCCACCGCCGCGGGCTGCCAGCTCGTCGCCTCCTGCGATCTTGCGGTGGCGGCCGAAGGCACCCGCTTCGGCGTCAACGGCGTGAACATCGGGCTGTTCTGCTCCACGCCGATGGTGGCGCTGTCGCGCAACGTGCCTCTGAAGCACGCCTTCGAGATGCTGGTGACGGGCGAATTCGTGGACGCCACCCGCGCCCGCGAGCTCGGACTCGTCAACCGCGTGGTCCCGCCCGAGCAGCTCGAGACGGAGGCGGAGGCACTGGCGGGCACGATCGCCTCGAAGCTCGGCAGCGCGGTGAAGATCGGCAAGCAGGGCTTCTACCGCCAGGCGGAGATGCCGCTCGAACAGGCCTACGACTTCACCGGCGCGGCCATGGTCGAGAACATGCTGAACAGCGACACGAACGAGGGCATCGCGGCCTTTCTCGAAAAGCGCGCGCCCGACTGGCGCCAGTGACCCCGTGACAAGCCCCCGCAAGGAGCCTAGATCGGCGCGCATGACGGAAAAGCTGCATATCGTGGGCGGCGGCATGGCCGGCTCGGAAGCCGCCTGGCAGGCCGCGGAAATGGGCGTGGAGGTGGTGCTGCACGAGATGCGGCCCACGGTCGGCACCTTCGCGCATCGCACGGGCCACCTGGCCGAGATGGTCTGTTCGAACTCCTTCCGCTCCGACGACGACGCGGAGAACGCCGTGGGCCAACTCCACTGGGAGATGCGCGCGGCGCAAGGCTTGGTGATGACCACCGCCGACCGCCACCGCCTGCCCGCGGGCGGCGCGCTCGCCGTGGACCGCGACCCCTTCGCCGAGGAGGTGACGGCCCGGCTCAAGTCCCACCCGAAGGTCACCGTCGAAGAGTCGGAAATCACGGAACTTCCCGAGGAAGGCCGCTGGATCTTCGCCACCGGTCCGCTGACCTCGCCCGCTCTGGGCGAGGCGATCGCGCGGGCGACGGGCGCCGATCAGCTCGCCTTCTTCGACGCCATCGCGCCCATCGTCTACGCCGAGAGCATCGACATGGGGACCGCCTGGCGGCAGTCGCGCTACGACAAGGGCGAGACCGAGGAGGAGCGCACCGCCTACATCAACTGCCCCATGACGAAGGACCAGTACGAGGCCTTCATCGACGCGCTTCTCGCGGCCGACAAGACCGAGTTCCACGAGGGCGAGACGGCGGATTACTTCGATGGCTGCCTGCCGATCGAGGTGATGGCCGAACGCGGGCGCGAGACCCTGCGTCATGGCCCGATGAAACCCGTGGGCCTGACCAATCCGCACAAGCCGGACGAAAAGCCCCACGCCGTCGTGCAACTCCGCCGCGACAACGCGCTGGGGACGCTCTACAACATCGTGGGCTTCCAGACGAAGATGAAGTACGGCGCGCAAACTTCTGTCTTCCGGATGATTCCCGGACTGGAGGAGGCGCGCTTCGCCCGCCTCGGCGGCATCCACCGCAACACCTTCCTCAACTCGCCGACGCTTCTCGACGATCAGCTCCGCCTGCGCGCGCGGCCCAACATCCGCTTCGCCGGGCAGATCACCGGGGTGGAGGGCTACGTCGAATCCGCGGCCATGGGCCTTCTCGCGGGGCGCCTCGCCGCGGCCGAGATCCTCGGCCGCCCGCTGCCCACCGCACCCGCCGACAGCGCCATGGGCGCGCTCGTGCATCACATCACCGGCGGCGCGGAGGCGAAGACCTTCCAGCCCATGAACGTGAACTTCGGCCTCTTCCGCCCGGTCGAGGGGCTCAAGGGCGGGCGCAAGGGCCGGCGGGAGCGCTACCGCGCCTACACCGACCGCGCCAAGGCCGCCTGGCGCGCCTGGCTCGCGGGGGCGGCGCTGGACGCCGCGTGACGCGCCGGTTAGGCTTCCCTGCATGACACAGGGATTTCTCGACAGAGTGTACAGGACCGAGGGCGCCGAGGAGATGCGGCGCCTCTACGACGACTGGGCCGCGCAATACGACGCCGACCTGCGCGCCGCGGGCTACGCCACGCCGCGCCGCGTCTCCGAGGCGCTCGCGCACGCGATCGACGACCCCACGCGCCCGATCCTCGACTTCGGCTGCGGCACCGGCCTCTCGGGCGAGGCGCTGGCCGAGGCGGGCTTCACCACCATCGACGGCGTGGACGTCTCCGACGGCATGCTTGAGGTCGCGCGGGCCAAGGGCGTCTACCGCGCCCTCGACGCCATCGGCGACGACGACCCGATGACCGAGCGCGCCGGGCGCTACGCGGCGGCCGCCGCGATCGGCGTGATCGGCTCGGGCGCCGCGCCGCTCGCCGCCTTCGACCGGGTCTGGACGCTCCTCCCCGCGGGCGGGCTCTTCGGCTTCTCGTTCAACGACAACACGCTGCAGGATCCCGCCTTCGAGGCCCACGTGACCGCGCTCGTTGAGAGCGGCGCCGCGCGCATCCGCTTCCGCGAGCACGGGGAGCACGTCCCGGCCGAGGGCGTCGGCGCCCTCGTCTACGTCCTCGAGAAGGCGTGAGCCTCCGCACCCGCTTCGCCCCCTCGCCCACCGGCCCGCTGCACCTCGGGCACGCCTACTCCGCGCTGCTCGCCCACGACACGGCCCGCGCGGCGGGGGGCAGCTTCCTCCTGCGCCTCGACGACCTCGACCAGAGCCGCGCGCGCACCCATTGGGCGGCGCAGATCGAGAGCGACCTCGCCTGGCTCGGCCTCACATGGGACGGCCCCGTGATGCGGCAGTCGGACCGCCTGCCGCGCTACCGCGCCGCGCTCGCCGCGCTCTGGGACCGCGGCCTCCTTTACCCCTGCCACTGCACCCGCCGCGACATCGAGGCCGCCGCGAGCGCGCCGCAGGAGGGCGCGCCCCTGCACGGCCCCGACGGGGTGATCTACCCCGGCACCTGCCGCCCGGACACGCCGCCCGTCGGGCCGATGCCAGGGGACTGCGCGCTGCGGCTCGACATGGCCCGCGCCGGCGCCGCGGCCGGGCTCGACCGCGCCGCCCTCACCTATACCGAGACCGGCGTCGCAGAGCCGCCGGGCGCGCTCGGCCCGGACCATTTCACGCGCGAGATCGGCGACGTCGCCCTTGCGCGCCGGGGCCTCGGCGCCGCCTACCATCTCGCCGTCGTGCTCGACGACGCCGACCAGGCGATCACCCATGTGATCCGCGGCGCGGATCTCGCACCCGCCACCGCCATCCACGTCCTGCTCCAGCGCCTCCTCGGCCTGCCGACGCCGATCTACCACCACCATCGCCTGATCCGCGACGAGACGGGCCGCCGCCTGGCCAAGCGCGACGACGCCCGCGCCATCGCCGCTCTCCGCGACGAGGGACGCACCCCGGATGACATCCGCGCGATGGTGGACCTCCCCCCGCCCCTTCTTCTTGGGTCAAATATCCTCGGGGGGTGAGGCGGCGCGAGCCGCCGAGGGGGGCAGACAGCCCCCCTTCCGGGCTCACTCGGGCGCGAGGATCTCCACCTCCGCACCGTCCCGCACCGCCGTGTAGAAACAGCTCCGCCGCCCGGTGTGGCAGGCGGGCCCGGTCTGGCGCACCAGCAGCAGCAGCGTGTCGCGGTCGCAGTCCAGCCGCATCTCCACGAGTTCCTGCAGGTTGCCAGAGGTCGCGCCCTTCTCCCAGAAGGCCTGCCGCGAGCGCGACCAATAGGTGACGCGGCCGGTCTTGAGCGTGCGCGCCACCGCCTCGGCGGTCATCCAGGCCATCATCAGCACCTCGCCGGTTTCAGCCTCCTGCGCGATGGCAGGGATCAGGCCGCGCGCGTCGTAGCGCAGCGTCGCAGGGTCGAAGGGCATGTGGATTTCCTTTTGCATCGTGGCGCGTCGCGCCTAACTATGCAGGAAAGACCATGTGGGGAAGCCATGAGCGCCGAGACCGACCTCATCAAGCTCTATTCGGGCCGCATCCTCGCGCTCGCGGCCGAGATTCCGCACACCGCCCGGCTCGGCGCGCCCGACGCCAGCGTCAGGAAGCGCTCGCCGCTTTGCGGGTCGACGGTGACGGTGGACGTGATCTTGCGCGACGGCCGGATCGCCGAGTTCGGACAGGACGTGAAGGCCTGCGCGCTCGGGCAGGCGGCGGCGGCGGTGGTCGGCGCCAACGCGATCGGCCGCAGCCGGGCCGAGATCGAGGCCGCGCGCGATGCGCTCAAGGCGATGTTGAAGTCCGACGGTCCGGCGCCCGCGCCGCCCTTCGACGGGCTCGAGGTGCTGCGCCCGGCGCGCGACTACAAGAACCGCCACGCCTCGATCATGCTCGCGCTCGACGCGACGGCCGAGGCCGTCGCCGAGGCCGAGAAGGCGCGCTGCGCCTGAGACGCCACCCCGTAAGAAAAGCCCCCCGAAAGAAAAGGCCGCCGAAAGAAAAGGCCGCCGCGCTTCGCTGAGGAAGGCGGCGGCGAAGTCCGATCCGCTTTGGGGACAGGCAGGGCCGACAGGGGACGCTCAGCTTGGGGACAGAGGCGCCGGAAAAGCCCTGAAGCGCGGATCGCGAGACAGCTCAGACGATCCCCGGAAGATTGAGCGCGGCGAAGAGCAGCACGGCCAGCGCGACGAGGCCGGCCATGTCGGCGACGACGGCGCCGGGGGCGCGGCGCAGGATACTGGCAAGCTGGGTCATCATCGCTTCGGCTCCGTCTCCGGGGATGTTGACCCTTTGTTCTCATATCTCCCGCGTCATGTAAAGAACTTTTTAAGAACATTCGTGAACAAAGCGGTTTGCGCCGCCTCACCCCACGGACAGCAGCCGAATCGCCTCGTCCTGCCGCATCAGCCACAGCAAGGTGCGTGCCGCCTCGCCGCGCGGCGTGCGCAGGTCGGGGTCGTCCGCCAGAAGCCGCCGCGCGTCGGATTGCGCGGTGGCCATCAGCCCCGCCTGTCGCTCCAAGTCCGCGATGCGGAATCGCGGCAGCCCGGACTGCGCGGTGCCGATCAGATCGCCCGCGCCGCGCATCTCGAGGTCCACCTCCGCGATGCGGAATCCGTCCTCGGTGTCGCGGATCGTCGTCAGGCGCCGCATCGCGCTTTCCGACAGCGGCGGCTGATAGAGCAGCGTGCAGGTCGAGGCGCCGCGCCCGCGGCCGACGCGGCCGCGCAGCTGATGGAGCTGCGCCAGCCCGAAGATCTCGGCGCGTTCGATCACCATGATCGTGGCATTGGGCACGTCCACGCCGACCTCGATCACCGTCGTCGCCACCAGCACGCTCGTCTCGCCGCGCTGGAAGCGGGCCATCGCCGCGTCCTTCTCCTCGGGCGGCATCTGGCCGTGGACGAGGCCGACGACCCCGTCCCCCAGGGACGCGCGCAGCCGCTTGAAGCGCGCCTCGGCCGCCGTCAGGTCCACCGCCTCGCTCTCGTCCACGAGCGGGCAGACCCAGTAGGCCTGCCGCCCCTGGGCCACGGCGCCGCGCAGGTGATCGACGACCTCGGCCAGCCGCTCGGTCGAGACCATCGCGGTGCGGATCGGCTGCCGGCCCGGCGGCTTCTCGTCCAGCACGCTCACGTCCATGTCGCCGTAATGCGCAAGCGCCAGGCTGCGCGGGATCGGCGTGGCCGTCATCACCAGCATGTCGGCGCGCGCGCCCTTCTGCCCGAGCTCGAGCCGCTGGCGCACGCCGAAGCGGTGCTGCTCGTCCACGATGGCGAGGCGCAGGTCGTGGAAAGCCACGTCCCTCTGGAAGACGGCATGCGTGCCCACCAGCACCTGCGTCTCGCCCTCTGCAAGCGCGGCGAGCTTCGCCGCCCGCCCCGTCCCCTTGTCGCGCCCGGTCAGCAGCGCCATGCGCACGCCCGCCGCCTCGGCCAGGGGCAGGAGCGCCTCGTAATGCTGCCGCGCGAGGATCTCGGTGGGCGCCATCATCACCCCCTGCCCGCCGGCCTCCACCGCGATCGTGAGCGCGAGGAAGGCCACCAGCGTCTTGCCCGCGCCCACGTCGCCCTGCAGGAGCCGGTTCATCCGCAGCGAGCTACGCATGTCGTCGGCGATCTCCGTCACCGCGCGGGTCTGTGCGCCGGTCGGGCGGAAGGCGAGACTTTCCAGCACCTTGCGCTGCAGCGCGCCGGTGCCGTGCGTCTCCCGCCCGCGGCCGCGGCGCACCCGCGCACGCGCGAGCGCCAGGGTGAGCTGATGCGCCATCATCTCGTCGTAGGCGAGCCGGGCGCGCGCCGGATGCGTGGCGGCCAGATCGCCCGCCCCCTCCGGCGCATGCGCCGCCTGAAGCGCCGCGTGCCAGTCCGGCCAGCCTTCCTGCGCCTTCTGCACCGGGTCGATCCATTCGGGCAGCTCCGGCGCGCGGTCGAGCGCGGCCTGCGCGGCCTTCGCCATCACCTTCTGCGTGAGCGAGCCGGTGAGCGGATAGACCGGCTCGAAGGCCGGGATCTCGTCCGCCTCCTCGGGGGTCACGATGTGATCGGGATGCACCATCTGCGCCATCCCGTCGTAAAGCTCCACCCGGCCCGAGACGAGCCGGCGCGCGCCCGGGGGCAGAACCCGCTGAAGGTAGTCGGCGCGGCCGCGGAAGAAGACGAGCTGGAACGCCGTCTCGGCGTCCTCCACCTCCACGCGGTAGGCGCCGGTCTTCGTGCGCGGCGCGCGGTGCGCGCCCACCGTCACCTCCACCGTCGCCACGCAGGGAAGATCGGCGCCGCGGATGCTGGCGCGCCGGCGCCGGTCCACGACCGAATGCGGCAGGGTGAAGAGCAAATCGCGCGGCCGCTCGATGCCCCCCTTCTCCAGCGTCTGCGCGGTCTTGGCGCCCACGCCGGGCAGCGTCTCGAGCCCGGCGAAGAGCGGAAAGAGCGGCTCGGGCCGCGTGCTCATGCCGCGCCGATCAGCGCGAGCCAGCCGTCCTCGTCGATGGTCTCGACGCCGAGTTCGGCGGCCTTCTTCGCCTTGGACCCCGCGCCGGGGCCGGCCACCAGCAGGTCGGTCTTGGCCGAGACCGAGCCTGAGACCTTGGCGCCCAGGCTCTCGGCGCGCGCCTTGGCCTCAGCGCGGGTCATCTTTTCCAGCGTGCCGGTGAAGACGATGGTCTTGCCCGCGACGGGGCTGTCGCTCGCCTGCGGCTGGGCCGCGGGCTCGACCGTCAGGCAGGCCGCGAGCCGGTCGATCGACGCGCGCTCGGCCTTCTGCGACAGCGACTTGACCAGCGAGCGGGCCAGGACCGGCCCGACACCGTCGATGGACAGCAGGTCGTCCCAGGCGGTCCCCTCTTCCGATGCGGCGGCATCCATCGCCTCGATGAACTGCGGCCAGTCGCCGTAATGCCGCGCCAGGAGTTGCGCGGCGGTTTCGCCCACGTGGCGGATGCCGAGCGCGAAGATCAGCCGCTCGAGCGGGATGCGCCGCCGGTCCTCGATCGCGGCGAAGAGATTGCCCGCGCTCTTCTCGCCCCAGCCGAGCTGCCGGGCAAGCGGCGTACGGCTCTTTTCGGCGAAGCGCGCCGCCACCGCCGCGCGCTCGAAGGCGTCGAGTCCCAGCGCGGCGGCGAGCTGCGCGCGCGCCTCGGCCCGCCCCTCGCCCTCGAGCCGATCGAGCACCTCGTCGGGCGTGAGCAGCGCCTTCTCGCCCGCCTCGTCGCGGTCGCGGAGCGTGAAGATGTCGGCCGGCTCGCGGATCCAGGCCAGCAGGTAGAACTGCTCGACCTGCTTGCCGCCCAGCCCCTCGATGTCGAAGGCCCCGCGCGAGACGAAATGCTTGAGCTTCTCGATGGCCTGCGCCGGGCAGATCAGCCCGCCGGTGCAGCGCCGCACCGAATCGCCCGCCTCGCGGATCGCGTCGGAGCCGCAGGCGGGGCAGGTCCGGGGGAACTCGTAGGGCTCCGCGTCCTCGGGCCGGCGCGAAAGGTCGACATCCGCCACCTTGGGGATCACGTCGCCCGCGCGATAGACCTGCACCCAGTCGCCCTCGCGGATGTCCTTGCCGCCGCGGATCTGCTCGCCCTTCGAGTCGCGCCCGGCGATGTAGTCCTCGTTGTGCAGCGTCGCGTTCGAGACGACGACGCCGCCCACGGTGACGGGGGTGAGCCGCGCCACGGGTGAAAGCGCGCCGGTCCGGCCCACCTGGATGTCGATGGCCTCGAGCCGGGTCCAGGCGAGCTCGGCGGGAAACTTGTGCGCGAGCGCCCAGCGGGGCGTCGTGGAGCGGTAGCCCAGCCGCTCCTGCAGGCCCAGGTCGTTGACCTTGTAGACGACGCCGTCGATGTCGTAGCCGAGGGTCGCGCGCTGCTGCTCGATCTCGGCATAGTGGGCGAGCATTTCGGCCGGCCCGTCGCAGAGCGCGGTGAGCGGATTGACCGGGAAGCCAAGCGCGCCCAGCCGGTCGATCGCCGCCATCTGCGTCTCCGCCAGCGGCTCCGAGAGCTGGCCCCAGCCGTAGGCGAAAAAGCGCAGCGGGCGCGCGCGTGTCACCTCCGGGTCGAGCTGGCGCAGGCTGCCGGCGGCGGCGTTGCGCGGATTGGCGAAGCGCTTTCCGCCCTGCTCGGCCTGCCGCGTGTTGAGCGCCTCGAAATCGGCATGGCTCATGTAGATCTCGCCGCGCACCTCGAGGATGTCCGGGCCGCCGTCGAGGCGTTCGGGGATCTCGTCGATGGTGCGCACGTTGCGCGTGACGTCCTCGCCCTCGGTGCCGTCGCCCCGCGTGGCGGCCTGCACGAGGTGGCCGCCCTCATATCGGATCGAGAGGCTGAGCCCGTCGATCTTGGGCTCGGCGGTATATTCCAGCGAGGCCTCGGCGGGGCGGTTCAGGTACCGCCGGATCCGCGCGTCGAAGTCCTCGATCTCCTCCGCCTCGAAGGCGTTTTCGAGCGAGAGCATCCGCACGGCATGGCGGACCTTGGCGAAGGTCTCCGCAGGCCGTGCCCCCACCCTTTCGCTGGGGCTGTCGGCGCGCTTCAGCGTCGGGAACCGGTCCTCTATGGCCGCGTTGCGCGCCTTCAGCCGGTCGTATTCGGCGTCGCTGAGTTCCGGCGCATCCTCGACGTAGTAGGCTTCGTCGGCGCGCGCGAGCGTCTCGGCGAGGCGCCTGAGCTCTTCGGCCGCCTCGGCCGCGCTCAGATCCTCGACAGGCTTTTCCTCGGCCACGGCCCCCTCCACGCGCGCTGCGGTTCGGACGGAGTGATAGGACCGTGCCCGCCGGGCGTCCAGTGCGCGGGGCTTGCCCGCGGGCGGGCGTCAGGCGCTGGCGGCGACCGAGTCGGCGGCCTCATGCTCCGGTTCGGGATCCCGCAGGACATAGCCGCGGCCCCAGACCGTCTCGATGTAGGCCGGGCCGCCCGTGGCTTCCGAGAGTTTCTTCCGGAGCTTGCAGATGAAGACGTCGATGATCTTGAGCTCGGGCTCGTCCATGCCCCCGTAGAGGTGGTTGAGGAACATCTCCTTGGTCAGCGTGGTCCCTTTGCGCAGGCTGAGCAGCTCCAGCATCTGGTATTCCTTGCCGGTCAGATGCACCGGCTTGCCCTCGGCCTCGACCGTCTTGGCGTCGAGATTGACCGCGATCTTGCCGGTGCGGATGACGGATTGCGCATGGCCCTTGGAGCGGCGGATGATCGCATGGATCCGCGCCACCAGTTCCTCGCGGTGGAAGGGCTTGGTCAGATAGTCGTCGGCGCCGAAGCCGAAGCCCTTGATCTTGCTTTCCGTATCGTCCGAACCCGACAGGATCAGGATGGGCGTGGAAATGCGCGCCAGGCGAAGCTGCCGCAGGACGTCGTGGCCGGTCATGTCGGGCAGGTCGAGATCGAGAATGATCAAATCGTAATCATAAAGCTTCGCCAGATCGACGGCCTCCTCGCCCAGATCGGTCGCATAGACGTTGAGATCGGCGTGGGTCAGCATCAGCTCGATGCTCTTCGAGGTCGTGGGGTCGTCTTCCACCAGCAGCACACGCATGCCCGGCACTCCGCTTCGTCGCTTCCTGTGAAAACGCAAGGTGAACAGAAAAGGTTAACCGCTCGTTACCATGGAAAAGCTTATCCGGCACGGCTGCGCTTGCAATCCCTAGTTGTGCCTGCGGCGGGCCGTTGCACGCAAGGCACGCTCGCCGCCGCGGTCGGCGGCAGCCATCCATTCGTCGAGTTCCTCTTCGCTCAGCGCATAGGTGGCGATCGCCTCCGCCCGGTCGATCAGACCATGGCGCACGGCGCGCACGACGGCCGCCTTGCGCGAGGCCACCCACCGGCGGGTGTCCGGCGCCGGCAGATCGGCGCGGGTCATCACCCGACCGTCGGGCAATCTCACCGCACGCGGGCCATTGACCTTCCGAAGATACATCAGGCTCCTCCAGACTGGCCGGCCGAGACTCGCGCCGGGGCGCTTAACGCGCGCTGAAGCCCGCCCTTGCGAAAACGGCGGATTTTCCTATATTCCGCGAGCTTTCCGACGAGGTCCGACATGTCGCTCGACACCGCCACCGGCCTGAATTCCCTGGGCCTGCCCAAACCGCCGGCCGAGACCCGCGTGGTCGTCGCCATGTCGGGGGGCGTGGACAGCTCGGTCGTCGCGGCGATGCTGGCCGAGGAGGGCTACGACGTGGTCGGCGTCACCCTGCAGCTCTATGATCACGGCGCGGCGCTGGCGAAAAAGGGCGCCTGCTGCGCGGGCCGCGACATCCATGACGCGCGCCGCGTGGCCGAGGCGCGAGGCTTTCCGCACTACGTGCTCGACTACGAGAACACCTTCCGCGAGGCGGTGATCGACGAATTCGCCGAGAGTTACCTCGCCGGCGCGACTCCCGTGCCCTGCATCCGCTGCAACGAACGCGTGAAGTTCCGCGACCTGCTGGAGACGGCGAAGGATCTCGAGGCGGACTGCATGGCGACCGGCCACTACATCCGGCGCGAAGCGGGCCCCGCCGGGCCGGAGCTGCACATGGCCGCCGACGGCGCGCGCGACCAGAGCTATTTCCTGTTCTCGACCACGCGCGAGCAACTCGAATACCTGCGCTTCCCGCTGGGCGGGCTCGCCTCGAAGGACGAGACCCGCGCGCTCGCCGCGCGCTACGGCCTTCCGGTGGCCGACAAGCCCGACAGCCAGGACATCTGCTTCGTCCCGAACGGCGACTACGCCGCGGTGATCGAGAAGCTGCGTCCCGGCGCGGCCGAGCCGGGCGAGATCGTGCACGCCGACGGGCGCGTGCTTGGCGAGCATCCCGGGGTGATCCACTTCACCATCGGCCAGCGCCGGGGCCTCGGCATCGGCGGGCTGTCCGAGCCGCTTTACGTGGTCAAGCTCGACGTCGAGCGCCGCCGCGTGATCGTCGGCCCGAAGGAGATGCTGGCCACCCGCCGCGTGCCCGTGCGCGAGGTCAACTGGCTGGGCGACGGGGCCTTCGCCGGGGCCGAGGCGCGCGAGATCTCCGTCAGGGTCCGCTCCACCCGCCCCCCCTCCGAGGCGATCCTCCGCCCGCTCTCCGAAACCGAGGCCGAGGTCGAACTGCTCTCCCCCGAGGAAGGTGTGAGCCCGGGCCAGGCCTGCGTCTTCTACGAGACGGGCGGCACCCGCGTGCTCGGCGGCGGCTGGATCTGGCGCGGTCGCTGAGGCGTGGCGCCGGCGGCACCGCGGCGTGGAAGGGGGCGCTGCCCCCTCTTGGCCTGACGGCCAATTCACCCCCGGGATATTTGTGCCAAGAAGAAGGAGCCGGAACCGGTCCGCCTGTTTCTTCTTGGTGAAAATATCCCGGGGAGCGCGAGGGGCAGCGCCCCTCGCCCGCACGCAGTGCCAGAAGACGTGCGGCCGCAAGGCCGCGCCGCCCGGCAGCCGCTCAGATGCGGCGCAGGGCGAGCACGGCGTTGAGCCCGCCGAAGGCGAAGGCGTTCGACAGCGCGACATCCACCTCGGCCTCGCGCGCCGCGTTGGGCACCACGTCGAGCGCGCATTCGGGATCGGGCTCCTCGTAGCCGATCGTCGGGGCGATCACGCCGTCGCGCACCGCCATTATGCAGGCCAGCAGCTCGACGGCGCCGGTCCCGCCGATCAGGTGGCCGTGCATCGACTTGGTGGAGGAGATCATCAGCCGATCGGCGTGGGGGCCGAAGACATCGGCCACCGCGGCGCACTCGGTCTTGTCGTTGGCGAGCGTCCCGGTGCCGTGCGCGTTGATATAGCCGACCTGCTCGCCCGCCACGCCCGCGTCGCGCAGCGCGCCGGCCATCGCGCGGGCGGCGCCCTGCTTCGAGGGCATCACGATGTCGGCCGCGTCCGAGGTCATGGCGAAGCCCACCACCTCGGCGAGGATCTCGGCGCCGCGGGCGCGCGCGTGGTCGTAGTCCTCGAAGACGAAGACGCCGGCGCCCTCGCCCTGCACCATCCCGTTGCGGTTGGCGCTGAAGGGGCGGCAGGCGTCGCGGCTCATCACCCTCAGCCCCTCCCAGGCCTTCACGCCGCCGAAGCAGAGCATGGATTCCGAGCCCCCCGTGACCATCACGCGGCTCATGCCGAGGCGCACCATCTGGAAGGCCTGGGCCATCGCATGGTTGGACGAGGCGCAGGCGGTGGAGACGGTAAAGGACGGCCCCTTGAGGTTGTATTCCATCGAGACGTGGCTGGCCGCCGCGTTGTTCATCAGCTTCGGAACCACGAAGGGATGAACGCGGTTCTTTCCCTCCTCGTAGACGGTGCGGTAGTTCTCGTCCCAGGTCGAGACGCCGCCGCCGGCGGTGCCCAGCACCACGCCCGAGCTGGCGGCCAGTTCGCCCGAGAACTCCAGGCCCGCCTGCGCGATCGCCTCGCGCGCCGCGATCAGCGTGAACTGCGTGAACCGGTCGTAGAGCGCCAGCTGCTGGCGGTTGAAGTGCTGTTCGGCCTCGAAGCCCTTGACCTGTCCGCCGATGCGGACCGCGAGACGATCCACGTCGCGGAGCTCGAGCTGGCCGATGCCGCAGCGGCCCTCGCGCATGGCCTCCAGCGTCTGGGGCACGGACTGGCCGAGCGGGTTGATCGTGCCCGCCCCGGTGATGACGACACGTCCCATGCTCAGGCTCCAGGTGTCGCGGCAGCCATCTGCGGCGCGGTCCTCACCCGTGCTGCTCGGCGATCAGCCGCTCGATCCCGGCGACGATCGTGTCCACCGACGAGATGTCGAAGTCGCTCGCCTGGGGCTCGTTCGCATTGAAGGGCACGGAGATGTCGAACGCCTCCTCGATGGCGAAGATGCTCTCCACGACGCCCAGGCTGTCGATGCCGAGCTCGTCGAGGGTGGCCTCCGGCCGGATGTCGGAGGGTTCGAGCACCGCCTGTTCCGCGATGATCCGGATCACCCTGTCGCGGACGTTCGTCATCTCCATGAAGCCCCCTGCGCCATTGCGGGCCTCATTTAGTCGCTCCCGTCCGCCTTGGAAACCGCTTTCTTGAGCGCCGCGACGTCCCGGAAGAGCCGCGGCAGGCGGCGCAGCGCCTTGTAGCTGTCCACCTGGGCGTCGAGCCGGGTCGCCGGATAGCCGAGCATGACCCGGCCCGCCGGCACGTTGGACAGGACCTTGCTGCCTGCGGCGATGACCGCGTTGTCGCCGACCTGCAGGTTGTCGGCTACGCCGACCTGCCCCCCGAGGACGACGTGATCGCCGATACGCGTGGATCCCGCGACCCCGACCTGGCCTGCAAAGAGGCAGTCGCGGCCGACGACCACGTTGTGTCCGATCTGCACGAGGTTGTCGAGCTTGGTGCCGTCGCCGATGACGGTGTCGCGGATGGTGCCGCGGTCGATGCAGCTGTTCGCGCCGATCTCGACGTCGTCGCCCACGGACACGGCGCCGAGGGAGTGGATACGCTCCCAGCTCTGCGCCGGCGCCGGCGCGACCTCGCCGGACAGGGCCGCGCGCGCCTGTTCGACCCCGGCCTCCGACGGCGTGACGAAGGAAAACCCGTCGCCGCCCACCACGCAGCCGGGCTGCGCGACGACACGGGCGCCGATGCGGACCCGCGCGGCGATGCGCACGCCCTCGCGCAGAAGCGCGCCCGGCCCGACGGCAGCGTCCGCGCCCACGTAGCATTGCGGACCGATCACCGCGCCCGCGCCGATCCGCGCGCCCGCCTCGATCACCGCGAGCGGCCCGATCGAGACGTCCGGCCCGATCTCGGCCCGCGGATCGACGACAGCCGAGGGATGGCGGCCCGGCGCGAATCCCGGCCCGGGGTCGAGCGCGGCCGTGAGGCCGGCCATCGCGAAGCGCGGGCGCGCGGGACAAAGCGCGCCCGCGAGGCCGAGCGCGCGCCAGTCGGCCCCGTCCCAGAGCATGGCGGCGCGGGCGCGGCCCCGGGCGAGCGCCTCCGCATAGGCAGGCGTCGAGGCGAGCGCGAGCTCCTCGGGCCCGGCGGCGGCCGGCTCGGCCGCGCCGGTGATCGTCAGGTCCGGGTCGCCGTGCACCTGCAGACCGAGGGCGCGGGCGAGCTCGCCGAGCGTGTGGGGCATCTGACCTCCCGTGGCGGGAGTCGTCTTCTAGCCGTTCACGGCCCCGATCGCCACCCCTCGCGCCTCGAGCGCCGACCAGATCCGCGCATCGCGGCCGTACATGTCGGGGCGGAAATGCAGCGCGCCCTTCGGCGTGGTCAGCGCGGTGCGATAGATCAGATGCACCGGCACATGCGTCTCGAGCTCGACCCGCGTCTCGCGGCCGGTCTCGAGGACCGAATGGAACAGCCCCCGAGGGTCGTCCGTCTGCCGGCTGAGCAGCTCGTAGGCGAATTCGAAGGGCCGCTGCAGCCGGATGCAGCCGCTCGAGTAGGTGCGCGTGTGCCGGTCGAAGAGATGCTTCTCGGGCGTGTCGTGCAGGTAGATGGCGTATTGGTTGGGGAACATGAACTTCACCTTGCCGAGCGCATTGCGCGGGCCGGGCGGCTGGCGCACGTTGAAGGGGAAGTTGCGGGCGTTGTAGGCGTTGAAGTTCACTGCGGCGCGGCTGACCACCTGCCCGCGGCTGTTGATGAGCTGCAGGTAGGAGGCGGCGTTGCGGTTGCGCTTCATTCGGGGCAGGTAGTCGCGCGCGAGGATCGAGCGGGGCACATACCACGACGGGTTGATGACCATGTGCTCCATCTCGTCGGAGAACTCGGGCGTGTGCTTGTCCGCCGGGCTGCGCGCGCCGACCACGGCCTTTGTCTCGAAGGTCACCTTGCCGTCGTCGATGATCCTGGCGGAGAAATCCGTGAGATTGACCAGCACGTGCCGCGCGCCCCGGTCGCGGGGCAGCCAGCGCTCGCGCTCGAGCGCGACCAGCACCGACTGCAGGCGCTCGCGCGCCGGCGTGTTGATCGCGGCGCGCGTCTCCTCGCCCACCACCCCGTCGGCCTCCAGCCCATGCGCCTCCTGGAAGGCGCGCACGGCCTCGACCAGCGCGCCGTCGTAGGCCGCCGAAGCCGATCGGCGCATGTAGCCCATCGCGATCAGGCGGTTTCGCAGCGCGACGACGGCAGACCCCGTATCGCCGGGTTCGAGCCGGCCGGCGGGGACCGCCGGGCCCCAGCCGCCTGCGCGCACCACCTCCTCGAGCTCGAGACGGGCCTTGAGCAGGCGCGCGTATTCGGCGCTGCCCGGCGCCAATCCCCGCAGGAAGGCCGCGGGCCGCTCGGCCTCGGCGAAGGCGGCGAGTTGCGCGGCGAGATCCGGGCGCGCGACCTCGCGCACCATGTCCGGATCGATCCGCGACGGGGTCAGTACGCCCATCTGCACACGGCGGGCGTAGTCGAGAAAGCGCCGGGAAAGCTCCGCCTCGAGCAGGCCCAGGTCATGCGCGGTGCGCGCCGCAGCCAGCCGCGCGCGCAGGCCGGAGAGATCCTCGGCCGGCAGGCCGTGCAGCGGCAAGGCATCGAGCGCCTCGAGCAGCGCGGCGCGACGGGCGCGGTGGTCCTCGCCCGGGCCGGTCCAGATCGCGCTGTATCCGTTCGCGCGGTAGAATGCCGTCAGCGGCGCCTCGCCGGCCACCTGTTCTGCCAGCGCCTGCTTGAAGGCGGTGACGCCGGCCTGCGCGACGGGAGCAGCCGCGAGGACGGCGCAGCCGATCGCTGCGGCGGCGAATAGGTGGCGGGTCCAGGAGCGCGTGAAGCGCGGCATCGGCATCTCCTTCTGCTGGCGGCGGACCTGCGCGGTCGCGGCCGTGTCTCGAGTCAAATCGGAGCTGGAAGAACGCGCGATTGTCCACTCACGTTTCGTCATGGGCACCCAACTTGACGCTTGCCCGCGGCATCGCCGCAACGCCCGGGTGCACGCCGAGCCGAGCCCCGTGTGAGCAGGTTTTTGCCGATTGCAGGATTTTACAACAGCTTAAGCCGAATCATGCCTTGGTGGGCCCGTTAACCCTGTGCCATAGTGCGACGGCATCTGGGGATGACAGCGCCGCGCAACGTCGCGGCAGGGCAGAAACGGGACAGGCACAGCCATGAACCAAGCTTCCAGCACGGGCGCCGTGACGCGGCGCGGCCTGCTGACCGCATTCGCCGCGACAGCCATTTCAGCGGCGCCAACCTTCTCGAATGCCGCCGGGTTCCTGCGCGGCGCCGGCGATATCCGGCGGCTGCGCATGTATTCCGGCCGCACGGGCGAGCGGATCGACACGATCTACTGGATCGAGGGGGAGTACATCCGCGAGGCGGTCGAAGAGATCCACCTGTTCATGCGGGACTGGCGGAACAACAAGGTCAAGGCGATCGACCTGCGCACCATCGACATCATGACCGCCGCGCACAACATGCTGGACACCTCCGAACCCTACACGCTCATTTCCGGCTACCGCAGCCCCGAAACGAACGCGATGCTGCGCCGGCGGAGTTCGGGCGTGGCCAAGAACTCGCGCCACCTGCGCGGCGAGGCGGCGGACCTGCACCTGCGCTCGCGCTCGGTGAGCCAGATGGCGCGCGCCGCCATGGCCTGCCGCGCGGGCGGCGTCGGCAAATACACCGCGTCCGACTTCGTGCACATGGACTGCGGGCCGGTGCGCAGCTGGGGCCGCTGAGGGCAACCGGAACGGAAAGACGCCCGCGACGCGGCGCTTGTGCCGTCGGCCTTGCGGCTGGCGGCCTTTTCGATTCCGGCGCTCATCGTCGACCGCAAGGCAAGCTGAGACCCGGCAAGATATGTGCACATAAGTATTCCTAGGCGAAACATTCTGTCTCCGCTATGCAGACCCCCGTGCCCGGAGGAGGAGCAGCATGGCGCGGGATGATTACGACGGCTGGATCGGCAGAACGCGGGAGGATTGCGACACCGCGAGCGCCACGGCGCTCTCGATGCTCGCCGCGACGCTCTCCGACTTGCCCGGCAGCCTGACCGCCCCGCCGGAGACCGGAACGCCGCTTCCGCCGCTCTGGCACTGGGCGCTCTTCCACCCCGCCGCGCCGATGGACGGGCTGGGGCCTGACGGGCACCCGAAACGCGGCGGCTTCCTGCCGCCGATCGACCACGAGCGGCGGATGTGGGCGGGCGGCGCGCTGAGCTTCCACGCGCCGCTGCGGGTGGGCGACACGGTGACCCGCCGCTCGCGCATCGCCGGCATCCGCGAGGTCGAGAACGACCGCGGCGGCATGGTCTTCGTCACCGTCGAGCACGAACTCGAGGGCCCCGAGGGCCTCGCCGTCGAGGAGCGGCAGGACATCGTCTACATGCCGATGCCCGCCCGTTTCACGCCGCCCCGCAAGGCGCCCGCGCCGCAGACGCCGGAAGCCGAGCTGACGCTGCCGATGCCCGAGACGCGGCTCTTCCGCTTCTCGGCGGCGACTTTCAACGCGCACCGCATCCACTACGACCTGCCCTATGCGCGGGAGGTCGAGAAATACCCCGGCCTCGTCGTGCACGGCCCGATGCAGGCGCTGTGCCTGATGGCGCTGGCCGTAGCTCAAGGCGGCAGGCCCCCTGCCCGCTTCACCTTTCGCGGGGTGCACCCGCTTTTCGCCGGCGCGCCGATGCGGGCGATGGCCTGGCGAGAGGCGGACGCCCCGGGGCTGAAGCTCTGCGCGGCGGCGGCGGAGGGGCACATGACGATGAAGGCCACCGCGGAATGGGAGGACTGACATGGGCATCCTGACAGGCATGCGCGTGGTCGAGGGCTCGGCCTTCGTGGCCGTGCCGCTGGCCGGCATGACTCTGGCGCAGATGGGCGCGGACGTGATCCGCTTCGACCGGCTGGAGGGCGGGCTCGACGCACACCGCTGGCCGGTGGCGCCGAACGGGCGCTCGCTGTTCTGGGCGGGCCTCAACAAGGGCAAGCGCTCCGTCGCGGTGAACATGAAGAGCCCCGAGGGGCAGGAGCTGATCACCCGGATCATCACCGCGCCGGGCGAGGATGCGGGCCTTTTCCTGACCAACCTGCGGGTGCGCGGCTGGATGGACTACGAGACGCTCAGCCGCCACCGCCGCGATCTCGTAATGCTGACGCTGACGGGGGACCGGCACGGGCGCCCGGCGGTTGACTACACGGTGAACCCGGCGCTGGGCTTTCCCGACGCGACCGGCCCCGAGGGCTCCACCGAGCCGGTGGCGCATGTCCTGCCGGCCTGGGACTGCATCGCCGGCAACCTCGCGGTCGCCGGCCTGCTCGCGGCGGAGCGCCAACGCCTCAAGACCGGCCGCGGCCAGCAGGTGGAGGTGGCGCTCAAGGATGTCGCGGCGGCGATGCTGGGGCATCTGGGCATCATCGGCGAGACGACGCTGACGGGCGAAAGCCGCCCCAAGGCGGGCAACGCGCTCTTCGGCGCCTACGGGCAGGATTTCCTCTGCGCCGACGGGCGGCGTGTCATGGTGGTGGGTCTCACCCGGCGCCAGTGGCAAGGACTGCTGAAGGCGACGGGCACGGGCGAGGCGATGGCGCAGCTCGCCGAGCGGCTGGGCCTCGACCTGACCGAGGAAGGCAACCGCTTCCGCGCGCGGCACGAGATCACGCAGATCCTCGCGCCCTGGTTCGCGGCACGCGCCGTGTCCGACTTCGCCGAAAGCTTCGACGCGCATGGCGTCACATGGTCGATCTTCCGCGATTTCCGCACCGCGCTGGACGAGGACCCGGACCTGTCGACCGAGAACCCGATGTTTTCGATGCTGACCCAGCCCGGGATCGGCGACTACCTCGTGCCGGCAAGCCCGCTGGAGTTCTCGGCCGCCGGCCGCGATCCGGCGCGGCCCGCGCCGCGTCTGGGCGAGCACACCGAACAGGTGCTGGCCGACGTCGCGGGGCTCGGGTCCGGCGAGATCGGGCGGCTCTTCGACGAGGGGATCGTCGGCGGCCCGGCCCCGGTGCACTAGACGCCCAGGTAGCGGTCCGTCACCTCGCGCTCCAGCGTGTCGATGCCGCCGGTCCAGACCGTCTGGCCGCGCTCGAGGATCACGGCCCGATCCGCGACCTTGGCCAGCTCCTTGAGCGACTTGTCCACGACGAGGATGGCGAGGCCCGTCTCGGCCTTGAGCTTGCCGATGGCGGCCCAGATCTCCTGCCGCACGACGGGGGCCAGCCCCTCGGTCGCCTCGTCGAGGATGAGCAGCCGCGGGTTGGTCATCAGCGCGCGGCCGATGGCCAGCATTTGCTGCTCGCCGCCCGAGAGCGAGGCGGCGCGCTGATCGCGCCGCTCGGCGAGGCGCGGGAAAAGCTTCGAGACCGCCTCGAAATCCCAGTGTCCGGGGCGCGCGGCGGCGACGAGGTTCTCCTCGACCGTGAGCGGCGCGAAACAGCGCCGGCCCTCGGGCACGAGCCCCACGCCCAGGCGCGCGACCTTGTGCGAGGGCAGCTTCGTGATGTCCTGCCCGTCGAACGCGATGCGCCCGGCGCGCGCCGGCAGCATGCCGCAGGCCACGCGGATGGTCGTCGTCTTGCCCATGCCGTTGCGGCCCATGAGCGCCACGACCTCGCCTTCGGCGACCTCCAGATCGACGCCGAAGAGCGCCTGGCTTGCACCATAGGCGGCCTCGATCCCCGAAAGCTGCAACAGCGCCATCAGACCGCCTCCTCGTCCTCGCCCAGGTAGGCGCGGCGCACTTCGGGATTGGTGCGGATCTCCTCGACCGTGCCGGTGGCGATGATCTCGCCGTAGTCCAGCACGCTGATCCGGTCGGCGAGGCTGAAGACCGCATCCATGTCGTGCTCCACCAGCAGGATCGGCGCCTCGTGCCGCAGCTGATCGAGAAAGCGGGTCATCTCGGCGGCGCCTTCGGTGCCCATGCCGGCCATCGGCTCGTCGAGCAGGAAGGCTTTCGGCTCCAGCGCCAGCGCCATCGCGATCTCGAGCTTGCGCCGCTCGCCATGGCTGAGATCCTGCGCCCAGACGGCGAGGCGGTCGCCCAGGCCCACGCGCTCCGCCGCCTCACGGGCCTTGGCCGTCGTCTCGCGATCCTTCAGCACGGCGCGGAAGAAGTGGTAGGAGGTGCCCTGCGCCCCCTGCAGTGCCAGCACCACGTTCTGCAGCACCGTGAACTCCGGGATCACCGAGGAGATCTGGAAGCTGCGCCCCAGCCCCATCCGCGCGCGGCTCACGGTGTCGAGCTCGGTCACGTCCTGCCCGAGAAAACGGATCTCGCCCGCGTCGGGGCGAAGGTTGCCGGCGATCTGCTTGATGAGCGTGGATTTCCCCGCCCCGTTCGGGCCGATCAGCGCGTGTATCTCGCCCGGCAGCAGCGTCAGGTTGATGTCGTGGCTCGCCCGGAGCGCGCCGAAGTTCTTGTGCACGTGGCGAATCTCGAGAACGGGCTCAGTCATGCGCCACCTCCCGCCCCGCGAGCGAGCCAATCAGCCCGCCGCGGGCGAAGAGCACGACGAGCAGCAGCAGCGCGCCCACGAAGGCCAGCCAGTAGTCGCTGACGCCGCCCAGCCAGTGCTCGAGCAGGATGAAGAGCGCGGCCCCCGCGACCGGACCGTAAAGCCGCGCGACACCGCCCAGGATCACGAGGATCATGATTTCTCCGCTGGTCTGCCAGCTGAACATGGTGGGGCCGACGAAACGGTTGAGATCGGCCATCAGCGCGCCCGCGAGCCCGGTGATCATGCCCGAGATCACGAAGGCGGCCAGCCGGATGCGGAAGGGGGTGATGCCCACCGTCTCGACCCGCTCGGCGTTCTGCCGCGACGCCTGAAGCGCGAGCCCGAAGGGCGAGCGCGCGATGCGCCAGCTCACGAAGATGCCCAGCATGAGCAGGACGTAGCAGATCAGGAAGAACTGGATCGGGTCGAGCGTATTCACGCCCGGGAAGTCGTTGCGCAGGTAGATCGACATCCCGTCCTCGCCGCCGTACTTCGGCCAGCTCACGAAGAGGTAGTAGAGCATCTGCCCGAAGGCGAGCGTCGCCATGATGAAATAGGCGCCCGAGGTGCGCAGCGTCAGCATCCCGATCACGAAGGCGGCAAGCCCCGAGACGATCAGCGCGACCACCCAGATCACCAGCATCTGCTTGGTGCCCGCGAAGACGAAGGGCCAGGTGAAGATCGGGTCGTAATTCTGCGCGTGGAAAGCCAGAATCCCCATCGCGTAGCCGCCCAGCCCGAAATAGGCGGCATGGCCGAAGGAGATCAGCCCGCCGAGACCCAGCGCCAGGTTCAGCCCCACGGCCGCCAGCGCAAGGATGGCGACCCGGGTGCTCAGCGTGATGGTGAAGATCTCGCCCGTGACATGCGCCCAGAGCGGGATCGCGAGCAGCCCGATCGCGAGCGCCGCGTTGATGATGGTTTCGCGCCGCATCTCAGGCCGCCGCTCCGAAAAGCCCCTGCGGCCGGGCGATGAGCACGCCCGCCATCAGGATGTAGATCAGCATGGAGGCGAGCGCCGAGCCCACCGTCGTGGCGGCAGAGGCATCCGCCATGAAGCTGCCGAACACCAGCGGCAGCATGGTGCGCCCCAGCGTGTCGATCAGCCCCACCAGCAGCGCGCCCACGAAGGCGCCCTTGATCGAGCCGATGCCGCCGATGATGATCGTCACGAAGGCGAGGATCAGAACCGGCTCGCCCATCCCCACCTCGACCGACTGGATCGCGCCCACCAGCGCACCGGCCATCCCGGCGAGCGCCGCGCCGAGCGCGAAGACCACGGTGTAGAGCTTCGAGATGTCGATGCCGAGCGCCGCGATCATCTCGCGGTCGGCCTCGCCCGCGCGGATCTGGATGCCCAGCCGCGTGCGCGCGATCAGCCAGAAGAGCAGCGCGGCGACCGCGAGGCCCATCACGATGATGAAGAGCCGGTAGACCGGATACTCGATCCCGCCCGGAAGCGTGACCGGCCCCGAAAGCATCTCGGGAATGTCGAGGTAGAGCGGAAACGAACCGAAGACCCAGCGCGTGCCCTCGGAGAAGATCAGGATCAGCGCGAAGGTCGCCAGCACCTGGTCAAGGTGGTCGCGCCGGTAGAGCCGGCGGATCACCGCAATCTCGACAACCGCGCCGGCCATCGCGGCGGCAGCCAGCGCCGCCACCAGACCGAGGACGAAGTTGCCCGTCGCGGCCGAGACGGTCGCCGCGGCGAAGGCGCCGATCATGTAGAGCGAGCCGTGCGCGAGGTTGATGAGCCCCATGACCCCGAAGACCAGCGTGAGCCCGGCCGCCATCAGGAACAGCATCACGCCGAACTGCAGCCCGTTCAGCACCTGTTCGATGAATAGGATCGTGGTCATGGCTACCCCGCACGCCTGTCACGCGCACCCCGCTGCGGCGGCTCTGCCGCCGCTGTCCCCAGGGGTGGACCGCGCGCCGGGATCCTCGCGCCCCGGCGCGCGGGCGATCACATGTTGCAGTCTTCGCCGTAGACGTCGGAATGGTCCTGCAGGCTGGGCCCGACGATCATGTTGGTCCAGACGCCGTCCTGCTGCACGACCTCGCGGACGTAGACGTCCTGGATCGGGTGCTGGTTGGGGGCGAACTCGAAGTCGCCGCGGACACTGTCGAAGTCGGCCTCGCGCAGCGCCGCGCGGAAGGCGTCGGCGTCCGAGACATCCGCCTTGCCCATCGCCGAGACGATGAGCTGCGCGGCGTCATAGGCCTGTGCCGCGTACATCGACGGGATGCGGTCATAGGCTTCGCGGAAGCCCTCGACGAAGCGCTGGTTGGCCGCGTTGTCGAGGTCCGGGCTCCACTCGGAGGTGTTGCGCACGCCCGCGGCCGCGTCGCCCACGGCCGGGAGGATCGTCTGGTCGAAGCTGAAGCCCGGCCCGATCAGCGGAATGTCGACGCCCGCGTCGGCATACTGCTTGAGGAACGAGATGCCCATGCCGCCCGGCAGGAAGAAATAGGCGACGTCGGCCTCGCTCGCGCGGATCTGGGCGATCTCGGCGGCGTAGTCGGTCTGCCCGAGCTTGGTGTAGACCTCGGAGACGACCTCGCCCTCGTAGAAGCGCTTGAAGCCCGTCAGCCCGTCCTGGCCCGCCGGGTAGTTCGGCGCCATGATGAAGGCGCTTTCATAACCCGCGTCATTGGCATAGGCGCCCGCGGCCTCGTGCATCGCGTCGTTCTGCCAGGAGACGTTGAAGTAATTGGGGTGGCAGCCGCGCCCGGCGAGCTGCGAGGGCCCCGCGTTGGGCGAGACGTAGAACTTGCCCTGGTTCACCGCCGAAGGAACCACGGCGAGCGCGATGTTGGAAAAGACGATGCCGGTCAGGATGTCGACCTCTTCGGACTGGATCAGCTCGTCGGCGACCTGCACCGCCACCTCGGGCTTGCGCTGGTCGTCCTCGACGACGACCTCGACGTTGTCCACGCCCGCATGCTCGATGCCGAGGAGGAAGCCGTCGCGGATATCGACGCCAAGCGCCGCGCCGCCGCCGGACAGCGTGCTGATCAGCCCTACCTTCACGTCCGCGGCCTGCGCCGCCGGCACCATCGCCAGCGCGCAAACACCGGCCAGCAAGCTTTTGCCAAGTTTCATCTTTTCTCTCCCTGTTATCGCCAGCGCCTTGCCGGGCGCCCTGTCGTCAGCTTCGGAGCGCGGTCCGGCCCCGTCAAGGCAGAACCGCGGTCGCCTCGATCTCGACCATCGCCTCGTCCTCGACGAGCGCGGAGACCACGACCATCGTCATCGCCGGGAAGTGATAGCCCATGACCGAGCGATAGACCTGCCCCATCTCGCGCTGCTTCGCGAGGTATTCACGCTTGTCGGTGACATACCAGGTCAGCCGCGCGATATCCTCGACCGTGCCGCCAGCCGCCTCGACCACGGCGCGAATGTTCTTCAGCGCCTGCTCGCATTGCCCAAGGAAATCCTTCGCTTCGAAAACCTGGTCGGCGGTCCAGCCGATCTGTCCGCCGACGAAGAGCACGCGGCCCTCTGCCACCATGCCGTTCGCGTAACCCTTGGCGGGCTTCCAGCCTTCGGGGTGCACCGTGATCGCGGGCATGGCTCCTCCTCTCGCTTTCCGGTCGCGGATCAGTCTGCCCCTTGCCGCGACGTATTTCAAGCCTAAAATTTCAGGCTTGAAATATGTGGCGCGGGCTGGCAGGCTCGCCCACGATCCAGCCAGAGGAGAGGCGGCCATGAAGATCATCTGTCTGGGCGGAGGGCCCGCGGGGCTCTACTTCGCGATCAGCATGAAACTGCGCGACCCGTCGCACGAGGTGACGGTGCTGGAGCGCAACCGCGCCAACGACACCTTCGGCTGGGGCGTGGTGCTTTCCGACGACGCGCTGTCGCGGCTGGAAAAGAACGACCCCAAGAGCGCCGAGGCAATCCGGTCGCATTTCGCCTACTGGGACGACATCGCCGTCATCAAGGGCGACACGCGCATCGTCTCGGGCGGCCACGGCTTCGCCGGCATCGGGCGCAAGCAGCTTCTGATCCTGCTGCAGGAGCGCGCGCGCGAGCTGGGCGTGGAACTGAAGTTCGAGACCGAGTTCGACACGGCCGAGAACTACCGCAAGCAATACGATCTCGTCGTCGCGGCGGACGGGCTGAACTCGAAGGTCCGCAAGGAATACGAGGATGTCTTCAAGCCCGACATCGACGTGCGGCTGTGCAAGTTCATCTGGCTGGGCACCCACCAGAAGTTCGACGACGCCTTCACCTTCATCTTCGAGAAGACCGAGCACGGCTGGATGTGGGCGCACGCCTACCAGTTCGACGAGAACACGGCGACCTTCATCGTCGAGACCGACCAGAAGACCTGGGACAACTTCGGTTTCGAGGACATGACGAAGGAAGAGATCGTCGACACCTGCACCGAGGTCTTCAAGGATCACCTGGACGGGCACGAGCTGATGTCGAACGCCGCCCACCTGCGCGGCTCGGCGGTCTGGATGAATTTCCCGCGCGTGATCTGCGAGAAGTGGTATCACGAGAACGTCGTCCTGATGGGCGACGCGGCGGCGACGGGGCATTTCTCCATCGGTTCGGGCTCGCGCCTTGCCATGGACAGCGCCATCGCGCTCGCGGAATACCTGCATTCCGAGCCCACCATGGAAGCGGCCTTCGAACGGTATCAGGAAGAGCGCCGCCTGGAGGTGATGCGCCTTCAGTCGGCGGCGCGCAACTCGCTCGAATGGTTCGAGCAGGTCGAGCGCTACCTCGACTTCGACCCGATCCAGTTCAATTACTCGCTGCTCACCCGCAGCCAGCGGATCAGCCACGAGAACCTGCGCCTGCGCGACCCCGAGTGGCTGCGCGAGGCGGAGGAATGGTTCCAGGCGCAGGCCGGCAACAACGGCAGCCACCGCGCACCGATGTTCGCCCCCTTCCGCCTGCGCGAGATGCGGCTGAAGAACCGCGTCGTCGTCTCGCCGATGGCGCAATACAAGGCCGTGGACGGCTGCCCCACCGACTGGCATTTCGTCCACTATGCCGAACGCGCCAAGGGCGGCGCGGGCCTCGTCTACACCGAGATGGCCTGCGTTTCTGCCGAGGGGCGGATCAGCCCCGGATGCCCCGGCCTCTACGCGCCCGAGCACGAGGCCGCGTGGAAGCGGCTGGCGGATTTCGTCCACGCCGAGACGGACGCGAAGCTCTGCATGCAGATCGGCCACTCGGGGCGCAAGGGCTCGACCCAGCTGGGCTGGGAGCGCATGCATTACCCGCTGAAGGAGGGCAACTGGCCGGTCATGGGCCCCTCGCCCATCCCCTGGACCGAGGGCAGCCAGATCCCGCGCGAAATGGACCGCGCCGACATGGACCGCGTGCGCGATGAATTCGTCGCCGCGACCGAGATGGCGAACCGCGCGGGCTACGACATGGCCGAGCTGCACGCCGGCCACGGCTACCTGATCTCGTCCTTCATCTCGCCGCTGTCGAACCAGCGCAGCGACGAATACGGCGGCAGCCTCGAGAACCGGATGCGCTATCCGCTCGAGGTCTTCCGCGCGATGCGCGCGGTCTGGCCGGAGGACAAGCCGATGTCGGTGCGCATCTCGGCGACCGACTGGGTCAAGGAGGGCGGCGTGGACGCGGCGGAGGCCGTCGAGATCGCGCGCATGTTCCGCGAGGCGGGCGCCGACATGATCGACGTCTCCACCGGGCAGACCTCGACCCATGGCGAGCCGCTCTTCGGCCGGATGTTCCAGACGCCCTTCTCCGACCGCATCCGCAACGAGCTCAAGATGCCCACCATGGCGGTGGGCAACATCTACGAGCCCGACCATGTGAACTCGATCCTGATGGCGGGGCGCGCGGACCTCGTGGCGCTGGCGCGGCCGCATCTGGCCGATCCCTACTGGACGCTGCACGCGGCGGCCGCCCTGGGCGACACCGAGGAGGAATGGCCGCTGCCCTACCTCGAGGGGCGCAACCAGCTGATGCGCCTCGCCGAGCGCGGCGAGGGGATGGGCATCCGGGTATGACGCTGGAGGGCCGCACCGCGCTGGTCACGGGCGGAGGCTCGGGGCTTGGCGCCGACCTGGCCCGCGGGCTGGCGGCGGCCGGGGCCACCGTCTGGATCGCCGGCCGACGGATGGAGGCGCTCGAGCAGGTGGCCGGGGGCCACCCTGCCCTCCGCCCCGTGCGGTGCGACGTGACCGATCCGGCGTCGGTCAAGGCCATGTTCGAGGCGGCCGGCAGCCCGGAAATCGTCGTCGCCAACGCTGGCGCCGCCGAAAGCGCGCCGCTCCACCGCACCGACGACGCGCTCTGGGACCACATGCTCGCGGTGAACCTCACTGGCGTCTTCTACACCCTGCGCGAGGGCTGGACGCGGCTCAGGAAGGCCGACTGGGGCCGCCTTATCGCCGTGGCCTCGACCTCGGGGCTCAAGGGCTACCCCTACGTCACCGCCTACACGGCCGCCAAGCACGGGGTCGTGGGCCTGGTGCGCGCCGCGGCGCTCGAGGCCGCGCGGTCCAACGTCACCGTCAACGCCCTCTGCCCCGGCTTTCTCGACACCGAGATGACCGACCGAAGCGTGGCCAACATCGTCGAGAAGACCGGCATGAGCGAGACGGAGGCACGCGCGGAGCTGGCGAAGAACAGCCCGCAGAAGCGGTTGATCCGCCCCGAAGAGGTCACCGCCGCCGCGCTGTGGCTCTGCGGGCCGGGCTCCGACGGCATCACCGGGCAGGCGATCTCGATCTCCGGAGGCGAGACATGAGCGCGCCGGAGCCGAGGACGCCCGACAGGGCGGAGGAGGCGGCGCGTGCGCCCCTCTCCAAACAGCGGCTGCGCCTGTGGCTGCGCATGCTCGAAGCCACGCGCCACATCGAGGCGCGGCTGCGCGACGAACTCAGGACCGAGCACGACAGCACCCTGCCCCGCTTCGACGTGCTGGCCGCGCTCTACCGCCGGCCCGCCGGCCTGCGCATGAGCGAGCTTTCCGCAATGCTCAAGGTCTCGAACGGCAACGTCACCGGCATCGTCGAGCGGCTCGCCGGCGAGGGCCACGTCGAGCGCCTGCGCGTCGAGGGCGACCGCCGCGCGATGCGCGTGCGGCTGACCGAGGACGGGCGCGCCCGCTTCGCGGAGATGGCGGGCTGGCACGAAGCGCGGGTGAACGAACTCTTGAAGGACATCACAGCCGAGGAGCTCGATCCGGCGATCGAGCTGCTCGCACGCATAGGGAGAGACCAGCATGACGCGGATGGCCGGGATTGAGCCCACGCACTTCCAGTGGCGCTGCGCGGACGGGGTCGCGACGATCCGGCTGAACCGGCCGGACCGCAAGAACCCGCTCACCTTCGACAGCTACGCCGAGCTGCGCGACACCTTTCGCGCGCTGGCCTACGCCGAGGACGTGGACGTAGTGATCTTCGCCTCGAACGCTGGAAACTTCTCGTCCGGCGGCGACGTGCACGACATCATCGGCCCGCTCACCGAGATGGACATGAAGGATCTTTTGGCCTTCACGCGGATGACCGGGGATCTGGTCAAGGCCATGATCCATTGCGGCAAGCCCGTGATCGCGGCGGTGGACGGCGTCTGCGCCGGAGCGGGAGCGATCGTCGCCATGGCCTCGGACCTGCGCCTGGGCACGCCCGAGGCGAAGACGGCCTTCCTGTTCACCCGTGTCGGGCTGGCGGGCTGCGACATGGGCGCCTGCGCGATGCTGCCCCGCATCATCGGCCAGGGCCGGGCGGCCGAACTGCTCTACACCGGCCGGTCGATGTCGGCCGAGGAGGGGCTGAACTGGGGCTTCTTCAACGCGCTTCACCCGGCCGACAAGCTGGAGGAGGAAGCGCTGGCGCTGGCTGCGAAGATCGCGGCGGGGCCGAACTTCGCGCACATGATGACCAAGACGCAGCTCAATCAGGAATGGTCGATGGGCCTCGATCAGGCGATCGAGGCGGAGGCGCAGGCACAGGCGATCTGCATGCAGACCGAGGATTTCCGGCGCGCCTACCGCGCCTTCGCAGCGAAGGAAAAGCCGGTCTTCCAGGGAGACTGAAGAAGAATTTTCGATCGAAAACTCTTCGCGGGCGTCACAGAGACCGCGGCGATCTTTCATACGAAAAAAACGCCGCTCACCGCAAAGGACACGACAGGGACATGGCAGACGAGAGTTTCCTTCGCTGGCCGTTTTTCGAGGATCGTCACCGCGCGTTGGCCGAACGGCTGGACGCGTGGTGCGCGGCCAACCTCCCGGTTGATCATTCGGACGTCGACGCCGCCTGCCGCAAGCTGGTGGCCGATCTCGGCGCGGCGGGCTTCCTGCGCCACTCGGGCGCGGCCGAGGGCGAGACGCTCGACGTGCGCGCGCTCTGCCTCATCCGCGAGACGCTCGCGCGGCATGACGGGCTCGCAGATTTCGCCTTCGCGATGCAGGGCCTGGGGATGGGCGCGGTCTCGCTCTTCGGCACGCCCGACCAGCGCGCCTGGCTGGAAAGGACGCGGGCGGGCGAGGCGATCTCGGCCTTCGCGCTGACCGAGCCGGCGAGCGGCTCCGACGTGGCCAACACGGCGATGACCGCGACGCCCGAGGGCGACGGCTGGCGGCTCGACGGGGAGAAGACCTGGATTTCCAACGGCGGGATCGCCGATGTCTACACCGTCTTCGCCCGCACCGGCGAGGCGCCGGGCGCCAAGGGGCTCTCGGCCTTTCTCGTCCCCGCCGACACGCCGGGCCTGACGGTCGCGGAGCGGCTTGAGGTGATCGCGCCGCATCCGCTGGCGCGGCTCTCCTTCGACGGTGTGAAGCTGCCCGCCGATGCAAGGATCGGCGAAGGCGGCCGCGGCTTCGCCATCGCCATGTCGGTGCTCGACGTCTTCCGCTCCACCGTGGGGGCCGCGGCGCTGGGCTTTGCGCGCCGCGCGCTCGACGAGGCGGTGGCGCGGGTCACGGCCCGCGAGGTGGGCGGCGCGAAGCTGGCCGAGCTTCAGATGGTGCAGGGCCACATCGCCGAGATGGCGCTGGGCGTCGACGCCTCGGCGCTGCTCGTCTATCGCGCGGCCTGGACGAAGGACATGGGCGCCGCGCGGGTGAGCCGCGAGGCCGCGATGGCCAAGCTGCACGCGACCGAGACCGCACAGAAGGTCATCGACCAGGCCGTGCAGCTGCACGGCGGCGACGGCGTGAAGTCGGGCGAGATCGTCGAGAGCCTGTATCGCGAGATTCGCGCGCTCAGGATTTACGAGGGCGCGAGCGACGTGCAGAAGATCATCATCGCGCGCCAGACCATGGGCTGAGACACGCCAAGAACGCGGCCAACGCAACGGGGGGAGCGAACCATGAGCATCGAGCTGGGACCGAGCGGCCACGAGGACACCTTCGCGCGCGACAACCTGCCGCCCTTCGGGGAATGGCCGGAGATGCGGCTCGACGGCTTCGACTATCCCGATTGGCTCAACGTCGGCGTCGAACTCACCGACCGAATGGTGGAAAAGGGCTTCGGCGATCACACCGCCCTCATCGGCAACGGGCGGCGGCGGACCTACAAGGAACTCGCCGACTGGACCAACCGCCTGGCCCGCGCACTGGTGGAAGACTACGGCGTAAGGCCCGGAAACCGCGTGCTGATCCGCTCTGCAAACAATCCCGCGATGGTGGCCTGCTGGCTGGCTGCGACCAAGGCGGGAGCGGTCGTCGTCAACACCATGCCGATGCTGCGCGCCGGCGAGCTGGGCAAGATCGTGGACAAGGCCGAGGTCACGCTCGCGCTGTGCGACACGCGTCTGATGGACGATCTCGTGACCTGCGCGAAGGACTCGCGCACGCTCGAGACGGTGGTGGGCTTCGACGGCACCGCGAGCCACGACGCCGAGCTGGACCGCGCGGCGCTCGACAAACCGGTGCGGTTCGAGGCGGTGCGCACCGGGCGCGACGACGTGGCGCTGCTGGGCTTCACCTCCGGCACCACCGGCCAGCCCAAGGCCACGATGCATTTCCACCGCGACATCCTGATCATCGCGGACGGCTACGCGAAGGAGGTGCTGAAGGTCACGCCCGAGGACATCTTCGTGGGCTCGCCGCCGCTGGCCTTCACCTTCGGCCTCGGCGGGCTCGCGGTGTTCCCGCTGCGCTTCGGCGCGGCGGCGGCGCTGCTCGAGACCGCCTCGCCGCCCAACCTCATCGAGATCATCGAGCGCTATCGCGCGACGGTCTGCTTCACCGCGCCCACGGCCTATCTCGCCATGCTGCGCGCGATGGAGGACGGCGCCGACCTGTCGTCCCTGCGCTGCGCCGTCTCGGCGGGCGAGACCCTGCCCGGCCCCGTCTTCGAGGACTGGATGCGGCGCACGGGCAAGCCGCTGCTCGACGGGATCGGCGCGACGGAGATGCTGCACATCTTCATCTCCAACCGCCTGGGTGACGCGAAGCCCGCCTGCACCGGGTTTCCGGTCACGGGCTACGAGGCGAAGATCGTCGACGACGAGATGAACGAGGTCGAGCGCGGGATCCCCGGAAGGCTCGCGGTAAAGGGGCCCACCGGCTGCCGCTACATGGCCGACCCGCGCCAGCGTGACTACGTGCAGGACGGCTGGAACATCACCGGCGACACCTTCTTTCAGGACGAAGACGGCTATTTCCATTTCGCCGCGCGCTCGGACGACATGATCATCTCGTCGGGCTACAACATCGCCGGGCCGGAAGTGGAGGCCGCGCTGCTCAAGCACGACGCGGTGGCGGAATGCGCCGTGATCGGCGCCCCGGACCCCGACCGCGGCGCCATCGTCGAGGCGCATGTGGTCCTGGCCGAGGGCGCAACGGGCGACGAGGCGATGGTCAAGACCCTGCAGGACTTCGTGAAGGCGACCATCGCGCCCTACAAGTATCCGCGCCGGGTCGTCTTCTGCGACGCGCTGCCCAAGACCCAGACCGGCAAGGTGCAGCGCTTCAAGCTGCGCGAGGGGCGCTGAGCGCGCAGCAGCTCGTTCGGCGCGCTTCGTGTCGCGGCTGCACCGGCACGCCGGTCGGGCCTGCCCCCAAGGACTCTAACGGGCGAGGCGGAGCTCCGCCCGCAGACCGCCCAGCCGCGCGCTCTCGGCCAGCTTCAGCGCACCGCCATGGGCGCGCGCCACATCCGCCGCGATCGCGAGGCCCAGCCCCACGCCGGTTCCCCGGTCCTGGTTGCGCGCGGGATCGAGCCTGGCGAAGGGCTTGAGCGCCTCTGCGCGTCGCTCGGGCGGGATGCCGGGGCCGTCGTCCTCCACCGCGATGCACAGCATGTCGCCCTTGGCCGTCACCGAGACCTCGGCGCGCGTGGCGTAGCGCACCGCGTTGGCGATCAGGTTCTCCAGCGCCCGGCGCACGGCGAGCGGGCGGAGCGCCACCTGCCCCGCCGCCTCGACTTCGGCCAGCGTGACCGGCGCGCCGCTGCGCGCCGCATCCTCCACGACCTCGCGCACCAGCGCCAGCGGATCGGTCGCCACCGCCTCGCCCGCGACCGCCTCACCCCGGGCGAAGCTGAGGAACTCGTCCACCAGGCGCTCGATGTCCTCCACGTCGCGCTCGAGCGGGGCGCGGTCCTCTGCGTCGAGCATGCTGAGCCCCAGCCGCAGGCGCGTGAGCGGCGTGCGCAGGTCGTGGCTGATGCCCGAGAGCATCATGGTGCGCTGCTCGATATGCCGCTCGATCCGCTCCCGCATGTCGAGAAAGGCGCGGCCCGCCGCGCGCACCTCGACGGCGCCCGAGGGCTTGTAGGGCAGCACCTGGCCCCGCCCGAAGGCCTCGGCCGCCTCCGCCAGCCGCGTGATCGGCCGCAGCTGGTTGCGCAGGTAGAGAAAGGCGATCACCGTGAAGATCACGCCGAAGACCACCATGTTCACCAGAAGCTGGTGCGGATTCGAGGCCGACACCCGCTCGCGCTCGAAGTCGAGCGCCACCGGCCCACGCGCGCTCGCCGCGTAGAGCGTGACGTCGAAATCGTCGGGCAGCTCGAGCGCGAGAAAACCCGGCAGCCGCGCGTCGAGCTCGCGGATCACGACACGGCCGGAGAAATCGTAGAAGCGCAGGCTGTCGTCGGCCGGAACCGCACCGGCGGAAACGGGCCGCAGACGATACCGCAAGGCCCCGGCCACCTGCCCGGCCTCCTGCCAGCCGGCGGCCTCGAGCCGGTCGAGCACGAGCCGAAGCTCCAGCGCGACGCCGCGGGTCAGCTGCTCGGTCACCCCCTCGAAGTGTCGCTGCACGAAGACCACAGAGACCACGAGTTGCAGCGTGACGACGGGAAGGATCAGGATCAGCGCGGCGCGGCCGTAGAGTCCGCGCGGCACGTAGCGTTTGAGCCAGCCGAAGAACATGCCTAAACCTAGGCGCCGATGTCGGAAAGCGGAAGCGCAATGACCCAGCAGCAAACCGGCCCCGAGGCGCCGCGCGCCGGCGTTCCCGTCACCCTCGCGCCGGGGCTGCGCCGCATCCTCGCGCCCAACCCCTCGCCGATGACCTTCTGGGGGACGAACACCTATCTCCTGGGCCAGCGCGGCCTCGCCGTGATCGACCCGGGCCCCGACCAGCCTGCGCATCTGGAGGCGATCCTCGACGCTCTGCGGCCGGAGCAGCACATCACCCATATTCTCGTGACCCACGCCCATCTCGACCACGCGCCGCTCGCCCGGCGACTGAGCGACGCGACCGGCGCGCCGGTGCTGGCCTTCGGCGACGCCCGTTCGGGGCGGAGCGCGGTGATGCGCCGGCTCGCGGCGGAGGGTCTCGCCGGCGGCGGCGAGGGGGTGGATGCAGGCTTCGCGCCGGACATCGCACTGGCCGACGCGGCGGAGGTCGAGGGGGACGGCTGGCGGCTGGCCGCGCTGCACACGCCGGGGCATTTCGGCAATCACATGTGCTTCGCCTGGCGCGAGGCGGAGGCGCTCTTCACCGGCGATCTGGTGATGGGATGGGCGAGTTCGCTGGTCTCGCCGCCCGACGGCGATCTCACCGATTTCATGGCCTCCTGCGCGCGCCTCGCGTCCGTGCGCTGGCAGAGCTTCCATCCCGGCCACGGCGCGCCGGTCGAGGATCCCGCGGCGCGCCTCGACTGGCTGATCGCCCACCGCCGCAGCCGCGAAGCGCAGATTCGCGCCGCGCTTGCCGAGGCGCCCGGCAGCCCTGATGCGCTCGCCCGCCGGATCTACGCCGACACCCCGCCCGCACTGCTCCCCGCGGCGGCACGCAACGTCTTCGCCCATCTCGTCGATCTGGCCGGCCGGGGCCTCGTCCGCCCGGCCGGCCCGCTCTCGGCCGAGGCAGAGTTCCACCCGACGGGAGCGGCGTGAAAAACCGGCCGCAGGCTCTGGACGCGCCGCGCCGCCCTTGCTATAGGCCAGTCACCGCTCCGGCGTAGCTCAGTGGTAGAGCAGTTGACTGTTAATCAATTGGTCGCAGGTTCGAATCCTGCCGCCGGAGCCAGACAATATCCCATAATCACTCCCTTGCCGTAAGGACGGTCAGGCGGACTTGGGTCACGCCCGGCCGCTGTTGCCCGATTTGTCACCGGGACCGGGCTCCGATGACCTCGGCTGCCTTGCCGGGATTGATCGTGGATCGACCGAGAGAAACCGAGAATCGAAGGGGTGAGGAATTGCCGAGCGCCGTGGAGGAGTTGGCCGGCATCAGGGAGGCGGTGCAAGGCATCCGGAAGCCGTTAATCGCTCTCGATCGGCACGGCAGCTCGGCCACCCTCAGCACCGGATGGCCGGGGGTCCGGTCGATCGTTGCGCCGCGCATTCTGTGCCGAGGCTGCCAGACCTGCCCGTCGACCCTTCGGCGAGACGCGGCGCAGGCATTGACGAGGCGCGCGATCCGCTGGGCAGCCGCGCTGCCCTTGGCCATCGGTTCGAAACAGTCCCGGTGACGTGTCCCGGTCGCGTGATCTCCTGGGTCTCTTGCAGGTCGAGGATCAGACCGATCCAGGGCCGCTCCGCGATCAGGCCTGTCGTGATCTCCAGCTTTCGCTCCCCCTGTCATGGCCAGATCGCGCGGGCTCACCCGGTCGACGCGCTGCCGTAGATGTCCATGAGCAGCTCCGGATTGGCCCCTTCGCCGCGCAACTCGTCCCGCGCATCCTCGAGGATTTTCAGGTATTTCCCTAGAGCGGGCTTTCTTTCGGCCGCCCGCCGGAGGTCGGGCAGCGTAGCGTTGATCGCGTCGTCCAGCCTGTCCGCGGCCGGATCGCGGCCTGCGACCAGTGCGTAGCGATCCACCAGACGCCAGCGCAGGAGGCCGACGAGGAGGAACGGCGCGTAGAAGAACGTCGTGTATTCAGTGCCGCGATTGTCGCGGAACTCTGCGACCACCCGCGCGACGAGCACCTCGACGTCGGATCGCGCGAGGAAGCTGGGCGCGGTCTCCGAGCGCGACAGCAGGAAGGCCGCGCAGGCGGTTTCGCGCTGCCAGTTCCAGCGCGCGGGCGTCCGGCGCAGAAGCGCGCCGAGCGCTGCCCGCTCCTGCGCGGCCGAGCCCGCGATCCGCCCGAGCCCCTGCAGCGCCAGTTTCCAATGCGACGGATGTGAGAAAAGCCTGCTCACCGCGCTGTCTCCCTCGAGCGCGGCGATCAGATTGTCGGCCACCGATGGCGGACAGAGCCGGAATTGCCAGGTTAGGAACTTCAGCGGGCCGGTGTCGGGGGCGGCGCGGCCCGCGATCTGTTCCTCCAGCTCCCCGATCGCCCGCTCTGTCAGCCGCGTCAGTTCCGCCCGGGCCGGCTCGGGAACAGCGCCCGGAAGCTCTCCGTCGCTGGAGATACAGTATCTGCCCTCGGGACGTGAGGCCAGCCGCGCCGCGAGGCTGTCCCAGTCCACGCGGCGGCGGTCCACGTTTTGCGACAGGAGAGACAAGAGGCCCGGTGCCCGAGGACTGTCGTGCCAGGCCTGCATCCCGCAGGGCAGAACCAGCCGCGAAGGGATCGTCGGGACCGGCGTTGCGAGCTCCTTGACGAGCCTGTCCCAGTCCTGGTGAATCTCCTCGGCCGCGCCCCAGTCCACCGTGTGCTGCTTCGCGAGGGCCGGTGAGCGCAGCAGGATCTGCGCGCTGCCCGCCACCGGCATCTGCTCGACCCAGAGGTCGATCGGCGCGGCCCGCGACACGGTTGTGCCGAGCTCCACGGTGGCCTTGCGCGGCCATGGCTCCGCCTCCTTGAAGAGATAGACCGCAATCCTGTCCTGCCCCGGCTGAAGGCTGAGCCGCGCGGGCGCGGGACTGCGGTAGCGCCGGCCGGCGGGAAGGGTCTCCTCTGCGCGGACGAGATCGTAGCTCTCGGCGCCGGGATCGTCCTGCACGAACTGCACGGCAGAGGCGGCGCTGGCCGGGCCAAGGCAGGGCGAGAAGAGGATCAGGTCGCGCTCCTGCCCCTGGAAGCTGTCCACCGTGCCGGCGCGGAACGCGGCCTTTTCGAGAGCCTTCGCAGAGAGCGACGCGCGCACGGCCTCGTCGATCGCCACGGCCTGCGGACGAAAGGGCGTGATGACGCCCACGCTGCCGTCGTAGCCTTCGTCACTCAGCAACGCCTCGAGATGCGCGACGATGGCCCTCGTTTCAGCCGGGTTGACGTTACCGGTCTGCGGTGCGTTCCGCGCGGAGACATCCGTCCAGGCGAGACCGGGCCGCGCGGTAGCCGGCGTCTTCAGGCGATCGACGTCGCCGGCCGCGCGAAGCCGGCCGCCGTAGAACTGGCGGCTGATGTAGTCCACGATGCGGGGCGCGGAACGGTATTGGTCGCGCAGCATCACCCGCCCGGCGCCCGGCGTCAGATTCGCCAGGTCGAAGAGGGACCCGTCGCGCCCGATTCGGCAGGCTCGGGCGGGCCCTCCTGCACGGCACGGCTCTGGGCCGTCGCTCGCCACCGCCCGTCCCTGCCCCGCCGAATGGCGCCCTGACGGGCCAGCTCGCCGAGCTCCGCGACGACCGCGGCGCGGCGCAGCGGATCGAAATCGACAGCCAGCAGCGCCAGCAACTGCTCCGTCGTGCGCCCCCGCGGAAAGCCCTCGATGCTCCCCATCAGCAATGACATGCGCGAACTACAGAACTCCCCGCGGCGCAGCGCACCGCGTTGCATTCAGTGCGCAATGCCCGCTGTCAAAGGGAAAGGCCGTGCCGGTCCGCAATAGCGGAAGCGACGAGGAGACCAGGCCGATTCCGATCAGCGCGCGGCCCCGCCGGCGATTGCGGATCAGGACGTGCATGACGGAACTCGATGAAAGGTCGTTGCAATCACAGGCTGCAGTATTGTGGTGTCTTGCCCCGTTGTCCAGCGGCCTGGCAACCAGGAACGCCGGCCGCGCGTGCCACCGATCGCGGCCCCGTCGCCGAGGCGCGATCCGTCGAAGACAGCGCCTCTCGGGCCGGCTCTTGTCCACCGTCAACGCGCGCAGGCCGGCGATTCGGCAAGCTCGAAGGTGGCGGCGCGGTCGCGCGCCTTGCAGATCCAGGGGAGTGTCATGTCCGAACGCAATCAGGCAACGCATGGGCTGACGCGACGTGCGGTGATGTCATCCGGCCTCGCCGTCGCAGCGGCGGCACCTTTCGCGGGGGCGGCGGCGGCCGCAAGCCGCGCCATTCCCGAAACCTGGGACGAGGACGTCGACGTGGTCGTGATCGGCACGGGTTTCGCGGGCCTCGCCGCCGCGCACGAGGCCGCGAAGGCCGGAGCCTCCGTGGCGCTGCTGGAGAAGATGCGCGTGCCGGGGGGCAACTCGATCATCTCGGGCGGTGTCATCGCCGCACCGGGGTCGCCCATGCAGGCCGAGCGGGGGATCGAGGATAGCGCGGACGCCCTTTACGACGACATGCTCGCGGCCGGGCTCGATCTCAACCACCGCGCCCTCGCGCGACTCGTCGCCGAGAAGGCGCTCGAGACTGTGATGTGGTCGATCGAGGAACTGGGCGCGGAATACGACGGCCTGTCGCACCTGGGCGGCCACGCCGTGCCGCGGTCCTATGCGCTAGCCGCCGGCAGCGGCGCGGGCCTCGTCGTGCCGCAGCTCGCCAGGCTCGAGGAGATGGGCATCGAGCCGCGCACGCGCACGCTGCTCAAGCGTCTCGTCCGCGACGGCGACGGGCGGGTGAAGGGCGTCGAGGTGCACGAAGGCTTCTCGCACCCCGATCTGGACAGCGGCACGCCGCGCGCGATCCGCGCCGCGCGCGGGGTGGTTCTGGCCACAGGCGGCTTCGGCGGCGATCCGGCCTTCCGCGCGCTGCAGGATCCGCGGCTGGGGGGCGAACTCGATACCACCAATCACCCCGGCGCGACCAGCGAGGCCTTGCGCGAGGCGCTGAATATCGGCTGCGTGCTGATCCAGCCGTCCTGGATCCAGCTCGGCCCCTGGACCAGCCCGGACGAGCGCGGCTTCGGCATGGCGCCGACCTTCGTGCAGGGCGCGACGGCCTCCTACGGCCTCTGGGTCGCCACCGAGACGGGCGAGCGCTTCGTCAACGAGCTGGCCGACCGCAAGACGCGGGCCGACGCGATTATCCGCACCGGCAACCGTGCCATCGCCTTCGTGGACGCCGCGGGCTGGCGCAAGGGCATGGGCGGGAACGCCGGGGAGCGACGCCAGCGCATGAAGGAGACGGGCGTTCTGATGGAATACGACAGCCTCGACGAGATGGCAGCGGCGCACGATATCCCCGCCGAGCGCCTGAAGGAGACGGTGGAGCGCTTCAACGCCGCCGTCGCCGCGGGCGAGGACGAGGCCTGGGGGCGTTATCTGCCGCAGGATATCGCCCCAATCGACGAGCCGCCCTTCTACGCCGTCCGCCTCGCGCCCAAGATCCATCACACCATGGGCGGCGTGGCCATCGACACCGAGGCGCACGCGCTCGACGTGTCGACCGGGGAGCCGATCCCGGGGCTCTTCGCGGCCGGCGAGGTGACGGGCGGCGTGCACGGCGCGTCGCGTCTGGGATCCTGCGCCTATGCCGACTGCCTCATCTTCGGGCGCATCGCGGGACGCAACGCCGCCGCCATGGAGCCCTGGAGCTGAGCCGGTGGCCGGGCCGGGCCGAGGCAGCCGGATCGCCGTTGTTGGGCTGATGCTCTGCCTCGGCGCCGCCGCGCCAGCCTCGGCCGGGGATGGCCCGACGATCTCCGGCGGCACCGCCTGTCCCGCGCGCGCGGGTCAACCGGCCTGGGTTCGGCAGAGCGCTGTGCCGCAGCCGGGGCGCGATTTCGCGATCGGCGCTTGGGCAGGCGCGCAGGCGGATCTGCTGCAGGTCGCGAACGCCGCGACGCCGGAGGCGTCAGAGGCCGTGACGGCGGACTGCAGGGGATGCCACGAAGGCGACGCCGTCCTGCCCCCCGATCACGTCGCGACCGACGCCATGGGGATGGACGGCTGCCGGGCGTGCCACGACGGAACGCAGGCCTCGGACCTGTCGGGGCTGATCCATCTCGACCATACGCATTACCTCGCGGGCGTCTCCTGCGCCGCCTGCCACGGCGAGGCGGACCCGCCCAAGGAGCCGGACACGGCGGTTTGCGAGACCTGCCACGGATCGCTCGAGACGCTCGCCCGTCTCACGGCCGACGTGGCGCCCGTCAACCCGCACGATTCGCCGCATGGGACGCCCTACGCGGAGTGCAGCCTGTGTCACCTGCAGCACCGCCGATCCGAGGATTTCTGCGCGACCTGCCACGACTTCGGGTTCGATCCGCCCTAGCCGGCCGCGAGGGCGCGCGGGCGGGCTCAGGGAATCAGAACCTCCGAGACCGCGCGACGCGGCGCGGCGGAGGGCTCGCCCTTCGGATGCCCCAGCCGCAGCACGACCTGCGGCATGCCCGCCCCCTCGGCCAGCATCTTGAGCTTCATGCGCAGCGCCGCGACCTGCAGCGGCTGGTTCAGATACCCCGCCTGGATCCCGGCCTCGGCCGCGACGAGCAGCACCCGCGCCAGCGCCATGCCCGCCACGAGCCAGTCACGCTCCCCCTCGCCCGGCGTGCCCAGCACCGCGACGACCGGCGCGGCGCGGGCCAATTCGGCGTCCTGCGCGCCGATCCGGGCGCCCATGTCGAAATGACGCACGGCGAAGCGCGCCATCGGCACCGCCGCGCCCGGCATCGACAGCCCGTCGCCGGCGCGGCGCGGATGCATCCACATCGCGAGTTCGCGCCGCCAGCGCGCGTCGGCCCATTGCGCCGCGTCGCCCTCGGAGACCAGATCGGCCAGCGCGGCGCGCCTGGAATAGTCCGCCACCTGCTCGAGCGCCGCGCCCTCGGCCGCGGCGGCGTCGGCCAGCGCCGCGACCGTCGCCGCGCCCACCGGTGCCTCCTCGAATTCGCCGCGATGCGTGTGGCGCGCACCGATCGCCGGCGCCAGCGTGGCAAGCCCGGCCTCCGGCGCGCCCTCGAAGACGACCTCGGCCAACAGATCGGGGGCTTCGCCATCGGGCAGAAGCGTCACCCGTGTCCCGCTGCCCTGCCCCGCCGCAGCGACGCGGAGCGTGAAGAGCGCCGCCCCGCAGCTGATCGTGAGCTCGCGGTCCTCCGGGTCGTTGACCGGCAAGGCCCGCGTGCGGTCGGCGTAGAGCCGCACCCGCCCGTCCGCGCGCTCGAAGAGCCAGGGCTGCGTGTTGTGGCTGGAGGGCGCAAGGACCGCCTCGGCGACGGCGGCATCGATGTCTGTCGGCATGGCGACTCCGCTGCTGTGTCACGCGCCAGCCTCGCAGATTGCGCGGAGCCCTGCATTGATCCGTCGCAAACGGGACTCACAGCGGCTCGATATCGCCCAGTGCGCGCATGCGGTGGAACTCCGCCTCCCAGGCCGCGAAGCGGCCCGCGGCGATGGCCTCGCGCATGCCCGCCATGAGCTCCTGGAAATAGTGCAGGTTGTGCCAGGTCAGCAGCATGGCCGAGAGGATCTCGCCGGCGCGGAACAGGTGATGGAGATAGGCACGCGAGTAGTCCCGGCACGCCGGGCAGCCGCAGTCGGCATCCAGCGGGCGCGGATCTTCCTGGTGGCGGGCGTTCTTGATGTTGACCGCCCCGCGGCGGGTGAAGGCCTGCCCCGTGCGGCCCGAGCGGGTGGGCAGCACGCAGTCCATCATGTCGATGCCGCGCTTGACCGCGCCGACGATGTCGTCGGGCTTGCCCACCCCCATAAGGTAGCGCGGCCGGTCGGCGGGCAGCATCGCGGGGGCGTGGTCCAGCACGCCGAACATCGCCGCCTGCCCCTCGCCCACGGCGAGCCCGCCGACGGCGTAGCCGTCGAAGCCGATCTCCTTGAGCGCCGCGGCCGACTCGGCGCGCAGGTCGCGCTCCAGCCCGCCCTGCTGGATGCCGAAGAGCGCGTGTCCGGGCCGGTCGCCGAAGGCCTCGCGGGAGCGCGCGGCCCAGCGCATCGACAGCCGCATGCTCTCTTCGATCCGGCGGCGGTCGGCCGGCAGCGCGGGGCATTCGTCGAAGGCCATGACGATGTCCGAGCCGAGCAGCCGCTGGATCTCCATCGACCGCTCGGGCGTGAGCTCGTGGCGCGCGCCGTCGATGTGGCTGCGGAAGGTGACACCTTTCTCGGTGAGCTTGCGCAGCTCGGCCAGGCTCATCACCTGGAAGCCGCCCGAATCCGTGAGGATGGGCCTGTCCCAGTTCATGAAGCGGTGCAGACCGCCCAACCGCGCGATGCGCTCGGCGCCGGGGCGCAGCATCAGGTGGTAGGTGTTGCCCAGCAGGATATCCGCGCCGGTCTCCGCCACGCTTTCCGGGCGCATCGCCTTGACCGTGGCGGCGGTGCCCACGGGCATGAAGGCGGGCGTGCGGATCTGCCCGCGCGGGGTGTCGATGCGGCCCAGCCGGGCCGCGCCGTCGGTGGCCAGAAGCGAGAAGGAGAAGCGCGTGGTCATCCCGCTTCCCTGCGCCATCCGCGCCCGGCGCGCAAGCGCTGCCGCCGCCCCCGACGCGGACCGCCCGGCGCCCCGGTCGGTCCGCGCCTTCTTCTTGGAGGAAAATATCCTCGGGGGGTGAGGCGGCGGAGCCGCCGAGGGGGGCAGACAGCCCCCCTTCCCCCTTGCGCCGGCCTGCCCCACGCCGCATGAGCCGCAGCCATGCGCCCTGCCGTGTCTCCTCTTGCCCTCGTGCTCGCGCTCTACTGCGCGGGGCTGGGCGCGGCCGGGCAATATGCCACCTTCGCCGTGCCCTTCGCCGCTTTGTCCCGCGCCTACCCGGAGGCGGGCGCTGCGCTGGGCTGGGTGGTCTCGGCGCTCAGCCTGCTCGGCGTGGCGCTGGGGCTCGCGGCCGGCGCGCTCACCGCGCGGCTGGGCTTCCGGCGCAGCCTCATCATCGCGCTGGCGCTCGGTGCGGCGATCTCGGCGGCGCAGACCACGCTGCCCCCGCTGCCCATGATGCTGGCCCTGCGGCTCGCCGAGGGCGCCTCGCATCTGGCGATCGTCGTGGCCGCGCCGACGCTCATCGCGCAGATCGCGCCCGCGCGCTGGCGCGGCGCGGCGCTCACGCTCTGGGGCACCTTCTTCGGCGTGGCCTTCACGGGCGTCGCGGTCGCGGGGCTTCCGCTGGTTGCCGCGGCGGGACTGCCCGCGCTGCTCTGGGCGCACGCGGCCTGGATGGCGGCGATGGCCGCCCTGCTCGCCTGGCGCCTGCCGCGCGAGCAAGCGCCCGCCTGCGAAGAGGCCGTCCCCGGCCTCGTCGCGGCGCATCTCGAGGTCTATCGCTCGCCGCGTCTCGCCGCGCCCGCGGCGGGCTGGCTCTTCTACACGCTGACCTATGTGGCGCTGCTCGCGGTTTGGCCGCTCGTGCTGAGCGCCGAGGCGGGGCGGGCGCTGGCCGCGCTGGCGCCGCTCGCGGGCATCGCGGTCTCGATGACCCTGGGCGTCTGGCTGCTGCGGTGGATGCCGGCCGTGCGCGTGATCCTCTGGGGCTTCGCCCTCGGGCTGGCGCTCGCGCCCTTGCTGGGCGCGGGCCTCGTGCCGGCCGTGGCGCTCTTCGCGGCGCTCGGGCTCGTGCAGGGCGCGAGCTTCGCCGCGGTGCCGGAGCTCAACGCGACGGCGCGCGACCGGGCGCTCGCCAACGGGGCGCTCGCGCAGATGGGCAACGCCGGCAACCTGCTGGGAACGCCGGTGATGCTCGCCGCGCTCTCGGCCGGCGGGACGGCCGGACCCGTCGCGCTCGTCATGGCGGCCTATGCCGCGGCGATCGCGGCGCATCTGGGCTTCGCCCGGCTTCGCCGCCGCGGCGCCGCTTGAGACCGCCGGTGGACTTGCCGCGGTATCCCGTTAGGCTCGCGTGAGCGAAAGGAGGGCCCATGGCCGACGACAATCTGATCCGCTTCGGGTGGGAGGAATGGGTATCGCTGCCCGATCTCGGGCTGCCCGCGCTGCGCGCCAAGGTGGACACCGGCGCGCGCACCTCGGCGCTGCACGCCTGGGACATCGAGACCTTCGGGCCGGCGTCCAAGCCGCGCGTGCGGTTCACCGTGCACCCCATCCCCGGCCGCGAGGACGTGATCATCCCCTGTTCGGCGGTGATCCTCGACCGACGGACGGTCACCTCGTCGAACGGCGAGAGCGAAAGCCGCTACGTCATCGCCTCGACCCTGCGCGTGGCCGACCACAGCTGGCGGATCGAACTCACCCTCACCAACCGCCTGACCATGCAGAGCCGCATGCTGCTGGGACGCGAAGCGCTGAAGGATCATATCACCATCGTGGCCACGGACCGCTTCTGTCAGCCTGAGCTCAGCTACGACGTCTATCACAGCACCCATGTCCGCCAGGTCGCGCCCAACCGCGCGCTGCGCATCGCCGTGCTCTCGCGCGAGGACAACTACTCCACCCGCCGCCTGCGCGAGGAGGGCGACGCGCGCGGCCACACGGTCGAGGTGATCGACACGACGCGCTGCTACATGGCGATCAACGCGCTCTCGCCCGAGGTGCACTACGACGGCAAGCGCCTGCCCCGCTACGACGCGGTGATCCCGCGCATCGGCGCCTCGATCACGCCCTACGGCACCGCCGTGGTGCGCCAGTTCGAGACGATCGGCACCTTCTGCATCAACGGCTCCGAGGGGATCGCGGCCAGCCGCGACAAGCTCTACGCCCACCAGCTCATGGCGCGGCACCGCATCGGGATGCCCAACACCGCCTTCGCCTCGAGCCCCAAGGACACCGACAGTCTCATCAAGCTCGTGGGCACCGCGCCGCTGATCGTCAAGCTGCTGGAATCGACGCAAGGAAAGGGCGTGGTGCTGGCCGAGACGAAGAAGGCCGCGCAGTCGGTGATCGACGCCTTCCGCGGGCTCAAGGCCAACTTCCTGGTGCAGGATTTCGTCAAGGAGGCCGCCGGCGAGGACATCCGCTGCCTCGTGGTGGGCAACAAGGTCGTCGCCTCGATGAAACGCACCGGCGCCGAGGGCGACTTCCGCTCCAACCTGCACCGGGGCGGCTCGGCGCAGCGCGTGCGCATCACCCGGACCGAGCGCGAGACGGCGATCAAGGCGGCGCGGGCCTTCAACCTCAATCTCGCGGGCGTGGATCTGCTGCGCTCAGAGACGGGCCCGAAGGTGCTCGAGGTCAACTCCTCGCCGGGGCTCGAGGGGATCGAGACGGCGAGCGGCAAGAACGTGGCAGGGCTGCTTTACGACGAGATCGAGCGGCGGGTGCGCCCCGGCCCCGCCCGCAAGCGGCGCGCCGCCGGCGGGCGCGCGGTGGATTGACACCCGTGAGCTGAAGCGATGGCGGGTGTCGTCCCTGCGGGATCCGCGGCAGTTGGCTGCCGCTCCGCACGCGACACCGCCTGCTTCGCCATGCTCAGCGCCGACCGGCCGGCCCGGCGCGCCGTGATCGGGCGATGGCTGGCGCCGTCGAACTTCGACACGACCGGGTGCCAGTGCGCGTCTCCGGCGCGCTGAGATAGGGGTGCGCCGGCCCCCAGACGCGCAGAACGTCCTCGGCCAGCCGCGCGGCCTCGATCCGCGTCATCTCCTGCTGGGCGCGGCGCACGTCGCCGCCCGAGCGGCGCAGCACCCGCTGCCAGATCTTCAGCGCCGAGCGTGGCGACCAGGGCATGGCGGCCTGGGCGAGCCAGGCGCGCAGCGGCGGCGGCAGATCGTCGTACTCGGCGAGCGGATTGCGCCCCGACGGGCCGAGAAGCGTGCTGCGCGTGGCGTTGCCGCCCGCCCGGCGCCGGGCCGGCGGGGAAAGGCGGCTGAGCGCCGCGCGCAGGGGATCGGCAATGCGGTGCATCGCTCGCTGCCGTCTTTGTCGCCGACACGCCCCAAGATATCGCTCCGCCGGCGTCCGGCAACCGCGTCGGGATCGCCGTGATTGCGCGGCAATGCACGCCCGCGATGCCCGCGGTCCCTTTACGCTGCGCCGCGCTTTCCCTATATCTTCGGTCGGAAACATCGGGCGAGGAGCCATGAACGACGCAAGCCAGCCGCTCGAGGGCACGCCGCTGATCAAGCCGTCCAGCACGGAGCATCCGCTCTACGACCAGATCGTGGAGTCGCTGCGCGGCGTCTACGATCCGGAAATCCCGGTGAACATCTTCGATCTGGGCCTGATCTACACCGTCGAGATCGACGAGGAGAACGCGGTGCATGTCATCATGACGCTGACCGCGCCCGGCTGCCCCGTCGCCGGCGAGATGCCGGGCTGGGTCGCCGACGCGATCGAGCCGCTGCCGGGCGTCAAGCAGGTGGACGTCGATCTCGTCTTCGACCCCCCCTGGGGCATGGACATGATGAGCGACGAAGCGCGGCTCGAACTCGGCTTCATGTGAGGGCGGATCGTCTCGGCCATTGAGCCGACGGGCCCCGAAGCCTATCTTCGGGCCAAAGGCAAAGGAGGCCAGATGTTCGGCATCCCCGGCAAGCAGGCCGTCACGCTCACTCCGGCGGCGGTCGCACAGATCACCAAGCTCATGGACCGCGAGGGCCGCCACGGCCTGCGCGTCGGCGTCAAGAAGGGCGGCTGCGCGGGCATGGAATACACGATGGAGTTCGTGGACGCGCCCGACCCCAACGACGAGGTGGTCGAGCAGGACGGCGCGCGCGTGATGATCGCGCCCATGGCGCAGATGTTCCTCTTCGGCACCGAGATCGACTATCAGACCTCGCTGCTCGAATCCGGGTTCCAGTTCAACAATCCCAACGTGGCGGACGCCTGCGGCTGCGGCGAGTCGATCAAGTTCAAGGACGTGGACGAGCTTCAGGCCGAACAGGAGCAGGCCCGCGGCTGAGCCACGCGCGCCCGGTGCGCCCGGCACCGTCTATCGCATCCAGAACCCGGCCTTCTTGATCTGATTGCGCAGCGCCTGCTCGCGGCGCGGCAGGTTCTCGCGGTCGAACATCGCGCGGACCTTCGCGCCCCTTTCGTGATAGATCATCTTGCGGAAGGGGTCGTAGAGCTTGAGCACCTTCTTGATCCGGTTCGGCGCGGCCACGGCTTCCAGCACCTCGACCACGCGGTCGGACTCGCGCGCATAGAGCAGCGGCAGCACCCGATAGTGGCAGGTCGTGCGACCGTCGAGCCAGCCGGGCTCGAGCGCGTCGCGTCCGCCGCCCAGCGAATGGATCACCAGCGGCAGCGCGACCTGGTCGAGCCAGGGGTCGAGGCTCTGGCAGACGAGTTCGGCCGGCGGGTCGTCGCGGATCGCGCGCGCGTAGTCGAGAAACCGCCGTCCGAAGACCTGCGGGCAGCGGTAATAGAAGAACCCCGCGTTGAAATAGAGATAACACCGCCAGTATTCGTCAGGCTGCGTCGTGTCGAGGGAGCTTTCGAAGTCGAGCCCGAACTTGTCGTAGAGCGACTTCCAGATCGCCGTGTAGCCCGGCCCGTAGAGCTCGATCACCGGCCAGGTTCCCGCGACCCGGCGCGAGGCGGAGGGCCGGTCGAAGTCGAAAGGCACCTTCGTCAGCTCGTCGAGCACCAGCGTATCGCTGTCGAAGAAGACGAAAGGCCGCCCTTCGGGCAGCGCGGCGAGCGCCTCGATCTTGTTGCCGTAGGGATAGGCGTGGCCGAAGTGGCGGCTCTCGAAGGGCAGGATCTCCGCGCCCAGATCGGCGAGAAGCGCGCGCGTCTCCTTGCAGCGGATACGCGGATCGCGGGGCCAGAGCGGGCCGGGCTGCGGCTCGGCGACGATCAGCCGGCCGGAGAAGCCGGGGCTCTGCCGGCGCAGCGAGGCCGCGAAGAGCGCCGCCTCGTAGCCCAGCCGCCCGGCCTGTCCGACCACGACGATGTCGAAATCCTGTCCCGCGGCGCCGTCGTCTGCCATTCTGCGCGTGATCCTGCCGTTGCGCGCCGGACTATAGGCATGACGCGCGGGGGGCGGAACGGGTCAGCATGCAGGCGGCGGGACTTGACGGCGGCGCCGATGCCCGGATCCCTCACTCCGGCCCATTGCGGCCGAGGTCACGCCGATCCTCGCCCGGCGCTGCGGTCCAGGGAGAGCATTGCTGTCCGGGCCGCCCACGACGACGGCGATCGATTCGGCGAGCTCCGCGCGGACGCGCGTGCTGATGGTCGGAGCCGACCGCCCGGCCGGAGCGTCGCGCCCCGTCCGGGCGGGCCTCCGGCGGGGTTATCGTCAAGCGGAAAAGTATATGAAGTGGCAATCAGTTGCCGCGGAGATGTTCGCCTTTGTCCACACCTGTGTCCCATGTTTCGATCGTCGTCCAGCTTAGTGCCTTTTTGCTGGCTGAGGAATGGCGGGATGTGGCGTCGTGTTAGGAAAAGTCTGAAAAACCTCGCGGTCTGAGCGTGGTCGGGTAGACTGGGCGAGACCACGAAGGATGCTCTCCGATGCCGAAGCAGCCTGCCTTTTCCCGGCCTCCGCCAGGCGATGAAGAAGAAGCAGACGCGGCGGGAGAAGTTCCTCGCCGAGATGGAGGCGGTGGTGCCGTGGACCCGGCTCCTGGCGCTGATCGAGCCGCACTATCCGAAGGCCGGGCCCAAGGGCGGCCGCCCACCGATGCCGCTGGAGACGATGCTGCGGGTCTACTTCCTCCAGCAATGGTATGCGGCTTAAGCGACCCGATGGCCGAGGAGATTCTCTACGACAGCGACGCCATGCGCCGGTTCGCGGGTATCGAGTTGGGTGACGACCGCATCCCGGACGAGACCACGATCCTCGACTTCCGCCACTTGCTGGAGAAGCACGCGCTGACCGAGAAGCTGTTCGCCGAGGTGAACGGCCATTTGGCCGACCACGGCATCACGTTGCGCTCTGGCACCTTGGTCGATGCGACGATCATCGACGCGCCGTCCTCGACGAAGAACGAGGCCAGAGCCCGCGACCCCGAGATGTCGTCCACGAAGAAGGGCAATGACTGGTACTTCGGCATGAAGGCGCATGTCGGCGTGGATGCCGACAGCGGCATCGTGCACAGCCTGGAGACAACGACGGCGAAGGTGCACGACAGCCAGGTCTGGGACGCGTTGCTGCACGGAGAGGAAGACGCGGTCTGGGCCGACAAGGGCTATGTCAGCGCCGCGCGGGAGGCGGCGTTCTCCGGCCCCGGCAAGGTCTGGGGCGTCATGCGCAAGGCGCCGAAGGGCGGCGCGCTGCACCCCTTGGACGAAGACATCAACCGGATCATCGCCATGGTCCGTGCCAGGGTCGAGCATCCGTTCCGCGTGCTCAAGCGCCAGTTCGGTTATCTGAAGACCCGATACCGCGGCCTCGCAAAGAACCGCGCGCAGCTCTTCACCCTGTTCGCACTCGGCGACCTGTTCCTGGTGCGATGAAAGCTGCTGGCATGAGGCGGAGTCTGTCTGAAGACCCTGTCTCGAGCCCCCAAGGGCGCCAAATCTGGCGAAATCCATCGCGCCCGCGGGGGGCGCGGCTTTTGCAGACCGAGTGACTGCCCCTAGGCGAAGCCGAAGCCGTAGTTCAGACGTTCCTTAGGCGCCGGGGCCTTTACAGGCATCTGAAAAAGGCCGGTCTCGACGCGGTTTCGAGAACAAGATTCACTTCCGTAACGACAGCGGCGGTGAGGGTTACGATGCGCCGGGCGGACGAAGCGAGCGGGTCGCTGTTCAGCTATGTGGACCTTGAGGAGCGGGTCCCGCCGGGTCATCCGCTTCGCAAGATCCGGCAGATCGTGAAGCGAGCCATTGATGCGCCATTGGTTCGAGCACAATGGCAAGCGCGCTGGCGCGCCTGGATGCCGAGTTCGACGCGCTCTGCACCGACTTCGGCCGCCCCCCTCCATCGCGCCGGAGCGCCTGATCCGGGCCAGCCTGCTTCAGATGCTGTTCGGGGTCCGATCCGAGCGTCAGCTAATTGAGCAGATGGACTACAACCTGCTGTTCCGGTGGTTCGTCGGGCTCGGCATTGATGACCCGGTCTGGGTCCCGACGGTGTTCACCAAGAACCGCGACAGGCTGCTGACGTCCGACATGTCGCGCAAGGTGATGGCCGCGATCCTCGCAGACCCGGAGGTCAAGCCACTGCTGTCGGACGAGCATTTCTCGGTGGATGGCACGCTGGTCAAGGCATGGGCCTCCATCAAGAGCATACAGCCGAAGGACAGCGCGCCGCCGCCTGACAACGATCCCGACGACGGACCGCCGCCACCATCTGGCGAGACCGCCAAAGACACCGATCAGCAACTCCAGTAGACCGAGACCCGGCCGATGCCCGACACGCCCCGCCAGCCCCGCAACGCCGAGGTGAACTTCCGGGGCGAGAAGGGCTCGAACGTGACCCATGCGTCCGTGACGGACCCCGATGCCCGCCTCTACAAGAAGGCGCCTGGCGCCGTGGCGATGCTCTGCTTCATGGGGCATACGCTGATGGAATGAGGCGCGGGCCGCCACGGGTTCGAGGTGCGCGCCGAATGCACCGGCCTCGTGGTGCATGACCTGCTCCCCGGATTGTCCTCGATCAGGCGCTTCAGTCCATAGCCCGTCGGCCCCGCCTCATAGCAGAACCGCAAGCTCAGACCCGGACGGTCCAGCTTGCGCACGACGCGTCGCACGCTGGCCGCGACCGACCCGATCTTGCCATGCGACCGGACCTCGCCGTCGCGCCCGCCCTCAGCGACAGAAACCGCGTGGCTGTCCTGTGAGACGTCCATTCCGATGAAAGGTTCGCTATCCTCGACCACGGTTCGCTCTCCTGGCTTGAAGCTCTGCTCCTCCCAGCAACCCTCTTTGAAAGCCGCCAGTGTAGGGCGAAGCACCCCGGCACAGGCAGCCGAGAAGGACATACGGTCTTTCGTTGCGCGTGGTCAATTATTCGCTTTTCCAGATGCGTTAGCTCATTCGGGCGTCGCGATGTGTGCGGCGTGATGATCTCCGGGGCAGGCCGGCGAGAGGACTTGCAAGCTTCGGGTGCCAGCACTGCTGTTGCGGCGAAAAGGTAGGAAAGAAAGCATGGCGACCAGTTACACTTCCACGATCCACGTCTTCAGCCTCGACGACATCGCGGCGACGTTCGGGGGCCTGACCTTTGCCGACGATCCAACGAACGTCGACACCGCCGCGGCCGTCGTGACGCCGTACGAAGACAAGGACGGCAACCTTCTCTACGGTGTCGACAGCGAATTCGGTTTCTACGTGCAAGACTTCGTCGGAGCCGAACAGAAGGTGCTGGACGGCGACTTCGGCGAGGGGTTTGCCGGGAACATCTATGACGAAACGGATCCGACCCAGATTGTGGGGCTCGCACTCCGGAATTCGCCGACCGAGATCTTCAAGTCCGGCGCGCCGCTTGGCACCTGGTCCCTCGGCCTTGGCGGCATGACGGTCAAGGCCTCGACCGAGCATTACAACACCATGGCACAGGTGCTCTCGGATCAGGCCTTCCCCGAGGATGCCGACGCTCTCGCGCCGCTGGACAACGATCTTCGGCTGCTCGACCTGCGGCCGACCGGCCCCGACGGCACCTTCGAGGCCGGCGCTGTCCACCAGCTCTGGGTCGAGGAACTGAGCCAGGCCCTTCAGGCGGCGATGGACAACGTCGGCAACCCCGATCAGGTGCTCTCTGACATCGACTTCGATCGTGACGGCGTGAACGACACCTACCGGATCACCACCGAGACGGTTCAGTTCGATTCCGACGACGATGGCATACCCGAGTCGATCGACGTGGGCGCAGTGGACCTTGGCGATGACGGATCGATCGACCTGATCGACAAGTGGCTCAACGGCTTCGGCGGCGAGGCCGATGTGGTGGACCTGCTCGAGCCGAACGAAGCCACTACCGCCTACGACATCGCCTACAGCCAGGATTATTCGATCACGCTGAAGGACGACGGCAAGCTGCTTTACCGCTGGGGCGAGGCCGTCAAGCGGCCCAACGACCTCCGACTGGAGGTCAACATGGAGTTGCCCGAGGAATGGACCCGTGACGATGACGACAACGGTGTCGCCGACTGGGTCGAGAACGGCTCGGCTGGTTTCTATGTTCACCGAGCCGAACTGATCATCAATCACGAGATCACCAACAACCCGAACGACCAGATCCGGCCCGAGGACTACGAGAACGAAGCCGCGATCGGCCGGCTTCCCTCCTACTATGTCGTTCGTGATCCGGCGGATGCATCGAATACGCTGTGGGTCTCGCCCCGCGACAGCTACAACGGTGAGGGAACCTTCCTGCCCAGCTATTTCCGTCTGACCGAAACCGGCGAGATCGACATGGTCGCACAGCCCGGCGACGTTGCCGTTACGGATCCCGACGGCAACGTGGTGGGCTTCCGAAACAAGGACGCGATGGGCAACCTCATTGGCACGGTGTTCCGTGACCTGTCGCTGGCCGACGCGGCCGCAACGGCCGATCTGACATTTGACACGGAGGATCTCTCCGAGGGCTTCACCGCAAACTGGTACACCACGGTCGATCGCGAACCCTTCGAGTGGTCCTACGACAAGTTTGCCGACGATCCATACAAGCAGGTGTTCGAAAGCTTCCGCTCGCGCGAAGATGCCGAGGCGGCGGGCTACAGCGACGACGAGCTTGTCTCGGGTCCGCGCTGGCGCCTGACGCCGAACAAGTTCGGCCAGGATCTACCGGGTCTCGAGGTACCGCTGACCCCGAACACCAAGCCGCCTTACCAGCGTGACAACATCAAGTACCCGACCGGCGAGGACATCGTCACCAAGCTCAACCTGCTCGACTGGGAAGGCGAGTCGCCGTTGAAAAACAGCGCCGGCTGGATGCTGGTCGATCCCGAGCGGCTCGACGAGAACTCCGATGGTCTTATCGACGAGGGCTGGTCCAAGGTCAACGGCACCCTGGGCGCCGGCGACGCCCTGCCCACGGGTCCGATCCTGTCGGCGGTCAGCCCGAACGGCCTGAACCTGACGCACGAGTTCTTCGACACCTCGGTCTACGTCAAGGGCGACCGGCAGGACTCGACCCAGCTCTACGACATGCAGCTGGTCATCGAATACGCCGAGATCGAGACCATCGGCTCGGTGCAGAAGGTGTTGGATCTGGACCATAACGAGCAGTTCGTGACCTACCAGAACGGCCATGTCTTCGACTCCGCGGTGGTCTTCGTCACGCCGCCCACGCTGAACGGCAGTGATGCGTCCACTGTTACGGTCACCGAGGTCACCGACACCGGAGCGCACATCTTCATCGAAGAGGCCGACCATCACGACGGGATTCACTCCCAGGATGAAACCGTCACCATGCTGACCTTCGAGGAAGGCGCTTGGAACCTTGAGGACGGCACCCGGATGGAGGTGGGCACGCAGATCGTTCCGGGAGGTCCGGTCGACAGCTTCTACACCGTGACCTTCGCCGAGGCGTTCGAGGACATTCCGACGGTCGTCGTGCAGCTTCAGACGGACAACGGGGAGGATTGGGCGATCGCTCGGGTCAGAAACGTAACCGAGACCGGCTTCCAGTTCGCGATCCAGGAAGAAGAAGCCGGCGACGGCATCCACTACTACGACGAGATCCTTGGCTGGTTCGCGATCGACCCGGCGGATGACAGCGGCAACATCGACCTCGGGGATGTCATGGCCCAGGCGTTCAGCACGACTGCGAGCCACGAGGCCGGCAGCTTCACGTTCGACTCCGACATCGGTCTCGATCCTCTGATCTCGGCCGGCATCTCGACGTACAACGGTCCGGATCCCGCCGTCTTGAGGCTTGCCGAGCTGACGAACGATGGAACGGCCGCCACGGCGGAGTTCATTGTTCAGGAAGAGAGGAGCAACGACGTGGAGACCTGGCACATGCAGGAAACCGTCTCCGGTGTGGCCTTCGATCAGGCGGGCCTGCTCACCGGCTACGAAGCGCTCGACACGTTCGCTTTCGTGTAAGCTAGGACACGGCACGGCCGTTGGCAGGGCGCGGTCGAAGACCGCGCCCATTCGCGCCATATTCGGCATCAGCACCGATCGGATATTCGAATTGATTTCGTAGGGGCGAGGTTCTGGGTCATCACGCGCCCCGCCTGTCCCTTGGTCAGAATGAGAGTCCGCGGTTAAGTTCCGGGTATCCGTCCGTCATGAGGAAGGCGCAGAAGGGCGGCACGCTGCACCTCCTCGACGCGGACATCAACCGGATCATCGCGTCGCCATTGTCGTTCTGACCAATGGCGCAACAATGGCAACTGCGGGTCCGGGTCGAGCCTCCTTTCCGGGTGCTCAGGCGCCAGTTCGGGTATCTCAAGACCCGCTTCCGCGGCCTCGCGAAGAACCGCGTGCGGCTCTTCACGCTGTTCGCCCTCGGCGCCCAGTTCATCGTCCGAGGAAGGCTGCTGGCATGAGCTGGAGCCTGCCCTCAGGCGCTGTTCCCGGCCATTCGGGCCGGCAGATACCGCGAAATCGCCGGCGCCACTGGCCGATGCGCCCTTGCCAAACCGCCCCGGCCCCGAAATCGGCGAAGCCGGAGCGGTAGTTCACACGATCCTTGACTGTTGAACAAAGACAATCCGAGGAGCAGGTCACGAAAGTTCAGCCGCCACGGCCGCCTGCACCACCCGCACCGCCGACACCTTCACCAGCGCCACCGCCTCCGCCACGTCCAGAGCCGGGACCGCCACCGTTCGTATCACCACCTTGATGGCCAGAACCATCCGCAGGCGCTGCACCTCCGAAACCCCCACCGGCTTTGGGATCGCTGGTCTGTTCCATTCGGCCATTCATCTCATCTTCTCCAGGCGTCCCGACGCTCTGCTCCTGGTTCGCATCATGGTTCTTGGCTTGCACCGTATCTTCGGGTCCCGCCCAAGGATTGTTATGCGATGCAAAAACCGGCGTTACAGCCAGCACTCCCATGGCAAAGCCCATTGCGGTCTTTTTCACGTCCTGCCCCTTCGAAAAGTTCCTGTACGCTTTTCTGGAAGAAAACATTCCATGTTCGGAATGTGCAAGACTTATCTTTGGTGAAGCTCAAAAAACCTCGCGCCAAAGCGGCTTCAGGTAGACTGGGCAGGACAACTGGCCTGCCCCATCGGGTGGTCCGATTTCAGTCTTAGTGCATGACGGGTCTGGGCGCTACGGCGGGCGTGGCCGGCGAAGCGGCTCCGGATGGCGAAGCCTGCCACGAGATGACCTCTGGAGCTGGGGGCCGAAAGCCCAACGATGAGTTCGGGCGCCTCGTGCTGTAATTCTGGCGCCAGCTCTCGATAATGATCTTTGCCTCGGCGAGACTTTAGAAGATCTCGCCGTCGAGCAGTTCGGCCTTAGATAGCAGATGCACCAAAACGCTTGCCCAAGTCGTCGCGAGAGAACATAGAGTGAACATTCGCCATGCGGAGAGGCGATCATGGCTCAGCAATTCCTGCTCTCTGCGGCTGCCCGCTCTCGCTCGCTGAAGGCGATCTATGTGAAGCGGCGTGGAAAAGGGCTCTGACTCAATCTCGGTGCAGGCTCCGTCTTTCATGCAGCGAGCATCCTCGCCTTGAGCAGGTCGTGTTTGGCGCGGCCGTACATCTGGCGCTTCCAGGTTTTCAGACGGTTGATCTGTCCTTCCGCCTGGCCGTTCGACCAGGGTTCTTCCATGGCGGCGACAACGGCGGCGCGGTCGGTTCGCAGACCGCGTGCGAACGAGAACTGCAGACTCTGTTCTGCCTTCGGCAGCCAGGCGTCCAGGTGGTCGGGCTTTCGGTTCCGGATCATCCTCTGGAATTCGTCGACCAGCGCGGCCGCTTCGGCCAGTAGCGGAACGCAATCTTCGATCTTGGCGACGGTGAGCGCTTCGTCCCTTGTCAGTTGACCCCGGCGCAGGGTCATCATTCGCGCGATGGCGCGGGCGGAGGGGCATTTCCGTGGGCGGCCGTCGGGCATGGTCTCTGCCCGCCGCCGCCGCGTCGCCCATTCCGTCACCACCCGCAGGCTGCCCTGGTAGCCTGCGGCGCGCAGGCGTCGCCAGAGCTCGGCGCCGTTCCTGCAGCCGGCGGTCCATTCGGCGTCCAGCCGGGGAAGCCACCGCTCGAGCGCGCTCTGGCGGATGCGGAAGACGTCGTCGCGCTCGCCCCGCACGATGCGGCGCACGACCTGACGGCTGCGGCCCGTGCGCGGGACGATGGCCTTTATGCCGATGCCTTCGGCGGCCAGCGCCTGCACCGCGGCGTTCGTCTCCTGGCGCCGGAGGTAACCCTCGTACTGGACGCGGACGACCGCCGTCAGCAGATCGGGTGATACCTCTCTCCTCGCCAATGACTTGCGAATGTCGCCGAGACTCTTCCCAACGGCATCGACGAAGGCCCGGCTGGTGGTCTCGAGCAGGTGCCATCGGTCGGCGACCTGCCTGGCGTCCGGCAGCGCGCGGGCAACCGACGATCCGTAGCCGCCCCCGCGATCGCGCGTCACGATCTCTATGCCCGGCCGCTCGGCGAGCCACGCCTCCACTGTTCCGATCTCGCGATCAGGCAGGATGTCGATTACCCGGTGCCGCTCGGGGTCGCAGACGATCGTCCCGTAGCGGTGGCCCTTCTTCCACGCCCAACAGACCATGCCGATCACGCGCGGCGCCACTGCCTCGCCGCCATCGACCCCCCCGCGCATGCTCCGCAGCAGTGTATCCTTGGCTCGACGGGAAAGAGGAGCCGCCGGGCCATGCCCTGCCCGGGCCGACAGCCATGGGCGAGGCCGATACAGCGCGCCAACTTCTGAAGCCGGGTCGTCCGGCGCGCGTATGGCCGCGTGACCCTGCTCTCCGGGCGCTCGGCGAAGATCTTCCGCGGGCAATCCCGATGCGGGCAGCGAAACCGTCGCACCGACAGGCGCACAGGAACACGGCGACCATGGGCGGGGACATCCAAGAGAGATCGGTCATACCGCCTATGGATCCGCCGGGAGTGGCGCCCGCACTCCGGACATTGATAGCCTTGGCCACGCGCATGGGCCGCAATGATCAGCTCATCCGGTCCGACCGTCACGGCATCCACGACGAGGCCGGGCGGCAGAAGCGATGCAGTCTTCCGAGCCACAGACATGTACAGATCTCCATCGCAACATCTTGCGATGAAGGTACCGGTTCGCCCCACTGGCTGCACCGAGATTGAGTCAGAGCCCCTTCTTTGCGCGCCGATCAGGGGTCCCGATTGCATGCCAATTGACATCGACGGCTACCGCCGCCGGCTGCGCGTCACGATGACGCCGCGCCCGCCGCGGGCGGGCGGACGCGGCGGGCGCTACCGCGTCCGGCTCTCCGGCCTGCGCCTCGCGGTGCGCGCCCGGACCCTCGATCTCGAGCGCATG
>NZ_QNTQ01000078.1 GCF_003298775.1 Rhodosalinus halophilus | reverse complement strand
GACCTCGGCCTCGGTATTGTAATGACAGACCGAGACCCGGATGCAGTCCTCGCGCCCCAACGGCCCCAGGATGTTGCCGCAGTAGTGGTCGTTCTTGCGGATGTGCACCCGCACGCCGCGACTGCCCAGGTGATCCACCAGATCGGCCGAGGCCATGCCCTCTAGCCAGAGGGAGACGACGCCCTCGCGCCCCGCTGCGTCGGCCGGGCCGATCAGCCGCACGCCCGGCATCTCGGCGAGCCCGCGCAGGTTGCCGGTGCCGTGCAGCATCGCCTCGAGGAGCCGCGCCTCGTGCGCCGCGATCGCGCCGCCCGCGGCCTCG
>NZ_QNTQ01000077.1 GCF_003298775.1 Rhodosalinus halophilus | reverse complement strand
TCGGTGGTCTTCGCGGGCTTCTCGCCGGATGCGCTCGCCGCGCGGGTGAACGGCTGCGACGCCAAGCTCGTGATCACCGCCGACACCGCGCCGCGCGGCGGCCGCAAGACCCGGCTCAAGGACAACGTCAACCAGGCGCTGCTGCACGACTACGACGAGGTCAAGTGCCTCGTCGTGCGCCGCACCGGCGACCAGGTCGCCTGGCGCCCCAGCGGCGACTACTGGTGGCACGAGGAGGCCGGGAAGGTCACTGACGACTGCCCGGCCGAGGAGATGGGCGCGGAGGATCCGCTCTTCATCCTCTATACGAGCGGGAGCACCGGCCAGCCCAAGGGCGT
>NZ_QNTQ01000076.1 GCF_003298775.1 Rhodosalinus halophilus | reverse complement strand
ATCCTAGAACTCCAATTCATAAAAATGAAGAGTTACATATAATGAAGTACAAAAAATTTACATTAAAATTACGTTCGAATATCATAAATGTCCTCGCATAATAATAACTTTAAAAAGTTTTGAGGTATGGATTTTTTTTCCTTTGATTTTAGTAAAATAGTGAAAAAAAAAAATCATTCATTTTCATTTATTATTCGTAAATCTATTAAAGTGTCAACGCACATAAAAATTTGATTTTTATAGAGATATATCGTATCTAATAGAAAAACAATATAAAAAGTGTTAATATAATCAATTAATATTAAAATATAAAAATAATTTTGTTTTAAAATCATCTTT
>NZ_QNTQ01000075.1 GCF_003298775.1 Rhodosalinus halophilus | reverse complement strand
GGCTCGGGGGCCGGGGCGCCGCCCGACCCGCCGCCGTCGATCTGCAGCGGCGCGTCGGTGGCCGCGAAGTTCTGCGTGACGATCACCACGTCCCAGCCGTCGTAGTCGCCCCGCTCGATGCCGATGCCGATCACCTCGTAGTCGGCGTTGAGGATGTTCGCCCGGTGGCCGGGGCTGTTCATCAGCGACTCGTGCAGATCGGCCACGTCGTCCTCGAGCCCCGCCGCGCCGCGCTCGCTCTGCAGCGCGATGTTCTCGCCCCAGGTCCAGCTGCCGGAGAACACGAAGTCGGCCGCCCGCATCCGGTCGCCGGCCGTGGAGCCGCCCGCGCCGGTATGCGAGAAGACGTCCTGCGCCAGCATCC
>NZ_QNTQ01000074.1 GCF_003298775.1 Rhodosalinus halophilus | reverse complement strand
CGGGAGAGCACATGATTACTATTAAATATTTACTTATAAGGAATATTCTATAATTAATAGGGTTATAATATTTATTAACAAATATTGTTCCAATTAATTAAGCAATAAAAAGTTCCTAATCTATTAATGTGACATAATCTATTTTACTATTTATGCTCTCTCCGCCTTTTGGTGGGGCGGGAGAGCACATGATTACTATTAAATATTTACTTATAAGGAATATTCTATAATTAATAGGGTTATAATATTTATTAACAAATATTGTTCCAATTAATTAAGCAATAAAAAGTTCCTAATCTATTAATGTGACATAATCTATTTTACTATTTATGCTCTCTCCGCCTTTTGGTGGGGCGGGAGAGCACATGATTACTATTAAATATTTACT
>NZ_QNTQ01000073.1 GCF_003298775.1 Rhodosalinus halophilus | reverse complement strand
GTGTGATAGCCCGAGTGCAGGCCGAACCCGCTGCCGCTGCCGTAGCCCCAGCCGTTTGGGCGCTCCTCCGTGTACCGGCCCTGCGCAATGAGATCGCCGTCCCGCAACGCGACCAGCAACTCGTTCTCGGCCTCCCCCTTCCACGCGATGGTCGGATCCTGCGGCGGGTTCCAGTGGTTGTGCGTGGGCACGGGCTTCGGCGGTGCCTTGGCCGCCTCCGTAGCGCGCCGTGCGACGGTCACGTTCTGCACATGGGCCAGCGCCTCTGCATAACTCCATTGGGTACGGTCGAGCGATTGCAGCGACATGGGCGGCCTCGTGATTCAAGCGGGATGCCATGAACATAATGGGAACATCCGAACCCCTCAACCCATTCCGGTGCTGCAAGGCCGAAGGGGTTCACCCTTTCTCGGC
>NZ_QNTQ01000072.1 GCF_003298775.1 Rhodosalinus halophilus | reverse complement strand
GCGGACCGAACCCGCCTCGGTGATCTCGTGGACGAGTTCGGCGCCGGCGGCGTCGTGGCCGTTCTCCAGCGCCTCGGCGAGGATCAGCCAGAGCGTGGCGCAGCGTCCGGGCGGGGCCCATGGCTCGCCCGCTTGCGGCAGCACCGCCTCGATGCGCTTGCGCCGCTCGACCGGCGACATGCCGGGGCGAAGGCCCGCATCGCGCATGCGGCGGCGTTCCAGCGTCGCGGCGTGGCGGCAATCCTCCGGGGTGAGACCGACGGCCTCCAGCAGCCCAAGGCGGAGCGGTCCGGGCTCCGTGACCCTCAGCGCCTTGCAGAGCCGCTCGCGGGCCGCGATCAGGTCGGCCGTGGCGCCGGCATCCATCCTGCCCCTGGACCCATAGCAGGTGAGCGAGGTCCGGCCGGGCTCCAGACCGTCCTGCGTCAGCGTCGCC
>NZ_QNTQ01000071.1 GCF_003298775.1 Rhodosalinus halophilus | reverse complement strand
AGTGCCTCGGCGTAGCCGCGCCGCTGCACCTCGAGCTCGTCGGGCGACATCGAGCGCGACACGTCCACCGCGAGCACGAGTTCAAGATCGACCTCAATGCCCTCCGGCTCCCAGGCCGGCGCGGCAAGGGGGGCGAGCAGGAAGACGCAGGTGAGCCAGCCACGCATCTCTCGATTAGGGCAGGCGCGCAGGCCGCCTGTCCAGTAACATCGCCGGGAGGGGCGGCGCCCGCGCGGCCGCCGCTCACTCGCTGACCGGATAGAGGCCGTCGGCGTATCGGTCGCGGTGGTATCCCTTGATCCCGATCTCGCGCGCCAGCGGGCTCAGCACCGAACCGCCCCCGGCGATGCGCGCGAGCACCGTGCGAAAGTCGTGGCGCGGCCGCCAGTCCAGCGCCCTCCGGGCCGCCGAGGAGTCGTAGACCCGGTCCAGCCGCG
>NZ_QNTQ01000070.1 GCF_003298775.1 Rhodosalinus halophilus | reverse complement strand
GATGGCAAAGGCAAAGTTCGAACGCAGCAAGCCGCATGTGAACATCGGCACGATCGGTCACGTCGACCACGGCAAGACGACGCTGACGGCGGCGATCACGAAGTATTTCGGCGACTTCCAGGCGTACGACCAGATCGACGCGGCGCCCGAGGAGAAGGCGCGGGGGATCACGATCTCGACGGCGCATGTGGAATACGAGACGGAGAACCGTCACTACGCGCACGTCGACTGCCCCGGGCATGCCGACTACGTGAAGAACATGATCACGGGCGCGGCGCAGATGGACGGGGCGATCCTCGTGGTGAACGCGGCGGACGGACCGATGCCGCAGACGCGCGAGCACATTCTTCTTGCGCGCCAGGTGGGCGTGCCCGCGATCGTGGTCTTCCTCAACAAGGTTGACCAGGTCGACGACGCGGAGCTTCTGGAGCTCGTGGAGATGG
>NZ_QNTQ01000069.1 GCF_003298775.1 Rhodosalinus halophilus | reverse complement strand
TCGGTCTGCCACCAGGTGTCGACGATGGGGCATCTGCCCTTGCCCACCACCCGGTCGTACCAGGCCCAGGCCTCGGGGTTGATGGGCTCGCCCACCGTGCCGAGGAGGCGCAGGCTCGACAGGTCGTGGCGGGTGACGAACTCCTCGCCCTGGCCCATCAGCGCGCGGATCGCGGTGGGGGCGGTGTAGAACTGGTTGACGCGGTGCTTCTCGCAGACCGCCCAGAAGCGGCCGGCGTCCGGCCAGGTGGGCACGCCCTCGAACATCAGCGTGGTCGCGCCGTTGGCGAGCGGGCCGTAGACGATGTAGCTGTGCCCGGTCACCCAGCCCACGTCCGCGGTGCACCAGAAGATGTCGCCCTCGTGGTAGTCGAAGGTGATCTGGTGGCTCATCGCGGCATGCAGCAGGTAGCCGCCGGAGCTGTGCACCACGCCCTTGGGCTGGC
>NZ_QNTQ01000007.1 GCF_003298775.1 Rhodosalinus halophilus | reverse complement strand
AATGTCAAAGAGCGCGGAGACAACATCCGCCAGTGCGCCCTACATCTTGCGGCGCGCTGCCGGCTGCCTGCCTCCTGATCCCGCGGCGCCGATCGCCTCGTCCCCGCCGGTGAAGCGCTATCTACGGACTGGGCCGGCGAGTCGCAAGCCCTTTCTGTCATCGAAGCGACAAAAATCTCGCCGCTGACGCGACGGCGGGCGCGGGAGCCGGTCCGCTTCAGGACTGGAACGCCGCGGCCTCGGTCGAGAAGGCCTTGCGCAGCCGCTCCAGCCCCCGCTCGCGCAGCTGTCGGACGCGTTCGCGCGAGATGCCGTAGGTCTCGCCCAGCTCCGCGAGGGTCTTGGGCGGCTCCTGCACGAAGGAGGCGATGACGATCTCGCGCTCGCGCTCGGGCAGGCTCTGCATGTGCGAAGCCACACTCTTCCAGAAGGCGCGGCGGTCGAGGCTCTCGCCGACCCGCGTCTCCGTATCGGCGTCCGGGTCCTCAAGCAGCTCCTGGATCTCGCTGCCCTCCTCTCCCATGGCGGGGCGATTGAGGGAACCGTCGCGCGCCGCCAGGCGCTGGCGCATCGCGGCGACCTGCTGCTCGTCCACGCCGAGTTCGGCGGCGATGGCGGCGTCGAGTTCGACCTCGGCCACCTCGCCCGTCATCCGCAGCCGCGACTCGACCCGCCGCAGGTTGAAGAACAGCCGCCTCAGTGCCGGCGAGTTGCCGAGCCGGACCAGCGACCAGCTGCGCATCCTGTAGTCCTGGATCTCGGCGCGGATCCACCATGCGGCATAGGTGGAAAAGCGGAAGCCCTTGTCGGGATCGAATCGCTCGGCCGCCTTGAGCAGACCGATGTTGGCCTGCTGAATCACATCGTCGTCCGGCATGCGGCCAGGTCCGGCGGCGCGGCGCGCCGCCGCGAGCGCCAGCGCGCGATGCGCGGTCACGAGCCGGTTGCGCGCCGCGGTGTCCCCGCGCTCGCGCCAGGCACGCGCGAGTTCGAGTTCGGTTTCGGCGTCGAGGAACTCCGCAGGGCGCGCGAGCTTGCGGTCGGCGCGGGGCGGCGTGAAGGGCTTGTTCATCGTGGACCGGATCTCTGAACTAGTAGCGTATCAAAACTATCCCGCGTCACCCCGACCTTGTCAAGATGGTTTCGAAACGCTATCATTTCGGCATGAGTGACGATCTGCCCCCTGAAGAACTGGCGGAGTTCCTTGTCCACCTCGGCCGCGCGGCGCGGGGCGAGGACGGCGGCGCATCTCTGACGCCCGCACAATGGACTGCGCTGCGCTTCTTCGCGCGCGCCAATCGCGCGTCGCGCACGCCATCGGCCTTCGCGAGCTTTCACGCCACCACGCGCGGCACCGCGTCGCAGACGGTGAAATCGCTCGAGACGAAGGGTTATCTCGTACGCAGACGCTCGGACGAGGATCGCCGCAGCGTGCGCTTCGAACTGACCGAGGCCGGACAGCAGATGCTCGACCGCGACCCTCTGCGCCATCTGGCCGAGTCGATCGGCCGGCTTGGCGCCGAAGAGCGGAGGGCGCTCGGGCGTGCGCTCCCGGCGCTGGCCATCGATCTCGCGACGGCGCGGGGGGCCAACGCCTTCGGCACCTGCGGCGACTGTCGCCATTTCAGCGCCCGCGACGGCGGTGGCCACTGCGCCTGCGTCTCGGCAGAGCTTACGCCCGAGGAGATCGGCCAGCTCTGCGCCAGTTTCGCCGCAGGCGACGACCCCGCCCTGCGGCTGCCCGAGGAACAGAAGGAAACCCCGTGACCGACACGCCGCCGAACCTGACCCCGCAATCCTCCGGCGGGTCCGAAAGCCTGCCCGGAATCGGCCGCATCCTCGCCGTGGCGAGCGGCAAGGGCGGGGTGGGGAAATCCACCGTGACGACCAATCTCGCGCTGGCGCTCGCCGAGCGCGGGCTGTCGGTCGGCATCGTGGACGCCGACCTATACGGCCCCTCTATCCCCGGCATGCTGGGCGTGCCCACGAACGAGCCCCCCCGCATCGGCCCCGACGACAAGGTGATCCCGGCCGAGGCGCA
>NZ_QNTQ01000068.1 GCF_003298775.1 Rhodosalinus halophilus | reverse complement strand
GGCGCCGACACGCTCTGGGGGGCGCAGGGCGACGATACCTTCGTCTTCGCCGCATCGCATGGCGCCGACGTGGTCGCCGATTTCGAGGCCGGCGACGACGAGCGGATCGATCTCTCCGCGATCGCCGAGATCGTCGACTTCACGGACCTCGTCGCAAATCACCTCGCCGACGTGGGCGGCACGGCGCAGATTCAGTCCTCGCAGGGCAC
>NZ_QNTQ01000067.1 GCF_003298775.1 Rhodosalinus halophilus | reverse complement strand
CGGCGACGACGAGCGGATCGATCTCTCCGCGATCGCCGAGATCGTCGACTTCACGGACCTCGTCGCAAATCACCTCGCCGACGTGGGCGGCACGGCGCAGATTCAGTCCTCGCAGGGCACGATCCTGCTCCAGGGGATTGCGGTTTTGGAGATTGGCGTGGGTCTGGCCTATTCGGGGGAGGACTTCGTTTTCTGAGGGTTTTGGGCGCGTGGTGCGGGGCGGGGGAGGCGGCAAAAAGA
>NZ_QNTQ01000066.1 GCF_003298775.1 Rhodosalinus halophilus | reverse complement strand
CAAAGGCCGCTGCGCGGTCGACGTACCGACGCTTGATCGCCACCCAGGCGTCGCCGCTCTTGGTCTCACCCAGAGTCATGTTCAGGTACCACAGGGACTCGTGCCGGACGATCCAGCCCGGCCTCTCCATCGCCACAAGCTTGCGGCGGACGGTTTCCCGCGGGATGCCGCTGCGAGCTGCGATCTCCGATTGTGTCATGCCGACGGCAGCTTCGGTCCCGCGCGCCGCCCTTGCGAGGAGCAGGAGTATCGTGACCGCTTTCATATCCCCGCCGAACGCCTGCCCGAGATCCGCGAGCGTCGTCGCGATGGAATCGATTGCCCGGATTTCCAGGTGATCCGAGTGTAACTCGTCTGCGGGAGACGATGCCGCCAATCGGGCCATGCCCTTCGCAGCCTGCCCTCCAGTGTCCCGCATGCCGATCCTCCGTACGGCTTTCTACATACCAAAGGCTGCTGCGCGGTCGAGCAATCAT
>NZ_QNTQ01000065.1 GCF_003298775.1 Rhodosalinus halophilus | reverse complement strand
GCGGCGAGCCTTTCGCGCAAGGCGGTCATCTCGGCTTCCTCGCGCTCGAGCAGGCGCAGCCCGGCCCGGAGCGCCTCCGACGCATTCTGGTAGCGGCCATCGGCGATCAGCCGCTCGATCAGGTCGGTCTGGCTATCGGTCAGGACGACATTGCGGGTCGGCATCGGCATCTCCCTTGGGCATATTGGCAATATATGCCAATGAGGGGCATCTGTCGACCAGGTGCCGTCTCCCGCGTCAGCCGGTCTGCCGCAGATCCGGCCCCAGCACCCGCTTCGCCCCGCCGCGCTGCGCCGAGGGCAGCCGGATCAGCGTCGCCATGGCATCGGCAAGCTTGTTCGACACCGGCTCTCCCTCGATCTCCTGCGCGAGAAACCAGTCGACGAGGCAATCCTTCTTGCCCTGGTCCTCGGCCGTGATCCCGAACTTCGCGATCGCCGCCTGCATCAGCTCGAGATAGGGCGTGGTGTAGGGCGCCGTGTCCACGCCCGCCGGTCG
>NZ_QNTQ01000064.1 GCF_003298775.1 Rhodosalinus halophilus | reverse complement strand
GCGGGCGGTCCGGGCGCGATGTCCGGCCCCCACCGGGCGATAGGTCACCTCCACGGAGGATGGGGACATTCTGCTATTATAGAGGTCTCTATAATAGTCATTTGTCCCCTTCCTCTGGCCGTCCTTCTTCGCGGCCTCGCGGGTCGGCCAGAGCTCCGGAAAGCAGGCGGCCATGTCGGCGGCGTTTTCGAGCACGATGCCGGTC
>NZ_QNTQ01000063.1 GCF_003298775.1 Rhodosalinus halophilus | reverse complement strand
CCTCTGGCCGTCCTTCTTCGCGGCCTCGCGGGTCGGCCAGAGCTCCGGAAAGCAGGCGGCCATGTCGGCGGCGTTTTCGAGCACGATGCCGGTCAGCGCCATCAGGTCGCGCCGGGTCGGGCGGAGATCGGACCAGGGCACCAGCGCATCGAGGGTGACCGGCAGGACCACGTCCGTGAGCAGGTCGATCTCGAGCAGGGTGGCGGCGGTGCGGTTGACCCCGCGCCCGCGGCCCATCGCCTGGATCAGCTCGCCCTCGCAGATGCACCAGCGCACGGCCTCGGCGATTGCGTCGGCGTGTTCCTCCATCGCG
>NZ_QNTQ01000062.1 GCF_003298775.1 Rhodosalinus halophilus | reverse complement strand
GCGGGCGGTCCGGGCGCGATGGCCGGCGCCTTGCGGGCGATAGGTCACCTCCGCGGAGGAGTGTGACATTTGGCTATTGTAGAGATCCCTATAATAGCAGTTTGTCACACTCCTCGACCGATCCTGCCGGGCGGCGGCCGCCGTAGACCACAGCTCCGGAAAGCAGGCCGCCATGTCGGCGGCGTTCCCGAGCACGATGCCGCTGAGCGCCATCAGGTCGCGCCGGGTCGGGCGGAGATCGGACCACGGCACCAGCGCGTCCACGGTGACCGGCAGGACGACGTCCGTGAGCAGATCG
>NZ_QNTQ01000061.1 GCF_003298775.1 Rhodosalinus halophilus | reverse complement strand
GAGCGCCATCAGGTCGCGCCGGGTCGGGCGGAGATCGGACCACGGCACCAGCGCGTCCACGGTGACCGGCAGGACGACGTCCGTGAGCAGATCGATCTCGAGCGGCGTGGCGGCGCTGCGGTTGACGCCACGCCCGCGACCCATGGCCTGGATGAGCTCGCCCTCGCAGATGCTCCAGCGCACGGCCTCGGCAATGGGATCGGCGTGTTCCTCCATCGCG
>NZ_QNTQ01000060.1 GCF_003298775.1 Rhodosalinus halophilus | reverse complement strand
GCTCGTAGGGATGGCGCTCGGTGCCGCAGAACTCGCGGCCGTTGTCGGTGAGCACCGCTTTCACCGGCAGGTCGAGGGTGCGGTAGAACGGCAGCACGTCGTTGTGCAGCACCGCCACCGCGGCCTCGGGCTGCTTGGAGACATGCAGGAAGCCGAAGGCGTAGGAGCCGTAGGTATCGACCACGGCGTGCAGGTAGACCTTGCCCACGCCCTTGAGGCTGCCGACGAAGAACGTGTCGGCCGAGAGCAATTCGCCCGGAGCGCCTGATTCAACATGCCTTTCCCGGAAGCAGGGGTTCATCTTCTCCAGGAAAGCGACCTGTTCGGAGGTGATCTCGATGGCCTTCTCGGCGTTCTGCTGCTCGAGCGCGAGCCAGCGATCGATCTTCGTGCCGAGCCCGAGGTCGTGCAGGATCTTCTGGATGGTGATCGACGAAACGCGGATCCCTTCCAGCGCCAGCATGGCCTCGTGCCGGTTGCAGCCGTAGGCGGGGTGCGCGAGCGCCAGCGCCTTGATCTTC
>NZ_QNTQ01000059.1 GCF_003298775.1 Rhodosalinus halophilus | reverse complement strand
TTGCAATTTAATGTTTTTAAACTATTAGATAATACTGCGATGGTTATATTCAACTAATCATAAGGATATTGGGACGTTATATTTAATATTTGGTGTTTGATCGGCTATAATGGGAACTGCTATAAGAGTTTTGATTCGAATGGAATTAGGAAATCCTGGTAGATTGTTAGGAAATGATCATATATATAATGTTATAGTTACTGCTCATGCTTTTGTAATAATTTTTTTTATAGTGATACCAATTCTTATTGGAGGATTTGGTAATTGATTGGTACCTT
>NZ_QNTQ01000006.1 GCF_003298775.1 Rhodosalinus halophilus | reverse complement strand
CCCGACGACAAGGTGATCCCGGCCGAGGCGCACGGGATCAAGGTGATCTCGATGGGGATGCTCACGGGCGACGACAAGCCCGCGATCCTGCGCGGGCCGATGGTGGCCAAGTATCTGCGCATGTTCATCACCGAGGTCGCCTGGGGCGGTGTGGACGTCCTCCTGCTCGACCTGCCGCCCGGCACGGGCGACGTGCAGCTGACGCTGGCGCAGGCCTTCCCGCTCTCGGGCGCCGTGATCGTGACAACGCCGCAGGACGTGAGCCTCAAGATCGCGCGGCGGGGCCTGCGCATGATGGAGCAGGTGAAAGTCCCGATCCTCGGCATCGTCGAGAACATGAGCGGCTTCACCTGCCCCTCCTGCGGGACGGTCACGCATATCTTTCATCACGGCGGCGGCGAACGGATCGCCGGGGATCTCGGCGTGCCCTTCCTCGGCGCCGTGCCGCTCGACCCGGCGGTGGTGGATTGCGGCGACGCAGGCAAGCCGCTCGTCGTCGCGCACCCGGAGGCACCGGCGGCCGCCGCCTACCGCGCCATCGCCGCCGAGATCACCGGCAGCGAGACGGGCGGCAAGCGGCTGCAGCTCCCCTTCGACTGGGACTGGGTCGAGAACCGGGGCAAGCCGGAGGGGCACCCCGAGGCCGCGGAGCCCGGCGCCACGGCGGAAGTCCCGCTCGCGATGGAGCGGCCCGATGCCCGGACGCTCGAGATCCTGTGGGCGGATGGGGCCGCCAGCCGCTTCGACATGCGCGATCTGCGGCTCGCCTGCCGCTGCGCGCAATGCGTGGACGAGATGAGCGGCAAGCCTCTGCTCGATCCCGCATCTGTGCCGCTCGACGTGACGGCGCGCCGGATCTGGTCGCTCGGCAACTACGCCATCGGCATCGCCTTCAGCGACGGGCATCAGAGCGGAATCTATCCCTTCACCACGCTGCGCGCGATGCAGGCCGCGGAGGCCGAGGATGTCTGAACGTCTGCGAATCCGCGCCGAACGCCCGGCCGGCGATCCGAACACGATGCGCTTCGTCCTCGAACGCGAGGTTCAGCCGGGCGCGGAGTTCTCCGGCGCGGAGCCGGGCGAGGCCCCCCTGCCCCGCGCCCTGCTCGGCATCGACGGCGTGCAGGCCCTCCACATCGCGGGCGCAGCCGTCACGGTGACGAGGACGCCGGAGACGGACTGGGACGCCCTGAAGGCCCCGATCGCCACCGCGATCCGCGAGGTGCTCGCCGAGACCGACACGCCGCTTGGGGAGGGCGCAGCGCCGCCTAAGCCGGGCGCGCGGGACGACGCCTCCGTGCGCGAGGCCGTGCAACATGTCCTCGACACGCAGGCCAACCCCTCGATCGCGGCGCATGGCGGCCATGTCGCGGTGGTGGACGTGACCGACGGCGTCGTCAGCCTGCGCATGTCCGGCGGCTGTCAGGGCTGTGCCGCCTCGGCGGCCACCCTGCGGCACGGGGTGGAGCAGATGATCCGCATGGCCGTTCCGGAAGTACGCGAGATCGTCGACGTCACCGACCATTCGGCCGGCACGAATCCGTACTACACCGACGCGCCGGCCGCGCCCTCCGGCGCCACGCCCCTGCTCAATCGCCCGGTACCGCCCGGCGCGATCAGCGAGGAACAGGGGCGTTTCATGGTCGCGCCCGACTATCTCGCGCCCAAACTGGGCCTCACGCCCGACGCGCTGCGCCAGGCGCTCCGCGCGGGCGAGGCTGCCGCGACCGTCGAAGAGGGCCAGGGGCCCGACGCCGGCATGACCCGGATCACCGTGCGCCATGGCGAACGCGCCTGGTCGGCCGAGATCGCGCCCGACGGCTCGGCGCGCGAAGTGCCCCCGCCACGCCGGAGCGGCGACGACGACGCCGCGCTGCGCCAGAAGATTCGCGCGCAGCTCGCGGCGATGGCGCCGCACGAGTTGCCGATCACCTATGGCGCGCTCGCCCGCTCGCTCGGCATGTACATGCCCGGCGCGGTCCGGCGCGTGACCCGCGCGCTGGAAGCGACGATGGCGGAGGATGTCCGCGCCGGCCGACCGATGCTGGCCAGCCTCGTCGTCAGCCGCATGCGCGGGATGACACCCGGCCAGGGCTTCTTCGACGAGGCCGCGCGCCTCGGCCGCGGCCCCGACGCCGGAGAGGACGAGGCGGCCTGGTGGGCGCGCGAGATGGCCGCGGCGCGCGAGGCCTATCTGGAGGGGGTCGGCGCTGGTTGACGCCCGGCCCTTCTTCTTGGGTCAAATATCCTCGGGGGTGAATTGGCCGAAGGCCAAGAGGGGGCGGAAAGCCCCCTCCCCTCCGGACATCACTCCGCCGGCGCGTCTTCCGCCTTCTCCGCGTGAAAGCGCCGCACCGCCTCTTCCGCCCGATGGCAGGCGACGCGCGTGCCGTCCACGCTGCGCATCTCGGGGCGCTCGCGGCTGCACCGCTCCACGGCGAGCGGGCAGCGGGGATGGAAGGCGCAGCCTGTGGGCGGATTGATCGGGTCGGGGATCTCGCCCTTCGGCGGATCGACCTCGCGGCCGAAAACATCGGTGCGGGGCGCCGCGGCGAAGAGCATCTGCGTATAGGGATGCTTGGGCTCGGCGAAGAGCGTGTCGCGCGGCGCCTCCTCGACCAGCCGGCCGAGGTAGAGCACGCCGATCACGTCGGCCATGTGCTGCACCACCGTCAGGTCGTGGCTGATGAAGAGATAGGTCAGGCCCAGTTCCTCGCGCAGGTCGCTCATCAGGTTGAGCACCTGCGCCTGAACGCTCACGTCGAGCGCCGAGGTCGGCTCGTCACAGACGATCACCCTCGGGTTCGAGGCGAGCGCGCGGGCGATGCAGATCCGCTGCCGCTGCCCGCCGGAGAACTCGTGCGGGAACTTCGCGGCATCGGCGCCGGAAAGACCCACCTGTTCCAGCAGCCGCTCGGCCAGCCCCTCCGTGTCGCCGCCGCGCGACTTCACCGGTTCGGCGATGATCTCGCGCACCCGCCAGCGCGGGTTGAGCGAGGCGTAAGGGTCCTGGAAGATCATCTGCACGTCCGAACGGATGCGGTCCACCTTCGCCGCGTCCGTCTCGCGCGAGAGGTCCACGCCCTCGATCTCGACCGTGCCCTCGGTCGGCGGCACGAGCCCCACGACGATCTTGCCGATGGTGGACTTGCCCGAGCCGCTCTCGCCCACCAGCGCATAGACCGATTTCTCCGGCACCTCGAAGGAGACGTCCGACACCGCGGTGAGGAAAGCCCTGGGAAGCCGCTCGATGACCCGGTTCAGCCAGGGTTTCGACACGTCGAAGACGCGGGTCAGCCCGCGCACGGAAATCAGCGATGTCATGCGGCGCTTTCCTCCGCATCGGGGGTCAGCGGGAACCAGCAGGCCGCGCGGCCCTCACACGCCTCGAGGCCCGGCGCGGGCGGCTGGCGGCACTTGTCCTCGGCCCGCTCGCAGCGCGGGTTGAAGGGGCAGCCGGGCGGCAGCGCGTTGAGCCGCGGCATGGCGCCGGGAATCTGCCTGAGCCGCCGGTGGCCCAGCGAGGCGAGCGGCGTCGAGGCCATGAGGCCCGCGGTGTAGGGATGGCGCGCGCGGGTCAGCACCTCGCGCACGGGCCCGAGCTCGACGAGACGGCCGGCATACATCACGGCGACACGGTCAGCCGCCTCGGCGATCACGCCCATGTCGTGGGTCACCAGCATCACCGCCACGCCCTTTTCCCGGCAGAGCCGCTTCAAGAGCGCGATGATCTGCGCCTGCACGCTCACGTCGAGCGCGGTCGTGGGCTCGTCCGCGATCACGAGGTCGGGCTCGGCGCAGAGGGCGAGCGCGATCACCACCCGCTGCCGCATGCCGCCCGAGAACTCGTGCGGGTAGCTGTCGATACGCGCACGGGCGGCCGGGATGCCCACCTCTTCCAGCGCGGCGATTGCCCGCTCCTGCGCCTCCGGCTGGCCAACCGGCAGATGCTCGAGGATCGTTTCGGTAAGCTGGTCCCCGATGGTGAGCAGCGGGTTGAGCGAGGTCAGCGGATCCTGGAAGATCATGCCGATCTTGCGGCCCCGGACCTTCCGCAGCTTGTCGCGTGACAGGTTGTCGATCCGCTCGCCGTTGAGCAGGATCTCGCCCCCCGCGATCCGCGCGGGCGGGTCGAGAAGCCCGATCACCGCGTTGCCGGTCATCGACTTGCCCGCGCCGCTCTCGCCCACGACGCCCAGGATCTCGCCCGCGCGGATGTCGTAGCTCACACCGTCGGTGGGCCGCACGGTGCCCGCGCGGGTCGGAATCTCCACGATAAGGTCGCGGACGGAGAGGACGGGGGTGGCGTTGGCGCGCCCCTGTCGGCCTTCACGTGTCATGATAGCAGACAACCTTGCTTGAGCTTAGAGCCCGGGCCTTTCGATCCGACTTGTCGGCCAGCACTGGCCTAACATATCCTTGTTCAAGAGCGACAGGAGACCAACACATGGCCCGCAAGCCCGACGGCACATCCGACAAGCGGCCCAGAACTTCACGTTCTACTGAAAGAACCGGCTGCACGGTCGGTCGCGAAGCGAAGGTCACGAAGCGCTCCGAACAGGTCATCGAAGCTACACACCGACTGCGGTGGCAGGCCATGAAGGAACTCGCCAATCGGTAGGCGGCACTATTGCGTGACCTGGGCAGACGCCCTGCGCGGCCACGAGGAAGCGCTTCTGGATGGTGGCGTGGACGGCATAGTGAACGAACATGCCGTTCGCTCGGCTTTGGCGCGACCTTATCACGGCTACCACCGGCAAATCTGGAAAAAGGCGGCAGCCCTGATGCACGGAATCGTGCGCAATCACGGGTTCGCTGACGCCAACAAGCGCACGTCTCTCTATCTGGTAGAGCTGCTTCTGGTGCGCAGCGGCTACTGCCTTCACGAGGATGACCACGCCATTGTGGAAACCATTGTCGCTGTCGCTGAAGGTCAGATGACGTACGATCAGCTAGAGCATTGGTTCCGGGAACGGATCGTCCCGGCACCCGCGCCATAGCGGGTGTTGCCGGCCAATCGACCTTCACCATCCTCATCTGAGCCTCGGGTTCAGCGCGTCGCGCAGCCAGTCACCCAGCAGGTTGATCGACAGCGCGAGCGCAAGCAGCGTGATGGCCGGGAAGAAGAGGATCCACCACTCGCCGGAGAACATGAACTCCTGCCCGATGCGGATGAGCGTGCCGAGCGAGGGGCGCGTGGGCGGCGCGCCGACGCCTAGGAAGGACAGCGTCGCCTCCGCGATGATGGCGAGCGCGAGGCTGATCGTGGCGATCACCAGCACCGGATTCAGCACGTTGGGCAGGATGTGGCGCAGCATGATCGCCCCGCGCGAGCGCCCGATCAGCCGCGCGGCCTGCACGTATTCCTTGTTCTTCTCGACCAGCGTCGCGCCGCGGACGACGCGGGCGAATTGCACCCAGTCCGACAGGCCGATGGCAAGGATCAGCACCCAGATCGCCATCTGGTCGCGGTATTCGGGCGGCGTGATGCCCTTGGCGATGCCGAAGATCAGCATGGCCACGAGGATCGCGGGAAAGGTCAGCTGCACGTCGGCCGTGCGCATGATGATCGTCTCGGTCCAGCCGCCGATGTAGGCCGCCAGAAGCCCCAACGTGACGCCGATCACCATCGCCAGAAGCACCGCCGAGAAGCCCACGAAGAGCGAGATCCGCATCCCGAAGAGGATGGTGGAGAACACGTCTCGTCCCTGATCGTCGGTGCCCATCAGGAAGACCTCGCCGGTGAAGGCATTGGGCTCCATCGGCGCGGTGAAGCCGTTCATCAGGTTCAGCGTCGCCGGATTGAAGGGATCGTGCGGCGCGATCAGCGGCGCGAAGACGGCCGAGAGGACCAGCACCACGACCACGAAGAAGCTGATCACCGCGATCGGCGAGCGGCGGAAGGAATAGGCGAAGTCGCTGTCCCAGGCGCGCTTGAAGCGCTTGAGCGCACGCGCCTCGCGGACGGGGCTGAGCGGCGCGTCGGTCATGTCGCCTTCCCTGCGCTGCGGTCCACGCGAAGCCGCGGATCGATGGCGAAATAGAGCAGATCCACGATCAGGTTGATGCCCACGAACATCACCGAGATCATCATCAGGTAGGCGGCCATGACGGGAATATCGACGAACTGGATCGCGTTGATGAATAGAAGCCCCACGCCCGGCCACTGGAACACCGTCTCGGTGATGATCGCGAAGGCGATGATCGAGCCGAGCTGAAGGCCGGTGATGGTGATGACAGGCACCAGCGTGTTCTTGAGCGCGTGGCGGAAGTTGATCGCCCGCTCGCGCAACCCGCGGGCGCGGGCGAAGCGGATATAGTCCTGCCGGAGCACCTCGAGCATCTCGGTGCGCACCAGCCGCATGATCAGCGTCATCTGGTAGAGCCCCAGCGTGAAGGCCGGCAGGATCAGCGCCTTGATCCCGCTTTCCGTCAGGAAGCCGGTGGTCCAGCCGCCGATCCGCGTGACCTCGCCGCGTCCGAAGCTGGGCAGCCAGCCAAGCTCGACCGAGAACACGTAGATCAGCAGGATACCGATCAGGAAGGTCGGCAGCGAGACGCCGATCAGACTCAGGGTCATGATCGCGTTGGCGGCAAATCCTTTTCGTCGGATCGCGGTGAAGACGCCAAGCCCGATGCCGAACGCCAGCGCGAAGAGCCCCGAGACGAAGGCGAGTTCCAGCGTCGCGGGCAACCGCTCGATCAGGATGTCCGAGACCGGCCGCCCCTGTCGATAGCTCAGGCCGAAGTTGCCCTGCACCGCCTGTTCGAGAAAGCGCCAGTATTGCACCGGGAAGGGCTGGTCGAGGCCCAGCTGCTGGCGCAGCCGCTCCACGTCGGCCTGCGTGCGCTCCTGCCCCAGCATGTTGTCCACCGGGTCGCCCACGAAGCGGAACATGGCGAAGGCCACCAGCCCCACGATCAGCAGGACCAGCGCGGACTGGAAGACGCGGCGGATGATATATGCCAGCATTCGCGCAAGTTCCTAGCAATGCGGGATCGGGTCAAGCCGCTTGCCGTCCATTTGACGCGAAGGCGCGCCCCTGTCGGGCCTGTATCAGTCGGCGCCAGGCATGACTACCCGGCGGATGCGGAACTTTCGGGCATCTATGATGCGGGCACCCGCACTTCGAAGCGCGTGCCACTCTCCTCGCGCGTCACCAGGACATCCGCGCCGATCGATCGTGCAAGCCCGTCCACGATGGAACCGCCCAGGCCGGTGGCCCCCTCCTTGCCCTGCGTGTCGAGCGACCCGGTGGCCGTCGCGGAGTCGTCATGCTGCTCCGCGATGCTCTTGCCACCGGCGGGCCAGGTGCTGCCCGCCGGCAGGCCGATCCCGTCGTCAGCGACCGAGAGGCGGATTTCGCCGTTCGCCTGCCGGGTCAGGTCGATCCGGATGGCGCCCTCGTCGCGCCCCGAGAAGGCATGCTTGTATGCATTGGTGAGGAACTCGGACAGAAGAAGGCCGAGCCGCGCCACGGTGTCGACGGGGAGCGCGACATCCTCGCAGCGAAGTTCGAGGGCAAGGCCGGACCGTCCCTCGAGTCCGGTCACCGCATCCGCCACCCGCTGCAGATAGGGGCATACCTCGACCTCGTCGGGCACCTTCCCCTCGCAGCGCTCGCCGGCCTGGAACAGCTCGTCGTAGAAGAGCGACAGCGCCTCGATCCGGTGGCTCAGATCGTCGAAGGACGCGGCCGTGATCTCGCGCCGGGATTGCAGGCGGATCATGCTGACCACCATGGCGAGGTGGTTCTTCACGCGATGCTGCAACTCCTTCAGCATCGTCTCCGAACTGATCGTTCGCGGATCGCGCAGCGCGGCTTCGTCTGCATCCACCCATCGCAGCATGCCGAAATAACCGGTCAGATTCCCGGTTTCGTCGTTGACGGGCGTGACGAAAAGCTGATTGCGAAAAGGTGCCCCGTCGGCCCGGTGACTGGTCAGCGTCACGACGAAGTCATCGCCACTTGCAAACCCCTTGCGAACCCGTTCGATATCCGCAGGATCAGTGTCCTCGCCGAGAAGAAAGCGCCAGTTGCGTCCGACCACGTCGTCGCGCCTGTAGAGCGTCAGCCGCTCGAACGCGGTGTTCACATAGGTTATGGGATTGTCGGGACCGGTCGGATCCGTGACCATCATCGCCACGCGCGAGCCGGCCATGACGCTGGCCAACGGAACCTCGTTCTCCCCCTCGCTGTCCCGTCCCTCGCCCGACCGCATGCGCCTTTCCCCTCAGTTGCACCCTGAGATAGCAAATCTGGCGCATATGGCAAACCTGATGCCCTTTCGGAAACGATCCATTCCGGCACGACCATAAAAAAGGGGCGGCCGAAGCCGCCCCTTCCCTCCATCCTGCGCGGATGGTCAATTCATCGAGATGTATTTGATCTTGGGCGAGTCCTCGGGATCGACCTCGATGCCGACACCTTCTTTCATGCCCCAGTTCAGCACCTGGTGGTGAACCGGCAGATAGATCGTCTCGGCCTGCACGACTTCCCAGATCGACTGGATGGTGTCGTTGCGCACCTCCAGATCGGTTTCGGATGCGAGCGACTGGATCATCTCGTCCACTTCCGGATTCGAGAAGCCGGTGCCGTTCCAGCTGCCCCGTTCGTCGGTGCGGGTATGGACGAGGAAGTTGAAGATGTATTCCGAGTCGTAGGTCGGAACGCCCCAGCCCAGCATGTAGAAGTCGGTCTCGCCGTTGGTGATCAGCGGGAAATGCTGCGCCTTGGGCTTGGCGTCGAGGTTCACGGTCACGCCGATCTGGCCGAGCATCCCCACGACCGCCTGGCAGATCGCCTCGTCGTTGATGTAGCGGTCGTTCGGGCAGTCGAGCTGGATCGAGAAGCCGTCGGAATAGCCCGCTTCCTCCATGAGCGCCTTGGCGGCCTCCACGTCGGTCTCGGCCTGGTCCATCTCGGCCGACCAGCCGTTGACGAAGGGCGGCGCGATCATGCCCGCGGGCTGGCTCTGGCCGCGCATCACCACCTGCTTGATGGCCTCGCGGTTGATCGCCATGTTCATCGCCTTGCGCACACGCACGTCGGCGAGCGGGTTCTCCCCCTCGACGTCGTCATTGGCGATGTCGTCGGCGCCCATGTTGAGGCCGAAGAAGATCACGCGGTTCTGCGGCGCGGTCTTGACGACGAGGCCCTCGGTATCCGCCACGCGGCCCAGGTCCTGCACCGGCACGTCCTGGATGAAGTCCACCTCGCCCGAGAGCAGCGCGGCAACCCGCGTTGCCGCGTTCTGGATCGGCGTGTACTCGATCCGGGTCACGTCCATCGGAAACTGGTCCATGCCCCAGTAGTTCTCGTTTTGCTCGAGCACGGTGCGCACGTCCGGCTCGCGGCTGACGAGGCGGAAGGGCCCGGTGCCGTTGACGTTGGCGGTGGCGAAGGTCTGCTCGCCGCCCTCGACGTCCTGCACCTTGACCGTGTCGTTGGCCTCGGCCCAGCCCTTGTCCATCATGAACAGGTTGGTGAGGTTCGACGGCAGGATCGGGTTGGGCCCGTCCGTGACCATCTCGACGGTGTAGTCGTCCACCGCGCGCACCTCGACGATCGAGGTCAGAAGCTCCTTCATGTCGGAGTCTTCGGATTTCGCCCGGTTGATCGAGAAGACCACGTCCTCGGCGGTGAAGTCCGCTCCGTCGTGATAGGTGACGCCCTCGCGCAGGTTGAAGACCCAGACGTTCGGGTCCCCTTCCTTCGGCGCCCAGGAGGTGGCGAGCGCCGGCTCGAAGGCGCCGGTCTGGTCGCGGATGATGAGCGGCTCGTACATCTGGTGCGCGAGCGTATGGGTCGGCCCCTCGTTCTGTGCGTGGGGGTCGAGCGTCAGGCTGTCGCCCGCACGCGCCCAGCGCAGCGTCTCGGCCGAGGCCCCGATCGCGGTCGAGGCGAGCAGCGCGGCGGCCAGAAGGCCGGTTGTGCGTTTCATGCTGATGTCTCCCTGTTCGGCCCGGCGTCCGTGTGGCCCCGGGGCTCGTGACATTGCCGCAGAATAACAGTCAGATTGAAGCGGGCAAGCGGCTTGGCGGGTGACGTGAGCGGAAGGCGCGCGTCAGTCTGAGCCGCGCGGCGAAACCAGGCCGCCGCCGCAGGCGTTGACGGCACGGCCGTCATGGCGGCCCCGATCAGGCATAACCGGAGGCGCATGGAGCCCGACGCCGCCAATCCCGCACAGTTCGCCGGCGCGCTTCGCGACCTCGCCGCGCGTCTCGCCGCCGAGGCGGGCGAGTTGACCGAGCTCATGCTGCGGCCGTGGAACGCCTATCAGGTCGCGATCGCCGCGGGCCTGTTCCTGCTGGCCTGGGCGCTGCGCGCCGTCCTCGCGCCGCGGATGCACGAATGGATGCGGGCGCGCGAGGGCTGGCCGCGCTGGCGCCTGCGCGTGCTGGTCGTGCTGCACAAGCGCTTGCGCATGGTCTTCTTCGTGGGCTTGCTCTGGGCCACGGTCTGGGCGATGCGCGAAATCACCTGGCCCTCGCGCTCCTGGCTTCTGGCCATTCTGGCGGATCTCTCGCTCGCCTGGCTGATCGTCGCCTTCGCGACGCGGCTGATCGCCAACAGCCTGCTGCGCAGGACGGTTCGCTACGGCGCCTACGCCTGGGTCACGCTGCGTATCCTCGCCCTGACCGACGAGACGGAGCGCCTGCTGGGCCGTATCGCCGTCGAGATGGGCGAAGTGCGGATCTCGCTCTGGATGGTGCTGCAGGGCGTGTTCCTGCTGGCCCTGCTGCTCTTTCTGGCCCGCGTGATCGCGCGGCAGTCCTCGGCCCGCATCCACGCCAACGAGGAACTCAGCCCCTCGATGCGGGTGCTGGCGGTCAAATTCCTGCAGGTCGCGCTCTACGGCGCGGCCTTCCTCGTCGGGCTGCGTGCGGTCGGCTTCGACCTGACGGGCCTTGCGGTGCTCTCGGGCGCGATCGGCGTGGGGCTCGGCTTCGGCCTCCAGAAAGTCGTCTCGAACCTGGTGTCCGGGGTGATCCTGCTGCTCGACCGCTCGATCAAGCCGGGCGACGTCATCAGCCTCGGAGAGACCTTCGGCTGGATCAACAGCCTCGGCGCGCGCTACGTCTCGATCACGACCCGCGACGGCAAGGAATACCTCATCCCCAACGAGGATCTCATCACCGGCCAGGTGGTGAACTGGTCGCATTCCAACGACCTCGTCCGCCTCGACATCCATTTCGGTACCGCCTACGGCAACGACCCCCACGAGGTGCGGCGCGTGGCGACGGAGGCCGCACGCGGCGTCGCGCGCGTGCTCGAGGACCGTCCGCCCGTCTGCCACATCACCGGCTTCGGCGACAGCAGCGTGGACTACGTCCTGCGGTTCTGGATCCGCGACCCGTCGGGCGGCATCACCAACATCCGCGGCAACGTCTATCTCGCGCTCTGGGACGCCTTCCAGGAGAACGGCATCCGCATCCCCTTCCCGCAGCGCGAGGTCCGGCTCCTCGAAGGCTCGGAGGTGATCACGCGCACGGCGGAGTGAGCGCCGCGCCGACGCGCTGCGGCAGGCGCGCGCCCCGGCTGTGCGGCCTGACCCCTGGGACGCGAAGCGACGACCGGAGCCCGGACCAGGCGCTAGGCAGGTCGCGCCCGATTGTGTATCCTTACGCAAAGTAAGTGCTGAGGCTGCTTCCAGGAGGCCCGCAACAGGATCGTGGTGGCTGTATGGGCGACCGGCAAGCTGGCGCCGCATCGTGCTGCATCGCCCTGCCGATGTGACCGATTGCGTCGCCCTATGGCCCACGTCTGTTGAGTGCATCCGGGACCTCGGTGGTGCGCCGCACGGAGGGAGACCCGCGATGGCGAAAAAGACCGCCCAACTGCCTGCGGCGACGCAGCGTCATCTTTTCGATCTCGTGACCGACACGATCTATCGCCGCAACGCGTCGAGCGAGAGTTACGACTTCGTGCCCAGCACCGACGGCGGGATGGCCCGGCGCAAGGGTCGAGGCGAATCGCTCAAGAAATACGGCTACACCCCGACATTGCCAGCCGGCACCAACAGCCGCAGGCGCGGTGACCCGGACCCGGGGCGCTACCGTCTCGCGGCCTTTACATTCAGGGACGACAGCGGCGTCGGACGTCCCGTGAACAAGACGCAGTGGTGGCTGGCCGAGCATGCCCCCGGCAACACCTACCGCTTTCACAGGATTCTTGTCCCCGCCTGCCGGTCCTGCGGCGGCGCGTCGAACAGGATCTGCACCCAATGCGGCGGTTCGGGCCGGATGCCCAACAGCCTTGAAAGTCTCTCCGGCCCCTGCACCGCCTGCAAATCGGCCGGCTGGTCCGACTGCGCGTCCTGCGCGCCGCCGGTCGTGGTCGACGGCCAGTCCGTGAGCAGATCCTTCGCCGACTGGTCCTGAGCGACCTGCGCCGTCAGACCGCCCCGCGCCATGTCCATTCGCACCCAAGCGACGCCGCCAGCGTGGTGCCGGCAGAGGGACTCGAACCCCCGACCCCCTGATTACAAATCAGACGCTCTACCAGCTGAGCTATGCCGGCACGCCACGCCTCGTTTGCGTAGTCGCTCGCGCCCTGGCGGGCAAGGGCCAAGGCGCGGCGCGCGTCAATCGCGGTAGTCGGGCTCCTCGCGGTCGAGAACGGCCTTCCAGTGTGCGAAATGCGCCTCCGCCATGCCGGCGTAGTCCCGCCAGTCCTGCGCGGTCTTCGCGGCCAGCGCGTCGGGCATCACGTTGAGCGCCCGGCCGCTGGCGTAGGCCAGCATCAGCGTCTGCGCGGCCTTCTCGAGGAAGTAGAGATCCTCGAAAGCGGCAGCGACGCTCGGCGCGGCCACGCTGACGCCGTGGTTGCCCATCAGGAGCACCGACTTGCCGCGCAGCGTCTCGGCGATGCGGCGGCCCTCCTCGGCCTCGTCGGCCATGCCGCCGAAGCCGGTGTCGATCGCCACGCGGCCGAAGAAGCGCGCGGTGTTCTGGTCGATGGGCAGGATCCGCGGCTCCTTCAGCGTGCAGAGCGCGGTAGCGTGGACCGGATGACAGTGCAGCAGCACGCGCGCCTCCGGCAGCATCGCGTGCACCGTGCCGTGGATGCACCAAGCCGAGGCGTCGGGTGCGTCGGGCCGCGCCATCACCTCCGGGTCGTCGGCGTCGAGCAGCAGCAGGTCGCTCGCCCGGATTGCCGAGAAGTGGCGCCATTTCGGATTGAGCAGGAAGCGCTTGCCGTCCTCGCTCACCGCCGCGCTGAAGTGATTGCCGACGCTCTCGTGCCAGCCCATCCGACAGGCGAGGCGAAAGGCGGCGGCGAGATCGATGCGCAGCGCCGCCTCGTCGAGGGCTGCGGTGGGGGCGGCATCTTCGGGCATTCAGTCCTCCTTCACGCGGGGGCGGCGGTGCCGACCGCGAGCTTTTCCTGATGACGACGGCTGGCGGCCTGCAGGATGCGGTCGGCGGTCATGGCGAGCAGCGCCATGGAAAGCCCTGTGACCACCCCCATGCCCATGTCGGCCTGCGAGAGCGCCAGATAGACCTGCTGGCCGAGCCCCTGCGTGCCCACCAGCGCTGCGATCACCAGCATAGAGAGCGCATACATGATCGTCTGGTTGAGCCCCAGCATGATCCCCGGCAGCGCGAGCGGGAGCTTGACCTGCGTGAGGATCTGCCAGGGCGTGCAGCCCATCTGGCGCGCGGCCTCGACCGTGCCCTGCGGCAGGTTCCTGAGCGCGTGCTCGACGTAGCGGACGGGCGGCACGATAGCATAGGAGATGATGGCCAGCAGCGCCGTGAACTCGCCCACCTTGAAGAGCATCAGCGCAGGGATCAGCAGGACGAACTGCGGCATGGTCTGCAGCGTGTCGTTGATCGGGCGCAGGAAGGCCGAGACTCCGTCGTTGTGCGCGGCCCAGACGCCCAGCGCGCCGCCGATGGCGAAGCTGATCGCCACCGCGATGCCGCAGAGGTAGACCGACAGCATCAAGGGCTCCCAGAGCCCGTTCACGAGCACGAAGATCAGCGACGCGGCGACGAAGCCGGCGGTGCGCAGGCCCCCCGTCTGGAAGCCGAGCGCCGTCGCCGCGGCGATCACCACCGGCCAGGGCAGGCCGGTCGTGCCCCACCACAGCAGCACCGCGACCAGCGCCACGGCGAGCGCGCCGCCTGCACGGCCGCGCCACAGAAGCCAGAGGAACAGCGCCGCCGCGGCGACGCCGTAGGCCGCCGTCATCCAGGGCTCGAGCGCGAAGCCCCAGGTGAAGGGCGAGACCGCCTGATTGAGGCCGATGCGGAAGGGCAGCATCCCGAAGAAGAGCACGGTGTTCTTCAGCGCGTCCATCGCGCCCGAGTAGTGCCGCAGGAACCAGTTGACGGCCTCGTTGAGCTGCCCGGCGGGATAGACGCGCAAGTCCCGCGGATAGTCGTCGAAGACCGGAAAGAGCATCGCCAGAAGCAGCGCACCGAGCGCCAGAGCGACCGCCGTGGCCCAGGTGCGCTGCCGCCGCGCCGCGCGCTCGTCAGGGGTCTCTCCGGCGAAGCGGTTCCGCGCGAGGCCGAAGCTGATGCGGTCGAGCACGATGGCCAAGAGCGCGATGACGAGGCCAGCGAGCAGGCTCTGGCCGAACTGCGCCTTGCGCATCGTGCTCAGCACCTCCCAGCCGATGTCGTCGAAACCGCCGATGATCGCGGCGATGATGACCATGCTGAGCGCGGCCATCGTGGTCTGGTTCACGCCCACCATGATCTGCGGCAATGCCGTGGGCACCTCGACCTGCCAGAAGCCCTGCCGCGGCGTGCAGCCCGACATCACGCCGGATTCGCGCACGCCCGCGGGCACGGACCGCAGCCCGAGGATCGTGTTCCGCACCATGGGTGGTGCTGCGTAGATCGCGCTGGCGATGAGCCCCACCGCCGGGCCGAAGCCGAAGAGGAAGAGGATGGGGATGAGATAGGCGAAGGCCGGGATCGTCTGCATGAAGTCGAGGGTGGGCTGCACGATCCGGTTGACGCGCTCGGAATAGGCGGCGGCGACGCCCATGCCGAAGCCCACGGCCACCGACAGCGGCACCGAGACCACGACCAGCGCCAGCGTGTTCATCGACTGCACCCAGTAGCCGGTCACCACCATGTAACCCAGCGCGCAGGCCGTGAGCAGCGCGAGCCCCGGTCCCCGCGCCCGCCAGGCCAGCGCGCAGGCCAGCACCATCACCACGAGCCAGGGGGTCGCCTGCAGCGCCGTGCGCACCCCGACGAGCGGCACGTCCACCAGCGCGGCGAGCGCCCGGAAGAGCCAGCGGAAGCTGTCCACGAAGGCGCTCATCCCCGTCGTGATCCAGCTCGCGAAGGGGATGACCAGCGCGTCGGGGTATTCCCCGATCCACACCACGCGCGGCGCGAGCAGGAAACACAGAAGGCAGAACGCGCCCACCCCGAGCCAGAGCCGCCCGTCGCGAGACGCCAGCGCGGCGCGCATCAGGCGCTTTCCCGGTCGGCGTCGCGCCGGGCCACGGCGCGGGCCACCTCCTCGGAGGCGACGGTGCCCACGCAGCCGCGCTCCGCATCCATGACCGCGAGCCGCTCGGCCCCGCTGCGCAGGAACTCCGCGGTCACGTCATCCAGCGTCATGCCGGCCGGCACCTTCGGCAGATCGCCCGCCGCCGCGGCGCCGGGCGTCATCACGTCGCGCGCCGTGAGCAGCCGCGACAGCGGAGCCTCCGAGGCGAATTCGGCCACATAGGCGTCGGCCGGGCGCAGCACGATCTCGGCCGGCGGTGCGATCTGCACGATCTCGCCGTCCTTCATGATCGCGATGCGGTCGGCGAGCTTCAGCGCCTCCATGAAGTCGTGCGTGATGAAGACGATCGTCTTGTTCAACATCCTCTGCAGGCGCAGGAACTCGTCCTGCATCTGCCGCCGGATCAGCGGGTCGAGCGCCGAGAACGGCTCGTCCAGGAACCAAAGGTCGGGCTCCACCGCGAGCGAGCGGGCGATGCCCACGCGCTGCTGCTGTCCGCCCGACAGCTGGCGGGGATAGGCGCTCTCGCGTCCCTCGAGACCCACAAGCTCGATCATCTCCTGCGCGCGCTTGCGCCGCGCCTCCTCGGCCATGCCCTGCACCTTGAGCGGGAAGGCCACGTTCTCGAGCACGCTGAGGTGCGGCAGCAGGCCGAAATCCTGAAAGACCATGCCCATCTTGTGGCGGCGGATCTCGACGAGCTCCCTGGACGACTTCTTCAGGATGTCTTGGCCGTCGAGCAGCACCTCGCCCGCGTCGGCCTCGATCAGACGCGACAGGCAACGCACCAGCGTGGACTTTCCCGAGCCCGACAGCCCCATGATCACGAAGATCTCGCCCGCGCCCACGTCGAAGTTGGCGTCGACGACGGCCGGGATCCGGCCCTCGGCGCGCATGGCTTCCGCCATCTCCCGGGCGTCCGCCTCGGCGCGGAAACCGGTCGGCAGGCCGCCGAAGACCTTCCACAGATGGCGGCAGGACAGCTTGGCCGGCGGCGTCTCGCGCTCGGGCATGCGGGCGGGGCTCCTGGGGTCCGAAAAGGCGGACGGCACGGCCGCGGGCGGCCGCGCCGGCGGGCGCCGCGGCGCCTCAGTTCGTCGCGGTCTCGATCCAGGGCCGCCAGACATCCTCGTTGGCGGCCATCCACTCGGCGACCACGGCCTCGGTGTCCTCGCCGTCGCGGTCGATGCGGGCCATCAGCGGCTCCTGGATCTCGTTGGTGATCTTCGCGGCCGCGATGACCTCGTAGGCCGCCGGCCACTTGTCCTTGAGGCCGGGCCAGACGGCCTTGAACACGCCGGGCTTGGTGATCGAGTATTCCTCTCGGATCTCCTGGGGCATGTCGACCCACTCGACATCCACCTCCGAGAGCACCCAGTGCGGCGCCCAGAACATCATCAGCAGCGGCGAGTCCGTCTCGGCCGCGGCCTTGAGCTCGGCGACCAGCGCCCCCTCGCTGCCCGAGGGCACCGCCTTGTAGTTCAGATCCTCGCCCTCGATCAGCACCTCCGAGCGGTTGGACCAGTCGGCCGGGTAGGACAGGAAGCGGCCCTGCGGAAAGGTCTCGGCCGTGGCGAATTCCTGCGCGCAGTCCTGCACGGCCTCCCAGGACGGGAGGCCGGGGCACATCTCGGCCACGTGGGAGGGATACATCCAGCCCTCGCCGGCATCGAGGCCGACGTCGCCCAGATTCTCGAGCCGCCCCTCTTCCAGAAGCTGCGGGAAGAGATCGCCCAGGTTGTTGTCCCACACCTCGAGCGTCGCATGCACGTCGCCGTCGGCGGCGGCCGCGCCGCTCACCAGATAGCCGACCGAGACGTATTCGACGTCGTAGCCCATCTCCTCGAGCGTCGAGCCGATGATGCGCGTCGTCAGATGCTGGCCGGTCCACTCCACCAGCGCGAGACGGATCGGATCCTCGGTGGCGCCCAGTTCTGCAGCCTGCGCGCCCGGCGCGATCAGCGCAGCGCCGACGAGCGCCGCGGCGGCTCGGCGCGTGAAACGGAAAGGAACGGTCATTCGACGGGTCTCCCTGTTCTGGTCTTTGGCGGCCGGCACGGTTTGCCGGCTCGGCGGGGGTCGGCCTTCTGCGGCCGGCGCACGGCGGACCCTAGGGACCGACCCCCGGGGCGCATGACTCGCCCCGACAGCATAGGTCGAATCCCGGCAGCATTTCCACCCTCGGCATGCGCCGCCTCGCGGCCGCCGCCGGCAAGGCCGGACCGGCCACACGTCCCGCGCACGCCCTGCCGAACCCGAAGAACGCTGGCGACCCCGGCAGGATTCGAACCTGCAACCTGCCCCTTAGGAGGGGGCTGCTCTATCCGGTTGAGCCACGGGGCCGCGCGGGGCCGTCTTAGCCCGCCGCGGCGGGATTGTCACCCTCGGGTCTGCTTGCGCGCGGCGGCGGCTACGGGCTAGCATCCGATACCCGACCCGATCCGGACACGCCCTTGAACCGCGAGGACAAACGCCCCCTGACGCTGCGCGACGTCTCCGAGGCGTCCGGTGTCTCCGAGATGACCGTCAGCCGCGTGCTGCGCGGCCGTGGAGAGGTGTCCGAGACCACGCGCGAGCGGGTGATGCAGGCCGTCCGCGCGCTGGGCTACGTGCCCAACCGCATCGCCGGCGGTCTGGCGAGCCAGCGGGTGAACCTCGTCGCGGTGATCGTTCCGTCCTTCGGCAATCTCGTGTTTCCGGAGGTTCTGACCGGGATCAGCGAGGAACTCGAGGAGACCGGCCTTCAGCCCGTGGTCGGCGTCACGGACTACCTTCCCGAGAAGGAGGAGCGCGTTCTGTACGAAATGCTCTCCTGGCGGCCCTCCGGCGTGATCGTGGCAGGGCTCGAGCATTCGGAAGCCGCGCGCGCGATGCTGCGCGCGGCGCATATGCCCGTCGTCGAGATCATGGACACCGACGGCGAGCCGGTGGACGCGGCGGTGGGCATCTCGCACCGCCGGGCGGGACGCGAGATGGGGCGCGCGATCCTCGCCGAAGGGTATCGGCGGATCGGTTTTCTCGGCACCAAGATGCCGCTCGACCACAGGGCGCGGAAACGCTTCGAGGGGCTGGTCGAGGCGCTGGCCAAGGGCGGCGTGGAGCTGGAGGATCACGCCTTCTATTCCGGGGGTTCCGCGCTGGTGAAGGGGCGCGAGATGACGCGCGACATGCTGGAGCGGTCGCCGGAGCTCGATTTCCTCTACTATTCCAACGACCTGATCGCCGCGGGCGGTCTGCTGTGGCTGCTCGAACAGGGGATCGAGGTGCCGGGCCGGCTGGGCCTCGCCGGCTTCAACGGCCTCAATCTGCTGCAAGGTCTGCCGCGGCGCATCGCCACGATGGATGCCTGCCGGCGCGAGATCGGCCGCCGCGCGGCACGGATCGTGGCCGACCGGGTGGCCGGACGCGACCCCGGCGATCGGGTGGTGACGCTCTCGCCGACGATCGATTTCGGCGACACGCTTCGACGCGGGTGAGACGCGGGAAGGCTGATCCGGGGTGCCGGGTGGCAGCGGCGTCCGGCGAACAGGCCCAGGCTCAGGGTCGGCATGACAGACCGGCGACCGGCCGAGCCGGGGCGCGCTCATCGGTCCCTGCGGTCCCCTCTTCGCGCGATGATCGGCGAAGAGCGCCAGGACGGGCGCGATGAGCCGTCCCCGTGCGCCGGGACCATTCGCGGTCAGCCGACCCGGACGCCGCGCACCCAGACGCCGCCGATAACCGGCACGCCCGCGCGTTCCGCGAAGCGGATGACATCGGCGCGGCGTCCCTCGATCAGCGCGCCGCGGTCGCTGAGGCCCGCCGCCTCGGCGGGCGCGCGGGTGACCGTGGCGATCCCCCGCGCCATGTCGTTCCAGAGCCGGCCCAGCCGCGCAGCGCCCAGCAGAAGCGCGCCGGGCACATAGTCCGAGGACAGGATGTCGAGCAGCCCGGCCCTGGCGAGCCCTTCGGCCGCCACGTTGCCCGAGTGCGAGCCACCCCGGATCAGGTTCGGCGCACCCATCATCACCGGGATGCCGGCTGCCTGGCAGGCGCGCGCCGCTTCCTCCGTGGTCGGGAACTCGGCGATGGCGACGCCGTGCCCGGCAGAGTTGGCGACATGGGCGGCGGTGGTATCGTCGTGGCTCGCCAGCACCGCGCCGTAGCGGCGGGCCTCGGACACGGCGACCCGCTCGTGTGCGTCGCCGATCTGCGCGCGCAATTCCTTGAGCTCGGCGACATGCTCGACGAAATCCGACTCGCTGAGCCCCCGTTTGCCGATGACGTAGGCGCGGAGCTTGTCCAGATCCCGGAACTGCCGCTGGCCCGGCGTGTGGTCCATCAGGCTCACGATGCCGACCCGGTCCTCGGGGCCGAAGGCCGCCATTTCCTCGGGCAGCGTCTCGGAGCAGATCTCGGCGCGCAGGTGCAGGAAATGGCTGATCCGCAGCGCCCGCGCCGCGCGCAGCTCCAGAAGCTCGGAGGCGAGCTGACGCGCGTAGGGCAGATAGCGCCGCCGCCCGCCGGGGTTGGAGCCCACGCGTAATGCGTCGAAGACCGTCGTGATCCCGCAGCCGGCGAGCTCGGCGTCATGCGCGACGAGCGCCGCGGCATGGGGCCAGTCCACATCCGGCCGCGGCTCGATGTGGCGTTCGAGATTGTCCGTGTGCAGCTCCACCAGGCCGGGGGCCACGTAATCGCCGCCGCAATCCACCGCGCCCGGCGGCACCTCCGTTCCGGGCGCGATCGCCGCGATCGTCCCATGCGCGAGGTGCAGCCGTCCGGTCACGACCCGGTCGGGAAGGATCAGGCGGGCATTGGCGAGGATGGTTTCGCGTGTCATCTGCAGCTCCGTGTCATCGGGGAGCGACATGCGCTGGCGGCGATATGCGATCTACGCCCTTCCGGAGGGACCGCTCGGGGCGGCCGGCGCGGCCTGGCTTGGATGGGACGCGCGGGCGGGGCGGCGCATGCCGCAGCCTGACGTGGCGGGGCTTCCACGGACGGCGGCCGAGTTGACCGACCGGCCGCGCCGCTACGGGTTTCACGCGACGATCAAGCCGCCGTTCCGGCTTGCGCAGGGGCGCGGGGAACAAGAGCTCGTCGAGAGCTTCGACGCCTTCTGCGCAGGGACGCCGGCGGGGCAGGCCGACGGGCTGGCGGTATCGGCGCTCGGCCCCTTTCTCGCGCTGCGGCCCGAAGGCGACGGGCGCGATCTCGCCCGCGTCGCCGCGGCGGCGGTCGAGTCGCTCGACCCCTTCCGCGCGCCGCCGAGCGACGCGGACCTCGATCGCCGTCGCGCGGCGGGCCTGACGGCGCGGCAGGAGCGGCTGCTCACCCGCTGGGGCTACCCATACGTGATGGAGGAGTTCCGCTTTCACGTCACGCTGACGGGCCCCTTGCCGGAAGCGGAACGCCGGCAGGCGCAGGCGGCGCTCGCTGCGCATTTCGCGCCGGTGCTGCCGCGTCCCTACCGGCTGGACGCGCTGGCGCTGCTGGGCGAGGACGCGGAAGGACGGTTCCACGCAATTCACGAGAGCGCCCTTTCCGGGTAGAGGGCCGCCAGCGCGGCCTCTGCCGCCTCGGCGACCGTGCCGGAGTTCTCGATCCGCGCGACATCCAGCCCCTCGGGCAAGGGCGCCTCGCGCGCCAGCCGCGCCGCGATCTGCCCCGCAGTCTCGCGGCCCCGTCCGGCGAGCCGCCGCGCGAGCACCTCGGCCGGCGCCTCGAGCGCGAGAACGCGCAAGCCGGCGAAGCGCGCCTGTGCCGGCAAGAGCGCCCGGCGGGACAGGTTGGCGAGCGCGTCGCGCCCCTCTTCCAGTGCGGCGAGCTCCGTCCAGGGCAGACCGTAAGAGAGCCCGTGCGCGCGCCAGCTGAGCGCGAAGGCGCCCCCCGCTTCGCGTCGCGCAAAGTCTGCGTCGCTCACCGCCTCGAAGGGCTCTGTGCCCGAGGCCGGGCGGGTGACGACCCGACGCACGAGGTGCAGCTCCGGCATCCGGGCGGCCATCGCGGCCATCACCGTATCCTTGCCCACGCCCGAGGGGCCGACCACGGCGATCACGCGTCCGCTCATGCCGCCGTCCTGGGCGTGAAGGCACCCACGTCCACCTCGTGGTCGCAGACCCGTGCGCGGGCCTCCGCGTCGTGGAAGATGCCCAGGATCGCCGCGCCCCGTGCCTTGGCCTCCTCGATGAGCGTCAGCACCACATCGCGGTTGGCGGGGTCGAGACTCGCCGTCGGCTCGTCGAGCAGGACCGCGGGGTAAGGGTGCGCGAAGCCGCGGGCGATGTTCACGCGCTGCTGCTCGCCGCCCGAGAAGGTCGTCGGCGAGAGTCCCCACAACGCCTCCGGCAGGTTTAGGCGGGAGAGCAGATCGCGCGCACGCGCCAGGGCCGCGTCGCGGTCTTCGCCCACCGCCAGAAGCGGCTCGGCCACCACCTCCAGCGTCGGAACACGGGGCACGACACGCAGGAACTGGCTGACGTAACCCAGCCGGTCGCGGCGCAGCGCGAGGATGTCGCGCGGGCTGGCCTGCGCCACGTCCACGCCGCAGACGCCGATCCGCCCCGCGCGGGCGAGGTAGTTGCCGTAGACCATCCGCATCAGGGTTGACTTGCCCGCCCCGGACGCGCCCGTCAGCGCGACACATTCCCCCGCCTCGACCGACAGCCGCGCGCCCGCCATCACAGGGATCACCGCGCCGCCCTGGTGGTGCAGGGTGAAATCCTTCGCCAAGCCCTCGATCTCGATCACCGCCATCAGAACCACCCCTTGCGCCGGAAGATCACGAGCGCCGCCACCACCGAGGCCACCATCAGGCCCAGCGCCATGGGATAGCCGAAGCGCCAGCCCAGCTCCGGCATCACCGCGAAATTCATCCCGTAGATCGAGGCGATCAGCGTGGGCGGCAGGAAGATCACGGCGACGACCGAGAAGATCTTGATGATCGCCGCCTGCTCGATGTTGATGAAGCCCAGCGTCGCGTCGAGCAGAAGCGCGGTCTTCTGCTGCAGGAAGCCCGCCTGTTCCGCGATGGTGCGCACGTCGCGCAGGAAGCTCTTGGCGACGCCGCGCAATTCGCGGCCCGAATGGCGCTGTTCCAGCACCGGCAGCAGGAACCCCAGCATCCGCTCCAGCGTCAGCAGGCTCTCGCGCAGCTGCATCACAAGCCGGTCCGCAAGGCCGATCGCGCGCAGCATGGCCTGATGGTCGGGCGTCGTGCCGGCCTCTGGCGCGAAGCTCGCGCGCGAAAGCCCGTCGATCTCGCGCCCGGCCTGTTCGGTGATGTCGGCGAGGCGGTCCACGATCACCTCGACCAGCCCCAGAAACACCGTCTCGGACGACCGCGCGCCGAGCGAGGCCTGCGCGGCGCGCGCCGGGTAGCTGTCGAAGGGGCGCGGCTCGTGATGGCGCAGTGTGACGAGGCGGTCGGGTGTCAGGATGAAGCTCGCGGGCTCCAGGTTGGCGCGCAGCCCGTCGAACCCCGAGGGCAGGAGCGCGGTCATCACCGGCACGCCCTCGACCATGTAGAGGCGTGAGGACTGCTCGATCTCTTCCTGGTCCTCGCGGGTGGGGATCGGCACGCCGAGCAGTTCTGCGGCGCGGGCGCGCTCGTCGTCGTCGGGCTCCAGCAGGTCGAGCCAGACGGCGCCCTGCGCGTCGCCCTCGCGCAGCCCGCCGCCCGAGAGGTGAAAGGCCCGGATCATGGCGCGCGCCCCCTCATGCCTGCAGCACCGAGCTGACCAGAAGCTGGGTGTAGGCATGCTGCGGGTCGTCCAGCACCTGGTCGGTCAGTCCCTGCTCGACCACATGCCCGCCCTGCATCACCATCAGACGGTCGGCCAGCAGGCGCACGACGGCGAGATCGTGGGTCACGATCACTGCCGAGAGCCCCATCTCGCGCACCAGCCCGCGCAAGAGGTCCAGCAGCCGCGCCTGCACGCTCACGTCGAGCCCGCCGGTGGGCTCGTCCATGAAGACGAGCCGCGGGCCGGTGACGAGGTTGCGCGCGATCTGCAGCCGCTGCTGCATGCCCCCTGAAAAGGCCGAGGGGCGATCGTCGATACGGTCGGCCGCGATCTCGACCCGGTCCAGCCAGTCGAGCGCGGCGGCGCGGATGCGCCCGTAGTGCCGCGCGCCGGTGCCCATCAGCCGCTCGCCCACGTTGCCGCCGGCGCTGACGCCCATCCGAAGCCCGTCGCGCGGGTTCTGGTGCACGAAGGCCCAGTCGGTGCGCATCAGGCGCCGCCGCTCCGCCTCGGTGAGGGTCAGCGTGTCGGTCGGCTGGCCGTCGATGTCGTAGAGCACGCGGCCCTCGTCCGGGGAGAGGTGCCCCGAAAGGCAGCGCAAAAGCGTCGTCTTGCCCGACCCGCTCTCGCCCACGATGCCCATGACCTCGCCGGGCCACAGATCGAAGGAGACCTCCGCGCAGCCGATCCGTGCGCCGTAGCGCTTCGTCACGCCCTCGACCGACAGCAGCGGGCCCGGGCGCCCAAGGCCTTTGCAAAGGCCTTGGGAAAATCCTTGCAAGGATTTTCCGTCGCTCATGCCGCAACCTCCGTGCCCCGGTGGCCGGCGGCGCGGCGCCCGGCGCAATAGTCGGTGTCCGAACACACGAACATCCGCCCGCCCTCGTCGTCCACGATCACCTCGTCGAGGTAGCTGTCCGTCGCGCCGCAGAGGGCGCAGGGGTGATCGGCCCTGGACGGGTCGAAGGGGTGATCCTCGAAATCGAGGCTCGCGGCGCGGGTGTAGGGCGGCAGGGCATAGATGCGCTGCTCGCGTCCGGCGCCGAAGAGCTGGATCGCCGGGCTCTCGAGCTTGGGGTTGTCGAACTTCGGGATCGGCGAGGGATCCATCACGTAGCGACCCGCCACCTGCACCGGGTAGGCGTAGGAGGTCGCGATCTCGCCGTGCCGCGCGATGTCCTCGTAGAGCTTGACGTGCATCAGCCCGTATTCCTCGAGCGCGTGCATCTTGCGGGTCTCGACCTCGGACGGCTCCAGAAAGCGCAGGGGTTCCGGGATCGGCACCTGATAGACGAGGATCTGGTCCGCCGAGAGCGGCGTCTCGGGCACGCGGTGGCGGGTCTGGATCACCGTGGCCTCGGCGGTGCGCTCGGTGGTGGCCACTCCTGCGACGCGCTGGAAGAAGCGGCGGATCGAGACCGCGTTCGTCGTGTCGTCGGCGCCCTGGTCGATCACCTTGAGCGTGTCGGACGGCGTCAGCGTCGCCGCGGTCACCTGTACGCCCCCGGTGCCCCAGCCGTAGGGCATCGGCATTTCGCGGCTGGCGAAGGGCACCTGGTAGCCGGGGATCGCCAGCCCCTTGAGGATGGCACGGCGGATCATCCGCTTCGTCGGCTCGTCGAGATAGGCGAAGTTGTAGTCGCTCATGCCCGCGCGCTCCCTTCGGAACGGGATGTGACCCGGCGGCAACAATCGTCCTCTGGTCGGGGAGAGGCCACGAAAAGGCCCGATTCGACGCCCATCGTGCGCGCAGTCAAACGCCCAGACCAGGAAGGATGAGCCCGATGGACTTCTTGACCAACATGCTGACGGGGCCGCTCGCGCTGGCCGCCGGCTTCGCGCTCGTGGCGTTCGGCGCGCTGCGGCTGCGCCGTCTGACCTCGAAGGACGCAGGCGAGCGCAAGAGCGACTGAGCCTCGAGCGGAAACCTCTTCTCCGGTGCCGCGGCGCTCCTCGGGGGCGCCGCGGCGCTGGTGGCCGCTCAGCGCCGCATCCAGCGCCGTGCAGCCGGCGAGTGCATCGACATGGGCGGAGCGGCCTTCGACTGACCTCATTCCGCGGCCTCCCGGTCTGAGGCGCCTGCCGCCTCGCGGCGCAGGCGGCGGACAAGCTCCAGTTCGGACTGGAAGTCGACGTAGTGCGGCAGCTTGATGTGTTCGAGAAAGCCTGTCGCCTGGATGTTGTCGGCATGCGCGAGGACGAATTCCTCGTCCTGCACGGGCGCGCCCGTGTCCTCCTCGCCCAGCTCCTTCCAGCGCAGCGCGCGGTCCACCAGCGCCATCGCGATGGCCTTGCGCTCGGACTGGCCGAAGACGAGGCCGTACCCCCGGGTGAACTGCGCGGGTTGCGTGCGTGAGCCGGTGAACTGGTTGACGGTCTCGCACTCGGTGAGCTCCAGCTCGCCGATCTCCACCGCGAAGCCAAGTTCGGGGATATCGAGTTCGACCGCCACCGCGCCGATGCGCAACTCGCCCACGAAGGGGTGGTTGCGGCCGTAGCCGCGCTGCGAGGAATAGGCGAGGCCCAGGAGAAACCCCTCGTCGCCGCGCGCGAGCGCCTGCAGCCGCAGGGCACGATCCGCCGGCAGTTCCAGCGGCGCCCGCGTGAGATCGCCCGGCGCAGCGCCGCCGTCCGCCTCCGGCTGGATAACGCCTTCGCGGTCCAGATACCCCAGCACATGCGGCAGATCCTCGGCCGCCGCCTCCGCCTGCGCCGCCTCCGGCGCGGCGCCCTCGGCCGCGAGCGTGAAGTCCAGCAGGCGATGCGTGTAATCGAACGTGGGGCCGAGAATCTGCCCGCCCGGCACGTCCTTGAAGGTGGCCGAGACGCGGCGCATCACGCGCATCGCGCCGGTCTCCACCGGGCGCGAATAGCCCAGCCGCGGCAGCGTCGTCTTGTAGGCCCGGATCAGGAAGATCGCCTCGATCAGGTCGCCGCGCGCCTGCTTGATCGCGAGTGCGGCGAGATCGGGGTCGTAGAGCGCACCCTCCGCCATAACCCGATTCACGGCGAGGGACAGCTGCTCGCGGACCTGGGCGAGGCTCAGGTCGGCCACGGACGTATCCCCGCGCCGCGCCTCGGCCAGCCAGGCGTGGGCGTTGTCGATCGCCCGCTCGCCACCTTTCACCGCCACATACATCAGAGCACCCGAGTGGACCGCGGCAGCGCCGCGAGGCGCTCGCCGCAGGTGAAGAAGAAATCGAGCCCCAGCGGAAAGCGCGCGTGGTTCTGCCGGAAGGCTGCGCGCTCCGGCAGGCCAAGCTCGGCGCGCGCCTCGATCCCAGGCCCCTCCAGCTGCATGCCTTCCGGCGCGAGCCGCTCCATCTCGACGATCAGGGTCGCCGAACGGTCCGGGTATTCGGGCGTGCCGCAGGGGTAGCTGTCGAGCGGCAGAAGCGCCTCCCACCGGCCCAGCGCGAAGGCCGCCCGCCCCCGCCCGACGAGCGGCGCTCCGGTGTGGAAGCCGACCCATGCGCGGACAGCTTCGGTATCCACCCCGCCGGCGAGGTGAAGCGGCGTATCGGCGTCGCAGAGCGTGAGCAGCAGCACACCGGCCGCGACGGACAGCGGCGCCGGCGGCGCCGCGCCGGCCACGCGCTCGATCCGGCCGGGGCGCGCAAGAGCTGACATCGCTGCGCGAAAGGCGACCGCCGCCTCCTCTGGCGCGTCCTGGAATCCGCCCGAGACCGCCTGCATCAATCCTCTCCCCGGGCCATGGTGAAGAACTCCACCTTCGTCGCCGCGGCCCGGCGTGCGCGGGCGGCCCGCCGCTCCGCCTCCGCCTCGGCCAGGGGTGCCAGCACCTTGTCGCGCACCACGGCGGCCTCGGCGCCCTGCATCAGCGCGTCGGCCAGCGCGGCGCGACGCGCATGCGCCTTGTCACGGCCCTGCACGTAGGCGTGGCCGTCGCGGCCGTCGGCGAGCCGGACGGCACAGCGCGTCACGGTCATCTCGCCGAGATTGAAGGCATCGCCCGTCGCGCCGGCCCGGCCACGCACCATCACGGCGCCGGTTTCGGGCGGGCGCAGCCAGTCGTGTCGCGGCATGCCGAGACCCGCTTCCTCCCAGAGGCGGGCGAGCGCATCCGCCGGGGCGCGGGCGAGCAATCCCATCCAACCCTGCCGCGTCTCGGTTTTCTCTCCCAGCCCTTCCATGGCTTGCGCTTGCTCCGGCGAGGCTCAATCTATACAACTAGACAAATCGTAACCCACCCGCCCGCCTCGCGCAATCCCGCCGCCCGTGAAACTTCCGTGACATGCCACGCACACCCCTCTGGACAGAGATCGAGACCGCGCTGACCGAGGACATCGCCGAGGGCCGCTACCGCCCCGGCGACCGGCTCCCCAGCGAGGCCGCGCTGGCCGGGCGTTTCGGCGTCAATCGCCACACGGTGCGGCGCGCCCTCGCCTCCCTCGCCGAAGCGGGCATGGTGCACCCGCGCCGCGGGGCGGGCGTTTACGTCCAGCAAGCGCCCACGGAATATCCGATCGGCCGCCGCGTCCGCTTTCACCGCAACCTCGAGGCCGCGGGCCGCCTGCCCACGCGCGAGATCGCGGCGCTGGAGACGCGCACCGCCGACGCGCGCGAGGCGCGGGCGCTGGAGCTGAACGACGGCGACCCCGTCCTTGTCTGCGAGGGCCGTTCGCTGGCCGACGGACAGCCGATCGCGCTCTTCCGCAGCGTCTTCCCGGCGGCCCGCCTCCCCGGTCTCGCGGAGGCCCTGCGCGAGCTGTCGTCGGTGACGGCGGCTCTGGCCCGCGCGGGCGTGCCCGACTACACCCGCCGCTCCACCCAGATCTCCGCGCACCCGGCGACGGCCACGCAGGCCGCGCAGCTGCGCCTGACGCAAGAGGCGCCGCTTCTGCGCACGCTGGCGGTCAACGTCGATCCCCGGGGGCGCCCGGTCGAATACGGCACCACCTGGTTCGCGGGAGATCGGGTAACGCTCACGCTTTCGGCATCGGAAGAGAGCGGTGAGCCTTGAAAACACGGCCTTTCTGTCGCCGCGCTGACACAAAGACCTGATAGCTGAGTGAAAGCTATCCACAGGTTCTTACCGAGTTGTCCACAGTGTCCCCTTCCCTTCGTCTCACCGGCGCGACCGTGTTGCGGGATCGCGCCCTGCAGCGACGCTCGGTCGCGATCGCCGGCGGCCGGATCACCAAGGGGCCGCTCCCGGCGGTCGATCTCGAGGGGTATTTCCTCCTGCCGGGAATCGTGGACATGCAGGGCGATGCGCTCACGCGTCATGCAGCGCCCCGCGCGACGGCCGACATCGAGCTGGAAACGGCACTGCGCGCGGCCGACCGCGAGGCGGCCGCGAACGGCGTGACCACCGCCTGGCTGACGCAGACCTGGTCCTGGGAAGGCGGGCGGCACGGGCCCGACCATGCAGAGGCCGTGCTGGAGGCGCTCGATCGCTACCGTCCGCAGGCGCTGACCGAGCTGCGCGTGCAACTGCGCTGCGAAACCCACACGCCCGACTCTGCCGATCGCCTGCTCGCCACGCTGCGACGTCACCGCGTCGATCACGTCGTGTTCTGCAACGAGCTGCAGGACGCGGCCGCGCTGGCCGATAGCGATCCGAGCGCCCTTGCCGAACGGGCACGGCGGGTGGGACAGGCCCCGCAGGCCTATCGGCAGGCTCTCGGTGCCGCCAGGGCGCAGGCCCGCGCCGTGCCGCGCCATCTGTGCCGGCTGGCCGAGGCCTTCGACAGGTCGGGCATCCGCTACGGCAGCCTCGCGGACCCCGACGGCGAGACGCGCGAGACCTTCTCGATGATCGGCGCGAAGATCTGCGTCTCGCCCATGCGGCGCGCCGCGGCCGCCCTCGCCCGTGCGGTGGGCGATCCTGTGGTGCTGAGCGCGCCGGCCCTGCTGTCCGGCGGCAGGGAGGCAGGCGACCTCGCAGTGCGCGACATGCTCCGGGCGGGCCTCTGCGATGCGCTGGTATCCGACTTCCATTACCCCTCGCTCGCCGCAGCGGCCTTCCGGCTGGCGGACGAGGGGCTCCTCGATCTGCCGTCCGCCTGGGCGCTGATCTCGGAAAGGCCCGCAGGGATCATGCGCCTCGCCGATCGCGGACAGATCGGCTACGGCCGCCGTGCCGACCTGACAGTGGTTCATGCGGAGACACGTGCCGTGGAGGCCACGATCACCAGAGGACGGCTCAGCTATCTGGCCGGGGAGGCCGCCACGCGGTTCATGGCCGTCGGCGGCGCCGTGGCGCTTGCCGCGGAGTGACGCGCAGCACCTGCTGCGGCGCTGTCATGCAGGTGTCACCCGAGTCAGGCACATCGCAGGCATAGCTGTGATACCATTTCATCAGTGCCTATTGGACCGAGTGTGAGGGGCGGCCTTGCGTCGCCCCTTTTTCCCGCTCAGCCGCCATGCTTTTCGAGAAAGGCCACCGCACTCAGGTTGCGGAAATCCTCGAGCGCCACGCGCAGGCGCTCGTGCTCCCACTCCCACCAGCCAAGCGCGATCAGCCGCTCCGCGATCTCGGGCGGCTGGCGCCAGCGCATATGCGTCGCCGGCACGCCCGCGACGATCGCATGGGGCGCCACGTCGCGCGTCACGACCGCGCCCGCCGCCACGACGGCGCCGTGGCCCACAGTGACCTCGGGCTTGATCTGCGCCGCATGGCCCAGCCAGGTGTCGTGCCCGATCACCGCCCGCCGCGCGCGCCGCTTCGCGAACCAGTCGGCGTCGTGCTCCGCGTCGTCCCAATAGTCGGCCGAGCGATACATGAAGTGATGCAGGCTGGCCCGGTCGAGCGGGTGATCCGTGGCGCCGATGCGCACGAAGCTCGCGATGTTGACGAACTTGCCCACCTCGGCGTTGGCGATGTCGCAGTAGCGGTCGCAGTAGGAATAGGCACCGAGGCTGGAATGGGCGATCCGCGTGCCGCGTCCCACTTCGGTGAATTCGCCAAAGGTGGCATCGGTGATCTCGCAGTCCGGGTGCACGAATGCCCCTTCGGCCGTCAGCCGCGCCATCGCCCGTCCCCTTGCGTTACGCGTTTTTTCGATGATCCCGAAATAGCCATGTCCGAGGGCCGGCGCAGGCGTCAGCCCGTGTCGCCCTTGATGAGCCGCCGGCGCAGGATGCCGGAGAGCCAGTCCATCGCCATCACCGTCAGGACGATCAGGATGATGTAGTAGGTCACCTCTTCCCAGTCCTTCTGGGTGATGATCGCCTGCGTGATCAGCAACCCGATGCCGCCCCCGGTGATCGCGCCGATGACCGTCGCCGAGCGGGTGTTGGACTCGAAGAAATAGAGCACCTGGGACAATAGCACCGGCATCACCTGCGGCAGCACCCCGAAGCGGTAGCGCTGCACCGGCCGCGCGCCGGTGGAGGCCACGCCCTCGATCTGCTTGTCGTCCACGTTCTCCAGCGCCTCCGAGAAGATCTTGCCGAAGCTCCCGACCTCGGTGAAGAGAATGGCGAGCGCGCCCGTGAGGGGCCCCGGCCCGAAGGCGCGCGACAGAACGATCGTCCAGATCAGCGCGTCCACCCCCCGCAGGAAGTCGAAGGCCCGCCGCGCGCCGAAGCGCAGCGTCATCAGCGGCGTGAAGTTCTTGGCTGCGACGAAGGCCAGCGGCAGCGCCACGATGGCCGCGCCGAAGGTGCCGAGGAAGGCCATAAGGATCGTCTCGAGCATCGCCCAGGCCACGTCGGCGTGGCGCCAGACATTGTTGCCCCAGAAATCCTGCCAGGCGCCCGCGACGTTCGCGCGCTCCGGGTCGAGCTGCGGGCCGAAGACGATCTCGAAGGGCGTGCGGCCGTAGTAGGGGCTGTCGAGCGTGAACCAGAAGAGTTCCCAGCCGAAGAAGTAGCGGTAGGCCTCCGTCCGGTTGCGGGTCATCGTCAAGCGCCCCGCATCGGTGCGGATGTCGAGACGGGAGCTGGAGTAGCTCACCCACTCGGGCAGCGCCTCCTCGGCGAGGTTGAGCTGCACACCGCCCGCGCGGCTGGCCTGCGCCTCGATCCGGCCGAACCCGGGGTGGATGTAGACGGCCGTATTGTCGGGGCCAAAGATCACCGCGTGGCCGTCTTCGAGCGCGATCCGCACGTCCCCTGCGTCGCGCACGACCCAGGGCGGCTCCATCTCCACCGGGAAGGTGCCCTTGCGCTCGCCCTCTTTCGCCACCGTGATCTCGCCGGAGCGGTTGTCTCGCGTGACATGGACCTTGTGGCTGTAGCTGTCGGCCACGAGCGTCGCGGCGTTGTCGAGCCGCGCACGCTCGGCCAGCCCCGGAATGTCGAAGGCGAAAAAGACGTAGACCAGGTAGACGAGGATCGCGACGGGAACGGCGAAGGCTGCGCGGCGCTTCGTCGCGATACGGCGGACGGCCTCGGCTTGGCGCGCGCCGGGCGTGTCGGTCGCGGTCGCGGTCACTGCAGAACCTCCCTGCCCTGGGTCAGCCGGTTGCGGAAATGGCTCGAGATCTGGTCCACCGCCACGATCGTCAGGAACAGCAGTATGAAGATCGCCGCGGCCTCGTCGAACTTGCCCATGCCGAAGGTCATCGAGTTGCGCAGCTCGTAGCCAATGCCGCCCGCGCCCACGAAGCCGAGGATAGCGGAGGCGCGGATGTTGATCTCGAAGCGCAGGAGTCCGTAGCTGAGATAGTTGGGCGCCACCTGCGGGATCACGCCGTAGGCCATGCGCTGGCCCCAGGTCGCGCCGACGGATTGCAGCCCCTCGACGGGCTTGAGGTCGGCGTTCTCGTTCACTTCCGAATAGAGCTTGCCGAGCGCTCCGGCCGTGTGCAGCGCGATGGCGATCATCGCGGGTACCGGCCCGCTGCCAAGGACGAAGATCAGCACCAGCGCGACCACGATCTCGGGGAAGGCGCGCAGGATATCCATGAAACGGCGGAAGACCGGGATCACCCGCGGCCACGGCGCGAGCCCGCGGGTGGAGACCAGCGACAGAGCCATGCCGCCGAAGAATCCGAGAAGCGTCGCCACCGCGGCGATGTTCAGCGTCTCGATCAGGGCGGGGACATAGCGCCAGAGAAGGCCTGGCATCTCCGCCCGCTTCGCCCAGGCCTCCGTCACGACGTCGGCGGGGAAGTCCAGCATGCTGCGCCAGCCGTCCCAGAAGCCGCCGGCGTTGCGCGCGTCGGCCACGTAGAAGCCGCTCGCCATCAGGACGACGAAGATCAGGATGGTGAGCCCGCTGTAGAGCCGGCGCCGCCGGGTCAGCGCAAGGTAGGCGCCACGCGTGTCGGGGCTGTTCGCGGCAGGGGCGGCGAAATCGGCCATGCTGGAGTCCCGGATAACGAAGGCCCCGGCCGCGCGGGCCGGGACCGAAATGTCAGGCCGATGGCCTTCAGTTCATCTCGCGCTTGCGCACTTCGATGATCGTCTCGTAGGCCTCGTGGCCGATCGGCTCGAAGCCCGCGGTCTCGCCGGCTGCGACGCCGTAGGCGCATTCCTCGTCCATCTCGTGCAGGGTCGAGACGAGTTCGACCATGGTCTCCTTCACCTCTGCGGGCAGCGAGCTGCGCAGCACGATCGGCCCCTCCGGGATCGGCTTGGACTTCCAGATCTCGACGAGCTCGTTCATGTCCACGAGGCCCGCGTCCGAGGCCTTGCGCAGCGCGCCGGAGTTGTAGCCGTCCTCCCAGGCGCCGAGGCCGTCGGCCCAGGTCACGCCGGCGTCGATGTCGCCGTTGGCGACCGCCACGATGGTCTGCTCGTGCCCGCCGGTGAACACCACGTCGCCGAAGTAGTCCCCGGGCTCCATCGAGGCGCCGGTGGCCTGCGGGATCTCCACCGAGGGGATCAGGTAGCCCGAGGTGGAGTTCGGGTCGCCGAAGCCGAAGACCTTGCCCTCCATGTCGTCGAGCGAGGTGATGCCGCTGTCGGCACGCGCGAAGCCGATCGAGTGATAGGAGAAGGAGCCGTCGAGGTTGGTCTTGACCAGCACCGGCTCGACCGCGTCCGGGTCGGCCAGGTAGGTCGCCGCGTAGCCCGAGGCGCCCAGCCAGGCCATGTCGATCGAGCCACCGAGCAGGCCCTGGATCACGCCGTTGTAATCGGCCGGCGCAAAGAGCCGGGTGGGCACGCCCAGCGCCTCTTCGGTGTAGTCCGCAAGGCACTGGTTGGAGGCGAGACGGTCCTGCGCGTTCTCGCCGCCCAGCAGGCCGATGCGGAACTCGTCGATCTCCTGCGCCATCGCCGGGGCGGCGAGGGCGGTGGTCGCCAGGGCGGCTGCGATCAGTTTCTTCATGGTCATCCCTCTTGTCATGTTCAGGGCGTGGGGTGCCCCGCGCCGGCCCCTCCGGGCGGCGGGGACGGCGGAAAGCTCAGGCGTGAACAGGTTGCGCGGCGTGGTCGCGGATTTCGGTGGACGTCGCCGCTTCCGAAAAGCTGGCGTCGGCGCCGTAGATGTCGCGCGCGACGCCGGTGGTCAGCTGCGCCGGCGTGCCGTCGAAGACGATCCGCCCCTGCCGCATGCCCACGACACGATCGCAGTAGCGGCGCGCGGTATCGAGCGTGTGCAGGTTGCAGATCACCATGCGCCCGTCCTCCTCGTGAATGCGGCGCAGCGTATCCATGACGACCTGCGCGTTCATCGGATCGAGGCTGGCGATCGGCTCGTCTGCCAGGATGATCTTCGGATCCTGCATCAGCGCCCGGGCGATCGCGACGCGCTGCTGCTGGCCGCCCGAGAGCGCCTCGGCCCGCTTGGGCGCGTGTTCGGCGATGCCCAGCCGCTCGAGAATGTCGATGGCGCGATGGATGTCCGCCTCGGGGTAGAGGCTGAAGAGCGTGGCGAGGGTGGACCGGCGGTTGAGCGTGCCGTGCAGAACGTTCGAGACAACGTCCAGCCGAGGCACCAGGTTGAACTGCTGGAAGATCATCGCGCAGTCCGACTGCCAGCGGCGCTTCTCCGCGCCCCGGAGCGCGGTGATTTCCACCTCGCCGTAATGCACCGCGCCCGCGCTCGCATCGGTGAGGCGGTTCAGCATCCGCAGGAGCGTGGATTTGCCCGCGCCGGAGGCACCGATGATGCCCACCATCATAGAGCGGTCCACGTCGATCGTGGCGGAATCCACCGCGACATTGGCGCCGAAGCGCTTGGTCAGCTTGTCGATGCGCAGCACGTCTCACCCCCAGGCTGTCGTGAGCGGCCTATTGGCCACCGGCGAAACCTGTGTGTCGTTTCTGCAAAGCTTTCATGACAGGCCGGATGCCGCCTGCGCCGCCGGCGCCCGGTCAGGGCGTTCTGCCCGTTTTTCGGGCGCCCGAAACGAAAACGGGGCGGCCCGCGCCGCCCCGCACTGTCCCTCGTCTTGTCGTGATCTCAGTTGAGCGCCTGATCCGTCACCGCGTGGGTCCAGGCGCCGTCGCCCGGATGCTCGGTGATCACAGGCGTCGAGCCGCCCGAGAGCAGCGTCTCGACCGTGCGCTCGTAGTCCGCCGGGTCGAGCGTGCCGTCAGAGCCGGCCGTCAGCTTGGCGACCTCGCCCATCATGCGCTTCTGGTGCTTTTCGGTCTGCGCGCCGGTGGCGTCGTTGTCGAGCACGATCATCGCCGCCTCGTCCGGGTTCTCCTCGGCGTATTTCCAGCCGCGCATCGAGGCGGCGACGAAGCGCGCCATCTTGTCCACGAACTCGGGATCCTGCAGATCCTCCTCCAGCACCCAGAGCCCGTCCTCGAGCGTGGCGACCCCCTGATCCTCGTACTTGAAGGTGACGAGCTCTTCCGGGCTCACGCCCGCGTCGATCACCTGCCAGTACTCGTTGTAGGTCATGGTCGAGATGCAGTCGGCCTGCCGCTGCAGAAGCGGATCGACATTGAAGCCCTGCTTGAGCACCTCGACGCCGTTCTCGTCCTTGCCGTCGGTCTCGATGCCCAGCTTCGCCATCCACGACAGGAAGGGGAACTCGTTGCCGAAGAACCACACGCCCAGGGTGCGGTTGGCAAGGTCCGAGGGATCCTCGATGCCGGTGTCGGCCCAGCAGGTCAGCATCATGCCGGAGGACTTGAAAGGCTGCGCGATGTTCACCAGCGGCAGGCCGTTCTCGCGCGCGGCGAGCGCGGCGGGCATCCACTCCACGATCACGTCGGCCCCACCGCCGGCGATCACCTGCGGCGGCGCGATGTCCGGCCCGCCCGGCTTGATCGTCACGTCCAGGTTCGCCTCTTCGTAGAACCCCTTGTCCTTGGCGACGTAGTAGCCCGCGAACTGCGCCTGCGTGACCCACTTGAGCTGCAGGGTGACCTCGTCCTGGGCGATGGCTGCGCTGCCGATCCCGCCGGTCAGCGCCGCGGCGAGCGCGGTCTTGATGAATGTCTTCATGGTTTTCTCGTTTCCCTCCTTGTTGGGATCACCCCGTTTCAGGGTCTTTGTGACGGGTGCCAGAAGGTCACCCGCTTCTCCGCCTGGGCGACGGCGAAATAGAAGGCCGAGCCGGCCAGCGCCGCCACCGTGATGCCCGCCCAGACCATGCCGAGCTGCAGCTGCCCCACCGAGGTGGAGATGCGGAAGCCGAGGCCAAGCGTGGGCGAGCCGAAGAACTCGGCCACGATCGCGCCGATCAGCGCCAGCGTGGAGGAGATCTTGAGCCCGTTGAAGATCAGCGGCATCGCGGCCGGAAGCCGCAGCTTGACGAGCGACTGCCAGTAGCTCGCCGCATAGGTCTCCATCAGATCGCGCTGCATCCGGTCGGCGGCCTGCAGCCCGGCGACCGCGTTCACCAGCATCGGGAAAAAGACCATCAGCACCACGACCGCCGCCTTCGACTGCCAGCCGAAGCCGAACCACATCACGAGGATGGGCGCCGTGCCGATGATCGGCAGCGCGGCCATGAAGTTGCCCACCGGCAGCAGCCCGCGCTGGAGGAAGGGCGAGCGGTCCACCGCGACGGCCATCGCCACGGCGGCCGCGCAGCCGATGACGTAGCCCGTGAGCGCCCCCTTCACCACGGTCTGCACGAAGTCGCCCCAGAGCAGGTCGAGGTTGCCGGCCAGCGTCGCCGCGATCCGCGTCGGCGGCGGCAGGATCACCCCGGGCACCTGGAAGAGCCGCACGGTCAGCTCCCACAGGATCAGCACCGTGACGCCGAAGACGGCTGCGACCGCGACCCGGCCGCCGTCGCGGCGCGCCAGCGCGCTCTCGGAGAGCCGGATGTTCACCTGCCAGGCGGCGAACCAGACGGCGAGCACCGCGGCCAGCCGCAGGTCGACGACCACGGCCGCCCCCAGCGCCACGATCTGCACCAGCAGAAGCGGCCCGATGCGCGCCACCACCGCGGTCATCGTCCGAACCCCATGCGGCGCAGCGTGAGCCGTTCGATCAGACCGATGAGCCCCACCATGGCCGCCGCCAGGATCGCGGCGGCGAAGAGCGCCGACCAGATCTGCACCGTCTGCCCGTAGTAGCTCCCCGCCAGCAGCCGCGCCCCCAGCCCCTCCGAGGCGCCGGTGGGCAGCTCGCCCACGATGGCGCCGATGAGCGAGGCGGCGATCCCCACCTTGAGCGCGGCGAAGAGATAAGGAACCGAGGCCGGCAGCCGCAACTTCCGGAACACCTGCCCCCCCGTCGCCGAATAGGTGTGCATCAGGTCCATCTGGCTCGCCGCCGGGCTGCGCAGCCCGGCCACCATGCTGACCACGACCGGAAAGAAACTGAGATAGGCCGAGATCAGCGCCTTCGGGATCAGCCCCTGCAGCCCGATGGAGTTGAGCACCACGATGATCATCGGCGCGATGGCGAGGATCGGGATCGTCTGGCTCGCGATGGCCCAGGGCAGCACGCTCATGTCCATCGCGCGGTCGTGCACGATCCCCACCGCCAGCAGCACGCCCAGCGCCGTCCCGATCCCGAAGCCGAGGAGCGTCGCCGAGAGCGTGACCCAGCCGTGGTAGACGAGACTGCGCTTCGAGGTGGGCCGCGTCTCCACCGTCGTTTCCCAGAGCTCCGCCACCACCTGGTGCGGCGCCGGCAGCCGCGGCCGGTCGAGCGCGAAGCTGCCGCCGAGCTGGCCGGGATTGGCCAGCACCAGGGCGACGCGCCCCATGTCCCGCCGCTCGGCGGGCGAGGCCGGTTCCACTTCCGCGCCCGCCCGTTCCGCGAAGGTCAGCGTCTCCTTCACGTTCATCGGCACGCAGGCCGTATACCAGACCACCACGATCCCCAGCACCACCGCGAGGATCGGCAGCACCCGCAGCCGCACCCAGCGCCAGGCCCGGAGCCCCGTGCGCCCCGCGCCCGCCCCGGGTGCCGCGATCTCCGTGACGGAGGTCATGCGCGCGCTCCGCCAGCGGCTTTCAATGGTCCGAAAATACCCAGAAGGCGGCCTCCGCCCCTGGCACGGCGCCATGTGCGAAGCCGGGATTTGGGTATTTTAAGACCATTGAAAGGAAATGGTGATTCCCTGTTGCAGCGGTACAGGCTGGGGAGCCGATGACCGCGACCGTTGAAAGACGCGGCGCTCCGTCCCTGCGAGGGGGCGGAGCGTCTGCGCGGGCGACGTGTCACCTCAGTCATAACCATGCCCCGCGCGCAGCCCCTCGCGGACGCGATGGGCGATCTCGATGAACTCGGGCGTATCGCGGATCTCCAGCGGGCGTTCCTTCGGCAGCGGGCTCTCGATCACGTCGGTGATCCGGCCGGGCCGCGGCGACATCACCACGATCCGCGTGGACAGATAGACCGCCTCCGGGATCGAATGGGTGACGAAGGCGATCGTCTTTCCCGTCCGCTCCCAGAGCGCGAGCAGCTCCTCGTTCAGCCGGTCGCGCACGATCTCGTCGAGCGCACCGAAGGGCTCGTCCATCAGCAGGATGTCGGCGTCGAAGGCCAGGGCGCGGGCGATCGAGGCGCGCTGCTGCATGCCCCCCGACAGCTGCCAGGGGAACTTCTTCTCGAAGCCTGCGAGATCCACGAGCTCCAGCACCCGCTTCACGCGCTCCGCTTGCTCGGACTTCGGATAGCCCATGATCTCGAGCGGCAGGCGCACGTTGCCGCCGATGGTCCGCCAGGGATAAAGCCCCGCGGCCTGAAAGACGTAGCCGTAGGCGCGCGCGCGGCGCGCCTCGTCGGGCGTCATGCCGTTCACGGTCATGCGGCCCGCGGAGGGCGTCTCCAGCGCCGCGATCACGCGCAGGAGCGTGGTCTTGCCGCAGCCCGAGGGACCGATGAAGCTGACGAATTCGCCCTGCCCGATGGCGAGATTCACGTCCTTGAGCGCCTGAACGGGCCCGTCCCCCGTCTGGAAGACGAGGTCGAGCCCCTTCGCCTCGATCACCGCCTCGGCTGCGCGCGTGTCCTTCATCGCGCCCCTGCCCCCTCGCTCCTGCGCCGCTGTCGCCTGCGCGCTCACACCCCGCTCGCCGGGATACCGGTCCGCTCCACCTTGCGCGGTGCGGTCAGTTCCTTCCAGGTCGACAGCGCCTTGTTGACCGGGCCGTTCGGCGGGCGCTTGACGAATTCGCCGTGTCCCTCCTCGGTCCGGATCTCGCCGTCGTGCACCGCCACCTTGCCGCGGGTGAGCGTGAAGCGCGGCAGCCCCTTCACATGCTTGCCCTCGAAGACGTTGTAGTCGATCGCCGACTGCTGCGTCTTCGCGCTGATCGTCTTTTCCTTCGCCGGGTCCCAGACGACGATGTCGGCGTCGGCGCCTTCGAGAATCGCGCCCTTCCGGGGATAGATGTTGAGGATCTTGGCGATGTTGGTGGAGGTGACGGCCACGAACTCCTGCATGGTCAGCCGACCGGTGCCCACGCCGTAGGTCCAGAGCATCGGCATCCGGTCCTCGAGCCCGCCGGTGCCGTTCGGGATCTTGGTGAAGTCGCCCACGCCATAGCGCTTCTGGTCGGTGGTGAAGGCGCAGTGATCGGTGGCGACGACCGACAGGCTCCCGCTCGCCAGCCCGTTCCAGAGGCTGTCCTGGTGCTGCTTGTTGCGGAAGGGCGGCGACATCACGCGCCGTGCGGCGTGGTCCCAGTCCTTGTCGAAGTATTCGCTCTCGTCGAGCGTCAGGTGCTGGATCAGCGGCTCGCCCCAGACACGCTTGCCCTGCATCCGGGCGCGGCGGATCGCCTCGTGCGCCTGCTCGCAGGAGACATGCACGATGTAGAGCGGCACGCCGGCCATGTCGGCGATCATGATGGCGCGGTTGGCCGCCTCGCCCTCGACCTCGGGGGGCCGGGAATAGGCATGCGCCTCGGGGCCGTTGTTGCCCTCGGAGAGGTATTTCTGCTGCAGGTCGGCCACCACGTCGCCGTTCTCGGCATGCACCAGGGGGATGCCGCCCAGCTCCTTGACGCGCTGGAACGAGGCGAAGAGCTCGTCGTCGTTCACCATCAGCGCGCCCTTGTAGGCCATGAAGTGCTTGAAGGTGTTGATGCCGCGCTCCGTCGCATCCTTCATCTCGTTGAACACCTGCTCGCCCCACCAGGTGATCGCCATGTGGAACGAGTAGTCGCAGTTCGCCCGCGTCGACTTGTTGTCCCACATCTGGATGGCGTCGAGCAGCCCCTGACCGGGCTGCGGCAGCGCGAAATCGACGACCATGGTCGTTCCGCCCGACAAAGCGGCACGCGTGCCGCTTTCGAAGTCATCCGTGGAATAGGTGCCCATGAAGGGCATCTCCATGTGCGTGTGCGGGTCGATCCCGCCGGGCATGACGTAGCAGCCGGTGGCGTCGAGCACCTCGTCGCCCTTCAGATCCTTGCCGATCTCGGCGATGCGGCCGTTCTCGACCAGCACGTCGGCGTCGTAGATCAGGTCGGCCGTGACGATGGTGCCGCCCTTGATGACCTTGCTCATGGCGTCCTCTCCCTGTTGTCCTTGTCGGCTCAGACGGAGCCGAAGCAGTCGATGGCGGGGCCGTGCACCCCGATGTCCAGCGGGCCGAAATCGCTTTCCACGCAGAGCGAGAAGTAGCCCGCCGTGGGCAGGTAGATCACGCGATATGTGCCGTTGGTGCGCGTCACCGACCAGCAGGTCTGCGTGATCCCGCCCGAGAAGTTGACCGTCACGGGCCGCGGCGGCCGCCGGTGTTCGCGGAAGGCGGCGAGCGTGCCCGCGCCTTGCGAGGTCGACCCGTCCCAGGCCGCCTCCTCGGCGTCCAGAAGGGCGTCGATCTCCCTGGCGAGGGCGGTGTCGGTCACGCCGTCACTCCACGATCTCCGCGGTCTCCAGCACCGCATGCATCAGCACGTCGGCGCCGGCGCGGGCCCAGTCCCTTGTGATCTCCTCGGCCTCGTTGTGGCTCAGCCCGTCGACGCAGGGGCACATCACCATGGCGGCGGGTGCCACCTGGTTGATCCAGCAGGCGTCGTGCCCGGCGCCGGAGACGATCTCGCGGTGGGAATAGCCCAGCCGCTCGGCGGCGTCGCGCACGGCCTGCACGCAGTCCGGATCGAATTCCACCGGGTCGAAGCCGCCCACCTTCTCGAAGGCGACCTCCAGCCCCATGTCGGCGCAGATCTTCTCGGCCCCCGCGCGCAGGCGCGCCTCCATGTCCTTGATGACCGCCAGTTCGGGCGAGCGGAAGTCCACCGTGAAGACCGCCTTGCCCGGGATCACGTTGCGCGAGTTGGGATAGACGTCGATATGCCCCGCCGCGCCCACGGCATGCGGCGCGTGGGAAAGCGCGATCTCTTCGACCAGCTCCAGCACACGCGCCATGCCGAGCGCGGCGTTCTTGCGCATTGGCATCGGGGTGGAGCCGGTGTGCGCGTCCTTGCCGGTGATCGTGACCTGCGTCCAGCTCAGGCCCTGCCCGTGGGTGACGACGCCCACATCCTTTTCCTCTGCCTCGAGGATCGGGCCCTGTTCGATGTGCAGCTCGAAGAAGGCGTGCATCTTGCGCGCGCCCACCTTCTCGGAGCCGCGCCAGCCAATGCGCTCCAGCTCGTCGCCGAAGCGCTTGCCCTCGGCATCCACCCGGTCGTAGGCCCATTGCTCGTCGTGAACACCCGCGAAGACGCCCGAGGCCAGCATCGCGGGGGCGAAGCGCGTGCCTTCCTCGTTGGTCCAGTTCGTCACCACGATCGGATGTTTCGTGCGAATGCCGAGGTCGTTCATCGTGCGGATGATCTCGAGCCCGCCCAGCACGCCGAGGACGCCATCGTATTTGCCGCCCGTGGGCTGGGTGTCGAGGTGCGAGCCCACGTAGACCGGCAGCGCATCCGGGTCGGTGCCCTCGCGCGTGGCGAACATGTTGCCCATGCTGTCGACACCCATGCTCAGGCCCGCGTCCTCGCACCAGCGCTGGAACAGCGCGCGACCCTCGGCGTCGGCATCCGTCAGCGTCTGGCGATTGTTGCCGCCGGCAACGCCGGGGCCGATCTTCGCCATCTCCATAAGGCTGTCCCAGAGGCGGTCGCCGTCGATTCGCAGGTTCTCGCCTGGTGCGGCCATGCGCTTGCTCTCCCCGTAGCTGGCGGCCCGTCTTCCGCGCGCATGGCGCGGCGCAGGCTTTTGACCAATTGGTCAAGGCACGATTGCAACCGGCCCTCACCCTGTCAAGGATTGACGGCAGAGGCGGGGCGGGTCAGAGGAAGGCGGATCAATCGCTGCGCATCCCGACCGAGGCATGAACCGGCCGACCGAGCCCTATACCGCGAGAAAGCCCAGCCGCATCCAGACGCGCAACCGCAAGCGCATCCTGGAAGCGGCGCTCGACGTCTTTTCGGTCGAGGGCTACCGCGGCGCGACGCTCGACCAGATCGCGCAGGCGGCCGGGCTGTCGAAGCCCAACATTCTCTACTACTTCGAGGGGAAGGAGGCGATCCACGTCACGCTTCTGAACCACACGATGGAGACATGGCTCGAGCCGCTGCACCGGCTCGACCCCGCCGGCGAGCCGCTCGAGGAGCTTCTGCGCTACATCCGCCGCAAGGTGGAGATGAGCCGCGAATATCCGCGCGAGAGCCGCCTTTTCGCCAACGAGATCCTGCAGGGCGCGCCACGGATGCGCCCGCATCTGGAGGACGGGCTGAAACCGCTGGTGGACGAAAAGGCCGCCCTGATCGCGCGCTGGGTGGAGCAGGGCCGGCTCGCGCCGGTCGAGCCGCGGCATCTGATCATGTCGATCTGGGCGACCACGCAGCACTATGCGGATTTCGAGGCGCAGATCGCCGTGCTGATGCCGGAGGGCGACGTCTGGGACGACGCCCTCGCCCATGTCGAGACAATGTTCCGCAAGCTTCTGGCGCCCCGGCCGGATTAATCCTGCTTTTACCCTCTTCGGGCAGCCTGCGCGGCATGCTCGACGATGGCTCTCTCGTACAGTCTCGAAACAAGGCCTGGCTTCGCCGCCTCTTCGCGGCCAAGGCGGCCCGGCCGGGCGGCGTCCTGCGCCGCGCGGTGCGCGACGTGGAGCGCGAGGTCGGGCAGGCTGCCCTCGCAGCGGAAGTGCGCGCCCGCGGCTTTCACCTGATCGAATGCGGTGGCCAGTTCATATTTATCTGCAATCCGGGCCACATGCGCGTCATCTGCTGAGACGCAGGGGGTTTTCGTACGAAAAGCCTCCGTCCGAGCGCATGGACCCTGCCATTCTTCGTACAAAAATGGCAGGGCTGCTTCACTCCGCCGCCTTGGCCGCCGCCGGATTGTTCGGATGCGTCGTCCAGTTGGCGTATTCCTCGCGCACAACCTCGCCGGTCCGCGGATCCACCTCGCCCGCGGCCATCCGCTCCATCGTGATGCAGTCCTCGACCGGGCAGACGTTGACGCAGAGGTTGCAGGCCACGCATTCGGCGTCGATCACCTCGAACTTGCGGTCGGGCGACATGCTGATCGCCTGATGGCTCGTGTCCTCGCAGGCCGCGTAGCAGCGGCCGCACTTGATGCACTTGTCCTGGTCGATGCGCGCCTTTGTGACGTAGTTCAGGTTCAGCGCGTTCCAGTCGACCACGTTGGGCACCGCGCGCCCGACCAGCTCGGGAAGCGCGATCTGCTTCTCGTCGAGATACTGCGAAAGGCCCGAGATCATCTCCTGCACGATCTTGAAGCCGTAGGTCATGGCGGCCGTGCAGACCTGCACGTTGCCCGCACCCAGCGCCAGGAACTCGGCCGCGTCGCGCCAGGTGGTGATGCCGCCGATGCCGCTGATCGGCAGGCGCGAGAGCTCCGGCGTGCGCGCGATCTCGGCCACCATGTTGAGCGCGATGGGCTTCACGGCCGGGCCGCAGTAGCCGCCGTGCGCGCCCTTGCCGTCGATCGTGGGCTCCGGCGCGAAAAGGTCGAGATCCACGCTGGTGATTGAATTGACCGTGTTGATGAGGCTCACGGCGTCCGCCCCGCCGGCGAGCGCGGCGGCGGCGGGCTTGCGGATATCGGTGACGTTGGGCGTGAGCTTCACGATCACCGGCATCCGGGTGTTGGCCTTGCACCAGCGGGTGACCATCTCGATGTATTCGGGCACCTGCCCCACGGCCGAGCCCATGCCGCGCTCGCTCATGCCGTGCGGGCAGCCGAAGTTGAGCTCCACCCCGTCGGCGCCCGTCTCCTCGACGCGTTTCAGTATCCAGGCCCAGGGCTCCTCCTCGCAGGGCACCATGAGCGAGACGATCATCGCCCGGTCGGGATAGTCGCGCTTGACCGCCTTGATCTCCTCGAGGTTCGTCTCGAGCGGGCGGTCGGTGATGAGCTCGATGTTGTTCATCCCCATCAGCCGCCGGTCCGGCCCCCAGACCGCGCCGTAGCGCGGCCCGTTGACGTTCACGATCGCAGGGTCGAGGCCCAGCGTCTTCCAGACAACGCCGCCCCAGCCCGCATCGAAGGCACGGCGGACGTTGTATTCCTTGTCCGTGGGCGGCGCGGAGGCCAGCCAGAAGGGGTTGGGCGACTTGATGCCCAGAAAGTCGGTCGCGAGATTGGCCATTGTGCTTGTCTCCCTGTCGGACGGCGCGCGCCTCAGCGCCCCAGCGCCGCGTGGATGTCCTCGGCCGCGTCGCGGCCCTGCGCGACGGCTGTCACGGTCAGGTCGTCCCCGCCCGCGGCGCAGTCGCCCCCGGCCCAGACGCCCTCCACGCTCGTGCGGCCGGCGCCGGTGACGGCGATCTTGCCGCGATCGATCTCGGGCAGGCCCTCGCCCTCCAGCCGCTGGCCGATCGCCTTGAAGACCTGGTCTGCCGGCAGGCGGAAGCGCTCGCCGGTGGGCGTGAGGTCGTCCTCGACGAACTCGAACTCGACCTCGCGCACCGCGCCGTTGCCGTGCACCGCGACAGGCACCGCGTTGGTCACGATCTTCACGCCGCGGCGCGCCGCATGATCCTGTTCCTTGCGGCTCGCGTTCATCCGCGCGCGCGAGCGGCGATAGACCATGGTGACGTTGAGTGCGCCGAGGAGTTTCGCTTGCACCGCCGCGTCCACGGCCGTCATGCCGCCGCCGATCACGACGACGTCGCGGCCGACGGGCAGCCGCGCGAGATCTTCGGCCTGCCGAAGTTCGGCGATGAAATCCACCGCATCGTCGATGCCCGAGCGGTCCTCACCCTCCAGGCCGAGCGCGTTGACCGCGCCCAGACCCATCCCGAGGAACACGGCGTCGAAGTCCTGTCGCAATTCGCCCAGCGTGACGTCCCGGCCCAGCGCGCGCCCCTGCTCGAGCCGGATGCCGCCGATCTGCATGAGCCACTCCACCTCGCGCTCGGCGAAGCCGTCCACGGTCTTGTAGGCGGCAATGCCGTATTCGTTGAGACCGCCGGGCTTTTCCCGAGCGTCGTAGATCACCACCTCGTGACCCTTCATCGCCAGGCGGTGCGCGCAGGCGAGCCCCGCCGGCCCCGCGCCCACCACGGCCACGCGCTTGCCCGTGGGCGCCGCGCGCTCGAAGGGGTGGACGCCTGCCTCCATCAGGGTATCCGTCGCGTAGCGCTGCAGCCGGCCGATCTCGACCGGGTCTTGCTCCGCCACCTCGCGCACGCAGGCCTCTTCGCAGAGCGTCTCGGTCGGGCAGACGCGGGCGCACATGCCGCCCAGGATGTTCTGCTCGAAGATCGTCTTCGCGGCCGCCTCCGGCGTGCCGGTGGCGATCTGGCGGATGAAGAGCGGGATGTCGATCTCGGTCGGGCAGGCCGCGATGCAGGGCGCGTCGTGGCAGAAATAGCAGCGATCCGCGGCGACCGCGGCCTCGTGCGGGGTGAGCGGGGGATGGATGTCGCAGAAGCCTTCGGCCAGCGCCTCGGGCTCCATGCGGCCGGGCCGGATGCCCTCGGCCAGCGCGTTCGGTTTCATGTCTGTCTCCGCTGTCGGTCTCGTGTCGTTTTGCGGAAACGCTCTCACAGGACCTGTTTTTTATCAATCGGTAAAATATTCGCGGCGCAGCGATCGGCGTCGTCACGAATGCGCTGCGCAAAATCCGGGCAAAGCGTCGCATCTGCGTCGGCCGACGCGGGTTCCGCTTGGGAACCCACCCGAGTCGTGCAAACCATGCACTGTGTGCCGTGGTGCGCTGTCACAGCCCTGACGCGAAGTCGCGGTATGCACCTGCAGTCTTTCGCAAGTCGCCAAGGCGGCGGTGGCAACGGCCGCAGCGCCGCCGCGAGCCCGAAGCGGAACACCGAGATCGCCACTGGGGGAGAAAGCATGACACCGTATCACGATCCCATCGCCGCGAGCCTGGCCCTCGCCCGGGCCTCCGGCTACGCCGTGGCCGCGCAGATGCGCTGCGCCACCGTTCTCGCGCGCAGCGCGATGGATTTCGCCACCCTGCGCCCGTGGACGCGGGCATTGGAGCGGTCCGGGTCCGCGACCGAGCCGCAGGGGCCGCCGAAGGCCAAGCGCCGGCAACCCGCAGCGCGCAGCAAGGCTGCGCCGAAGGCGCAGGCGCCGCGCGCCGAGACGCCGAAGCCCCGGCTGGTCGCGTCCTCGGACGGGCCCGCCCCGTCCGCCGGCAAGGGTTCGCGGCGACAGCCCTCCGCGCCCCCTGCGATGCCCGCGCCCGAACGGGCCGCCACCGGCACCGGCGAGGCCTGAGTCGCATTCGAAGCCTTGCATCCGGCGTGAGCCGGGTATGCGCCGCCGCCCGTAGCCGTGCGGGCGGCGGTCGCCTATGTCATCGGCCAAGGGAGGAAACGGTCAACAAATCTGACGGAGTTTCCAAAAATGGCTGATATCACGGCCCATTCCACCACCGCCGGCCGCCGCAGCGGCTTCCGCGCCGTGCTCGCCGCGATCGGCGAGTTCTTCGAAACGGCGGCGGCCTCGAACCGCCGCGTGCGGCAGGTGCAGTATCTGCAATCGCTCTCGGATGCCGAACTCGCCAAGCGCGGCATCAAGCGCGAGGAAATCGTGCATCGCGTCTTCAGCGACCTCTACTACGTCTGAAGCGCGGCGCGACACGGCTGCCCGTCACAAGGGCAGCTCCGGGGTGAGCCCGCCGTCCTCGAGATCCCAGGCGGCGCGCCACCTCCCCGCCTTGCGCTCCAGCACGAGATAGTTGCGCTCGGCGACATAGATCCGCCGCCGACCCGGCAGGGGGTGCAGGCGGATCGGGTGCTCCGGCACCGGCGCCTCGCCCAGGCGCGCAAGCGTCCCCAACACGTCCGCATAGAGGCGCGGCGGCGCACGATGTGCCACGCCCGAGGCCACGAGCTGATGCAGCGGGCCGGCGGCCGTTTCCATCGTCCCGCGCGTGGCGAGGTGGATTTCCCCCGAGAGCACGGTGACCGCGTGGCCATCCGCCTGAAGGGCGGCGAGCTGGCGCAGCATCCGGCGCCATTCGGCGCGGTGGGCGTAGCTCTGCCATTGGTCGCGCAGATCGTCTTCGTATTTCTCCATCCATGGCGTGAGCCGCATCGCCCGCTCGACCAGCGACAGACGCGGGCCCAGGAGCGGCACGCTCGAGATCAGGATCACCCGATCCTCGACGCCGCGCGCGAGCGACGCGCGCAGGGCCGCGCGTCCGGCCGGCGACATGATCCGCCGTCGCGTGCGCTCGGAGCGCAGGTCGGGCGCGATCAGGCTAACGCCCGGCAGGTCCACCCGCCAGCCGAGGTTCGCGCCCGAGAGATCGAGACTGCCCGGCGGCAGGCCGCCCGGAACGGTGCCATGCTGAAACAGCAGGTAGGCGTCGCGCGCGGCGGTAAAGAGCGTGCGCCCCAGCGGCCTGCGCTCCTGCCCGCGCAGCAGCGAGCCCCAGCCGTCGCAGATGTCGTGGTCGTCCCAGATGGCGAGCGAAGGCACACGCGCCGCGAGATGGGCGAAGGCCGGCCGCGCCATCGCCGCGATGTAGCGCGCCCAGTAGGCGCGGCGCAGCGTCCCGGCCACCTCGCCGAGTTGGTCGGGCGAAAGCGTCTGCCGTGCCCCGCCCGGCCAGTCCCGCGTCGCCGGATGCGCGAGCGTCACCTCGTCGGCGTAGATCTGATCCCCGCCATGCAGCAACAGGCTGAACGGCGCCTCGTCGTGCCGCTCGCCCAGGCGCAGCCACATCGCGTCGCGCTCGGCGGGATCGCGCGCGAGGTCGCCGTGCTCCTCGCCGTTGCAGGAGACGAAGGCGATCCGCAGGTCGCCGGAAACCGCGGTGCGGACCGGATAGGCCGTGCCGTCATGGGTGTAGCCCGCGGCCGCGTCGGCGGTGAGCGCGAAGTCGTAGCGATGGGCGGTCACGCCGCCGATGGTGGCGAGCGCGCGCGGTTCGATCTCGGCCCCTTCCGCGACGAAGGCCCCCGGCGCTTCGCCCTCGGGCCGCAGAACCAGCGCGGCGAGCTCCAGCCGGCCCTCCGCGAGCCGGCGCATGTAGAGGATCGGACCCGCGCGTCCGCCGTTTTCGTCGAGTGGTGTCATGCGCCGCTCCGCTGCCTGCGCTGCCCGACAAAGGGCAGCCGCGCGGCGATTGCAACTGCACGCGGCGTCGCGCTGCATGGTTTCGCTTGCTGGAACCCGGGGCACGGCGCTTGCTATTGAGGCCCGAAGAGATGCCCATGATTGCCTCGCCGCCCGATTCGCCCCGCGCCCTGCGCCTGGCCAGCTACAACATCCGCAAGGCGGTCGGGCTCGACCGCCGGCGCGATCCCGCCCGCATCGTCGAGGTGCTGGCCGAGATCGCCCCGGATGTGGCCGTGCTGCAGGAGGTGGATACCCGCGTGCCGCCGCGTCGCGCCGTGCTCTCGCCCGCCTCGATGGAAGCGCACGCCGGGCTGCGGCTGCTGGATCCCAGCGTCGGCATCGGGCGCACCGGCTTTCACGGCAACACGCTGGCGCTCGCACCGCATGTCGCGCTGCTCGATCTCGACGCGATCGACCTGCCGGGGCTCGAACCGCGCGGCGCGGTTCTGGCGCGGCTCGGGCTGCCGGATGGCGAACTCTTCCTCGTCGGCTGCCACCTGCCTTTGGTCGCCACCTTCCGCCGCGTGGCGGTCGAGCGGCTGGCGGAGGTGGTGCGCGCGGCGGGCGCGACGCGCTGGGTGATCGCCGGCGATCTGAACGAGCCGCGCGAGGTCGGCACGCTCGCGCCCTTCGTCGAGGGCGCGCGCATACTCCCCGCGGGGCTGAGCTTTCACACGCGAATGCCGCGCTTCGCACTCGACCGCTTCATCCTGTCGCCGGGCCTCGGCGGGCGGGCGCATGTGCACGACAGCGACGCCTCGCGCATCGCCTCGGACCACTTCCCGGTGGTCGCGACGCTCGGACCGGAATGATCCTCAGGCCGGGACGGCCGCGATCACCTCGACCTCGACCACGAATTCCGGCCGGGTGAAGCCCGCCACGATCACCAGAGTCGAGGCGGGCAGCCGGTCCGCCTCCGCGAGCCAGGCGTCGCGGGCGGCCATGTAGCCGGCCATGTGCTCGCGCGCGGTGACATAGGCGTTGATGCGAATCACGTCGGCGCGCGATCCTCCGGCCTCCGCCAGGATCGCATCGAGATTGTCGAAACAGACACGCGCCTGCGCCTCCGCGCCGTCAGGCACGCTCCCGTCAGGGGCGACGCCGAGCTGGCCGCTGGTCACGACGATGCGCCTCCCGGGATCGGCGGCGATCCCGTGGGAGTAGCGGGCGAAAGGCGGCGCGATGCCCCCGGGTGCGAGTTCCTGCATGACGTCCTCCGGTCATCCGACGACGCCACACTGCCCGCACGTGCGCCCGCGGGAAACCCGTGACAAGCAACGCGCCACGGATCGCGCAACCGCACCGAAGCAGCCCCAGTCCCGTCTGTCGCTGAATAGCGTGGTGAGCCGTGCAGGATTCGAACCTGCGACCCACTGATTAAAAGTCAGTTGCTCTACCAACTGAGCTAACGGCCCACATCGCGGCCTTCTAGAAAGACGCCCCCGCGCGGTCAACCCCGAAACGCGGCTGCAGCCGCGCCGGCACTGGAAAGGATGAGGCGGGCCGCGTATATGCGCGCCCATGGATCGCACCGCTCCCACAGGCCTGCCCTTCATGAAGATGCACGGGCTCGGCAACGACTTCGTCGTGATCGACGCGCGCGCCCGCGCGGTCGGGGTGACGCCGGCGCTCGCCCGTGCGCTGGCGGATCGGCACCGGGGCGTGGGCTTCGATCAGCTCGCGCTGATCCGCACGGATGCGCAGGCCGATGCGCGCCTCGACTTCCTCAACGCCGACGGCTCGCCCTCGGCCGCCTGCGGCAACGCCACCCGCTGCATCGCGCGGCACCTGATGGAGGAGACGGGGCGCGACACGCTGCGCCTGGCCACGGCGCACGGCGTGCTGGCGGCCGAGCGGCGCGGTGCGCTCACCGCGGTCAACATGGGGCCGCCGGGCCTCGGCTGGCGGGACGTCCCGCTCGCCGAAGAGACCGACACGCTGGAGCTGCCGATCGACGGGGCGCCCACGGCGACCGGCATGGGCAACCCGCATTGCACCTTCTTCGTCGACGACGCCGAGGCGGTGGATCTCGGGGCGCTCGGCCCCCGGATCGAGCGCCATCCGCTCTTTCCCGAACGCACCAACGTCCAGGTGGCGAGCCTCGCTGGCCCGGATCGGCTGCGCATGCGGGTCTGGGAGCGCGGCACCGGGATCACGCTGGCCTCGGGCTCGTCCTCCTGCGCGGTGGCGGTCGCGGCGGCGCGGCGCGGGCTGACCGGGCGGGCGGTGACGCTGATCCTCGACGGGGGCGAGATCGCAGTGGAGTGGTGCGAGGGCGGGGTCTGGATGACCGGGCCCACCGCGCATGTCTTCTCCGGCACGCTCACGCCCGAGTTCCTGGGGGCCGTCGCATGACCGCGCCGCGCTTCACCACCTTCGGCTGCCGGCTCAACGCCTACGAGACCGAGGCGATGACGCGCATGGCCACCGATGCGGGGCTGAACGATGCGCTGGTGGTCAACACCTGCGCCGTGACCGCCGAGGCCGTGCGCAAGGCCCGGCAGGAGATCCGCCGCCTGCGCCGCGAGAACCCGCAGGCGCGCATCGTCGTCACCGGCTGTGCCGCGCAGACGGAGCCGCAGACCTTCGCCGAGATGCAGGAGGTCGACCACGTCCTCGGCAACGCCGAGAAGATGCGCGCGGAGACCTGGAGCGCGCTCGCCAACGACTTCGGCACCGAGCGCGTACAGGTGGACGACATCATGTCGGTGCGCGAGACGGCCCATCACCTGATCGACGGCTTCGGCAGCCGGTCGCGCGCTCACGTCCAGATCCAGAACGGCTGCGATCACCGCTGCACCTTCTGCATCATTCCCTATGGCCGCGGCAACTCGCGCTCGGTCCCCGCGGGCGTCGTGGTGGACCAGATCCGCCGCCTGCGCGACGCGGGCTACAACGAGGTCGTGCTGACCGGCGTGGACCTGACGAGCTGGGGCGCCGACCTGCCCGGCCGTCCGCGCCTCGGCGACCTGGTGCGCCGCATCCTCAAGCTCGTGCCAGACCTGCCGCGCCTGCGCCTCTCCTCAATCGATTCGATCGAGGCGGACCCAGCGCTGATGGAGGCGCTGGCGACCGAGCCGCGGCTCATGCCGCATCTGCACCTCTCGCTGCAGCACGGCGACGACCTGATCCTCAAGCGCATGAAGCGCCGCCACCTGCGCGACGACGCCATCCGCTTCTGCGAGGAGACCCGGCGGCTGCGCCCCGACGTCGTCTTCGGCGCCGACATCATCGCGGGCTTCCCGACCGAGACGGAAGCGCAGTTCGCCAATTCCCTCCGCCTCGTCGAGGAATGCGGCCTGACCTGGCTGCATGTCTTCCCCTTCTCGCCGCGCGAGGGCACGCCCGCCGCGCGCATGCCGCAGGTGGATGGCCGGGCGATCCGAGACCGCGCGAAGCGCCTGCGCGCCGCGGGCGAGCGTCGCCGGCACGCCTGGCTCGCGGCGCAGAAGGGCAGCGTCCAGCGCGTGCTGATGGAAAGCCCCCGGCGGGGCCGCACCGAAGGCTTCGCCGAAGTGACGCTCGAGGCGGACCGCCCGGTGGGGGCCATCGAGTCCCTGCGGATCACCGGCCACGAGGGCGGCGCCCTCACCGCCTGAGATCCGCGGGACGGTGGGCGCCGCAGGCATGCCGCGCGACCGGGGGCCGCCCCCCTGCCCCGTCGGCAGCCGTACACACGCCAGGCGGCGGCAGGACGCCTTCTGCCACGGCACCCTCCTTTCAATGGTCTTCCAATACCCCGGGGGTCCGGGGGCAGCGCCCCCGGCGCGGCGGTGCCGCGCGCGCCGCGTTGACAGTCTCCGCGCCGCGCCGCACCCTCGCCGCGCCAGAGGGAGGCCCCACCGATGCTGCAGCTCCATTCCGCCGCCGCCTCGCCCTTCGTGCGCAAGGTGCGCGTGGCCATCCGCGAACTCGAGCTCGAGAGCGAGGTGCACGAGATCGACACCACCACCTCGCCGATGGCCACCGACCCCGCGCTGGCGACCGCCAACCCCCTGGGCAAGATCCCCGCGCTGCTGCGCGACGACGGTCCCGCGCTCTACGACAGCCGCGTGATCTGCCGCTACCTGAACGACCGGACGCAGGGGCTGCTCTATCCCGAGGGCCGGCTCTGGGAGGTGCTGACGCTGGAGGCCACCGCAGACGGCATCATGGAGGCCGCGGTGCTCATGGTCTACGAGGCGCGCTTCCGTCCCGAGCCGCATCGCTCCACCGACTGGCTCGAGGCGCAATGGGCCAAGATCACCCGCGCGCTGGACGTGTTGGGCAACCGATGGATGAGCCACCTCTCCGGCCGGCTGGACATGGGTCAGATCGCGGTGGCCTGCGCGCTGGGCTATCTCGACTTCCGCCACCCCGACCGGCCGTGGCGCGAGGGGCGCGGCGCGCTCGACGACTGGTATGCCGTCTTCGCCGAGCGGCCCGCGATGGCGGCGACGCGGCCGCCGCCCGCGTGATCCTCAGAAGCGGTAGCTCACCCCGAAATTGAGGGCGTTGGTGACGATCCGGGTCTCCAGCGTGCCCCCGCCTTCGAGGTCAGCCGAATTGTCGGACCAGGTGAACTGATATTCGCCGAAGAGCGCCCAGCGCTCCGAGAGCTCCATCGAAGCGCCGGCGAAAAGCCGGACCGCGGGGCCCGTGACCTGGAAGCCGTAGGTGCGCGGGCCGCCGGTGGGCTCGACATCGACATGCGGCATGGCGAAGCCCAGCCCACCGCCGACGTAGGGGGTGAGCCCCTTCCACTGATTCGGCCAGCGGCGGAGCGCGTTCACGGTGAAGATGTTGTGCCCGTCGGTCAGCTCGAAACGGTCGAAGCCCGCCGCCGCGCGCTCGTCGTCGGGCGCGTAGACCTTGGCGTGCGTGCCCTCGAGGCCCCAGCCGAAGCGGTCGGTCAGCCACCACGTCCCCCGCAGCCCGTAGTAGAGCGGCAGTTCGAAGGACTTTCCCTCCCATCCGAACAGCGCGTCGTAGGTGCCGCCGCCGGGATAGTCGCCCTCTGCGCGGCTGTGCGGCGAGGTCTGCCAGCCCGAATAGAGGCTCAGCTCGAACTCGGCCGCTGCCGGACCGGCGAGCAGCAGGGCGGCCGAGATCGCCTTGACCAGCGTCGTCAGGTGTCGCATCGCAGGCTCCGGGTACCGGGATCAGAGCCACTGATACGCCGCGCCGTGCCGGCGCTCAAGCGCGACGCGCTCGCCCCGGGCGCGGCATTGTATCGCTGGACGGCTCCGGCGTGCGCCGCTACATAGCCGCGTGACCCTGCCCGGAGACGCGCTCGTGCCTGTCCGGGCATTGCAGTTTTCGCCCGGCCCGTGGCCGGCCCAGAGATGGAGAAGCCGCATGTCCCACGCCGAGGACCATCAGGGTACCAGACGGGATTTCCTCTACTACGCCACCGCAGGCGCGGGGGCGGTCACGGCGGGCGCCGCGATCTGGCCCCTCATCGACCAGATGAACCCCTCCGCCGACGTCGAGGCGTTGTCGAGCATCCGCGTCGACGTGGCCGACCTGGAGCCCGGCACGCAGCTTACGGTGAAGTATCTCGGCAAGCCGGTCTTCATCCGCCGCCGCACGGCTGAGGAGATCGAAGCCGAGCGGCAGGTGGACGTGGCCGAGCTGATCGACCCTGTCGCACGCAACCCCAACCTTCAGGACCAGGCCGAAGCGACCGACCAGAACCGTACCCTCGACGAGGCCGGCGAGTGGCTGGTGCAGGTGGGCGTCTGCACACACCTCGGCTGCGTGCCGATCGGTGACGGCGCGGGCGACTACAACGGCTGGTTCTGCCCCTGCCACGGCTCGCACTACGACGGCGCCGGCCGCATCCGGAAGGGCCCCGCGCCCGAGAACTTGCACATTCCCGTCGCCGAGTTCGTCGACGAGACCACGATCAAGCTGGGCTAAGGAGACGCGCCGATGTCCGGAATTCCGCACGACCATTACGAGCCCAAGAGCCGCGGCGAGAAGTGGCTTCACAGCCGCCTGCCGATCGTCGGGCTGCTCTACGACACGATCATGATCCCCACGCCCAAGAACCTCAACTGGATGTGGATCTGGGGGATCGTGCTGACCTTCTGCCTGGCGCTGCAGATCATCACCGGCATCGTCCTGGTGATGCACTACACGCCGCACGCCGATCTGGCCTTCGCCAGCGTCGAGCACATCATGCGCAACGTGAACGGCGGGCACATGATCCGCTATCTGCACCAGAACGGTGCGTCGCTGTTCTTCATCGCGGTCTATGCGCACATCCTGCGCGGTCTCTACTACGGCTCCTACAAGAGCCCGCGCGAGATCACCTGGATCATCGGCATGCTGATCTACCTGCTGATGATGGCCACGGCCTTCATGGGCTACGTGCTGCCCTGGGGGCAGATGTCGTTCTGGGGCGCCACGGTGATCACGGGCCTCTTCGGCGCGATCCCCTTCATCGGCGACACGATTCTCGTGTGGCTTCAGGGCGGACCGGCAGTGGACAACGCGACGCTGCAGCGCTTCTTCTCGCTGCACTACCTGCTGCCCTTCGTGATCGCCGGCCTCGTGATCGTGCACATCTGGGCCTTCCATACCACGGGCAACAACAACCCCACCGGCGTGGAGGTGCGGCGCACCTCGAAGGCCGAGGCCGAGAAGGACACCGTGCCCTTCTGGCCCTACTTCGTGATCAAGGATCTCTTCGCGCTGGCGGTGATCCTGGCGGTGTTCTTCGCCATCGTGGGCTTCATGCCCAACTACCTGGGCCACCCCGACAACTACATCGAGGCCGACCCGCTGGTGACGCCCGCGCACATCGTGCCGGAATGGTACTTCCTGCCCTTCTACGCGATCCTGCGCGCCTTCGACGACTCGGTCTGGATCGTGCAGTTCGCGGGCTTCATCACGGGCGGGATCATCGACGCCAAGTTCTTCGGCGTGTTGGCGATGTTCGGCTCCATCCTCGTGCTGGCGCTGGCGCCGTGGCTCGACACCTCGAGCGTGCGTTCCGGCCGCTACCGCCCGATGTTCAAGTGGTGGTTCTGGCTCTTCGTGGTGAACTTCTTCGTGCTGATGTGGGCGGGTGCCATGCCGGCCGAAGGCATCTATCCGGTCATCGCCCTGATCGGCGCGACCTACTGGTTCGCCTTCTTCCTCGTGATCCTGCCGCTGCTGGGCGTGTTCGAAAAGCCGCTGCCGCAGCCGGCGACGATCGAGGAGGACTTCAAGGCGCATGCTTCGGCCGCCGGCGGCACCAAGACCGTCGAGACGCCGGCAGAATGATGCGGGCCGAGTGAGAAAGGAAAGACGCGACATGTTCAGGAAAATCGCCCTCTCCGCGGCCGCCGCGCTGACGCTCGCGGCTCCGGCGGCCCACGCCGCCGGCGCGGCCGGGCACGTGACCGACTACGAGTTCTCCTTCGAGGGTCCGTTCGGCACCTACGATCAGGCCCAGCTGCAGCGCGGGCTTCAGGTCTACACGCAGGTCTGCGCGGCCTGCCACGGCTTGCAATACGTGCCGCTCCGGACGCTCACGAGCGAGACGGGCCCCGGCATGCCCGAGGACCAGGTGCGCGCCTACGCCGAGCAGAACTTCCAGGTCTACGACGAAGAGACCGACGAGTGGCGCGCGGCGCGGCCCAACGACCATTTCCCGGCCGTCGAGAGCGCCGGTGCGCCCGACCTGAGCCTGATGGCCAAGGCGCGCGCCGGCTTCAGCGGCCCCTACGGCACCGGCCTCAACCAGCTTTTCAAGGGCATGGGCGGCGCGGAGTACATCGCCTCGCTTCTCACGCACTATACCGGCGAGGATCGCGTGGAGGCGGGCACCGTGCTCTACGAGAACGAGTCCTTCCCCGGCGGCTGGATCAGCATGGCGCCGCCGCTCTACGAGGGCGCGGTCGAATACATGGACGGCACGGAAGCCACCGAGGAACAGATGGCCAAGGACGTGGCCGCCTTCCTGATGTGGACGGCCGAACCCAAGATGATGGAGCGCAAGCAGGCGGGCTTCACAGGCGTGCTGTTCCTCACCGTGCTGTCCGTTCTGCTCTATCTGACCAACAAGCGGATCTGGGCGCCGATCAAGGCCCGTGCCAAGGACGAGAGCTGACGCCGACACCCTGAACGGCCGCAGCGATGTAAGCAGCCCCCGCGCGCCGGCGCGGGGGCTTGTTTTTCGAGAAGAGTCAGCTCTCGCGCACGTGCCGCCGGAAGGCGCGCTTGAGCAATTCGAGTTCCGCACGCAGCAGCGACACCTCTGCGCGCAGGTCGGGCTCCAGCGCCTGGCCTCCGATCAGCGTGAGGCTGTCGAGCGTCTCTCCCGTCTCGGCGTTCCGGATGAGCAGGGTATGCACACCCTCGCCCACCGCGTCCGCGGGGACCGGAAACCTCAGTCGCCAGCGCCCCGTTTCGTCTGCGGCAAGGCGCACGTCCGGCACGGCACGGTCGCCATGAAGCACCTCGATCGGCGGGCGGCCCTCGCCTGCGCCGGTTACCTCGCCCTCCCAGATGCCGCTGGCGAAGCGGGTGCAGGTCACGCTGAGGCCTTCGGTCATGGACGATGCTCCGTCAGAGTTCCGCCCGAGGGCGGCGGGACAGCACAAGATCTTCCAGAACGATCCGGTTCATCACCGGCCGATCGAATATCAGGTCGAGCCACAGCCGCTCGACCCGCCTTTCGTTGAGCCGGGAGTAGGCGAGGTCGAATTCCACCATCGTCGCGCCGGCGAGCTGCGGCAGTTCGCGCACGACCTGTTCGGTGTTGGGGCCATGCCGCACGTTGAGTCGCGCGAAGACCTCCAGGGGCCGTTCGGCCCGCATTGCGAGATCCAGGCGGATCAGATGTCGCCGCCGGAGGCCCTGCGCGGCCGCCTCCGGCAGATCGAGCGCGAAGGACAGATAGGATCCGTCGAAGCCGAAGACATCGAGGCTCAATGCGTAGGGCGCCGGCGCCCCGTCCGCCTCCGCGGTGCGCATCTGGCGCAGCGTCAGCTCGCTCAGCGCGCAGTCGTGGAACAGCGTCAGATTACCGCCGATGCTTGTGCGCGGCGCCGCTGCGGCGTGGCCCGGCGTGGCCAGCGGCCCGCGCCAGATCTCGGGACGCCAGACCCAGTCGGTGCCAGGCGGCTTGCCCGCAGCCGGATCGGCGCCCGCGGTCTCGGCAAGCCGCCCTTCAGCCGCGTGCAGAAAATGATCGAGCGCGCGCCTGAGCCGCCGCGCGCGACCACGCTCGCGCTGCAGCACCGCGGGCTCTGCAAGGCCGGCCTGCTCCGCGGCGCGCGTCCAGTGCGCCTCGGCCGCGCGCTGCATCATCCGCCCGATCGGCCCGCTGTCCCCCGGCATCGTGTCCTGACCTCGCTACCCGCTTTCGAGCCTTAGCAGGGAATTCCCTTCAATTGAACAAACGCGCGAGTGCCCCGCCGAGCCCCGCGCGTGGTCTTTCCTCGCTCTCGTTGGGCTGACGCCGCGGCGCTCGGGCCTCGATCCGCGCGGCCGCCGCCCCGACCAGCTGCCCGCCGGCCTCTCCGGCCAGCGGGCTGCCCTCGGGGGCATAGAGCGCCAGACCGATGACCCGCCCGCCAGCTCCCGTCGCCCCGCGCCAGTGGCGCGGATCGCCGCCCGGCAGGATGGAATCGCCCCCTTCCGAGAAATGCGCAAGCGCGAGCGCGCCCCGCTGCACCGTCGCGATCGCGGGCACGGGCGTCGCCTGCGCGAGTTCCGCCGCGCGCGGCGGCTCGAGTTCCGGATCGGCGGCCGAGACGGTGACCGTCAGGATCGCAGGCAGCGCCGCCGGGCCCTCCGCGCGGGGATCCAGGCTGGCGCAACTCGCCATCAGAACGAAACTGCCGTCCTCCGCGTCGCGCAGGGCAGCGCGGTCCACGCAGTAGCCAGGCGGCGCAGAGACCGCGATCGCGCCACGCGCCACGACGACCTCGCGCGGCGGCGAGCCGGACGGGGACAGGGCGCAGCCCGCGAGCGCGAAGGCCCCCGCGAGCGCCGCGCTAGATGTCCATGTAGACATGCGTTTCGGCTTTGGCGCCGGGATGGGTCACGGCGCCCTTGTAGGTGGGGCCCACCGTCTGCGCGAATTTCCACACCGCGCCCGAGGCGTAGTTGGTGGGCCGCGGGCCGGACCACTCCTTCCGCCGCGCCTCCATCTCCTCCTCCGAAACGGCGACGGAAAGCTCGCCCTTGATCGCGTCGATGGTGATCAAGTCGCCGTTCTTCAACAGGCCGATGGGGCCGCCCATCGCCGCCTCGGGGCCGACATGACCGACGCAGAAGCCGCGCGTCGCGCCGGAGAAGCGGCCATCGGTGATGAGCGCGACCTTCTTGCCCATGCCCTGCCCCGAGAGCGCGGCCGTGGTGGCCAGCATCTCGCGCATGCCGGGACCGCCCTTGGGCCCCTCGTTGCGGATAACGATGACCTCGCCCTCCTCGTAGGCACGGCTCTTGACCGCCTCGAAGGCCTCTTCCTCGGACTCGAAAACGCGCGCCGGGCCGGTGAATACTTGATGTTCTTCAGCGATGCCCGCGACCTTCACGATGGCGCCTTCCGGGGCAAGATTGCCCTTGAGGCCCACGACCCCGCCGGTCCTGGTGATCGGGGCGTCGATCGGATGGATGACCTTTCCGTCGGCCTCGCGGGTCACGCGGTCAAGTTCCTCGCCGATGCTGCGGCCCGAGACTGTCATGCAGTCCTCGTGGATGAGGCCCGCGCGGCGCAGCTCCTTCATCACCACGGGCACGCCGCCGGCCTCGTAGAGATCCTTGGCGACGAACTGCCCGCCGGGCTTCATGTCCACGAAATAGGGCGTGTCGCGGAAGATCTCGCAGACATCGTCGAGGAAGAAGTCGATGCCCGCCTCGTGCGCGATGGCCGGCAGGTGCAGCCCCGCGTTGGTCGATCCGCCGGTGCAGGCCACCACGCGCGCCGCGTTCTCGAGGCTTTGCCGCGTGACGATGTCACGCGCGCGGATGTTCTTTTCGATTAGGTCCATGACTGCCTTGCCGGAGGCCTCGCCATACTGGTCGCGGCTCTCATAGGGCGCGGGCATGCCCGACGAGTTGAAGAGCGCGAGCCCGATCGCCTCGCTCACGCAGGCCATGGTGTTGGCGGTGAACTGGCCCCCGCAGGCGCCCGCCGACGGGCAGGCCACCCGCTCGAGGATCGCGAGCGCGGCGTCCGAAAGCGTCCCGCTCTGGTGGCGGCCGACGGCCTCGAACATGTCCTGCACGGTCAGGTCACGGGTGCGGAAATCCTCCGGCACCTCGGGGTCGTTGGGCGCCTTGCCCGGCAGGATCGAGCCGCCGTAGATGAAGACCGAGGGCACGTTGAGCCGGACCATCGCCATCATCATGCCCGGCAGCGACTTGTCGCAACCGGCGAGGCCCACGAGCGCGTCGTAGCAGTGCCCACGCATGGTCAGCTCCACCGTGTCGGCGATCGCCTCGCGCGAGGGCAGCGAGGAGCGCATCCCCTCGTGGCCCATGGCGATGCCGTCGGTCACGGTGATGGTGGTGAACTCGCGCGGGGTGCCCGAGCCCTCCTTCACGCCCATCTTCACCGCCTGCGCCTGGCGGGCGAGCGCGATATTGCAGGGCGCGGCCTCGTTCCAGCAGGTGGCGACGCCGACGAGGGGCTGGTGAATCTCCTCCTCGGTCATGCCCATCGCGTAGTAGTAGGAGCGGTGCGGCGCCCGCGCGGGGCCCTCCGTCACGTAGCGGCTGGGCAGCTTCGACTTGTCGAACGGACGCTTGAGCATGCGGGCCTCCCTGATCGGTCCTGATCGGGAATACGGAATGCCCCCCCGTCGCACAAGGCCGATCGACGGAGGTAGATTGCGCAGGGGCCTGCGCTGCCCTAGTTCCCCCTCATGCACGCCGCCTACGCCCCGCACGACGCCTTCGTCGCCCCCGCCCGCGCGCGCCCCGAAATCTGGCGCCTGATCGCGGGACTCGTGGTGGCGGCCGCCGTGCTCTTCGGCCTGTCGAGCGCGCTGCGCGGCGTGCTCTACGCGCTGGCGCCCGACACGCTTTATGCAGAGCTCGCGATGGAGGGCGGCACCGGCACCACGCCGGCGAGCGCATTGATCCTGCTGGGCAGCTTCGCCTTCATGGCGCTGGGCGCGATCGCGGCGGCGCATCACCTGCACGGACGGAGCGCCAAGAGCCTGATCGGCCCGTCGCTGGGCGCCGCGGCGCGGGACTTCTTCCGCGTGCTGGGCGCGCTCGCGCTGCTCTACATCGCGGTCGCGCTGCTGCCGCCCTGGGGCGTGCCCGGCGGCATGGAGCCCGAGCCCAATCTCGCGCCCGGCCTGTGGCTCGCGCTGTTGCCGCTGACGCTCGCCGTGCTGGTGATCCAGACGGGCGCGGAGGAGATCCTGTTCCGCGGCTACCTGCAGCAACAGCTCGCGGCGCGCTTCGCCTCGCCGCTGATCTGGATCGGCGTTCCCTCGGCCCTGTTCGCCTTCGGGCACTACGTGCCGGCGGATTTCGGCGGCAATGCCGCGATCGTCGCGCTCTGGAGCGCTGCCTTCGCGGTCGCGCTCGCCGATGTCACGGCGCGCGCGGGAAACCTCGGCCCGGCCGTCGCCATGCACTTCATGAACAATGTCTTTCCGGTGGCATTCACGGCGATGGAAGGCGCGCTGTCGGGGCTCGCGCTCTACACCGTGCCCGCGGCGACCGAGGATCCGGCGATGCTCCGCTCGGCCATGCCTGTCGAGGCCGGGATGCTGCTCTGCTCCTGGCTCGCCGCGCGGCTCGCGCTCCGGCGCTGATTGCATTTCTCGCCGGAGCGGCTTATCTGCATCGCACGATCCGAGAGGCGCCATGAACTGGATCAGCAATTACGTCCGCCCCCGCATCAACTCCATCTTCTCGCGGCGCGAGATGCCGGAGAACCTGTGGACGAAATGCGACGAGTGCGGAACGATGTTGTTTCACCGCGAACTCGCGGAGAACCTCAACGTCTGCACCTCCTGCGGTCATCACATGGCGATGAGGCCGCGCGCACGGTTCCGCGCTCTCTTCGACGCGGGCGTGTTCAGCGAGGTCGCCGTGCCGCAGCCGATGCCCGATCCGCTGCACTTCCGCGACCAGAAGAAATACCCCGACCGCATGAAGGCCGCGCAGAAGGCCACGGGCGAGAAGGAGGCGATGCTGGTCGCGCAAGGCGAGATCGGGCGCACGCCGGTCGTCGCGGCGGCGCAGGATTTCTCCTTCATGGGCGGGTCGATGGGCATGTACGTCGGCAACGCCATCATCGCGGCGGCGCAACGCGCGGTCGAGACGAAGCGCCCGCTGATCCTCTTCTCCGCTGCGGGCGGCGCTCGGATGCAGGAGGGCATCCTCAGCCTCATGCAGATGCCGCGGACCACCGTCGCCGTCGAGATGGTGAAGGAGGCGGGGCTGCCCTACATCGTCGTGCTCACGCATCCGACGACCGGCGGCGTCACGGCGAGCTACGCCATGCTGGGTGACATCCAGATCGCCGAACCGGGCGCGCTGATCTGCTTCGCCGGCCCGAGGGTGATCGAGCAGACGATCCGCGAGAAGCTGCCCGAGGGCTTCCAGCGCGCGGAATACCTGCTCGACCACGGCATGCTCGATCGGGTCACGCATCGCAAGGACATGCGCGAGGAGCTGATCACGCTGACGCGGATGCTCATGGGCCTGCCCCCCGCCGTGAAGGGCGATCTGCCCGCACCGGGCGCGGCCCTGCCCGACGCCGACACCGAGGCACAGCAAAGCGAGCCCGCTCAGGGCTGACGAGGGACAGGATACCAGCCATGGCGCACACGCTTCTTCAATTCGATTTCCCCTTCACCGGCCCCTGGGGCGGCGAGATGGCCACCGCGATGGAGGGGCTGGCCACCGACATCGCCGCCGAGCCCGGCCTGGTCTGGAAGGTCTGGACCGAGAACGCGGCAGAAGGCCGCGCCGGCGGCATCTACGTCTTCGACAGCCCCGAGGCCGCGGCCGCCTACAAGGAGAAGCACACCGCGCGGCTGGCCGAGTTCGGCATCACCGACATCCGCGCCATGACCTTCGACGTGAACCCCGCCCTGTCGCAGATCACCCGCGCGCCGCTCTGACGCGCCCCTCGGAAAGCATCGGCCCATGACCGCGCAAGGCGCCGCGCCCTCCGATCTCGTGCTCGCGCGGATGATGGCGCTGCACCCCAAGATCATCGACCTGACGCTCGACCGGGTCTGGCGGCTGCTGTCCGCGCTCGACCATCCCGAACGAACGCTTCCCCCGGCGATTCATCTCGCCGGCACCAACGGCAAGGGCTCGACCCTGGCTTTCCTCCGCGCCGGCATCGAGGGCGCGGGTCAGACGGCGCATGCCTACACCTCGCCGCATCTCGCGCGTTTTCACGAGCGGGTGCGGGTGGCCGGCGAACTGATCTCCGAGCCGGAGCTCGCGGCCGTGCTCGACGAATGCGAGGCCGCGAACGGCGGGGAGCCGATCACCTATTTCGAGATCACCACCTGCGCGGCGCTCTTGGCCTTCTCGCGCGTGCCGGCAGACTGGACGCTGCTCGAGACGGGCCTTGGCGGGCGGCTCGACGCCACCAACGTGATCGACTCGCCTGCGCTGACCGTCATCACCCCCGTCTCGATGGATCACGAACAGTATCTGGGCGACACGCTGGGAAGGATCGCCTTCGAAAAGGCGGGCATCCTCAAGCGCGGCAGCCCCTGCATCCTCGGCCCCCAGCCCAAGGAGGCGCTCGAGGTGATCGAGGCGCAGGCCGCGTGCGTCGGTGCGCCTCTGCACGTCCACGGGCAGCACTGGCACGTCCGCGAAGAGCGCGGGCGCATGGTCTTCGAGGACGAGAAAGGCCTGCTCGACCTGCCGCTTCCCGTGCTTCCCGGCGCGCATCAGCTCGCCAACGCCGGCGCGGCGGTCGCGGCGCTGCGGCACCTCGGCCTGGGCGAGGCGGCCTGCGAGGCCGCGGTCACGCGGGCGGAATGGCCCGCGCGCTTCCAGCGCCTGCGGCGCGGTCCGCTGGCCGAGGCAGCCCCCGAGGTCGAGCTCTGGCTCGACGGCGGGCACAATCCCGCGGCCGGCGCGGCGCTCGCCGCGCATCTCGCGGTTCTGCCGCGGCGTCCCACGCATCTGATCTGCGGGATGCTCTCGACCAAGGACGCCACGGGCTTCCTCGCGCCGCTCGCGGAGGTGGCCGACAGCCTGATCGCCGTGCCGATCCCCGGGGAAGCGGCGGCGCTCGACCCGGACACGCTGGCCGGGACGGCGGAGCGGGCGGGGCACATCACCCGCACGGCGGAGAGCCCTGCCGAGGCGCTGGCCGGGATTGCCTTGCAGACCCCGGAGGCGCGGGTGCTCATATGCGGCTCGCTCTACCTCGCCGGGCAGATCCTGCGCGAGAACGGCTGACACAAGCTATGGACGCGAACCGCGGCGCAGGGGTATTTGGTGACCATTGAAAGGAGGCGGCGGAGGCAAGCCCTCTCGACGCCTCTGAACCTTGCCTCGCGAGCGTCGGGCTGAGCCGCACCGGCCCTAAGCGGCAGAGTTTTCGACTGGCCAGGCAAAGCCGACCGCGTCACCCGCGAAAGCCGCAAGACCGGAACGCGACGCGCCTCAGCCCTCCGCCCGGCCCCAGCCGTGGCTCATCATCTCGCGCAGGCGGCTGGCCGTGCGGGCGAATTCGAAGCTGCCCTCGCCCTCGACGTAGAGGCTTTCGGGTTCGGCGGCCGCCGAGGCGATCAGGCGCACCTTCGCCTCGTAGAGCGCGTCGATCAGCGTGACGAAGCGCTTCGCCTCGTTGAAGTTCGACCGCGACAGGCGCGGAATGTCCTCGAGCACGAGCACACGCACCGTCTCGGCGATGGCGAGGTAGTCCGCCGGGCCGAGAGGCTGGCCGCAGAGGTCGAAGAAGCGCGCGCGCGCCACGCCGTTGTGAAACTCCGGCAGGATCACGTCGCGGCCCTTGACCCGCAGCGTCAGCGGTGCCGTCTCGCCGCCCGTGAGCCCCTCCCAGATCGCCGCGATCCGCGCGCGCGCCTCCGCGTCGGCAGGCGTGAAGTAGACCGGGCTGCCCGCCATGCGGTTCTGCCGGTGGTCGGTCGCGCCCGAAAGCTCCCACACCACCATCCGCTCCTTGAGAAGGTCGATGAAGGGCAGGAAGAGCGCGCGGTTGAGCCCGTCCTTGTAGAGGTCGTCAGGCGGGCGGTTCGAGGTCGCCACGACCACAACGCCGGCGCCGAAGAGCTGCTCGAAGAGCCGGCCCACGATCATCGCGTCGGTGATGTCGGTGATCTGCATCTCGTCGAAGGCGAGGCAGCGGACCTCGTCCGAGATGGCCTTGGCCACCGGCTTCACGGCGTCGTCCACGCCGCGCGCGCGCGCCTCGGTCATGCCCTGATGCACCTCCTGCATGAAGGCGTGGAAATGCACGCGGCGCGCGGGCACGGTGAGCGCACCGGCGAAGATGTCCATGAGCATCGACTTGCCGCGCCCGACTCCGCCCCAGAGGTAGAGGCCGCGGGGCGGTTCCGGCGCACGGCGGAACAGGCCGCGCTTCGGCGGCCGCTCCAGCGCCTCGAAGATGCGCTCGAACTCGGGCAGCACCGCCTCCTGCGCCGGGTCGGGGTCGATGCTCCCCCGGGCCACACGGTCGGCGTAGAGATCCTGCATCACGGTCGCCATGCGCGCTCTCCTAACGCGGCGCGCGCCGGACGGAAAGCCGCGGAGCACGGGGCGCCCGATCGGGCGAGGCTAGTTCGGCCGCTCCTCGACGAAGCGCGCGATCTGGCGGGCCACCTCGTCGGTGTGCGTGTAGGGCAGTCCGTGCCCCGCCCCCTCGATGACCTCCTGCACCGTGCCCCTGTTCCACTGTGCCAGCTGGCCGAGGCTGGCCTTCGGAACGAGCGTGTCGCTCTCGCCCCAGAGCGCCAGCACGGGCAGACCCGTCTCGGCGATGCGGCGATGCTCCGCCGCCATCGACCGCGCGAGAATGCCGCGAATGCTGGAGATGACGGAAGGCAGGAAGCCGCGCCGGCGCAGCTCTGCGAGCTGCCGGTCGTGGATGTCGGGGACGGACGCGGGCAGCGCGCGTTCGGCCTCGATCCCCTGCCGCAGCTGGCGTGGGAAGAAGAGATGAAACGCCCAGTCGCCGAGGATCGGCAGATCGCGCACGAGGCGGGCCTGCCAGCCGAGGTTTTCCCGGACCCCGGCCGGCGCGATCAGGATCAGCCGGTCGATCTCGGGATGTTCGGCGGCGAAAGCCGTGCAGATGGCCCCGCCCATCGAATAGCCCAGGAGCGTGACCTCCGAGGTCTCGACATCCTGGTCCGCCAGCAGCGCCTCGAGCTGGCGCACGAAGAAGGCCGCGTTCTGTCGCCCCTCCGCCCGATCCGAGAAACCCCGCCCGTAGAGGTCGTAGACCAGCACGCGGAACCCCAGCGCACCGAGCCGCGGCGCGAGCCCCTCCCAGACGAAGGAGGGGGTCGTGAGCCCGTGCACGCAGACGGCCACCGGCCCGCGCGATGCGCCGAGCCAGCGGTAGTGCGTGCCCCCCTGCGGCAGCGGCGCGATCTCTCCGGGGGCGTCCCGACGGGCCCGCGCGTCGATCTCGGGGCGCAGCCTTTCACGTGCGAAGGGCGCGGCGAGCGCGAGAAGGAGGACGAGCCACCAGCCCATCGCCGCCTCAGCCCGCCTGCCAGCGGTCCAGGATGTAGCGCGCGCACATCAGGTCCAGATGCGCGCCGCCGCCATTCTTGAAGAGCGTGATCTCGTCCTCGCCCTGCCGCCGGAACGTGCCGGGCGGGTCGTAGTAGTCGGCCACGACGTCCTCGGGCCGGAAGGCACCCGCTTCTACGGGGATCTTTAGTTCGCCGATGTGGCCGATCGTCGTGTCGCGGCTGTCCACGAAGACGCGGGCACGGGCGAGCGCGGTATCGTCGGCCTCGCGCATGTCGGGGCGAAAGGCCCCGATCAGGTCGACATGCTGGCCGGGCTGCAGCCAGTCGCCCAGGATCAGCGGCTCCTTCGCCATCGTCGCGGATGTCACGATGTCGGCGGCGCGCACGGCGCGCTCCAGATCGTCGGCCACCTGCATGCCGGGGAAATCGGCGGCGAGCGCCTCGGCCCGGTCGCGCGAGCGGTTCCAGACGCTGAAGCGGGCCATGGGGAAGGCCGCGCCATAGGCTTCGCGCAGCGAGCGGCCGACGGTGCCCGCGCCGACGATCAGGATCTCGCGGGCGTCCGGCCGCGCGAGCCGGCGCGCGGCGGTCAGGCTGTCGCCGGCCGTCTTCCACTTGGTGACGAGGTGGAAGTCGACGATCGCCTCCAGCACGCCGGTGTCGTCGGCGTAGAGGCTCACGCCGCCGTTGACGCTCGGCAGCCCCTTCTCGCCGTTGCCGGGAAAGATCGTCGCCGATTTCACCGCGATGCCCAGCCCGTCGATCCAGGCCGCGCGCGAGAGCAGCGTGTCCCCGCCGCGGTAGAGGAAACTGTCGGCGATCTCGGCCCGCGGCATGCGGTGGCCCGCCTCGAAGGCGTCGCAGAGCGCCAGCCAGTCGAGCCGCGCCTCGCCTTCCTCGAAGGGGATGACAGGAACGCTCATGCCGCCTCCCGCGCGTCGAGAAGGCCCGCCTCGACGAGGCGGCGCGCCCAGCCCTCGGGACCGGTGAAATGGTGCGTCTGCCAGCCGCGCGCGGCGGCCGCGGCGATGTTGTCGGCGCGGTCGTCGGTGAAAAGCAGCCGCTCGGGCGGGATGCCGCAGTCGGCCTCGACCATGGCGTAGATCTCTTCCTCGGGCTTGATGACGCCCATGTGCCCGGAGACGTAGGCCCGGTCGAAGGCGTCGAGGAAGGGGTAGTGCCCGCGCGCCACCTCGAAGCTGCCGATGCCGAAGTTGGTGAGCGCGAAGACCGGCACGCCCCGGGCCTGAAGCGCGCGCATGAGCGCGACGGACCTCGGGATCTCGGGCCGGGCGAGCTCGATCCAGCGGTCGTGCCACATGCGGATCTCCTCGCGGAACTCGGGGACGGCCTCGGCGGTGGCGTAGATCGTCTCGCGGAAGTCCGCCCCACGGTCCACCTCGTCGTTCATGCCGTGCAGATCGACGGCCTCGAACATGGCGCGGCGCCGCGCCTTGCCCACCTGGGCGTCGTAGAAACGCTCGGGCTGCCATTCGATCAGCACGTTGCCGATGTCGAAGATCACCGCATGGGGTTGCATCGCTCTCCTTTCGCTTGCGGCCGGGGGCAAGGCGCTTGCAAGCGCCTTGCAAAATCCTTCCAAGGATTTTGCCTCGCGTCCACGTCAGCAAACGCGAGCCGCGCCGCGATGTAAAGCCGGCGCCTCAGCGCCGCGCGGCGCGCAGCGCCCGCTCCAGCGCGTCGAGAAAGCGCGAGCGGTCCGCCTTGCCGAAGCTGCGCCCGCCGCCCTGGCGGAAGGGATCGGCCGCGCGCAGATCCGTCATCAGGTCGCGCATCGCCAGCGCCTCGCGCACGTTCGCCTGCGTGAGCGCCGTGCCGTCGGGCTTGAGCACCTGCGCGCCCGCCTCCACGCAGCGGGCGGCGAGCGGCATGTCGGCGGTCACGACCACGTCGCCCGGCCCCGCACGCTCCGCGATCCAGCGGTCGGCCTCGTCCGGGCCTTCGGGAACCGTCACCATCTCGACCAGCGGGTTGGCGGAGGGCCGGAGACCGCCGTTGCTGACCAGCACCAGCGGCACGCGATGCCGGGTCGCCACCCGCTCGGCCTCGGCCTTCACCGGGCAGGCGTCGGCATCGACGTAGACGGTCACGCGCCCAGCGCCTCGGCGTGGAAGGCGACGTGATCCTCCATGAAGCTCGCCACGAAGAAATAGCTGTGGTCATAGCCCTGCTGCAGCCGCAGGCTGCCCGGCTGGCGCCGCACCGCCATCGCCTCGGCCAGCGCCTCGGGCTTGAGCGTGTCGATGAACTGGTCCGACAGCCCCTGGTCGATCAGGACGTGGCCGTCGAAGCCGCGCTCGCCCATGAGCAGCACGGAGTCGTGTCCGGCCCAGGCGCCCTCGTCGGGGCCGAGGTAGGCCTCGAGCTGCTTGCGCCCCCAGTCGGCGGAACTCGGATGCGCGATGGGCGCGAAGGCCGAAACGGAGGCGTAGCGCCCCGGCAGCCCCATCGCCAGCGTCAGCGCGCCGTGCCCGCCCATCGAGTGCCCGGTGATCGCCTGACGCGCCGGATCGATGTTGAAATTCACCTCGAGCAGGCGTGGAAGCTCTTCGGCCACATAGTCCCACATGCGGAAATGCGGCGCCCAGGGCGCCTGCGTGGCGTTGACGTAGAACCCCGCCCCCTGCCCCAGATCGTAGTGCGGATCGTCGGCGACCCCCTCGCCGCGCGGACTGGTGTCGGGGAAGACCACCGCGATGCCGTGCCGCGCCGCCCAGCCCTGCGCGCCGGCCTTGATCATGGCGTTCTCATGCGTGCAGGTCAGCCCCGAGAGATACCACAGAACGGGGACCGGCCCGCGCTCGGCCTGCGGCGGCAGGTAGAGGCCGAAGGTCATGTCGCAGGAACAGGCCTTCGAGGCGTGGGTATAGACCCCCTGCACGCCGCCGAAGGCGCGGTTTTCGGACACGGTCTGCATGGCGGGGACTCCTGTGGTGCGGTTTCAGGCCTGTCCTAGCAGGGCGCAGGCGGCAGGCAAACGCCGAAGCGGCCCCGCTCAGCCCCGCCGCACCGTCAGGATCTCCTCGAGCGGCTTTTTCATCTTCGCCACCCGCGGCACCGTCGCGTCCTCCGCCGGATGGCCCACGACGAGGATCATCACCGGCTTCTCGTGCTCGGGCCTGTCGCAGAGCTCGTTGAGGAACTTCATCGGGTTGGGGGTATGCGTCAGGCAAGACAGCCCGGCCCGGTGCAGCGCCGCGATCAGGAAGCCGGTGGCGATCCCCACGCTTTCGGGCACGTAGTAGTTCTTGTAGCGCTCGCCGTCCTTCGTCACCCCGTAGCGCTGGGCGAAGACCACGATGAGCCAGGGCGCGGTGGTCAGATGCGGCTTCTCCGCGCCCGTGCCGATGGGCTCCAGCGCGCGCAGCCATTCCGCGCCCGCTCCGCCGGCGTAGAACTTCTCTTCCTCCGCCTCGGCGGCCGCGCGGATGCGGGCCTTCATGGCGTCATCGCCGATCGCCACGAAATGCCAGGGCTGATGATTGGCACCCGAGGGCGCGGTGCCCGCGGTGCGCACGCACTCGGCGATCACCTCTTCCGGCACCGCGCGGTCCGAGAAGTCGCGCACCGTATGGCGGGTGCGCATGTCTTCATGCACGGCCCGTGCCGCCGCGACCATCTCGGCATCCGTCATCTCCCGCCGGTCGGGCAGCGGCAGCGGCTCGTAGGCGAGCTCTCCCTTGTGGAACATCGGCCTCCTCCCTCACGGCAGCTGCGCGATCACCCAGGTCACCGTCAGGATGCTCGCAGCGGTCGAGATCAGGATCGCCGCCGAGACGCGCTGCGGCGCGACCCCGTAGTGCTGCGCCAGAATGTACACGTTGCCGGCCACGGGCAAGGCGGCCGCCGCGGTGACGACGCCCGCGCTGTAGGGGTCCACCGGGAAGAGCACGAAGACGGCCAGCGCCACGGAGGCGGGGTGCAGGACGAGCTTGGCGAAGCTGAGCCAGGCCGCGATGCTCACCCGCTCGGCCGATTTGGTGGCGAGCGAGGCGCCGATGGCAAAGAGCGCGCCGGGCGTGGCGGCCGCGCCGAGCAGCGCCAGAAAGTCGTTCGCCGGGCCGGGAATCGGCCAGCCCGAGGCCGACCAGAGAAACCCGGCCGAGATCGCGACGATCATCGGGTTCCGGACAAGGCCGAGGCCCACGGTTCGCAGAATGCGCACCGACATCCGCCCGTCGCGCGCGCCGGTGATCAGGATCACGATCAGGCTGGAGAAGACGATAAGATCCACGGCGAGCGCGAGCATCACCGGCCCGATCGCCGCGGGCCCCAGCAGCAGCGTGAGCATCGGCACGCCCAGAAAGCCCGTGTTGCCGATCGCCGCGCATTGCGCCTCCACTGCCGCGGTCGGCGTGTCGAGGCCGCGCAGGAAGGCCACCAGCATCGCCACCACATAGACGAGCGCCGTGCCCCAGAGGTAGGCGCCCACCAGGCGCCAGTCGAGCACCTCTGCCAGCGAGAGATTGGCGGAAAAGCGGAAGAGCATCGCCGAGAGCGCGAAATAGAAGACGAACTTCGTGAGGTAAGCCGTCGCCTCGGCGCTGAAGAACCCCGTCCGCCCGGCCCAGTATCCGAGGCCGATCAGCCCGAAGAACGGCAGCGTTTCGAGGAAGATCTCCAGCATCGCGCGCCTCGGTTATGCGGGGGGCGGAGGCGCGTCAATCTGCTGCGCCGCGCGCGGCGCGGGAGCGGTGTTTCCGCGTGACAGCCGGGCGCAGGCGCGCCATGTCTAGGGCCGCGACCGCGAGGGAGGCAACATGACCGACTATCCGCACCTGCTGCGCCCGCTGGACCTGGGCCACACGACGCTGAAGAACCGCGTGCTCATGGGATCCATGCACACCAACCTCGAGGAGGTGGGCGACTGGAACCGGATCGCCGAGTTCTACGCCGAGCGTGCGCGCGGCGAGGTGGGGCTGATGGTGACGGGGGGCATTGCGCCCAACCGCGAGGGCGCGGTCTTTCCCGGCGCGGCGGGACTCTTCTCGGACGAGGACGTGGCCCACCACCGCATGGTGACCGAGCGCGTACACGACGCGGGCGGCAAGATCGCCATGCAGATCCTGCACGCAGGCCGCTACGCCTATTCCAAGGACTGCGTCGCGCCGTCGCCGGTGAAGTCGCCGATCTCGCCCTTTCCGCCCAACGAGCTCGACGAGGAAGGGATCGAGAAGCAGATCGCCGATTTCGCCACCACGGCCGCGCGCGCCCGCGAGGCGGGCTACGACGGCGTCGAGATCATGGGGAGCGAGGGGTATTTCATCAACCAGTTCCTCGTCACCCACGTCAACAAGCGCACCGACCGCTGGGGTGGGCCCTACGAGAACCGGATGCGCCTGCCGCTGGAGATCGTGCGCCGGGTGCGCAAGGCGGTGGGCCGCGACTTCATCCTGATCTACCGGCTCAGCATGATCGACCTGGTGCCGGAGGGCTCGACGCATGAGGAGGTCGTGCAACTGGCGAAGGCGGTGGAGGCCGAAGGCGTCGACATCATCAATACCGGCATCGGCTGGCATGAGGCGCGGGTGCCCACCATCGCCACCTCCGTGCCGCGGGCGGGCTTCGCCTGGGTCACCAAGCGGCTCATGGGCGAGGTCTCGGTCCCGCTCATCACGTCGAACCGGATCAACACGCCGGAGGTCGCGGAACGGGTGCTCTCGGAAGGCTGCGCCGACATGGTGAGCATGGCGCGTCCCTTCCTCGCCGATCCGCATTTCGTGAAGAAGGCGATGGAGGGGCGCCCGGATCAGATCGCGCCCTGCATCGCCTGCAACCAGGCCTGCCTCGACCACACCTTCGAGCTCAAGGTCAGTTCCTGCCTGGTCAACCCGCGGGCCTGCTTCGAGACGGAGCTGGTGCTGTCGCCCGCGACCACCAGCAAACGCATCGCGGTCGTGGGCGCGGGGCCGGCCGGGCTTTCTGCCGCGATCACGGCGGGCGAGCGTGGGCACGCGGTCACGCTCTTCGACCGCGACGATGTGATCGGCGGGCAGCTCAACATGGCGCGCGTGATCCCCGGCAAGGAGGAGTTCGACGGGCTGGTGGACTGGTATCGGCGGATGCTCGAGGTCCACGGGGTGACGGTCGAACTGGGCCGCGCGGTTCACGCCGACGACCTCGACGGCTTCGACGAGGTGGTGATCGCGACCGGGGTGAACCCCCGCGATCCCGGCATACCCGGTCAGGACGGGCCGAACGTGCTCGGCTACGTCGACGTCCTGCGGGGAAACGCCCCCGTGGGCGAGCGGGTGGCCATCGTCGGCGCGGGCGGCATCGGCTTCGACGTGGCCGAGTTCCTCGTCCACGAGGGCGAAAGCCCGACCGAGAACCTCGCGCTCTGGCGCGCCGAATGGGGCGTGGGCGATCCGGCAGAGACACGCGGCGGGCTCACCGAGCCGCATCCCGCGCCGGCCGCACGCAAGGTCACGCTCCTTCAGCGCAAGAGCGAGAAACCCGGCAAGCGCCTCGGCAAGACGACCGGCTGGATCCATCGCGCCAGCCTGAAGATGAAAGGCGTCGAGATGGTGGCCGGCGTCAACTACGAAGGCATCGACGAAAAGGGCCTGCACATCTCGTTCGGCGAGACGCGCGAGCGGCCCACCCTGATCGAGGCGGATACCATCGTGCTCTGCGCAGGCCAGGTGAGCGAGCGCAGCCTCGCCGACGCGCTGGCGGCGCGCGGCGTGCAGGCGCATGTCATCGGCGGGGCGGACGTGGCCGCGGAACTCGACGCGAAGCGCGCGATCGACCAGGGCACGCGTCTGGCCGCCGCGCTCTGAGCCGGCCCCGAGCCCGTTCGGAACAAAAGAGCATCCCGCAGCCTGCCCTTCGGAGGACGAGGATCTCGCCGTGCGCGATGTCGGCCGGGCGGCGGGCGATGGCGCGTTTCCCGGAACGCGACACCGCCGCAAGCTCCCCTGTATTGTCGGCTCTCCGTCGCAAAACCGCCCGAATTCCCGGCGATAGATCGCATCGTGCGACAGAACACGGGAAAGGTGACGGAATGGACCGGCTCACGGAAATGGAGGCATTCGCGACCGTCGTGGACCAGGGTGGGTTCACCGATGCCGCGAAGAAGCTCGGCATCTCCAAATCCGCCGTCTCCAAGCATGTCTCGAGTCTCGAGGCCCGGCTCGGCGCGCGGCTGCTCAACCGCACCACACGGCGCGTGAGCCCCACCGAAATCGGCCTCGCCTACTACGACCGTGCGCGGCGCGTCCTGAACGACGCCGGCGAGGCCGACGCCCTCGTCACCGCGATGCAATCCGATCCTTCGGGGCTCTTGCGGATTTCGGTCGCCACCGATTTCGGGGTCAATCACCTCTCGCCGATCCTCGGGGACTTCCTGCACGCCTTTCCCGACATCAGCATCAACATGGTGCTCAACAACCGCTACGTGGAGCTGATCTCGGAAGGCTTCGACATGGCGGTCCGCATCGGCGAACTGGAGGATTCCAGCCTGCGCGCCCGCAAGCTCGCCGAGACGGCGAAGCGCATGGTGGGCGCGCCCTCCTATTTCCAGAAATACGGCCGGCCGGGCCGCATAGACGATCTCAACGAGCACAAGCTTCTGCACTACGCCAGCCAGTCCTCGGGCAGCGTCTGGCGTATCACCGCGCCGTCGGGCGAGAAGCGTCAGGTGCGCACCGCCGGCTGGCTCAGCGTCAACGACGGGCAGTCGCTGCTCAACGCCTGCGTCGCGGGACTCGGGATCGCCTATCTGCCCTCCTTCCTCTACGCGCCCGCGATGGCCAAGGGACTGGTCGTCGACGCGATCCCCGACCTGCCGCTCGAGACCCAGGGCATCTACGCCGTCTATCCGCCGGGCCGCTTCACGCAGCCCAAGGTGCGCGCCTTCATCGACTTTCTGGTCAACGCCTTCGCCGAACGGGGCCCGAGCGACTGGTAACCACGTTCTTCCCTCCAGCCTCAGCGGCTCCGGCGCATGGCACCGGGGCCGTCTTTTTTTTCTTGGCAATCCGCCTGCGGCGGTTAAGCCTTGGCCAGACGCGCAGCGAAGGCGCAGGCGATGGCGGAGATCACCCTTCTCGACGGCTCGATCGGGCAGGAAGCGGTGCGCCGCGGCGGAGACGCACCCACGCCGCTCTGGTCCACGAAGGTGATGATGACGCGCCCCGGCCTGCTGGCCGGCGTGCATGCCGACTATGCCCGCGCGGGCGCGACGATCGCCACGGCCAACAGCTATGCCCTGCACCGCGACCGGCTGGCGCCGGAGGGGCTGGAGGACAGGCTGGAGGAGTTGATCGCCTTGGCGCTGCGCGAGGCGCGGGAGGGCGCCCGCGGACAACGCGTCGCAGGGGCGCTCGGGCCTCTGGGCGCCTCCTACCGCCCCGATCTCGTCCCGCCGCCGGATCGCGCGGCGCCGCTCTATGCCGAGATCGCAGGGATGATGGCGGGCGCCGCCGATCTGCTTATCGCCGAGACGGTGCCCTCGGTCGCGGCGGCGGAAGGGGTGCTGCTTGGCGCGCGCGCCACCGCGCTGCCTGTCTGGCTGGCGATGACGGTCGAGGACGACGACGGCACGCGCCTGCGCTCGGGCGAACCGCTTGCGGACCTGCGGCCGGTCGTGGCGCGGCATGCGCCCGAGGCGGTGCTGATCAACTGCTCGCGCCCCGAGGCGGTCGAGGCGGCGCTCACCATCCTGGCCGGTTGGGGCCGGCCCTTCGGCGCCTATGCCAACGGCTTCACGCACATCCCGGACGAATTCCTCTCCGACCGGCCGACTGTGGCCATGCTGACCGCCCGGCGCGACCTCGACCCGGCAGCCTATGCCCGCTTCGCCATGGGCTGGGTGGCGCAGGGGGCGACCATCGTCGGCGGCTGCTGCGAGGTCGGACCCGCGCATATCGGCGCACTGGCAGAGGCGCTGCGCGCCGCGGGTCACCGCATCGTCTAGAGGCGCACGCCGCTCACTCCGCGGCGCGCGGCCGGCCCTTGCAGAGCGTCTGCATCGCCTCGTGCTGGGAGAGGAACACGCGCCCGGTCAGATGCTCGAGGAAATGGCTCCGCTTCAGCCGGTCCATCACCGGTCCCTTCACCTCGGACAGGTGCAGACGGATGTCCATGTCGGCGAGCCTGCGGTTTATCGCCTCGAGGCTTTCGAGCGCGGAGAGATCCACCTCGTTCACCGCCGAGAACATCAACACCACGTCCCGCACCTCCTTGTCCTTCACCACCCGGTCGTAGACGTAATCCTGCAGGAAGGCGGCATTGGCGAAGTAGAGGCTCTCGTCCACCCGCAGCGTGACGACGGACGGGTCGGTCTCGACCGCGTGGCGCAGGATGTTGCGGAAGTGCTCGGTGCCCGGCACGCGGCCCACCTCGGCCACATGCGGGCGCGAGGTCTTGTAGAGATGCAGCGCGATCGACAGCGCCACGCCCGCCGCGACGCCCACTTCGACGCCGAAGCCGAGGGTCAGCAGGATGGTCGCCGAGACGGCGGCGAAGTCCACCTTCGAGTAGCCCCATGCGTGGCGCAGGATCGAGAAATCGACCAGGCTGAGCACGGCCACGATGATCGTGGCGGCGAGCGTCGCCTTGGGCAGGAAGAAGAGCAGCGGGGTGAGAAGCATCGCCGCCACGAGGATGCCCACGGCGGTGAAGGCGCCCGCCGCCGGCGTCTCGGCGCCGGCGTCGAAGTTCACCACCGAGCGGGCGAATCCGCCCGTGACGGGATAGCCGCCCGTCACCGAGGCCGCGATGTTCGACGCGCCGAGGCCCACGAGTTCCTGGTCCGGCACGATCCGCTGGCGCCGCTTCGCGGCCAGCGTCTGGGCGACCGAGACCGATTCGACGAAGCCGATGATCGAGATCATCAGCGCGGGCACCAGAAGCTGGGCGATCAGGTCGAGGTCCAGCCGCGGCGCGGTGAGCGGCGGCAGCCCCTGGGGCACGGTGCCCACGATGTCCACGCCCCGCTCGCCCAGTCCGAAGGCGAAGGCGATCAGCGTCGTGACCGCCACGGCGAGGACCGGCCCCGCCTTGGCGAGGATGTCGGCCAGACGTGGCTTCATGCCGGTCTTCAGCAGGAGCGGCTTGAGCCCCTTGCGGACCCAGAACAGGAAGGCCGTCGCCGCCACGCCGATCACGAGGGTGTAGAGGTTGGTCTCCGGCAGATGCGCCCAGAGCGAGCTCACAAGCTCCGGCAGCGTGTGGCCGTGCGCCTCGACCCCCAGGATGTGCTTGAGCTGCGAGGTGGCGATCAGAATGCCCGAGGCGGTGATGAAGCCCGCGATCACCGGATGGCTCAGGAAATTCGCCAGGAACCCCAGGCGGAACACGCCCATGACCGTCAGGATCGCGCCCGAGAGGAAGGCCAGCGTGATCGCCGCCGCGGCGTATTGCACGGGGTCGGTGATGCCGAGGTTGGCGATGGCGGCCGCGGTCATCAGCGAGACCACCGCCACAGGGCCGACCGCCAGCGCCCGCGAGGTGCCGAAGATCGCGTAGGCCACGAGCGGCAGGATCGAGGCGTATAGCCCCATTTCCGCCGGCAGCCCCGCCAGCAGCGCATAGGCCAGCGACTGCGGGATCAGCATGATGGTGACGATCACCGCCGCCACCACGTCCGATGTCAGCGTGTCGCGGGAGTAGCTGCGCGACCATTGCAGGATGGGAAGATGCCGCTCCAGCGCGGCGCGATTGAGCAGGGACATGGGGCGCATCTCCGGGTTTCGGCGGTCCTGAGCTTGCGGTTTATATATTCAGAAATCGGAATGAGTAAAGAGGGACGGCGAGAATGTCACTCCGTGGCGATCAGAACAGCCTCGACGCGGCGGTTTGCCTCGCGGCCCTCGGGCGTGAGGTTCGTGGCGACAGGGGCGAGATAGCCCACGCCCTCGGCGCTGATCTGCGCGGGATCCGCGCCGTGGCGGTCCACGAGCCGCTGCAGCACGGCCTCCGCCCGCGCGCGAGAGAGCGCGATATTGCCGTCGAGCGCGCCGACCGCATCCGTGTGACCGACGAGCACGACGGCGCGCGCGGGGTTCGCGCGCAGGTAGGCCGCAAGCGCGGAGAGCACTGCATGCTCGCGATCGGAAAGGTCCGCCGCGCCGCTGGCGAAGTCGAGTCCGTGCAGCACGGCGTGACCGCGCCGCTCCAGCGTAGCGCCGATCGCGTCCGCCTCCGGTTCGGGCGGGGCGGCCGGCGCAGCCTCTGCCGCGGCGGCGAGAGGCTCGGCGCCACCGCTCGCCACATGGATCACCTGGATGTATCCCGCGGACTCGGTGCGGCTGGCGAGCAGCGTGACGTAATCCGCCGCCCCGTCCTCGCGCACACGAAGCGCCGAGAGAAAGCGGAAGCGAGTCAGGTCCACATACATCGCGGGCGCGGGCATTACGTCGATGGCGAAGCGGAAGTCGAAGCCACCGCAGGCCCGGTCGCGGCACTCGAAGACGATCTCGAAGCCCTGGTCGCGCAACTGCGCGCGCAGCGGCGCGATCAGCTGCAGCGTCGTGCTCGACGGCCCGCCGATCCGCCAGGCCTGCCGCGTGACCGCGCCTTCGGCCCGCAGGCCGGGCACGCCCTCGTCGGTCGTCCAGGGCCCGGCCGGAACCAGATGGCTGTCGGGCGCCGAGAGATCCTGCGCGGTCAGCATCGCGCCGGGCGGCGGATCGAGTTCCACCGCGGCGAAGAGCGGCGCCGCGACGAGAAAGAGGAGACAGGCGAGCGCCCGCTCAGCGCGCCTGCGCGTGATACGCATCGTTTGGCTTCATCGCCGTCGCGCTGGCCAACCTGTTGGTCATGTTGAAGAAACCCGTCACAGCCGCGATGTCCCAGATGTCGCGGTCCGAAAAACCGACGCTGCGCAGCGCCTCGCGGTCGAGCTCGGTGATCTCGGCGCTGGCCTTCGTCACCTTCTCGGCGAAGGTCAGCATCGCGGTCTGCCGCGCGTCCAGCTCGGCCACGCGCCAGTTCATCACCAGCATCTCGCCCAGCTTCGGATCGCCCGAAAGCGCGCGCACCGCCGCGCCATGCGCCGTCAGGCAGTAGTAGCAGCGGTTCACCGAAGAGACGACGACCGCGATCATCTCGCGCTCGAGCTTGGACAGCCCCGAGTCGGCCAGCATCAGGTCGTTGTACATCGCCGTGAAGGCGTTCAGTTTCTCGATGTCGAAGGCAAAGGCGCGCAGAACGTTCGGCACCATCCCGAGCTTTTCCTCGCAGACGTCGAAGTATTTCCGCGTCGCCTCGGGCAGCGGATCGACCTGGGGCAGGTCCAGCGCGGTCGGCTTGTCGTCCATCTCTCAACGCCCCTCCACGGGCTTGATCCGGTAATGGTAGCCGCCAGCCTGCCGCATCCCGAGGCTGGCATAAAGCCCTGCCGCCGCGATGTTGTCGCGCGTCGCCATGGCGGCGATCTCGGTGGCACCGTGCTCCGCGGCCCAGATCGCGGCGCCACGCATGAACCACTGCGCGGCCCCCTGCCGCCGCTCGCGCGGCACGACGACGAGAGCGTGCACCATCGCCACGCCACCGGCCACGCAGACGAAGCCGGTGCCGGCGGGGTGATCGTTCTGCCGGGCAAGCAGGCCCGTCTTGGGCTGCGGCGCGCGCTCCATCACGGCCTGCCGGGCGGGGCCGAAGCCGTGCTCGGTCCAGATCTCGCGCATGATCTGCAGGGGCTCCCAGACCGTGAGCGCGGCGAGCCGCGGCACGGCGCGGTCGGTGAGCCGATCTATGGGCGCGTGCCATATGACGCTCGGGTCGAGCACCTCGTATCCGGCGCTCTCGAGCATCGCATCGAGCGCGTCCTCCCCCGGACGCACCATGACGAGCGGCCCCTGCCGCATCTCGGTCATCGCCGCTTCCGCCTCGGCCAGGGCGGCGGCGTCGGGCACCTCTCCGGGCGCGGCCATCGTCGCGGCCGAGACGCGCTTGCCCCCACCCTGCCCGTCGCGCAGCACGAAGGGCCCGAGTTCCCACCTGCGGGCCGGCGGCCATGTCGCGTCGCTGACCTCGAGCAGACGGAGCGCCTCGGCGGTCATCCCTCCAGCATTCCCGAAAGCCGGGTCACCGCCGCGTCGACCTGCGTCTTGTCGCTGCCGCGCACCACCACGTTGACCCCGTGCACGCCGCCCCGGATGAAGGGGTAGGATCCCACCGTCAGGTCGGGGAAGGCGACGGCGATCTCCTGCAATATGGGCGCGACGTCCCCTTCGCCGCGCTGCACGGTCAGCGTCTGCGACAGAAGCGGCGCGCCGCCGGTCAGCGTCGGCAGGACGCTCGCGACCATCGCCTCGAAGATCGTCGGCACGCCGGCCATGACGTGGACGTTCTTCAGGGTGAAGCCGGGCGCCGCCGAGATCGGGTTCTCGATCAGCGTCGCGCCCTCCGGAATGCGGGCCATCCGCAGCCGCGACTCGTTCAGTTCCAGCCCTTGACTGTCATAGTGCGCCTGAAGCAGCGCGCGGGCGTCCTCGCGCACCCGGATCGGCATGTCGAAGGCCGCCGCCACCGACTCGGCCGTTATGTCGTCATGGGTCGGGCCGATGCCGCCGGAGGTGAAGAGGTGATCCCACCGCCCGGCCAGCGCGCGAACCGCGGCGACGATGGCATCCTGGTCGTCGGGCACGACGCGCACCTCGCGCAGGTCGATGCCCACGCGCGTGAGTTCCCCCGCGAGGTGATGCATGTTGGAGTCCCGCGTGCGGCCCGAGAGGATCTCGTCCCCGATCACGAGCATCGCGGCGGTGGGATTGGACATGCGAAGGCGCTCCTTGCCGGATCTGTGCAGCCCTTGTAAGCGCGCCGCCATGCGCTTTCAAACCCCTCTGATCCCCGCCCGGCTGATCCGCCGCTACAAGCGTTTCCTGGCCGACGCGCGCCTCGCAGACGGGCGCGAGGTGACGGCGCATGTCGGAAACCCGGGCTCGATGCTGGGCCTCGCCGAACCCGGCGCGCGCATCTGGCTGGAGCCCAACGACGACCCGAAGCGCAAGCTCAAGTTCGCCTGGCGGCTCGTCGAGCACGCCGGCGGCCACTACACCGGCGTCGATCCCGGCGCCGCCAACCGCATCGTCCGCGAGGCGCTGGAGGCGGGCCGGATACCCGAGCTCACCGGCTACGACGCCATCCGCCCCGAGGTCCGGTATGGCGCGCGCAGCCGGGTCGACTTCCTGCTCTCGGGGCCGGGCCGGCCCGAGACCTTCGTCGAGGTCAAGAGCGTCACCCTCTCGCGGGCGCCGGGTCTGGCGGAGTTTCCCGACGCCGTGACGGCGCGCGGGGCCAGGCATCTGGCCGAACTCGCCGCTGTGGCCGAAGCCGGGCGGCGCGCCGTGCTGCTCTTTCTCGTGCAGCGCACCGACGCGCGCGAGGTCGCGCTGGCCGCCGATATCGACCCGGGCTACGCGCGCGCCTTCGCCGGCGCCCGCGCAGCCGGTCTGGAAGTTCTCGCGCTGGGCACCCACATCAGCCGCGACGGCATAGACGCAGGGTCACCGCTGCCGCTCTCGATCGCGTGACGGCCGCAGACTGGCCCTTGACAGCAAAATTGCATAAACAGGGGCGGCAAGGGATCCGCCGATGGAGCGCGACTTGAAACAGGACCACCGCGGGCGCCTCACCCGTGACGGCATCCGCATACACGAGCCGGACGATTTCGCCGGCATGCACAAGGCCGGACACCTCGCTGCCGTGATCCTCGACGAGGTGGCGGCACTGGTGCGTCCGGGCGTCACGACCGGGGCGCTGGACGATTTCATCACGCGCCGCATCGAGGAGGCGGGCGCGACATCGGCCACGATCGGTTACAAGGGCTACCGCCACGCGTCCTGCATCAGCGTGAACCACGTGGTCTGCCACGGCATCCCCGGCGACAAGATCCTCAAGGACGGCGATATCCTCAACATCGACGTCACGGTGATCGTCGACGGCTGGTACGGCGACACGAGCCGGATGTATGTGGCCGGGAAGCTGGGCCGCAAGGCCGAGCGGCTGATCCAGGTGACGCACGACGCGCTCATGCGCGGGATCGAGATGGTCAGGCCCGGCAACACCTTCGGCGACATCGGCCACGCCATCCAGAGCTTCGTCGAGGCGAACCGCATGTCCGTGGTGCGCGATTTCTGCGGCCACGGGCTGGGCCGCGTGTTCCACGCGCCGCCCAACGTGCTGCATTACGGCCGCGCCGGCACGGGCCCCGTGCTGGAGGAAGGAATGTTCTTCACCATCGAGCCGATGGTGAACCTCGGCCGCCCCGAGACCAAGGTGCTCTCCGACGACTGGACGGCCGTGACGCGCGACAAGTCCCTCTCGGCACAGTTCGAGCATTCGGTGGGCGTGACGAAGGACGGGGCGGAGATCTTCACGCTCTCGCCCGCGGGCCGCTTCCACCCCACTTTCGATACGAACTGAGACCGGCCGCACCGCGTGGCGCGCAGGCAGGGCGTCACCGTCGGGCTACGGGCCTCCCGAGCGCTCCGCCTCGGCCGCGCGCCACTCGGCGAGCAGCAGCGGCTCTCCCCGGTGGCTCGTCACGATATCGCCCATCAGCAGCGGCCCGGTCACCCTGCGTCGCGGGGCCGGGCGGTGCGGCGCCTCGCTCTCCGCACGGGCGCGGAAGAAAGCTGCCAGCGGCGTGGCGGCGGCCAGGCTCGGCATCACGGGCTCCCTGCCCTTGTCGATGCCGCCAGTCTGCCCCAGCTATGCCACGACTGGCAATACGGGGAGAGACATGGCCGATCTTACGCTTCTCGGGATCTCGGGCTCGCTGCGCGCGGGCTCGTTCAACCGCAAGCTCCTTGCCGAGGCGGCGCGGCGCTTCGCGCCGGCGACCTATCTCGAGGGCGATCTGCAGCTTCCGCTCTATGACGGCGACCTCGAAGAGCGCGAGGGGATCCCCGAGGCGGTGCGGCGGCTGACCGGCCAGATCGCCCAGGCCGACGCCCTCGTCATTTCCTCGCCCGAATACAACAAGGGCGTCACCGGCGTGATGAAGAACGCGCTCGACTGGATCAGTCGGGTCGAGGGTTTCCCGATGCAGGACAAGCCGACCGCCGTGATTTCGGCCAATGCAGGCCGCACCGGGGGCGAGACCGGCCAGTACATGCTGCGCGCCTGTCTCGTGCCCCTGCGGCCGGCGGTGCTCGAATATCCGCTCGTGATGGTCGCGGGCGCGAAGGACCACTTCGATGCAAACGAGCGGCTCGTGACCGAGAGCTACGCCAGGACCCTTGACACGCTCATGACCCGGCTGCGCGAGGCCGCGCAGGCGCGATGAGGCCCGTCAGGGCCGAAGAGCGACCGCCTGGCACGCCTCGGGACGGAAGCCCGGCGGGATCCGGTCTCGGCCCTCCAGCAGCAGATCCGCCATGACCTCGCCCACGAGCGGCGCCATGCCGAAGCCGATCTTGAATCCGCCGTTGGCGATGAACTGGCCGGGCCGCGCGGGATGCGGACCCAGCACCGGCGCGCGCGTGCGGCTGCGCGGACGCAGCCCCGCCCAGCGCTCCGCGACCCGCGCACCGGCGAGCACCGGCATCACCGCCACCGCACGGTCCAGAACAGCGTCGAGCTGCGCGTCCGTCGTCTCCGGCGCGTCGTAGTCACGCTCCGTCGTCGAGCCCACCGCGACGGTGCCGTCGATATGCGGCACGATGTGCACGCCATCGGCGTAGATCTGCGGATGTTCGGGCGCCGAAAAGTGCAAGAGCGCCGCCTGCCCCTTCACGCCGCGGCCGAAGCCGCCGCCGATCTCCGCAAGACCCGCCGCGCCCGTGGCCCAGACGACATGGCCTGCGTCCGGCGCCTCGGCCTCGATCCGCCCGCCGCGCGCCCGGATGGCGCCGGCCAGCGCGGCGCAGGCGCGGCGCGGATGCAGGCGTGCGGAAAGCGTGTCCCGCACCAGCCAGCCGCTGGGCGTGACGGGCGCCCAGGGGCCGGCGCTCTCGGCGCGGATCACCTCCCAGACGGCATGCGCGCCCCAGTGGCGCGCCGCGCCCTCGGCCCGGTCGCGGGCACGCTCGAGCGCTGCTTCGTCCGCCACCGGCTGCAACCGTCCGGACCGCGCATAGCCCGGATCGACGCCGCCGGTCGCCTGCACCTCGGCCCACCAGTCGGGCGCCATCAGCAGACTCTCGAACTGAAAGGCCTTCGCCTCGGTCCAGCGCTCCGGCGCATGCGGCGCAAGCGCGCCAACCACCCCGCCGGAGGCTCCGGCGCCGACGCCGGCCGGGTCCACGACCGTCACGCGCGCCCCGCGCCGCGCACAGGCCCAGGCGACCGAGAGGCCGAAGACGCCCGCGCCGCGCACCGTCACCCCGGCCATTGCCATTGCCGCGCCCCTTGGCCAGTGTTCCACCGTCGCAGAATAGCCTAGGGCAGCGAGGGATGGAGGACCAGAGCGCGGGTCTGGAATGGCGCGGCGGCGTCCCCGTCTCGACCCGCTTCGACGATCCCTACTACTCGCTCGCCGACGGGCTCGCCGAGACGCGGCACGTCTTTCTGGGCGGCAACGATCTGCCTGCGCGCTTCCGCCCGGGCTTCCACGTCGCGGAACTCGGGTTCGGGACCGGGCTGAACCTGCTGGCGACGCTCGCCTCTTGGCGGGCGAGCGGCCAGACAGGCGTGCTGCGCTACACGAGCTTCGAGGCCTACCCACTGCCCGCAGAGGCCATGCGCCGCGCACAGGCGGGGTTCGCCGAGCTCGCGCCGCTCGCCTGCAACCTCGCACCGCACTGGGGCACGGCGGCGATCCGGCTGCCGGACCTGGACTTCCGGCTCGTCGTGGGCGACGCGCGCGAGACGGTCCCGCGCTGGGCGGACCTGGCCGACGCCTGGTTTCTCGACGGCTTCGCGCCCGCGAAGAACCCCGAGCTGTGGAGCCCCGAGCTCTTGGCCGAAGTCGGCCGCCGCACGGCGCCCGAAGGCACGGCCGCCACCTACAGCGCGGCGGGTCATGTTCGTCGCGCGCTGGCTGCCGCCGGGTTCGAGGTCACGCGCGCCCCCGGCTACGGCGCCAAGCGCCACATGACCCGGGCGCGGCGCGCATGAGTCCGCAGAACACCCGCCTGGGCATCTGGCTCATGGTGGCCACGACCTTCATCTTCGCGGTGCAGGACGGCCTCTCGCGCCATCTGGCGGGCGAATACAACGTCCTCATGGTGGTGATGATCCGCTACTGGTTCTTCGCCGCCTTCGTGATTGCAGTGGCCGCGCGCCGGGCCGGCGGGGTGCGCGCAGCCGCCGCCACGCGGCAGCCGGTCCTGCAGATCCTGCGTGGCGCGCTCCTGGCGCTCGAGGTCTGCGTGATGGTCCTGGCCTTCACTCTGCTGGGCCTGGTCGAGACCCATGCCGTCTTCGTCTGCTATCCCCTCCTGATCGCCGCGCTCTCGGGCCCGGTGCTGGGGGAGCATGTCGGATGGCGGCGCTGGACGGCGATCGGCGTGGGCTTCCTGGGGGTTCTGGTGCTTCTCCAGCCCGGCCGGGGCGTCTTCGCGCCCGCGGCGGCGGTGCCTCTCTTCGCGGCGCTCATGTTCGCGCTTTATGGACTGCTCACCCGCTTCGCCGCGCGTGCCGACAGCGCGGCCACCAGCTTCTTCTGGACCGGGACGGTGGGCGCCGTGGTCACGACCGCGGCAGGCATCTGGTTCTGGGAGCCCATGACGGCCCCCGACTGGTTATGGATGGTCGGTCTTTGCCTGACCGGCGCGCTGGGCCACTTCACGCTCATCAAGTGCTACGAGGTGGCGGAGGCCAGCGCCGTGCAGCCCTTCGCCTATCTCCAGCTCGTCTTCGCCAGCGCGATCGGCATCGCCGTCTTCGGCGAGTCGCTCTCCGCCGACGTGGTGCTCGGCGCGGCCCTGGTCGTCGGCGCCGGGCTGTTCGCCCTGCGGCGGGCCAGGCTGCGCGGCTGAGCACGACCGTTGAACGGGCGGGGCGAATCTTCGTACCGAAAAACCGGCGCCCCCGGAGGCAGCCCTTATCCGCCGCGCAGGATGCTTCCCTTCAACTCTTCGGTAAACAGCACCGGATGGGGCGCGCGGCCCAGACGTGCACGGTAGACCGGCAGGCTTTCGGTCACGCGCATGACGTAGTTCCGCGTCTCGGCGAAGGGGATCGACTCGATCCAGTCCACCACGTCCACGTCAGGGTCGCGCGGATCGCCCAGCTCCTGCATCCAGCGGATCGGCCGGGAGGGACCGGCGTTGTAGGCTGCGGCCACCAGCACCGGGTTGCCCTCGAAGCGCTCCATCAGTTCGGCAAGATAGGCCGTACCCAGCTGTGCGTTGTAGGTCCAGTCCGTCAGCAGCCGGTCGTGATCGTAACCGAGCCCGAGCCGCCCGGCCACCTCGCGGGCCGTGCCCGGCATGACCTGCATGAGCCCCCGTGCGCCCGCGGCACTGACCACGCGTGGGTCGAATTCGCTTTCGCGACGGGCGATCGCGAGGGCGAGTTCGGCCGGCACGGGCCAGCGCGCCTCGGCCATGGGATGCAGCGCGTAATACGGCGCCGGGACTGTCAGGCCCCGCCGGGCGGCGCGTTTGCCGACCATGACGGCGACATGGGGCTCGCCCATCTCGTCGAGCATGGCGCCCAGTCGCGCGAGGTCCGCCTCGTCCAGGCTTTCGGCGAGATGCGTCAGGAAACGCTCTCCAAGGGTCCGCTCGCCCGCGGCCAGCAGCAGCACGCCCGCGCGGTAGACCGAGCTGTCCGTGAAGGGCGCGTCGCGCCAGTCCGGCGCCGGATCGCGCCCCGCCAGCGTCGCGTCGAAGGGCAGGCCGCCGCGCTCTGCCGCGAGCAGGCCGTAGAAGCTCGACTGGTATCGGGCGCCCATGGCGTAGGCCGCCTGCGCCGCCTCCGCCTCGCCCGCGGCCTCATGCGCGCGCCCCAGCCAGTAGCCCGCGCGCCCGCGCGAGATCGGCGTGTCCACCGCCGCGGCGAACCGCTCGAAGTGCTGCACCGCCGTCTCCGGGCGCTCAAGATGGCGCAGCGCCAGATAGCCCGCGATCCACTCGAGTTCGGCATGGACGTAACCTGCCGCTGGCAGGGTGAAATGCGAAGCCGCGACGCGATAGGCGAGCGCGTGCCGGCCGTCCTGCATCAGCCGGCGCGCGAGCGTGCGCCGCGGGCCCGCCCAGACTGCGGGCTCGCCCAGGCGCTCGGCGCTGGCGCTGCGGTCGAGCAGCAGCTCTGCCGCGTCGTCGTCGCGTCCCCGGCGCAGGCGCCAGGCGAAACGTTCGTAGGCCAGGCCCGGATGATCCGCGAGCGCGGCTGGCACCGCCTCGATCCGCGCATCGACGCCCGCCGCATCGGCGTTGAGCGCGATCCGTGCCTCTGCAAGCTTCTGCCAGCCCTCGGACACCAGCAGCAGCATGGCCCGGGCGTTGTCCTCCCACTCACGCCAAAGCGCCATGTCGAGGCGCGCGGTGTGATGCGGCGCGAGCAGCTCGCCGTGATCCGAGAGAAAGGCGGCATGTTCCGCTTCGGAGAGCGGCAGGGTCCGCCAGGCGAGCACCAGACCGGCCTGCGCCGCGCCCGTTTCCCCCGCCGCCTCGAGCGCCTCGGCGAAGGCGAGCGCGCCCTCGCCCGTCTGCGGCAATTCCTCTTCGAAAAAAGCGCGAATCGTCTCGTCGTCGGCCTCCGCGATCGCCGGCTCGGAGCGGCGGCGCAGCCAGTCGAGTCCGGGCCAGTCGGGGTTGCGCGCGAGAAACGCGACGACATCCGCCGCCGCGCCCCGGCCATCGCGCAAGCGATGCCATTCGACGATGTCGGCCGCCACCGGGCCTTCCTGCGCGGCGCGGTCCGCGGCGCGCGCCCAGTCGCCGCCGCGGATCGCGTCCATGGCCTCCCCGAGGGGCCGTGCCGTCGCCGGCTGCGAGAGCATCATGACGAGCACGAAGATCAGCAGGACGAGTCCGGACAGCCGCCTGATACCGTCGGTTACGGCTTGCATTCCGGTCTCCGGCGAAACATAGACACGCGAAATCTATCGCGGCCGCGCCGCGCATCAAGTCCGGCGCGCGCCCGCAGGCGGAGCGCCGCCGGCCCGTCCGGCAGCCCCGGACAGAGCAAGAGGAGCGCGTCATGTTCCAGGGATCCCTGCCCGCTCTGGTCACGCCCTTCCGCGACGGCGCGGTGGACTATGCCGCGCTGGAGCGGATCGTCGAATGGCATGTGGACGAAGGCAGTCACGGCCTCGTCGCCGTCGGCACAACGGGCGAAAGCCCCACGCTGACCCACGCCGAGCACGAAGAGGTGGTGGCGGCGGTCGTGCGCTACGCCGCCGGGCGCGTGCCGGTGATCGCAGGGACCGGCTCGAACAACACGGACGAGGCGATCCGCTTCACCCAGCACGCCGAAAAGGTCGGCGCCGCCGCGGCGCTGGTGGTGACGCCCTATTACAACAAGCCCACGCAGGCAGGGCTGATCGCGCATTTCCGGGCGCTGCACGACTGCGCGGAGCTTCCGATCATCATCTACAACATTCCCGGCCGCTCGGCCGTGGACATGTCGGTCGAGACGATGGCCGAGCTCGCCCGACTGCCGCGCATCATCGGTGTGAAGGACGCGACGGGCGATCTCGACCGCGTCTGCCGGCAGCGCATGCACTGCGGGCCGGACTTCCTGCAGATCTCGGGCGAGGACGCAACCGCGCACGGCTTCAACGCGCAGGGCGGCCGGGGCTGCATCTCGGTGACGGCGAACGTGGCGCCGCGGCTCTGCGCCGAGATGCAGGAGGCCTGCCTTGCCAACGATTACGCCCGCGCGCTCTCGATCCAGGACCGGCTGATGCCGCTGCACAAGGCGATCTTCGCCGAGCCGGGACTCGTGGGCGCGAAATACGGGCTTTCGGTCCTGGGCATGTGCTCGGACGAGACGCGGCTACCGCTCGTCGGGCTCACGGAGGGCACGAAAGCGCGCGTGCGCGACGCCATGCGCCACGCGGGCCTCGTGAACTGACGCTGTCCTGTCGCCGCGCCGCCTGACGGGCGCCCGCCCGATCACTGCGCGGGCTCGCCCACCGAATCCAGCCCCTCGGGCTGACCGGCCACCACGAAGGTCAGGCGCTCCGGATCGAAAAGCTCCGAGGCCACGCGATTGACGTCTTCCAGCGTGACCGCGCGCACGCGGTCGTTGCGGGTCTCGACGTAGTCGATCGGCAGATCGTCCAGCTGCATCGCCACCAGGATGTTGGCGATCGGACCGTTGCCGTCGAAACGCAAGGGATAGGCCCCGGTGAGATAGGTCTTGGCCGACTCGAGTTCTTCGGCCGTCACGCCCTCCCCGGCGACCTTGCGCCACTCGTCACGGATCACCGCGACGGCCTCCGCGATCCGGTCGTTGGCCGAGGCGACACGACCGAGATAGAGCGCAGCGTGGTCCTTGGGCGCGAGATAGGAATAGACGCCGTAGGTCAGGCCGCGCTTCTCGCGGACCTCCTGCATCAGGCGGCTTTCGAAACCGCCCGCGCCGACGATCTGGTTCAGCACGAAGGCCTCGAAGAAATCCTCGTGGTCGCGCGGGATGCCGGCATGGCCGAAGACGGCGACAGACTGGGGGGTGTCGAACTCCACGACCTCGACGCCGCCCGGCATCTCGACCGAGACGTCGGCGGGCTGCTGCGCGCCTTCGGCCGGAAGATCGCCGAGCAGCCGGTCGAGCAGCACGCCCAGCTCTTCGGGGGTGATGTCGCCGGCAGCGCCCACATAGATGCGGTCGCGGGCCAGCGCCGCGCGGTGCGCCGCGACCAGATCCTCGCGCGTGAGCGCCGCGACGCTCTCCGGCGTGCCGTCCGGCGAGGTGCCGTAGGGGTGATCGCCGAAGGCCAGCCGGTCGAAAGCGCGGGAGGCGATGACCCCGGGATCCTGAAGATCCGACCGGATGGCCGAAATCGCCTGCGCCCGCACCCGCTCGGTCGCGTCCGCGTCGAAGCGGGGCTCGACCAGCGAGGCCCGCAGGAGCGTCACGGCTTCGTCCCGCGTCTCGGTCAGGAAGCGGGCCGAGACCGAGACCGCATCGTCGCCCGCGTCGTAGTCGAAATCCGCGGCGATCCCCTCCGTCGCTCGCGCGAAGGCCTGCGCGTCCAACTCGCCCGCGCCCTCCTCGAGAAGCGCGGTCATCAGACGCACGGCGCCGCGCTTGCCGGGCGCGTCGAGCGATGTGCCGCCACGAAAGCGGATCTCGAGCGCGACGAAGGGGATGTTCTGATCCTCCACCAGCCAGGCAGTGATCCCGCCGGGGCTGGTCACCTCCTGGATGTCCACCGCGGCCCGCGCGGGCAACGCGGCGGCGACCGCGATCGCGGCGGCCGCGGCGACGCGGGCGAAGGTTCTGGCGATCATTGCGTCACCTCCTCGGGAGAAACCGCGCCTGCCTCGCGCGGCACGCCGTTCGCCCCCGGCGCCCCGCCCTCTGCGGTGGTCAGCCAGCCCGTCACCGATCGTTCGGGCACCAGAACCTCGCGCGCCGCGGCGAGCAGATCCTGCTCCGTCACCGACTGGAGCACCTCGGGCCAGGCCGCGACGTCCTCGAGCGTGAGGCCCGAGGCCAGCGCGCGACCGTAGCGGTTGGCGAGCGCCTCGACATCGTCCTGCTCGTAGATCCGCGAGGCGCGGAGCTGGAACTTGATCCGGTCGAGCTGTTCGGCGTCCACGCCCTCCTCCAGAAACGCGGCGAGCGTGTCGTCGAGGGCCGCCTCCGCCTCGCCAAGCGTCACGCCCTCGGCCGGCACGACGACGAAGCTGAAGCGTGCGTCGTCACGCTTCGTCGCTCCGTAGAAGGCGCCGGCATAGACGGCGACCTGCTCCTCGAACTGGAGCTTGCGCGTCAGCACCGAGGTCTGCCCCCCGCCGAGCAGCTCCGCCAGGATCACGAGCGCCGCCGCGCGCGTCTGGTCGCCCGGGTCGCGCTCGGGCGCGAGATACTGCCGCTGCACGTAGGGCTGCGCGACGCGCGGATCCTCCATGACGAGCCGCCGGGGCGCGAGATGCGGCGGTTCCTGCGGCCGGGCGCGGGGTCCGACCTCGGGATTGGGCGGGATCGGCCCGTAGTGCTCTTCGGCCAGGCGCCGCACCTCTTCGGGCGTGGTGTCGCCGGCGACGATCAGGATCGCGTTGTTGGGCGCGTAGAAGCGGCGGTAGAAGGCCTTGGCGGCCTCCTTGTCCAATCCTTCGATCTCGTGCCGCCAGCCGATGACCGGCGTGCCGTAGGGGTGGTTGAGATAGAGCGCGGACGCCGTCTGCTCGCGAAAGAGCGCGCCCGGCTCGTTCTCGACCCGCTGGTTGCGCTCCTCGAGGATAACGCCGCGTTCGGTCCGCACGTCCTCGTCGGCGAGCGCCAGATCGGTCATCCGGTCCGCCTCGAGCTGCATCATGCGGCCCAGCCGGTCCGCGGCGACGCGCTGGAAATAGGCGGTGTAATCGTAACTGGTGAAGGCGTTGTCGGATCCGCCCTGCGCCGCAACGGTGGCCGAGAATTCGCCCGGCCCGAGCTCGTCCGTGCCCTTGAACATCAGATGCTCCAGGAAATGGGCGATGCCGGACTGCCCCGGAGGCTCGTCCGCGGCACCGGCGCGATACCACACCATGTGGACCACCAGCGGCGCGCGGTGATCCTCGATCACCACGACCTCCATTCCGTTGTCGAGCGTGAAGCCCGTGACCTTTTCCGCCGCCGCCGCAGCGCCGGTCCACACGATTGTTCCGAGCGCCAGGAGCGCGACCGCCAGCCGCCGCATGTCTCACCTCCGTTCCGGTCTGCTCCATAGCTGGGCAGGCGGGGCGCCGGGTCAAGCGCTTCTACGTCTTTGTGACCTCGCTCAGCGCAGCTCCGGCGGGGCCGAGGGCGTCCGCGCACCCGCCGCGCGATAGCGCCGGTGCGCCTCGAAAGCGTCGAGCGACTGGCTGCGGTAGGCCTGATTGTAGCGGTCCACCCGCACGATCCGCAGATTGGTGAAACGCGCCTTGCCGCGGCGGAACTCCGCGTCCTCGGCCGCGACCAGCGCGCGGATGTTGTCGGGCACGCCGAACCGCGAGGCGGTCGCGACCAGCGCGGCGTCGGAGGCAGGGATGCCGGCGGCCGTCAGCCGGGACGGATCGCCGCCCAGGGCCGCCACGGCATCCGCGCCGGGCGTCAGGTCCGTGCGGTTCGCGCGCCCCGGCGCCGGCGGCGGAAGCTCCGCAAAGGAGGGCGGCGTCTGCAGCGGCTTGTTCGGCACGATGGCGAACTCCTCGGGCCCGCCCGGCGGGTTCGACAGGTCGCGCAGCCGGCCGTCGCCGCTGCACCCCGCAAGGCCCAGAAGCGCCAGTCCGAACACCGTCGCGCGCATCGCCCGCATCGTCACCTCCGTCTCTGCGCGCAGATGTAGCCGATCCTCCCGCGCGCGTCACGGGGCCTTTTTCCGCGTCCCGTCGCCGGTGAACAGCACCAGCCCGAGGGCGCCCGCGAAGATCGAGATGTCGGCGACATTGAAGGAAAAGGGATTGTCGATCCCGCAGCAGGACATGTTGAGGAAATCCGCCACCGCGCCATAGAGCAGACGGTCCACGACATTGCCCAGCGCCCCGCCGACGAGCAGCCCGGCCGAGATCAGGCCCAGGCGCCCCGGCGGGTCGCGCCACATCCAGACCGCGACCGCCGCCGAGATCGCCAGCGCGAGGCCGATCAGAACCCAGCGCGCGGCATCCGAACCGCCCGCGAAGAGCCCGAAGTTGATCCCCGTGTTCCAGGCCATGCGCAGGTTCAGGAAAGGCGGCCAGACGTCGATCGCCCGCACCTGCGCCAGCGCCAGAACATGCACGACGTAGTATTTCAGTGCCTGGTCGATCACGAAGACCGCCGCCGTCACCCAGGCCATCAGCCGCACCGTTCAGCCCCTTCTCGCACCTTTCGGTCCTTCCTCTTGCCAAGAATACCCCAAGGGGAGTCCGGCGCAGCCGGGCGGGGGCAGCGCCCCCTTTGCCCGGCGCTCAGTGACGAAAATGCCGCTCCCCGGTGAAGACCATCGCGAGCCCGTGCGCCTCGGCCGCCGCGATCACCTCGGCGTCGCGCATCGAGCCGCCGGGCTGGATCACCGCGGTCGCGCCGGCCGCGGCGAGCGCCTCGATCCCGTCCGCGAAGGGAAAGAAGGCGTCCGAGGCCACCGCCGCGCCCACGGTGGGCGGCTCCGCGAGGCCCAGGCCCTCGGCCATGGCGCGCGCCTTCTCCGCGGCGATGCGGGCCGAATCCACGCGGCTCATCTGGCCCGCGCCGATACCCACGGTCGCGCCGCCCTTCGCGTAGACGATCGCATTCGACTTCACGTGCTTCGCCACGGCCCAGGCGAAGAGCATGTCGCGCATCTCCGCCTCCGAGGGCGCGCGCGCCGTGACCGTCTTCAGATCGCCGGGCGCGACCAGCCGCGTGTCCGCGTCCTGAACGAGCCAGCCGCCCGCCACCTGCCGCACCGCGAGCGACGGCGCGGCGGGGTCGGCCATGCCCGGCGCGATCAGAAGACGCACATTGGGCTTCTGCGCGAAGAGCGTCTGCGCCTCGTCGTCCACGCCCGGCGCAATGACGACCTCGGTGAAGAGTTCGAGGATCGCCTCCGCCGTCCGGGCGTCGAGCGGGACGTTCAGCGCCACGATGCCGCCGAAGGCGCTCACCGGGTCGCAGTCGCGCGCCCTTTGATAGGCCTCGAGCGCCGAGGCGCCGCGCGCCGCGCCGCAGGGGTTGGCGTGCTTGACGATCACGCAGGCCGCGCCGTCCCCGGGCGGGAATTCGGAGGCGAGCGCGAAGGCCGCGTCTGTGTCGTTGATGTTGTTGTAGCTGAGCGCCTTGCCCTGCAACTGCGACGCCGAGGCGACGCCGGGCGCGGGATGCGTCTCGGCATAGAAGGCCGCTCGCTGGTGCGGGTTCTCGCCGTAGCGCAATTCCTGCGCCAGCCTGCCGCCGACGACCCGCCGCCGCGGCGCGAAGACGCCCAGCGTCTCCGCCATCCAGCCGCTCACCGCCGCGTCATAGGCCGCCGTGCGGCCGAAGGCGGTCAGCGCCAGCGCGCGGCGGAAGGCGAGCGAGGTGGCGCCGTCCTGCGCGTCGAGCTCCGCCAGAAGCGCCGCATAGTCCTCAACGTCCACCACCGCGGCGACATGGGCGTAGTTCTTGGCCGCGGCGCGGATCATCGCCGGCCCGCCGATGTCGATCTGCTCGATCGCGTCCGCGTCGTCTGCGCCGGCGGCGACGGTCGCCTCGAAGGGGTAGAGGTTCACCACCAGAAGGTCGATGGGCGCGATGCCATGCGACTCCATCGCCTGCAGATGCGCCGGATCCTCGCGGAGCGCGAGCAGCCCGCCGTGGATCGCCGGGTGCAGGGTCTTGACCCGACCGCCCATCATCTCGGGCAGTCCCGTCACCTCGGCCACATCGGTCACGTCGCATCCCGCCTCGCGCAGCGCCTGCGCCGTGCCGCCGGTGGACAGCAGCTCCACCCCGCGTGCGGCCAGCGCCTGACCGAGGTCGGCAAGGCCGGTCTTGTCGGAGACCGAGATCAGGGCGCGGCGCAGGGGGACGAGGTCGGACATGGGCAGGCGTCTCCGGACAGTCATTCAAGGGCGTCCGCCGCACCGAAGGCGAGGTCTCGCACCGCCAGCGCGGTGTCCTCCGTCTTGGCCAGCGACCAGCGGACGCGCGAGGCATACTCCAGCGCGCGGCCGGATAAAACGATCTGTTGCGTCGCACGCGGCCGGAGCCGTCCGCGCTCGAGATATACCGACGGCTCGAGGGACAGTCGCGCCGCCGCGTCGCCGCGAAAGACCCAGACTTCGCCCGAGCGCAGCGCGATGGAGACCGCGGTGCCGCCGAGATCGAGTTCGGCATCGGTGTCGGGATGCAGATGAAACCGCGCCTGCCAGGCGATGCCGCGCAGCTTGCCGGCGTCGAGCGCCCGGTCGAAGCGGCGCTTGTCGGCATCTTCGAGCGCGAGCAGGAGATCCTGACCCCGAAGAGTTCGCCCGTCGGCCGACAGTTCGAGCACGCGCGCGTGGGTGAGGCCGAACTCGGCGACATAGCCGTCGTGGCCCGCCTCGAACATCCAGCCCTCGGGGGAACGCGTGGTCACGGCCGGCACACGTGCCGGCGCCACCCGGAGCGGCGCCCTGTCCGAGCGGCCGTCCGGCGCGGAGGTTTCGAGCCGCGCGCTCGACAGCCCCTCCAGGGTCACCGTCGAATGCGACGGTGTCGCGCGCCCGGCGCGTCGCCATCCGGGGCCGAAGCTCGCGCCGGAGCCGCAATTCACGATGACCGGCCGGCGGCCGGAGGTCAGTTCGAAGGCCAGCGTCGAGGCATGCGCGCCGATGCTCGCGTCACCGCGGGGCGGCGGCGCGGCGTCTATGATTGCGGTCGTGCGGCCGGCGGACAGCCGCGCGTATCCCATCGCCAGCCCGTCGTCCCGCCACCGGCGCGAGCCCGACGCGGCCAGCGCGGCGTCGAGACGCCCCTCCGCGCCGCCTCCGCCCCCGTGAAACCGCGCGAGCGCTCCGTCCGCGTGGCGCAGGCTGCGGAGGGTCGGCGCGATCCGGGCGATGGCTCCGCGATGCTCGGGACCGGCCTCGCGGTGAGCGGCACGCAGCGCAGCGTCGGTCCAGGTCAGCAGGCTGAGCACTTCCATCAGCTCTTCTGGGTTGCGGGTCGCAAGCCCCCCATCGGCGTCGATCTGCGTTCGGCACGCGCGCTCTAGCCCGCCGACCGCCGGAGCGAGAAGCCGTTGCAGACCGTCCAGCGCGAGCCCCGCCTGGACCAGCCCGCAGAGCGCCTCGAAGCGCGGCAGGCCCGGCGGCGTCTTGCGCCAGCGCCGGGCCAGGAAGCGCGCATGGGTCGCGAGCGCGCGGAAATACGCCGCCTGACCTTCGGGCGACTGCCCGTGCAGCAGGAAAAGCGCATGATGCAGCCATCGCGTCATGCGTCGGGCGGCCTGCTCCGGGCTCCAGCCCGGCCCGCGCCCGCGCCCGTAGCGCGCGATCCAGCCGTCGAGCCAGCGCTGCGCCAGTCGCCGCGCCGCGGTGTCTCCTGTCGCCGCCAGGTCGTCGAGCCAGCCGAACCCGTGCGTTTCGTCGATGAAGGCCGCGTCGGGCACCTCGATATCCCACAGATCGGCCTCCGGTGCCTCGACCAGATGCCCGGCGAACATCAGGTTCCCCGCGATCAGCTGCCGACCGCGCGACGGGTTCCCGATGGTGCGCGGCTCCGGCTGCGACACGAACCCCGTCGCCGGCCGGCCGAGGCTCGCCCGCCAGGCATGATAGCGGTTCGCCAGCCGCGCATATCGCACGGCCCGGCGCCTTGTCGGTTGTCTGCTCGTCTGCCCCATTCCCGCCCGCGCGGTCCGTTCCGTGCGATGATAGCTGCGGCGCGGCATGAAGTCACCGTCAGGCGAGTCGCCGCGGTGGCGCTGCGCGCCTCAGGCCACGCGGCGAAACGCGGCGATGAAGAAGCCGTCGATGCCCCCGCGCTGCGCCCAGTGGTCGGGGCGCAGGCGCAGGCCCTGCGGCACGCGCCAGTCCGTCTCGATCCCAGGCAGGTCGAGCGCCTCCGGATCGGGCCGCAGCCCCGGATGACGCGCCAGCGCCGCCTCTGCCTGTGCCTCGCCTTCGGCCGGCAGGAGCGAGCAGGTGCAATAGACCAGCCGCCCGCCCGGCGCGAGCAGCTGCACCGCGTGATCGACGAGCTCCGCCTGCAACGCACACAAGGCCGCGACGCCGCTGCCGTCGCGGATATGGGGCAGTTCCGGGTGGCGGCGGATGGTGCCGGTGGCCGAGCAGGGCGCGTCGAGCAGGATCGCCTCGTAGGGGCCGCCTTGGTGCGCGCGCGCGTCCTCGGCCAGCAACCTGGCCGACAGCCCGGTGCGCGCAAGGTTCTGCGACACCCGCTCGAGGCGCGCAGCCGAGAGATCCACCGCCGTCACCTTCGCGCCGGCCGCGGCGAGCTGCATCGTCTTGCCGCCCGGCGCGGCGCAGAGATCGAGCACCCGCTCGGCCGGCCGTGGCGCGAGCGCCAGCGCCGGCAGCGCCGCGCCCGCGTCCTGCACCCACCAGTCGCCCTCGGCGAAGCCCGGCAGCGCCGAGACCTGCGCCCCGCGCGGCAGCCGCAGCGACCCCGTGGGCAGCAGTTCGGCGCCCAGCCGCGCGGCCAGCGCCGCCGGATCGCCCTTCGCGGTGAGGTCGAGCGGCGCGCCGGCGAGATGCGCCGCCTCGATCGCCGCGGCCGCCGCCTCGCCCCAGGCCTCCGCCACCGGCCCGCGCAGCCAGGCGGGCATCTCCGGCACCGGCAGGGTCTTCCATCTCTCGGGCGCTTCTGCGGCCATCTTCCGCAGCACCGCGTTCACCATGCCGCGCGCGGCGGCAGGTTTGCGGCCCGCGCCCGCGACGATCTGAACCCAGTCGTTGACGACGCCATGCGCGGCCCCACCCTGCGCGAGCTCCACGGTGCCCAGCCGCAGGGCCGCGAGCGCCGCGGCGGGCGGCCTGCGCCGCAGGTGCGGCGCGAGCAACGCATCCGCCCGAGCAAGCCCACGGAAGGTCTCGGCCACCAGACGCCGGGCCCGCGCGCGCGCCTCCGGCGCGAGGCCCTGCAGCGCCGGCTCCGCCTCGTCGAGCGTGCGGCGCTCCTCGAGCACGGCGAGAAAGAGCGAGAGCGCCGCGCGGCGGGCCGGCTGGCCCTCGCGGCCGGCGGGGCGCGGGCGTCGGGACATGGGTGACCTGCTTGGCGTCGGAGCGGAGCGGCGCTATATCAGCCGGAGCAGAGCAGGGGAAGGCCATGACGGACAATACCCGCGAAGAGCTGCCGCCGGCAGCCCAGCGCGCACTCGCCGAAGCCGAGGAGCGGCGCAGGACGGCCAGGGCGCTGGAGCTGCCGCCAGAACTCGGCGGTCGCGACGGCCCCGAGCCGGTGCGTTACGGCGACTGGGAACGCAAGGGCCTCGCCATCGATTTCTGAAATCGCGCGGGGCCGCTCGTCCGCCCTTACGGGCGTCCTCGCGAGGAAGGCCGCGAGGCCTGATCGAGCATGCCGCGCAAGGAGCTGAGATGACAGACCGCCCGATCCGCGTGGCGATCAACGGCTTCGGCCGCATCGGCCGCACGCTCGCCCGCCAGATCCTGTCGGGCTCGCCGGGCGTGGAACTCGTGCACGTCAACGACATCGAGGCAGGCGACCTGCTCGCCTATCTCTTCGCTTACGACAGCGTCTTCGGTCCCTGGCCCGACCCGGTGGCGGCGGACGGGGGCGCCTTCGTCACCGGCCCGCATCGCATTCCGCTCACGCAGGCCTCCGACATCTCAGCGCTCGATCTGTCGCGCGTGGACGTGCTGCTGGAATGCACGGGCCGCGCCACCACGCGCGAGGTGGCCGGGCAGGGCCTCGCGGCCGGCGCCGGGCGCGTGCTGATCTCCGGCCCCTCTCCGGCGGCCGACCTCACGGTGGTGCTTGGCGCCAATGAAGACGCGCTGGCCGATCAGCCCGTCGTCTCCAACGCCTCCTGCACCACCAACGCGCTCGCGCCGCTGCTGCGCCTGCTCGACGAGACATGGGGTGTGGAAAGCGGGCATATGACGACCGTGCATTGCTACACCGGCAGCCAGCCCACCGTCGACAAGCCGCGCGGCACGCCCGAACGGTCGCGCGCGGCGGCGCTGTCGATGGTTCCCACCACCACCTCGGCAGGCAAGCTCATCGGCACGGTCCTGCCCCATCTCGAGGGCCGGGTGGAGGCGCGCGCGCTGCGCGTGCCGACCGCGAGCGTCTCCTGCATCGACCTGACCGTGGCCACGAGCGCGCCGGTGACGGCGGAGGCCGTCAACGATCGTCTGCGCACGGCCGCCCGGGAGGGGCCGGTCTTCGGCTGGACCGACGCCCCGCTCGTCTCGTCGGATCTGCGCGGGCGCTGCGAGTCGGTCGTGATGGCCGGACCCGAAACCTCGGTCAACGCGACCGGCCTGCTGCGCGTCTTCGGCTGGTACGACAACGAATGGGGCTATTCCTGCCGGATGCTCGACGTGGTGCGCCGCATGGCGGCGCGCGGCTGAGGTCTCAGCGCAGCCGGAAATCCGCGTGATCCCCTTCGCCCGCGTCCGAGGTGAAGCGGACGGTGTCGCCCCGCACCTCGACGGTCTGGCAGTTGTAGCCCAGTTCGCGCTCGCCCCAGTAGAGATCGCGGCAGAACAGGCCGTCCTGCCACTGCCACTGGCCCGAGACCTCGCGGCCGGCGCCTGTGCCGGTGATGCGGCCATCCGGCGTGACCCGCAGGCGGACCAGCGGATAGGCGAGCGTGCGCCCCTGGACGACCTCGCGAAACTGGGTCTCGTTCTGGATCCGCGCGAAATCGGCCGCGGCGGGCGCGGCGGAGACCGTCGTGGCGGCGAGCGCGGCGGCGGCGAACATGCGCATGGCGGTTCTGTCCCCTCGGTTAGCTCCAGCGGGGGAAGATGCGCCGCGCCTGCATCAAATCAAGACTTTCGCTCGAATGCGCGGGATTTCGCCGATCAGAGGCCCGACAGCCCCAGCACATCGACCATGTCGAACGCGCCCGGGCCCTGCCCCTGTCCCCAGAGCGCGGCCTTGAGCGCGCCGCGGGCGAAGATCGCGCGGTCGGTGGCCACATGGCGCAGCACGATGCGCTCGCCCTCGCCCGCGAAGATCACATCGTGCTCGCCCACGATGTCGCCCCCGCGCAGGGCGTGAAAGCCGATGGCGCCACGCTCCCGCGCGCCGGTCATGCCGTCGCGCGCGCGATCCGCGACTTCCGAGAGGATCGCCCCCCGTCCCTCGGCCGCGGCCGCGCCCAGCATGAGCGCGGTGCCCGAGGGCGCGTCCACCTTGTGCCGGTGATGCGCCTCGACGATCTCGATGTCGAAGTCGGCATCGAGCGCCGCCGCCACACGCCGCGTGAGCTGCACCAGCAGATTGACGCCAAGGCTCATGTTGCCCGCCCGGATCACCGTCGCATGCCGCGCGGCGGCCTTGATCCGCGCGAGCTGCGCCTCGTCCATGCCCGTCGTGCCGATCACATGGACGAGCCGCGCCTGCGCGGCGATGTCGGCGTAACCGACCGTCGCCTCGGGGGTGGTGAAATCGATCACCGCATGCGCCCGTGCGAAGGCCTCGAGCGCATCGTCGGTGACCGTCACGCCGAGCGCCGCGCCCCCCATCGCCTCGCCCGGGTCGCGGCCGATCCAGTCGTGGCCCGGACGCTCCAGCGCCCCGATCAGCCGCGCCTGTGCGCTGTCGCGCAGGGTCTCGACGAGCATCCGCCCCATGCGCCCCGAGACGCCCGTCACCACGATTCCCGGCAGATCCGCCATGTCGATCCCTCCGTTCCCGGCGCCTGCAGTAGCGCAGCCGCCGCCGCTTGGCAAAGCCTGCGCGCGGCCTTAAGTGGGGGGTATGGCGCGACCCCGATCCTCCGGCCAGAGCGGCCCCAGCCAGCGACAGCTTCGCGTCGGCGAGCTGATCCGGCGGCGTCTGTCCGACGTGCTGATGAAGGGCGACGTGCACGATCCCGATCTCAACCGCCTGTCGCTCACCGTGGGCGAGGTGCGCACCTCGCCGGACCTGAAGGTGGCGACCGCCTTCGTCCTGCCACTGGGCGGGCGCGACCGGGAAGAGGCGCTGGAGCTTCTCGACCGCAACCGCGGCGAGCTGCGGCGCCAGGTGGCCAAGGGGTTGGAGCTGAAATTCGCGCCCGAGCTGCGCTTCCGCATCGACGAGAGCTTCGACCGCATGGACGAGACGCGCCGCCTGCTCGCGCAGCCCGACGTGCGGCGCGACATCGAGGAGTAGGGCACATGCTGCGCGCCCTGCTCGCGGCGGCGCTGGCGCTCGGCCTGGCCCTGCCCGCGGGTGCGGCCGAGTGCCGGCGCATCGCGCACGAAGGCCGCCCCTACACGATCTGCGACGTCTATCCGGCGCGCGACGCGCTGCGGCTCTTCCACACCGATGCCGAGGGCCGGCCCTACGGGCATTTCGGCACGCTCGACGCGGCGCTCGCGGCGCAGGGCCTGCGGCTCGGCGCGGCGATGAACGCCGGCATGTATCACGAGGACCGCTCGCCGGTCGGGCTTTACGTCGAGGAAGGCCGGCAGACGATGCATCTCGTGACCTCCCCGGGCCCCGGCAACTTCGGCCTGCTGCCCAACGGGGTGCTCTGCCTGCGCGACGGCCGCGCCGAGGTGATCGAGACGCGCCGCTTCGAAAAGGCGGCGCCCGCCTGCCGCTTCGCCACGCAGTCGGGACCGATGCTGGTGATCGACGGCGAATTGCACCCGCGCTTCCTGCCCGATTCGACCTCGCGCTACGTGCGCAACGGCGTGGGCACCAGCGCCGACGGCGATCGGCTGGTGATGGCGATCTCCGAGGTGCCGGTCACCTTCCACGAATTCGGCCGTCTCTTCCGCGACGTGCTGCGGCTGCCGCAGGCGCTCTACCTCGACGGCAACGTCTCGCGCCTGCACGCCCCCTCCCTCGGCCGGTCGGACTTCGGCCGCCCGATGGGCCCGATCCTGGGCGTGGTCGAGCCGGCGGGCTGAGCCGCGGGAGCCGCGCGTCGCGCAGACCCCTCGCGGCGACCGCACGACCCGGTCCTTCTTCTTGGAGCGAAATATCCTCGGGCGGTGAGGCGGCGAAGCCGCCGAGGGGGCAGACAGCCCCCCTGCCGCCCCCCGCTGCCTGGCGCCGGCGGCGGGTCAGGCGCCGGCCACGGCCGGCGCACCCCGCTCCCAGGCCTCGGGCGGGGTCAGCCGGTCGCGCAGCAACGCCACCGGGTGCGCGCGCAGCGTGAGCCGCATGGCGACGTAATCCTCCACCACCTCCTCGCCCAGCGTCATGGCGGGCAGATGGGCGGCGGGCTCGTCGATGCCCTCGCCCTCCATCTGGCCTTCGAAGAGCGGCAGCGGCGCGGGCGCGCGCAGCGCCTTGGCCTCCCACAGCGCCTCGCGCCGGGGGATCCCCAGATCGGCGAAGACATCGGCCTCGGCCAGCCGGGCCAGAACGCCGGGCGCCACGCCCGCCCGGCGCCAGACGTCCTCGACCGTGCGGTAGCCGTTGCCGCGCGCCGCCGCGATCCAGGCCGCGTCCTCCTCCCGCAACCCGCGGATCTGGCGGAACCCCAGCCGCAGGGCGAGGCCGCCCTTCCCGTCGGGCTCCATCGCGTTGTCCCAGTAGCTCATGTTGATGCAGACGGGGCGCACCTCGACCCCATGCTCGCGCGCGTCGCGCACAATCTGCGCCGGCGCGTAGAAGCCCATGGGCTGCGCGTTCAGGAGCGCGCAGGCGAAGAGGCCGGGGTGGTGCCGCTTGATCCAGGCCGAGGCATAGACCAGCAGCGCGAAGCTCGCCGCGTGGCTTTCGGGAAAGCCGTAGCTGCCGAAGCCCTCGATCTGGCTGAAACACCGCTCGGCGAAGTCGCGGTCGTAGCCGTTCGCCGCCATGCCGCGCAGGAAGCGGGTGCGGAACTCGCCGACGTTGCCGTGCTTCTTGAAGGTGGCGAGCGCGCGGCGCAGCTGGTCGGCCTCTTCCGGGGTGAAGTTCGCGCCCACGATGGCGATCTGCATCGCCTGTTCCTGAAAGAGCGGCACGCCCAGCGTCTTGCCCAGCACCTCGCCCAGCGCGTCGGAGGGGAAGGTGACGGGCTCCTCGCCGTTCCGGCGCCGGATGTAGGGATGCACCATGTCGCCCTGGATCGGGCCGGGGCGGATGATCGCCACCTGGATCACCAGGTCGTAGAAGCAGCGCGGGCGCATCCGCGGCAGGAAGTTCATCTGCGCGCGGCTCTCCACCTGGAAGAGCCCGAGCGAATCGGCCCGGCAGAGCATGTCGTAGACGGCCGGATCCTCCTGCGGCAGGGTGGCCAGCGTGTAATCCGCGCCGTGGTGCTGACGCATCAGGTCGAAGGCCTTGCGCAGGCAGGTCAGCATGCCGAGCGCCAGCACGTCCACCTTGAGGATGCCCAGCGCGTCGATGTCGTCCTTGTCCCAGCAGATGACGGTGCGGTCCTCCATGCTGGCGTTCTCGATCGGGCAGAGCTCGTCGAGCCGGCCCTCGGTGATGACGAAGCCGCCGACGTGCTGGCTGAGGTGCCGGGGAAAGCCCACGATCTCGTCGATCAGCTCCATCGTCTGGCTCAGGCGCCGGTCCGAAGGGTCGAGGCCGATCTCGCGCAGGCGCTCGGCTTCCGTGCCGCTCATGCCGTAGAAACCCCAGAGCTGCGAGCTGAGCGCGGCGACCGTGTCCTCGGAAAGCCCCATGGCGCGGCCCACCTCACGGATCGCGCGCTTGCCGCGGTAGTGGATCACCGTGGCGCAGAGGCCCGCGCGGTGGCGGCCGTAGCGCTCGTAGATCCACTGGATCACCTCCTCGCGGCGCTCGTGCTCGAAATCCACGTCGATGTCGGGCGGCTCGTCCCGCGCCTCTGACACGAAGCGCTCGAAGACCATGGTGCCGATCTCGGGCGAGACGGAGGTGATGCCCAGGCAGTAGCAGACCACCGAGTTCGCCGCCGATCCCCGCCCCTGGCAGAGGATGCCGCGCGAGCGGGCGAAGGCCACGACGTCGCGCACGGTCAGGAAATAGGGCTCGTACTTCAGCTTGGCGATCAGGGCGAGTTCATGCGCCATCAGCCTTGTCACCCGCTCCGGCGCGCCGTCGGGGTAGCGCCAGCGCAGCCCTTCGCGGGCGAGACGGGCGAGCCGCTGGGAGGCGCTTTCGCCCTCCGCCACCTCCGAGGGGTATTCGTAGCGCAGCTCGTCGAGTGCGAAGGTGCAGCGCGCGGCCAGCGCCTCGGTCCGCTCCACCGCGTCCGCGTGACCCCGGAACAGGCGGCGCATCTCGGCCGGCGTGCGCAGCCGCTGCTCGGCGTTGGCGAGTGCCGCGCGGCCCAGCGCATCGACCCGCGTGCCGGTGCGGATCGCGGTCAGCACATCCGCCAGCCGCCGGCGGCGGCCGTGGTGCATCATGGGCCGCGCGGTGGCGAGCGTGGGCAGGTCGAGCGCCGCCGCCTCCGCCGCCCAGAGGGCGAAGCGGCGGGCGTCCTGCCCGTCATAGACCGGCGCGAGGGCGAGGTGGATCTGCCCGGGAAAGCGCCGCGCGAGCCGGGCCGCCTGTCGCCGCCAGTCCGCGGGCCAGTCGAGCGCGCGGGCCGGCGGATGCAACAGAAGCTCCAGCCCCTCCATCCCCTCCCGCACGTCCTCCATGCGGAGCGCGCAGTCGCCCTTGGGCGCGCGCAGCCGCCCGCGCGAGATGAGCCGGCAGAGCCGCGCCCAGCCCGCCCGCGTGGCGGCGAGCGCGGTGAAGTCCGGCCCGTCGGACAGCACGATCCGCGCGGCGGGGATCAGCCGCGGCACGTTGCGGATGTTGGCCGAGGGGGGCGGCGGCAGATCGGGCGGCGCGGGCGGGCCGATGAACCGGCCGTCATGTGCGCGCGCCTCGATCTCCGCCACCTCGCGGGCGATCCTGCGCGCCTCCGTATGGGCGCGGACGATGCCGGCGACCGAGTTCGCGTCGGCCACCGCGATGGCCGAAAGCCCCATGAGCGCGGCGCGCTGCATGTATTCCTCGGGGTGCGAGGCCCCGGTGAGAAAGGTGAAGTTCGAGGTGATCGAAAGCTCTGCGACCATGGCGAGTCGCGAGTATATTCACCTTTTGTTCTCATGTGGAGTCGAGCATCGCGAGGACGCCCGACCCGCGCTCATGCGGCCTTCATCATCGCGTTCACCTCTTCGGGCGGCTGATCGGCCACATGGCCCAGCTCGCCCTTGTCCACATGCATCTTCAGCAGGGTGAAGACGCCCTTGACGGCGGTCTCGGGATCGACGCTGCTGCCGTCCTGATCGAGCTTTCCGCGGACAAAGTCGAGATAGGCCTCGCGCGAGCGCTCCTTGTGCGGCGTCGCGGAGGGCTTCCAGTCCTCGTAGTAGATTCCGCGAATGAGCAGCGGCAACTGCTGGCCGAGATGCACGGCCTCGTCCGGCGTCATCCGGTCGCGCAGCGCATGCAGGCCGCCGCGCAGCGCATGGTAGGCCTCCTGCTTGTCGCCGCCGGTGGCCTGGGCCAGTTCGTTGAGCCACTCGTGCGTCTCGTGCATCGTCCGGTCGAGGACGGAGGGGGTATTGTCGGTCATCGCTCGGCCTCCCTTGCGTTCCTGTATCCGGCAAGGGCAACGCCCGCGGCGGCGGGGCCGTTCCCGGCGATCAGCCGCGCAGCGTGTCCGAGAACTGCGCCAGCACCTCCTCGTAGACCTGACGCTTGAAGGGCACGATCACGCCCGGCAGCGCCTCGGGCGCGATCCATCGCCAGGCGGAGAATTCGGGATGCTCGGTGGCGATGTTCACCTGGTCGTCGGTGCCGAGGAAACGCATCAGCACCCATTTCTGCTTCTGCCCCTTGTAGCGACCGCCCCAGATCTTGGGGACGAGGTCGTGGGGCAGATCATAGGTTACCCAGTCGGGGCTTTCGGCCTCGATACGCACCAGGTCGGGCGAGAGACCCGTCTCTTCCCCGAGTTCGCGCAGCGCGGCCTCTTCGACGCTCTCGCCGGGGTCGATGCCGCCCTGGGGCATCTGCCACGCCGGGCCGGGATTGTCGATGCGCTGGCCGACGAAGACCCTGCCCCCGGCGTCGACGAGCATGACTCCGACGCAGGGGCGGTAGGGGAGGCGTTCGATCTCGTCAGGGGTCATCGCTCGCTCCGTTCGAAAAATCTCCTTCGAAGATTTTTCCGCGCGGCGGCCGCGGACCGGCGGTTTTCCTGCCGAAAAATCGCCGGCCCCGATCCGTCACTCCTGCGCCGGTTCCAGCGCGGTGAGCCCCTTGAGGATGTCGATCGCGTAGGCGAGCTGATAGTCCTCTTCGCGCAGGCGGGCCGCGGCCTCGGCGCGCGCACGGTCCTCTTCGATCTGGCGGATCTCGTCCTCGGACAGGCTGTCGTTGTCGAGCCGCCCGCGCAGGTCAGCCTCGGAGCGCGAGGGCCTGCCGGCCGCGTCCTCCTCGTCGTCGGCGGGACGGCGCGGCGGCTGCGCCACGAGGATGTCGGGCGAGATGCCCAGCGCCTGGATCGAACGGCCCGAGGGCGTGTAGTAGCGCGCGGTCGTCAGCCGCATCGCCGCGTCGCCCCGGAGCGGCATGACCGTCTGCACCGAGCCCTTGCCGAAGCTCTTGGTGCCCACGACGATGGCGCGGCGATGGTCCTGCAGCGCGCCGGCCACGATCTCGGAGGCCGAGGCGGAGCCGCCGTTGATGAGCACCACGATCGGCTTGCCCTGCGCCAAATCGCCGGCGGTGGCGTTGTAGCGGTCGCCCTCTTCAGGGTTTCGGCCGCGGGTGGAGACGATCTCGCCCTTCTCGAGGAAGGCGTCGGAGACGCGGATCGCCTGGTTGAGCAGGCCGCCGGGGTTGTTGCGCAGGTCGAGGACGATGCCGTTGATGTTCTCCAGACCGCCCGCGGCCTCGATCTGCTCTTCCAGCCCCTCCTCGAGATTGGGATAGGTCTGGTCGTTGAAGGTGGTCACGCGAAGCACGACGCTGTCGCCTTCGAGGCGCGAGCGCACGGCGGTCAGCGTGATCGTGTCGCGGATGATCGAGACGTCGAAGGGTTCCGCCTCGCCCTCGCGGACGACCGTGACGATGATTTCGGAACCCACCGGGCCGCGCATCAGATCGACCGCCTCGTCCAGCGTCAGGCCAAGGACCGATTCGCCGTCGACATGGGTGATGAAGTCGCCGGCCTCGATCCCCGCCGCGTCGGCCGGCGTGCCGTCGATCGGCGAGACGACCTTGACGAAGCCGTCCTCCTGCGTGACCTCGATGCCGAGGCCGCCGAACTCGCCCCGCGTCTGCACGCGCATCGCCCGGGCATCCTCGGGCGAGAGGTAGCTCGAATGCGGATCGAGCGAGGTGAGCATGCCGTTGATCGCCGCCTCGATCAGATCGGCCTCGTCCACCTCTTCGACGTATTGCGCGCGGATCCGCTCGAAGATGTCGCCGAAGAGGTCGAGCTGCTCGTAGACGCTCGAGGCCCGGGCACCCTCCTGCGCGAGCAGCGGGCCCGCGATCTGGGTGGTGGCCACGATCCCGGCGAGCGTGCCGGCCGCGGCGGCCATGATGGTCTTCTTCATGCGGAACCTTTCCCTAGTCTGCGCGGAACCAGTCGAGCGGATCGACTGGCGTGGTGTCCTTGCGTATCTCGATATAGAGCGTCTCGGAGCGATCGCTGCCACCCCCCTCACCATTCCGTGACAGGAACGCATCGGCACCGGCCGCGGCGCCGCCCATAAGACCGACCGGGCTGCCCTCGGGCAAGACCTGCCCCGCCTCGCCGAATACGGTCTCGAGCCCCGCCAGGACGATGAGCATCCCGTCCTCGGGCTCGAGAATGCTCACCTGGCCGTAGTCGAGCAAGGGGCCGCGATAGCGCAGCGTGGCGGTCGCGGGCGTCGATACCAGCGCGCGCGGCCGCGTGGCGACGACGATGCCGGGCCGCTCGATGCCCGCCGCGTCCGCCTCGCCGGCGCGGCGCAGGATCGTGCCCTCGACGGGCAGCGGCAGTTCCCCCTTGCGGTCCGCGATCCCGGGCAGCGGGGGCGCGTCGGGCGCCGCCGCGCCGATCTCGGAGAGACCGCTGGCGAAGCCCTCGAGCGTCTCTGTCGCGGCGATCAGGATCTGCGTGCCCACGGGGTCGGCGATGAAGCGCCGCGGCAGGTCGGTGCGGTCCGCGATCGCGGCGCTGAGTTCGGCGCGCGCCGCCTGCACCCCCGCGAGCCCCTCGGTGAGCTGTTCCGCCGCGGCCTCCTGCAAGGCGCGCAGGGTGACCACCTCCTGAAGATCGCGGCGCAGCGCGCCCGCCTCGGCCTCGAGCGCCGGGGTCACCTCGGCCACCAGCATGCCCGCCCGTGCGGTGCCCAGGGGGCCGCCCGGGTGCAGGAAGAGTACCGGCGCGGGCGCCGTGCCGATGCTCTGCAGCACGCCGAGCAGTTGCGCGACCCCGGCCTCGCGCGCCTCGAGCCTGCGCGCGAGCTGCGCCTCGCGGATCGACACGGCGCGCAGGCCCTCGCGCATCGCGGCGAGCCCGGCCTCGAAGCCGCGCACGGTCTCGGTCAGCGCGGCCACGCGGTCGCGCGCGCCCTCCGCGGCCTCGAGGGCCTCCATCGCCGCCTCGAGGCGGGCCAGCGCATCTCGCGCCTGGGTCGCCGGGTCGGCGGCCACAGGCCCGGCCAGCGCGATCACGAGGGCGATCAGCCGCTTCATGTCTCGATGAGGCTTTCGCCGGTCATCGCCGCCGGCGGCTCCAGCCCCATCAGCTGCAGCACCGTCGGCGCAAGATCGGCGAGCCGCCCGCCGCCGCGAAGCCGCGCACCGCTCGGACCGCCGACGAGAATCACCGGCACGGGATTCGTCGTGTGCGCCGTGTGCGGGCCGCCGGTCTCGGGATCCACCATCGTCTCGCAATTGCCGTGATCGGCGGTCACGATCATCGCGCCACCCGCTCGCTCCAGCGCCTCGAGCGCCTGCGCCAGACCGCGATCGACCGCCTCGCAGGCGCGGATCGCCGCCTCCAGATCGCCGGTGTGCCCCACCATGTCCGGGTTGGCGTAGTTGACCACGATCAGATCATATCCCCCCTCGATCGCCGCGACGAGCTTCTGCGTGACCTCTTCGGCCGCCATCTCGGGCGCGAGATCGTAGGTCGCCACCCGCGGCGAGGGCGCCATGTAGCGGTCCTCGCCCGGATAGGGCTCTTCCCGGCCGCCGTTGAGAAAGAAGGTGACATGCGGATATTTCTCGGTCTCGGCGAGGCGGAACTGCCGCAGACCGTGTCGCGCGACCCAGGCGCCCAGCGTATCGGGGATGTCTTCGGTCGGAAAGACCGTGTCCATGTAGCGGTTGTGCGCCTCGGAGTACTCCACCATCCCGAGGCAGGCGGAGAGATCGGGGCGGCGGCCGGTGTCGAACTCCGCGAAACCGGGTTCGGCCAGCGCGCGAAGGATCTCGCGCGCGCGGTCCGCGCGGAAGTTGAGGCAGAAGAATCCGTCGCCGTCGGCGATACCGCCATACTCGCCGATCTCGGTGGGTTTCAGGAACTCGTCGGTCAGACCTTCGGCATAACCCGCCCGCACCGCGGCGAGCCCGCTCGTGGCGTGGCGCGCCCCCTCACCCTGCACGATGACCGAATAGGCCTCGGCGACGCGCTCCCAGCGGTTGTCCCGGTCCATCGCGTAGTAGCGGCCCGTCACCGTGGCGACATAGGCGCCGGCAGGGAGTTCGGCCTCGAGCCGCTGCATGTAGGCCTCGGCGCTCGAGGGCGGCACGTCGCGCCCGTCTGTGATCGCATGAATGGCCACTGCCACGCCCGCTTCGGTGATCACCCGGGCCGCGGCGAGGATATGGTCGATATGGCCGTGCACGCCGCCGTCGGATACCACGCCCATCAGATGCGCGATGCCGCCGGTTTCGCAAAGCCTGTCGATGAACCGCGTGAGCGCCGGCGCCGCGGCGAAGCTGCCGTCCTCGATCGCGAGGCCGATGCGCCCGAGATCCATCGCCACGACGCGGCCCGCCCCGATATTCGTGTGCCCGACCTCGGAGTTGCCCATCTGGCCCGCGGGCAAGCCTGCATCGCGGCCGTGGGTGACGAGCGTGGCATGGGGGCAGTCGGCCCAGATCCGGTCGAAGGCCGGCGTGTGCGCGAGAGCGGGCGCGTTCGCCTCGGTCGCCTCGCGCAGGCCCCAGCCGTCGAGGATGCAGAGCACCACAGGTTTTGCCGCCATCGACCGATCCCTCCACGCCGCGCGTGGCGCTCTTCTATCGCGGCTTTCGGCGGGATTGAACCGCCCGCGCGACGGTGCTTCGGTTCGAGACGCATTGATGCCCGGAGCCGGCAGCGCGGCGGTCGGTCAAGGGTGGGCCCTTGGGCAGCGCTCGTGAGCCGGGGGGCTCTACAGCACCGGTCCTTTGGAAGACCCGACAAGACCTCGGTGCGGCTGCACCGTTTCCGGCGGCGCCTGCCGTGCCGGACGACCTTGCCGCGCGACTTCGCAACCCCCAATCGCCGGGCAGACGGTCGACGGCCGGAGAGAGCCATCCGCCCCCCCCCCTGCGCCGACATAGCCGCAGAAGCTGGCCGGCCGTGACGAAGGACCGGAGCTCGCGGCCGACGCCTTTGGCGCGCCTCGGGAAAGGTCGCGTCAATCATCGCGCTCTTTCCCTCCGGCTCTGAGTACGTTGTTTTGTCAGGCCTGTTCAATGCGGCCGACACGGCGCAGCTGGCCGGGATGGTGATGCGCGGACCGGGGCCAAATCTCCAACAGCGAGCTCGAAGCTCCGAGAACGTCGCTGGTTTGCCCGACCCGCGTCTTTTCGATCATTTGCCCAGCCGATGACCCGTTGTCCCATCTTCGAGGTTTTGCCGACCTCTGCTTGCCACCGGTCGAATGCTGGCGTGGTGACCTTCCCCCGCGATTAGGGCCGGGGCGCAGGACCTGGCGGACTTCGTGGAGCGCGTTCGGCCGGCGTTCCCGCATGTCGAGATCCACGCGCTCACAGGTAGCTTCGAAGACAACGCGCCCCAGATCGACCGCCTAGCGACCCATCCTTTCCGCCTCGGGTTCGTAAATCCTACGGGATGGACAGGGTATCCGCTCGACGCCCTCAAGACCGTATGCAAGATGCGTTGCGCGCAAATACTCAACTTCATGCATGAGCATATACAGCGCCACCTCTACCACCCCTCCGAGGACCGCGAGCGCTGGCTGCGGGCGATCGTCGGCGACGGCAGCCGCCGAGCTCGCGGGCCGGGAGCTGCCGGCGGATGACATCAGGGCGGCGGTGCTCCGGATATTCAAGACGGAGCTGCGCTTCGTCTACGCCTGCCACTCGCCGATCGAGATGGTTGAAAAGCGGCGCCTGCACTTCAGCATGATCTACGGCACCTCCGCAGCGGACGGCGTGTTCGTGCTCAGGGAAGCGGAGAAGAGGGCGCTGCCGGACCACGAGTGGAAGGGGAAGGATCGCCGGGCGCGCGGCCAGCTCAGCTTGTTCGAGGGCGAGGAGTATTCCCCAGGGCGGTACGGCACCCTGAGAAGCAGGCACCTCGAAGACCTTACGGCACTGGTGACCGAACTTGCCAAACAGACAAAGGATGCCCCCGGAACATTCAATGAATTAGCAGCGACCATCATGGAGAAGCATTACGTCTCGCCGACGGAGATCAAGGAGAACGTCGGGGAGCTGGCGAAGCAGGGCCTGATCGAGCCACCCTGGAAGACGCGCAAGTATAAGGCCCGAGTGCCGGACGACGGAGACCGCGTCGTATGGCTTGCCGACGAGAACACCTAGCCTTGCTGCAATCATGGGTTCGACGCCGGTTCCATCACGCCGAGCGCCACCGGCGTCGAAGTGCTCAGGGCGAGCCCGGAAAAACAAACCAACGCCAGATGCTTGCAACCTATTCACCAAATCGGCGCAGTCTCGAGGTCCGGAGAATACCGGCCCTGAGAGACCGCTTTCCGACCTCTTGGCCCATAGGCCAGTGCTCAGCCCCTCCCGCATAACACTCCAAAACAACGAAAAAAAAATCCGGCCGCAGCCGGACCGGGAGAACGCTTTCGCGGGGGCAAGCGGCGGACAGGGCGGGTCTGGAACCCAACGTTCTCCACCTCGTAAGCCATTGTTGCCGTTTGGACAAAGACGGCTTTCGTTCTCTGCAGGCACCCGCATCCCGTCCTAGACGCAATTGAAGCCGTCATGTGATGCCCGCTCGCCGAGGCGCTTAAGTACGGCGTATGCCGCCGACTGGCGACGGCTCCGGATGGCGCGGGGCCAGCTTGAGGCGTTCATCTTTGAAGGCCCCTCGCGATATCGGGCTGCGCATCCCTGCCAGCTACCGCACCGGTTTCAGCCGGCGGGACCTCCCCAGCATTTGAGTGCCGAAGCCACCCGACGCGGTCCGGCCAGCCACTGCCGGTGCTCCGATCTGGTCCCTTCGGGGCGCACGTCTGGCCGACGGTGAACGGCCGCACGAACCCGAGAAACATGAAACTTCATATTTATGTTGACAGCATGACAGTGGCGGGTAGCGTCACCTCGTCGGATTGACGCACGATGAAAGGACTTGGCTTGGGACAAAGGCGTATCGCTGTTCTGGGGGGCGGCAACGGATCCTTCGCATCAGTCGCGGACATGACTGAACGCGGGCACGACGTGATCTGGTGGCGGCGTGACCGGCGCGCCTTCGGCCCGGTATGGGAGAGCCGCCGCATCCGGGTCATCGACCATGAAGGCAGCCGCGATATCGCCGTCACGCCCACCGACGACATCGCGGAAGCTGTCGCAGCGGCCGAACTGATTCTCGCCCCCACGCCGGCCAACGCGCAGCACGACCTCGCGGACCGCCTTGCGCCGCATGTCAGCGACGGGCAGGTGATCTATCTGCCGCCTGGCACCTTCGGCAGCTACATCATGCTCAAGCGGATGCGTGACGCAGGCTGCACCGCCGACATCGCGATCGCCGAGACCGGCACCTTGCCGTGGCTCTGCCGCAAGCCCGACGCCGAGAGCGTCCGCATCACCACGCGTGCTTCGCGCCTTCCAACGGGCGCCTTTCCCGCGCGGCTGAACGATCATGCGCTGTCAGTCATTGCCGATGCATTTCCGGGCGCCATCGAGCCAGTGGAGGATGCGCTGTCGGCCGCGCTGATGAACGCCGGGCCGATCATCCACCCGCCGCTGATCCTGATGAACGCAGGTCCGATCGAGCACTTCGACAGCTGGGACATCCACAACGAGGGAACGCAGCCCTCGATCCGCCGGGTGCACGACGCGCTCGACGCCGAGCGCATCGCGGTGCGCGAGGCGCTGGACTATGCGCCGCCGCATTTTCCTCTCCGCGATCACTACGAAACCAGCGACTGGATGTATGGCAACCTCGCGCACGACAAGCTCGTCGATTCCGGGGACTGGCACGAAAAGCTCGACCTGACTGGGCACCGCTACATGAGCGAGGACATCGCGCAGGGGCTCGCCTTTCTCGTCTCGGTGGGCGAATGGCTGGGCGTGCCTGTGCCCGTGGCACGCGGGCTTCTGGCGATCGGCGGTGCAGCGGCCGGCCATGACTGGCGCGCGGAAGGCCGCACACTGGAGTCCATCGGCCTGTCCGATCAGTCGCCGGCCGAGGTGCAGACCATGCTGCGCGAGGGGCTGTGATGGCGGGACGAATCGCCTGCCTTGGGGCTGGGCGCATGGGCCGCGGAATCGCCCATGCGGTCGCCTACGGCGGCCACGAGGTGGCGCTTCTCGATGCCAAGCCACGCGACGCGCAGCGGTTCGACCAGCTCCGGGGCGATGCGCTGTCCGAGATCGAGGGCAGCCTGTCGATGCTCGCCGGCCTGGGCGGATTCGATGCCTCCGCAATCCCGACGATCATGGGGCGTGTCTCGGTATACCCGCTGGATGCGGCAGAGCAGGCGCTCGCCGGTGCCGACATCGTATTCGAGGGCGTGCCCGAGACGCGCGAGGCGAAGGCCGACGCCTTCGCGCTTTTCGACCGGGCGGCGCCGGCGGAGGCCGTGCTGGCCTCGACCACATCGACGATGCTGTCGACCGATCTCGCGGCGCTGACCGCCACGCCAGAGCGCGCGCTCAACGCGCATTGGCTCAATCCGGCCTTCCTCGTGCCACTCGTCGAGCTGAGCCCGAACGACGCCACCTCCGACGAGGTGATCGCGCGGGTCCGCGCCATGCTGGAGGGGCTGGGCAAGGTGCCGATCCTGTGTCGTGCGGCACCCGGTTACATCGTGCCGCGCATCCAGATGCTGGCGATGAACGAGGCGGCGCGAATCGTTGAGGAGGGCGTGGCCAGTGCAGAAGACGTGGACCGCGCCGTGAAATACGGCTTTGGCCTGCGGTTCGGCGTGCTCGGCCTTCTGGAGTTCATCGACTGGGGTGGGGGCGACATCCTCTACTACGCCAGCCGCTACATGCGTGAAGCGACGGGCGAGCAGCGCTATGCACCCGCCGAGATCGTGGAACGCAACATGGAAGCCGGCCACGTGGGGCTGCGCAGCGGCCAGGGCTTCTACGATTTCTCGGAAACCGATGCCGAGGATTGGCGCCGGGCGCGGCTGTCGGCCTTTCTGGACATGGTCCGGCATTCCGGCTGCCTGAAACCGCCTGTGGTCTGAGGCGGAACGCGACGCGCTAGCGCGAAAAGAGAAACCAGCAACAGGGGAGAGAAACATGGCACATCAGAGTTTCAGGATCGCAGCGGCCGCCGCCGCGCTTGCGCTCGCGCCAGCGGTCGCCGCGGCGCAGGAGCAGACGCTGCGCGCGATCACCGCCTTTCCCTCCGGTCTTGCCTTCTCGCAGTCCTTCCTGGGCTTCGTCGAGATGGTCAACGAGCGGGGCGAAGGCGTGGTCCAGATCGATTATGCCGGTGGTCCCGAGACCGTGCCGCAGAACCAGCAGATCGACGCGGTGCGGCGTGGCATCGTCGACATGCAATACGGGCCGGCCAGCTTCTATCTGGGGCGAATGCCCGAGGCCGACGCCTGGGTGGGCTCGACCGTGACCGCAATGGAAGCCCGCGAGAATGGCGGTTTTGAGGTCATGCAGCAGGCGTTCAGCGACAAGCTGGGCGTGGAGTTGCTCGCGCACATCGACAGCGGCGTGCAGTTCCACATCTACACGCTGGAAGAGCCGCCGCGTGATGCCGAGGGCAATCTGGACCTTGACGGGCTGCAGATCCGGTCACAGCCGATCTATCGTTCGTTCTTCGAGGAACTGGGCGCGACTCCGATTTCGGTGAATGTGCCGGATGTCTACACCGGACTCGAGCGGAACACCTTCGATGGTGCCGGATGGCCCATTGTCGGGATCAAGGATCTGAACTGGGATCGCTTCCTGCGTTACCGCGTCGATCCGGGCTTTTTCCAGACCGATCTCGCCGTCGTGGTGAGTCCGGACAGCTGGGAACAGCTGAGCGAGGAGGCCCGGACGCTCCTTACCGAGGTCGCGGCGGAGTATGAAAAGATCTCGCACGACAATTTCCAGCAGATCGTCGCCGAGACGGACGCCACCGTGCGCGAGGAAGGCATGACAGTCATCGAGCTGGAGGGCGCCGCACGCGAGCGCTTCCTCGACCTCGCCTACGACAGCGCCTGGTCGCGGATGCGTGAGGCCGGCACCGAGCATTACGACGCTCTGCGTGACGCCTATTACGACCGTTGAGCGAACACCCTAGAAGGCAGAAAGAGGCCGGCGCCGCGCGAGGACGCGCCGCCGGTCCGCTGTCCGTTGCGTTACGCCTGTACGACCGCCTGATCGAGGGGCTCGCCGTGCTTGCAGCGGCAAGCTTCGTTTTCGTGACGGTCGCAATCGTGACCGACGTGACGCTGCGCAACCTCGGCATAACCTCGCTGATCTGGGTCAGCGCGGTGGTGGAATACTGCATGCTCTTCGCGGCGATGGCGGCCGGCCCCTGGTTGATACGCATTGGAGGGCATGTCGCCGTGACAAGCTTCGTCGACATGCTGCCCGGCTCGCTGCGCCGCGCGGTCGGCCTGTCGGTGATGCTCGTTTCTGTCGTTATCCTCGTCTGGCTGAGCTGGCGTGCCGCGGTGATCGGACTTGAAGAGGCGCGCTTCGGCAGCATCGACATGCGTTCGATCGATATCCCCGGCTGGCTGCCTTACGCGCTGCTGTCTGGCGGATTTGTCCTCATGGCAGCTGAAATCCTGCGCCAGATCGGCCGCGGTGCGCGCGACCTCGGAAGCCGGGCGCAACACTGAAGGGCGATCCATGGGCTGGGAATGGTATGAAAGCTTCGGGCTGATGATGGGCGGCATCATCTTCCTGATGATGCTCGGGATGCCGGTCGCCCTCGCGTTTTTCGCGATCAATCTCGTCGGCGTCTGGATATTCATGGGCGGTGCGGTCGGAATAGACCAGTTCATCACCAATGCAACTGCCTCGATCACCAGTTTCGCGCTGGTTCCGGTGCCGCTCTTCCTGCTCATGGGCGAGCTTTTCTTCCATACCGGTCTCGCGATGCGGGTCTTCGATGCGCTCGACCGCGGGCTTGGCAACATGCGTGGTCGGCTGTCCTATCTCACCGTGGGTGGCGGCACGCTCTTTGCAACGCTCTCGGGCTCTTCGATGGCCAACACCGCGATGCTCGGCGCCTCGCTCATGCCTGACATGCTGTCGCGCGGCTACAAGCCCAAAATGATTCTGGGTCCGATCATCGCCACCGGCGGACTGGCCATGATCATCCCGCCCTCGACGCTGGCGGTGCTGCTGGGCTCGCTCGGGCGGATCGATGTGGGTGCGCTTCTGATCGCGGGTCTTCTGCCGGGACTTATCCTCGCGCTGCTCTATGTCGTCGTCATCCGGCTGCAGGTCGCGCTCGACCCGGACGCAGCGCCCGGCGATGTCGAGACGCGCGCCCCCTGGCCGGAGATCCTGCGCGGGATCGCGATCGACGTGCTGCCGATGGGGCTGGTGATCTTCTGCGTGATCGGCCTGATCCTGCTGGGATGGGCCACGCCCACCGAGGCCGCTGCCTTTGGTGCGATGTCGGTGGTCGTTCTGGCCGCGCTGAAGCGGTGCCTGACGCGCGAGGCAATCGTGAAATCGCTGCGCGGCACGCTGGTCGTTTCGGTCATGATGCTGATGATCATTCTCGGCTCGACCACCTTTTCGCAGGTTCTCGCCTTTTCGGGCGCGTCGAACGGCATGATCCGCTGGGCGACCGGCTACGAGATCGATCCCTATCTGATGCTGGCATGCATGATCCTGGTGCTGATCGTGCTCGGGATGTTCATGGATCAGCTCTCGATCATGATGCTGACCCTGCCGATCTTCATTCCGCTGGTGAACGCTCTGGGCTTCGATCCGGTGTGGTTCGGCGTCATCATGCTGCTCGCGCTGGAACTCAGCCTTGCCACGCCGCCGTTCGGCCTCCTGTTGTTCGTTATGGTCGGCGTGGCCCCACCCGGCACGACGATCGGCCAGGTTGCGCTCGCAGTGTTGCCTTTTCTCGCCTGCTCGGTGCTGCTGATCGTGCTGATGATGCTGGAGCCCGGCATCGCCCTGTGGCTACCCGATAGAATACTGAACTGAGGGGGATCCATGCGCCTTTGGTATCAAAGCTTCGTCGACGAAGAGAACGGCGCCACCTACTGGAAGTATCTGCGCGCGCATCTGGCCCAGATCGCCGATCCGGGCACCGAGATCGAGGTTCATGGTATCACGCCCTATGACAGCTATGCGCATCCCATCGTCGAGATGCGCTGCGCGCGCGAGGTGATCTGCAACGCCGTGCGCGCCGAGCGCGCGGGGTACGACGCCTTCATCATAGGCCATTTCCAGGATGCCGGGCTCTACGAGTGCCGCTCGGTCGTCGATATTCCTGTCGTGTCATTGGGCGAGGCGACGATGCTCCATGCCTGTACGCTGGGTCAGCGTAGCGGCATCGTGACGATCAATCGCCGTTTCATCCCCTGGTTTCGTCACCAGATCGGCAAATATGGCTTGGGCGAACGGGTCACCAGCGTTCACGCGATGCAGTTCGAGCCGGGGCAGGTCCTGGCCGCCTTCGGCAGCGAGGAGCGGCTGGAGGCGGTGCGCGCGCTGTTCGAGGAACAGGCCCGTCCGCTGGTCGATCAGGGTGTGGAGGTCCTGATCCCCGGTGGTGGCATCCCTATGCTGCTGTTCTCGCAGCTGATCGAGCACCGGGTGGGCGAGGCGCCGGTGATCAATGGCATTCCGATCACCGTCAAAGCTGCCGAGACGGCGGTCAAGCTGAAGCGGCAGAACGGCCTGAGTGTCAGCCGCGTCGCCGAATACGTCAAGGCGCCCGACGAGATCATCGAGGAATTCATGAGTCATCCCAAGGGGCTGTAAAGGGCACGCCACCGGGCCCGAAGAGCGCGGTCCCTATCTCGAGAACCAGCCGGCCTCGGCTGATCTGGCCGAATTCGAGCCGACGCTGTGCTTCGCCCGCCTGCACGAGCGGCATGCGCGCGGCGATCTGGGCGCGAAGGATGCCCCGTGCAGCGAGATCGAACACGGCCGCCACCGGGGTGCGTTCGTCGCGGATCGGAGCTCGGGTGACGCGGACATTGTATTCTGCGCCGCGCTCGACGATCGGCGCGGCGGTCAGCCAGACCAGATGGCCGCCAGGTCGCAGCACTTCGTACGAGCGATCGTGAACCGTCCCGCCGATCAGATCGAAGACGACATCCTGCGCCGGCAGAGTGGTAAAATCCTCGGCGTCATAGGCGACGGCGCGGGCGGCGCCGAGACCTCTGACATAATCCCGGTTCGTCGCGCGACAGGTGGCACTGACCTCGGCACCCAGATGTGCGCAGAGCTGCACCAGCACGCCACCCACCGCTCCGGCGCCGCCATGCACGAGGACGCGCTGGCCGGGCTGCACATCGGCGCAGCGAACGGCCGCGATCCAGGCGGACAGGCCGGCGTTGACCAGCGCTGCCGCCTCGAGCGTCGGCAGCGCCGGAGGCAGGAGCACCAATTCCTCCTCGCGCGCAAGGACCGCGCCGGCGTAACTTCCCCGTGCCACCGGGGGCGGCACCATGACCCCGACCCGATCGCCGGGGCGGAAGCCCGAAACTTCCGCGCCGCAGGCAAGCACGCGTCCGGCACCATCGCGGCCGGGTACCTTTGGGAGTTCTGGCGAGAAATACGCCGCCAGCCGACCGGCCCGCAGCTTCCAGTCGAGCGGCACGACGCTTGCCGCCGCCAGCGCCACCAGAGCTTCGCGGGGGCCGGGGCGCGGCACCGGCAGCAGCCCGGATTGTATCAGTTCGGGGCCGCCATGTGCGGCATAGCGCATGGCCAACATCTGCTCCGGGAGATGATCTCCAGCTTTCATGGCGCGCCTTCTCCCGGTCCGGAATTCAACCGCTCTCGATTTGTGCGGGTCGCCGGCAGCTACCGCTAGAGTGTCCCCGATGACATTTGAAGTCGTCACGTCATCATCTGCGCTGACCTGCTCGATCAACCGCACCGGACGGCCGAGTTTGCATAGAGTTTGCGTACCAGCTCGGCGTACAAGATGCGAGGTTGCCTCGCGTTTGCGTCACTCACGCTCAGCGCGGGATGCCCTTTCGGCTACGACGTCTGTCAACCCCGCAGGCGCCCGGACATTGCACCGCGCGAGCGATCCCGTGGGCCGCAACGGACGTGGCAGACATGCATATGGGGGCTGTTGAAAAAGGCGCGATCAGCCGACTCCGACGGGATGTTGACATCTTGTGGAGGCTGGCATGATCGGCAGCCGGACCCGAGACCAGTTGGAGTTCTTCGTCTGCGGACCGCTGCGTGATCACGTTCCGGATGATCACATACTGGTACGGGTCTATCCCGTGCTCGATCTAGGATGGCTCCGCGCCGAGGTCGTACACCTGTATGCGCCTGGCGTCGGCCGGCCGGGCATTAACCCCGAAATGGCCGTGCGCCTCATGCTGGCCGGGTTCCCGGTGGGGATCGTCCACGAAGCGGTTCCGCCGCCTTTTCGAGGGCACCGTGCAGGATTACGTGGTGGCGGGGATCGCGAAGGGCGAGATCGTGCATGTCGATGCCTCGCTGATCAGGGCGGACGTCTCACGGGACAGCCTGATCCTGCGCCATGTCGATATGGTCAAATCCGCGCGCGACCGTTCTGGCCGTGCCGGAAAGATCTGCACCGTTCTGGCGCGGCTGCAACTCAAGATCGGACGTGTCCGCGCTCAGGGTATGATCCGGCAATCCCCGACGGCGTAAGTCATCAAGGCTCCGGTCTGGCAGGCAGGTTCTCGATTATGTCGCGCAGCGTTTCCAGGAGCATTGCATGTCGTTCGTGACCTATGATCTCGGTGAGGCGCGACACATGCAGTAGCGCCTTGTCCTGGAGTTTGGCCTGCAGTTCGGCGCCTTTTTCGGTAACTTCGCTCACATAGGTCCGGCGGTCGTCGTCGAGACGGGTTCGGCGTATCAGGCCCTCGTCTTCCATGCGGCGCAAGGCCTTGGTCACCGCGGATTTGTCCCGGTGGGCCTTGCGGCCGATCTGGGTCTGACTGATGCCGGGATTGTGCGCGATCAGCGTGAGGATCGAAAGGTAGCCGGGGGGAACGGCGTTGTCGCCGAGCAAGGCCTCGAAGTCGGCATAGGAGGCTTCGTAGGCGGCGCGAAGATAGGTCCCGACAAAGCGATCAAGCATACCGATGTCGATTTCGTCCTCGGCCAGCCGCCGGGGCGTGGACGTTTTCGGATTGGAGATCGGGCGCGCGCGATCCGTTGCGGTCATCGTCTCACTCCTTGCGGCGCCTCATGCCTTGCCACGCCCTGCCGAGAGTGGCAGCCCGGCCAAGTCGCGCAGCTTGTCCCGATCCAGCCCGAAGCCGAGGCCCGGCGCCTCGGGCAGTGGAAGCTCCCAGCCATCCGGCGCGGGCAAGTGTTCGAAGACCGCCTGTCCCATTGCAACAGCGGCGAGGTGCCATTCCACCAATCCCCCGTTCGCGAGGCCAGCATTCAGGTGCATGTTGTGGAACGGAAAGGCTCCGCCATTCGCCATGGCCACGTTTCTGGCCTGGGCGATCGCACCGACCTTCGCTGCGGCAGTGAAGCCCCCGCAGATCACGGCATTGGGCTGGATCACGTCCACAGCCCCCGCAGCCATCAACTGTTCGAACCGGAAGAGTTGGCCCTCGTTCTGCCCGGCGGCGATCGGGATGCCGGCGGCGCGTCGCAACTCCGCCATGGCGCTGGGGGCGTTGTCGCGGATCGGCTCCTCGAAAAAGGCGATGCCGTATTCCGCGATACGTTCGGCCAACCAGCGTGCCGAGAAGGGATCGAGCGAGCAGTTGGCGTCGACGTACAAGTCTGGGCCCTCGCCTAGGGCCTCGCGCACGGTGCGGACCCTTGCGATATCCTCTTCGAGCTGCGCGCGCAGATCATTGCCCTCGTTCCGCCTGGCGAGTGCATGATGTCCGACAACCATCTTGAAGCGCGTGACGCCTTGCGCCTTCAGGTGACGGGCAGCATCGCTGAGTTCTTCGCGCGAGAAGCCCCCGAAGCCAAAGGTCACATAGAGCGGAACCTGCTGCCGGGCGCCGCCCAGAAGGCGCCAGCAGGGCAGACCTGTTGCGTGACCCAGAATGTCCCAAAGCGCGAGGTCGATGGCAGAGATGGCGTGGCTGGCGTAGCCCGTCTGGCCGCGCGGGGTCAGAAGCCAGTAGAGCCGTTCGGCAATGTGTTCACGGTGCAGCGCATCGGCACCGACGAGGTTGGGGGCGGCGACCGCGTTTACGGCGGCAGCCACGATCTCCTCCTCGGTGATCGCCGTGAAGCCGTGTCCTACTATCCCTGATTCGGTCGTCACCTCGACCACGACCCCCGAAAGGTTGCTGCGCGCCGAGACCGGGCCAACCTCGATCGTGAGCGGTATGTTTATCGCGGTCGCGACGACCTCTTTGATTTCATGCTTCATCTTGGACTCGCTGGCTGTCGACGGCGGGCTGGCGCTGAGCCAACCAATCGCGAGCTTAACGCCGGAACGGGTTGGGAGCCAGCAAGAATGTTGACATGGAAACTTTCTCCTCAGAGAGTATATTTCTGGCTCAAGCAGGGAGGTAGCCATGCGTGGAATTCTCAGGACTCTCGCCATCCTGCCGTTCATGGCAGGTGCAGCGGTCGCCCAGGACTATCCGACCAAACCGGTCACAATGGTCGTCGGCTTTTCTGCCGGTGGCGGAATGGACACGCTGGCGCGCATGGCGGCGGAGCCCGCCGGAGAGGCGCTCGGCCAGCAGATCGCGGTGGAAAACCGGCCGGGCGCGGGCGGCACCATCGCCCCCGGCTACGTCGCCAATGCCGAGCCGGACGGCTACACGATCTGGCTGGGCGAAACCGCCGCGACCATCGGACCGGTGGTGCATGGCGATGTCGGCTACGACCCGATCGACAGCTTCGTTCCGATCGCGCAACTGGCGGTGGCGCCGCTCGCGCTCGTGGCCGGCGCCGATGTGGAAGCCTCGAACATCCAGGAGTTCGTCGACCTGGTGAAGGCGAACCCCGGCCAGTATTTCTACGCCTCTCCGGGCGTCGCGACGCTTCAGCACCTGGCAGTCGAGGCACTGGCGGATGAAGCCGGCCTCGAGCTCGACGCGATCCAGTTCCAGGGCGGCTCGCCCTCGATGCAGGCGCTGCTCTCGGGGGAGGTTTCCTTCGCCGTCGTTTCGCTGAACGCGGCACGCTCGCAGGCCGAGGGGGGCAACGTCAAGATCCTGGGCGTCACCACCGCAGAACCGGTGCCGGGTTTCGAGGAGATCCGCCCGATCAGCGACGTGATCGAAGGGTTCTCCGCTGCACCTCGGCAATTCGTCATGGCACCGGCCGGCACGCCCGATGATGCCGTGCAAGCGCTGCGCGATGCATTTCGCACCGCCATGGAGAATGAGCAGTTGCGCGAGGATCTCTCCGCACGTGGCCTGGTGCCGACCTACATCGACGGTCCTGACCTGGCCGAGGAGCTGCCGGGCGTGATCGAGACATGGTCCGAGACGGCACGATCGGTGCTGGACAACTGAGACTGTCGGCGCCGCCCCGGCCCGGCCGGGGCGGCAGCTCTCGCAAACGCATCGGCCGGCCCGCGACCGCCCGGCCTGAACGACCGAAAGGAAGCAACATGCCAGCGCCCGTCGTCGGAATGATCGTCCCGCCCGCCGAAGGCCGGGTCCCGCCCGAGGCACGCGCGCTCTATCCTGACGCCGTTCGGTTCGTCGCGCGCGGGCTCGGCCTCAAGGCGCTGACCATGGACGACTACGCCATCGCGATCGAGCGGGTCGCGGCGCTTGCCCGTGAACTGCGCGACGATGAGGGCATCGACGCGATCTCGCTCATGGGCACGTCGCTCAGCTTCTTTCGCGGGGGCGCCTACAACGACGAGTTGGTCGCGATCATGGAGCGTGAAGCGGGCGTTCCCGCGACCACGATGAGCAATTCGATACGGGATGCGCTGAACGCGGTGGGCGCTCGCCGGGTGGCAGTCGGCACCGCCTATACCGACGAGATCAATGCGCGGCTGCGCGGATTTCTCGAGCGATCGGGTTTCGAGCTGGCGTCGCTGACCGGCATGGGGCTGGAGGCCATCCAGGACATTCTCGCGGTGAAGGAAGAACAGGTGACGGCTCTCGCGCTCTCGGCTTTCGAGAAGGCCGGCGGCGAGGCCGACTCCATCTTCGTCTCCTGCGGCGGCCTTCCGGCCCTGCACCTCGCGAATGCGATCGAGCCGCGGACCGGCGTTCCCGTGGTGGCAAGCTCGACCGCAGGTGTCTGGGGCGCGGTGCGTCTTCTCGGGGGCGTAGATCATCCGGACGCGCTCGGCGCACTAGCCGCTGCCGGTCCGCTGCGCGCACGCGCAGCCGGCTGAGCCGGGAAACTGGCGCCGGGCAAGGGATCGACGACATCCTGATCCTGCAACGTCGTGCTGTTTTCGGAGAAACGACATGGCCAGAGATACCCCGAAAGGCGTCGACTTCACCGACCTCGTGGTGGGCCTCGCAGCCATGGCAGGCTGCGCAATCACAGCCTGGATCTCGACGGGCTATGAACTCGGCACGCCACGCCGGATGGGCGCGGGCGCGTTTCCCTTCGTGCTGTCGCTCCTCGGGCTTTGTTTCGGCGCCGCGATCGCAGCGCGGGCCGTGCTCGCCCCGGAGCATATGGGCGCGCCCGTCCGCTGGCGCCGCCTGGTTTTCGTCTCTGCCGCGTTCCTGCTGTTCGCTGCCGCCATCGAGCCGCTCGGCCTTCTTCTGACGATCCCCGTCGTCACCATCCTCGGCGCCAGGGCCGATCCCGAGGCCAGGCTGGGCGAGAGCCTGCTTCTGGGCCTTGGCCTCGCGGCGGGGATCTGGGTCGTTTTCGTCAAGCTTCTCGGTCTCGGCATCCCCGTGCTTCCCGGCGAGGCATGATGGAACTCCTCGCCGATCTCGCAGGTGGCTTCGCGGTCGTCCTGACCATCGAGAACCTGTTGTTCTGCTTCGCCGGGGTGGCGATGGGAACCTTCATCGGCGTCTTGCCCGGCCTCGGCGCCATGCTCGGCATCGCCCTGCTCCTGCCGGTGACCTATTACCTGACGCCCGAGGCGGCGATCATCATGCTCGCGGGAATCTATTACGGCGGCGAGTACGGTGGATCGATCGCCGCCATTCTCATCAACGTGCCCGGCACGCCGAGTTCCGCCGTGGCGACGATCGACGGCCACGCAATGACCAAGCAGGGCCGCGCCGCGGTGGCGCTCTTCGTCTCGGCGGTGGCGTCCTTCGCGGCAGGCTCGGTGGGCATCGTGCTGATGATGCTCTTCTCACCGCTCATCGCCGATTTCGCACTCTCCTTCGGCTCGGTCGAGTATTTCGCGGTCCTGCTTCTGGGTCTCGTCGGGGCCGCGTCGGTGGGCCGGGCCTCGGTCATCAAGTCGCAACTGGCGGTGATCCTGGGCGTGCTGTTCGGAACCGTCGGCACGGACGTGAGCACCGGCGTGCAGCGCTTCACCTTCGGTTTTCCGGAGTTCATCACCGGGATCAGCCTCGTGGCGCTGGCCATGGGGATCTTCGGCTTCGCCGAGATCGTCAGCTCCACCGAGGGCAGCGCGGGCGCGCAGGGCAAGGCGCGCATCCGTCTGCGCGACATGCTGCCCGCGCGCGGGGAGATCCGTGCGAGTTTCGCGCCCTTTCGCCGCGGGACCGCGCTGGGCGCGCTCCTCGGCGCGCTGCCGGGAACCGGCCCCACCATCGCGAGCTTCATGGCCTATTCGCTGGAGAAACGCGTGGCGCGCGACCCGACGCGTTTCGGCGACGGCGCGATCGAGGGGCTGGTCGCGCCCGAATCCGCGAACAACGCCGCAGCGCAGACCGCCTTCATCCCGACGCTGACGCTCGGCATCCCCGGCACCGCGACGATGGCGCTTATCCTCGGCGCGCTGATCATCCAGGGTATCCAGCCGGGCCCCCGTCTGATGGGCGAGAACGAAGAGCTCTTCTGGGCGCTGATCGCGAGCTTCTGGATCGGCAACCTGTTCCTGCTCGTCCTGAACATCCCGCTGGTCGGCCTTTGGGTGCGGCTCGTGCGGATCCCGTATCGTTTCCTGTTTCCGTCGATCGTTTGCCTGATCTCGCTCGGGGTCTATTCGATCGAGCTCAACATCTTCGGCGTCTTCGTGGTCGTCGGCACCGGGATCGTGGGCTATGCGATGCGGGTCTCCGGCATCCCGGCGGCCCCCTTTCTCATGGGCTTCATCCTCGGCCCGCCGATGGAAGAAAACCTGCGGCGCGCCTTGATGCTGGCACGGGGGGACTTCACGGTGTTCGTGACCTCGCCGATATCGGCGATCTGTGTCGCGCTCGCCGCTGTCGCGCTGGCCTGGCCTGTCGCGAGCTGGTCGTATCACAAGCTGAAGTATCGTGCGCGCGCGACGTGAGCCGCGCCAAGGTCATCGAAGGAGAACTTGAAACGATTGCAAAACGGACCGTGAGGGACCAGCAGGAAGATCGGCGCGGTGACCTGATTACGGCCGGTCTTCGAGTGCGACGCTACCTCCTCGCCCCTTTTTGTCGATGCGAGCCTGATCGGCGACGAGCAGGCTCGGTCCGCGCCGACGGTAGACGAAGCGCAGGCGCAGGCCGCAGCGGCGCTCCTATTCGCAGAGGTGATCTTGGCGCCGCAGAGATCACGCCTTCACTATACCGACTCCAGCGCCTCGATCCGCTCCAGCAGCTTCCCGACGTTCGACACATGCCACCGCCCGCCCCACCGGGTCCGGACCCCGCGGGCGTTGAGCTCCGCCGCGATGGCGCGCAGTTAGGTGTGGCCCGCCTTCTGGATCTCCGCCACCACCGGGGCCAGCTCGGCCGCGAAAGCGTCGGCGTTTTTCCGAACCGTGGCCTGCAGCGCGGCCCCGCCCTTGCCGGCGCGCCGGAGAGCGGCTGCGCCGTTCGGGTCGCCGAGTTTGCCGGGCTTGCCCTGCGCGCGCTTGACCGCCGTGGGCTTTGGCTTGCGGCCTGTCATGGCGCCGCTCCGTTCCGGTCGAAGAGCCGCCGCAGCAGGTAGCTCCGGACCAGCGAGACGGCGGTGAAGATGCCCGCCAGCGCGGCGTTCTGCGACAGCGTGGCCGCGATGCCCACGCGCGGGAAGACGCCCAGCTGCACGATCAGCGCGACCGCGAAGCCCGCCGCCACGTTCGCGACGGCCTCGAGAGCCGAGAGGAGGCGCGACTGGCTCATGCCGGGACCTCCTGCCGCTCACGGGCCAGCTCCGCGAAGCTGCGCCCGTCGCCCTCCAGCAGGGCCGTCTCGCCGGTGAAGGCCTCCCAGCGGCGCACAGCGACGTCCACGTAGGCCGGATCGAGCTCGATCGCCTGGCACGCTCGCCCGGTGGTCTCGGCCGCGATCAGCGTGCTGCCCGAGCCGGCGAAGGGCTCGTAGACCGCCTGCCCGGGGCTGGAGTTGTTGAGCATCGGCCGGCGCATGCATTCCACGGGCTTCTGCGTGCCGTGCACGGTGGCGGCGTCCTCGTCGCGGCCGGGGATCTGCCAGAGCGTGCTCGGCTTGCGGTCGCCCGACCAGTGCCCTTTCCCCCGCACCGCGCACCAGCAGGCGGCTGTCGATGGCGGCGTCAATTGCGTCCGCGGCTGTCTCGGTTCCGAGCTCGAGGGCTCGCGCTTCCTCGAGAGCGAGTTGCGACGCGTCAGCGTCGACTTCTGACCAGTCCGGTTCAGGAGCGTTCCGCTCGTGTCCCACGATGTGGTGTAGCTCTTGGTGGCCTGACTGGTTTCGGCGGGCTCTGCACGCACGCGGGTTCCGCTACCGGCTTCACTCGAAGAACGTCCGCGGTAGGCCCGACCTCGTCCTCCCGAAGCACCGCGCGGTCATCTTTGTGCACGGGTGTTTCTGGCATCGGCATGATGGGTGCCGCGACGCTACCACTCCCGCGACGCGCTTAGCGTTCTGGCAGGCAAAGTTCGACGCGAACGTCGCGCGAGACAGCGCCGTTCGGGGCGCGCTGCTTGCTGCGGTCCGGGGCGTAGCGACGATCTGGGAGTGTGCCCTTGGAAAGCCGGAAAAGGTCGCGGCAGCGGCCGATCAGCTTTCAACATGGTCGCTCTCCGAAACGGAGACGCTCGAGCTCTGGGAACGCGAGATCTCGCCATCTACGAGAGAAGGCGAAGATGTCAGCTCGTCCAGCTGATTGGTTCAGCCCTGCAGGGTATGATGCGCCTGTTGAATGTTCGATCTGAGTGTCTTCCTACGCACGCCACTGGCGTCGAAGTGTTTAGCCCGGAACTCCAAAGAGTCATTTTATTTCCGCGGCTTGCAACCTTCTCACCAAAATCGGCGCAGTCATGAGGTCCGGAGAATACCGGCCCTGAGAGACCGCTTCCGGTTAGTGTCCGAGGAGGTGGTGGAAATTCCGCGCGTCGTCGCGGTGTAAGCGTGGTGGCCATCGAGGTGTAAGGTCGCGGTGTAGTTTGCCGACTTCGACCACGCTCTCACGGAGACCCCGATGACCAAGTCCAACATGTCCCTCACCGAGCTGCTTGAGAAGCACGACGAGGGTGATTTCCTCCGCGCCGTCGCCGAGGCAGTTCTTCAGCTTATCATGGAAGCGATGTCGAAGGCGTCATCGGCGCCGGCCGGCACGAACGGGCTGAGGCTCGGACCACCTATCGCAATGGTTATCGCGACCGAGCGCTCGACACTCGGCTCGGAACCGTGAACCTGCGCGTGCCGAAGCTGCGGCAGGGCTCCTACTTTCCCGGCTTTCTTGAGCCGCGCAGGACCTCCGAGAAGGCCTTGGTCGCGGTCATCCAGGAGGCGTGGATCGGCGGCGTCTCGACCCGGCGCGTGGACGAACTGGTGCAGGCCATGGGCCTCAGCGGCATCTCGAAGAGTACCGTGTCGAAGCTCTGCAAAGACATCGACGACCGCGTCGGCGAGTTCCTCAACCGCCCTCTCACCGGCGACTGGCCGTATCTCTGGCTCGATGCCACCTACCTCAAGGTGCGCCAGGGCGGCCGGATCGTCTCGGTGGCGGCAATAATCGCAGTGGCGGTGAACACCGACGGCCGTCGCGAGATCATCGGTTTGGGTACGGGACCTTCGGAGGCCGAGACCTTCTGGACCGACTTCCTGCGAGATCTGAAGTCGCGCGGGCTCGATGGTGTGAAACTCGCCATCAGCGACGCTCACCTCGGCCTCAAAGCGGCGATACAGCGCGTCTTCGAAGCGACCTGGCAGCGCTGTCGCGTTCACTGGATGCGGAACGCCCTGGCGCACGTCCAGAAGGGCCAGCACACCGTCGTGGCCGCGGCCATCCGCCAGGCCTTCGATCAGCCCGACCGCGAGCGCGCCGGAGAAACATGGCGCCATGTCGCGGACCAGGTGCGGCCGCGCTGGCCGAAGCTCGCGACCCTGATGGACGACAGCGAGCACGACGTGCTGGCCTACATGGCCTTCCCACGCCAGCACCGCACGAAGCTGCACAGCACGAATCCCATAGAACGTCTGAACAAGGAGGTGAAACGCCGGGCCGATGTCGTCGGGATCTTCCCCAACGAGGCCTCGATCTCGCGTCTGATCGGCGCGGTCCTGTTCGAGCAGAATGACGAATGGCAAACCCAGCACCGCTACATGCAGGTCGAGGCCTTCGCTCAGATCGACGCCGCCGACACCGATCCCATCCTCAGCATTGCAACCGAAGCCGCCTGATCATGCCCTCAGGCCACCCCGCTTTTTCCACCACCTTGACGGACGTGACCCCGCTTCCGGGCCTCCTGGCGCCGGGGCCAGTGCTCAGCCCCTCCCGCATAACCTTCGAATACAACGAGAAAATCCGGTCGCAGCCGGATCGGGAGAACGCTTTCGCGAGGGCAAGTGGCGGAGAGACAGGGATTCGAACCCTGGAGACCCTTTCGGGCCTACACGCGTTCCAGGCGTGCGCCTTCGACCGCTCGGCCACCTCTCCGCGGCTTTCGTATGTGCATCAGAGGGCCGCGCGATGCAAGGGGCATGCGGCGCGCCGGAGGGCGGGGCGAGAGAGCGCGGCTGCCGGGAGCGACGGAACGCCTGCGTCATGCCTTCTGAACGGCGACGAGACGTCGCCGGCGTTGCTGCGCGGGGGGCGGGGGTTCGTGGCGGACGGCGAGGCCTCCCGCGTCGGCGCCGGGCGCGACCGGCCTGGACTGCGCCGCTCTCCGGAGACCCCGGAGAAAGGCGCGGGGCTGTCCGCGCGGCTCACGCCGCGAGATGCAGTGTCACGCGCCGGTTCTGCCGTCCCTTCTTCTCGATCTTGCCGAGGCGGAGGGGGCCGATCTCGGCGGTGCTGCGGACATGGGTGCCGCCGCAGGGCTGCAGATCGACCTGCTCGTCGCCCTGCCCGATCCGGATCAGGCGGACCCGGCCGGCGCCCGTCGGCGGCGCCACGGACATCGTCTTGACCAATGCGGGATTGGCGGCGAGCTCGGCCTCGGTGATCCAGTCCTCGGTCACCGGCAGATCGCGCGCGACGAGCGCGTTCAGCGCGTCTTCCAGGGTCGATTTGTCTTCGGGCGCCTCGGGCATGTCGAAGTCGAGCCGGCCCTTGCCCGCGCCGATCGCGCCGCCCGTGACCGGCAGCGGCAGAACGACAGAGAGCAGATGCAGCGCGGTGTGCATGCGCATGTGCGCGAAGCGACGTTCCCAGTCGAGCGCCTGGATCACCTCGCTTCCCTCCGGCGGCGGGGCGTCGCCCTCTTCCGGGAGCAGCACGATCTCCTCGCCCTCGCCCTTCGCCGCAGTCGCCACCGCCATGCTGCCGCCCTCCCACTCGAGGCGGCCGGAATCTCCGGGCTGGCCGCCGCCCGTCGGGTAGAAAAGACTCGCGTCGAGCACGACGCCGCCCTCGGGCGTGACGCGGATCACGCGGGCCGGCGCGCTGCGGGCGTAGGGATCCTCGCGAAAGAGCATGCGGGTCATCGGCCGTCTCCGTCGGACTCCGCGTCGGTCTCGGGCCTGTCGAGATAGGGGTCGGGCGCGCGCGGCGGCGGCGCGGCTTCGGGGGCGGCGGCGGCAGCCTTTGGCGGCGTCGACCGGTCGGGAAACAGCGTCTCGGGGTTGCGCAGCCAGACGTCGCGCTGGGCGAAGGGAATCTCGACGCCCTCCTCCGCGAAGCGCCGGGCGATCGCGTGGTTCATGTCGGAATGCACGTTGAGCACCCAGTTCACGTCGCGCAGGATGGCACGGATCTCGAAGTCGAGCGAGTCCGCGCCGAAGCCACGGAAGAAGACGGAGGGCGGCGGGTCCATCAGCACCAGCGGATGATCCTCGGCGACCTCGCGCAGGATGCGCTCGACCTTGCGGGTGTCGGTGCCGTAGGCCACGCCGACAGGTACGATCACCCGCCCGATGGTGTTGCCGCGCGTCCAGTTGGTGACGACGCCGGAGACGAAGTCGCCGTTGGGCACGATCACGTCGGTGCGGTCGAAGGTTTCGATTCGCGTCGACCGAACCGAAATCTTGCGCACGATGCCCATCTGTCCGCCGACCTCGATCCAGTCGCCCTCGGACACCGGCCGCTCGATCAGCAGGATGATACCCGCGACGAAGTTCGAGACGATGTTCTGCAGGCCGAAGCCGATGCCGACGGAGAGCGCGCCGGCGACGATGGCGAGCGACGACAGATCGAGACCGGTCGCCGATATCGCGATCAGCGCCGCGAGGAAGATGCCGACGTAGCCGGTGCCCGAGACCAGTGCCGTCTGCGCGCCCTTGTCGAGCCTGGTGCGCGGCAGGACCGAGTTGCGCAAGCCGTTCTGCAAGGCGCGCGTGGCCGCGTAACCCGCCGCGAAGACGACGACGAGCACGAGGAAGTCCGTCGGGGAGATCCGCGTCTCGCCGACCACGAAGCCCTCGCGGAAGCGGGCCCAGATCTCGGTCAGCTCGGCGGTGCGCGCGCCCCAGACGAGCGCGAAGAAGGGCAGCGCGGCGATGGTCAGGGCCATGCCGATCAGCACCGGAAGCAGCCCCTCGCCCGCGGTCTCGCGCCCGGTGAGTAGCTGGTCGACGTCGCGCACGAGGCGCTGCAGGATCAGCACGAGCCCGGCGATGGCCAGGGTCACGACCCACGGCCGGATCAGCAGCGAGGCGTTGAGATAGCCCACCGCCGCCAAGAGCGGCGCGAGCACCGCCACAAGGATCGAAAGCCGCCCCATGAAGCGGGTCACGCGGTTCACGAAAGCATTTTCGGCGAGCTCCACCCCGCGGAAGCGGGACAGGATCACGCCCATGCGGAACAGTACGAGCCCCAGCAGCACCGTCACCGGGAACTGCAGGACCGCCTCGGTGGCCTGCGACAGCGAGGCGAGATCGACAAAGGCGCCGATCACGAGCTGGACGACCAGAAGGCCGGCGAGCAATGTGCTGTAGTTGCGCGCCTCGCGCCGCGTTCCGCCCTCCAGGGGGATCACTGCTTCGGCGTCCAGCGGGCTGTAGAGCCTCTGGCCCAGCCAGCGGTAGCCCAACAGCAGCGCGAAGGCCACCGGCAGGAAGGTCAGCAGTTGCGACAGGCGCGGCCCGGCGAGTCCGCTGAGCGCCGCTGCCCAGACGATCGCCGAGAGCCCGGCGAAAGGCAGCGCGATATGTCCGACGGAGATAAGGAGCGACCAGACGCCGGTTCCGCGCCTTGTGCGCCTTCGCATCAGATCGCCCAGGTTGTTCACCCAGCGGTGGCCGCGCAGCAGCAGCAGGGCGCCGGCTGCCAGCAGAAGCACGATCACCGGCAGACGGTCGCGCGCCTCCGCCACCCGCGAGGGGGTTCCGATCGCGGTCTGGACCTCCGTTTCGAGCGAACGCGCCGCGTGGCTCGCTTCCCTCAGGGCCGTGGCCCAGTTCGCCGGCACCAGCGGCGACGGGCCATGCGAGAGCAGTTCATCGACCTGTCGCGTTCGGATGATCTCGTCGATCTCGTCGATCAGGCCGTTGGCGCGCGTGAAGGCCTCCTCGGCATTGCGCACGGGCGCGCGAAGACTCTCGAGCCGCGCGCGCAGCTCGGCCCGTCGCTCCGCGATCTCCGGCGGCTCCTCGGCGCCCTCTTCCGGCGGCGGGCCGAGCGCCTCGAGCTGATTTTCCAGAGTCTGAATACGCGTGGCGTTCTGGCTCTGCGCAGCGAGAAAGCGATCGCGCCATTGCGCGATCTGCGCGCGAAGCTGTTCCAGCGCGTCTTCAGAGGCCTGTCCACGCTCGACCACCTGCTCGGCGCGCTCGGCGATCCGGCCCCATTCCTCGTAGTCCGGGGGCTCAGCCGTCGTCTGGGCGAGCGCCGCGCCGACGACGAGCCAGAAGGAAAGAACGATCGCGGCGAGGTTTGCGAAGCGAGGCAGGTGGCGGCTCATTCAGGCGCCACCGTCACGTCGGGCATGTCCACCGCGTCCCGCTCCATCCAGCGCGGCACGGGCAGCCCCTTCTCGCGCAGGAAGGCGGGGTTGAAGAGCTTCGACTGATAGCGCGTGCCATAGTCGCACAGGATCGTGACGATGGTGTGCCCCGGTCCCATCTCGCGCGCCATGCGCATGGCGCCGGCCACGTTCACCCCCGACGACCCCCCGAGGCAGAGCCCCTCGCGCTCGAGCAGATCGAAGACGACGGGCAGCGCCTCGTCGTCCGGGATCTGATAGCAGAAGTCGGGGGTGAAGCCCTCGAGATTGGCGGTGATCCGCCCCTGACCGATGCCTTCGGTGATCGAACTGCCCTCCGCCTTGAACTCTCCGGTCGTGTAGTAGCTGTAGAGCGCCGCGCCCATCGGATCGGCGAGACCCATCTTCACGCCCTTGGGCTGAAGCGCCTGCGCCACCCCCGCCAGCGTGCCGCCCGAGCCCACGGCGCAGATGAAGCCGTCGACCTTTCCCTCGGTCTGCGCCCAGACCTCCGGCCCGGTGCTCTCGACATGGGCCTGCCGGTTGGCGACGTTGTCGAACTGATTGGCCCAGATCGCGCCCTGCGGCTCCGACTGTGCCAGCCGCTCGGCCAGCCTTCCGGAATAGCGCACGTAGTTGTTGGGATTGCGATAGGGCGCCGCCGGCACCTCGACGAGCTCGGCGCCCGCGAGGCGGATCATGTCCTTCTTTTCCTGGCTCTGCGTTTCCGGGATCACGATGACCGTTCGGAAACCCATCGAGGAGCCCACCAGCGCCAGGCCAATGCCGGTATTGCCGGCCGTGCCCTCGACGATCGTGCCGCCGGGCCCGAGCGCGCCCCGCTCGACCGCGTCGCGGATGATCCAGAGCGCGGCGCGGTCCTTGACCGACTGGCCGGGGTTCATGAACTCCGCCTTGCCCCAGATCTCGCAGCCCGTCACCTCGCTGGGACCGTTGAGGCGGATCAGGGGGGTGTTGCCGATGGCTTCGGCCAGGTCTTTCGCCACGCGCATCTGGGGCCTCTCGTCAGGGTGCATGTCCTGTCTAGGCCCCGCCCCGGCTCAACTCAACCCGCGGTGCGGAGCCGGTCACGATGGCGTGCGAGCCAATGCACGGATAGTTCGAGCGGCCCGACGTCCAGAAGGCCCGCGTCCGCCCATTCCACGACTTGTTCCAAGGGCAGCACGTGGCGCCGGATATCCTCGGCTTCCTCCTCCAGCCCGCCGGTCTCCGCCGGCGGCCGGGACAGATCCGCAAGTCCGAGATAGATGTAAAAGAACTCCGTCGAACAGCCCGGTGAAGGGTAGCTGCGCGAGATCGTCTCGAGCCTCTCGAGCGTGACGCCCGCCTCTTCCTCGGCCTCGCGGCGCGCCGTGGTCTCGGGCGCCTCGCCCGGGTCCACGCGGCCGGCCACCGGCTCGAGGCACCAGGGGCGCGGATCACCGCGCAGGTAGGGCCCGGGCCGGAACTGTTCGATGAGCAACACCTCGTCGCGGCGCGGGTCGTAGGGCACGACCAGCGCCGCATCGGTCGCCACCAGCGCGGCCCGCGTCACCGCCTCGCTGTAACCGCCGCCGAAGAGCGGAAAGCGCAGATCCTGTTCCTCCATCGCGAAATAGCTCGCATAGGGGCGGCGGTGCGCGAGAAGCTCGACGGAGCCGCGATCGGCGCTCGCCACGATCGGCGCCCGGGGCCGCGGCGTCGCGCCCAGCACACGCGAATGCGCCCGCGACCGGATCATGCCGAAGATGTCACCGATCGCGCCCGGACTGAGGCGGCCGTGATGGGCCATCACCTCGCGCGCGGCTTCTTCGCTGAGGCGGCCCCATGCGGCCTGCCAATCCCCCAGCGACCAGGGCCCGTCCGTCTCGGGCGGCACATCCGGGAGGAAGACCTGCGCCGGTTTCGGTCCCGCATCCGTCTCTACGGTCACCGGCGCGGCGGCATAGCCGAACGCGGCTTCGTAGTGGCACAGCCGACCAAGGGCGCGCGGGCCCTGATCGCGCAGGAGGATGCCCTCGGCGGATTCCCCGGGCGCGGGAACCAGGGCGGGATAGGGTGCGCCCGCCACCGCGCGCACCGCATGCCCGCTCAGCCGGGCCGCCTGCTGGCCCGGGGGCGTCTCGCCCAGAACGATCGCCAGCAGCGGCGCGTGCCGGAGCGTGCCGTAGAGGAAGACGTCGCGCAATCGGCCCCCCTCAGCGCCAGCGCCGTGCCGCGTACTCCGAGCTCACCCCGGCGACGATGGCGCCGGCGAACAGCGCGACGAGCATCTGCGCGTCGAGCAGGTAGGCGCCGTAGTCCACGATGAGTTCGAAGACGGCGGCGATCGCCTCTATCGGACCATCGTAGCGGCGCGCGAGGGAGAGCCTTACCATTTCCGACACCGCCTGCACGAAGAGTCCCCAGAACACGAGCGCCGCCGTGCCGGTGATGCCGTTTCCGATCGCGGCGGAATAACCGCGCCCGGCGCGCTTGCCGATCACGATCCATCCGCAGACAGCGCCGATCACCAGATTGATCGCCGAAAAGGCGCCGAACTCCGTGCGCCCGGTCTGCGCCTCGATCAGCGGCTTGATCAGCTCGGAGGCGAACCAGCCGAGCGCGGCAAGCGCGATAGCGGCGACCAGGCGCGCGGCCGTAGGCATCAGGCAGGCCTTTGCACTGTAATCTGCGTCACGTCGCACATTCCGCTTTGAAACAGAGACGCGCAAGAGGTGAGGTAATAACTCCACATCCGCCGGAAGCGCTCGTCGAAGCCCATGGCCTGCGCCTTGGGCCAGCTTTCGGCGAAGCTGTCGTGCCAGCGGCGCAGCGTCTGGCTGTAGCTTTCGCCGAACTCGTGGCTGTCCTCGAAGGAAAGCCCCGCCCGCTCGGTCTCGCGCCGCAGGGCAGAGGGCGAGGGCAGCATTCCGCCGGGAAAGATGTACTTCTGGATGAAATCGACGTTCCTGCGGTAGCTCTCCCACCGCTTGTCCTCGACGGTGATGACCTGCAGCGCGCCCTTGCGCCCCGGCTTCAGCCGCTCGCGCAGCGCCGCGAAGAAGACCGGCCAGTAGCGCTCGCCCACTGCCTCGAACATCTCGATCGAGGCCACCGCGTCGTATTGCCCGCGCTCGTCGCGGTAGTCCTGAAGCTTGAGGTCCACCCGGTCCGATAGCCCGGCCTGCGCGATACGCGCCTGCGCGAAATCGAACTGCGCCTGGCTGATCGTGAGGCCGGTGACGCGAAGCCCCCGCTCGCGCGCGGCATATTCCGCGAAGCCGCCCCAGCCGCAGCCGATCTCCAGCACATGATCGCCCGGCTTCACGTCGAGCTTGTCGGCAAGGGCCGCGTATTTCGCCTCCTGCGCCTTCTCGGTGCTCTCCTGGCCCGTCTCGAAGAGCGCCGAGGAATAGGTCATCGTGTCGTCGAGCCACAGGCGGTAGAAGTCGTTGCCGAGGTCGTAGTGCGCGGCGATGTTCTTCTTCGCCTGCCGCCTGGTGTTCGACTGCAGCCAGAAGCGCACGCGCTCCAGCGCGCGCACCAGCGCCATGCCGGGGAAGCCCTCGTAGATCTCGTCGTTGCCCGCGTGCAGCAGATCCATGAAGGCCTGCAGGTCCGGCGTGCTCCAGTCGCCGTCCATGTAGGCTTCGGCGAAGCCCACGTCGCCCTCGCGCAGGAGCCGGGCGAAGACGTCGTCGTCGTGGATGTGCATCTCGGCCACGGGTCCGGGCGCGCGGCCCTCGGCGCGAAAGCGCCGCCCGTCGGACAGCACGAAATCCACGCGGCCGGCATTCATCCGCGACGCCATGTCGAAAATGCGCGCGAAGTAGCGCGGCAGACCGGACTGGCCTTCGGTCGAGGTCAGGATCATGCGCGATCTTCCATACTTGCGTTGGCGTTAGCTATGCGGAAACCGCCCCGGGCGGCAAGCCCGGGCGCGGCGTGCCCTCTCAGAAGTCCCTCGATTCATAGGCGTCGAGCGCGATCTTTCGGCCTTCGTCCGGCGCGACGACCGGCGCGGGGTAGGCGTCGGTCGGCGCGAGGCCCCAGCGCCGCGGGATCGCCTCGAAATAGGCGCAGGCGCTCTCCGGCGGGTCGCGCTGCCCCTCCGCGATCCAGCGCCGGCGGTATGCGGCGTCCGGGTCGAAGCGCTTGGCCTGCGTGACCGGGTTGAAGACGCGGAAGTAGGGCGTGGCATCCGGCCCCGAGCCCGCCGACCACTGCCAGCCCAGCGCGTTGGAGGCCGGATCCCAGTCGATCAGGTGGTCCTCGAACCATTTCAGCCCGATCTTCCAGTGCGTCATCAGATGCTTGGTCAGGTAGCTCGCCACGATCATGCGCGCGCGGTTGTGCATCCGGCCCGTCACATACATCTCGCGCATGCCTGCATCGACCATCTCGATGCCCGTGCGCCCCTGCTTCCAGGCGTGCACGGTCGCCGCGCTCTCGTCCTCCGACCACGGGAAGGCGTCCCAGTCCGGCCGCCAGTTGGCCGAGGTCAGCCGCGGCGTGTGGTGCATCAGGTGGTAGGCGAATTCGCGCCAGACGAGTTCCTGCAGGAAGGTCTGGGCGCCCGCCTTGCCTTCCTCCATCGCGCGGACCCCGGCGTGCCAGCACTGGTGCGGGCTGATCTCGCCCAGGCTCAGGTTCTCGCTCAGGCAAGAGGTGCCGTCCTCCGCCGGCCGGTCGCGGCTCTCTGCGTAGCCGTCCACGACATGCGCCATGAAATGCCCCAGCCGGCCCTGCGCGGCACGCTCGCCGACGCGGGCGTAGGGCGCGACCACCGCCGCGCCCCGGTGCATCGCGGCATCGAGCCGCCAGTCCGCCAGCCGCTCGCTCTCCGGCCAGCTCGCGGGCGCGGGGATGCGGCCGGGCGCGGGCAGCGGCGCATCGACCTCGCGGTCGCGCACCGCGCGCCAGAAGGGCGTATAGACCTTGTAGAAGCCGCCCTCCTTCGTCGCCACGGTCCAGGGCTCGAAAAGCAGATGGCCGCCGAAGCTGCGCGCCTCGATCCCCTCGGCCTTGAGCGCGGCCTTCACCTCGGTGTCGCGCGCGACGCTGTCGGGATCGTAGGCCCGGGTCCACCAGACCGACCGCGCCCCCGTCTCCGCGACCAGGGCGCGCAGCACATCGAGCGCCGCGCCCGAGCGCAGGATAAGCCGGCTGCCCTGGTCCTCCAGCGTGCGGGCGAGCGCCTCGAGCCCCAGCCCGAGCCGGAACTTCGGCGCCGCCCCCAGCCCGTCCGTCACCGGATCGCGCAGCACGATCGGGATCACGGGCGGTCCGGCCTGCGCCGCGGCATGCAGCGCCGGGTGGTCGCTCAGCCGCAGGTCGCGGCGGAACCAGAGCAGGATCGGGGCGGTCTCGGGCACGGCGGCGGCACTCGCGGGTCTTGCGTCGAGGCAGGAGCTAGCGCGAATGCGCCGTGGTCAAAGCGCGGCGTCCATCGCGGCGATCGCGCGTTCCACTTCGCCGGCGGTGGTGTAGTGCACGAAGCTCAGCCGCAGCACGCCATGCGCGGGATCGATCCCCATCGCGCCGAGCGGACGGTGGGCGTAGAAGTCGCCGCCACCGGCCATGATCCCCTCCCCGGCAAGCCGCTCCGCCGCCTCCGCCCCCGGCCGGTCGAGCGCGACGGCCACCGTGGGCGCGCGGCCCTCGGCCCTGCGCGGCCCGAGCAGGCGCAGGTCGTTGCGCCCGGCGAGATAGTCGAGCAGCGGCTGCAACAGCGCCGTCTCGTGCGTCCGCATGAGCGCGCCCACCTGCGCGGCGCGCGTCGCCGCGTCGGGCTCTTCGGGGAAATGTCGCGCATGGAGCGCATCCCAGTAATCGGCGATTCCGGCGCAGGCCGCGACCTGGGCATGATCCGGCCCGGCCGGCACGAACCGCTTGGATGAACGCCCGGCGTTGAACTCGTGGCCCTGCGCCGGCAGGAGCTCCGCGAGTTGCCGCCTGATCGCCATGACGCCCTGGTGCGGCCCGTAGGTCTTGTAGGTGGAGAAGAGGTAGATGTCCGCGCCCAGCGCGCCGAGGTCCGGCAGCCCGTGCGGCGCGAGGCTCACGCCGTCCACGCAGACGAAGGCGCCGGCCGCATGCGCCATCGCCGTGATCTCGACGGCAGGGTTGATCTCGCCCACCACGTTCGAGCAATGCGGAAAACAGACGAGGCGCACGGTCTCGTCCAGGAGCGGCGCGAGATCGGCTGGATCGAGATGCCCCGTCTCGGGGTCGATCTTCCACTCGCGGATCTCGATCCCCTCCCGCGCCAGCCGCCGCCAGGGCCCCGAATTCGCCTCGTGATCCTGATCGGTCACCACGATCGCCTCGCCGGGCGCCATCATCTCGGCGAAGGCGCGGGCGAGGACATAAACGTTCTGCGTGGTCGATGGACCGAAGGAAAGCTCGTCCGCGCCGATCCCCAGGAGCGCCGCGAGCCGCGCGCGCGCCTCGTCCATCTCCGCGCCCGCCTCCCGGCTCGCCGAGAAGGCGCCGTGCGGCTGCACCTTCCGCGCGCGATAGAAGCGTTCCAGCCGCGCGATCACCGGCGCGCAGGCATAGCTGCCGCCGGCGTTCTCGAAATGCGCCTGCCCGGCGAGCGACGGCTCGGCGAAGGCGGGAAACTGCGCCCGCACGAAGTCCAGATCCAGATCCATGACGGACACTGAAAGCGCGCCGGGCGCACGCCGTCAAGCGCGCGCCCGGTCCTTCTTCTTGGATCGAAATATCCTCGGGGGGTGAATGCCGCGCGAGCGGCAGAGGGGGGCAGACAGCCCCCCTCTTCAGCGGCTCGGCTCAGGCGCGCTTCTCCGCGATCAGTCCCCTCACGATGGCCCAGCAGATCAACAACAGGATGATCGTGAAAGGCAGGCCCGTGGAGATCACCATGGCCTGCAGCGCCGTCAGGCCGCCGCCGATCAGCAGCGCGATCGCCACCAGCCCCTCGAAGGTGCACCAGAACACCCGCTGCGTGACCGGCGCGTCCACCTTGCCGCCGGCCGTGATCGTGTCGATGACCAGCGAGCCCGAGTCCGACGAGGTCACGAAGAACACGATCACCAGGATGATCCCGAGGGTCGAGGTGATCGCCGCCAGCGGCAGGCTCTCCAGCATCGCGAAGAGCGACAGTTCCGGCGAATAGGTGTCGATCACGTTCGCCTTGACCGCACTCGTCTGGGGGTTGGCGATCATGTCGCTGATCGCCGAGCCGCCGAAGACGGCCATCCACAGGATGCAGACGATCGAGGGAATGATCAGCACGCAGGTGATGAACTCGCGCACCGTCCGGCCGCGGCTGACGCGCGCGATGAACATGCCCACGAAGGGCGACCAGCTGATCCACCAGGCCCAGTAGAAGGCCGTCCAGCCCTGCATGTAGCCAAGGTCTTCGCGCCCGAAGGGATTCGACAGCGGCACCACCTCCCGCGCATAGGCGCCAAGGCCCGCGACGAATTCCGAAAGGATGGTGCCGGCCCCCGCGGCGAAGAGCACGAAGAGCAGCAGCAGGAAGGCGAGGATCATGTTGATCTCGGACAGCCGCTTCACGCCGCCGTCGAGACCGCGCAGAACCGAAACCAGCGCCACGGCCGTGATCGCGATGATGAGGATCACCTGCACCGTCACGTTGTTCGGGATGCCGTAGATGTAGTTCATGCCGGCGTTGGCCTGCTGCGCGCCGAAGCCCAGCGAGGTGGCGAGGCCGAAGAGCGTGGCGAAGACGGCCACGGTGTCGATGATGTGGCCCCACCAGCCCCAGACGCGCTCGCCCAGGATCGGGTAGAAGGCCGAGCGGATCGAGAGCGGCAGGCCCTTGTTGTAGCTGAACAGCGCCAGCGCCAGCGCGACGACCGCGTAGATCGCCCAGGGGTGCAGCGCCCAGTGATAGGAGGTCGCCGCCAGCGCCATGCGCCGCGCCTCTTCCACGTTCGCCTCGATCAGCTGGCCGTCCTCGGTGAAGGGCCGCACGGTGCCCAGCGGCGCGTCGCCCCAGGGCGTGGCGAAGTAGTAGGCCGGCTCCAGCACGCCGAAGAACATCAGCCCGATGCCCATGCCGGCCGCGAAGAGCATCGCGAACCAGCCCGCATAGCCGTAGTCCGGCGTCGCCTCCGCCCCGCCCAGGCGCACGGAGCCCCAGGGCGAGACGATCAGGAAGAGGCAGAAGATCACGAAGACGTTCGCCGAGAGCAGGAAGAACCAGTCGAAGCTCGACGTCAGCGCCGGCCGCAGCCACCCGAAGAAGTCGGACGCCTGCTGCGGCGCGATCAGCGCATAGGCCACGAAGGCCACGACCACGAGGCCCGAGATCACGAAGACCGGGTTGTGGATGTCGAAGCCGAACGGGCCGACTTTTCCCTCGATGTTGTCCTGACCGATTTCGTATTCGGTGTCGATGATATCCGCTTCGCCCTCTGGGGCGGGGATACCCGGGCTGGTTTCGTCGGCCATCTGCGGCCTCCCTCTTGTTGGTTTCGTTCTCGGTCTCGCAGCCGCGCGCCGCGGCCGTGCCGCCGTCTTAGCGGACGAGCAGGACGGAGACCTTGGAATGCTCCGCCACATAGCCGCCGTTGGACGGCCAGATGTAGTCGCTGAAGTTCGGCGGATGGGTCGCCATCACCACGAGGTCCGAGCCGGTCTCTTCCACCGCCTTGAGCAGGGTGGGATCGAGGTCGATCGTCGGGTCGTGACTCGTCATCGCGTGCGACCCGGTCTCGATGCCGTGCTTTTCGCCCTGCTCCTTCGCGAAGGCCTCGAGCTTCTGCGCGAATTCCTGCGGCGTGTGGGCGATCTTGCCCGGCTGTGGCGACGTGACGGCGACGTAGACCACGGGCGCCTTGAAATGGGTGGAAAGATCGGCCGCGCATTGCAGCGTCTTCTCCAGCGTGCCGACGTGGGCCAGGTCCACCGGCGTCATGATTTTCTTGAACACGCACGTCCCTCCTGTCTCGCGCCACGGGCCTTCACGGCCTGCGGCACGCCGCGAGAACGGACCCGGGGGACCGAACCGGGACGCGCCGCGAGGCGCGGCGCCTCGGTTGTGGCCGACAGCCTAGACCTTTCGCCGGACCGGATGCAACGAAGCTGTGCGTTTCCCACCCCGCGAGGACACAACGCGCGGGGCGGACCGAGGTTCCGGGTCAGGCAGGCGTCAGGCGTTCACGTCCACCACGACGCGGCCGCGCACCTTGCCGGCGAGGATGTCGGCGCCCAGCGCTGGCAGATCCGAGAGCGTCGCGGGCTGCACCATCGCCTCGAGCTTCTCCATCGGCAGATCGCGCGCGATCCGCTCCCATGCGCGGACGCGGTTGGCGTAGGGCTGCATCACGGAGTCGATTCCCAACAGGTTGACCCCCCGCAGGATGAAAGGCGTGATCAGCGCGCCCTCGATCGCAGCCCCCCCGGCAAGGCCCACGGCCGCGACCGAGCTGCCGTATTTCATCTGCTTGAGCACGCGGCCCAGCATCGCGCCCGCCACCGCGTCCACGCAGCCCGCCCAGCGCTCGGACTCCAGCGGCTTCTTCGTGACCTCCGTGAGCTCCTCGCGCGGGACGATCTCGGTCGCGCCCAGCCCCTCGAGATACTCCGCCTGCTCCGGCCGCCCCGTGACCGCGGCAACCTCGCGGCCGGCCTGGGCGAGAATCGCGGTCGCGACCGAGCCCACGCCGCCCGCGGCGCCCGTGACGAGAACCGGCCCGTGATGCTCGGCGAGCCCCTGATCCTCCAGCGCCTGCACCGCCAGCATGGCGGTGAGCCCCGCGGTGCCCACCGCCATCGCCTGCCGCGTCGTCATGCCCTCGGGCAGCGGCACGAGCCATTCGGATTTCACCCGCGCCTTCTGCGCGTAGCCGCCCCAATGCGCCTCGCCCACGCGCCAGCCGGTAAGGATCACCTTGTCGCCCGGCTTCCAGCGGTCGTCGTCCGAGGATTCGACCGTCCCCGCGAAATCGATTCCCGGGACGTGCGGGTAGTGCCGCACGAGACCGCCGCCCGGCCCGATGCAGAGCCCGTCCTTGTAGTTCAGCGTCGAATACTCGACCGCCACCGTCACCTCGGCGTGCGGCAGGTCGTCCTCGCCGATCTGCTGCACGGCGGCAGAGGTCTTGCCGCTTTCCGCGTCCTTCTCGACCACAAGCGCGTTGAACATCGTCTCTCCCTCTCGCTCCGTGACGGGCGCCCTGCGCGCCCTCGTCCTTTCATTCGCCCAGCCCCCCAGGCGTCGGCCGCAGGCCGACAGGGCGCCGCCCCGTCTCAGTGGCGGTGCCAGTCCTCCGGCATCAGGAACAGGTCGGTGTCCTCCGTGTCCACCCCGGAAGCGGTGAGCATCGCGTGCATCTGGCCGCGGTGCTGCGTGGCATGGTTGAACATGTGCACGATGCAGAGCGCACGGGGGCGCCGGACCTCGCGCCCGGCCGCCCCGGACCACCAGGTCAGATCGCCCTCGACCTCGGTCGGCTCCAGCCCGTCGGCCCAGACGATCAGCCGCGCGTCCATCTCTGCGCGCGCCGCGCCCCAGTCGGCGGCCGAGGGACACAGCTGCGCGCTCTCGCGGATCGTGCCCCCGGGCCCCTCCGCGCCCTCCAGCCGGGCGAGCCAGACCCGGTCCGCCCAAAGCACATGGTTCGCCGTGCCGAGCAGCGAGCCGAAGAAGGCGCCGCGGTCGCGCGTCGCCGCCTCCGCAGGCATCGCCTCCAGCCGGTCGCGCAGCCAGGCGTTCTGCCAGGCGCCGTAGCGCGCCAGCATGCGGCAGTAGTCCGGCCCGATCATCACGGCCCCTGCCAGTCGATCTGGCAGATCTCGGCGCTGCGCCCGTCGAAATCCCAGACCCGGCCGTAGGCGCGCACCCGCCCTTGCGTGGCCGTCGCCACGGTGATGTCGGGCCCCATCCAGTATTGCGTGTTGGTCACCACGATCTCGCGCTCGGGGTCGGCGCCGCGCACCGGTTCCACCGCGCCCTGGATCTTCTTGCCGACCATCAGCCGGCGCGTCGCGCCCTCGGTCTCGAAGACCACCGGCGCGCGCTCGGCACCCAGGAACTCGCTCACCAGCACCGAGAACAGGCCGGTCGTTCCCTTCGCCGCGCCGGAGAATATCCTGACGAGCGCGGCGAAGGCGGCCTCGCTCGCGCGTTCGTCGATGAAGGCCGCCGCCTTCCAGTTGCCGCGCGCCATCTGCCCGGGAATCTCCAGCAGAAGACCCACGTTGAGCCCCGAAAGAACCTCGGCACCGTAGTGGCCTTCGTCGATGCGCACGCCCGCCCAGGCCTGGCACACGCCTTCCGTGGGCGGATGCTTGCCGAGGCTGACGACGCAGGGACAGAACACGGTGCAGTTGCAGTTGAGGATCAGCTCGCCCCGGATCGCCCAGGGCTCGGGCGGCCGCGGGCGCGGGCCGGCCGCGGGGTGGCGGCTGTCGATGGGCTCACGAACGGCGATCCTGTCGGTCATCTCTTTCTCCGGTCATGGGGCGCCGGCCGCGACGAGCGCCGCGGCGGCGAGGAGGGCGATCCCGAGCGGGCGCGTGAGCGCCCGGCCGAGGGAGAGCTTCTCGACGGCCATGAGCACCATGCCCGCCGCCATGAAGCCGAGGTTCATCGTCCCGCCCACGAAGGCGAGCGCCATCAGCGCCCAGCAGCAGCCGAGACACACGGCGCCCAGCCTTAGGCCCATGCGCCAGGGCCCCTCGTCCCAGTGCTGCATGAAGAAGGTGAGCGGCGCACGGCATTTCGACAGGCAGGCGTGCTTGAGCGCGCTGAACTGGTAGAGGCCGGCGAGCGCGAGCAGCGCGGCGGTGAGGGCCGCCGACGTGCTCGCGCCCAGCGGATCGAGCAGACCGGACTGCCAGAGGGCGGTCTGCACGAGCGCCGCCACCGCGGCGAAACCCGCCCAGACGGCGAGATAGCCCCCTGCCAGGGCGCCGAAGCGGGTGCGCGTCGCGCGGCCGAGATCCTCGTAGGTGGCGAAGGCAGGCAAGGCGGTGGGCGTCATCATCGCCGCCCCCATCAGCGCCCACATCGCCCAGAGCCGGGCAATGCCGGCTGCATCGGCGGCCGGCGCGCAGAGCGTCTCCCAGAGCGCGGCGCCATAGGCGCCCGAGAGCGCCGCGAGGTCGGACGCGGCCGCAGCCATCGCCCAGAGCGCGGCCCAGGCCGCGAGGATCGCGGCGTAGAGTGCTCCCCAGTGCGGCGCGCCCATCGCGCGGATGCGGTCTGCCAGCATCGCGGCCCTCCCTCCGGCATTTAGGATTCGCGGCTTTTTCCTGCTTTGTCCACCGCCGCGCGCCCTGCAAACCCCTTGAAATCGCGGCGGCGGGCGTCAATATTGACGGTGTCCCCTCGGGGACTATGGGCATAAACGCGCACGCAATAAGCGGATCGGACCCGGGGGCGGTACCCGGCGGCTCCACCAATACCCCTGTCGTTGGCGGGATCATGGGGCCGAAACAGGATCGACGAACGTGTAAAGGTGTGGCTTTGCCCCGGTGAGGTACCACCGTTATCGGTCCGTAAAGCATAATTGCCAACGACAATCATGCTCCGGTCGCCGTTGCCGCGTAAGCGGTAACGAGACCGAAATCTCGAAGCCCTGACCTCTAGCAAGGTCAGGCGGGGTTCGCAGGCACCTGGCAACAGAAGCCTGCACTTTCCTTCCTACGACAGCTGCAAGCCCGCCAGCGGCGCTGCTTGCGTTGCGCGCCTCCGGGGGGATCCGGTCCGCATGAAGGCGTGGAACAGCGGCGCCGTGGATTGCGGATCGATCGCGGCGCGCTATCACCTCCCTGTCACATCAGGCACCTATGGGCGGGGGTCATGCCCGACGCCGCGCTTTCAGAGATCACCCGCGCCTTCCTGCGTATCGGCGTGCTCAGCTTCGGCGGGCCGGCGGCGCAGATCTCGCTCATGCATCGCGAGCTCGTGGAGGAGCGCGGCTGGCTCTCCGAAGCGGAGTATCTGCGTGCGCTGAGCTTCTGCATGCTGCTTCCCGGGCCCGAGGCGATGCAGCTCGCCACCTATGCCGGCTGGCGGCTTAGGGGCGTGCCCGGCGGGCTGATCGCGGGCGGGCTCTTCGTGGCGCCCGGCGCCGTGGTGATCGGGGGGCTGGCGGCGGGCTACATCGCCTTCGGAGAGGTGCCGCTGGTGCAGGCGGTCTTCGCGGGCGTGCAGGCGGCGGTCGTGGCGATCGTGCTGCAGGCGCTCCTTCGGCTGGGCGGCAAGGCGCTGCGCGGACCCGGAGACTGGACGGTGGCGGGGCTCGCCTTCGCCGCGATCTTCATCCTGGGCTTGCCGTTCCCGGCGATTCTCGCGGCGGCCGCGCTCTGGGGTGCATGGGCCGCGCGCGACGAAGCGGCCGGCCCCACGCCTCCGCCGGGCGCGCGGCCCCGCACCCTGGCGACGGTCGCGCTCTGGGGGGCACTCTGGGCCGCGCCGCTGGTGCCGCTCTGGCTCGCCGGCGCCGGATTCCTGACGGACCTCGCGCTGTTCTTCGGCTGGCTCGCGCTGGTCACCTTCGGCGGCGCCTACGCCGTGCTGGCCTACATGACGCAGGCCGTGGTGGGCGAGTTCGGCTGGCTGACCACGGCGCAGATGATCGACACGCTGGGTCTGGCCGAAACCACGCCGGGGCCGCTCATCCTGGTCACGCAGTTCGTGGGCCATCTCGCGGGACATGCGCAGGGCGGGTGGGCGCTCGGGCTGCTGGCCGGCCTTCTCGTGCTGTGGATGACCTTCGTGCCCTGCTTTCTCTGGATCTTCGCCGGAGCGCCCTATGTCGAGGCGCTCGCGTCGCGCCCGCGCCTGCAGGGCGCGCTCTCGGGCATCACCGCGGCGGTTGTCGGCGTGATCCTCAACCTCGCGCTGTGGTTCGCGCTGCACGTCCTTTTCGGAGACATGCAGGCAGGCCCGGCCTGGCTCGCCGCGCCGCTGCCGGTCTGGAGCAGCCTCGACCCTGTGCGGTTCGGGCTGGTCCTTCTCGCGCTCGCGCTGATCGTCTGGCGCGGCATGGGCGTGGCGCCCGCGATCGCGGCGATGGGCGCGGCGGGCGCGCTCGCCGGGCAGGTGGCGGGATGAGCCCTGCGGCGGCCCCTTTCATATTGTCCCGAATCCCCTATGCTCAGCGACATCGGAGGCGGAGACGGCATGGCGGAGCGGATAGACTACGGCAAGCTCATGCATCACGCGATGCGCGGACTGATCCGTCAGGTTCTGTCCGATGTCGCCCGCGACGGCCTGCCCGGCGAGCATCATTTCTTCATCACCTTCGACACGCAGCATCCGGGGGTCGAGCTCGCGCCTTGGTTGCGAGAACGTTACCCCGAGGAAATGACGATCGTCATGCAGCACTGGTTCGACGCGCTCGAGGTCGATGACGAGGGCTTCGCGGTCACGCTGAGTTTCGGCAATCAGCCCGAGCGGCTCGTCGTGCCGTTCGACGCGCTTCGGACCTTCGTCGATCCGTCGGTCGAGTTCGGCCTGCGTTTCGAGAGCCCGGGTGCGTCCGGGGACGACCTCGACGAAAGCGAAGACGCGTCCGGCCCCGCGCCGGAAGAAGAGGACGACGCGGCCGAGCGCAAGGACGCGGACGTCGTGAGCCTCGACCGCTTCCGCAAGTGAACGTTGCCCTTTCCGGGGGCGCGCGCTAGACGGCATGCGACCGCATACGCGAAGGAGGGGCGCATGACCGCGACGCGCACGGAAACCGACAGCTTCGGCCCGCTCGAGGTGCCGGCGGATCGCTACTGGGGTGCGCAGACCCAGCGCTCGATCATGAATTTCCCGATCGGCTGGGAGCGCCAGCCCGTCGCCATCGTCCGCGCGCTGGGCGTGATCAAGAAGGCCTGCGCGATGGCCAACACCCGCGCAGGCAGGCTGCCGCAGAGGGTGGGCGAGGCGATCCAGCAGGCCGCGCAGGAGGTCGTGGACGGCAAGCTGGACGACCACTTCCCGCTCGTCGTCTGGCAGACCGGCTCGGGCACGCAATCCAATATGAACGCCAACGAGGTGATCGCGAACCGCGCCATCGAGATTCTGGGCGGTCAGATGGGATCGAAGGATCCGGTCCACCCGAACGACCATTGCAACATGGGGCAATCGTCGAACGACACCTTCCCGACGGCCATGCACATCGCCACGGCCATGACGGCGCGCGATGTGACGCTGCCGGGGCTCCGCAAGCTGCACGCGGCGCTCGAGGCGAAGGTCGCGGCCTTCGAACACATCATAAAGATCGGGCGCACCCACACGCAGGACGCCACGCCCCTCACGCTGGGACAGGAGTTCTCGGGCTACGCGCATCAGGTCGCCATGGGCATCGCCCGGATCGAGGCCGCGCTGCCGCGCATCCACGAGCTCGCGCAGGGCGGCACCGCCGTGGGCACCGGGCTCAACACGACCCAGGGCTGGGCCGAGGAGGTCGCGGCGAACATGGCCGAGATCACCGGCATGCCCTTCGTCACCGCGCCCAACAAGTTCGAGGCGCTGGCCGCCCACGACGCGATGGTAGAGATGTCGGGCGCGCTCAGGACGGTGGCCGCGAGCCTCTACAAGATCGCCAACGACATCCGCTTCCTCGGGTCCGGCCCACGATGCGGCCTGGGCGAGCTGATCCTGCCCGAGAACGAGCCGGGCAGCTCGATCATGCCGGGCAAGGTGAACCCCACCCAGTGCGAGGCGCTCACGCAGGTCTGCGCGCACGTCATGGGCAACGACGCCGCCGTGGGCTTCGCCGGCAGCCAGGGGCATTTCGAGCTCAATGTCTACAAGCCGATGATGGCCTACAACGTGCTGCAGTCCATGCAGCTCCTGGGGGACGCCTGCGCGGCCTTCACCGACAACCTCGTCGAGGGGCTCCAGGCCAACGAGGCGCGGATCGACAAGCTGATGCGCGAGTCGCTCATGCTGGTCACGGCGCTCGCCCCCGAGATCGGCTACGACAACGCCACCACCGTGGCCAAGACGGCGCACAGGAACGGCACGACACTCAAGGAAGAGGCGATCCGCCTCGGCTTCGTGGACGAGGCGACCTTCGAGCGCGTCGTGCGACCCGAGAACATGATCGGGCCCAAGCCCGCCTGACGCGACCGGAGACAGCGATGGCCGACGCCCCGATCAACCTCAACCGCTACCGCAAGGCCCGGGCGCGCGCCGAGGCGAAGCGCGAGGCCGACGAGAACGCGGTCAGATTCGGCCGCAAGAAGGCGGAACGCGAGCGCGCCCGCGCCGAAGCGGAGCGCATCGCGCGCGCGCTGGACGGGCAACAGCGCGACGAATGAAGGGCCGGCCGGTCAAGCGTTCGCTCACACTGCGGGGGCACCGCACGTCGGTCTCGCTGGAAGACGAGTTCTGGAAGGCCTTCCGCGAGATCGCGGCGAAGCGGGGCGTGACCGTGAACGCCCTGGCCACCGAGGTCGACGAGGCCCGCGGCACGCAGGCGGGCCTCGCCTCCGCGATCCGGGTCTTCGTGCTGCGGCACTACCAGGACAGAGGAGGCGGCGATGGATGAGACGCGTCTGGAGCGGATCGAGCGCCATCTCGCCGAACTCGCGCGCACGGTGGAAGATCTCTCCGACGCCGTGACGCGTCAGGAGACGGAGCTCGCGCGGCTGTCCCGGCGTGTCGATCTGCTGATGCAGCGCGAGGCCGAACGCGAGGCGGAGGCGGGCACAGCGGTCTTTCCCGACCGCCGCCCGCCGCACTGGTGAGCGGGCGAGACAGGGGCGAGAGTCGGCGTCGCGCACGGCTCGTGGCTCGCTGCTCGTTGGCCCTTGCAGGCCGCCTCGCTGCGAAAAGGCCCACCAGGGCCGATAAGCTCCCCCTTGGCCCGCCCGGCGCCTTCGACCCCGGCTGCGGTCTCAACCGCTCTTGATATCGACCGCGAGAACCTGGCCGTCGTGGAGAAGCAGGTTCTTCCAGATCGGATTGACCCCGAAGCGCTCGTAGATGCTCACGAAGGCGGTGTTCCGCTCCAGACGGTCGATACGCGGCCCGCAGGGCTGGCCGCGGCGCGCGCCGCAGACCTGCCGCTTCAGGCTCTCGTAGGCATCGTCGGTCGCGGAGAAGGGCTGAACCTCGGCGGGCTGCCCGTAACGCAGGAACTCGTGCGTCGAGGGGGCGCCGAACATCGCGAGCGCGGCAGTGAACTGGCGCACGCAGCCGTCGGAAAAACCGGTGATGTAGAAGGCGTGCGGCGCGGTGTTGCCCGGATCGCTGTCGTAGAGCCGATACATCGGCCGTCGCTCGGGAAAGCGCGCGATTTCGCGGCCGAGCCTGCGGTTGGGCACGTCGCAGAGACGGCCGATCGTGCCGTAGGCCAGCCGGTCGCCGAAGGCGATGTCCTGAACCTCGGCGGCGCCGTCCGTCCTGGGCCGGCCGCCCGTATCGCCCCCGAAGAGCCGAGAGAGAAATCCGCCCCCTGCCCCGCCGGTGGCCGGCGCCTCGGGGTCAGCCGCCTCCCGCGCCGCCCCTGCCTCCGACACCGAAGAGGCGGGCGCATCGCGGGCGCCGAAGAGCCGCGAGAAAAAGCCGGCGCCGGCCTTGTCCTGCTCGGGCAGAGCCCGGGCAGCGCCGGCCTCTCCGGCGACCTCGACCTCCGAGAGGCGCTCGACATCGGACACACCACTGCAGGCGGCGGCAACGAGCGCGAGGGCGAACGCGCAGCCCGTCCGCGCCCTGTCACGCCTCCTGAACATCCACGACGCCCGGAAGGCTCTTGAGCGCGCGCCGGATCTCGGCGCTGGCGGCGATCCTGCGGCCGATGTCCACCTCGACCTCGCCCGGCAGACCCTCGCCGATGAGGCACAGCTTGAGCGGCCCCGGCCGGTGGCCGGCGACCTGCGCCACCGGCTCGTCGATCAGGCCCGCCACCGCCTGGATCGCCTCGGGGGCCTCGACGAAGATGCGAAGGCCCGTGGCGCCTGCCTGCGCCACCTCGCCCTCGGCACGCATCACCCCACGGCCCAAAAGCTTGAGCTGATCCGCCTCGAGCGTCGCCTCGACACGCACCACCACCTTCCCCCCCGGCTCCAGCAGTTCGCGCGCGGCCTCCAGCGCCTCGGAGAAGAGCGTGACCTCGTAGGCGCCCGTCGGGTCCGAGAGCTGGACGAAGGCGAAGCGATTGCCGCGCGCCGACTTGCGCTCCTGCCGGCCGGCGACGACGCCGGCCATCTTCACAACGCAGGGGCCGCGCTGCACGCGCTCCTGCACCTCCTCGAGGGTCAGCACGTCGCGCCGGCGCAGCGCCGCCATGTCGTCGTCGAGCGGGTGTCCGGACAGGTAGAACCCCACCGCCGCGAACTCCTCCGCCAGCCGCTCGGCGGGCAGCCAGTCGGGCACATTGGCCAGCCGCGGCTCGGGCAGGTCGTCGCCCGCCTCGCCGAAGAGCGATACCTGCGCCGAGGTCTTCTGCTCGATCACGGCCGCAGAGTAGGCCATGAGCGCGTCGAGGCTCTCCAGCACGCGGCGGCGGTTGGGGTCGAGCGCGTCGAAGGCGCCCGCGCGCGCCAGCATCTCCAGAGGGCGCTTGCCGATCCGCTTGAGCTCCACCCGCCGCGCGACATCGAAGAGCGAGGCGAAGGGCGTCTCGCCCCGCCCCTCCACGATGAGCCGCATCGCGTCCACGCCGACGTTCTTGAGCGCGCCCAGCGCATAGACCAGCCGCCCCTCGCGCACGGTGAAGGTCGCCTCGGAGCGGTTCACGCAGGGCGGTTCCCACGGGAGCTTCAGGCCCTTGGTCACCTCCTCGAAGTAGACGGCGAGCTTGTCGGTCAGGTGGATGTCGCAGTTCATGACGCCGGCCATGAACTCGACCGGGTGGTTGGCCTTGAGCCAGGCGGTCTGGTAGCTGACGACGGCGTAGGCGGCGGCGTGGGACTTGTTGAAGCCGTAGTTGGCGAACTTGTCGAGGAGGTTCCAGACCTCGAGCGCCTTGGCTTCGTCCACGCCGTTCTTCTTCGCGCCCTCGAGGAAGAGCGGGCGCTGCTTGTCCATCTCGGCCTGGATCTTCTTGCCCATGGCGCGGCGTAACAGGTCGGCTTCGCCAAGGCTGTATCCCGCCATCTCCTGCGCGATCTGCATCACCTGTTCCTGGTAGACGATGATGCCCTGCGTCTCGTCGAGGATGTGGTCGATGGACGGGTGGATCGATTCGCGCTCGCGCAGGCCGTTCTTGACCTCGCAGTACTTGGGGATGTTCTCCATCGGGCCGGGGCGGTAGAGCGCCACCAGCGCGACGATATCCTCGATGCAGGTGGGCTTCATGCGCTTGAGCGCATCCATCATCCCTGAACTTTCCACCTGGAACACCGCGACGGTGCGCGCCTTGGCGTAGAGCTCGTAGGTCTTTTCGTCGTCGAGCGGGATCTGCCCGATGTCGTTCTCGGCCCCCTCGAAGGGTTCGTAGATGGTGCTGCCGTCGGCGGCCGTGTGCAGGTCGCGGCCCGAGGCGTGGATCAGGTCGATGGCGTTCTGCACGACCGTCAGCGTCTTGAGGCCGAGGAAGTCAAACTTCACCAGTCCGGCCTGCTCCACCCACTTCATGTTGAACTGGGTGGCCGGCATCTCGGAGCGCGGATCCTGATAGAGCGGCACCAGCTCGTCGAGCGGCCGGTCGCCGATCACCACGCCGGCCGCGTGGGTGGACGCGTTGCGCAGCAGCCCCTCGAGCTGCATCCCGTATTTCAGCAGGCGGTCCACCACCTCTTCGGATTTCGCCGCCTCGGCGAGGCGTGGCTCGTCCTTCAGCGCCTGTTCGATGCTGACAGGCTTCACGCCCTCGACGGGGATCAGCTTGCTGAGCTTGTCCACCTGCCCGTAGGGCATCTGTAGCACGCGGCCCACGTCGCGCACGGCGGCCTTGGAGAGCAGCGCGCCGAAGGTGATGATCTGGGCCACCTTGTCGCGGCCGTATTTCTCCTGAACGTAGTCGATGACCTCCTCCCGCCGGTCCATGCAGAAGTCGATGTCGAAGTCCGGCATGGAGACCCGCTCGGGATTCAGGAACCGCTCGAAGAGCAGCGAGTAGCGCAGCGGGTCGAGGTCGGTGATGGTGAGCGCATAGGCCACGAGGCTGCCCGCGCCGGAGCCGCGGCCGGGGCCCACGGGGATGTCGCGCGCCTTCGCCCACTTGATGAAGTCCGCGACGATCAGGAAATAGCCGGGAAAGCCCATCCCCTCGATGATGCCCAGCTCGAACTCCAGCCGCTTCTCGTAGTCCTCGACCGGCGCCGCGTGCGGGATCACGGCGAGACGCGCGGCCAGCCCCTCCTTCGCCTGCCGGCGGAGCTCCTCCACCTCGTCCTCGGCGAAACGCGGCAGGATCGGGTCGCGTTTTTCGGCGGCGTAGGCGCAGCGGCGGGCGATCTCGACGGTGTTCTCGATCGCCTCGGGCAGGTCGGCGAAGAGCGCGGCCATCTCCTGCGGCGTCTTGAACCGGTGCTGCGGCGTGAGGCGAGGGCGCGGCGCGGACTGGTCCACATAGGCGCCCTCGGCGATGCAGATCAGCGCGTCGTGCGCCTCGTAGTGCTCTTCCCTGACGAAATGCACGTCGTTCGTGGCCACCAGCGGCAGATCCATGGCGTAGGCCATCTCGACGAAGCCGCGCTCCGTCGCCCGCTCGGGCGCCCAGAGGCCTCCGTCCTCGGGATGACGCTGAAGCTCGATGTAGAGCCGCGTGGGGTAGGCCGCCGCGAGGCGGCGGATCAACGTCTCCGCCTCGGCGCGCTTGCCCTCCTGCAGGAGCCGGCCCGCCGGACCGTCCGGCCCGCCACTCAGGCAGATGAGCCCTTCGGCGTAGCGTTCCAGTTCCTCGACCGTCACATGCGGCTCCTGCCCGTCGCCGCGCAGGTAGAGGCAGGAGTTGAGCTTCATGAGGTTCATGTAGCCCGCCTCGGACTGCGCCAGCAGCACCACGGCGCCGGGCCGATCGAGGCTCTGGCGCTGGCCCGGCCGCTCCTCGCGCGGCAGCGCCACGGGCACCTCGCAGCCGATGATCGGCTGGATGCCCGCGCCCATCGCGGCCACCGAAAACTCCAGCGCGCAGAACATGTTGGCTGTATCGGTCACGGCCACGGCAGGCATCCCCGCCTGCCGGCAGAGCTCGGGCAGCTTCTTCAGCCGCACGGCGCCTTTCAGAAGCGAGTATTCGGTATGCAGGCGGAGGTGGACGAAGCGCGGCTCTGTCATGGGCCAAGCCTAGCCTGCCCGGAGTCGGCGCACAATCGGCGACGCAGGGGCCGTCAGCGATGCGCCGCCATCGCCCGCCGCGCAGGCACTTCGCGCCAATCGATGCCGCCGGCGCGTCACGCCGATTGCGGAGCGCCGCCGCCTTCGGCTAAAGCGGACGGGTGCGCGAGCGGGGGACGGCAGCGGCATGACGCGACAGGCCGAGCAGGTGTTGAGCCTCGAAGGGCTGACCAAGGCCTATCCCGGCGTGCTCGCCTGCGACGATATTTCCTTTTCGATCGGACGCGGCGAGATCCACGCCCTGCTGGGCGAGAACGGCGCAGGCAAGTCCACGCTCGTCAAGATGATCTACGGGCTCGTCGCCCCGGATTCGGGACGCATGACGCTCGAGGGCCGCCCCTTCGCCCCGCCCGAGCCACGCGCCGCGCGTGCGGCGGGCGTGGCGATGGTCTTTCAGCACTTTTCGCTCTTCGACGCGCTGAGCGTCGCCGAGAACATCGCTCTGGGCATGGAGGAGGCACCGCCGCCGCGCCGGCTGGCCGCGCGCATCCGCGAGGTCTCGGAACTCTACGGCCTGCCGCTCGACCCGGCGCGCACCGTGGGCACGCTCTCGGCCGGCGAGCGGCAGCGGGTGGAGATCGTGCGCTGCCTGCTTCAGGAGCCCCGGCTGCTCATCATGGACGAGCCGACCTCGGTGCTCACGCCGCAGGAGGTGGAGATCCTGTTCGAGACGCTGCGCCGGCTGGCGCAGGACGGCACCGCGATCCTCTACATCTCGCACAAGCTCGAGGAGATCCGCGCGCTCTGCGACAGCGCCACGATCCTGCGCCGCGGCCAGGTGGTGGCCACCTGCACGCCCGCCGAGACGACGGCGCGCGAGATGGCAGAGATGATGGTGGGCGCGAGTTTCGCCGCCGTCGAGCGCGCCCCGCGCGCGACCGGCGAGGTGGTGCTGGAGGCGCGCGGGCTTTCCGCGCCCGCACCCGGCGCCTTCGGCACGCCCCTGCGCGACATCAGCTTCTCGCTGCGCGCGGGCGAGGTGCTGGGCCTCGGCGGCGTGGCGGGGAACGGGCAGGACGAGCTTCTCGCGGCGCTGGCGGGCGAGCGTCCGTCGCCGCGCGGGATGCTCTTTCTCGACGGGCAGGACATCGGGCGCCTGGGTCCGCAGACCCGCCGCGCGCAGGGGCTGGCCACCGCGCCCGAAGAGCGGCTGGGCCACGCCGCGGCCCCCGAGATGAGCCTGACGGAGAACGGTCTTCTGACCGCGGCGCAAAGCCGCGGTCTGCTCCGGCGCGGCTTCATCGACTGGCCGGGGGCCAGACGTTTCGCCGAGGCGGTCATCTCCCGCTTCGACGTGCGCACGCCGGGGCCGCAGGCTGCCGCGCGGGCGCTGTCGGGCGGCAACCTGCAGAAATTCGTCATCGGGCGCGAGATCGCGCAGAGGCCGCGGGTGCTCGCGGTCAACCAGCCGACCTGGGGCGTCGACGCGGCCGCCGCGGCGGCGATCCGGCAGGCGCTTCTCGACATGGCGGCCCAGGGCGCGGCGATTCTCGTCATCAGCCAGGACCTGGACGAGCTCTTCGAGGTGGCCGACAGGTTCGGCGCGCTGGTGGGCGGGCGGCTGAGCGAGATCCGCCCGATGGCCGAGCTGAGCCTCGAGCGCGTGGGGCTGATGATGGGCGGCGCCCACGACATGGAGGTGGCGCATGTGGGCTGAGTGGTGCGCGCCGCCGCGGCCCGTGCGCCCGGGGCCGGCGCCGCATGGGTATTTGGGGACCATTGAAAGGGCGGGCGCAGCCCGCGCGAAGAGGGACCGTCAGGGACCGATGAGCGCCGCGGCGCGCCGCAGGGGGGCGCGGGCATGATCGCGCTCGAGAAGCGCCCGCAGCCCTCGCGGCTCTGGCGGGCGGCGACGCCGTTGCTGGCGGTCGCGCTGACCATGCTGGCGGGCGGCGTGATGTTCGCGGCCCTCGGCGCCGACCCGGTGGAGGCGATCCGCGTGATCTTCTGGGATCCGCTCTTCGACCCCGACTTCGCCGCCTATTCCCGCCCGCAGCTCCTGGTGAAGGCCGGGCCGCTCATCCTGATCGCGATCGGGCTGGCGATCGGCTTCCGGTCGGGCGTGTGGAACATCGGCGCCGAGGGGCAGTACATCATGGGCGCGATCTGCGGCGCGGGCGCCGCGCTCGCGCTCTACCCGGCCGAGACGCGCGCGATCCTGCCGCTGGCCGTGCTCGCGGGCGCACTGGGCGGCTGGGCCTGGGGCATGATCCCCGCGCTTCTGAAGGTCCGCTTCGGCACCAACGAGATCCTGGTGTCGCTGATGCTCGTCTATGTCGCCGAATCGATCCTGGCCTCCGTGAGTTCGGGGCTTCTGCAGAACCCCGAGGGCATGGGCTTTCCGGGCTCGCGCAACCTCGCCCAATGGGATGCGGCCGCCAACCGCGAGCTGATCGCGGGCACCGGCATGCACTGGGGGGTGCTCACGGCCTTCGTCGCGGTGATCGCGGCCTATGTCCTGATGAGCCGTCACATCCTCGGCTTCCAGCTGCGCCTGTCCGGCGAGGCGCCGCGTGCGGCGCGCTTCGCGGGCGTCGTGCCGGGGCGGGTGGTCGTGATCTGTTTCGCGATCTCGGGCGCCCTGGCCGGCATGGCCGGCTTCTTCGAGGTGGCGGGGCCGGCGGGACAGATCAGCATCGACTTCGGCTCGTTCTACGGCTTCACGGCGATCATCGTGGCCTTCCTCGGGCGTTTGCATCCGGTGGGCATCCTGCTCGCGGGGCTGCTGATGGCGTTGACCTACATCGGCGGCGAGCTCGCGCAGCTGATGCTGGGTCTGCCCGCCGCGGCGATCCAGCTCTTCCAGGGCATGCTGCTCTTCTTCCTGCTCGCGACGGATGTCTTCGTGAACTACCGGCTGCGGCTGGGCCGGCGGGAGGCCGCCTGATGGACCTGACCGCGATCCAGCCCGCGATCCTGATCGCCTCGCTGATGGTTTCCTCCACGCCCATCCTGCTGGCCGCGCTGGGCGAGATGGTGGTCGAGCGCGCGGGCGTGTTGAACCTGGGCGTCGAGGGGATGATGATCACCGGCGCGGTGGCGGGCTTCGCCGTGGCGATCAATTCGGGCAGTCCCGCGCTGGGATTCCTCGGCGCGGCGGCGGCGGGGGCCGCGCTGTCGCTGGCCTTCGCGGTGCTCACGCAGCTTCTGCTGTCCAACCACGTGGCGACGGGGCTCGCGCTGACGCTGGCGGGGCTGGGGCTCTCGGCGCTGGTCGGCAAGCCCTACGAGGGGATGAAGGCGCCCAGCCTGCCGAAGCTCGACCTCGGGCCGCTGGCGGAGATCCCGTTTTTCGGCCGCGTTCTCTTCTCGCACGACGTCATGGTCTATCTCAGCCTCGCGCTGGTCGCCGGCGTCTGGGCCTTCCTGCGCTACACGCGCGCCGGGCTCATCCTGCGCGCGGTGGGCGAGAGCGCCGAGGCGGCCCACGCGCTGGGCTATCACGTGATCCGGGTGCGGATCCTGGCCATCCTCTTCGGCGGCGCCCTCGCGGGGCTGGGCGGGGCCTACATCAGCCTTGTGCGCGTGCCGCAATGGACCGAAGGCATGACGGCCGGGGCGGGCTGGATCGCGCTCGCCATCGTGGTCTTCGCCTCCTGGCGGGCGGGCTGGGTGCTGGTGGGCGCCTACCTTTTCGGCGGCGTCACTGTCCTGCAGCTCAACCTGCAGGCCGCGGGCGCCGCCGTTCCGGTCGCGCTCTTGTCGGCTTCGCCCTATCTGGTAACGATCCTCGTGCTGGTGATCATCTCGGCAAGGGGCCTGCAGGGCGCGCCCGCCGCCCTGGGCCGCAGTTTCCACGCCTCGGGCTAGGCCGGGGCCGACCGCCGCGCGCCCGCGGCGCGATACGTTCAACAGAAGGGGGTATCCCATGCATCGCAGAACGCTTCTTTCCACCGCTGCCGCGCTGGCGATGGGCCTGGGCCTGCCGGCCGCGGCGCAGGACGATCCGATGAAGATCGGCTTCATCTACGTCGGCCCGATCGGCGACGGCGGCTGGACCTATACGCACAACCAGGGCCGCCTCGCCGTCGAGGAGCACTTCGGCGACGCGGTCGAGACCGTCTATCAGGAAAGCGTGCCCGAGGGCGCGGACGCGGTGCGGGCGATGACGCAGATGGCGCTGTCGGGCGCCGACATGATCTTCGCCACCTCCTTCGGCTACATGGACCAGGTGCTCGAGGTGGCCGAGAAGTTCCCCGAGGTGAAGTTCGAGCACGCCACCGGCTACAAGCGCGCCGACAACGTCTCGACCTATTCGGCGCGCTTCTACGAGGGCCGGGCGGTGCAGGGCCACATCGCCGGCCGGATGACCGACACCAACGTGATCGGCTACATCGCCTCCTACCCGATCCCGGAAGTGATCCGCGGCATCAACTCGGCCTATATCCACGCCAAGAAGGCCAACCCCGACGTCGAGTTCCGCGTCGTCTGGGCCTACACCTGGTTCGACCCCGCGAAAGAGGCCGACGCGGCCACCGCGCTTATCGAACAGGGGGCCGATGTGATCCTGCAGCACACCGACTCCACCGCGCCGCTCGCCGCCGCCGAGGCGGCCGGCGACGTGATCGGCTTCGGGCAGGCCTCGGACATGGCCGAATACAAGCCGTCCCCCCGCGTCTCCTCGATCCTCGACATCTGGGGTCCCTACTACATCGACCGTATCCAGGCGGCGATGGACGGTACATGGGAGAGCCAGGACACCTGGCACGGCATCGGCGACGGCATGGTCGGCATCGGCGAGATCACCGACGCGGTGCCCGCAGAGGTGCGCGAGGAGGCGCTGGCGCTCAAGGAGTCGATCGCGTCGGGCGAATATCACCCCTTCACCGGACCGATCAATCGCCAGGACGGCAGCCCCTGGCTGGCCGACGGCGAGACGGCCGACGACGGCACGCTCCTGGGCATGGACTTCTATGTCGAGGGGCTGACCGGCGAGATCCCGAACTGAAGACCGCGCCGCCCCGGCACAAATGTCGGGGCGGCCCTGCCCGCGGGCGGAGCGCTGCGATCGCCGCTATCGCTTTGGTCGTTGCCGCGCCGCCCGCCCCCTTCCGCCCCGCGGCGCCGCGTGCCATCTTCCGCGCCATGACAGCGATCACCTCTCCTGACGGCACACCTGCGAGCCGCTTCGCCTTCGGCGCCATGCAGTTCGGCGGCCGCGCGGACGAGGCCGCCTCGGCCGCGATGTTCGAGGCCGCGCTCGCCGCCGGCATAACCCATTTCGACACCGCCTGGATCTATACCGACGGCCGGTCGGAGGAGATCCTGGGCCGCCTCGCCCGGCCGCACCGCGACCGGCTGACCATCGCCACCAAGGCGGGCTACGCGGGCGGCGCCGGGCCGGACAACCTGCAGGCCCAGTTCGACGCGAGCCGCCGCAGGCTGGGCATGGACCGGGTCGAGATCCTCTATCTGCATCGCTTCGACCCCGAGACGCCGCTCGCGCGAACGATGGACTGGCTGGCCGAGACCCAGGCCGCCGGCGGCTTCGCCCATGTCGGCCTGTCGAACTTCGCCGCCTGGCAGGTGATGAAGGCGCAAGCCCTCGCCGCCGAGCGTGGCACGCGCATCGACGTGATCCAGCCGATGTACAATCTCGTCAAACGCCAGGCCGAGGTCGAACTGCTGCCGATGTGCATGGCGGAAGGCATCCTGCCGGTGCCCTACTCACCGCTGGGCGGCGGGCTGCTCACCGGCAAATATGCGCGCGCAGGCGCGAGCGGGCGGCTTACCGAACAGGAGAACTACGGCCGGCGCTACCGCCTGCCCTGGATGCATGACGCGGCCGTCGTGCTCGGCGATCTCGCCGAGGAGCTGGGCACCCACCCCGCCACGCTCGCCGCGGCCTGGGTCGCCGCGCACCCCGCCCGGCCTGTGCCCATACTCTCGGCCCGCTCCGCGGAACAGCTCGCCCCCTCGCTCGACGCGCTGGCCTATCCGATGGATGCAGCCCTGCGCGCACGGCTCTCCGCGCTCGCGCCCGCGCCGCCGCCCGCCACCGACCGGCTGGAGGAACAGGAATGACCCGACGCCTCGATCTGCCCGACAGCGCCTCTGTCGCCACACCCGGCGCGGGCGGCAAGCTCACCGCGCCCTCCGCCGAGCGCAACGCAGGCCCGATCTGCGACCTCGTCGCGGCGTATGGTCCCGAAGAGGGCCGCGCACTCGAGCTCGCCTCGGGCACGGGGCAGCACGCCGTCGCCCTCGCCCGCCGCCTGCCGGCGCTCGACTGGCAGCCGAGCGAGATCGACGCGGAACGCCGCGCCTCGATCCGCGCATGGGCGGCGGAGGCGCAGCTGCCCAATCTCCGCGATCCGGTCGAGATCGACGCCGCGACCCCGGGCTGGGCGGCACGGCATGGCCCCGCCGACCTGATCCTGCTCGTCAACCTCTTCCATCTGATCCCGGAGGCCGACGCGCGCACCATCGTCGCAGAGACCGCGCAGGCGCTCGCCGCCGGCGGCACCTTCATCCTTTACGGGCCATTCATGCGCGGCGGCGAGCTCACCTCCGAGGGCGATCGCAGCTTCCACGCGCGCCTCGCGGCGCAGGATCCGGAAATCGGCTACAAGGACGATTTCGACGTTGTGGACTGGCTGCACGCGGCAGGCCTCACGCTCGACGCGCTCGTCGAGATGCCGGCCAACAATCTCGCCTTCGTCGCGCGGCGGCCCGGCTGACCCATCGCTTGTCCGCCGTCAATGCGCAGCCGCCCGCGGCCCTCCACGCTCGCGGCACGGCTTTGGCGGAAGGAGATCGACATGAAGGGTTCGGCCATCATCATGGCGGCGGCAGTCGCCGCGCTCGGCACCTGCGCGGCGGCGCAGGACATGAGCCTCGGCGAGGCGGAATACATGAACAGCTGCGCGAAGTGCCATGGCGCCGACGGAACCGGCGACGGGGTGCTCGCCGGCTACCTCAACACCCCGATGCCCGACATCACGCAGCTTCAGGCCAACAACGGCGGCGTGTTCCCGGTCAGCCGCATCTACGACGTGATCGAGAATTCGGTCGAGGTCGCGGGTCACGGCTCCTCGGACATGCCGGCGTGGGGGATGCGCTACAAGTATCGCGCCGACGATGCACTGGGCGAATACGCCGGGCTCCCCGAGCGCGAGGCCTTTATCCAGACGCGGATTCTCGCGCTCATCGAGCACCTCTCGTCGCTGCAGGCGGATTGAGCCGGTAGGCCGCCGGCCGGCTCATCCGGCCGGCCGCGCGAGCCCGCGTGCGACGACGAGGAAGGCCCCGGCGAGCAGCGCGGGAAGCACGAAGATCTTGAACACGAAGACCGCGAGGATCGCGATGAAGCTGCCGATCAGCTCGTCGCCCCGCTCGTAGATCCGCCCGGCCAGCGCGGTGTAGTCGGCAATCCGGTCGAACTGGCGGCGCATCGCCTCCCAGTATCCCTCGTCGTCCTCGGCGACGGGCGCCTCGATCTCGACGCCGCCGGCGATCTCGGACACCACGGCGCTGTGCCGGTCCCAGACATCCTGCGTCAGCCGGTCGGCAACCAGCGCGGAGAGGACGAAGGCCGCCGGCAGCGCCAGGGCGAGAAATCCGCCGTAGGACAAGAGGCGCCGCCCCACCCCGGCCACTCCGCCGGTGATCGCGTGGATGGCAAGCGCGGCGGCCACCATGGACCAGCCCACCGCCCAGACCGGGCCCATAGCGACGGCAAGCACGCCGGTCAGAACCATCACCCCGAAGACGACCCCGGCGATCCGCTCCACGGTGTCGTCCACCGGCTCCAGCACCTTGAGCGGCTGCGCGCTGCCCTCGACGATCAGCCCCGCGCCGACCTCGACCTCCTGCGCGCTCGACAGCACCGCGTTCAGCGTCCGCAGGGTGACGTAGACCGCCGCGCTGGCCGCCGCCACCTCTCCGGCGTAGCCCTCAGCGCCCTGCGTCGCCGGGTTCTCGCGCCAGAGCATCGCCACCGCCAGCGCGAGCACCGCCAGCAGGGCAAGCGCCCAGCGCCGCAGGCCCGCGCCGCCCCGCCCCGTCCCGTAGCTGCTGCCCATCGCCCTCGCTCCCGCTGCCCGCGCACAAGATGCCCTCGCGCGGAACGGCCCTCAACCCGCGACGGACCGCCCCTTCCTCTTGCCCGAAATACCCCGGGGGTGTGGGGGCAGCGCCCCCACAGGCACGCAGTGCCAGAGAACACGCGCGCGGCACGCGCGCGCCGTCAGGAAAGGCGCGGTCAGCCGTCGGCGCGGATGCGGGCGTTCTCCGGGTCGTAGGGGCTGTCGGGCTGCACCTCGGCGTCCCAGAGCCCGTCGAGCATCTTCACCTTCAGCTTCGTGCCGGGCGCTGCCTGCTCCGGGCGGACGTAGCCCATCCCGATGGACTTGCCGAAGGCCACCGAGTAGCCGCCCGAGGTCAGCCGCCCGACGCGCTCCTCGCCCGCGTAGAGCGCCTCGCGCCCCCAGGGGTCGGCGTCCTCCGGCCCGTCGATCAGCACGGTGACGCATTTCGAGCGGATGCCGGTCGCCTCCATCGCCGCCTTTCCGCGGAAGTCCTTGGAGAGGTCCACGAAGCGCGGCAGGTCGGCCTCGAGCGGCGTGGCGTCGCGGCCGAGCTCATGGCCGAACGCGCGGTAGCTCTTCTCCTGCCGGAGCCAGTTCTGCGCCCGTGCGCCCACGAGCTTCAGCCCGTGCGTCTCGCCCGCCCCCTCCAGCAGGTCGAAGAGGTAGTTCTGCATCTCGATCGGGTGATGCAGCTCCCAGCCGAGCTCGCCGGTGTAGGCCACGCGGATCGCGCGCACAGGGCACATGCCAAGCTCGATGGTCCGCATCGAAAGCCACGGGAACCGCTTGTTGCCGAGCACACTCGCGGGGTCCGCGTCCTTCACCACCTCGCGCAGCAGATCGCGGGATTTCGGGCCCGCCACGGCGAAGACGCCCCATTGCGTCGTGACGTCGTGGACGTCGATCCAGCCGAAGCGGTCGCGCCCCTCCTCGGCGGCCTGGCGCAGCCAGTCGCCGTCATAAGCCGTCCAGGCGCCGGCGGAGACGAGGTAGTATTCGTCCTCGGCCAGCCGGACGATTGTGTATTCCGTCCGCGTGGTCCCCGCCTCGGTGAGCGCATAGGTCAGGTTGATGCGCCCCACCTTCGGCAGGCGGTTGCAGGTCAGCCAGTCGAGGAAGGCCGTCGCCCCCGGCCCGCGGACGAGGTGCTTGGTGAAGGCCGAAGCGTCGATCAGGCCGACGCCCTCGCGGATCGCCTTGGCCTCTTCGACCGCGTATTGCCACCAGCCGCCGCGTCGGAAGCTGCGGGCCTCGTGGTCGAAATCCTCGGGCGCGTCCAGCGGGCCGAAGTAGTTCGGCCGCTCCCAGCCGTTGACCTGCCCGAACTGCGCGCCGCGCGCCTTCATGCGGTCGTAGGCGGGCGCCGTGCGCAGCGGCCGGCAGGCCGGGCGCTCCTCGTCCGGGTGATGCAGGATATAGACGTGCTCGTAGGCCTCCTCGTTCTTGCGGGCGGCGTATTCGGTGGTCATCCAGTCGCCGTAGCGGCGCGGGTCGAGGCTCGCCATGTCGATCTCGGCCTCGCCGTGTACCATGACGTCGGCCAGATACTTGCCCGTGCCGCCCGCCGCCGTGATGCCGAAGCTGAAGCCCTCGGCGAGCCACATGTTGCGCAGCCCCGGCGCGGGCCCGACCAGCGGGTTGCCGTCGGGGGTGTAGCAGATCGGGCCATTGTAGTCGTCCTTGAGCCCAACCTCCTCGGACGAGGGGATCCGGTGGATCATCGACATGTATTCCTCCTCGATCCGCTCGAGGTCGAGGGGGAAGAGGTCCGCGCGGAAGCTGTCGGGCACGCCGTATTCGAAGCGCGCCGGGGCGTTCCGCTCATAAGGGCCGAGGATCCAGCCGCCGCGCTCCTCGCGGACGTACCACTTGGCGTCGGCGTCGCGCAGGACCGGGTGCTCGGGGTTGGACTTGCGCCACTCCACCAGCGCCGGGTCGGGCTCGGTGACGATGTACTGATGCTCGACCGGGATCGCCGGCATCTTGATGCCCAGCAGCCGCGCGGTGCGCTGGGCGTGGTTGCCCGTGGCGGTGACCACGTGCTCGGCCTTCACGACGACCTGCTCCTCCGAGGGCACGAGGTTGCCGCCCTTTTCCACCATCTTCGTGCAGGTGACCTCCCAGTGGTCGCCGGCCCAGGCGTAGCCGTCCACCTGCCACCTGCGCTCGATCGTCACGCCGCGCTGGCGCGCGCCCTTGGCCATCGCCTGCGTCACGTCGGCGGGGTTTATGTAGCCGTCCTCGGGGTGGAAGATCGCGCCCTTCAGATCCTCGGTGCGCACCAGCGGCCAGCGCTCCTTGATCTCGGCAGGAGTCAGCCACTCGTAGTGGATGCCCACGGTCTCGGCCGTCGAGGCATAGAGGCGGTATTCGTCCATCCGTTCGTCGGTCTGCGCCATGCGCAGGTTGCCCACCACGTAGAAGCCGGCGTTGAGGCCCGTCTCCTCCTCCAGGGTCTTGTAGAACTTCACGCTGTAGTCGTGGATGTGGCTGACCGCGTAGGACATGTTGAACAGCGGCAGGAGCCCCGCGGCATGCCAGGTCGATCCCGAGGTAAGCTCGTCGCGCTCGAGCAGCATCACCTCGGACCAGCCGGCGCGCGCGAGGTGATAGGCGATGGAGGCGCCGATGGCGCCGCCGCCCACGACGAGGGCCTTCACGTCAGTCTTCATCTCGGGCCGTCTCCCTTCTGCGTTCGGCCCCGTGCTTACTCCTGCAGCCGGCCGGCGCGCGCGACTGCCCCGACGCCTCGAGGCGGGAAAGCGACATGCGGGCCGCACGCGGAAAGGTGCCGGTCGCGCGAGTGGCCGCCCTTTCGCCGACTGCGCTGTCGCCCTATAAGGGCGCACCGCCCGCGCCGGAGAATCGCGGGTCTTCGGGGTATGGCGAGCGGGGTCGACGAGCGCGAATGTTTGGACTGGCGAATCTCACGGGCATCTTCTCGCAGGACATGGCCATCGACCTCGGCACCGCGAACACGCTGGTCTATGTCAAGGGCCGCGGCGTGATCCTGTCGGAACCCTCGGTCGTCGCCTATCACGTCAAGGACGGGGTCAAGAAGGTTCTGGCCGTGGGCGAGGACGCGAAGCTGATGCTGGGCCGCACCCCCGGCTCGATCGAGGCCATCCGCCCCATGCGCGAGGGCGTGATCGCCGACTTCGACGTGGCCGAGGAGATGATCAAGCACTTCATCCGCAAGGTCCACAAGCGCTCGACCTTCTACAAGCCCAAGGTGATCGTCTGCGTGCCCCACGGCGCGACGCCGGTGGAGAAGCGGGCGATCCGTCAGTCGGTGCTGAGCGCGGGCGCGCGCAAGGCAGGCCTGATCGCGGAACCCATCGCGGCGGCCATCGGCGCGGGGATGCCGATCACCGATCCCACCGGCAGCATGGTCGTGGACATCGGCGGCGGCACGACCGAGGTGGCGGTGCTCTCGCTCGGCGACATCGTCTATGCCCGCTCGATCCGCGTGGGCGGCGACCGCATGGACGAGGCGATCGTGAGCTACCTGCGCCGCCAGCAGAACATCCTGGTGGGCGAGGCGACGGCAGAGCGCATCAAGACCTCGATCGGCACCGCGCGGATGCCCGACGACGGGCGCGGTGCCTCGATGCAGATCCGGGGCCGTGACCTGCTGAACGGGGTGCCCAAGGAGACCGAGATCAACCAGGCGCAGGTCGCCGAGGCGCTGGCAGAGCCCGTGCAGGCGATCTGCGAGGCGGTGATGACCGCGCTCGAGGCCACGCCGCCCGACCTTGCCGCGGACATCGTGGACCGGGGCGTGATGCTGACCGGGGGCGGTGCTCTGCTGGGCGATTTGGACCTTGCCCTGCGCGAGCAGACCGGGCTTGCGGTGAGCATCGCGGACGAAAGCCTCTCCTGCGTCGCGCTCGGCACCGGCAAGGCGCTGGAATACGAAAAGCAGCTGCGCCACGCCATCGACTACGACAGCTGAGCCGTCTGCGCCGCCCGAGTTGATTTTGCCGATTGGCAGGACGTGGTTAGATAGGACGCAGGAGCGCAGCGCGGCAGAGGGCGACCGGGCTTGGCACGCGACAGGAGCACGTCGGAGGATTTCGCGACACCGCTGAAGCGACTGCTTCTCGCGGTGCTGGTGCTGTGCCTCGTCGCGATCTTCATCCTCTGGCGGATCGATTCCCCCCGGGTCGAGCGCTTCCGCGCACAGGTCGTGGACGCGGTGATGCCCAGCTTCGACTGGGCGATGGCGCCTGTGACGGCGACGATCGACCTCGCCCGCGATTTCCGCAGCTACCAGCGTATTCACGAACAGAACCGAGAGCTCCGGCGCGAGCTTCAGCAGATGCGCGCCTGGAAGGAGGCCGCGCTCCAGCTCGAGCAGGAGAATGCGCGCCTGCGCGACCTCAACAACCTCGCGCTCGATCCGCAGCTCACGCATGTCACGGGCGTCGTGCTGGCCGATTCGGGCTCGCCCTTCCGCCAGTCGGTCCTGATCAACGTGGGCGCGCATGACGGGATCGTGGACGGCTGGGCCACGATGGACGGCCTCGGCCTTGTCGGGCGCATCTCTGGCGTGGGCGAGACGGTGAGCCGGGTGATCCTGCTGACCGACAGCTCGTCGCGCATCCCGGCAATCATTCAGCCCTCCGGTCAGCGCGCCATGGTCGTGGGCGACAACAGCGCCGCACCGCTGCTCGACTTCGTCGAGAACGCCGAGGCGGTGCGTCCGGGCGACAGGCTCGTGTCCTCGGGTGACGGCGGCGTCTTTCCGCCGGGACTGCTGATCGGGCAGGTCGCCGAAGATCCGCAGGGGCGGCTGCGCGTGCGCCTCGCGGCGGACTACTCGCGGCTCGAGTTCCTGCGCGTCCTGCGGCATCACGGCACGCCCGCCGTCGAGGGGCCGGGCGCCCTAATCCTGCCGCAGGATCTTGCAGAGGCCGAGGAGCCCGGCGATGGCTGAGGCGGCGGGGAGCGGACTCTGGCTGCGGCGCGCGCTTTTCGTGGCGCTGGCCGTGGGCGTGATCTTCTTTGCCCTCCTGCCGCTCGGCAACGCCGCGCCGCGGTGGGCGCCGCCGGACCTGCTGCTGGCGCTCTGCCTCGTCTGGTCCGCGCGGCGGCCCTCCTACGTCCCTGCGCTCTCGATCGCCTTCGTCGCGCTGCTGGCCGATTTGCTTTACCAACGGCCGCCCGGCCTCTACGCGGCCCTGACCCTCGTGGGCTGCGAGTATCTCAAGACCCGCGCGACCATGCTCAGGGATTCGGGATTCTGGATGGAATGGGCGACCGCCGGGGCGGTCATCATCCTGATCGCCTTCGGCTACCGGGTGGTGCTCGCGCTGCTGGCCGTGCCGCAGCCGCCCCTGGGTCTCAGCCTGATGCAGGCCTTCGCGACGGTCGCGGTCTACCCGGCCGTCGTCGTCGTATCGCACGTGGTGTTCGGTCTGCGCCGACCCACTGCCTCGGATCCCTCCGGCACGAGGCTGGGAACATGAGGCGAAGCCCGAAAGAGACCGAGACCAGCGTTCGCCGGGTCAGCAGGCGCGGCCTCATGGTCGCCGGCCTTCAGGCCGGGTTCATGAGCCTCCTGGCGCTGCGGCTGCGCCACATGCAGGTCGAGCAGGCCGACGCGTTCCGCCTGCTGGCCGAAGAGAACCGGATCAACATCCGCCTGATCCCGCCCCGCCGCGGGCGTATCTTCGACCGGCAGGGGCGGCTCATCGCGGGCAACGAGCCCTCCTACCGCATCACCGTGGTGCGCGAGGACGCCGGCGACGTGGCGGAGGTGCTGGCCCGGCTGGCCCACATCGTGCCGCTCACGCAGGACGATATCGACCGCGTGCTCGCCGAGACGGCGCGCTCGGCCCCCTTCCTGCCGGTGACGGTCGCCGACCGCGTGAGCTGGGAGGACATCAGCCGCGTGGCGGTCAACGCACCCGCGTTGCCGGGCATCACCCCCGAAGTGGGCCAGTCGCGCGTCTATCCGATGGGGCACGATTTCGCGCATGTGGTGGGCTATGTCGGGCCGGTCAGCGAGCGCGACCTCGAGCGCTACGCAGATCCCGCGCCGATCCTGCGCATCCCCCGCTTCCAGGTCGGCAAGGTCGGGGTCGAGGCGCGCTACGAAGAGCATCTGCGCGGCCGTGCCGGCACCCGCCGCGTCGAGGTCAACGCGGTCGGCCGCGTCATGCGCGAGCTCGACCGGCAGGAGGGCGAACCCGGCGCCGACATCCAGCTTACCGTCGATCACCGGCTTCAGAACTACGTGCGCGCGCGGCTGGGTCAGGAAAGCGCGAGCGTCGTCGTGATGGACGTGGCCAACGGCGATCTCCTGTCCATCGTCTCCGCGCCCTCCTACGATCCCAACAAGTTCGTGCGCGGCATCTCGGTCGACGATTACGCTGTGCTGCGCGACAACGAGCGCCGCCCGCTGGCGTCCAAGACGGTGCAGGACGCCTATCCGCCCGGCTCCACCTTCAAGATGGTAACGGCGCTCGCGGCGCTCGAGGCGGACGTGATCACCCCGGACGAAACCGTCTGGTGCCCCGGCCACATGGAAGTGGGCGGCCGCCGCTTCCACTGCTGGAAGCGCGTGGGCCACGGCCACATGGACCTCGAGTCGGGTCTGCGCGAAAGCTGCGACGTCTATTTCTACGATCTCGCGCTGAAGGTCGGCATCGACAACATCGCCGCCATGGCGCGGCGGCTGGGGCTGGGCCACGCCTTCGACATTCCGATGTCCGCGGTGGCCGACGGCCTGATTCCCGACCGCGAATGGAAGGCGCGCACGCGCAACGCAGAGTGGCGGATCGGCGACACGGTGAACGCCTCCATCGGGCAGGGCTACGTGCTCTCGTCGCCGCTGCAGCTCGCGGTGATGACGGCACGACTCGCCACCGGGCGCGACCTCGCGCCACGGCTGGTGAAGTCGGTGAACGGGGTCGAGACGGCGCCGCGCACGGGTGCCCCTCTGGGGCTCAACGAGAACCACCTGCGCCGCATCCGTCAGGCGATGTTCACCGCCACCAACAACCGCCGGGGCACCGCCTACAGCTCGCGCATCGTGGCCGAGGCGATGGCCATGGCCGGCAAGACCGGCACCAGCCAGGTTCGAAACATCACCGCGGCGGAGCGCCGCGCCGGCGTGATCCGCAACGAGGATCTGCCCTGGAACCGCCGCGACCACGCGCTGTTCGTCAATTTCGCGCCCTTCGAGGCGCCGCGCATCGCGGTCTCGGTGGTGGTCGAGCACGGCGGCGGCGGCTCGGCGGCCGCGGCCCCGATCGCGCGCGACGTGACGCTTCAGGCGCTCTACGGCGGCGATCCCCCGCTCGAGGCCTATCCCAGCGCCGACCGCTCGCGCATCCGCGCCCAGCAGGAGCGGCTCCGGCGCGAACGCGAGGCAGCCGAGGACGAGGACCGGAGCCGCGCATGAGCTATCTCGAGTATACCGTCAAGACGGTGCCCGCGGGCCCGCGCAAGCTCCTCTTCCTCAACTGGCCGCTCGCCGTGACGCTGATCGCCGTCGCGGGCATCGGAGCGGTGATGCTCTACTCGGTCGCCGGCGGGGACTTCTCACGCTGGGCCGAGCCGCAGCTCGTCCGCTTCACCGCCGGCTTCGGCCTCATGCTGATCGTGGCGATGGTGCCGATCTGGTTCTGGCGCAACATGTCGGTGCTGGCCTACACGATCTCGCTCGCGCTGCTCGTGGCGGTGGAGTTCGTGGGCGTCACCGGCATGGGCGCACAGCGCTGGATCGACCTGGGCGTCATGCGGCTGCAGCCCTCCGAGCTGATGAAGATCACGCTCGTGATGCTGCTGGCCGCCTATTACGACTGGCTGCCGGTGGCCAAGGCCTCGCGCCCGCTGTGGGTGCTGGTGCCCGTGCTGATCGTGCTGCTGCCCACCGCTCTCGTGCTGATCCAGCCCGACCTGGGCACCGCGCTGCTGCTGCTGATCGCCGGCGGGCTGGTGATGTTCATCGCCGGCGTGCACTGGGCCTATTTCGCCGGGGTGCTCGCGGCGGGTGCGGCGCTGGTCGCCACGGTGTTCCAGAGCCGCGGAACCGACTGGCAACTGCTCAAGGACTACCAGTTCCGCCGCATCGACACCTTTCTCGACCCCGCGACCGACCCGCTGGGCGCAGGCTATCACATCACCCAGTCGAAGATCGCACTCGGCTCGGGGGGCTGGACGGGCCGCGGGCTGATGCAGGGCACGCAGACCCGGCTCAACTTCCTGCCCGAAAAACACACGGACTTCATCTTCACCACGCTGGCGGAGGAACTGGGTTTCGTGGGCGGCGTCACGCTCCTGTTTCTCTACGCGCTGATCCTCGCCTTCTGCGTGATCAGCGCGCTGCAGCACCGCGACCGCTTCGCGCAGATCCTCGTCTTCGGCGTGGCCGTCACCTTCTTCCTGTTTTTCGCCGTGAACATGTCGATGGTCATGGGACTGGCACCCGTGGTGGGTGTCCCGCTGCCGCTGGTGAGCTATGGCGGCTCCGCCATGCTGGTGCTCATGCTGGGCTTCGGCCTGGTGCAGAGCGCCCATGTCCACCGGCCGCGTTGATCCCGCATCTCAGGAGAATCGCCTTGCCCGTCACCGTGCTCTTCGCTGCAAAATCCGAACGCTGGGAGGAATACGAGGCGCCCCTGCGCACGGCCCTCGCCGAAAAGGGCGTGACGGCCGACCTTGTCACAGAGGCCGCGCCGGAAACCGTCGACTACATCGTCTACGCGCCCAACTCCGGGCTCGACGACTTCCGCCCCTACACGCGGCTCAAGGCGGTCCTGAACCTCTGGGCCGGCGTCGAGGATGTGGTCGGAAACCCGACGCTCCGCGTGCCGCTCGCGCGCATGGTGGACGACGAAGGCCTCACGCAGGGCATGGTCGAATGGGTCACGGGCCATGTCCTGCGCCACCATCTCGGGATGGACCGGCACATCCTCGGCCAGGACGGCCTGTGGCGCACCGGCGCGCCGCCGCTGGCCTTCGACCGGCGCGTCACCATCCTCGGCCTCGGCGCGCTGGGCGCGGCCTGCGGGCAGGCGCTGGCCCGGCTGGGCTTTCCCGTGACGGGCTGGAGCCGCTCTCCGAAACAGGTCGAAGGGATCGACTGCCTCGCGGGCCCCGAGGGGCTCGACGCCGCGCTCGCCCGCGCCGACATCCTGGTGTTGCTGCTCCCGCTCACGCCCGAGACCGACACCCTGATGGATGCCGCCCGCCTCGCGCAGCTGCCCCGCGGCGCCGTGCTGATCAATCCCGGCCGCGGGGCGCTGATCGAGGACGAGGCGCTGATCGCGGCCCTCGACGCGGACCATCTCGCACACGCCACGCTCGACGTCTTCCGCGAGGAGCCCCTGCCGCCCGAGCATCCCTTCTGGCCGCACCCGAAGATCACCGTCACGCCGCATATCGCCTCGGAGACACGCGCGCCCTCCGCGGCCCGCGTCATCGCCGAGAACATCCGCCGCGCGGAAGCCGGCGCGCCGATGCTGCACCTCGTGGACCGCGAAAAAGGGTACTGAGCGGCCCCTGCGGCCGCGCGGACAGGATACTTCCTCTTGCCGGAAATACCCCTCGGGGGAGTCGGCGCAGCCGACGGGGGGCACCGCCCCCCGACCGCACGAAGTGCCAGAAGGTGTCGCGCCGCAGGCGCGCCATTCAGGGAACCCGCCGCAGGCGCGCCATTCAGGAAACCCGCCGCAGGCGCGCCATTCGGGGAACCCGCCGCTGATGCGCCGCGCGAGGAATACGCCGATAGCGCCCTCGCCCGAGGGGATCAGGCGAAGCGGTTGTCGCGGGGAAAGCCGCGCGGGGCCATGCGGCCGGCCGAGGCGCGCGCGCCCTGCCATTCCGAGAGGTCCGTCTCGCTCCGCGTGCGCCCGGCGGGATCCTTCCAGGCGAGACCCTGCGCCGCCTCGAAGGTCGTCGCGTCCGACAGCCCGCCGTCCTTGTACTTCTGCAGGCGCACGCCCTTGCCCCGGCCCATCTCGGGCAATTCGGAGAGCGGAAAGACCAGCATCTTGCGGTTCTCGCCCACCACAGCGACCATGTCGCCCGCCACGCGCCGGGCGACCTTCGCCACCGCAGGCGCACGCAGGTTCAGCACCTGCTTGCCCGCGCGCGTCTGCGCCACCACCTCGTCCTCCGGCGCGATGAAGCCGTCGCCCGTTGAGGACGCCACCAGCAGCTTGCCGCCGGGGCGGTGGATCAGCAGCGTCACGATGCCCGCCTCGTTGGGCAGGTCGACTGACAGGCGCACGGGCTCGCCCATGCCCCGGCCGCCGGGCAGGTTGGCGACCGACAGCGTGTAGGCCCGCCCGTTCGTGCCCATCAGGATCAGCCGGTCGGTCGTCTCGGCATGGAAGATGAAGCGCGGCCCGTCGCCGTCCTTGTATTTCAGCTCGCGATCCAGCGCGACGTGGCCCGACAGCGCCCGGATCCATCCCATCTGCGAGCAGACCACGGTGACCGGCTCCCGCTCGATCATCGCCTCCAGCGGCACCTCCTCGACTTCGCCGGCCTCGGCGAAGCCGGTGCGCCGCGCGCCGCCCTCGGCCCCTGCGCCGAAGTTCTTCTTCACCTCGCGGAGTTCTTCGGCGATCCGCTTCCACTGAAGCCCTTCGTCGTCGAGCAGATCCTCGAGCTCCGCGCGCTCCTCCATCAGACGGTCGCGCTCGGCGATCAGCTCCATCTCCTCGAGCCGGCGCAGGCTGCGCAAGCGCATGTTGAGGATCGCCTCGGCCTGGACATCCGAGAGCTTGCCCTCGTCGTAGCGGCGCGGCGCCTCTTCGGCACCCGGCACCGCCTCCGCGTCCGGCACCGCCTCAAGGCTGCCCGGATCGACGCCCGCGAGGGGCGAGACGTAATCCGCCTCCGATGTCGCGCGCGTGATCGTCGCCTGATGCGCGCGCGACCAGTCCTCGTACATGAGCGCGGCCTTGGGCGCGTCGTCGTAGCGGATGATGTCGATCACCCGGTCGAGGTTGAGGAAGGCCAGGATGAAGCCCTCGAGCACCTCGAGCCGGTGGTCGATCTTTCCCAGCCTGTGACGCGAGCGGCGCAGGAGCACCTCGCGCCGGTGGTCGAGAAAGGCGCGCAGCACGTCGCGGAGCGAGCAGACGCGCGGCGTCACCCCGTCGATCAGCACATTCATGTTGAGGGGAAACCGCACCTCGAGATCCGAGTTGCGGTACAGCAGTCCCATCAGCACGTCGGGGTCCACGTTGCGCGAGCGCGGCTCGAGCACGATGCGCACGTCGCCCGCGCTCTCGTCCCGGATGTCGGCCAGAAGCGGCACCTTCCGCGTCTGGATGAGTTCGGCGATCTTCTCGATCAGCTTCGATTTCTGCACCTGGTAGGGGATCTCGGTGACGACGATCTGCCACTGGCCGCGGCCCAGATCCTCGCGCTCCCAGCGCGCGCGCAGGCGGAACGCGCCGCGGCCCGTGCGGTAGGCTTCGGCGATGCTCTCGCGCGGCTCGACGATCACGCCACCGGTCGGGAAATCGGGGCCGGGAATGTAGTTGAGCAGGGTGTCGTCCCGCGCCTCGGGCGTCTTGATCAGATGCAGGCAGGCGTCGATCAGCTCGCCCAGGTTGTGCGGCGGGATATTGGTGGCCATGCCCACGGCGATGCCCGAGGCCCCGTTGGCCAGCAGGTTCGGAAAGGCCGCCGGCAAAACCGCCGGCTCACGCAGCGTGCCGTCGTAGTTGTCGCGGTAATCGACCGCGTCCTCGGCCAGCCCCTCCATCAGCGCCTCGGCCAGCACGGTCATCCGCGCCTCGGTGTAGCGGGAAGCGGCGGGGCTGTCGCCGTCGATGTTGCCGAAGTTGCCCTGCCCGTCCACCAGCCGGTAGCGCATGACGAAATCCTGCGCGAGCCGCGCCATCGCGTCGTAGATCGCGGCGTCGCCGTGCGGGTGGTAATTGCCCATCACGTCGCCCGCGATCTTCGCCGACTTGCGGAAGGCCCCGCCGGAACCCAGCCGCAGTTCACGCATTGCATAAAGGATGCGGCGCTGTACGGGCTTCAGCCCGTCGCGGGCATCCGGCAACGCGCGATGCATGATCGTCGAGAGCGCGTAGGTCAGATACCGCTCGCCCAGCGCCCGGCGCAGGGGCTCGGCGGCGGGCGGCAAGGGCTCTTTCGCATCGTCGCGGGGATCGTCCATGCGTCGGACATATCCGCGCCGCGCCGGCCGGTAAAGCCGGTTGGAGGAGGCCGCCGCTTCGTTGCGATTTCGCTTCGGCGAATCTGCAGAATCGCTTAAGAACCGACTCCGTGCCCGCTTTGCGCTGCCTTGGGCACGCGTCGGTACCAGGTTTGGGGGGTTGCGCCCATGTGGGGTTTCATCATCGCGACATTCGTGTTGCTCGCCGTGGTCTTCTATCAGGCGAGCGGCGGGGCCGATTACGCGCCGTCCGCCACGTCCATTCAAGCACAGGAACGCGCCCCAGGGCCCGAAGAGCGGGCCGAGCCCGCATCGAGCGGCGCCGTCGATCGCGTGCCCGCGGCGGCCGACGCCCCCACCTCTGGCGTGCCCCTGGCCTCTGCGCGCACCCAGCCCGAGCCGCCGCGCGGTTTCGATGCCCGGGAGCCGGGCGATGGCGGTCTCTTCACCCGGGTGGTCATGCCCTCGGGCGAGGTCGCGGCGCCGCAGGCCCCTACCGTCGCCACGCCTGTCGTCTCTGCCTCGGCCACCGACATACGGGCCGTCGACGCCGGCCGCGTCAACATGCGCGCGGGGCCGGGCACGGGCTACGGCGTCCTGGCCACCCTGTCGCGCGGCGACCGGGTCATCGTGCTCGACGACCCGGGACAGGGCTGGGTGAAGCTGCGGGTCGAGGACGGCGGCCGGGTGGGCTGGATGGCCGCCTCCCTGCTCGAGCCCATCGACTGAGGCGGTTGCACGTCTGGCCGCGGCGTCCTACCCCCGTCCCCGGGAAGGGACAGGGATGGCGCAGCGCAGGATCCTGATCACCGGCTGTTCGAGCGGCATAGGCCTCGATGCCGCACGGACGCTCGCAAAGCGCGGCTGGCGTGTCTTCGCGGCCTGCCGGACCGAGGCGGATTGCGCGCGGCTGCGCGCCGAAGGGTTTGAAAGCCCCCGCATCGACTACGAGGACGGCGCGAGCGTCGAGGCGGGATTGGCCGAGGTGCTCGCGGCCACCGACGGACGGCTCGACGCGCTCTTCAACAACGGCGCCTACGCGATTCCCGGCCCGCTGGAGGATGTGCCGACCGAGGCGATGCGCGCGATCTTCGAGGCCAATCTGCTGGGCTGGCACGATCTCACACGCCGCGTGCTGCCGGTGATGCGCGCACAGGGCGGCGGGCGGATCGTCAATTGTTCCTCGGTGCTGGGCTTCACCCCGGCGAAATGGCGCGGCGCCTATGTCGCCACGAAATTCGCGCTCGAGGGGATGACGGACGTGCTGCGTCTCGAGATGGCGGGCACCGGCATCCATGTCGTCCTGATCCAGCCCGGCCCGATCGACACGCCCTTCCGCGAGAACGCCGTGAAGCAGTTCGAGAAATGGATCGACTGGGAGAGCTCCCCGCGCGCCGACGACTACCGCGCCACCCTGCTCGACCGGCTCTACAAGGGGGCCGACATGCGCTCGTGGCCGGCCTCGGCGGTGACCGAGGCGCTGATCCGCGCGCTCGACAGCCCGCGCCCCCGCGCCCGCTACGCCGTGACCACGCCGACACGCGCCGCAGCGGTCGTGCGCCGCGCGCTGGGGGGGCGGCTGCTGGACCGCGTGCTGGATCGGTTGTGACGCGCGGGGTTCGCTTTTTCCCCGCAGTCCGCTATCTGCGCCCTTTGACTGCGATCGAAAGGACGGCTCATGGCTTCCGACCCGCTCTTCTACGTCATGGCGATCGCGATGCTCGCCGTGGTGGCGATCCTGCTCACCGGCATCGGCGGCTTCGCCCGCGGCGGGGAGTTCAACCGGAAATATGCCAACAAGCTGATGCGATGGCGGATCATCGCGCAATTCGTCGCCGTGATGCTGATCCTGCTGTTCGTCTGGCTGCGCGGAGGGAACTGAGAATGGTGGTTCTGAACAAGATCTACACCCGGACGGGCGACACGGGCGACACCGCCCTTGGCGACGGCAGCCGCGTGGCCAAGCACGCGCTGCGCGTCACCGCCTACGGCACCGCGGACGAGCTGAACGCAACGCTCGGCGTCGCGCGGCTGCACGCGGAGGGCGAGATGGACGCGCAGCTCGCGCGCATCCAGAACGACCTCTTCGATCTGGGCGCCGATCTCTGCTGCCCCGACATGGAGCGCGACGCCGAGGCCGAGTACCCGCGCCTGCGCATGGCCGACGCGCAGGTGACGCGGCTGGAGAACGAGATCGACGCGATGAACGCGCGGCTCGAACCCCTGCGCAGCTTCATCCTGCCGGGCGGTTCGGCGCTCTCGGCGCATCTGCACATTTGCCGCACGGTGGCGCGGCGCGCGGAGCGCCAGGCGGTCGAACTCGCCACGATGGAGCATGTGAACCCCGCCGCGGTGAAATACCTCAACCGCCTGTCGGACTGGTTCTTCGTCGCGGCCCGCATCGCCAACGACGAGGGCCGCGCCGACGTGCTCTGGGTTCCGGGGGCGAACCGGTGAGCGCAGCGAACCGGCGGGCCGTCCGGTGGACGGACCGGCCAAGGCAAGCGCGAAGCGCCGGCCCGAAGGGCGGGGGCGAACCGGCGGGCCGGAACGAGGCGGCGGCAGGGATGCGCGAACGCGACGTTCCGCGCGCCCCGGGTGACGATTTTGCCCTGTCGCCCGGCGGAATGAGACGCTAAGACCCCGCGGCAGGACGGAGACGCAGCCGGGACGCCGGCGCGCCAAGCAAGGGAGAGACACGCCGATGAAGGTACTCGTGCCTGTGAAGCGCGTGATCGACTACAACGTGAAGGTTCGCGTGAAGGCGGACGGATCGGGCGTCGATCTCGCCAACGTCAAGATGTCGATGAACCCCTTCGACGAGATCGCCGTCGAAGAGGCCATCCGCCTGAAGGAGGCCGGCAAGGTCGAGGAGGTCGTCGCCGTCTCGATCGGTGTGAAGCAGGCGCAGGAGACGCTGCGCACCGCGCTCGCCATGGGCGCCGACCGCGCCATCCTGATCGTCGCCGCCGACGACGTGCACCAGGACATCGAGCCGCTCGCCGTCGCCAAGCTGCTCGCCAAGGTCATCGAGGAGGAAGAGCCCGGTCTCGTGCTCTGCGGCAAGCAGGCCATCGACAACGACATGAACGCCACCGGGCAGATGCTCTCGGCGCTTCTGGGCTGGAGCCAGGCGATGTATGCCAACAAGGTCGAGATCGAGGGCGATCATGCAGTCGTCACCCGCGAGGTGGACGGCGGCCTGCAGACCGTGAAGGTCAAGATGCCCACGATCATCTCGACCGACCTGCGCCTCAACGAGCCGCGCTATGCCTCTCTGCCCAACATCATGAAGGCGAAGAAGAAGCCGCTCGACGAAAAGACCGCCGCCGACTACGGCGTCGACGTCGCGCCGCGCCTCGAGGTGGTCAAGACCGCCGAGCCGCCGACGCGCAAGGCGGGCGAGATGGTGGGCTCGGTCGACGAGCTGGTGTCGAAACTCAAGGAAGCGGGGGTGGTGTGATGGCCGTTCTCCTGATCGCTGAAATCAACGACGGCACGCTGGCGATGGACGCCACGTCCAAGGCGATGACCGCGGCGAAGCAGCTGGGCGAGGTCACGGTTCTGGCCGCCGGCGCCAAGGCCGCCGACGCCGCCGCCGAGGCCGCCAAGATCGACGGCGCGGCCAAGGTGCTTTGCGCCGAGGATCCGCTCTACGGCCACCGCTTGGCAGAACCCACCGCGGCGCTGATCGCGGAGCTGGCCAAGGACTACGATCACATCGTGGCGCCGGCCACCACCGACGCCAAGAACATCCTGCCGCGCGTCGCGGCGCTGCTCGACGTGATGGTGATCTCGGACGTCACGGCGGTGGTCGATGCCGACACCTTCGAACGCCCGATCTACGCCGGCAACGCCATGCAGACGGTGAAGTCCTCGGACGCGAAGAAGGTGCTCACGGTGCGCACCTCGACCTTCGACGCGGCCGGCCAGGGCGGCTCCGCCCCGGTCGAGACCATCGGCGCCGCGGCCGATCCGGGCCTCAGCGAATGGGTCGAGGACAAGGTGGCCGAAAGCGACCGGCCCGAGCTGACCTCTGCCGGGATCGTCGTCTCGGGCGGGCGCGGCATCGGCTCCGAGGAGGACTTCAAGATCATCGAGCAGCTCGCCGACAAGCTCGGCGCGGCCGTGGGCGCAAGCCGCGCCGCAGTCGATTCGGGCTTTGCTCCGAACGACTGGCAGGTGGGCCAGACCGGCAAGGTCGTGGCGCCCGAGCTCTATATCGCCGTGGGCATCTCGGGCGCGATCCAGCATCTGGCGGGCATGAAGGATTCCAAGATCATCGTCGCGATCAACAAGGACGAGGAAGCGCCGATCTTCCAGGTGGCCGACTACGGTCTGGTGGCCGATCTCTTCCAGGCCGTCCCGGAGCTGACGGAAAAGCTCTGAGCCGGACCACCGGCTTGGACAGGCCCGCGCCGGTGTCCCCGGCGCGGGCCTTTCTCATTGTTGAGGCAGATGCGCGCGCAGCACCGGCAGCAGCGCATCCGCCACCTCCTGATGCGCCTGCGGCCCCGGAAGCTGCGCGGCGGCAGGCGCTTCGAGCGGCGGGAAGACCATGCCACAGGTGCCCTCGCCCCGCGCCGCCGGCCCCGGCACCGCCTCTACCACAGCGGCGAGACGCGGCCGCAGGGCCTCGATCATCCCGCGGTCGACGAAGAGCGGCTCGGGCGATTGCGGGCTGCCCGCACGCTCGGGGGGCGGCGCGGCCGCGAACCAAAGCAGCACGACCGGCGCTTCGACACGATCGAGCAGCGCCTCCATCCGGGCCACCCAGGTCTCGCGCAGGCCCGAGCGCAGGCGCCCGAAATGCTCGGGCGCGCGCCGTGCGAGCGCGCCGGTCATGTGGCGCGTGAAATGGAACTCGGTGAAGTCGGTCGCCGGAAACAGGTGGCGCATCAGCGGCGTGGGCCCCAGGAACCGATCGTTGCGGCGCGGGTGCACGCGGTAATAGCGGTTGCTGAGGTTCTGCGCGCCCATCGCCTGAACGATCGTGAGCCTCGCGCGCGACGCCGCCTCGAGCACCTGCGGCTCGCCGAGGAAGCTGTCGAGTCCGGCGTTCACCCCGCCGAAGTTGACGCAGGGAAGCCCCGCCGCCGCTTCGAGCCGCGCAGGCCAAGGCCGCGCCACATATTTCCCATAGGTTTCCGTGCCGCCGAGACAAGCGACGTAGTCGCCCGAGAGCGGTCGGGCCGGCCCGCGGAACAGCATCCGCGAGCGCCCGTAGCGGCACGGCGCATAGTCGAGCCCCCCCGGGCCCGGTGCGTCGTAGCTCATCTTTCCCACCAGTCTTCGTCACCCGGCGTGCAGACTGCGCGACGGATCTTGCGAAAGGCTTAAGCCGCGAAATCCCGACAAATCCCACGCACCCGCGCGGCCTTGGCATCCGGGTCCGCGCTGCATATGGTCGCGGCGCAGCGAACAGGGGATGAAACGCATGGATATCCGGAGCGTGGGGGTCGTCGGCGCGGGGCAGATGGGCAACGGGATCGCCCATGTGATGGCGCTCGCCGGCTACGAGGTGCTGCTCAACGACCTCGACAAGGAGACCCTCGACGCCGCGCTCGAACGGATCGCGCGCAACATGGATCGACAGGTCAGGGGCGGCAAGGTTTCCGAGCAGGACAAGGAAGCCGCGCTCGCGCGGATCAAGACCACGCTCGAGCTCACGGATCTGGGACGCTGCGACCTGATCATCGAGGCGGCCACCGAGCGCGAGGAGATCAAGCAGAAGATCTTCGACACCCTTCTGCCCCACCTCAAGCCCGAGACGATCCTGACCTCCAACACCTCTTCCATTTCGATCACCCGGCTGGCGAGCCGCACGGACCGGCCCGAGCGCTTCATGGGCTTTCACTTCATGAACCCGGTGCCTGTGATGCAACTCGTCGAACTGATCCGCGGGATCGCCACGGACGAGGCCACCTTTCAAGCCTGCAAGGCCGTGGTGGACCGGCTGGGCAAGACGGCGGCCAGCGCCGAGGACTTCCCCGCCTTCATCGTCAACCGCATCCTGATGCCGATGATCAACGAGGCGGTCTATACGCTCTACGAGGGGGTGGGCAGCGTGCAGTCCATCGATCAGTCGATGAAGCTCGGGGCCAATCATCCGATGGGGCCGCTGGAGCTTGCCGATTTCATCGGGCTCGACACCTGCCTCGCCATCATGAACGTGCTGCACGACGGGCTCGCGGACACGAAGTATCGCCCCTGCCCGCTGCTGACGAAATACGTCGAGGCGGGCTGGCTCGGGCGAAAGACCAAGCGCGGCTTCTACGACTACCGGGGCGAGACGCCGGTGCCCACGCGCTGAGCGGCGCGCTCTTCGCCCCTGCCGGGGCTCATCGCCGGGACAGCGAGGACGCCCGTCAGGGCGGACGAGCGGCTCAGCCTGCCCGCAGCGCCAGTGTCCGCTCGCGCAGCCAGGCGACGAAGCCGCGCGGATTGCTGGCCCAGGCCTCGATCTCGGTGCGTTCTATGGGCGCGCCCACGACCGGCGCCTGCGGCTTGTTCAGTGCATGCGCCACCTCGTGCAGCAGCAGCCCCTGCCGCAGCGTCGGCGAGATCCGGTTCGCCATCTGGTACCAGCGCGAATTCGCCCCCGGAAAGAAGATCGGCACCACCCGCGCGCCGGACCGCTGGATCATCTTGGCGGTGAAGGGATTCCATTCCGCCTCGACCGCGGGGCCGAACATCGTCTCGGAGGCCGCCACAACGCCGGAGGGAAACAGTACGATCGCCCCGCCCTGACCGAGATGGGTCATCGCGCGACGCCGCATCTCGAGGTTCTGCTGAAGCGCGTCCTCCTCGTGCGCGAAGGGCACGGGTATCATGAACTCCTCGACCTCGCCGACGCCGGTGAGCAGCGAGCGCGTGAGGATCTTGTAGTCGGTGCGCCGGCGGCCCACGAGCTCGGCCAGCACGATGCCGTCCACCAGCCCGTGAGGATGGTTCGCGGTCACGACGAGCGGCCCCTCGGCGGGAATCCGGGCGATCTGCTCGGGCGGGGTGAGCAGCTCGATTCCCATGACCTCCAGCGCCTGGCGCCAGAAAGGCTGGCCGACCGGCACGCCCATCGCCTCGAACTTGCGGATCAGGCGGAGGAGCTTGAGCTTTCCGGTCATCAGCTCCATCGCCTGGATGGTCTTGACCTTGACCGGGTTGGTGAACGTGTTCGCGTAGCTCAGGCGGCGCCGATCGTAGGGCTGATCGTGAAACGACCCGTCGCCCTGCCGGGCCGGGCGGTCGGGCTGGCCGTGCATCAGCATGGAGCGGTGCTGGGAGCTTTCGACCAACGGGCTGCCTCCGGTCCGGTTCAGGCTCACATCTCCTCGCCGAAACGGTTGGCGACCAGCGCCTCCACCGCATCGGCGAGCGCCGTCGCGTCGGGCCCGGACGCGTGGAGCTCGATCGTGCTTCCCCTGGACGCGCCCAGCATCAGCAAGCCCATGATGGAGTCGCCCGAGGCGGAAAGACCGTCGCGGCTTATTTCGGCCATCGCGTCGAAGCCCTCGACGACCTCCACAAGTTTCGCGGAGGCCCGCGCATGAAGCCCCTTCTCGTTGACGATCGTCAAGGTGCGATGGACGGTCTCGCTCGGCATGAGGGGGTTTAGTCCGCCGAAACGTTCTGGCTGTCAATATACTTCCGGCCGGCCTCCAGCGCGCAGCGCACGGCCTCGCCGACGGGCTTGTTGCGGCTCTTGGCGAGCTTGATCAGCATGGGCAGATTGGCGCCGTAGAGGATGCGGCGGTTCTCCGGCGCGCAGGCGCGCAGACTCAGGTTGGAGGGCGACCCGCCGAACATGTCGGTCACGACGACCACGCCGTCGCCGGAATCCACCGCGTCGGCCGCGGCGACGATCTCGGCCTGTTTGGCGGCGCGGTCGTGATCCGGCTCGATCGCGATGGCCCGGATGCCGCGCTGCTTGCCCATCACATGCTCGATGGCGGCGAGATATTCCCGCGCAAGCCCCCCATGGGCGACGATGACGATCCCGATCACGCGGTCCCCTTTGCGCTTGCGGCGGGGGGCCCGGGGCGCGCCGGAGGCGCCGCCGGCCCTGCACGCTCCAGCTCGCGGTGACGAATTGACACCTGCCAGCCGTCCTCTGCAAGAGCGGCCGCCATGCGCTCGGCCAGCGCGACGGAGCGGTGCCGCCCGCCGGTGCAACCGAAGCCGAGGCCGAAATGCGTCTTGCCCTCCTCGCGGTAGGCCGGCAGCAGAAGCCGCGTCAGATCCAGCACGCGGTCGAAGAAAGGGGCGAAGCGCGGATCGGACGCGACATGGGCCTGAACGGAGGCGTCGCGCCCGTCGAGTGCCCGGAGTGCGGGCGTCCAGTAGGGATTCGCCAGAAACCGGCCGTCGAAGATCATGTCGAGGCCGCGGGGCAGGCCGCGCTTGTAGCTGAAGGAATGCACCGTCACGACGAGCCCGAGGCCCTTTTCGACCGAGAACAGGCGCGCGATCTCAGCACGCAGGTCATGCGGCGTCAGGTCCGAGGTGTCGATGAGAATGTCGGCGCGGGCGCGGACAGGGCGCATCAGGTCCGTCTCGCGCTCGATGCCCGTCTGCGGGTCTTCGGCCGGGGCCAGGGGGTGGCGCCGCCGGGTCTCGGAGAAGCGGCGCAGCAGCACGTCGGCCCGACAGTCGAGATAGAGCAGATCCGCCTCGACGCCCGGGCGCTCCAGGAGCGTTTCCATCAGGTCGAGCAGCGCATCGGGCGCGAAGTCGCGGTTGCGCACATCCAGTCCGAGCGCCAGCGGCCCGCCGATGGGCGGGCCGGCCAGCAGCCGCGGCACGAGGTTGATGGGGATGTTGTCGATCGCTTCGAAACCGAGATCCTCGAGCGCGGCGATCGCGGTGGACCGGCCCGCGCCCGAAGGCCCGGTGACCAGCACCATACGCTGAACCGCTCCGCGTTCCGCTTCCATCTCGTCGTGATCAGGCAAATCTACCACACCGCAGATATTGCAGGATCGCCGCGGGGAAAGCCCGCGTCGCCGGATCGTGAAGCACAGGCACAGCGATGCCCAGAAACCGTGCCATGCGCCGCGGCGGGAGACGCTCGCGCTCCTGCCGCGCGAGGTCCACGGCGAGCGCCACGGGCGCCGGGCCCGCGCGGGGCGCGTGGAGCAGTCCGACCCCACGCGCCTCGATCAGGCCGCCCGCCCGCCGCGGCGGTTCCGCGATCAGCGCGCCGCCCATGCGACGCAGTCGCACGCGATCATCGCCGACGAGCTGGGCGCCCAGCGCCAGAAGTTCGAGCGCGAGCGAGGATTTTCCGCTGCCGGACGGGCCCAGGATGAGCACTGCGCGGCCTTCTGCCGCGACTGCGGAGGCATGCAGCGTCTCCTCCTGCGCCACCGCGCCGTGATCCGGGGCCGGCTCCGGCGGCATCGCGTCAGAGCGGCAGGCCCACGACGAAGCGCGCGCCCAGCGGCTCGGACGTGGGGTCCGCATCGGTCGGGCGGATATTCTCGGCCCAGATCACGCCGCCATGGGCATGCACGATCTGCTCCGAGATCGCGAGCCCGAGGCCCGAATTGTTGCCGAACTCGTTGGCCGGTCGCTCGGAGTAGAAGCGCTTGAAGATCTTCTTCAGCGCGCCTTCGGGGATGCCGGGCCCGGTATCCTCGACCACCACCAGGACGCGGTTGTCACGCTTGCGCGCCCAGAGCCGGATCGCGTCACCATCCTCGCAGAAGCTGATCGCATTGGTGACGAGATTGACGACGACCTGCGCCAGCCGTGCCTCGAGTCCCTGAATGAACACCGGCCCGTCGGGAAGGTCGGTGATGAACTCGACGCCTTTCTCCTGCGCCTGCTGGCCGAGATACTGGCAGAGGTTGTCCAGCATCTTGCGCAGATCGAAGGTCTCCTCGTCCTCCTTGACGAGTTCGCTGTCCAGCCGGGAGGCGTTGGAGATGTCGCTCACCAGCCGGTCGAGCCGGCGCACGTCGTGTTCGATCACGTCGAGCAGCTTTTCGCGGTGGTCCTCGCGCCTGGCGACGCGCAGGGTGCCCACGGCCGACCTGAGCGAGGCGAGAGGGTTCTTTATCTCATGCGCGACATCGGCCGCGAACTGCTCGTTCGCCTCGATCCGGTCGTAGAGCGCCGAGACCATGCCGCGCAGCGCGCCCGAGAGCTGGCCGATCTCGTCGGGACGCGCCGTGAGATCCGGAATGCGGATCCGGCCTGGCCTGCCGAAGCGGCCCTGGTTGCGGGCGCGGCCGCTCTCGGCCGCGGCGGCGAGTTCCGAGATCGGATTGGAGATGGTCGAGGCGAGCACGAGGCTCAGGCCGATGGAGACCAGAATCGCGATCACGAACATCTGCAGCACGCGCTCGCGCTCGGCGCGCACCATCTGGTCGATCTCGCCCGCCGCGCTGGTGACGGCGACGACGCCTGTCGCACCGCCGTCGCGCATGATCGGGGTCGTGACCGAGATGACCGTGCCGCCCTCGGCGTCCAGCCCGGTCTCGACCGCGGCGCGCCCTTCGAGCGCGCTGTCGATCTGTGGCGCGAGCTTCTCCTCGATCGGAAGCGACGTCGGCCCGCCCATCGCGTCGATCGCGCCCTCGACCGCGGTCCAGGCCCCTGCGAGCGCGTCGGTGATGAAGGTACGCGTCGGCGCCTCGCGCAACTCGGACAGACCGCTCGGGGACGCCTGCCCCGCGTCCCGGCCGACGAGGCGGCCATCGGCATCGAAAACGAACACCTCGATCCCACGGCGCAGATCGAGACCGTCGAGGGTTCGCTGCACATCGGGAATGCCTTCGGCACCTTCCGCCTGCGCCTCGAAGACGTCGGCGATGAGTTCGGCCTCGCCGGCCAGTCCGGTGGCGCGCTGCAGCGCGAGGCTCTCGCGCGACCCGTCTAGATAGAGGATGCCGGCGACGAGGATGTTCAGGGCGATGAGGTTGAAGACGATGATCTTGCGCGCGAGCGGCGAGCGTCGCCACGACATGAAGCCCCGCCGCGGGCGCGCCGCCCGCTCCGCCTCGTCGCTCTCGGACTCGGGCGCGACCCAGTCGTCGCCCAGCACGAGATCCTGCTCGCGGTGCGGGGGCGGGCGGCCCAATGCGCTATCTTCCGCGAGCGCCACGACTATTCTTCGTTGTAGCGGTAGCCGATGCCGTAGAGCGTCTCGATCGCCGAGAACTCGCTATCGACGGTGCGCATCTTCTTTCTCAGCCGCTTGATGTGACTGTCGATGGTCCGGTCGTCGACGTAGACCTGATCGTCGTAGGCCACGTCCATCAGCTGATCGCGGCTCTTGACGAAACCCGGCCGTTGGGCCAGCGCCTGCAGCAGAAGGAATTCGGTGACCGTCAGGGTCACGTCCTCGCCCTTCCAGGTGACGGCGTGACGCAGCGGATCCATCGTCAGATGGCCGCGCACCATCACCTTGGACTCGTCCCGCTCGCCCACCGCGTCGCCGGCCACGGCCTCCTGGCGGCGCAGCAACGCGCGGATGCGCTCGACCAGCAGGCGCTGCGAGAACGGCTTCTTCACGTAGTCGTCCGCGCCCATGCGCAGGCCCAGCACCTCGTCGATCTCGTCGTCCTTCGAGGTGAGGAAGATCACCGGCATCGACGATTTCTGCCGCAGCCGCTGCAACAGGTCCATCCCGTCCATGCGCGGCATCTTGATGTCGAGAACGGCCATGTCCGGCAGCTTGCGGCTGAACGCCTCGAGCGCCGATTGTCCGTCGTTGTAGGTGTCGACCTCGAAGCCTTCGGCCTCGAGCGTCATGGACACCGATGTCAGGATGTTCCTGTCGTCGTCCACAAGGGCGATCCGGGACATGGGTGTTTCCTTGCTCTGCTCTTGCGCCTGCCTGTCATTTTCCATCTTCATGGTCGTTTCGGGCTTTACAATCAATCCCAAATCGCGAATCGGCCTGCCGTGTGTCTGATTCCAGACACAATTCCTGAAGCAATGGCTAAATTGCCTCACCCCGCGGAACGCTGCATCGGCATGATTGCGCTAAACCTGGGCTGGTTGCGCTAACAGCTTCCGAGGCTGCTGTTCAGCCCGCCAAAACCCGTGCTAAGCCCACAGCGTTGCCCGGCAGGCGCGCGGCCGTTCAGGCCCCGAGCGTGCCGCCAGGGTCAGCTGCAGGACGGACAGAGGCGGCGCCAGAGCGGCCAGAGGAGCAAGGCACCATGACCATCGGACGGGTGAACCCCGAGTTCCGGCTCGAACATCAGGGGATCGAGGGTTTGGGAGAGGTTCACTACAACCTGATCGAGCCCGCGCTGATCGAAGCCGCGCTCAAGCGCGGCGAGGGCCGGCTGGGCCTGGGGGGCACCTTCCTCGTGAGCACCGGCAAGTTCACCGGCCGTTCGCCCAGGGACAAGCATGTGGTCAACACGCCGGACGTGGCCGAGCACATCTGGTGGGACAACAACGCCGAGATGTCGCCCGAGGGCTTCGATGCGCTCTACGCCGACATGCTCGATCACCTGCGCGGGCGCGACGTCTTCGTGCAGGACCTGGTGGCGGGCGCCGATCCGGCCTACTCGATCGACGTGCGCGTGGTCACCGAGCTTGCCTGGCACGGCCTCTTCATAAGGCACCTGCTGCGCCGTCCCGAGCGCGCGGCGCTCGACCGCTTCACCGCAGATTTCACGGTCATCAATGTCCCGTCCTTCCGGGCCGACCCCGCGCGTCACGACTGCCGGTCGGACACCGTCATCGCGATGAACTTCGCCCGGAAGACGATCCTGATCGGCGGCACGGAGTACGCGGGCGAGAACAAGAAGTCGGTCTTCACCCTGCTCAACTACATCCTGCCCGAGAAGGGTATCATGCCGATGCACTGCTCGGCCAACCACGCGCCCGGCAACCCGGTGGACACCGCCGTGTTCTTCGGGCTCTCGGGCACCGGCAAGACGACGCTCTCGGCCGATCCCGCGCGCGTCCTGATCGGCGACGACGAGCACGGCTGGTCCGACCGCGGCACCTTCAACTTCGAGGGCGGCTGCTACGCCAAGACGATCAATCTCGACCCCGAGGCAGAGCCAGAGATCTACGCCACCACGCGCAAGTTCGGCACGGTGATCGAGAACATGGTCTACGACGAGGAGACGCTCGCGCTCGATTTCGAGGACGACTCGCTCACCGCCAACACGCGGTGCGCCTACCCGCTGGAGTATATCTCGAACGCCTCCGAGACCGCGCTCGGCGGGCATCCGAAGAACGTGATCATGCTGACCTGCGACGCCTTCGGGGTGCTGCCGCCGATCGCGCGGCTGAGTCCGGCGCAGGCGATGTATCACTTCCTGTCGGGCTTCACCGCCAAGGTTGCCGGCACCGAGCGCGGCGTGACCGAGCCGCAGCCCACCTTCTCGACCTGCTTCGGCGCGCCCTTCATGCCGCGGCGCCCCGAAGTCTACGGCAACCTCCTGCGCGAGAAGATCGCGCGGCATGGCGCCACCTGCTGGCTGGTCAACACCGGCTGGACCGGCGGCGCCTACGGCACCGGCTCGCGGATGCCGATCAAGGCCACCCGTGCCCTGCTGAGCGCCGCCCTCGACGGCTCGCTCGCCGACGCGCAGTTCCGCAAGGATCCGAACTTCGGCTTCGAGGTTCCGGTCGCCGTGCCGGGGGTCGCGGAAGTGCTGCTCGACCCGCGCCGCACCTGGGACGACCCCGAGGCCTATGACGCGCAGGCCCGCAAGCTGGTGGGCATGTTCGCCGAGAACTTCGAGCAATACGTGCCCTACATCGACGACGACGTGAAGGCGGCGGCGATCGGGTGACGGCCACGATCGCCGGGGTGGACGGCTGCCCTGGCGGCTGGCTCGCCGTGCTGGTCGGCGGGCTTGGGCCGCGCGCGGCCCGGGCCGCGATAGTCCCGGATCTCCCGGCCCTCCTCGAGGCGGAGGCCGCGCTGATCGGCATCGACATGCCGATCGGCCTGATGGAGACGCCGGGACAGGCGCGCTCCGCAGACCTCGCCGCGCGCGCCTTTCTGGCCGAACGGAACCTGGAGGGCAACCGTGCCCCCGGGTCGCGCGTCTTCGCCGCGCCGAGCCGCGCGCATCTGGACGTGCTCCGCGCGGGCGGCGGGTATCCCGCAATCCGCGCCGCGTTTCCGCAGGGACGGCGCCTTTCGAAGCAGTGCTTCAACATCTGCGACCGGATCGCGGCGCTCGACGATCTCGGCGCCACGCGCCACGTCGACCGGATCTGGGAGGTGCACCCCGAGATCTCTTTTGCGGCGCTCGCCGGACGGACGCTCGCGCCCAAGAAGTCGCCCGCGGGACGCCGCGCGCGGCATCAGGCGCTTTCGCGCATCGGCTTCGACCTCGACGAGCTGGGCGCGTCGCTGGGGCGCAAGGCGCGGCGCTGGAATGCCGACGACCTGCTGGATGCCTGCGCCGCCGCCTGGTCCGTCCTCCGCATCGCGCGCGGCGCGCATCGCACCCTGCCCGATCCGCCCGAGCGCGACAGCCGGGGCCATCGCATGGCGATCCACTACTAGCCCAGAACGCCGCGGCGGATCAGGTTCAAGCCCGCCAGCAACAGCACCACCAGCGTGGCCCGGCGGAAGGCAGCCTGGTCGATCCGGTCCTGCAGACGGTAGCCCAGCCACATCCCGGCCAGCGCCGCAGGCACGAGCACGGCCGAGAAGGCCATGCTGTGGCGCGTCACGACGCCCGATCCGGTATGCGCGATCACGAGCGCGACCGACCCCAGCAGATAGAGCACGCCCTGGATCCGCATCTGTTCGGCCTTGGGCGTGTCCAGCGCTGTCAGATAGGCCACGACAGGGGGCCCCCAGACTCCCGACAGCCCGCCCAGAGAGCCCGCCAGAACGGCCATCGCAACCTCGATCCGGCGGCTCGCCTCCGACAGCGTGAGCGGCCGGCCCAGAAGCTGCCAGACGGCGAAGAACACCAGCGGCACGCCGATCACCGTCAGCAGCACCGCGGCCGGCAGCACCCCCACCAGCTGCGCCGAGGCGAAGAGACAGAGCGCGCCCACGCCCAGAAAGAGCTTGAACCGTGCGAGGCTGGCCAGCGCCGCGCGCAGCCCGTCGCGCATCCCCTGCCAGGCGTTGGTCGCGAGCGTCGGCAGCATCAGGCCCGCGAGCGCGAGTTCCGGCGCGAGAAAGCTGCCCAGCCCCGAGATCAGGATCATCGGCATGGCGAAACCCACCATGCCCTTCACCACGCCTGCGAAGCTCGCCACGAGGATCGCAAGCGCTATGTCGACCATTGAAAGCAAGTCTGGAAAGCCCATGCTCCGGCCCTTAGCACCGGCCGGGGAGGTCCGCAGCAGGGAAATGCGGCGCGCAACAATCGGTCCGAACGTCGCAGGTTGGGGTATTTTCGTTGCGCTGCAACTGCGAAAGGACTAAGGCAGCGGGGATTGCAGGAGGGATGTGAATCGATGGCTCACGACGGACAGGACCTGAGCGCCGCGCAGGCGGCCGTGCTTCCGGATCTGCTGCGTCTGACCGGCGCAGCCGTCGCGCCGGCGGAGGCGATCCTCGACACCGCCAAGGGGCGCCTGCGCGCCGAGGTCACAGAGGACGGTCGCGTCTCGGGGCGCCTCGTCGAGGCGAACCAGACCGCGGCGCACGGTCTTGCCTGGCTCGCCACTTACGTCGAGGCGCTGCGCCAGATGCAGGCCTGGGCCGAGAAGCTCGAAAGCGAGGGCAGGTTCGGCGAGGTCGAGCAGCTGATCCTGCAGATCGCCTTCGGCGAATACCTCTGGCAGATCTACGGCGGCATCCCGATGAGCCAAGGTGAGATCCTGCGCCTGCAGGACATCGGGCTGTCCCAGGAGGACATGCGCGGCCTGATGGCGCCCGAGGTGATGACCCTGACCCAGCAGGGCAACACGCAAGCGGCGCGCACCCGCCTTGTCGAGCTGATGCAGGAGCGCGCGGCCGAGATCACCGTGGGCGCCAGCGGCCTCGACGATGAGCTCGAGATGATCCGCGAGCAATTCCGCCGCTTCGTGGTGGACAAGGTCGAGCCCCATGCCCACGAGTGGCACCTGAACGACGAGCTGATCCCGATGGAGATCATCGGGGAACTGGCCGAGATGGGCGTCTTCGGCCTGACCATCCCCGAGGAATACGGCGGGCTCGGACTGTCGAAGGCGTCCATGTGCGTGGTCTCGGAGGAGCTCTCGCGCGGCTACATCGGCGTGGGCTCGCTCGGCACCCGGTCCGAGATCGCGGCCGAGCTGATCATCGGCGGCGGCACCGATGCGCAGAAGGAGAAATGGCTGCCCGGCATCGCCAGCGCCGAGGTGCTGCCGACGGCGGTCTTCACCGAGCCCAATACCGGCTCCGACCTGGGCGCGCTGCGCACCCGCGCGGTCAAGGACGACAGCGGCGACTACCGCGTGACCGGCAACAAGACCTGGATCACCCACGCGGCCCGCACCCATGTGATGACGCTGCTCGCCCGCACCGATCCGCAGACCACGGACTACCGCGGGCTGAGCATGTTCCTCGCTGAAAAGACGCCCGGCACGGACGAGCACCCCTTCCCCGACGACGGCATCACCGGCGGCGAGATCGAGGTGCTGGGATACCGCGGCATGAAGGAATACGAGCTGGGCTTCGACGACTTCAAGGTGAAGGGCGAGAACCTGCTCGGCGGGCAGGAGGGGCAGGGCTTCAAGCAGCTGATGGCCACCTTCGAAAGCGCCCGCATCCAGACCGCGGCGCGCGCGGTGGGCGTCGCGCAGTCCGCGCTCGATGTCGCGATGCGCTATGCGCAGGACCGCAAGCAGTTCGGCAAGCCGCTGATCGCCTTCCCGCGCGTCTCGGGCAAGCTCGCCATGATGGCGGTCGAGATCATGGTCGCCCGCCAGCTCACCTATTTCTCGGCCTTCGAGAAGGACGAGGGCCGGCGCTGCGACCTCGAGGCCGGCATGGCGAAGCTCTTGGGCGCGCGCGTCGCCTGGGCCTGCGCCGACAACGGGTTGCAGGTCCACGGCGGCAACGGTTTCGCGCTGGAATACGCGATCAGCCGCATCCTCTGCGACGCGCGCATCCTCAACATCTTCGAGGGCGCGGCCGAGATCCAGGCGCAGGTGATCGCGCGCCGCCTGCTGGGCTGAGGAAAGCCTGCGTCGCGCCCGGGCGAGGCCTGGCGCTGGCCACCTCCGGCGGCATGCGTCGGAAGCCTATCGTGGCCGCTGGGTGCATGCCGGCCGGCCGCGCCCGGTATCGTTCGGCTTCACGCGAGGCAAGCACCCGGGCCGTAACGCCGGTCAGCTCGCCGCGGCCTCCGCCCCGTCGGCCACGGGCGCGATCAGGTTAGCGGGGGAGGACACCTGCACGGTGCGCTTCGGCAACGCGAACTCGACGCCCAGCTCATCGGCCAATGCGATGATGTCGATGACGACCGCGTGCTGCGCCTCGATCTGCGAGCCGTAGGAGCAGACCCGAAGATGGAACATGAGCTCGATGTCGATGGACGAGGCGCCGAAACCCCTCAGCCCCACGTAGAGATCCTCCGGGTAGATCCGAGGCTGATCCAGAAGGATCTCGCGCAGGCGTTCGACGAAGATGTCGAGCGTCTCGCGGGGCGTCTCGTAGCTCAGTCCCACCGCGAGGACGACGGAGGCCGCGCGAGTCTCGGCGACGGTCTCCGCGACCTCGGCGTGCGGCGAACCCAGGATGCCGTGGATGCCGACGACCACGATGTCGCACTCTTAGGCGGCAGGGCTGTCGCCAAGATCGCCCTCGGGCACGCGATTGCAGGTCACCGCGAGCGTGCGCGGGGCATCGGCGCCGAAGGACGCGATGACCCGCTCGATCACCGCACCCGTCGTCGTGTCCGGAAGCTGTCTCGAAAACCTGCGGCACGCAGGTGTCGCCAAAGCTCGGCCCCGGGCCTCGCGGCCGGCGTCCAGCCGCGTCCGCCAGGGTTCGGGCGAGCTCTGGTCGATACGCAGGACATCGTCGCGCGCGCGGCCGTGAGACCCTGATCGACTGCCTCCGGGCCAGCATCACGACCGGCTGGGCTCCCTTGGGGAAACCCGTGATTCGGAAGGATCACGCCTGAGGCAGGAGTACTCGGGACACCAGGAATGATCGCGGCGTGGTCAGGGCCCTGGCGGGCGGTCGACCGTGTCGAGCCACGGCTTGATGTCGAGCAGCGGCGTGCCGTCGAAGGCGTCGGTGGCGTCGATCTCGAGGCGGCCGGTCTCCGCGTCGAGCGTCGTGATCCGCACCAGTTGCAGCGCCACCGGGTTCGGGCGCACGGGCGAGCGCAGGGCGAAGGTGCCGCGCGGGCCCTCGGCGTGGGCCGGCGCCTGCACGATCAGGTCGCGCCGACGGTCACCATACCAGGCCAGCAGCCAGATCCACTGGCCTTCCGCCAAGCCGGCGAGGCCGGGGCGATAGGGCGCGTCGATCTCCAGCCGCGCGTGGCCGCCGCCGCGCTCGCGCGCCTGGCGCAGGTTGCGCGGGCAGTCGCCGGCCCGCCAGGCGGAGCGGATGCGCCCGATCGCCGCCACGCCGGCAAAGGACCGATCGCCCGGATCGAAGCCAAGCGCCTCCTCGCCCGCCCGCGCGGTCATGCCGCCCTCCGCGCGAGCAGTTCCACGAAGCGGCGGCGGGCCTCCGGCACCGGGCGATCGCCCAGGTGCGGGGCGAGGTGGTGGTGCAGGAAATGGCCCGTGGTCCCGAGCGCGAGCGCGACCTCGGCATCCTGCGCCTCGCCCTCGCCCAGCAGACAGGGCGGCAGGGGCAGCAGCCGGTCGGCCCAGTCGCCCGCGCCCGCGCGCGACACCGCGCGCCCGCTGCGCGGCGACACGAAGGCCAGATCCCCGGTCGCGCCGGTCACCGCGCAGGCCGAAAGGTCGAGGCCGAAGCCCATCTCGGCGAGCAGCGCGAGTTCCCATTGCAGATAGCCGAGCGGCCAGAGCTCCCGCTCGGGGAGCAGATCGAGGAGCGCGACGGAGCGGCGGTAGAGTGCGGCATGAGGCGCCCGTTCGGGCAGGCAGAAGGCGAGCAGCGCCGTCACCGACTGCAGGCCCGCCAGCGCGCGCGCGTCGCCCATGGCGAGCGCGGCGCGTGCGCGCAGCGGCTCGACGGTGAAGGCGCCGATGTGCTCGGCCAGGCGGGCGCGCCATGTCACGTCGAGCTGTGCGCCGGGTTGCAGCACCGGGGCCATGCGGCGCGACGCGCCGCCGCGCACGACGCCGGCATGCCGCCCCTGCGTCTCGGTGAAGACCTCCACGATGGCGCTCGATTCGCCATGCCGCCGCGCAGAGAGCAGAAGGCCGCTGTCTCGCCACTCGATCATGGCGTGCAGTATCCCGCGCGGCCGTCCGGCCGGCAAGAGCGCCGGAGCGCGCGGGGCACCCTTCCCTAGTCGGAGAGGCCGGGCGCATCGAGAAGGTGGCGCCCGGCGCGATCCTCGACCTCGATCACCCAGAGATCGGGATCCATTCGCCGCTGACGGGCGAGCGCGGCATCGACCTCGGCGTCGGCCCCCTCTTCCAGCAGCTCCCAGCGCCGCGCGCCGGTCTCGAGATCCCAGCGCCGCGCGAAGGCGCGGGCCTGTCCGTCGAGGGTGTTGAGCTTGACCATCACCGCGCCGGCCTGATCGTCGCCATGCGCCGTGACGAAGGCCGGGATCCCCTCGGCCCGCAGCCGCGCGAGATAGGCCTTCACCCAGAACTCCGCCGTCAGCCGCGCCATGCCGTTTCCCTTCGCTCCGGCACGTCCTTAGCGGCCTCGCGGCCCGGGGGCCAGAGCAGCTGCCTTGCCGGAACGGGGTGCGGGCCTATTCTCCCCGCGATGCCGGTCCTGCCGCTCGTCGCAAAGCTCGCCATCGCGCTCGGGCCCGCCGCCAACCTCGCGGCCGCCGCCGGCGCCTTGCGCGGGGCATGGATCCTGCTTCTGCCGCTCGGCAACCTGGTGCTGCTGGCCGTCGCGGGCTGGGTCGTCTGGCGCTGGCTCGCCGAACGCTAGCTGCCGTCGGAGAAGTCGAGGCCCATTTGCCGGTAGCGCTCAGCTTCGTCCATCCAGCCTTCGCGGACCTTGACCTGCACGAAGAGGTGGACCTTGCGGCCGAGGAACTCCTCGAGCTCTTCGCGCGCGGCCTTGGAAATCGCCTTGACGGTCTCGCCGCGGTGTCCCAGCACAATACCCTTGTGGCCCTCTCGGGCGACGTAGATCACCTGGTCGATGCGCGCCGAGCCGTCCTTGCGCTCCTCCCAACTCTCCGTCTCGACGGTGAGCTGATAGGGCAGCTCCTGGTGCAGGCGCAGCGTCGCCTTCTCGCGGGTCATTTCCGCGGCGATCATGCGCAGCGGCAGATCGGCGATCTGGTCCTCGGGGTAGAGCCAGGGCCCCTCGGGCAGGACGGACGCCAGCCAGCGGCGCAGATCCTCGACGCCGTGCCCCTTCTCGGCGGAGATCATGAAGGTGCGGGCGAAGTCGAAGCGGTCGTTGAGCGCCTTCGACAGTTCCAGCAGCGCTTCGGCTTTCACACGGTCGATCTTGTTGATGGCGAGCGCCACGATCCGTCCCTGCGCGATCTCGGGCAGGCGCTCGAGGATCTCCTCGACGCCCGGCGTGATGCCGCGATGCGCCTCTACGAGCAGCACGACGACATCGGCATCCGCCGCACCGCCCCAGGCCGCGGCGACCATTGCCCGGTCGAGCCTGCGGCGCGGACGGAAGAGGCCGGGGGTGTCCACGAAGATAATCTGCGCCTCGCCCTCGATGGCGACGCCCCGGATCCGCGCGCGGGTGGTCTGCACCTTGTGCGTGACGATCGAGACTTTCGCGCCCACCATGCGGTTGGTGAGCGTGGATTTGCCCGCGTTGGGCTCTCCGATCAGGGCGACGAAGCCCGCCCGGGTCGCCGTGTCGCTCATGTCCCGCTCTCCACTTCGGCCAGCAGCGCCTTCGCCGCGGCATGCTCCGCCAGCCGCTTCGACCCCGCCTCGGCGCGGGCGCTGCGGCCGTCCGAAAGCCGCGCCTCGATGGTGAAGCGGGGCGCATGGTCCGGGCCCTCGCGCGCGACTTCCTCGTAGCTGGGCGGCGGCATGCCGCGACTCTGCGCCCATTCCTGCAGCGCGGTCTTGGCGTCGCGTGCGTCTTCGGCCACGCGCCCGATCCGCTCGCCCCAGAGGCGGAGCACCATGTCGCGCGCCGGCTGGTAGCCCGCGTCGAGATAAACCGCCGCGATCACCGCCTCCATCGCGTCGCCCAGCAGCGCCTGCTTGCGGCGGCCGCCCGAGATCATCTCGGACCGCCCGAGCTTGAGCACCTCGCCCAGCCCCGCCTCGCGCGCGACCTCGGCGCAGGTCTCCTTGCGCACCAGGGCGTTGAACCGCGGCGCGAGCTGGCCCTCGGTGGCTGCCGGATCTGCCGCCAGAAGCGCCTCGGCCATGACGAGACCCAGCACGCGGTCGCCGAGGAATTCCAGCCGCTGGTTGTCCGCGCGCCCGACCGCGGCGAAGGAGCCGTGCGTGACCGCCTGCACCAACAGCGCGGGCCGGGTGAAACGATGCCCGATCCGGCCCTCGAAGGCGCGCAAATCGGCCGAGAGCTTCACTCGATCTTCTCGAAGAATCGGTCGCCGCGCCATGTCCAGAAGAACAGCATGCTGCGTCCCGCGGAGGAGAACATCACCCGGTCCGCCCGGCCGATGAGATCGGTATAGGGCACGAAGCCCACGCCGCCGATCTGCTGCGGCACGCGACTGTCGGAGGAGTTGTCGCGGTTGTCGCCCATCATGAAGTAGTGTCCCTCGGGCACCGTATAGACGGGCGTGTCGTCCGAGGCCTGCCGCCCGATGTTCAGGATCGAGTGCGTCTCGCCATTGGGGAGGGTCTCCTCGAACTTTTCCTTGATGCAGATCGCGCCGGTGCCCACGGGCGCGTTGGCGCAGCGCGGGCGGATGCCCTGCGGCCCCTGGGGCGCCATGATCTCCTCGAAGGTGCCGGCGGGGTCGAGTTCGACGGCCGTGCCGTTGATGTGCAGCCTGCCCTCGCGCATCTGGATGCGGTCGCCGGGCAGCCCCACGATCCGCTTGATGAAATCGCGCCCCGTGACCGGATGGCGGAAGACGGCCACATCGCCCCGCTGCGGCTCGCCGCCGAAGAGCCGGCCGTCTCCGCGCTGGAGCCAGCCGCAGAGATCCTCGGCGTCGATGTCGAGCCCGACCGCGGGAATGCGGACCGAGGGGCAGGAGGCGTAGGAGTAGCCGTAGGACATCTTGTTGACGAAGAGGAAGTCGCCGATCAGCAGCGTGTCCTTCATCGACCCCGATGGAATCCAGAAAGGCTGGAAGAAGAGCGTGCGGAAGACGCCGGCGATCAGCAGCGCATAGACGATCGTCTTCAGCGTCTCGACGATCGAGCCGCCCCAGCTCTTCTCTTCGGCCATGCCTGCGCTCCCCGCCCCTCGTGGTCGCGGGCTACATGAGCGGAGGCGCAGGGGGTGTCAAGCAGAGCGCCGCTGCGTCACGCCTCCGGCGGCACGCAGCCGCGCAGCCGGGCGATCGCCGCCGTCGTCTCGGCCCCCGCGGCGGCAACGGCCCGATCCACCGCGCGGTCGAGCACCACGCCGGGAGCCTCGCGCGCAGCGTTCGTGATCTCGGAGAGGCGCGCGGCGCCCGCGTCGAGCGGCGCCAGCCGAAGCTCGAGCGCGTCCAGCCGGGCCGTCAGCGCCCCGCCGCCGCGATCGCCGGCCCCGGCGCGCAGCGCGGCGATCTCCGCCCGCAGCCCGCCCAGCTCTTCGTTGAGCGCGCCGAGTTCGGCCGCAACCGGCGCGATCCGCTCTGCCGTGCCGGTCAGCGCGCTCTCGAAGCGCTCGGTCACGTCGCTCGCGGAGGCGAGCACGCGCCAGGCGAGAAAGAGGCAGAGCGCGACAAGGACCAGCGTGGCGTTGAGCAGCGCCAGCCCGAGATTGCCAAGCGCGCGCAGCAGACGGTTGGAGGTTTCGGCCATGTCGGTCTCTCCCGCGGTGTCGCCACAGGAGTGTCCCCGCCTCAGCCGCCTTGTCCAGCCTTTCCGGCCGCTGCGGGCCGCGCCTCGATCACGACGAAGGCCTGCGCCCAGGGATGATCGTCGGTCAGCGTGACATGGATCACCGCCTCGTGCCCCTCGGGCGTGAGTTCGGCGAGCCGCCGCGCGGCCCAGCCCGTCACATGCATCACCGGCTGCCCGGTGCGCATGTTCGTCACATGCATGTCCTTCCAGGCGATGCCCATGCGCAGCCCGGTGCCCAGCGCCTTGGAGCATGCCTCCTTCGCGGCCCAGCGCTTGGCGTAGGTGCCGGCGGTATCGCGCCGCCGCTCGGCCTTCTTCTGCTCCGCCTCGGTGAAGACGCGGTTGCGGAAGCGGTCGCCGTAGCGCTCCAGCGTCCGCTCGATGCGCTCGATGTTGGCGAGATCGGTGCCGATGCCGAGGATCATGGCCCCTACCCCGCAAACAGCGGAAAGCTCACGCCCAGCGCCCAGGCGAGGATCAGGCCCAGGGCGAGGCCGGGCCCGGCCGCCCCGCCCGCGCGGGCGGCCCAGCGCCCCATGAGGCCGTAAAGCAGGTAGAAGAGCAAGATCACGGGCGCGATCAGCAGCAGGAAGAACAGCCCCTCGAAATCGAGCGCCACGGCGAGGCCGAGCGAGGCGAAGAAGGCGACGCGCGCCGCGATCCGCTGCCAGAAGGGCGCGCGCCCGCCCATGGTGATGAGCGCGTCGGCCAGCATGAAGGGCACCGCGCCGACAGCGAGGGCGAGGATGATCCAGCCGCGCTCCGCCGTGGGCCAGAAGTTGGCGCCGTAGCGGTCGAGCAGGAAGCCGAAGACCACGAGCCCCCAGAGGATCAGCGCGCCGCCCGCGAGCGGCGAGACGCGGCCCAGCGGCACGCCGTAGCGCGCAAGACCCGAGAGTTGCACCACTCCGTAGAGAAGCAAATGCAGCGCGAGGTAGTCCGCGACCAGTACTGGCAGTATTTCAGGGCTGAAAGCAGTCGCGATATATGGGCTCATCACTGCAGGCACCAACAGCAGCAATAAGAATGGACCAAGCGCGAGCGGCTCCCGCTCCACCCGCCGCGCGGGCAAGAGGTGCGACAGCGGCCAGGCGAGCGCGACGACCGCCACGAAGAGCACCAGGAACCACGGACCCGTGCGCGGGACGGACACGGCGCTCTCCCGGTCGTAGGCGGCGTCGAGCCAGGCCACCGCCTCTGCGCGCCCCGGTTTCGAGTAGAGCACCGCGACATGTTCGGCCAGCGGCGCCACCACCGCGCGGCGCACCACCTCGCCCGCGCGCGCCGTCTCGCCCTCGTCCGCGTCCGAATCGACCATCCGCAGCGCGCGCAGTGCGAAGTCGCGCAATCCGGGCTCCCATTCGCCGGTGATCATCAGGAGCCGCTCCGGCGCCTCTGCCGTCACCGCCTGGCTGAAGGGCGAGATTGCCACCACCGGGCCGACGCGGCCGTCGCGCAGCGCGGTGCGGATGATGATGTCGGTTGCCATCGAGTGCCCCAGCAGGGCGACCTCGCCCTCCCATGCCTCGCGCGACAGGCCCGACTCGACCACCGACAGCGTCTGGTCGATCAGAAGTTGCGTGGTGCCGTCGATGCTGTCCACGTCGCCCGACATCGGCACCGGGTTGCGGCCGTGCCCCTCGAAGTCGAAGGCCCAGGCGACGTAGCCCGCCTGCGCGAGGGCGAGGGAATAGGCCTGCATCATCTGCCGCGAGCCTGCGAAGCCGTGCGCCACCACCACGAGCGGTCCGTCGGCGCCGGGTTCGGCGTAGCGGGTCACGGGGGTCTCGCCCACGCGGAAGCTTTCGATCTCCACGCCGGATCGCGCGGACTCGAGCTGCCAGATCGCCAGTAGTGCGGCGAGCACCGCGACCAGCGCGACGGCCCGGCGCCGCAGCAAAATCGGCGCGGGAGTGGGCGCGGTGTCGTCCATGTCAGTCGCCGGCGCGCGCCGCGTCCATGATCCGCCGCATCTCCTCGATCGCAGGGCCGAGGCCGCGGAAGATCGCCTCGCCGATCAGGAAATGGCCGATGTTGAGCTCGCGCACCTCGGGCAGCGCGGCGATGGGGCCGACGCTGTCATAGGTCAGCCCGTGGCCCGCGTGCACCTCGAGCCCGAGTCCCTGCGCGAAGGTGGCCATCTCGGTCAGCCGCGCCAGTTCCGCGTCGCGGTCTTCGGTCCGGCCCTCGGCATGGGCGTCGCAATAGGCGCCGGTATGCAGTTCGATCACCTCGGCCCCGATGCGGTGGGCCGACTCGATCTGGCGGCGGTCGGCGGCGATGAAGATCGACACGCGGCAGCCCGCCTCGCGCAGCGGCGCGATGAAATCCGCGAGCCGGTTCTCGTCCTGCGCCACCTCGAGCCCGCCTTCGGTGGTGCGTTCCTCGCGCTTCTCGGGCACGATGCAGACCGCGTGCGGGCGGTGGCGGAGCGCGATCGCCTGCATTTCCTCCGTCGCCGCCATCTCGAAGTTGAGCGGCACGGTGAGGATTTCCGTCAGCCCCTCGATGTCGGCGTCCGAGATGTGGCGCCGGTCCTCGCGCAGATGCGCCGTGATGCCGTCGGCGCCCGCCTCCTCGGCGAGTTTCGCGGCGCGCAGCGGGTCCGGGTAGGCGCCGCCGCGGGCGTTCCTGACGGTCGCCACATGGTCGATGTTCACGCCGAGGCGCAGCTTCGGGTGCGGCATGGGATGGATCCTTTCGCCTGTCCGGGCCGAGGCTTACTCCGTCCGCTGCCCGGCGTCAGCCCCGGGCGTGCGCTGTGCGCGCATCTTGTGGAGCTTCTCGTCGATCTTGCGGCGGATCTTCGCGGCGCGGCGCTTCTGATAGGCGCGGATCACCGGAACGCTGATCACATAGATGATCGTCGCGGCGACGAGTCCGGGAATGATGCCGCCCACGGTGTATGGCCAGAGCACCTCGTCCCAGAACAGGAGAAGATCGCTCCAGTCCTGCGGCTCGCCGGTGACGAGCGCCCACAGGTTGCGGTTCAGATCCGAGCCCGCGCTGGCGAACTTGTCCCAGAGCGAGCTGCCGGCCCCCTCCTCGAACTCGGTGCCGAGCAGCAGATGCCCTGTCTTGAGCGAGATGGCCGCGATCGGAACATAGGTCAGCGGATTGCCGAAGAAGGTGGCGAGCAGCGCCGCGATGACGTTGCCGCGCATCGCCCAGGCTAGCGCGGCCGACATGAGGAAGTGCAGCCCGTAATAGGGCGTGAAGGTCACGAAGACGCCCGCCCAGATGCCGCGCCCGATGCGCTCGGGCGAGCCGGGCAGCCGGTTGAGGCGGTGCTGCACGTAGAGAAAGGCACGGCGCCAGCCGCCCCGAGGCCAGAGCGCCTCGGCCATGATGCGCCACCACGGGCGCCGGTCGCGGCGTTTGAAGACCAAGGGTGCAGCTCCCCTCTAGCTGGCGCGCGCCTCCGGCGGGCCGGCGGCCGAGGGGTCGCGGAAGCGGTCCACCGCCGCCACGTCGCTCTCGGCCTCGAGCGCCGACACGACCGAATGCAGATGCTCGGCGTCGCGCAGATCGACGCCGATGAGCAAACGATAGAAGTCGGGCTTCCGGTCCACGAACTCGAGGTTGGAGATATTGGCCTTCTGCTCGCCGATCAATGTGCAAACACGTCCCAGCACGCCCGCGTCGTTGCCGATCGTGACGTCGAGCGTGACAGCGTAGACCGGCGGGTGCGTCCCAGTGGACCAGTGCAGATCGAGCCAGCGCGCGGGCTGATCCTCGAAGGCCGCGAGCGCCTCGCAGTCGATGGCGTGCACCACAACGCCGCGGCCCCGCCAGGTGATGCCGACGATGCGCTCGCCGGGCAGCGGCTGACAGCAGGGGGCCCGCTCGAAGCTCTGACCGGGCGCGAGGCCGATGACGGCGCGGCCGCTGTCGATCTCGCCGGTCTCGCGCGGGGCGAGGTCGGGATAGACCGCCTGCACCACGTCGCGCGCGGTGAGCTCCGCCGAGCCCATCCGCGCCAGAACCTCGTCGCGCTCGCGCAGCCGCAGCCGTTTCGCCGCGGTGTCGAGCGCCTTGTCGGTCGCCTTCTTGCCGACGTTCTCGAAGGCCGCGCGCGCAAGCTCGCGCCCAAGCCGGATGAAGCGCGCGCGATCCTGCTCGCGCAATGAGCGCCGGATCGCGGCCTTCGCCTTGCCGGTGATCGCGATGTCGAGCCAGGTGGGCTGCGGCACCTGGCCCTCGGCGGTGATGATCTCGACCGACTGGCCGTTCTTGATCCGCGTCCAGAGCGGCACGCGGAGCCCGTCGATCTTCGCGCCCACGCAGCCCGAGCCGATCCGCGTGTGGATGGCGAAGGCGAAGTCGATGGGCGTGGCCCCGCGCGGGAGCTTGACCACGTCGCCCTTCGGCGTGAAGCAGAAGACCTGGTCGGAATACATTTCGAGCTTCACCGCCTCGAGGAAGCTCTCGTGGTCCTCCTCGGAGTCGAACTGCTCGGTGAGTTGCGCGATCCATTTCGTCGGATCGACGGCGAAGGGATTCTCGGCGCGCACCCCGTCACGGTAGGACCAGTGCGCCGCGACGCCGGTCTCGGCCACGTCGTGCATCGCGCGCGTGCGGATCTGCACCTCGACGCGCTTGCCGTCGCGGCCCGACACCGTGGTGTGGATCGAGCGATATCCGTTCGACTTCGGCTGGCTGATGTAGTCCTTGAACCGGCCCGGCACCGCGCGCCAGCGCTGATGGATCGCGCCGAGCGCGCGGTAGCAGTCCATCTCGCTCGGCACAATGACGCGGAAGCCGTAGATGTCGGAAAGCCGCGAGAACGTCAGCTGCTTTTCCTGCATCTTGCGCCAGATCGAATAGGGCTTCTTCGCGCGGCCGAAGACCTCGGCGGCAATCCCGGCCTTCTCCAGCTCGAGCCGCATGTCCCCGGTGATCCGCGGGATGACGTCGCCCGCCTCCTTCTGCAGCGTGATGAACCGGCGGATGATGCTGGCGCGGCCCTCGGGATTGAGCACGCGGAAGGCCAGATCCTCCAGCTCCTCGCGCATCCACTGCATGCCCATGCGCCCCGCCAGCGGCGCGTAGATCTCCATCGTCTCGCGCGCCTTCTTGCCCTGCTTCTCGGGGCGCATGGCCTTGATGGTGCGCATGTTGTGCAGCCGGTCCGCAAGCTTCACGAGGATCACGCGCACGTCCCGGGACATGGCGATGAAGAGCTTGCGGAAGTTCTCGGCCTGCTGCGTCTCGGTCGAGGAGAGCTGCAGGTTGGTGAGCTTCGTCACCCCGTCAACCAGCACCGCGATCTCGGTGCCGAAGCGGCGCTCGATCTCTGCATAGGTGGACTTGGTGTCCTCGATGGTGTCGTGCAGCAGGGCGGTGACGATCGTCGCGTCATCGAGCTGCTGGCCGGCCAGGATCTCGGCGACGGCCACCGGATGCGTGAAGTAGGGCTCGCCCGAGTGGCGGAACTGGCCCTCGTGCATGGCGCGCCCGTAATCGAACGCCTCCGCGATCAGCCGGCCGTTCGATCGCGGATTGTAGCGCCGCACGAGCGCGACGAGATCCTCTGCGCCGAGCGCCTCGGCCGCCAGCGCCGTCATGCTGCACGCAGGGGCGAGCGCGCCGTCACCGCTCGCCCTGCGCCTCCATCAACTGGCGCAGAAGCGTCTCGTCGGGCATCTCGTCCTCGGCCGGCTTGTCCGGCTCGCCGCCCATGAGAAGCGCCATGGAGTCCTCTTCGGGCTCGTCCACCTCGATCTGGGTCTGGTTGGATTCGATCAGGCGCTCGCGCAGGTCATTGGCCTGCTGCGTTTCCTCGGCGATCTCGCGCAGGGCGACGACAGGATTCTTGTCGTTGTCGCGGTCGACGGTGAGCGGGCTGCCGGCGGAGATTTCGCGCGCGCGGTGCGCGGCGAGCATCACCAGCTCGAAACGGTTGGGAACCTTGTCGACGCAATCCTCGACGGTAACGCGGGCCATTGGGCACTCCAGTCCTGCAGAGACGGGTAATCCGGAAAACTGCTAGGTAACGCCTCGGCGACGAAACCGCAAGCGCCCTCTCACAATGGCGTGACGTCCGAACGCATCTGCGCGGGCAGCGACGCCACCATCTCCGAGACGCTGCGCCCGAACACCGGATGGCGCCAGTCGGGCGCGATATCCGCCAGCGGGATCAGCACGAAGGGACGTTCATGCAGCCGCGGGTGCGGCAGGATCAGTTCCTCGGGCGCCTCCCGACGCTGGCGATCCGCCGGGAGCGCGGCCCAGGCCTCGAAGGTCGCGCGGTCCGGCAGCACCGCATCGCCAAATGCCAGCAGATCCAGGTCGAGCGTGCGCGGCCCCCAGCGCACCGGCCGTTCCCGGCCGAAGCGGCGCTCGACCCGATGCAGCAGCGCGAGTATCTCCGCCGGCCCGCCCGCCCAGGCGAGCGACGCCGCCGCGTTCACGAATTCCGGCCCCGCCCCGGGCGGAAAGGCAGGGGTGCGGTAGAAGCGGCTGACCGCTTGCGGCGCCGCGCCCTCCTCGGCCAGAGCAGCGAGCGCGTGACGCAGCGTCGTATCTGGCGGCTCCCCCCGGAACGGTGCATTCGCGCCGAGCGCAATGAGCACTGAGAGGCCGGTCACGCACGCGGACGATCCATGTCGCTCTTGTGCCACTGGGCGGAGCTCCTATTCTAGTATCTTGACCGGAGATCCGCCCTGGGGCTCCCACTCACCCCTCGCAATGCGGTCGCCGGCCTGAAAAAGGGATATTGATATGTTTTACAAGGACGAACGGCTTGCGCTGTTCATAGACGGTTCCAACCTCTACTCCACCGCGAAGGCGCTCGGTTTCGATATCGACTACAAGTTGCTGCGGCAAGAATTCATGCGCCGGGGCAAGCTGTTGCGGGCCTTCTACTACACGGCGCTGGTCGAGAGCGAGGAGTATTCGCCGATTCGCCCGCTCGTGGACTGGCTGCACTACAACGGCTATTCGATGGTGACGAAACCGGCCAAGGAATACACCGACAGCCAGGGACGGCGGAAAGTGAAGGGCAACATGGATATCGAGCTCACGGTCGATGCCATGGAGCTTGCGCCACGGATGGATCACATGGTGCTCTTCTCGGGCGACGGCGATTTCAAGCCGCTGGTCGAAAGCATGCAGCGTCAGGGCGTGCGCGTGTCGATCGTCTCGACCATCCGGAGCCAGCCGCCGATGATCGCCGACGAATTGCGCCGCCAGGCCGACAACTTCATCGACCTCGACGACCTCAAGGAAGTCATCGGCCGCCCCCCGCGCGAGCAACAGAGCGACCGCGAACTGCGCGTGGCCAACGCGAGCGAGTGACCGGGCAAGTGGCCGCGTGCGCGAGTGCTGACTGACGCCGCGGGGCTGACCGGATTGTTTCTCGCGGCCTTCGGCGCCGCGACGATCCTGCCGTTCCAGTCGGAAGTGGTCTTCGCGGGCCTTCAGGTCGCGGACGCGGCGCCTGTCGCCGCGCTGATTGTCGTGGCGTCGGTCGGCAATACGCTGGGCGCCGTGGTGAACTACGTGCTCGGGCGGGGCGGCGAGCGGCTCGCGCATCGCCGCTGGTTTCCGGCCAGCGAGGCGCAGCTCGCCCGTGCTCAGGCGATCTGGGCGCGCTGGGGCGTCTGGACCCTGCTGCTGAGCTGGGCCCCCTTCGGCGACGCCTTCACCGTGATCGCCGGGCTGATGCGCACCCCCGTCGCGATCTTCCTGACGCTCGTCACCCTCGCGAAGACAGGGCGCTACGTCGTCCTCGCCTGGGCCACGGCGGCGCTCGGGGCCTGAGCGTCAGTTGCCGTAGAGCGCCGCGTTGCGGTTCACCTCTTCGTGGATCTCGATGATGCGCGGGGGCCAGGTGCTCTTGATGTAGGCGAGCACGTCGAGGATCTCCTGTTCGCTGAGAACGTCACCGAACCCCATCATGTTCGAGCGATAGTCGCCGCCCACCACCGCCTCGGTCCCGCGCGTCACGATATCGATCAGAAGCGGATCGGCGTGATGCCAGGTATGGCCGGTCTCGTCATGCGGCGGCGCGCGCATGAGGCCGTCGGGCCCGGGCGAGCGCCAGTCGTCCTCGCCCTCGAGCGCGGCGCCATGACACGCCGCGCAGTAGTCCCGATAGACGGCCTCGCCCGCCGCGACGCGCTCGGGGTCGGTGAAGGGCAGAAGGCTCTCCGCCGTGGCCGGCCCTGCCGTGGCGGCGAAGAGGATCGAGACCAGCAGCATCCGGCGCATGTGCGTCACCTTGCTTCGTCGTTTCACGCGCAGGATCGCCGGCCGGCACGCGCCGTCAACTCACGACTTCGCCAGTCCCTGGCGCTGCATGCGCGAAAAGCGCCGCGCCGAGGCGACCGGTGGACCGAGGTGCTGGACCGGAAGGCGCATGGCGATTAGGTCTGGGGCATGTCCCGGAGACGCGCATGACCAAGCCCGCCCTGACCCTCTACCTCGCCGCGCCGCGCGGCTTCTGCGCCGGCGTGGACCGCGCGATCCAGATCGTCGAGATGGCGCTCGAGAAGTGGGGACCGCCCGTCTACGTCCGCCACGAGATCGTGCATAACCGTCATGTCGTCGAGGGCCTGCGCGCCAAGGGCGCCGTTTTCGTCGAGGAACTCGACGAGTGCCCCGACGACCGCCCGGTGATCTTTTCGGCGCACGGCGTGCCCAAGGCGGTCCCGGCCGAGGCGGCCCGGCGCGAGATGCTCTTCGTCGACGCCACCTGCCCGCTCGTGAGCAAGGTGCATATCGAGGCCGAGCGGCACCACGCCAACGGCCTGCAGATCGTCATGATCGGCCATGCCGGCCACCCCGAGACCGTGGGCACCATGGGTCAGCTCCCGGAGGGAGAAGTTCTGCTGGTCGAGACACCAGACGACGTGGCCGGGCTGGCTGTCCGCGACCCCGAAAAGCTCGCCTTCGTCACGCAGACGACGCTTTCGGTGGACGACACCGCGGAGGTCGTGGAAGCACTCAAGGCACGTTTCCCGGCCATCGTCGGCCCGCACAAGGAAGACATCTGCTACGCCACGACGAACCGGCAGGAGGCCGTCAAGGCCATGGCGCCCCTTTCGGACGCCATGCTGGTGGTCGGCGCGCCCAATTCCTCGAACTCGAAGCGGCTGGTGGAAGTCGGCCGCAAGGCGGGCTGCGCCTATGCACAACTCGTGCAGCGCGCGGGCGACATCGACTGGCGCGCGCTCGAGGGCATCCGAAGCGTCGGGCTCACCGCCGGGGCCTCGGCGCCCGAGGAACTGGTGCAGGAGGTCATCGACGCCTTCCGCGCCCGCTACGACGTGACCCTTCGGGAAGTCGAGACGGCGCAGGAGAACGTGAACTTCAAGGTGCCGAGGGTCTTGCGCGAACCCGCCTGACCGCCGCTGCGACATGACGCCCGCCGAACGACCGGCGGCTCTTGCCCGTGGGCGCGGCCCGCGCCATGTTCCGCGCCATGACCGATATCCCGCGCGTCGCGCTCCTCCTCGGCCTCGCCGGCCTGATACCCTTCGTCTGGGGGGCGCTCACAGTGCTGAACCCGGCGCTGCAGGGCTGGGGCGTGCGGACGATAGGCCCCCGCTTCGTCGGGCCCTACGTCATGCTCTTCTACGGGGCGATCATCCTGTCCTTCATGTCGGGTGTGCTCTGGGGCTTCGCCACGAAGGCCGAGGGCCAGGTTGCGGCCACCGGCTACGCGCTGTCGGTGATCCCGGCGCTCTGGGCCTTCTTCATGACCGGGGGCGGGCCGGTCTGGGCGGGAACCAGTCTCATCGCCGGCTTCGTCGGCCTGCTGGGGCTCGACTGGCTCTTCGCGCGGCAGGGCCTCGCGCCGGCGTGGTGGATGCCGCTGCGGCTCCTGCTCACGGCGATCGTCGTGATCTGCCTCGCCGTGGGGGTTCTCGCGTGAGCACGGACAAGGAGACGCTGGGCGTCTACGACGCCCGGGCAGAGCATTATGCCGAGGTGACCTCCGGCATTCGGGAGGATCCCGATCTGGCCGCCTTCATCGCCGCAATGCCGAAGGGGGGCCGTGTCCTGGACCTGGGCTGCGGCCCCGGCCTCGCGGCGGAGGTCATGGCCCAGGCCGGGCTGACGGTCGATGCGACCGACGCCTCGGCGGAAATGGTGCGGCTGGCCGCCGCGCGGCCCGGCGTGAGCGCCTGGCAGGCGCATTTCGACGAGATCGCGGGGGAGGCGATCTACGACGGGGTCTGGGCGAACTTCAGCCTGCTGCACGCGGACCGCGCAGCGATGCCGCGGCACCTAGCCGCGCTGGCGCGGGCGCTCAGGCCGTCCGGCCGCCTGCATGTCGGGCTCAAGACCGGCACGGGCACCCGCCGCGATTCGCTCGGGCGGCTCTACACCTACTATACCGAGGACGAGCTCGAAGCGCTGCTGCAGGCGGCCGGCTTCACGGTGATCGCCCGCCGCAGCGGACGCGATCCCGGTCTCGACGGCGAGATGGCCGACTGGGTCACGATGGCCGCCCTTGCCGGCTCCGGGCCGCGCGACTAGGGCCGCACCGTGGCGCGACTTTATGCCTATACCGACGGAGCCTGCTCCGGAAACCCCGGCCCCGGCGGCTGGGGCGTGCTGCTGCGCGCCGTGGAGGGTGAGACGGTGCTGAAGGAGCGGGAGATGAAGGGCGGCGAGGCCTGCACCACGAACAACCGCATGGAACTGATGGCGGCGATCTCCGCCCTGGAGGCGCTGGAACGGCCCTCGGCGATCACGGTGGTGACCGACAGCGCATACGTGAAGAACGGCGTGACCGGCTGGATCCATGGCTGGAAGCGAAACGGCTGGAAGACCGCCGGCAGGAAGCCGGTGAAGAACGCCGAGCTCTGGCAGCGGCTCGACGCGGCGCAGGCGCGCCATGACGTGACTTGGGAGTGGGTGCGCGGCCACGCCGGCCACCCCGAGAACGAGCGCGCCGACCAGCTCGCCCGCGAGGGCATGGCGCCCTTCAAGGCGGGCTGACAGCGGCCGCGCGGGCACCTATACCGGCGTCAGCCGCAAGGAGATGCCCATGCCCACTGTCAAGATCGCCCCCTCCATCCTCGCCGCCGACTTCGCCGATCTGGGCGCCGAGTGCCGCGCGGTGGAGGCGCAAGGGGCGGACTGGGTGCATCTCGACGTGATGGACGGCCATTTCGTGCCGAATCTCACGATGGGTCCTGCGATTTGCAAGGCGCTGCGGCCGCACATCTCGACCGTGATGGACGTGCACCTGATGATCGCGCCGGTGGACCCGTTCATCGCCGCCTTCGCCGAGGCCGGTGCGGACATCCTCTCCGTGCATCCGGAGGCGGGGCCGCATCTGCACCGCACGCTTCAGGCGATCCGCGCGGCGGGCGTGCGCGCGGGCGTCGCGCTCAACCCCGCAACGCCGGCCGCCGCGGTCTCTGAGGTGCTCGACCTCGTCGACCTGATCTGCGTGATGACCGTCAACCCGGGCTTCGGCGGGCAGAAGTTCATCGCAAGCCAGCTGCCCAAGATCTCAGAGTTGCGCCGGATGATCGGCGACAGGGCGATTCACCTGCAGGTCGATGGCGGCGTGGACGCGGCAACAGCGCCGCGCGTGGCCGAGGCCGGCGCCGACGTGTTGGTGGCGGGCTCGGCGGTGTTCCGCGGCGGCTCCGCGGCCGACCCTGCCGCCTACGGCGAGAACATCCGTGCGATCCGCGCCGCGGCCGAGGGCGTCCGGACCTGAAGAAGAATTTTCGTCCGAAAATTCTTCGGAAGCGGCCACGTCGCGGGGCGATTTTTCTTACGAAGAATCGCCCGCTCAGCCGCCCTCGTTGAAATGGGCGTAGATCCGTTCGGCCAAGGCGTCCGAGATGCCCTCCACAGCCTTCAGGTCCGCCAGATCGGCGCGCGTGACGGCCTTGGCAGAACCGAAATGGGCCAGCAGCGCCCGCTTGCGCGCCGCGCCGACGCCGGGCACGTCGTCCAGCGGGTTGGCCGACACCGCCTTCGCCCGCTTGGCGCGATGCGTGCCGATGGCGAAGCGGTGCGCCTCGTCCCGGAGCCGCTGCACGAAATAGAGCACCGGATCGTCATGGCGCAGGGCGAAGGGCCGGCGGCCGGGGCGGTGGAACTCCTCCTTGCCGGCGTCGCGGTCGATCCCCTTGGCCACGCCGACCACGGGCAGGTCCGGGACGCCCAACGCCTCCAGGATCTCCTTCACGGCGCTCACTTGCCCCGCGCCGCCGTCGATCAGCAGCAGGTCGGGCCAGGCCTCGGAGCGGCGCTCGGGATCCTCCTGGATCAGCCGCGTGAGACGCCGGGTCAGCACCTCCTTCATCATGCCGAAGTCGTCGCCCGGGGTCAGTTCCTCGCCGCGGATGTTGAACTTGCGATACTGGCTCTTCTCGAAGCCCTCGGGGCCGGCCACGATCATCGCGCCCACCGCGTTGGTGCCCATGATGTGCGAGTTGTCGTAGACCTCGATGCGGCGCGGCGGCGCGTCGAGATCGAGCGCCTCGGCCAGACCTGCCAGCAGCTTCGCCTGCGTTGCCGATTCGGCCATCTTGCGGCCCAGGCTCTCGCGCGCGTTGCGCACCGCACCCTCGACGAGCTCCGCCTTCTCGCCGCGCTTCGGCACCGCGATCTCGACCTTGCGGCCGAGCTTGCCGGAAAGCGCCTCCTGCATCAGGTCGGTGTTCTCGATCGGGTGGGACAGCAGGATCAGGCGCGGCGGCTCCTTGTTGTCGTAGAACTGGCCGAGGAAGGCCTCCATCGCCTCCGCCTCGGACACGTCCGATCCCACCCGCGGGTAGAAGTCACGGTTGCCCCAGTTCTGGTTGGCCCGGACGAAGAAGACCTGCACGCAGGCCTGCCCGCCCTCCATGTGGAGCGCGATCACGTCGGCCTCGGCCACGCCGCGCGGGTTGATCCCCTGCGCGCCCTGCACCTGCGTGAGCGCGCGGATGCGGTCGCGCAGCGCCGCGGCGCGCTCGAACTCCATCTTCTCGGCCGCCTCGGCCATCTGCGCGGCGAGCTCCTCCTGGATCTTCGTGGACCGGCCGGCGAGGAAGCGTTCCGCGTCGCGCACGCTCGCCGCGTAGTCCTCTTCCGAGATCAGCCCGACGCAGGGGCCAGAGCAGCGCTTGATCTGGTAGAGCAGGCAGGGCCGCGTGCGGCTTTCGAACATCGAGTCCGAGCAGTTGCGCAGCTGAAAGACCTTCTGGAGCTGGTTCAGCGTGCGGTTCACGGCACCGGCGCTCGCGAAGGGGCCGAAATAGGCGCCCTTCTGCGTCTTGGCCCCGCGGTGCTTGCGGATCATCGGATAGGGATGGTCCCTGGTGACCAGAATGTTCGGGAAGCTCTTGTCGTCGCGCAGGAGCACGTTGTAGCGCGGCTTGAGCTGCTTGATGAGGTTCTGCTCGAGGAGCAGCGCCTCGGTCTCCGTCCGCGTCGTCAGGAACATCATGGACGCCGTCTCGCGGATCATGCGCGCGATCCGGGGGCTGTGCCCGGTGGGGCGGGCGTAGTTCGCCACCCGCGCCTTGAGATTGCGTGCCTTGCCGACGTAGAGCACGCGGGCCTGCGCATCGAGCATGCGATAGACCCCGGGCGAGGCCGGAAGAGTCTTCAGGTAGCTCTGGATGCAGGCATGTCCGGTCGGTGCCGCGCCGCCGGTCTCTCGGGTCGTCTCGGCCATGTCAGAGAGATACGATTCCCCTTGCCCTGCTGCAATCTGGCGACCCGGTTTTCAAGAGAAAAGACATCCCCGGATCCTGTGGAAAACCCTGTAGGCAAAATCTGTGCCGGTCGAATTTTTCCTTCACTTCACATGCCTTCGCCGCGCTGCCCAATTCTTAGGCACAATATTAACCCGTTGATATTGAACATGATTTTTTTATAGTAAGCTCAAATATATGAAAGAATTGACGAATTTGTGACACTCCGGCGCAGCGCCCCGACGACGTGCACAACTTCCGTGACCGATGCCTGCGCGTCACTCGACGCCCAGCACGTCCGGCGTCTGCCAGGCCAGGTGCTGGCCCCCGTCCACCGCGATCATCTGCCCTGTCACGGCCTCGGCCTCGAGCAGGAAACCGAGCGCCGCCGTGATGCCCGACGGGTCTGCGCCACGGCCGAGGATGGTGGCCTCGCGCTGGCGGGCGAAATGGCTCTCGGACTGCCGCGTGCCGCGCAGGGTCGGGCCCGGCCCGATCGCGTTGACCCTGACACGCGGCGCGAGCCCCTGCGCGGCGGTGCGCGTGAGCGCCCAGAGACCGGCCTTGGCCAGCGTGTAGGTCGTGAATTCCGGCGTGAGCTTCCAGACCCGCTGGTCGATCATGTTGACGACGAGGCCCTGCGCCACGGGCTCGCCGCCCGCGTCCCTGCCCGGCTCGGGCACCTGGTCGGCGAAGCGCTGCGTGAGCACGAAGGGCGCGCGCAGGTTGCTCTCGAAATGGCGGTCCCAGCTCTCGCGCGTGGCAGTCTCGAGCCGGTCGTATTCGAAGATCGAGGCATTGTTGACGAGCACGGTCAGCGGTCCGCCGAGCGCCTCCGACGCCTGCGCGACGAGCGGCTCGACCTGCGCCTCGTCGAGCAGATCGGCCTGCAGGGCGACGGCCCTCCGGCCCATCGACGCGATCTCCTCGGCAACGGCCTGCGCCGGCCCCTCCGAGCTTGCGTAATGCACGGCGACGTCGAACCCGCGCCCGGCCAGATAGAGCGCCATCGCGCGCCCGATGCGCACGCCCGCCCCGGTGACAAGCGCTCCTGCCATTCAGCGATCCCCCTCAGTTGAGCAGGCTGACGACATAGGCCAGATAGGCCGCCGTCAAGCCGATGCCCCAGATGCGCGTGAGGTCGAGGCGGAACACCACGAAGGGCAGGAGCGCGAGCGACGCCGCCAGCATGACCCAGAGGTCGAAACGCAGGAACTCCGGATCCACCGGCACGTCGCCCACCAGCGCCGTGATCCCGATGATCGCCAGGAGATTGAACATGTTCGAGCCGATCACGTTGCCCAGAGCGACATCCGCCTGCTTGCGCAGACCCGCCATCACGGTAGTCGCGAGCTCGGGCAGCGAGGTGCCCAGCGCGATCAGCGTGAGGCCGATCACCGTTTCCGACACCCCGTAGGTGCGGGCGATGATCGTGGCGTTCTCGACCAGGATGTTGGCGCCCAGGGGCAGACCGACGAGTCCCAGGACCAGGAACATCGTGACCTTCCACCACGGCATGTCCGGATCGGCACCTTCGACCTCTTCCGCCTCGGCGGCGCGGGCGGCGTCGCGATGGGCGCGCGCCTCGATGAAGTTCTCGCCAAGGATCGCCGTGAGCGCGGCGAGCAGGATCAGGCCCGACCACCAGGTGAAGATTCCGGTGAAGGCCAGTCCGATGAAGAGCACCGAAGCGGCGAGCATGACGAAATAGCTCTTGCGCGTGTCGCATTCGCTGGTGTTCAGCCCGCTGAGCAGCGCCGGCACACCGAGCACCAGCAGGATGTTCGCCGTGTTCGAGCCGACGACGTTGCCCAGCGCAATCCCCGGCGCGCCCGCGACCAGCGCCTGAACGGAGATCAGAAGCTCGGGCGCAGAGGTGCCGAAGGCCACAACCGTGAGCCCCACGATCAGCGCCGGCACGCCCAGGCGCAGGGCAAGATTCACCGCCCCCTTCACCAGCGCGTCGCCCGCAAGCAGCAGGATGACGAGCCCGAGGCCCGTCAGCAGCCAGACCATCATGCCGTCAGCCCCTTCCCTCGCCGCAGGGGCACGGCCCCTTGCCGATCCGGTACCGCCCGCAGTGCCGGCAGCGCCGGGACGAGAGCGCCTGCCGCCCCGGCAGGCGCGGCAGGCGCAGCTTGCCGAACATGGCCAGCACGGCCATGAAGACGAGGAAAAGGACCGCGACCTTCAGCAGCACGTCAGAGGCCCAGCCGCGCGTAGGCCGCGCGTTCCTCGAGCCCGGCCAGCGCCTGATCCAACGCCGCCGCACCGAGGCGGCTGAAGAGCGGCCGGCGCACGCCGTAGCGGCGGAAGCGGACCTTGTCGCCGTAGAGTTCCTTCATCTTCGGCGCGATATGGCCGATCCCGTCGATCAGCCCCACGTCCTGCGCGGCTTTGCCCAGCCAGATCTCGCCTGTGTAGAGGTCCGGCTCGTCGGCCAGCCGGTCGCCGCGCCGCGCCTTGACGTGGTCGATGAAGCTGCCGTGCATCTGGTCGAGGATGCGGCGGATCCGCGCCACGTCCTCGGGCTTTTCCGGCTCGAAGGGGTCCAGCAGGGTCTTGGACTTGCCGGCGGTATAGATCCGCCGCTCCAGCCCCTGCCGCGCGAGGAAAACATGCGCGCCGAAACTGGCCGAGATCACGCCGATCGAGCCCACGATGGAGCCCGTGTCGGCCCAGATGTCGTCGGCCGCCGCGGCGATCCAGTATCCGCCCGAGGCGGCCACGTCCTCGACGAAGGCGTGGACGGGGATCTTCTTCTCGTCCGCGAGGCGGCGGATGCGATCGCCGATCAGCGAGGACTGCACCGGCGAGCCGCCCGGCGAGTTGATCTCGAGCGCCACGGCCGCCGGCTTGCGCGCGAAGGCGCGCTCGATCGCCGGCGCGATCGCACGGTCGTTGAGCGACGCCCGGCCGCCCGCACCGATCATGCCGGTCATGCGAACCACGGCCACCACGGGATGGCGGGAGAGAAAGGGCAGTGCAACGACCATGAAGCGGCATGTAGATTGCCGGTCGCGGCAGAACAAGGCAGCGCTCAAAAGAAGGAAGGGGCGGGACGCAGCGGCAACAACGGGCTCGGCCCGAGTGGTCTCGGCCATGGGCCGGCAGTGCCGCCCAGGGGGCTGTCTGCCCCCCTCGGCCCTGACGGGCCTCACCCCCCGAGGGTATTTCCGGCAAGAGGAAGGACCGGGGGTGGCGCGACGGAGTCAGGACCGGATGCGCCAGCCGGTGCGGAAGATCCACCAGACCGCGGCGAGACAGAGCGCGAGAAAGCCCGCGATGGCCGCGAGGCTGACCGCGACGGGAACATCGGCGAGCCCGTAGAAGGACCAGCGGAAGCCGGAGATCAGATAGACCACCGGATTGAAGAGCGCGACGGTCTGCCAGGCCGCGGGCAGCATCGAGATCGAGTAGAAGGAGCCGCCGAGGAAAACGAGCGGCGTGACGATCAGCAGCGGCACGAGCTGGAGCTGTTCGAAGTTCTTCGCCCAGATGCCGATGATGAAGCCCATAAGCGCGAAGCTGACGCAGGTGAGCAGCAGGAACAGCACCATCGGCACGGGGTGGGCGATGCGCAGCTCCACGAAGAAGCTGGCCGTGACCATGATGACCACGCCGATGAAGAGCGACTTGGTGGCGGCCGCGCCGACGTAGCCCACCACCACCTCGAGGAAGCTCACCGGCGCCGAGAGCACCTCGTAGATGGTGCCGATGAACTTGGGAAAGTAGATCGCGAAGCTCGCGTTGGAGATCGCCTGCGTCATCACGGTGAGCATGATGAGCCCCGGCACGATGAAGGCACCGTAGCTCACGCCCTCGACCTCGTCGATGCGCGAGCCGATGGCGGCGCCGAAGACGACGAAGTAGAGCGAGGTGGAGATCACCGGCGAGATGAAGCTCTGTGCCAGCGTGCGGAAGAAGCGCCCCATCTCGTAGCGGTAGATGGCCCAGATCGCGCCTGCGTTCATGCCGCATCCTCCTGCACGAGGCCCACGAAGATATCCTCGAGGCTCGACTGACGGGTGGAGAGGTCGCGCAGCGCGAGGCCCGCCGCCTGAAGATCGGCCAGCAGGCGCGTGATGCCCGTGCGCTCGGCCCTGCGGTCGTAGCAATAGACGAGCGCCGCGCCGTCCTGCGCGAGGTCCAGGTCGTATCCGGCGAGCGCCGCCGGGATCGCCGCGACCGGCTCGTGCAGCTCGATCACCAGCTCCTTGCGGCCCATCCGGTCCATCAGCGCGCCGGTCTCCTCGACCAGCAGAAGCTCGCCGCGGTTGATGACGCCCACGCGGTCGGCGAGCGCCTCGGCCTCTTCGAGGTAGTGGGTCGTCAGGATGATGGTGACGCCGTCGGCCTTGAGCCGCTCGACGGTCTCCCACATGCCGCGGCGCAGCTCCACGTCGACGCCCGCCGTGGGCTCGTCGAGGAAGAGCACCCGCGGCTCGTGGGCCAGCGCCTTGGCGATCATCACGCGCCGCTTCATGCCGCCCGAAAGCTCGCGGGTCTGCGCGCCGCGCTTGTCCCAGAGCGACAGCTGCCGGAGCACCGACTCAAGGTGGGCGTCGTCGCGCGGCAGGCCGAAAAGCCCGCGGGAGAAACGCACCGCGTCCCAGACCTTCTGGAAGGGCTCGAGCGCGATCTCCTGCGGGACGAGGCCGATGAGGGCGCGGGCGCTGCGGTAGTCGCGCAGGATGTCGTGGCCGGCCACCCGCGCCCGCCCGCCGGTAGGCACGGTCAGCCCGCAGACGGTCGAGATGAGCGTCGTCTTGCCGGCGCCGTTGGGACCGAGCAACGCGAGGATCTCGCCCGCCCGCGCGGCGAGCGTGACGCCCTTGAGCGCCTCGAAGCCGCGCTCGTAGGTCTTGCGGAGATCCTCGATCTCGAGAATGGCGGTCATCGCGCGCCTCCCTTCTGTCGCCGGCAGAGACTAGACCGGGCCGCGGCGGGCACAAGAGCCGGCGGTGAGCGCGGGCGCGCACAGGGCCTCTGCAGGAACCGGGCGCTTCGGGCTGGCGCGCGGCGCGCGGGGCTGCTAGCGGGAGCATGGAGGAATGCACGCCATGACCTCGCCTGCCACGCCAGTCGCCATGAACGACGCCGCCCGCGCGATCGGGTTCATCCTGCTGGCGATGCTCGCGATCTCGGTCAACGACATGCTCATCAAGTTTCTCTCGGGCGGCTATCCGTTGCACCAGATGGTCTTCGTGCGCTCCTGCATCGGGATCTGCTTCAGCCTGCTCTTCCTCAAGCTCGAGGGCGGCTTCCACCTGTTACGGGTGGACCGGCCGGCGCTGCACGTCCTGCGCGGGCTTCTGGTCGTGGTGGCGAACATGACCTATTTCGCCGCGCTCGCGGTGCTGCCGCTCGCCGAAGCGACGGCGCTCTTCTTCGCCGCGCCGCTCTTTCTCACGCTTCTGTCGATCCCCATCCTGGGCGAGCGCGTGGGGCCGTGGCGGCTGGGCGCGGTGGTGCTGGGGTTCGCCGGGGTGCTGGTGATGCTCCGGCCCTGGCAGGGCGAGCTCGACGTGCCGCGCATCGTGCTGGGCCTGCCGGTGATCGCGGCGCTGACCTATGCGCTGATGCAGCTGCTCACCCGCAAGCTGGGCGTCACGGCCAAGGCCTCTGCCATGGCGATCTATATCCAGGGCACCTTTCTGGTGGTCTCCATCGGCTTCTTCCTGGTCGCGGGCGACGGGCGCCTCGCCGAGGGACTGGAGAACGAAAGTCTCGTGTTCCTGCTGCGGGCCTGGATCTGGCCGGAGGGCCGCGATGTCTGGCTCTTTCTGGCGCTCGGGGCGAGCTCGGCGGTGATCGGCTATTCGCTGTCGGCGGCCTATCGGGCGGCGGACGTGGCGACGGTGGCGCCCTTCGAATACGCAGCCTTGCCGCTGGCCGTGCTCTGGGGCTGGCTGGTCTTCGCCGAGTGGCCGAGCGGCCCGGTCTGGACGGGTATCGCGCTGATCGCGGGCGCGGGGCTCTTCGTGTTCCTGCGCGAGCGGCAAAAGCGCCGGCCCGTGGCGCTGCGCGCCCGCGTGCGGCGGCGCTACTGAGCGCCGAGGCGCACGGCGCGCACCCACCATCCCGGGCGGGCGAGCGCGCGGGCGGCCCGCGCCGCGGACGTGGAATCAGGGAACAGCCCGAAGCAGGTCGCGCCCGATCCCGACATGCGTGCGAGCCGGCAGCCGTCGGCTTGCGCGAGCGCGGCCAGCGCGGCGCCGACCTCCGGCGCGATCGTCTGCGCGGGGCGCTCCAGATCGTTGCGCTGCCCGGCGAGCCAGTCCGCGAAAGCCGCCGCATCGGGGAATGTCGGGAAGCGCTCGGGCATGGGGGCATTCGCGCGGCGGTCGAGACGCGCGAAGACCTGCGGTGTCGGCACGGCGATGCCGGGGTTCACCAGCACGGCATCGAGCGCGGGCAGGCCGTCCACGGGCGAGAGGGTTTCACCGATGCCGCGCATCCGCATCGGGCGCGGCTCCATGCAGACCGGCACGTCGGCCCCAAGCGCGAGCACCTCCCGCGGCAGCGGCCGGCCGGTCATGCGGGACAGCGCGCGCAGGGTCGCGGCCGCGTCGGAGGAGCCGCCGCCGATACCGCCGGCCGGCGGCAGGTGCTTTTCCAGCTCGATCTCGGCCGTCACGCCCATCAGGGCCGCGGCGCGCAGCACGAGGTTCGAAGAATCGGTGGGAACGCCAGCCGCCATCGGCCCGGTCACGCGCAGGGCGGGGGCGTCCGCCGGTCGGACGCGCACGACATCGGCTGCATCCGCGAAGACGACCAGCGAGTCGAGGAGGTGATATCCGTCGGGCCGGCGGCCCGTGACATGCAGGGTCAGGTTGACCTTCGCCGGCGCGCGCGCCTCAGCCGCCGTCATCCGTTGCGCCGTTAGCCACCTCGAGCGGCGGCGCCCCTTCTTCGGCCAGGACGCGATCCAGGCCGACCTCCAGCTTGCGCCGGATCCGCTCGGCCTCGTCCGGCTCGGGATCGAAGGAGAGCGCACGCTGCCACTGGAAGCGCGCTTCCATCCTGCGCCCGACGGCCCAGTAGACGTCGCCCAGGTGATCGTTCACGATCGGGTCCACCGGCATGAGCTCGGCCGCCCGCTCCATGTGCTCGACGGCCTCCGCGTAGCGCCCGAGGCGGTAGAGCGCCCAGCCGAGGCTGTCCACGATGTAGCCCGAATCGGGCCGCGCCTCGACCGCGCGCTCGATCATTTCGAGCGCCTCCTCCAGCTTCTCCTGCTTCTCGACGAGCGAGTAGCCGAGATAGTTCAGCACCTGCGGCTGGTCGGGATTGAGCCGCAGCGCCTGCCGGAAATCGGCCTCCGCCTCCGGCCACATGTCCTGTCGTTCGTAGGCAATGCCCCGGGCGTAATAGAGGAACCACTGCGCGGTGTCCGGATCGTCGTGGAGCGCGATGGCCCTGTCGTAGGCCTGCGCGGCCTCGTCGTAGCGCTCGAGCATGCGCAGCAGATCGCCGCGCGCCGAATGCACCGCCGGCAGGTCGCCATGCGTCTCGGCGAGCTGCTCCAGCACCTCGATGGCGGCATCGGGCTTGTCCGCGAGGCGCAGCGCCTCTGCACGGCCGAGCTCGGCCGCGTGATAGGAGGGATGATCGCGCGGCACGCGCTTGTAGGTCTCGGTGGCGAGTTCGTACTGGCTCAGCCGCTCGAGCAGCTCCGCCGACATCAGAAGCGCCTCGATGTGTCCGGGGCGCAGATGTTCCGCCACGCGGGAGTAAAGCAGCGTGAAGTCGTCGCTCGCCTCGTTGCGCAGCGCCCCGGCGATGGTGAAGAAGACCTCCGCCAGCCCGTCCTGGGGCCGCGTGACCATGGTGAAAGGCAGCGTCTCGCCGGCTTCGAGGGCGTCTCGCATGTCCCGGAGGCCGGGGTCGAGCTCCGGGCCGAAAGCCTCCTGCATGAGGGCGAGCGCGTCTTCGTTGCGGTCGATCTGGCTGAGAACCTCGAGGTGCGCGATCACGCCGCGCCGGGTCATCTGCATCGCCCCTGCGGTGTCAGAGGCATAGATCGCCTCCGCCCCCTCGAAATCGCCGACAGAGGCCAGCGCCAGAGCCTTGTGATAGAGCGCGAAGCCCTGCAGCCCGCGCTCCTCGCCGATCTCGTCGAAGGCGATCAGCGCCTCGGACATGTTGCCCCGGCCGAGTTCCGCCCAGGCCCTCACGAGACCGTCCACCAGAAGGCCGACGCCGTTGCCGTCGCCCACGATATCGAGAAGCCGCTCGTATTGCCCCTCGGCGCCGTAGTGGGCGACGAGCGCCATGTTGGCCACCTGGTTCGGGCCGGCCGTCTCGATCAGCCGACGCGCGACCGGCAGGGCGCGGTCCACCTGTCCCAGCGCGAGATACGACACCGTCGCTGCCTCGAGCAGCTTGGGATTCGAGGGATCCTGCGCCAGTGCACGCGTGTAGTACCGCGCCGAGGAAAGGAAATCGGACTGATAGCCCGCCTGACGCGCTGCAAGGTAGTCGCCTGACGGAACGGGCTCGGACAAGGCGGGAAGCGGCGCCGCGAGGCACATGGCGACGGCGAGGGATTTCAGAAGGGATGCGCGCAAAGGGGAGCCTGCCTGATCTGTCGCTTGATGCAGGCTCAAGGGTAAGGCCGGGGCGCGCCCTTGTCCATGCATGGGCAGGGCCGGAGGCCGCGATCCGCGGTCGCGGCGCCTGTTCTGCGCGCGCCCGCCGGTCTCACATGCCCGGATAGTTCGGACCGTCGCCCCCCTGCGGCGTGGTCCAGACGATGTTCTGCCTGGGATCCTTGATGTCGCAGGTCTTGCAATGCACGCAGTTCTGGAAGTTGATGACGAACTTGTCGTTGCCCGCGTCGTCCTTGACGAATTCGTAGACGCCCGCGGGGCAATAGCGGGCCGAGGGGCCGGCATATTCCGGCAGGTTCACCTTCACGGGGAGGTCCGGATCCTTGAGCTTCAGATGCGCCGGCTGGCTCTCCTCGTGGTTCGTCATGGCGTAGCTGACGTTGGTCAGCCGGTCGAAGCTGATCTTGCCGTCGGGCTTGGGGTAGTCGATCGGCGTGTGCTTGCTGGCCGGCTCGGTGGCCTCGGCATCTGTCTTGCCGTGCCGCACGGTGCCGAAGAACGAAAAGCCCAGCGTGTTCGTCCACATGTCGAGCCCGCCGAGGGCCAGCCCCCCCATGAGCCCGTATTTCGACCACAGCGGCTTCACGTTGCGCACGCGGTTGAGGTCACGGCCGATGCGGCCGGTACGCACCCGCTCCTCGTAGTCGGACAGCTCGTCCTGCGCGCGGCCGGCGGCCAGCGCCTCGGCCGCCACCTCGGCGGCCGCGATTCCCGAGAGCATGGCGTTGTGGTTGCCCTTGATCCGCGGGACGTTGACCATGCCCACGGAGCACCCCAGGAGCGCCACGCCCGGCGCGACCATCTTGGGCATGGACTGGTAGCCGCCCTCGGTGATCGCGCGGCCGCCGTAGGCGATGCGCTTGCCGCCCTCCAGAAGGCGCTTCACCATCGGATGGTGCTTGAAACGCTGGAACTCCATGTAGGGATAGACATAGGGGTTCGCGTAGTTGAGGTGGACCACGAAGCCGAGCAGCACCTGGTTGTTCTCAGCGTGGTAGATGAAGCCGCCGCCGCCGGCGTTGCTGCCCAGCGGCCAGCCCATCGTGTGCGTGACCTCGCCCTCGTTGTGCCTGTCCGGGTCGACCTCCCAGATCTCCTTCATGCCGAGGCCGAATTTCTGCGGCTCGCGGCCCTTCGACAGGTCATGCCGCGCGATCACCTGCTTTGAGAGCGACCCGCGCACGCCCTCGGCGAGGAAGACGTATTTGCCCAGAAGCTCCATGCCCGGCTCGTAGTTCGGCCCCGGGGTGCCGTCCGCCTGCAGGCCGAACTCGCCGGCGACGACGCCCCTGATCTCGCCGTTCTCGCCCCAGACGATCTCGGAGCAGGCCATGCCGGGAAAGATCTCGACGCCGAGCGCCTCGGCCTGTTCGGCCAGCCAGCGACAGACGTTGCCCATCGAGACGATGTAGTTGCCGTGATTGTCCATCAGCGGCGGCATCGGCCAGTTGGGGATGCGCAGCCGGCCGGCCTCGCCGAGCAGGTAGAAGTTGTCTTCCGTCACCTCGGTGCGCACCGGCGCGCCGCGCTCTTTCCAGTCGGGAAAGAGCGTGTCGAGACCCACGGGGTCGAGCACGGCCCCCGACAGGATGTGCGCGCCCACCTCGGAGCCCTTCTCGAGCACGACGACTTCGAGGTTGGGATCGACCTCCTTGAGGCGGATCGCGGCCGAGAGACCCGCAGGCCCCGCCCCCACGATCACCACGTCGTATTCCATCGACTCGCGCGTCACCTCTGCCATCTGGCGCACTCCCCGCGTACCCTGCTCGCCTCGATCCTGACCGCTGACCTAGCCCGCCGCTTCCGCAAAGGTCAATGTCAACCGGGCGTCACGGCGGTGCGAAACGGTGCCGCGCCGGTCAGCGCCGCCCCCCTTGCAAAATCCGCGCGGGTCGGGGCAGTCTGGCCGCCAGCACGACGGGGCGCGCCCCTCAATAACCGCGACTTGCCGCGCCGGGCCGCTCGCCCCGGCGCGCCTTGCCGAGTGAGGCCCATGGAAAAGATCCCGATGACCCGCGCGGGCCACGCCGCGCTGGAAGCCGAGTTGAAGCAGCTCAAGTCCGAAGAACGCCCGGCGATCATCCGCGCCATCGCCGAGGCCCGCGAGCACGGCGACCTCTCGGAGAACGCCGAGTATCACTCCGCCCGCGAGAAGCAGAGCTTCATCGAGGGCCGGATCAAGGAGCTGGAAGGCGTGCTCGGCCGCGCCGACGTGATCGACCCGGCCACGCTTTCGGGCCCGGTGAAGTTCGGCGCGACCGTGACGCTGGTGGACGAGGACACCGACGAGGAGCGCACCTGGCAGATCGTCGGCGAGCACGAGGCCAACGTCGAGAAGGGTCTGCTCAATATCAAGTCGCCCATCGCCCGCGCCCTGATCGGCAAGGAGGAGGGCGACAGCGTCGAGGTCCGCACGCCCGGCGGCGAGAAGACCTACGAGATCCTGTCCGTCCGCTACGAGTGAGAGCACGGCCGATGGCCGAGACCCCCCAGCAAGGCGGCAAGCCCCTCGGCCTCTACGCTCGGCCTGAGCGCCCGCGCGTCTCGGGGATCGAGATCGCCGCGGCGGCGCTCAGCGTGGGCTGGCTCGCGCTGGCGGGGGGCTTCCTTCTGATCTGGGGCGACGATCCGGGTACGGGCGTGGAGCGTCTGCGCTTCGCGATGACGGCGCTCGCGCTGTTTTTGCCGGTGGGCATGATCTGGGTGGCCGCCATGGCGGCGCGGGCGAGCCGGGTGATGCGCGACGAAAGCCGCCGGTTGCAGGCCGCGATCGACGCGATCCGCCACGCTTACCTCAGCCAGGCGCAGCAGAACGCGGCGGGCGTCTCGGACACCGCGCTCAGCCAGAAGCTGGACGAGATCGCGACGGCCCAGAAGAAGACCGAAACCGCGCTGGCGATGTTCACCACATCCCGCACGGTGGCCACACAGTCGGCCGAGCCGCCGCGCGCGCCGGCATCCGCCGAGGAACAACCCAGCCTGGCGCTCGGCACGCCGGCCGAGGCGCTCGGGCCGCCGCTCGCGCACGACGACTTCGTCCGCGCGCTGAACTTTCCCGAGACGGCCCAGGACAAGGAAGGCTTCGCCGCGCTGCGCCGCGCGCTGCGCGACCGACAGACCGCGCAGTTCGTCACCGCGGCGCAGGACGTGCTCACCCTGCTCAGCCAGGAGGGCATCTACATGGACGACCTGCGCCCCGACATGGCCCGCCCGGAGGTCTGGCGCCGCTTCGCCGAGGGCGCGCGCGGCCGTTCGGTCGCGGCGCTCGGCGGCGTGCACGACCGCGCCGCGCTGTCGCTCACCGCCACGCGGATCAAGCAGGATCCGATCTTCCGCGACGCGGCGCACCATTTCCTGCGACTCTTCGACCGCCGCTTCGCCGAGTTCGCCAAGACGGCGAGCGACGCCGAGATCTCGGCCTTCTCGGAGACGCGGACGGCGCGCGCCTTCATGCTGCTCGGTCGCGTCGCCGGCACCTTCGACTGACCCGCAGCGAAGAATTTTCGAACGAAAATCCTTCTGATCCGAAGGAACCCGCACAGCGATTCTTAGTACGATAAATCGCTGTGCTTCACGCGAGGCTGTCGATTATCGGGCAGTCCGGTCGATCGTCACCGTGGCAGGCCCGCACCAGGACCGAAAGCTCGTCGTGCAAGGCTTGCAGCGCGCGCTGCTTGGCCTCGATCTCCGCCAGGCGCTTCTCGGCAATACGCTTGACGTCCGCGCTCGAGCGCCCGCGATCCTCATAGAGCCCCAGCAGCTCGCGGCACTCCTCGATGGAAAAGCCGAACTCGCGCGCGCGGCGCACGAAAGCGAGCTTGCGCACCGTGGCGTCGTCGTATTCCCGGTAGCCGGAGGCGCTGCGCCCCGCTGGCGCGACGAGCCCGATGTCGGCGTAGTAGCGCACCGTCTTGACCGGCAAACCGGCCGCCTCGGCCGCCCTCGAAATGTTCATCCTGCAACCCTCCAGTTCATGGAAAGCTAGGAGCTCCATCGCCGAACCGCAACGTTTGAGAGAGACTGCGTGGCGGCGCGCGCTGCAAACGATCGCACCACGATCGGCGCCCCGCCGGCGTTCAGGCGCCCGACATGCGCGCCCGCGCGGTGGCGAGATCCTCGGGCGTGTTGACGTTGAAGAAGGCTTCCTCGTCCTCGAACATCACGATCTCGGCGCCCTGCGCCGCGGCCCAGTCGCGCACCTTCGCCGCCCCCCGGTCCAGCGCCTCGCTCAGCGCGCCACGCAGGGCCACCGGCCAGATCGCGCAGAGCGGATGCAAGCCACCAGGCGTCGCGGCCAGCGCCGGCCGGGCCGCGCCCCCGGCGGCCGCTTCCAGTCGCGGAACCAGATTATCCGGCAGGAAGGGCGTGTCGGCCGGCGCCGTGACCGCCGCCGCGGCGCCTTCGTCCGCCGCCCAGTCCAAGGCGGCGAGGACGCCCGCGAGCGGGCCGGGCCGGCCGGGCAGCAGGTCGGGGAGCACCGGCAGCCCCAGCCCCGCGAAGCGCGCGGGATCGCCGTTGGCGTTGAGCCCGAGCGCGCGGACATGCGCGCGCAACCGATCGGCCACATGCATGGCGAGCGGGCGGTCGCCGAGCCGGATCAATGCCTTGTCCTGCCCGCCCATCCGGCGCGCGCGTCCCCCCGCGAGGATCACGCCGACCGGCTTCACCCGGCCACCCCGGCGGTTTGCATCCTCGGCGCGGCGGGTCTATGGGCGGGGTCTGTCGAAAAACGGAGACTGTGCATGGCGCCATCTTCCCCGCGGCACGCCTTCGTGCAAGGGGCGCGCGACGCGTTGCCCTTCACCTTCGTGGTCTCGCCCTTCGCACTGCTCTTCGGCGTGGTCGCCACGGAAGCCGGGCTGAACGTGGTCGAAACACTGGCCTTCTCGATCGCCGTGCTCGCGGGCGCGTCGCAGTTCGCCGCCCTGCAGCTTCTGACCGAGAACGCGCCGACCGTGATCGTTCTCGCCTCGGCGCTCGCGGTGAACCTGCGGATGGCGATGTATTCCGCCTCGCTCACCCCGCACCTGGGGGAGGCGCCGCTGTGGCACAGGGCGCTGGCCGCCTATTTCATCGTGGATCAGTCCTATGCGCTCAGCATCATCAAGTACGAGCGCGAGCGCCTGACCCTGACCGAACGTCTGGCCTATTTCTGGGGCTCGGTCGCGCCGGTATGCCCGATGTGGTACGTCATGACGCTCGTCGGCGCGCTCGCGGGCACGGCGATTCCGGAGAGCGTGCCGCTCGATTTCGCCGTGCCGATCACCTTCATCGCGCTGATCACGCCGATGCTGCGGACGCTCGCGCATGTGGTGGCGGCGGTGGTCTCGGTCGCGCTCGCGCTGGGCTTTGCCTTCCTGCCCTACAATCTGGGATTGATGGTGGCCGGCGTCGGCGCGATGATGGCCGGCGCCCAGACCGAGGTCTGGATGAACCGCCGGCGCGGGGCCGCTCAATGATCTCCGGCGGCTCGATTCCCACCGCCGAGCTCTGGTTCGTCATTCTCGGCCTCGGCGCGGGGAGCTTCGCGCTGCGCTTCGTCTTTCTCGGACTGGTGGGCGACCGCCGTCTGCCGCCCTGGCTGCTCAGGCATCTTCGTTACACGGCGGTGGCGGTGCTGCCGGGGCTGGTCGCGCCGATGGTGCTCTGGCCTGCGGCGACGGGCGGGACGCCCGACCCCGGGCGGCTCGCGGCGGCGGGTGTCACGCTCGGGCTCGGCGTGCTGACGAAGAACGTGCTGCTCTCGATCCTGGCCGGCGCGGCGACGCTCTGGGCCGGTGTCTGGCTTTTCTGATCAGGGGGCCCGGGTCAGGTCCGGCCCCTGATAGGACAGGATCGCCTTCATCTTGTCGGGATCGTCGTATTCCACCAGCTTCTCGGTCCGGACGCCCGGCAGGCGGCCGAAATCCTCCATCAGCCGCTTGGGAAACCAGACGGGGCGGATGCTCTCGAAGCCCGGCAGCTCGGAGAGCAGGCGCGCCGTTACCAGCGTGCATTGCGCCGGCTGGACGGGGCCCGCGCGCTGGACCTTGCGCAGGGCCATCTCGGCGACCTCGGCGCTCACCGGCTTCGTCATGACGACGACATGATAGGTCTCGCGCGCATGGGCGCTGCGATAGATGCGCTCGAACTCGGGCGTGACGCCGAAGAGCACGTCGTTGCGCTCGGGCACGCTGGGGTGCTCGACGTTGCCGGCCGGGTCGAAGATCACCTGCTGCGAGGCGTTGATGAGCAGGCTGGTATGCGCGCCGGCCCCCGAGCGGTTGTTGACCATCGTGTAGAGACGGATGATCGGCGGCCGGTCGCTGACGTAGGCGGCGCGCGTGACGAGTTCGTCAGGCGCCCAGGTGCCGGTGTTCGGCGGCCCGCAGCCCGCGACGGCGGCCGCGAGCGGCAGAAGCAGAAAGCGCCGCCTGTGCATGCACGCACCGGTCCCGGGCCGCACGGCGATCTTCAGGAGTTGAAGATCGCGAGGAACACCAGCACGAAGATGGCCACACCGGCCACCCAGATCGAGGCCTTCACGAAGCCCTCGAAGGTCTTCTCCTGCTCGGTGATGTCCATGTTGCCGTGCTTGTGATCGTCTGCCATCGGGTCTTGTCTCCGGTCGGCTGCTGCTTGCGTGTGCTGTTCCCCAATACCGCGCGGGCCGGCACCGGGCAAGGCGGCGCGGCGCCGCGGTCAGTCTGCGCGGCGATATCGCCAGGCGCCGCGATCGTCGAGCCGGCGGACGGCGCGGCCCGCCTGATGCAGATGGTTGAGATGGGCGACCGCCTCGACCAGGGCCAGGCCGTATTCCTGCGCGCCGATCTCGCGCCTGAAGAGCGGCGGGAAGCACTCCGCGGCGGTGCGCGGCGTCTCGAGATGCCGCTCCAGCCGCGCGAGCGCGCCGTGATGGTTGTCGATCAGCTGGCGCAGCCGCATCGGCAGCCCGGTGAAGGGCAGCTTGTGCCCCCCGAGCGCAAGCTGGTCGGGACGCGCCCAGGCCGACAGCCGCTCGCAGGACTCGAGCCAGTCGGCGACCGGGTCGGCCTCGGGCTCGGTGGCGTAGACGCCGATATTCGAGCTGATCGACAGGATGATCTGATCGCCCGTGAGCACCAGCCCGTCGTCGCGGCTCCAGAAGGTCGCGTGCTCGGGGGCGTGCCCGGCGCCGCAGCGGATGTCCCACGTCCGCCCGCCCATGCGGATCGCGTCCCCCTCCTTGAGCCGCGTGAAGCCCAGCGGCAGGGGCCAGACGATATCGGCGAAGTTGAAGGGGCGCTCGGCCGCCCGCTCGGCCAGGATCTCCTCGGCCATGCCGGCGCGGCGCCAGAAGGTCAGCGTCTCGGGCGGCGGGCGATCCTGTTCGTCGAGCGTCAGCATCCGTGCGAAGAGCCATGCTGTGCGCGTTGTCAGAAGTTCGGCGCCGTGCGCGCTCTGGAACCACCCGGCAAGGCCGATGTGGTCGGGGTGGTGGTGCGTGGCCACGACGCGGCGCACCGGCCGGCCCGACAGCGGGCCGGCCAGCAGGCGTTCCCAGATCTCGCGCGTCCGGCGGGTGTTCATCCCGCTGTCGATCAGCGTCCAGCCGTCGCCGTCGTCGAGCGCGTAGACGTTGACATGGTCGAGCTTCATCGGCAGCGGCAAGCGCAGCCAGAGCACGCCCTCGGCCACCTCCACCGCCTCGCCGGCGGCGGGCGGGCTCTCCCACGGGGTGCGGATGCCGGCGGCGCCGTCCATCATGCCGCGAGATCCTCGTCGGACAGCGCGTAGAGATCCGCGCCGCCCGCCCGCGCCTCGGCCAGAAGCCCGGCGTGCTCGGGCAGCAGCCGGCGAACATAGACCTGCGCGAGCGCCGTGCGCGGCCCTGCGCCGCCCTCGGCCAGCGCGGCGCGCAGGTGGTAATGCGCGCCCAGCACCCGCGCGAAACCCCGCAGATAGGGCACCGATCCCGCGAAGCGCTCGGTCGGATCGGTGGTGGCGACGATCGCCTCGGTCGCCTCGCGCAGCGTCTCCGCCGCCTGCCAGAGGGGGCCCGCCAGATCGGGCAGCCGCGCGCGCGCCGCCTCGGCTTCGGCCTCCACCTCGTCGATGAGCGCCTGCGCGGCGTCGCCGCCATCGGCCATCTTGCGGCCGACAAGATCCATCGCCTGGATGCCGTTGGTGCCCTCGTAGATCGTCGTCACCCGCACGTCGCGCCAGTATTGCGCCGCGCCCGTCTCCTCGATCACGCCCATGCCGCCGTGGATCTGGATCCCCGTATCGGCGAGCTTCAGCCCGGTGTCGGTGCCGAAGGCCTTGGCGATCGGCGTGAGGAGCGCGGCCCGCGCGGCCCAGGCCGGGTCCTCCGTCGCCGTCTCCATGTCGATCGCGACGGCGCAGGCCACGGCGATGGCACGCGCAGCGAAGAGGTCGGCCTTCATCGTGGCCAGCATGCGGCGGACGTCCGCGTGCTCGACGATCGCGCCGGAGCCGCCCTCGACGGGCGTGCGCCCCTGCCTGCGCTCCAGCGCGAAGGCGAGCGCGTGCTGGTAGGCCCCTTCGGCCACGCCGATGCCCTGCATACCGACACCCAGGCGGGCGTTGTTCATCATGGTGAACATGCAGCGCATACCCTTGTTCGGCTCGCCGATCAGCCAGCCGGTCGCGCCCTCGTAGGACATCACGCAGGTCGCGCTCGCGTGCAGGCCCAGCTTGTGCTCCAGGCCGACCACCCGCAGCGCGTTCTGCGCGCCCGGTGTGCCGTCCTCGCGGGGCAGCCGCTTGGGCACGAGAAAGAGGCTGATCCCCTTCGTCCCCGGCGGCGCGTCGGGCAGACGGGCGAGCACGAGGTGGCTCACGTTCTCGGCGAAGTCGTTGTCGCCGCCCGAGATGTAGATCTTCTGCCCGGTGATCCTGTAGGTGCCGTCGTCTGCCGGCTCGGCCCGCGTCGTCAGCGCGCCCACGTCGGAGCCTGCCTGCGGCTCGGTCAGGTTCATCGTCGCGGTCCACTCGCCCGAGGCGAGCCTGGGGATGTAGAGCTCCTTGATCCATTCCGGCGCGTGGTGGTCCAGCGCCTCGATCTGCCCCTGCGCCATCAGCGGCGAGAGATGCGACGCGAGGCAGGCGCCCGACATCATCTCGTTGAGCGCGGTCGCGATGCTGATGGGCAGGCCCAGACCGCCGTGCTCGACGGGGCCCGAAACACCCAGAAAACCGCCCTCGCCCACCGCGCGGTAGGCCTCTGCGAAGCCGGGCGAGAGGCGCACGACCCCGTTCTCCAGCCGCGTCGGCTCGGTATCGCCGCTGCGCTGCAGGGGTGCCAGCACCTCTTCGCAGATGCGGCCCGCCTCGGTCAGCATGGCCGCGACCACGTCCGGCGTCGCCTCGGCGAAGCGTTCCGTCGCAGCCACCTGCGGGAATCCTGCGACATGTTCGAGCACGAAGCGGTAATCGGCGACAGGAGCGCGATAGGGCATGGGCGACCTCGGCAGGCTTGGCATGTCTCCGGGGCGCGTGTATGGCCCCTCTCGCCGCGGAAGGCTAGGCCAAAGCGCGCGCCCTGCAACTTCTACGCCGCGTCAGTGATGCCCGACCGCCCCGAACGCCTCGCTCCCGATCACGCCGGCATCGCCCGCGCCGTGGCGCTCCTGCGTGCGGGGGACCTCGTCGCGATCCCGACCGAGACGGTCTACGGCCTCGCGGCCGACGCGCGCAACGACGCCGCCGTTGCCGCGATCTTCGCCGCCAAGGGACGGCCCGACTTCAATCCGCTGATCGCCCATGTCGCCGATGCGGCCGCGGCGCGGGAGCTCGTGCGCTGGTCCGACCGGGCCGAGGCGCTCGCACAGGCGTTCTGGCCCGGGCCGCTCACCCTCGTCCTGCCGCTCCGCGAGGGGCACGGGCTCTCGCCGCGGGTCACCGCCGGGCTCGACACGCTGGGGGTGCGGGTGCCCGACCGGGCGGCGACGCTGGCGCTGCTCAGGGCCTTCGGCGGCCCGGTCGCAGCCCCTTCGGCGAATCCCTCCGGGCAGCTCAGCCCAACGACGCCGGCGCATGTCGTCGCGGGCCTCGGCCCCAGGGTCGCGGCGGTGCTGGACGCGGGCCCCTGCCCCGTGGGCGTCGAATCGACGATCCTCGCGCTCGATCCCGCGCCGCGGCTGCTGCGGCCGGGCGGGGTGCCAGGCGAAGCGATCGAGGCGGTGCTCGGGCAAGCGGTGGCGGAGCCTGCGCAGAACCCGGAGCGCCCGGACTCGCCCGGACAGCTCGCCTCGCATTACGCGCCACGGGCCGCACTCCGGCTCGACGCGACCGACTGGCGGCCGGGCGAGCGGCGGCTGGGCTTCGGGCCGGTGGACTGCGACCTCAATCTCTCGGCGGCGGGCGATCTGGCGGAGGCGGCGGCCAATCTCTTCCACCACCTGCATGCGCTCGACGACGGAGAGGCGGTCATCGCCGTCTCGCCCATCCCGGAAACCGGCCTCGGCGTCGCGATCAACGACCGGCTGCGCCGTGCCGCCGCGCCGCGTGGTTGAGCCGCCATTCGTTCGGGAGCGATATGCGCTGCCTCAGGCGCGGCCGCCGCTGCCCGAGAGCATGAGCGCGTCGATCCCCAGCGTGCCGAGTGCCGCCTGCCACTTGCCAGCGTCGTCCTCGGAGAAAACGAGATCCGGCGTGGCCTCGGTCGTCAGCCAGGCGTTCTGCGCCAGTTCCGATTCGAGCTGGCCCGGTCCCCAGCCCGCGTAACCCAGCGCCATGAACGCCTGCGCCGGCCCCGCGCCGCGCGCGAATTCCTCGAGGATGTCGAGCGTCGCGGTCATGCCGAAGCGCTCGTCGACCTGGAGCGTGGACAGCGACGAGGTGTAGTCCGGCCCGTGCAGCACGAATCCGCGCCCCGTCTCGACCGGACCGCCGAAATGCACGCGCATCTGGCGCGCGTCGGGCCCCGACTCTATCGAGAGCTGCTCGAACAGATCGGCGAGCGTCACGTCATCGGTCGGCTTGTTGAGGATGAGGCCCATCGCCCCCTCCTCGGAATGCGCGCAGACGAAGACGACGCCCCGCTCGAAGCGCGGATCGCCCATCGCGGGCATCGCGATCAGCAGCTTTCCGGTAAGTTGCGTGCTCTCGGCCATCGGCCCTCTCTGTTCGGCTGAATCAACATGACCCCGGCAGATGAAGGGTTCAAGGCCGCGCGCTCGCCGCAACGTGACAGGGTATGACTTGGCAAAGCGCGTCGGCTGCGCAATGTGGGCGGCATGACTGCTCGCCCATTTCTCGCCGCCGCCGTGGCGGCCGCGCTGGCCCTGCCTGCGCCTGCCCATGCCCTCGACGTGATCGAGGGGGAGATCCTGCCAGGATGGCGGCTCGCCGACGGCACGCATATGGCCGGGCTGCGGCTGTCGCTCGCGCCCGGCTGGAAGACCTACTGGCGCGCGCCGGGAGACGCCGGCATCCCGCCGAGCTTCGACTGGGGCGGGTCCGCAAATCTCGACGGCGTCGAGATCGCCTGGCCGGTGCCCGAGGTCTTCGACCAGAACGGCATGCGCACGATCGTCTATGCCGACGAGGTCGTGCTTCCCCTGCGCGTCTCGCCGGCGCAGCCCGGCGAGGCCATCCACCTCTCGGCCGAGATCGCGCTTGGGGTTTGCGAGGATATCTGCATCCCGGCGCAGATCAGCGTGCAGGGCAAGCTTCCCGCCGGGGCCGCCCGGCCGGACCCTGCCATCGCCGCGGCCCTCGCCGCGCGGCCACTGAGCGCCGAGGAGGCCGGGGTGCGGCAGGTCACCTGCCGGATGGAGGCGACGGAGCGCGGGCTCGCGCTTACCGCCGAGATCGAGATGCCGCGCGCCGCGCTGACCGAGGCCGCGGTGATCGAGCCCGGCGATCCGCAGATCTGGGCCTCCGAGCCCGAGCTCGCGCGGCTCGCGCCGGACGTGCTCGCCGCGGCCAGCCGGATGGAACACATGAGCGGCGAAGGCTTCGCCATCGACCGCGGCGCGGTGCGCATCACGCTGCTGGGCGATGGCACCGCGGTCGAAATCCGCGGCTGCCCCGCCGACTGAGGGCCCGCGCGCTCAGGTCGCGCGGCGGGATGCAACGCGCGCGGCGGCGAAGGTGCCGAACAGCGTGACCAGCGCCAGGGCCGCCACCCCCGCCAGGTAGCACAGCAGCGCCGCCCCCAGCGGCGGCATCGCGGCGAGCGGCGGCCAGACCTCGGCCAGCGGCGGCGCCAGCGCGCCGGTCACCGCGGTCCAGCCGAGCGTCGCCCCCAGCCAGGCGAGCGCCGCGAACAGGCCCAACGCGAACCCGCCGCGCGGCACGCGCCGCGGGTGGCGCAGCGCACGGCGGAAGGCCTGCAGCGGGCGGCCGGCATCGGCCTGCATCGCCACCAGCGCCGGCACCAGCAGCAGAACCAGCAGCATGCCGAAGCCCAGCCCGTAGACGAGCGTTATGACCGTGGGCTTGAGGAATTCCGCCTGGCTCAACCCTTCGTAGAGCAGCGGCGTGAGCCCCAGCACGGTGGTCGCCGTGGTCAGCATCACCGGCCTGAGCCGATCCGCCGCGCCGTCCACGATGGCGGGGAAAAGCCCGCGCGTGCGGGCCTTCTCGTCGATCGTCGTCACCAGCACGATGGAGTCGTTGATGATGATGCCCGTCATGCCGAGCAGGCCCACGACCGAGAACATCGACAGCGGAACGCCCCAGGCGTGGTGGCCCCAGACGGCCCCCACGAGGCCGAAAGGGATCACCGCCATGACGACGACCGGCCGCGTCCAGCTGCCGAAGATCCAGGCGAGCGCGAGATAGATGCCGGTGAGGCACAGCAGCAGGCCGGTCAGCGCGTCCGAGAGAAACGCATCTTCCTGCTCCGAAAGTCCGGCGAGGCGCCAGTCCACCTGTCGCTCGGCGGCGATGGCGGGCAGGATCTCTTCTTCGAGTGCGGTCCGGATCTCGGCGGCGCGCGCGGCGTCGTCCATGTCGATGTCGCCGGTCACGGAGACCACCCGCAGCCCGTTCTCGCGCCGCACGGTCGAGAAGCCGGTGCGCCGCTCGACCGAGACGATATCGGCCAGCGGCACGTAGGCGCCCGCCGGCGTGCGCAGCTGCGTGCGCTCCAGGAAATCCGCCGTCAGTTCGCCCTCGGGAAGTTCAACGCGGATCGCCGCACTGCGCGGGCCGGCCGGGTAGGTGGCCGCCTCGATCCCGCCCAGCCTGTTCCGCAGCACGCGGCCCAGCGCGTCTGTGGAAAAGCCCAGCGCCTGCCCCTGCGGCGTGAGCTCGAGGATCAGCTCCTCCTTGTCGTAGGCGAGGTTGTCCTCGACGCCCGAGACCTCGGGAAAGCGCGCAACGGCCGTCTCGAGATCCTCGGCCGCGGCCTTCAGCGTCTCGGCCTCGGCGCCGTAGAACTGCACGTCGAGCGCGTCGCCCCCCGGCCCCGAACGCCAGCCGCGGAAGCTGACCGTCTCGGCCATCGGGTGCTGGACGACGCGCTCCTGCAAGGCCCCCACGAAGGCGAAGGCGGAATAGGGACGCAGGTCTGCGTCGATCAGCTCGATCGAGATGCCGCCCAGCTGATGCGGCTCCTTGGTATCGGTCCCCGCCATGCCCCAGCCGGCGTTGCCGCCGACCTCGGCCAGCACGTAGAGCACCGGATCGCGCCCGTAGTCCGCCTCGTATTCGGCGGCCAGTTCCTCGACCGCGCGCTGCATCTCGGCCATCTGCTCGAGGCTGTCCTCGCGCGTGGCGCCGGCCGCCATGGCGAAGTTGCCCGTCACCGAGCTCCGCTCGGGGGCGTTGAAGAAGCGCCAGGGCACCTCGCCCGTCATCACCAGCGCCACCTGGCTCGCCAGAACCGCGACAGCGCCGGCGAGCACGACGTAACGCGCCCGCACGACGAGCCCCATGAACGGCCGGAAGAGCCGCTCGCGGACGAGGCGAAATCCGCGGTTCACCTGGCGCGAGGGCCAGTCGTACCAGTGCCGCCTGTCCGCGGCCTTCAACGCGTGGCTCATGTGGTTGGGCAGGATCAGGAAGCACTCGACCAGACTCGCCAGCAGCACGGCGATCACGGTGAAGGGGATGTCGGCGATCAGGTCGCCGAAGCGCCCCCCGACGGCCACCAGCGCGAAGAAGGCGATCACCGTGGTCAGGGTGGCCGCGAAGACCGGCATCGCCATGCGCCGCGCCGCGTTCTCGGCCGCGACCACCGGCGGCTCGCCGAGATTGCGATTGCGGTGATCGGCATGCTCGCCCACCACGATGGCGTCGTCCACCACGATGCCCAGCGTGATGATCAGCGCGAAGAGCGAGATCATGTTGATGGTGAGGCCCGCGGCATACATCACCGCGATGGCCGCGAACATCGCGGTCGGGATGCCGGCGGCGACCCAGAAGGCCGTCCGCGCGTTAAGGAACAGGAAGAGCAGCAGCACCACGAGCCCAAGGCCCATGAGCCCGTTGTCGATCAGGATGTCGAGCCGGCCGGTGATGTAATCCGCCCGCGTGCGGATCAGATCCACGCTCACGCCCTCGGGCAGGGTCGCCTGAAGTTCGGCCGCAACCTCTTCCACCGTACGCTGGATTCCGATGGCGTCGCCCCGGTCGGAACGGTCCACGCGAATCGACATCGCCGGGTTGTCGCCCACGAAATAGCTGCGCTCGCGATCGGCGCCCTCGACACGCACCGTCGCCACCTCGCCGATGGTGAGCGAACCGCCGGACGGGTCCGAACGCAGCACGATTCCCGCGATTTCGTCGGCGCTCCGCTTCTCCACGCCGGTGCGCACGCGCGTCGTCGCGTCCGACACGTCGCCCGCGGGATCGGCGTTCACCTCCGCCGCGATGGCCGCCGCGATCTCCTGCATGGTCAGATCGTGGGCGACGAGCGCGGCCTGCGGCACCTCGACCACCATCTCGGGCGCGGCGAGCCCGCGGATCGTGGTGCGCGTGACGCCCTCGACGAAGAGACGCGCCACCAGTTCGTCGGCGTAGCGCGCGAGCTGTTCGACCCCCACGGGCCCCGTGATGACCACATCCGTCACCCGGTCGCGCCACGCGCCGCGGCGCACCTCGGGCTCCTCGGCCTCTTCGGGAAGGGTGGTGATCTGGTCCACCGCCGTCTGGACGTCGTCCGCGGCGCGCGACATCTCCCAGCCGGGCTCGAAGTCCACGCGGATGCTCGCGCGTCCCTCGCGTGAGGTGGACTCGGTGCTCTCGACGCCCTCGACGCTCAGGAGCGCGGGCTCGAGCACCTGCACGATGGCCGAGTCCACATCCTCGGCCCCCGCGCCTCGCCAGACGACCGAGACGGCGACGTCGTCCACCACCACGTCCGGAAAGAACTGCGCCCGCATGTTGGGGAACGACACCAGCCCTGCAACCAGCATGAGCACCAGCAGCAGGTTGGCCAGCGTCGGATGGCGCGTGAAGTAGGACAGAACGCCGCCCGCGCCTGCGGGAATGTCCCGGGCCACCGCCTCAGCCCCCCATCCGCGATTCGATGCGCTCGACGATACGGACCGGCACCTCCGGCTCGGCCAGCCGCGCGAGGATGCGCGCCTTGGCCGCCTCCGGCATCTCGCGGTTGTCGCGGATGAAGGCCACCAGCCGCGCACGGCGCTCCTCCGAAAGCTCGAGCGTCGGCTCCGGCGCCGGCGCGGCGGCCTGGCCGGACTCGACCGGGCGCACCTTCACGCCAGGGCCAAGCAGGGGCGTGCGCGCGGCCACCACCTGCCGCCCTGCGAGGCCGGGCGCGCGCACCAGCACGTCGTCTCCCTGCCGCCGCAGCAACGTCACCGGCATCGTCTCGAGACGGTCTTCTTCGCCCAGAACCAGAACCGTTCCACCGGCGTCGAGCGCCGTGGCCGGAAGGCGCACGACCTCCGGCAGGGGCGGCTCCTCGATCCGCACGGTGACGAAATCCCCCGGCTTGAACCCGCGCGCGCCCTCGAGCCGCGCGAAGAGGAGCCGACCCGTCTGCCCCTGCCCGACGGCGGCGCTGTCGCGGCTGAGACGCCCCGTCGCGGTCAGATCGGCGCCGAACACGTCAAGCCGCACCTCGACCGGCGCCTGCCGCAATGCGCCCGCGTCGTCCAGCAGGCGGGCATATTGCGGCGTCGAGACGCGCAGGGCGACCTCGAGCGCATCCGGGTCGATCAGCCGCGCCAGGCGCTCGTTGGCGGAGACGAGACCGCCCTCGATCGCCGCGACCTCCGCGAGCGATCCGTCGAAATCCGCCCGCAGAACGGTATCGGCGAGCCGCCGTCGGGCCTCGTCGAGAGCGATCTCGCTGCGCGCGATCCGCGTCTCGGCCTGATCGACGCGCGCTTCGGCTTGTGCCACCGCCTGCCGCCGCGCCACCACGGCCTGCCGCGCCGAAGAGGCGGCCAGTTCGGCCGCCTCCACGGTGGCGGCAGTTCCCACGCCGCGCTCCGCCAGATCCCGCTGCCGCGAAAGCGCGCGCTCGCGCAGTTCGGCCTGCTCGCGCGCGGCGGCCAGCTCGTCCTGCGCGAGGCCCAGCGCACGCTCGGCCTCGCGCGCCTCTGCCTCGGCATCCATGAGATCGGCCTGGGCGCGGTCGAGCCCCGCCTGTGCGTCCGCCGGATCGATCCGCACGAGCACCTCGCCTTCGGTGACGTGCCCGCCTTCCACGAAACTGTCCGACAGGGCGACGACCCGTCCCCCCGTCGCCGCGCGCAGCTCGAGCGTCCGCCGGCTCTGCACCTCGCCGAAGGCGGTGAGCACGGGCGTCTCGGTGCCGGCCGTCGCGCGCACGACATCCACGGCGAAGACCCGCTCGCGCGCCTGCGGCACGCGTGGCTCGTCGGCCATGCGATCCTGCACCGCGCCCTGGATCAGCGCACCGGCATAGAAGAGCAGTCCCAGCGTCGCCGACACCAGAAACAGCCCCAACGCGCTCTGTCTGAGAAATCTCATCCGTCGTCCTCGAACGACCCCTTTGGGGCCAGACTACGCAGATAGGCAGCCGCCCGGAATTCCCAAGCCCGCTGTTTCGCCGCGCGCCCGCTGCGCCCTTCCGTCGCGGCGTCAGTCGAACATCTCGGCGAAGAGCGGGCGCAGCGGCGCGATCACCTCGAACCGAAGAAGCTGCGCGGGCGTCAGGAAGGCGAAGCCGGCCCCTTCGCCAAGCCGCACGTCGCGCGGCGCGATGCTGCGGTCCGTGTGGAAGACGTAGAGAACGCCGTCGGGGCGCGCGTGCGAGGGCACGCGCACGAGCGGCGCGAGTTCATCCTCCGAGAGCCAGATGCCCGTCTCCTCGCGGAATTCGCGCACCGCCGCCTCCACCAGCGTCTCCTGCGGCTCGACTCCGCCGCCGAACATGCCCCATTGCCCCGGCGCGGCGATGTCGTGCCGGTCGTCGCGCAACTGCATGAGCACGCGGCCCGCTTCGTCCTGCGCCATCACGAGCGCGCCGCGCCAACCCTCGACCTCGGGCAGCGCGCCGAGGGTCCGGAACCCGGTCACTTCCGGCGCTGATGCTCGTCGAGCCGCGGCAGGATCTCGACGAAGTTGCAGGGACGGTGACGGTAATCGAACTGCGCGCCGAGGATCTCGTCCCAGGCGTCGCGGCAGGCCGAGGGGCTGCCCGGCAGCGCGAAGAGATAGGTACCCTGCGCCACGCCGCCCGTCGCCCGGCTCTGCACCGCGGAGGTGCCGATCTTGTGCCAAGAGACGAGCGCGAAGATCGTGCCGAAGGCCTCGATCTCCTTCTCGTAGACGTCGCGATGCGCCTCCACGGTCACGTCCCGGCCGGTGAGCCCGGTCCCGCCGGTCGAGATCACCACATCCACCTGCGGGTCCGCGATCCAGCGGCGCAGCTGTTCGGCGATCATCTCTCGTTCGTCGGGCAGAATGCGCCGGTCGGCCAGCACGTGGCCCGCCGCCTCGATCCGCTCGAGCAAGGCGGCGCCCGAACGGTCATCGTCCGGCGTGCGCGTGTCGCTGACCGTCAGCAGCGCGATGCGGACGGGCATGAAGTCGCGCGAGTCGTCGATCCGGCTCATGCCGCCGACCTTGCGCCGAGGACGAGGCGCAACGCAAGAAGCCCGAAGATGGTGGCCGAGACGATCGCCGCGATCCGCTGGAAGCGGCCGTCCCGCGCGAACCGCGCCGCCACGCCGCCCGCCATGAGCCCGACCAGCGTGTTGACGAGAAAGCCGCCGAGCGCAAGCAGCGCGCCCAGGATCAGGAACTGCGCGAGGATCGCGTCCGCCTCGGGCCGCACGAACTGCGGCAGGAAGGCGAGCGTGAAGAGGATCACCTTGGGGTTGAGCAGATTGACGGCGAGCCCGGCGCGAAAGGCCCGCGCCGGCCGCGCGGCAGGGACGTCGGGCCGCGCGGCCTGCACCCGCAGCGCCTGCGCCGCCAGCCACAGCAGATAGGCCGCGCCCAGCCAGCGGATCGCCTCGAGCGCCGCCGGCGCCGCCGCGATCAGAGCGGCGAGGCCCAGTCCCGCCGCCGCGGCGTGGATCATCACGCCCAGCGAGATGCCCGCGCTCGCCGCCACGGCCGAGGCGCGCCCGCCGGAGAGACCCTGCCCGAGGGCGAACATCATGTCCGCCCCCGGCGTCAGGTTGAGCGCCAGCGCCGCGGGCAGGAAGGCCAGCAGGATCAGCGGGTCGATCACCCTGCCTCCAGCCGCTCGGCGAGCGTCAGCATGTCCTCCCAGGCCATGCGCTTGGCGTGCGGATTCCGCAGCAGGTAGGCCGGATGCAGCATCGGCAGCGCCGGCCGCCCCAGCGCCTCGTCCCACCGCCCGCGCATCCGGGTGATCCCCTTCCGGCCCAGAAGCGCCTGCGCGCTGGAGTTGCCCATGATCACCAGAACCTCGGGCGCGGCGAGCTCCACGTGCCGACGCAGGAAGGGCAGCATCATCGCTGTCTCCTCGGCCGTGGGTTCGCGGTTGCGCGGCGGGCGCCAGGGCAGGACGTTCGTGATGTAGACACCTCGATCGGCCGCTTCCGCGCTCCGGTCGAGACCGATCGCCGCGAGCATCCGGTCGAGCAGCCGCCCGGCCCGCCCCACGAAAGGCCGGCCCTCGAGATCTTCTTCCCGGCCCGGCGCCTCGCCCACGATCATCACCCGCGCCCCAGGAAGGCCGTCGGCGAAGACGAGATTTCGCGCGCCCTGCTTCAGCGCGCAATGCGGATAGGCCGCGAGCGCAGCGCGGAGGGCCGGCAGATCCGCTGCCGCCTGCGCCGCCGCCTCCGCCTCGGCCACGGGATCGGGAGCAGCCTCCCCGCGGGCCGAGGCCGCCGGGGCTTCGGCCGGGCGCTCGGACGCGCGCCGCGCCTCTTCGGCTGCCGCGAAGCGATCCACGGGCGCGTCGCAGATCGCGTCCGTCGCACCGAGCTCCACCTGCCACTCCAGCAGGGCCCTCGCGGTATGCCAGTCCAGCGCCGTGTCCATGGCGCAAGACTAGGCGCCGCGGCCGCCCGCCGCCAGCCCCGTCGCGCGGCGCCAACAGGCAGAAAAATCTTCGTACGAAGATCTTTCGGACACCCGCCGACCGAAGAATTTTCGAACGAAAATCCTTCTTCCGTGGGACCGCCGCAGCGTCGCCGCCACGCCTTGCCCCATTTGCCTGCGCCGCCTATACGGGCGCCAGCCGGCGAAGAGGGCGCGCATGGGCTTCACCGACCGACATCTGCTTGGCATCGAGTCGCTGAGCCCCGCGGCGATCACCGAGATCCTCGACCTCGCGGACAGCTACGTCGACTTCAACCGTCAGCCCGCCCGCCACGCCGACGCGCTGGCCGGCGCCACGCAGATCAACATGTTCTTCGAGGCCTCCACCCGCACGCAGGCGAGCTTCGAGCTGGCCGGAAAGCGGCTCGGCGCGGACGTGATGAACATGGCCATGCAGGCCTCGTCGCTGAAGAAGGGCGAGACGCTCATCGATACGGCGACGACGCTCAACGCGATGGGGCCCGACCTGCTCGTGGTGCGGCATCCGCATTCCGGCGCGGTGAACCTGCTGGCCGAAAAGGTAACCTGCGCGGTGCTCAACGCCGGCGACGGCCGGCACGAGCACCCGACCCAGGCGCTGCTCGACGCGCTGACCATCCGTCGCGCGAAGGGGCGGCTCCACCGGCTCTCCGTGGCGATCTGCGGCGACATCGCGCATTCCCGCGTCGCGCGCTCCAACATCCTGTTGCTCAACCGAATGGAAAGCCGCATCCGCCTGATCGCGCCGCCCACGCTGCTGCCGGCGGGCATCGAGGCCTTCGGCGTCGAGGTCTTCGAGGACATGGAGGAGGGGCTGAGGGACGTCGACGTGGTGATGATGCTGCGCCTGCAGAAGGAGCGGATGGACGGCGGTTTCGTGCCCTCGGAGCGGGAATACTACCACCGCTACGGGCTCGATCACGACAAGCTCGCCTTCGCGAAGTCCGACGCCATCGTGATGCACCCCGGCCCGATGAACCGCGGGGTGGAGATCGACGGGACGCTGGCCGACGACATCAACCGCTCGGTGATCCGCGAGCAGGTCGAGATGGGGGTAGCGGTCCGCATGGCGGCAATGCACCTGCTCGCGCGGAACTGGCGCGCGGCGACGGCGGAGGCCACGGCATGAGCGAGTGCATCGAGGTTCCCGCGCATGAAGCCGGCGTGATCCGCCTGTTCGCGCTCGATCTCGAGCCGGCAGAGGCCGCGCGCTGGCGCGAGCCCGAGGGGGAAGATCCCCTCGCGGCAGCGCTCGGTGCCGACCCCTTCGACCGGACGTATGCGGAGGTGTTCCGCCTGTCCGATCTCGGCGCGATGCCGCTCTCGACCTATCTCGCCGAGGGCTACGGGATCCCCGAGGATCAGCTCGTGCATCTGCGGGGACGGCTTGACGCGATGACCGGCCATGTCGCGGTGGTCATGTCGCGCGCCTTCGGCGGCGCGGCGCAGACGCTCGCGGTGCGCGCGCCGCTCCGCTTCGTCGCGCGGCTCACCGAGGCCGCGGCGGAGACACCGCATGTCGCGCTCGGCACGGGGGCCGCACGCGGCACGCTCTCGCCCGCGCCGATCCCGCCCGGGGCCGAGGGGTCGGGACGGCTTCGGCGCTGGCTGCTGGGCACGATCGTGCTGGTCGTGCTGGGCTTCCTGCTCGCCGCCGCGCTCGTCGGAGCCGGCGGATGAGCACGACCTTCCGCCCGGACCGGGCCACCTATATCCGTGACCACGCCTGGATGGCGGCGCTGGCGATGGCCGGCGCCATGGCGGTGCTCTGGGCGATCGGCAACCCGCATGTCTGGACCGGCGCGGTGGCCGGGCTCGCCGCGGTGGGGGTGCGCGCCTGGTATCTCGCCTCCGAGGAGCTGTCGCACGAATGGCGGCTGGAGGACGGCGCGCTGCACGGCCCCGGCGGGCGGCACGTCCCCCTCGACCGGATCGCGCGGCTCAACACCCTCGGCAGCGCCGTGCAGGTGGTCACGCGCGGCGGCGACAAGCATCTCATCAAGTATCTCGCCGACCGTGACGCGGCGCTTGCCGCGATCCGTACGGCAGCGGGGAGGGATCTGTGACCGCGACGCTCATCGAGAACGCCCGCCTGATCGACCCCGAGGCGCAGAGCGAGACGCGCGGCTGGCTGCTTATGCGCGACGGCCGGATCGCGGCCGTGGGCCGCGAGGAGGCCCCGCCCGGGGCCGACGAGCGGATCGACGCGCGCGGCAAATGCCTCGCGCCAGGTATCGTCGATTGGGGCGTGAAGATCGGCGAGCCCGGCGAGCGCCACAAGGAAAGCTTCCGCTCCGCGGGCCGGGCGGCCGCCGCCGGTGGTGTCACGACGCTGATCACGCGGCCCGACACGGTGCCGCCGCTCGACAACCCCGAGGCGCTGGAGTTCGTCCGCCGCCGCGCCGCCGAGGCCGCGAGCGTGCGCATTCGTCCGATGGCCGCGCTCACCAAGGGCTGCGCCGGCGAGGAGATGACCGAGATCGGATTCCTGCTGGATGCGGGCGCCATCGCCTTCACCGACGCCACGCGCGTCGTGGCCCGGAGCCGCATCCTTGCCCGCGCCCTGACCTACGCGAAGGGCCTCGGCGCGCTGGTCGTCACGCATCCGCAGGAGCCGGGGCTGTCGCAGGGCGCGGCCGCGACCTCGGGCAAGTTCGCCACGCTCAAGGGGCTGCCCGCGGTCTCGCCCATGGCCGAGCGCATGGGGATCGACCGGGACATCGCGCTCGTCGAGATGACCGGCGCGCGCGTGCATTTCGACCAGATCACCACCGCCCGCGCCCTGCCCGCGCTGGAACGGGCGAAGCGCAACGGACTCGACGTCACGGCGGGCGTCAGCATCCATCACCTGACTCTCAACGAGCTCGACGTGGCCGACTATCGCACCTTCTTCAAGCTTACGCCCCCGCTGCGCTCCGAAGACGACCGGCTCGCCGCGGTCGAGGCGCTGCGCAGGGGCCTGATCGACGTGCTCTGCTCGATGCACACGCCCCAGGACGAGGAAAGCAAGCGCCTGCCCTTCGAGGAGGCGGCGGCGGGCGCGGTGGGGCTCGAGACTCTTCTGCCCGCAGCGCTGCGGCTGTTCCATGCGGGCCAGCTGACCCTGCCGGAGCTCTTCCGCGCGATGGCGCTCAATCCCGCGCGCCGCCTCGGGCTCGAGGCCGGCACGCTCGGCGAGGGCGCGCCGGCCGATCTGGTGCTCTTCGACCCGGACGCGCCCTTCGTGCTCGACCGCTGGACCATGCACTCCAAGTCCAAGAACACCCCCTTCGACGGCGCCCGCCTGCAAGGCCGGGTGCTCGGCACCTGGGTCGGCGGCCGCCGCATCCACGGAGAGGCCTGATGCCGGCGATCGAGAGTGCATGGACGCTGCTGGTTTTCTGGGCTGCTGCCGGCTATCTGCTGGGCTCGGTGCCTTTCGGCCTCGTCATCACGCGCGTCTTCGGGCTGGGTGACCTGCGTGCGATCGGCTCCGGCAACATCGGCGCGACCAACGTGCTGCGCACGGGCAGCAAGAGCGCGGCGGCGGCGACGCTGATCCTCGACAGCGGCAAGGGCGCGGCGGCGGTGCTGCTCGCGCGGGGGCTGGCGGGCGAGGATGCCGCGCAGATCGCGGGGCTCTGCGCCTTCCTCGGGCATTGCTTTCCGGTCTGGCTGCGGTTCCAGGGCGGCAAGGGTGTGGCGACCTTCCTCGGCACGCTGCTGGCGCTCGCCTGGCCCGTCGGCCTCGCCGCCTGCGCGACATGGCTCGCGACCGCCGCGATCGCGCGCATCTCTTCGCTCTCTGCCCTGGTTGCGGCCGTGCTCTCGCCGCTCTGGGCGGCGCTCCTCGGCCGGGGCGAGACGGTGGCGCTCGCCGCCGCGCTGGCCGTCGTCGTGCTGTGGCGCCACCGCGAGAACATCGCCCGCATGCGGGCAGGCACCGAGCCCCGGATCGGCCGCAGACGCGGCGGCTGAGAGCCCCTTTCAATCGTCCCCGATCAGCCTTTGGGACTCCGCGTCAGCGGAGGGCCGCCCGCCCTCCGGCAAGCCCAGGAAACGACGGATCTCGCGCGCCACGGTCTCGGGATGCGTCACCGGCGCCATGTGGCCCGCCCCTGCGATCGTCACGCGCCGGGCACCGGGAATGCGCGCGACGAGCCCCTCGTCGATCGCGGCGATGTAGGCAGGGCTTTCGGCGCCGTCGATCAGCAGCACCGGCGCGGCGACACCCCCCAGCGCGCCGGAGCGGAACACTCCGCCGCCATCGGCGCGGATCACCTCCGAGGCCGCCTCGACCACGCGAATCCGTCGGGCAAGCGTCTCGCGCTGCTGCGCCGTGAGGCCCTCCCAGGGACGCGCGTCACCCCATTTCGCCATGAAGAGTCGCGCGGCCTCGGCCCAGTCGCCGCGCGCGACCGCGGCAGAATAGTCCGCCATCTCGGCATCGTGACGGGCGATCAGATCGGGCCGATCCTCCGGCAGGAGCTGAAAGAAGACCGGCTCGATCAGCGTCAGGCTGCGCACCTTCTCGGGCTGCTCGACGGCGAGCCTGAGCGCCACCGTGGCGCCGAAGGAGTGGCCGATCAGATCGGCCTCGTCCTCGATCAGCTCGGCCGCCATCGCCACGGCCTGCGCCTGCACGTCGCCCCGCCCCGCCCAGTCGCCCGCGCGGCCGTGGCCCGGCAGGTCGAAGGCGGTGAGCGCGAGCGCGTCGGCGAGCCGTTCCGCGACCTCCGCCCAGAGTGCGGACTGGCCGAGCGAGCAATGGATGAGCAGCGCCGCGCGGGGCCCTGCGCCCCAGCGGCGCAGATAGGTCGGAAAACCGCCCGCGGTGGCCGGCCCGGCCGCCTGCACGCCCATCCTCAGAGCTGTCCGCCGAGATGCAGGTCGAGATCCTCGAGCCGGTCCTGGCCCCAGAACCGCTCTTCTCCCACGACGTAGAAGGGCGAGCCGAAGACGCCGGCCTCGACCGCCGCCTCGAGATTGCGGCCATAGGTCTCTGCGCCGGCCAGAAGGCCGCGATCGGCCAGCGCGGGATCGAAGCCCGCGCGCTCAAGGCAGTCCCGCACCACCGCGTCCTCGGCGATATCGCGTTCGTCCGCCCAGCAGGCGGTGAGGATGGCCCTCACCAGCGCGCCGGTGTCGCCGCTGCCGTCCTGCTGCGCGGCGATGACGGCATAGGAGGAAGGGGCGGCGTTCGTGGGGAAATGCGCGGGCTGGAGCACGATGGGCATGTCGCGCTTCTTCGCCTGCCGCCTGAGCTCCTGCAGCCGGTAGGCCTGCCGCGACGGGTGCCGCTCGGCCGGTGGCGTGCCGCCCGTGCGCGCGAAGAGCGCGAGGATGTCGACGGGCTTGTAGACGATCTCGGCCCCGTGGCGCGCGGCGATCTGCTCAAGCCGGTCGCCCGCGAGATAGGCGAAGGGCGAAAGGGTGGAAAAATAGTAGTCGATACGGGCCAAAGCGCCTCTCCCCGACCGCCGGCTTTGCGCCACCCTAGGCGCGTGCTAAGCGGTGTCAACGTCACGAATCTGTCAAGCGCCCCCTTCGGACGGAGCCCCCTGTCATGCCCAATCCCGTCGAGCCCAAGCTGATCTCGGGCAACGCGAACCTGCCGCTCGCACGCGCCATCGCGCGCCGGATGTCCCTGCATCGCGGCATGAACGTCGAGCTGGTGGACGCCCGGGTCGAGCGGTTCAACGACGCGGAAATCTTCGTCGAGGTCTTCGAGAACGTCCGCGGCGAGGACATGTTCATCATCCAGCCGACCTCGAACCCCGCCAACGACAACCTCATGGAGCTGCTGATCATGACCGACGCGCTGCGACGGTCCTCGGCGGCGCGGATCACGGCGGTGATCCCCTACTTCGGTTACGCGCGGCAGGACCGGCGCACCAAGGCGCGCACGCCGATCTCGGCCAAGCTGGTGGCCAACATGATGGTCGAGGCCGGGATCGAGCGAGTGCTCACGATGGATCTGCACGCGGCCCAGATCCAGGGCTTTTTCGACATCCCCGTGGACAACCTCTATGCCGCCCCCGTCTTCGCCCTCGACATCGCCGAGCGGTTCAATGGTCATCTCGACGAGGTCACGGTGGTCTCGCCGGACGTGGGCGGCGTGGCCCGCGCACGCGAACTGGCCACACGCATCGGCGGTCAACTCGCCATCGTGGACAAGCGCCGCGAGAAGGCCGGCGAAGTGGCGGGCATGACCGTGATCGGCGAGGTCGCGGGGCGGCGCTGCCTGATCGTGGACGACCTCTGCGACACGGCGGGCACACTGGCCAAGGCGGCCGAGGTGCTGATGGAGAACGGCGCAGAGGAGGTGCACGCCTACATCACGCACGGCGTTCTCTCCGGCCCGGCGGTCGAGCGGATCACGAACTCGGTCATGAAGAGCCTCGTGATCACCGACACGATCGCGCCGACCGAGGCGGTCAAGGGCGCGCGCAACATCCGCATCGTGCCGACGGCGCCGGTCTTCGCCCAGGCGATCCTGAACATCTGGAACGGCACCTCGGTCTCGTCGCTCTTCAACACCGAGATGCTCGAACCGCTCTACGAGGGCCAGTTCAAGGACTGACGCGCCCCCGCATCGAGGCCGGTCTCAGTAGAGCGTCCAGTCGTCCGGGTTCGGCATCTGGCCCAGCGCGATCCAGCCCACGCGGATCTGGGCGATCCGCGTGTCAGCCCAGGTGCGGAAGACGATGTCGAAGCCCTCTTCCGACACGCGTTCGGCCGAGAGTTCCGCGCGCGCGTTCGCGCCCTTGTCGAAATCCCACAACGTGACCGAGACGTGCACGACAGGCCGCGTGGCGAAGGGGCGGGAAAAGCTCACGCGATGGCGCCGCGCGCGCGCGCCGTCGCCAGTCCACATCGGGCCTCCGTCGGCATAGTCGGAAAAGAGCGTGGCCTCGCCCTGATCGATACCGAGTGGCCGGGATTCGAAGGTCTTCATGGCGCTCCTGCCGATGGCTTGGCAGCCGGCACGACACGGTCGACCATCATCGCGGCCGGTTCAAGCGAAAAGGCCCCGCCGGAGCGGGGCCTATGCGTAACCGTCTGCGATCGTGGCTTCAGAGACTCGCCTGGCGGGTGTCGAGCCCGATATGCGAGCCGACCGCCACCATGTCGGCGAGCAGCTTGGCGGCGTCGTCCACCGGGCCGGGCTCGTTCTGGAAGACTTCCTTCGCCTTCGCGTGCGCCTCGCGCGCCTCGGCGATCATCTCGTCGAGATGCTCCTGCGTCATGTCGGCACGGGGCACGGCGCGTTCGGCGAGCACGGTGACGCCCTCGGCCCCGATCTCGGCGAAGCCGCCGGTCACGACATACTCGCCCTCGCCCTCCGGGCCGCGCGCCTTCAGAAGACCGGGCCGCAGCGTGGTGATCGTGGGCGTGTGGCCCGCCATCGCCGTCATGTCGCCCTCGGCGCCGGGGATCTCCACCTCGGTCGCCGCCATCGAGGCCACCCGGCGCTCTGGGCTCACGAGATCGAATTGCATCGTGTCAGCCATGCTCTCTCCTCGAAGGGGTCGCCCCGGCGCAGGGCCGGGGCGCATGGATCATCGGGCTCAGGCGGCCTCGGCCGCCATCTTCTCGGCCTTGGCCTTCACGTCCTCGATGCCGCCGACCATGTAGAAGGCGCCCTCGGGCAGGTGGTCGTATTCGCCCGCCACCACGGCCTTGAACGACGAGATCGTGTCCTCGAGCGAGACCTGGACGCCGGGCGAGCCGGTGAAGACCTCGGCGACGTCGAAGGGCTGCGACAGGAAGCGCTGGATCTTGCGTGCCCGTGCCACGGTCAGCTTGTCCTCTTCGGAGAGCTCGTCCATCCCGAGAATGGCGATGATGTCCTGCAGCGCCTTGTAGCGCTGGAGAACGCCCTGGACGTCCCGCGCGACCTGGTAGTGCTCTTCGCCGATCACGGCCGGGTCGAGGAGCCGCGAGGTCGAGTCGAGCGGGTCCACCGCCGGGTAGATGCCCAGCTCGGAGATGGCGCGGCTGAGAACGGTGGTCGCGTCGAGGTGAGCGAAGGAGGTGGCGGGCGCCGGGTCGGTCAGGTCGTCCGCGGGCACGTAGATCGCCTGCACCGAGGTGATGGAGCCCTGCCGCGTCGAGGTGATCCGCTCCTGCAGCGCGCCCATGTCGGTGGCGAGCGTCGGCTGGTAGCCCACGGCCGAGGGAATGCGGCCCAGAAGCGCCGAGACCTCGGAGCCTGCCTGCGTGAAGCGGAAGATGTTGTCGACGAAGAACAGCACGTCCGTTCCCGACTGGTCGCGGAACTGCTCGGCGAGCGTCAGGCCCGACAGCGCGACGCGGGCACGCGCGCCCGGCGGTTCGTTCATCTGGCCGTAGACGAGCGCCACCTTCGACTTCTCGAGGTCATCCTCGTTGATGACGCCGGATTCGATGAATTCGTAGTAAAGGTCGTTGCCTTCGCGCGTGCGCTCGCCCACCCCGGCGAACACGGAATAGCCCGAGTGCACCTTGGCGATGTTGTTGATGAGCTCCTGGATGAGCACCGTCTTGCCCACGCCGGCGCCGCCGAAGAGGCCGATCTTGCCGCCCTTGGCGTAGGGCGCGAGCAGGTCGATCACCTTGATGCCGGTGACGAGGATTTCCGACTCGGTCGACTGGTCGATGAACTCCGGCGCCGGGGCGTGAATCGGGCGCGTCTCTTCGGTCTTGACGGGGCCCTTCTCGTCGATCGGCTCGCCGACGACGTTCATGATGCGGCCGAGCGTCGCATCGCCCACCGGCATGGTGATCGGACCGTCGGTGTCGGTCACCTCCTGCCCGCGCACGAGACCTTCGGTCGCGTCCATCGCGATGGTGCGCACCGTGTTCTCGCCGAGGTGCTGCGCGACCTCCAGAACCAGCCGGCGGCCGTTGTTGTCGGTCTCCAGCGCGTTGAGGATCTCGGGCAGGTGGTCGTCGAACTGCACGTCCACCACGGCGCCGATGACCTGCGTCACTTTGCCTTTCGCTTTCGCCATTTTGAAGTCTCCGGTTCCGTTAGAGCGCCTCGGCGCCCGAGATGATCTCGATGAGCTCGTTGGTGATCGCGGCCTGACGCGAGCGGTTGTATTCGATGGTCAGCTTGTCGATCATCTCGCCCGCGTTGCGCGTGGCGTTGTCCATCGCGGTCATCCGCGCGCCCTGCTCGGAGGCGCCGTTCTCGAGCAGCGCCGAGAAGATCTGCGTCGCCACGGCCTTGGGCAGCAGCTCCGCGAGGATCTCCTCCTCGCCCGGCTCGTAGTCGTAGAGCGTCGTCGCGGCCCCTTCTTCGGGCGCATCGAAGTCGGCCGGTATGACCTGCGTCGCGGTGGGGATCTGGGTCACCACGTTCTGGAAGCGCGAGAAGAAGACCGTGGCCACGTCGAACTCGCCGTCCTCGAAGCGGTCAAGGATGTCCTTGGCGATCCGCTGCGCGTCGCCGTAGCCCACGCGCTTGACTTCCGCCAGATCGACGTGGCCGACGAAATACTCGCTCCAGTCGCGGCGCAGGGCGTCACGGCCCTTCTTGCCGACGGTCAGGATCTTGACGGTCTTGCCCTTCTCGATCAGCTCCGCGGCCTTCTGCTTGGCGAGCTTCGCAATATTGGCGTTGAAGCCGCCGCACAGCCCGCGTTCGGCGGTCATCACCACCAGCAGGTGGGTCTGATCGCTGCCCGTGCCGGCCAGCAGCTTCGGCGCTGTGTCGCTGTCGCCGACGCTCGCCGCGAGCTGCCCCATGACGGCGGCGAACCGCTCGGTATAGGGGCGCGACATCTCGGCCGCTTCCTGGGCGCGGCGGAGCTTGGCCGCCGCGACCATCTGCATGGCCTTGGTGATCTTCCGGGTCGACTTGACCGACTCGATCCGGTTCTTGAGGTCCTTGAGGCTCGGCATGTCGCCTTGGTCCTTTGTCCCTGGGGATCAGGTCAGCTGAAGTCTTTCGCGTATTCGTCGATCGCGGCCTTCAGCTTGTCGGCGGCCTCGCCCTTGATCTTGGGATCCTCGTCGGCGATCCAGTCGAGGATATCCTTGCGCTTGCCGCGCAGGTGCTTGAGCAGCCCCTCCTCGAAGCGGCCCACGTCCTCCACCTTTAGCTTGTCGAGATAGCCCTCGGTGCCCGCGAAGATCACGCAGACGATCTCGGCGTTGGTGAGCGGCGAGTACTGCGGCTGCTTGAGCAGCTCGGTCAGCCGCGCGCCGCGGTTGAGCAGGCGCTGGGTGGCGGCGTCGAGGTCGGAGCCGAACTGCGCGAAGGCAGCCATCTCGCGATACTGCGCGAGCTCCAGCTTCAGCGAGCCGGCGACCGATTTCATCGCGGCGGTCTGCGCCGAGGAGCCCACGCGGCTCACGCTGAGGCCGGTGTTCACGGCCGGGCGCACGCCCTGATAGAAGAGGTCGGTCTCGAGGAAGATCTGACCGTCGGTGATCGAGATCACGTTGGTCGGAATGAAGGCCGAGATGTCGCCGGCCTGCGTCTCGATGATCGGCAGCGCGGTGAGCGAGCCGGCGCCGTTGTCCTCGTTCATCTTCGCCGCGCGCTCGAGCAGGCGGGAGTGCAGGTAGAAGACGTCGCCCGGGAAGGCCTCGCGGCCCGGCGGGCGGCGCAGCAGCAGCGACATCTGGCGGTAGGCCACGGCCTGCTTCGACAGGTCGTCGTAGGTGATGAGCGCGTGGCGGCCGTTGTCGCGGAAGTACTCGGCCATCGCGCAGGCGGCGTAGGGCGCGAGATACTGCATCGGCGCCGGGTCCGAGGCGGTCGCGGCGACGACGATGGAATATTCCATCGCGCCGTTCTCCTCGAGCTTCTTGACCAGCTGCGCGACGGTCGAGCGCTTCTGTCCGACCGCGACGTAGACGCAGTAGAGCTTCTTGCTCTCGTCGTCGCCGGCGGCCTCGTTGTAGCTCTTCTGGTTGAGCATCGTGTCGAGCGCGACGGCGGTCTTGCCGGTCTGGCGGTCGCCGATGATGAGCTCGCGCTGGCCGCGGCCGATCGGGATCATGGCGTCGATCGCCTTGAGACCGGTGGCCATCGGCTCGTGCACCGACTTGCGCGGAATGATGCCCGGCGCCTTCACGTCGGCGACGCGGCGCTCGGCCGCCTTGATCTCGCCCTTGCCGTCGAGCGGCTGGCCCAGCGCGTCCACCACGCGCCCCAGCAGCGCGTCGCCCACCGGCACGTCCACGATCGACTTGGTGCGCTTGACGACGTCGCCCTCGCCGATGTCGCGGTCGGAACCGAAGATCACGACGCCGACGTTGTCCACCTCGAGGTTCAGCGCCATGCCGCGGATGCCGCCGGGGAACTCGACCATCTCGCCGGCCTGGATGCTGTCGAGGCCGTAGACGCGGGCGATGCCGTCACCGACGGAGAGGACGCGGCCGACCTCGGCCACTTCGGCTTCCTGGCCGAAGGACTTGATCTGCTCCTTCAGGATCGCCGAGATCTCGGCAGCTTGGATACCCATCTATCCGACCTCTTTCATTGCGTTCTGGAGTGCGTCGAGCCGCGCGCGGACCGAAGTGTCGATCATCAGCGAGCCCACCTTCACGACGAGGCCGCCGATGAGATCCTCATCGACGGCGGCATTGATCTTGACGTCCTTGCCGACGCGCGCGCGCAGCGTCTCCGCAAGCTTCTTCGACTGTTCGTCGCTGAGCAGCCGGGCCGAGACGACGTCGGCGGTCACCTCGCCCTTGTGGCGCGCGATGCGCTCGCGCAGCTCGCGCATGAGGGCCGGCAGCACGAAAAGCCGGCGCTTTTCGGCCATCAGGCCCAGCGCATTGCGCAGGCCCGGCATGAGCCCCATCTTGTTGGCGACAGCAAGGATCGCCGCCTTCTGCTCGTCGCGCGAATACAGGGGCGACGAGATCAGCGCGCGCAGATCGGCGCTCTCGTCGAGCGCCGCGCTCAGATCGTCCACACCGCCCTCGAGGTCCGCGAGCGCGTCCGACTCGAGCGCGATCTCGAAGATGGCGGTGGCATAGCGGGCCGCAATGCCGGAGGAAATCGAAGCAGGTTCGGACACGTCCACCCTTCCGCTCTGAAGCCCCGGCTCGCGGCACAGGACGCGCCGCCCGGGGGCGTTGAGGCGCCCGGCCGGGCGCCGAGCCGCAAAATCGAGGTGCGTGTAGCAGAGGCTTTCACGGCGGGCAACAACCTATCCCGCCTTTCGTGGGCTGCCCACCTGGCGGTGCATGAGGCCTGTGCCCGGCGGGTCGGGGCGGACACGCCGCACCGCGGCGCACGAGTGGACTCGCGGGGCGTCCCGGTCAGCGTTCGCATGCCTCCGAGCGAAGGTGCCCGACGCGCTGCGCTGCCTGCGCATGCCGCCGCGTATGAGCCGGGTCACAGGATGGGTCGACGCAAGCTTCATCTGCGGAAGAGCACCCCGGAGCGCATCCGGACGGGCGACAGGTGGCAACCGTATCGCAATGAAAGGAAGCAGCCGCGCGGCCCCGCGTCAGGCCGGCTTCGCCTCGGGCGCGAGCACGCCGGCCGGCTCACGCACCCGGTCGGCGAGTCCGCCGGGGCGCGCCGGTGTGCGCTTGGCCGCCTCCACCAGCAGCACGCCGCCCGCGAATACCGTGTGCAGCTTGCGCCCCATCCGCTCCCACATGGGCCCCGACCGCATCCAGAAGCGCCGCGCGCTGGGGGGCTGGAAGAGCGCCGCGGCGTGCCGTTCGGGAACGAAGTCGTGCGCGGCGAGCTGCGCCTCGAGCTGGCCCAGCGAATAGGGCCGGCCGTAGCCGAAGGGCGTGGCGTCCGAGCGCGACCAGAGGCCGGCGCGGTGCGGCACGATGAACATCGCGCGCCCGCCGGGGCCCAGGGTGCGATACGCCTCGTCCAGAACCGCCGAGGGCCGTTCGGAGGTCTCGAGACCATGCATCACGACGAGGCGATCGACATGACCCGTCTCGAGCGGCCAGAGCGTCTCTTCGCAGAGGACCGAGACGTTCGGCAGGCCCGCGGGCCAGGGCATGACGCCCTGCGGCGCGGGCATCAGGGCAACGATCCGCCGCGACTCGCGCAGATAGGGACGCAGAAGCGGCACCGCGAATCCGAAGCCGGCCACGGACATCCCCTTCGCTTCCGGCCAGAGCGCGGTGAGGCGGCTTCGCACCGCCGCCTGCGCCGCCCGGCCCAGCGCGCTGCGGTAGTAGAACTCTCTGAGGTCCTGCACGTCGAGATGCATTGCGGGCCCCGGGGGATATCGGCCAAGCTGGCGCGAGAATAGCAACGGAGGACCGAAACGCCATGCCCCTGGAGATCGTCACCGTGCCCTGCCTGTCCGACAACTACGCCTATCTCGCGCATGATGCGGAAACGGGCACGACGGCGGTCGTCGACGTGCCCGAGGCCGCGCCGATCCTGGCGGCGCTCGAGGGCCGCGGCTGGCGCGCGGACATCGTGCTGCTCACGCATCACCATGCCGACCACGTCCAGGGGCTCGGCGCGCTCTCCGAGCGCTTCTCGCCCCGCGTCGTGGGCGCGGCGGCCGACGCGCACCGCCTGCCGCCGCTCGACGTCGAGGTGCGCGAGGGCGACACGGTCGAGATCGGCGCCGAGCGCGGCACCGTGATCGAGGTGCCGGGCCACACCCTCGGCCACATAGCGTTCCACTTCCCCGACAGCCGCGCGGCCTTCACCGCCGACAGCCTGATGGCCTTCGGCTGCGGGCGCGTGTTCGAGGGCACCATGCCGCAGATGTGGGAGAGCCTGTCCAAGCTCGCCGCGCTGCCCTCGGACACGCTGATCTATTCGGGGCACGAGTACACGCTCGCGAACGGAAAGTTCGCCCGCTCCGTTGAACCGGGGAATGCAAGCCTTATCTCACGTATCGAGGAGAGCGAGAGAGCGCGTGCTGAGGGTCGGCCGACAGTCCCGTCGGAGCTGGCGCTGGAACTGGAGACAAATCCCTTCCTTCGCCCGGACAGCCCCGAAATCCGAAAGGCCGTCGGCCTGCCGGACGCCTCCCCGGCCGAGGTCTTCGCCGCCGTCCGGGCGCGCAAGGACAATTTCTGAGCCATCGCGCGGCGGGCGCGCATCTGCTCAGGCCAATGTGACCCACCCGCCCAAGAAAGTGCTTGAAGACCTGCCGTCTTCGACCAAACTTTAACACTGAGAGCCCACGGTCGGTCGGGGCTCCGGCCCCTCCGACCAAAGACCAGAGGAGCACATCCCGTGCCGTCTTTCTCGACAACGCTGGAACAGGCCATTCACTCCGCGCTGGCGCTGGCGAACTCGCGGTCGCACGAATTCGCCACGCTCGAGCACCTGCTGCTCGCGCTCGTAGACGAGCCCGAGGCGGCCAAGGTGCTCAAGGCCTGCAACGTGGACACCGAGGAGCTGCGCGGAACCCTCGTGGACTTCATCGACGAGGAGCTGTCCAACCTCGTCACCGACATCGAAGGCTCCGAGGCCGTGCCGACCACCGCGTTTCAGCGGGTGATCCAGCGCGCTGCGATCCACGTCCAGAGCTCGGGGCGCACCGAGGTGACCGGCGCCAACGTGCTGGTCGCGATCTTCGCCGAGCGTGAATCGAACGCGGCCTTCTTCCTGCAGGAGCAGGACATGACCCGCTACGACGCGGTGAACTTCATCGCCCATGGCGTGGCCAAGAACCCGGCCTTCGGCGAAAGCCGTCCCGTCACCGGCGCGACCGAGCAGGAGGAAGAGGCGCAGGCCGCCGCGGAGCCCGGCGAGCAGAAGGAATCGGCGCTGGGCAAGTACTGCGTGGATCTCAACGCCAAGGCGCGCTCGGGCGACGTGGACCCGCTGATCGGCCGCGACACGGAGGTCGAGCGCTGCATCCAGGTGCTCTGCCGCCGGCGCAAGAACAACCCGCTGCTGGTGGGCGACCCGGGCGTCGGCAAGACCGCCATCGCCGAGGGCCTCGCGCGCAAGATCGTCAAGGGCGAGACTCCCGAAGTCCTGCGCAACACCACGATCTACGCGCTCGACATGGGCGCGCTGCTCGCCGGCACGCGCTACCGCGGCGATTTCGAGGAGCGGCTGAAGGCCGTCGTGCAGGAGCTTGAGGAGCATCCCGACGCGGTGCTCTTCATCGACGAGATCCACACCGTGATCGGCGCGGGCGCCACCTCGGGCGGCGCGATGGACGCCTCCAACCTGCTGAAGCCCGCGCTTCAGGGCGGCCGGCTGCGCACCATGGGCTCCACCACCTACAAGGAGTTCCGCCAGCACTTCGAGAAGGATCGCGCGCTCAGCCGCCGCTTCCAGAAGATCGACGTGACCGAGCCCACGGTCGACGACACGGTGAAGATCCTCAAGGGCCTCAAGCCCTATTTCGAGGAGCACCACGCGGTGAAATACACCGCCGACGCGATCAAGTCGGCCGTGGAACTCAGCGCGCGCTACATCACCGACCGCAAGCTGCCAGACAAGGCGATCGACGTGATCGACGAGGCGGGTGCGGCGCAGCACCTCGTGGCCGAATCGAAGCGGCGCAAGACCATCGGCCAGAAGGAGATCGAGGCCGTGGTCGCCAAGATCGCCCGCATCCCGCCCAAGAACGTCTCCAAGGACGACGCCGAGGTGCTCAAGGATCTGGAAGGCACGCTCAAGCGCGTGGTCTTCGGCCAGGACACGGCGATCGAGGCGCTGGCGAGCTCCATCAAGCTGGCGCGCGCCGGCCTGCGCGAGCCCGACAAGCCGATCGGCAACTACCTCTTCGCCGGGCCCACCGGGGTCGGCAAGACCGAGGTCGCCAAGCAGCTCGCCGACACGCTGGGGGTGGAACTGCTCCGCTTCGACATGTCGGAATACATGGAGAAGCACGCAGTCAGCCGCCTGATCGGCGCGCCTCCGGGCTACGTCGGCTTCGACCAGGGCGGCCTGCTGACCGACGGCGTGGACCAGCACCCGCACTGCGTGCTCCTGCTCGACGAGATCGAGAAGGCGCACCCGGACGTCTTCAACATCCTGCTGCAGGTGATGGACCACGGCACTCTGACCGACCACAACGGCCGTCAGGTGGACTTCCGCAACGTGGTGCTGATCATGACCTCCAACGCCGGCGCCGTCGAACAGGCGCAGGCTGCCGTCGGCTTCGGCCGCGAGCGCCGCCAGGGCGAGGATACCGCCGCGATCGAGCGGACCTTCACGCCTGAGTTCCGCAACCGCCTCGACGCGGTTATCAGCTTCGGCGCGCTGCCCAAGGAGGTGATTCTGCAGGTGGTCGAGAAATTCGTCCTCCAGCTCGAAGCACAGCTGATGGACCGCAACGTGACCATCGAGCTCACCAAGGCGGCGGCCGAGTGGCTGGCCGACAAGGGCTACGACGACAAGATGGGCGCCCGCCCGCTGGGCCGCGTGATCCAGGAGAACATCAAGAAGCCACTCGCCGAAGAGCTGCTCTTCGGCAAGCTGGCGAAGGGCGGCGTCGTCCGTGTCGCGGTCAAGAACGGCGAGCTCGATCTGCAGATCGAGAGCACGCCGAAGCCGCGGCTGTCGTCGAAGAAGCCGCCGCTTCTGACCGCCGACTGATGGTCTGGCGAGCGCTCGCGCTCGCCCTCGCTCCCGTGGCCGTCCCGGCCGCGGGAGACTTGCAGTTGTCCCTTCCCATCGACTGCCCGCCCGACATGGGCTGCTACATCCAGCAATATGTCGATCACGATCCCGGGCCGGAAGCCGAGGATTACACCTGCGGCACGCTGAGCTACGACGGCCACACCGGGACCGACTTCGCCCTGCCCACGCTCGCCGACCTCGAGGCGGAAATCCCCGTCAGGGCGTCGGCGCCGGGCACGGTGCGCGGCGTGCGCGACGGCATGGCGGATCGTCTCTTCACGCCGGAAATGGCCGAGGCGCTCGAGGGCCGTGGCTGCGGCAACGGCGTGGCCATCCGCCACGACGACGGATGGGAGACGCAGTACTGCCACCTCGCCCGAGGGTCCGTCACGGTCGCGGCGGGCGACCGTGTGGAGCGCGGCGATCAGCTCGGCCTCGTGGGGCTGAGCGGGCGCACCGAGTTTCCCCACGTCGAGCTGATCGTGCGCCGCAACGGCGAGACGGTCGATCCCTTCGACCCGCAGGGCGATCCGGCCTGCGGCGCGGCGCCCGACGACGGCCTCTGGCTCGCCGCGCCGGCCTATCGGCCCGGCGGCCTGCTCTCGGCGGGCTTCGCCCCGGCGATCCCGGAATACGCGGCGATCAAGGCCGGCGAAGCGGCACGCGACTCCCTGCCGTTGGACGCGCCCGCCCTGGTGGTCTTCGCCCTCGCGTTCGGCGCGCGGACGGGCGACGTGATCGCGCTCGGTATCGAAGGTCCGCAGGGCGAGGTCATCGACCATTCCGCGCTGATCGAACGCGACCGCGCGCAGCTCTTCCGCGCCGCCGGCACCCGCCGCCCGCCCGATGGCTGGCCGGCGGGCGACTATCGCGGAACCGTCACCCTCACCCGCGACGGGACCGAGCTCGAACGGATCGAGACCACGATCACCCTGCGCTGATCACCTCGAAACGGTCCACGTCCACCATGCCGTGATCGGTGATCTTCAGGTGCGGGATCACCGGCAAGGCCACGAAGGCCAGCTGCAGGAAGGGCTCCGCCAGCGTCACGCCCAGCGCCTTGGCCGCCGCGCGCAGCTCGACGAGCCGCGCATGCACCTCCTCGAAGGGCGACAGCGACATCAGCCCCGCCATCTCGAGCGGCAGTTCGGCGGCCACGCGCCCGCCGTCGGCCACGACGAAGCCGCCCTCGATCTCCGACAGCCGGTTCACCGCCACCGCCATGTCGGCATAATCCGCGCCCACGCAGACGATGTTGTGATGGTCGTGCGCCACGGTCGCGGCGATCGCCCCCCGCGCGATGCCGAAGCCGCGCACGAAGCCCGTGGCGACATTGCCGTTCACCCCGTGCCGCTCGACCACCGCTATGCGGGCCAGGTCACGCGCCGGGTCGGGCCGCTTGTCGCCGTCGTCGGGCGCGATGTCCTCGGTCAGATGCGCGGTGATGATCTTGCCGGGCAGGATGCCGATCACCGGCGTCTCGGCCCGGTTGCCGGCGCAGCGGAAGCTTTCCGCCGTCACGCGCGGCGCCTTCACGCTGCCCCGCGCCACCGGCGCCACCGTCTCGCGCGCCTCGAAGGCCGCCTCGGCCGCCTCCACGCCCCCGCACCACACCCGCGCCGCGCGGCAGTCTTCCAGCGACTCCAGCGCCACGATATCCGCCCGCCGGCCCGGCGCGATCTGGCCCCGGTCCTTCAGCCCGAAAGCCTCGGCGGCGGAGAGCGAAGCGGCGCGATAGACGGCGAGCGGCGGCGCGCCGCCCGCGATGGCCGTGCGGATCATGTGATCGAGGTGCCCCTCCTCCGCGATGTCCAGCGGATTGCGGTCGTCGGTGCACAAGGCGAGGTAGGGCGCGTGCCGCTCGGTCAGAAGCGGCAGCAGCGCCTCCAGGTCCTTCGAGACCGAGCCTTCGCGGATCAGCACGCGCATGCCCTTGCGCAGCTTTTCCAGCGCCTCCTCGGCGCGCGTCGCCTCGTGCTCGGTGCGGATGCCGGCGGCGATATAGGCGTTGAGCTCGCGCCCCGAAAGCAGCGGCGCGTGACCGTCGATGTGCCGCCCGCGGAAGAGCTCGAGCTTCGCCAGCACACCGTGATCGCCGTGCACCACGCCCGGGTAGTTCATCATCTCCGCGAGCCCGATCACCTTCGGATGATCCATGAGCGGCGCCAGCTCCGCGGCCTCCAACCGCGCGCCGGAGGTCTCCATCGCGGTCGAGGGCACGCAGGACGACAGGTTCACCCGCAGGTCCATCACCACGCGCTCCGCCGCTTCCAGGAAATATCGGATGCCCGCCAGCCCCGCGACATTGGCGATCTCGTGCGGATCGCAGATCGCCGTCGTGACGCCGCGCGGCGCCACGCAACGGTCGAATTCGAAGGGCGTCACCATAGAGCTTTCGACATGCAGATGCGTGTCGATGAAACCCGGCACCAGGATCAGGCCCGCGACATCCGCGACCTCGCGCCCCTCGTAGGCGTCGCAGGTGCCCACGATCGTGTCGCCGCAGATCGCCACGTCGCCCTCCAGCAGATCGCCGGTGACGAGATCGAGCACACGCCCGCCCCGCAGCACGAGGTCCGCCGGCTGGCGACCGGCGCCCTGGGCGACCAGGGTGGCAAGATCGGCTGGGGACATGGCCGGCTCTCCTCGTTGCGGTGCCTCATCATCGCAACCTGCGCGGCGGCCGCGCAAGCGCCTGCTGCGTTCCGATCGGCGCGCGCCTCCGACGCCGCCCATCCACCGGGCGATCGCCCCGGTCCCGGGGGCTGCCGCCCGTGCGCCTTCCGACATCACGACCACGAAGAAGACACGCGCAAGACACCGCGCTCTTCTTCTTGGAGACAAATATCCCGGGGGTGAGGCCCGGAACGGGCCGAGGGGGCAGCGCCCCCTTCTTCGGCCCCGCCGTCGCAGCCCCCACTGGCCCCCCGACCGCGCCCGTGGCAAAAGGCGGGGTGCACGCCTGCGGAGGGATAAGCGCATGAGTTTCGGCAAGGGCCACCATCTGCATCTCATCGACGGCTCGGCCTTCATCTTCCGCGCCTATCACGCGCTGCCGCCGCTCACGCGGCGCTCGGACGGGGCGCCGGTGGGCGCGGTGGCGGGCTTTTGCAACATGCTGCAGCGCTACATCGCCGCGAACGAGGGGCCGGACGCGGCGACGCATCTCGCGGTGATCTTCGACAAGGGCAGCCACACCTTCCGCAACGACCTCTACGAGGCCTACAAGGCCAACCGCGAAGAGATGCCCGAGGAACTGCGCCCGCAGATCCCGCTCACCCGCCGCGCGGTCGAGGCCTTCAACATCCCCTGCATCGAGCTCGAGGGCTTCGAGGCCGACGACATCATCGCGACGCTCGCGCGCCAGGCGCGCGAGGCGGGCGGGCGCGTGACGATCGTCAGTTCGGACAAGGACCTGATGCAGCTCGTCGGCGGCGGCGTCGAAATGTTCGACGCGATGAAGAACCGCCGCATCGACGTGGACGGCGTGCGCGAGAAGTTCGGCGTCGATCCTGCGCGCGTAGTGGACGTGCAGGCGCTCGCCGGCGACAGCGTCGACAACGTGCCCGGCGCGCCGGGGATCGGGGTCAAGACCGCGGCGCTTCTCGTGAACGAGTTCGGCGACATCGAGACGCTTCTGGCGCGTGCGGAGGAGATCAAGCAGCCCAAGCGGCGGCAGACGCTCATCGACCACGCCGAGCAGATCCGTCTTTCCAAGTCGCTGGTGCAGCTTGACGACAACGTGACGCTCGACTTCGGGCCGGACGACCTCGAGCTCCGGGAGCCCGATCCCGACGCACTGCTGGGCTTTCTCACGGAGATGGAGTTCCGCACGCTCACCCGCCGCATCGCCGAGGCGCTGGGCGTCGAGCCGCCGGTGGTGCCGGACGTCGCCCCGCAGGAGGAGGCGGGCGGCGACGATCCCGAGACGCCCGCGCCGGCGCCCTTCGAGCCGCAGGCCTACATCTGCATCCGCGACATGGGCACGCTCGCGGACTGGATCGCGCGCGCCCGCGCGCAGGGCTGGGTTGCCTTCGACACCGAGACGACGGGGCTCGACGAGATGCGCTGCGAGCTCGTCGGCGTCTCGCTGGCGCTTGCGCCCGGCGAAGCGGCCTATGTGCCACTGGCGCACAAGGCCGACGGGGCGGACGATCTCTTCGGAGGCGAGGCGCTGGCGGAGGGGCAGATCCCGATGGAAGAGGCGCTGGCGGCGCTGCGCGATCTCCTCGAGGACGACGCGGTGCTCAAGATCGGGCAGAACGTGAAATACGACGCCAAGGTGCTCGCCCGGCTCGGCATCCGGATGGCGCCCTTCGACGACACGCTGCTCATGTCCTACGCAATGTATTCCGGCCTGCACGGGCACGGCATGGACACGCTTTCCGAGCGCTACCTCGGCCATGGCTGCATCCCGATCAAGGAGCTGATCGGCTCGGGCAAGAGCCAGATCACCTTCGACCGGGTGCCGATCGACAAGGCCACGCCCTACGCCGGCGAGGACGCCGATGTGACGCTGCGGCTCTGGCAGCACTTCAAGCCGCAGCTGCACGCGGCCCATGTCACGCGGGTCTACGAGCGGATGGAGCGCCCGCTCGCGCCGGTGCTCGCGCGGATGGAGATGGCGGGCGTCCGGGTGGACCGCGACACGCTCTCGCGCATGTCGGGCGCCTTCTCGCAGAAGATGGCGGCGCTCGAGGCCGAGATTCACGAGCTTGCCGGAGAAAGGTTCAACGTGGGCAGCCCCAAGCAGCTGGGCGAGATCCTCTTCGACAAGATGAGCCTGCCGGGCGGCAAGCATGGCAAGACCGGCGCCTATGCCACGCCGGCCGACGTGCTGGAGGATCTGGCGACGGAGCACGAGCTGCCGCGCAAGGTGCTCGACTGGCGCGCGGTCTCCAAGCTCAAGAGCACCTATACCGACGCCCTGCAGGAGCACATCAACCCGGAAACGGGGCGCGTGCACACCTCCTACGTCCAGTCGGGCGCGGCGACGGGGCGGCTGGCCTCGACCGACCCCAACCTGCAGAACATCCCCATCCGCACCGAGGAGGGGCGGCGCATCCGCGAGGCCTTCGTCGCGGAGGAGGGCAAGGTGCTCGTCAGCCTCGACTACAGCCAGATCGAGCTCCGCATCCTCGCCCATATCGCCGGAATCGAACAGCTCAGGACCGCCTTCCGCGAGGGCCAGGACATCCATGCGATGACCGCCTCCGAGATGTTCGACGTCCCCCTCGACGAGATGACGCCCGAGATCCGCCGCCGCGCCAAGGCGATCAACTTCGGCGTGATCTACGGCATCTCGGGCTTCGGGCTCGCGCGCAACCTGCGCATCCCGCGCGGCGAGGCGCAGGGCTTCATCGACCGCTACTTCGAGCGCTTCCCCGGCATTCGCGACTACATGGACGACACCGTGGCCTTCGCCAGGGAGCACGGCCGAGTCGAGACGCTCTTCGGCCGGGTGATCCATACGCCCGAGATCAATGCGCGCGGCCCGCGCGCGGGCTTCGCGCGGCGCGCGGCGATCAACGCGCCGATCCAGGGCACGGCCGCCGACATCATCCGCCGCGCCATGGTCCGCATGCCCGCTGCGATCGAAGGGCTGCCCGCCGAGATGTTGCTTCAGGTGCACGACGAGCTGCTCTTCGAGGTGGAGCAAGGCGCGGAGGACGCACTGATTTCGACGGCGCGCGAGGTCATGGAGGGCGCTGCCGAGCCGGTGGTGAAGCTCGACGTGCCGCTTGTCGTGGACGCAGGACAGGGCGCGAACTGGGCCGCGGCGCACTGAGGCACCCGAGGCGGGCGGAAACCCCCGGGCCTCTTCCGCGTTGCCTTCCCTGCGACGAAGGCGGGAGAGGCCCATGCTCGGCTGGATCGCCGGCAATTCCGATGTTCTGCGACTGGCCGTGAGCCTGCTGACGGTGGCCGTGTGGGTGGCCTATCTGCAGGTTTTCCTGATGAGCTACCTGCGCCAGCGCACGCCGGTCATCCTCATCAGCACGGGCGCATCCTCGGACGAGCAGGCGCGCTGCATCGTCAGCAACATGAGCTCCGAACCGATCTATCTTATCGATGTGCTCGCCGAAGTGACGCTCGACGACGGCGCGCGGCAGAGCGCGCAGGTCACCGAGCGCGACGAACTCGACTTCGGCGACGTGGCCCGGCCGATCGAGCGCACCAACCAGGGGCCGCTGGCAAGCGGCGATTTCGTGGATATCGGCAGCTTTTCGGAGGTGTTGCACCGCGTCGAGAAGCGCAGCGGGCTCGAGGACGTGATGGCGCGCGTGACCGGAATGACCCTGACCGCCGCGGCCGCCTCGGGCCGCGCGAGCAAGATCGTCGCCGCATGCCGCAGCTACAGCGCCCGACGTGCCGAGGATGGCAGGCTCAGCTTCGCCCCGCATCGGCTCATGGCGCGGCAGCTGCGGCATGGCCGACGACGCCGGCGCGTCCTGCGGCAACTGCGCGGAGAGCTGAGATGACGCCGCAGGCCAACGAGACGGCGTTTTCGGGCAGGCCTCGTGCCGGCCGGGAGCGCACTGCTCACACGCAACACCCCCCCGATTCGAAAGGCACGCGATGCCACGCGAGACCAGAAAGATCCTCTGCCCCGTCAACCTGCGCCACGTGAAGCTGGAGCAGAACGCCTACGAAGAGGCCTGCGAGATGGCGGTGCGCCGCGGTGCCGAGCTGATCGTGGCGACGATCGCGCCCGAGATGGAGCGCAACCTCAACATCCGCGACTCCGAGGCCTACTGGAGCGGCGAGCTCAGGAAGTTCGTCGCCGAGCACCCTCCGGGGCCCGTGGACCCGCGGCTCGTGGTCCGCAAGGGCGCGGTGCACCGGCAGATCGTCAGGCTGGCGGATGAAGAAAAGGTGGACCTGATCGTGATGGAGGCGGCGAATCCCCGGATCCAGGACTATCTGCTTGGCACCACGGCCAGCCACGTCGCCGCGCACGCCTCCTGCTCGGTCTATCTGGTGCGCACGCCGTGAGCGAAGAGGCCCGCGAGGGCCGATGAGCGCCGCTCCTCCGCCCTTTCGCGCGTCGTCGCTGGATCGGCGCGCACGGCGCTGCTAGGGCCGGGGCATGAGCGGGCATGGCCATCATCACCATCATCACATCGACCCCGCCGCGGGTGACGCGCGCGTCGCGCTCGCGGTGGCGGCGAACCTGGGTCTCACCCTCGCGCAGATCGTGGCGGGCGTGATCGCCGGCTCGCTCGCGCTCATCGCGGACGCGATCCACAATCTTTCGGACGCGCTCTCGCTGGGCATCGCGCTCGCGGCGCGGCGTATCGGGCGGCGGCCGGCGGACGCCGCGATGACCTTCGGCTACGGCCGCGCCGAGGTGGTGGCCGCGCTGATCAACTACACCACGCTCATCGTGATCTCGGTCTGGCTCCTGGCGGAGGGGGTCATGCGGCTCGCCGCGCCGGAGCCGGTCGCGGGCTGGATCGTGGTGATCGTGGCGGGCGTGGCGCTTGTCGTGGACGTGGCGACGGTCCTGCTCACCTGGGCGATGGCGAAATCCAGCGTGAACATCCGCGCGGCCTTTCTGCACAACCTGTCCGACGCGATGGCCTCGGTGGGCGTGATCGTTTCGGGCAGCCTGATCCTGCTCTACGGGTGGTATTGGCTGGACGCCGCGGCGACGCTCGCCATTGCCGGCTACATCCTTTGGCAGTCGGCGGCCGGGCTCAAACCCGTCGTGCGGATCCTTATGCTGGCCAGCCCCGAAGGTATCGACCCGCGCGAGGTGCTGGACGCCATGCGCGCGCAGCAGGGCGTGCGCGACGTGCATCACCTGCATATCTGGCGCATGCAGGAGCACGAGGGTGCTCTGGAGGCGCATGTCGTTCTCGACGGGGACCGCCCCGCGCAGGAGGTGCGACTCGCGCTGCGCGACATGCTCGAGGCCCGCTTCGGCCTTGCACACAGCACGCTCCAGATCGAGACGCCGGAGACGGCCTGCCCGGACGATCGCGCGATCGGGCACCGGGTCTGATCGGGCGCCGGCCGGCTTACGCCGGTCGCTCGGTCAGCGCCTGCACGAGCCGCCGGACCGGCGGCACCACGACGAGCACCAGCGGAAAGGCCAGCGCCCAGGCCGAGAGCCACGCGCTCGCCCAGGCGCCGAGCACGCCCTCGGCAAGGCCCAGGGTGCGCAGCGTCGTCATCCCCGAGACGAGGCTGGACATGATGCCCGAGACGAGGAACGCGAAGAGGATATGGGCGTAGCGTGCGGGAATCATGGCTCCTTCCGTGTGTCGTCGCTGTCAGGAGGTCACACATAGGCCCGACCCCGCGCGGCCCAAGGAAAGGCCGCGTCCCGCCCTGTGCAAGGCAGCGACGTTCAGAAGCGTTCGACCCAGGGCCGCAGCGTGAGCTCGTCCGACCAGGCCGAACGATCCTGCCGGATCAGACCGAGATAGGCGCGCGCGATCGCCTCGGGAGCGAGCATCGAGTCGGGGGCGTCCTCCGGTTCGGTGCGGCCCGGGTTGCGGATCGCGCCGTCGATGTTGACCCAGGCCACGTGGATGCCCCTGGGATGCAGTTCGCGGGCCATCGACTGCGCGAGGCCGCGCTCGGCGAACTTGCCCATGGCGAAGGGCGCGGAGTTGGGAAAGCCCTTCACCCCCGCCGACGCACCCGTGAAAAGGATCGTGCCCCGCACGCCGCCGACAGGCTCGGCCGCCTGCATCGCCCGCGCCGCCGCCTGCCCCATGAGGAAGGCTCCGAAGGCCGTGACCTCGAGCGCGCGGCGCACCTCGTCCGGCGCGAGCTCCGCGATTGGTCCACGCACTCGGGCGGATGGGTTGTAGATCGCCACGCGGGGCGCAGCCGGCAGCCCGTCGAAGAGCGCGGCCATCGCCCCGGCGTCCGTCGCATCCATCGCCACGGTGCGCGCGCCCGTCTCTTCGGCGAGCCCCGCAAGCTTTTCCGCATCCCGCGCAGCCAGCGTGAGCGCGTAGCCCTCCGCCGCCAGCAAGCGCGCGAGCGCGGCCGAGAGCCCCTGTCCCACGCCAACGATGACAGCCTGATCCTTCGCCATGTCGTCGCCTCCGTCGCGGTCCGCCTGCTGCCGGCCGGCCTTGCCGGTGTCTTCAGCCTTCCGGCAGTTCGGCCGCGGGAATCACCGGGAAGAACTCGCCCGACGACCAGAGCCCGAACCAGAGTTCGCCGTCCACCTCTTCGCGCGCGCCGCGCTCGACGAGACGGTAGAAACTCTTGCGGTCGATCAGCGCCTCGAGCCGGTCGCGCACGAGAACGTAGGGCGAGGGCTCGCCCGTCTCGGGATCGCGCACCACCCGAATCGGATGCTCGGGGCCGGCGACGGCGTGATCGCCGACGTGGGTGACGAAGGTGAGCACCTGATCGCGGCCCTCGCCCTCGGCCTCGAAGTCCACGGCGACGAAGGGCGCGTCGTCCACGGTGATTCCCACCTTCTCGACCGGGGTGACGAGGAAATAGTCGTCGCCGTCCTTCCGGAGGATTGAGGAGAACAGCTTCACCAGCTCGAAGCGGCCGATCGGCGTGCCAAGGTAGAACCACGTCCCGTCCCGGGCGATTCGCATGTCGAGATCCCCGCAGAACGGCGGATTCCACTTGTGGACGGGCGGCAGGCCCTTGCCCTTTTTGGCGGCGCGGGCGGCCTCTGCGATGCTCTCGGCGGACGGGGTCACGGGAATTTGTGCGCTCATGCTTTTTGCCTTCCTTCCGTCACGCGATAACTGTTGGAGTCGATATATGACGAAGGGAGGGCCTGTCATGGCCGAGGATGCCGATCTGGTCGCGGAGATCGAGGCGCTCGAGGACAAGCTCGCGCAGGCGCGCGGCTCGATCACCCGCCGCTTCATCGGGCAGGAGAAGGTGGTGGACCTCACCCTCTCGGCGCTGCTCTGCGGCGGCCACGCCCTGCTGATCGGCCTGCCCGGCCTGGGCAAGACACGCCTCGTCGAGACGCTGTCGACGGTCATGGGCCTCGACGGCAACCGCATCCAGTTCACGCCAGACCTGATGCCGGCCGACATCCTCGGCTCCGAGGTGCTGGAGACCGGCGCCGACGGCAGCCGCGCCTTCAAGTTCATCCCCGGCCCGATCTTCTGCCAGCTGCTGATGGCCGACGAGATCAACCGCGCGAGCCCGCGCACGCAGTCGGCGCTTCTGCAGGCGATGCAGGAGAAGCAGGTCACCGTCGCCGGGGAGGACCGGAAGCTCGACGCGCCTTTCCATGTGCTCGCAACGCAGAACCCGATCGAGCAGGAAGGCACCTATCCCCTGCCCGAGGCGCAGCTCGACCGTTTCCTCGTGCAGATCGACGTCGAATACCCCGACCGCGACACCGAGCGCGCCATCCTGCTGGCCACCACCGGCTCCGCGGAGGAGGAGGCGCATCAGGTGTTCAGCGCCGCTGACCTGATCGCCGCGCAGAAGCTTCTGCGCCGGATGCCGGTGGGCGAGAGCGTGGTGGAAGTGATTCTCGATCTCGTGCGCGCCTTTCGTCCCGACGACGAGACCGCGAGCGACCGCATCCGCGAGAGCGTGGCCTGGGGCCCCGGCCCCCGCGCGGCGCAAGCGCTGATGCTCACGGTGCGCGCACGCGCGCTTCTGCAGGGCCGGCTCGCGCCGTCGGTCGAGGATGTCTTCGCCATGGCCAGGCCGGTGCTCAGCCACCGCATGGCGCTGCGCTTCTCCGCTCGGGCGCGGGGCGAGAACCTCGGCGCTATCATCGACGAAACCTGTGAGGGCATGTCCCGGCCCGAGGCCGCCGCGTGAGCGAACCCCTCGCCCTTCGCGCCCGCGCCGAGGCCGAGGCGGGCACGCTCCCGCCGCTCTTGGCCCGCGCCGATCATCTGGCCGGCACCGTGCTGCTGGGCAGCCACGGACGGCGGCGCGCGGGCATGGGCGACGATTTCTGGCAATACCGCCCGATGATGGCCGGCGACACCGCGCGCATGGTGGACTGGCGCCGCTCTGCGCGCTCGGATGCGCAATTCGTGCGCGAGCGCGAATGGCAGATCGCCCAGTCTGTGCTGATGTGGGTGGATCAGGCCGCCTCGATGCGCTTCTCCTCCTCCAGCGACCTGCCGGAAAAGGCGGACCGGGCGCGCCTGCTGGCGCTCTCGGTGGCCATCCTGCTGGTGCGGGGCGGCGAGCGCGTGGGCCTGACCGGCGGAAGTCTGCCGCCGCGGCGGGGCGAGGTGCAGCTCCTGCGGCTGGCGGAGGCCTTCTCGCGCGACGCCATCGAGGATTACGGCCACCCCGAGGCCCGCGCGATGCTGCCGCAGTCCCGCGCGCTCTTCATCTCGGATTTCCTGGGCGACCCCGAGCCGGTGGAGTCCGCGCTGGCCAAGGCCGCGGATCGCGGCGTGCGCGGCGTGATGCTGCAGGTTCTCGACCCTGCGGAAGAAGCCTTTCCCTTTCGCGGCCGAACGATCTTCGAAAGCGTGGGCCGCAGCCTGAGCCACGAGACGCTGAAGGCGGACGACCTGCGCGACCGCTACCTTCAGCGGCTCGCCGAGCGAAAGGCGCGATTGGCCGCACTCTGTGAAACCACCGGATGGCGCTATCATAGCCACCACACGAGCGACTCGGCGCAATCCGCGCTGCTGTGGCTCTGGCAGGCGATGGACGGGGGGCTCGAATGACGCTCTTCGGCACGATCGGCTTCACCGCGCCCTGGCTTCTGGCGGCGCTCGCCGCGCTGCCGATCCTGTGGCTTCTGCTGCGCGCGATCCCGCCTGCGCCGTTGCGGCGGCGCTTTCCCGGCGTCGCGCTGCTGCTTGGCCTGCGCGACGACGAGCAGGTGAGCGACCGCACGCCCTGGTGGCTTCTCCTGCTGCGGATGCTGGCGGTCGCGGCGGTCATCATCGGCCTCGCCGGTCCGGTTCTGAACCCGGAGGACGAGACGCAGGCCGGGCGCGGGCCGCTGCTGATCCTGTCGGACGGATCCTGGGGCGGCGCATCCGAATGGCGCGCGAAGGAAGAGGCGCTGGAAGGCGTGCTCGCCGAGGCCGGACGCGACGGCCGCACGGTGGCGCTCGCACGGCTGACGACGCCGGAGGCGCCCGTCTTTCAGGCGGCGGACGCGTGGCGCGGGCGGCTATCGGAGCTCGCGCCGCAGCCCTGGACGCCGGACGCCGGGGATGTCGAGGCCTTCCTCGCCGAACTCGGCGATCAGGCCTTCGATACACTCTGGCTGTCGGACGGGCTGGCGCGCGAGAGCCGCGCGACCCTCCTCGAGGCGCTGGAGTCGCGCGGCCGTGTCCGCGTGATGCAGTCGCCGGGCGCGGTTCTCGCGCTCGAGCCGCCGGTGTTCGAGGACGGGGCGATCGCGCTGACCGCGCGGCGCAGCGCAGGTGGCGCGCCGCGCGAAATCGCCATCGCCGTGCACGGCCTCGACCCGGCGGGCGCGCCGCGCATCCTGGCACGCGCGACGGCTGACTTCGCCGCCGGCGGCACGACCGCGCAAACGTCGCTCTCCCTGCCGGCCGAGTTGCGCGCCCGCCTTACCCGCTTCGAGATCGAGGGCACGCGCAGCGCGGGCGCGGTGGCGCTTCCCGACGACTCGCTGCGCCGCCGCGAGGTGGCGCTGATCGCCGGCCGCGAGGACCGCGAAGGCCTCGAGCTGCTCTCGCCGCTGCACTACCTGGAAAACGCGCTGGAGCCGACCGCGGAACTGCTCGACGGCGCCCTGACCGATATCCTGCCCGCCAACCCGGACGTGATCGTGCTGGCCGATGTGGCGACGCTCTCGCCGGCGGAGAAGCAAGGCCTCGTCGAATGGGTCGAGTCCGGCGGGCTGCTGTTGCGCTTCGCCGGCCCGCGGCTGGCGGCCAGCGAACTGAGCCGCGCCGAGGAGGACGTGCTCATGCCCGTCCGGCTGCGCGCCGGCGGACGAACCGTGGGCGGCGCCATGAGCTGGGGCGAGCCCAAGCAACTCGCTCCCTTCGCCGAGGACAGTCCGTTCTTCGGGCTGGAGGTGCCCGAGGACGTGACCGTCTCGGCACAGGTGATGGCGCAACCCGATCCGGGACTGTCCGAGCGCGTCATCGCCGAGCTCACCGACGGCACGCCGCTGGTGACCCGCAAGGAACTCGGACAGGGGCAGGTCGTGCTCGTGCACGTCTCCGCCAATGCCGAGTGGTCGTCCCTGCCGCTCTCGGGCCTCTTCGTCCAGATGCTCGAGCGGCTGGCGGTCTCTTCGGCCGTCGCCCAGCCCGAGCCGAAGGATCTGGAAGGCACCGTCTGGCAGCCGCTGCAGCTGCTCGACGGATTCGGGCAGCTGCGTGACGCAGGCACACTGCCCGGCGTGCCGGGGCCGGAGCTGGTCTCCGATCCTCTCGGCCCCGATCTGCGCCCCGGCCTCTACGAGGGCGAAGAGCGCACCCTCGCCCGCAACGTGGTGACCGCCGAGACCGACCTCGCGCCGGCCATCTGGCCGGAACGCGTCGCCGTCGAGGGGCTGGAACGCCCGCAGGAGACGCCGCTCGCCGGCGCGTTCCTTCTCGCCGCGCTGGCGCTGCTGCTGGCGGACGTGATCGCCTCGCTCGCGCTCTCCGGGCGGTTGCGCGGCGGCGCGGGGGCGACAGCGGCCGTCCTTCTCGCGGCGCTCATGGCCATGCCCCATGCCGGCGCGGCGCAGCAGAGCGAGGACGCCTTCGCGCTGGCCGCGACGCAGGAAGTGGCGCTCGCCCATGTGGTGACCGGCGACGCCGAGCTCGACGAAATGGCCCATGCCGGCCTGCGCGGCCTGTCCGAGACGCTGTTCTTCCGCACCTCGGTCGAACCGTCGGAGCCCTTCGCGGTGGACCTCGAGACCGACGAACTGGCTTTCTTCCCCCTGCTCTACTGGCCGGTGACGCCGGATCAGCCGACGCCCTCGGCCGAGGCCTACGCGAAGCTGAACGAATACCTGCGCTCGGGCGGCATGATCCTGTTCGACACGCGCGATGCGGACGTGGCGCGCTACGGCGCCTCGTCGCCCAATGGGCGCAAGCTGCAGGAGCTCGCCCGCCCGCTCGACATCCCCCCGCTCGAACCCGTGCCGGAGGACCATGTGCTGACCCGCACCTTCTACCTGCTGCAGGATTTCCCCGGCCGCCATGCCAGCCGCGACGTCTGGGTCGAGGCCGCACCGCCGGATGCCGAGCGGATCGAGGGGATGCCCTTCCGCAACCTCAACGACAACGTGACGCCGGTGGTGATCGGCGGCAACGACTGGGCCGCCGCCTGGGCCATGGATGAGCGTGGCAACCCGCTCTATCCCGTCGGCCGCGGCTATACCGGCGAGCGTCAGCGCGAGCTGGCCTACCGCTTCGGCGTCAATCTCGTGATGCACGTGCTGACCGGCAACTACAAGTCGGACCAGGTGCATGTGCCCGCGCTGCTCGACAGGCTCGGCCAATGACCGGAAGCATCCTCTTCGACCCGCTCGTGCCGCTATGGCTGCTCGCCGCAGGCGGCGGCGTCGTGCTGGCCGCCGTCGCGCTCGCCGCGTGGCGGGGGCTTTCGGGCTGGGCGCTGCGCGGGCTCGCCGGGCTGGTGATCCTCGCAGCGCTCGCGCAGCCCAGCTGGCAGCAGGAGGACCGCGCACCGCTCTCGGACATTGTGCTGCTGGTGGAGGACCGGACAGCCTCGCAACGCCTCGCGGAGCGGGCCGGGACGACGGCCGAGGCCGCCGAGGCGCTGGCGCAGGAGATCGCGTCGCGCCCCAACACCGAGGTGCGCCGGATCACCGTGCCGGACGCCGAGGGCGACGAGGGCACGTTGCTGATGACCGCCGTCTCGGAGGCGCTGGCGCGCGAACCGAGGGCCCGCGTCGCCGGCGTGATCCTGATGTCCGACGGCCGGCTGCACGATCTCGAACGCCTGCCCGAACTGCCTGCGCCGATGCATCTGCTTCTGACGGGCAAGGAGAGCGACTGGGACCGCCGGCTCATCGTCAGGAACGCGCCCGCCTTCGCGATTCTGGACGAGGAAATCGAGCTGACGATCCGGATCGAGGACGAGGGCGCGGCGCCCGAGGACGCGCGCACCGCACCGCTCGAGATCTCCGTGGACGGTGCCGAGCCCGAGCGCTTCGAGATCGACATCGGCCGCGACGTGCGCCTGCCGATCACCCTGCCGCATGCCGGGCGCAACGTGATCCGCTTCTCGGTGCCCGAGGCCGAGGGCGAGCTGACCGACCGCAACAACGCGGCGCTGGTGCAGATCAACGGCGTGCGCGACCGGCTGCGCGTGCTGCTGGTCTCTGGCGAGCCACACGCCGGCACGCGGACCTGGCGCAACCTGCTGAAATCCGACAGCTCGGTGGACCTCGTGCATTTCACCATCCTGCGCCCGCCAGAGAAGCAGGACGGCGTGCCGGTGTCCGAGCTGTCGCTCATCGCCTTCCCGACGCGGGAGCTCTTCCTCGAGAAGGTGGACGATTTCGACCTGATCATCTTCGACCGCTACAAGCGGCGCGGCATCCTGCCGTCGATCTACCTCGACAATGTTGCGAACTATGTGCGCGGCGGCGGCGCCGTGCTGGTCGCGGCCGGCCCCGATTTCGCCAGCGCCGACAGCCTCTATCGCTCGCCGCTCTCGACGGTGATTCCGGCCGCGCCAACGGCGCGCGTGGTGGACGCGCCCTACCGCCCCGAAGTCACCGATCTGGGCCAGCGCCACCCGGTGACGGCCGGCCTGCCCGACGCGGGCGACTGGGGCCGCTGGATGCGCCAGATCGAGGTGACGCCGGAGCGCGGCGACGTCGTGATGCAGGGGACAGACGACCGCCCGCTGCTGGTGCTCGACCGGGTGGAAGACGGGCGCATCGCGCTCATGGCCTCGGATCACGCCTGGCTCTGGAACCGCGGCTACGAGGGCGGCGGCCCGCAGCTGGAGCTGCTGCGCCGCCTCGCGCACTGGATGATGAAGGAACCCGAACTGGAGGAAGAGGCGCTGACCGCCGAGGCCACGGGGCAGCGGATGCGGATCATCCGGCGGACGCTGTCCGAAGAGGTGGGCGCGGTGACGGTCACCACCCCCTCCGGCGAGGAGGCCACCCTGCCGATGGAAGAGGTCGCGCCGGGCCGCTTCGAGGCGCTCTACGACGGGCCGGAGATCGGCCTCTACCGGCTCGAGCAGGGCGAGCAGGAGGCCGTGATCGGCCTGGGCCCCGCGGCGCCGCGCGAGTTCGTCCAGACCATCGCCAGCGCCGCGGCGCTCGAACCCGCCATCGAGGCGCTGCGCGGCGGGATCCTGCGCCTCGAGGAGGGCCTGCCCACCGTCCGCAGCGTGCGCGAGGGCCGCCCAGCGGCGGGACGCGGCTGGATCGGTATCACGCCGCGCGAGGCCTACGAGACCCTGAGCGTGCGCCAGACCCCGCTGCTTCCTGCCTGGGCGGTGCTGCTGGCGGCCTCGGCCCTGATCCTCGGCGCCTGGCTGCGCGAGGGGCGCCGATAGGGCGCCGCTTCTCCGCCCTGACGGGCGTCCTCGCTGCCCCGGCGGGCCGTTTCGAGCGAGGAGCGCCCGCAAGGGCCGACGAGCACCCCCGGCGCAGGATCACTCCCCGGCCAGCCGCAGCGTCCGCGTCTCACCGCTCCAGCCGGTTCTGGTCGTCGAAGATTCGAGTCGCACGTCGGTGACGCCCTCCGGCACCACGACGCCGGCAAGCGAGCGGGTGAAGGGCTGCTCGGTCACATGCGGATGCAGCAGTTCGCGCGTTCCCGGCACCTCGCCCGAGGGCGCCGGTACGCGCCAGCCGTCGGCATGATCGTCCCAGCCCGTGTCGCAATGCCGCGGCGTCACCGAGAAGCGCCAGCCGTGGCCCTCCCGTTCCGCGGCGGCGTCGACGACGCGGGCCGGATCCGCGCCCAGCGGGGCGGTCGCCACGAGCGCGGCGGACAGGATCGGTCAGCGCATCGGCACGTCCTCCCTGACCGCGCCGTCTACCACGACCGGCCTCGCGCCCCGCGCCCCATGTATGCTTGCCAGGCCGGGGAGCGCAGACTACTCATTCGGGGCAAGGAGGAGCCCCGCATGGACATGCCAGCCCCCGATCCGGCGATCCTCGCACGCAAGGACGAGCTCGTCACACGCTTGAAGGAGATCCTGCCCGAGCGGGCGGTGATCCACGACGCGGCGGAGACCCGGGCCTATGAGTGCGACGCGCTGACCGCCTATCGCTGCCCGCCGATGGCGGTGGTGCTGCCCGGCTCGACCGAGGAGGTCAGCCGCGTGCTCGCCCTCTGCCACCGTTTGGGCGTGCCTGTCGTGCCGCGCGGCTCGGGCACCAGCCTCGCAGGTGGCGCGCTGCCCACCGCAGACTGCGTGCTCCTCGGCGTCTCTCGGATGACCGAGGTGCTCGAGACGAGCTACGAAGACCGGTTCATCCGGGTGCAGACCGGGCGCACCAACCTGTCGGTCACCGGCGCGGTGGAGGAAGACGGCTTCTTCTACGCGCCCGACCCCTCGAGCCAGCTCGCCTGCGCGATCGCGGGCAACATCGCGATGAACTCGGGCGGCGCGCACTGCCTGAAGTACGGCGTGACGACGAACAACCTTCTCGGCGCGACCGTGGTGCTGATGGACGGCACGGTGATCGAGCTGGGCGGCGCGCATCTGGACGCGGGCGGATTCGACCTTCTTGGACTGATCTGCGGCTCCGAGGGGCAGCTCGGTGTCGTGACCGAGGCCACGCTGCGCATCCTGCCGAAGCCCGAAGGCGCGCGCCCCGTGCTGATGGGATTTTCCTCCTCCGAGGTGGCGGGCGCCTGCGTCAGCGACATCATCCGGGCGGGCGTGCTGCCCGTGGCGATCGAGTTCATGGACCGTCCCTGCATCGAGGCCACGGAGGCCTTTGCGCAGGCGGGCTATCCCGACTGCGAGGCGCTGCTGATCGTCGAGGTCGAGGGCGCGGAGGCCGAGATCGACCACCAGCTCGGCCTCATCAAGCAGATCGCGGGCAAGCACGACCCCGTCGAACTGCGCGAGGCCGCCGACGAGGACGAGGCCGCGCGCATCTGGAAGGGCCGCAAATCCGCCTTCGGCGCGATGGGGCAGCTGGGCGACTACATCTGCCTCGACGGCACGATCCCGGTGTCCGAGCTTCCGCGGGTGCTCGGCCGCATCGGCGCGCTTTCGGCTGACTTCGGGCTCCGCGTCGCCAACGTCTTCCACGCGGGCGACGGCAACATGCACCCGCTCATCCTCTTCGACGCCAACACCCCCGGCGACCTGGAGACCGCCGAGGCGCTGGGGGCCGAGATCCTGAAACTCTGCGTCGCGGCGGGAGGCTGCCTGACAGGCGAGCACGGCGTCGGCGTCGAGAAGCGCGACCTCATGGCGCATCAGTTCGCGCCCGCAGACCTCGAGGCGCAGATGGCCGTGAAGGACGTCTTCGATCCCGCCTGGCTGCTCAACCCGGCGAAGGTCTTTCCGCTCGCGGCGTCCGAAGCCAGGCGCGCGGCGCGGCTCGCGGCCGAATAAGGGGGCTGTCTGCCCCCCTCGGCGGCTCTCGCCGCCTCACCCCCCGAGAGTATTTCCGGCAAGAGGAAGGACCATGATCGCGCCCGGAACGGAAGCGGAGCTCGCCGAGGCGGTGGCAGGCGCGACGGGGCCGCTCGCGATACGCGGCGGCGGCACGCGTGGCGCGGCGCCGGAAGGCGAGGTGCTTTCCGTGGCCGGACTGTCGGGTGTGCGTCTCTACGAGCCCGGCGCGCTCACGCTGGTCGCGGGGGCCGGCACCCCGCTGGCCGAGATCGACGCCCTGCTCGCGCGCGAGGGGCAGCGGCTGGCCTTCGAGCCGATGGATCACCGCGGACTGATGGGCACCGAGGGGGAGCCCACCATCGGCGGCGTCTTCGCGGCGAACGTGAGCGGCCCGCGCCGGATCGCGGTGGGGGCTGCGCGGGACTTCGCGCTCGGGCTGCGCTTCGTCGATGGCGCGGGGCACGTCGTCGCGAACGGCGGGCGGGTGATGAAGAACGTCACGGGCTACGACCTGGTGAAGCTCCTCTGCGGGAGCCGCGGGCGACTGGGCGTGCTGTCGGAGATCTCGCTCAAGGTGCTTCCGGCGCCGGAGACGTCAGGCATGCTCGTTCTGGAGGGGCTCGAGACCGGCCGCGCCGTCGCGGCGATGGCGGCGGCGCTCGGCTCGCCCTATGAGGTGACGGGTGCGGCGCATGATCCGGCCGCGGCCCGCACGCTTCTGCGGCTGGAAGGGTTCGAGTCGCAGGTGGGCTACCGGCTGGAGCGGCTGGCCGCGCAGCTCGCCGACTTCGGCACGCCGGAGGCGGTGCGCGACCCCGAAGAGGTCGCGCGCACGTGGGCCGCCGTGCGGGACGTCGAGGCGCTGCAGGAGGCCGGGGGCGCGATCTGGCGTGTGCATTGCCGGCCGAGCGTGGCGCCCGATCTCGTGGCGCGGGCCCGCGCGGAGGGCGCGCTGCTCGACTGGGGCGGGGGGCTGATCTGGCTGCGCGTGCCGGAAGGCACCGATCTGCGCGCGCGGCTGGGCCGCTTCGACGGCCATGCGACGCGGGTGCGGGGCGACGGGCCGGAGCCCGCCGCGCCGCCGGAAGCGCCGGCGGTGGCGGCGCTCGCCGAGGGGCTGCGCCGCCGATTCGACCCGCGCGGCATCTTCGACGCGGAGGGCTGAGCGTGCAGACGAATTTCACGGCAGAGCAGCTGCGCGATCCGGATGTCGCACGCTCGAACGAGGTGCTGCGCGCCTGCGTGCACTGCGGTTTCTGCACGGCGACCTGTCCGACCTATCAGGTTCTGGGCGACGAGCTCGATTCCCCGCGCGGGCGCATCTACCTGATGAAGGACATGCTGGAGCAGGAGCGGGTGCCGGACGACAAGACGGTGCTGCACATCGACCGCTGCCTCTCGTGCCTCGCCTGCATGACGACCTGCCCCTCGGGCGTGCATTACATGCACCTCGTCGATCACGGGCGCGCCTACATCGAAAAGCACTACCGCCGGCCGTGGCGCGACCGGGCGCTGCGCTGGCTGCTGGCGAAGGTGCTGCCCCACCCGGGGCGCTTCCGCCTCGCGCTCGTGGGGGCGAAGCTCGGGCGGCCCTTCCGGCGGCTGGTGCCGGATGCGCGGCTGCGCGCGATGCTCGACATGGCGCCGCGGCGCATCCCGCCGGTCAGCCGCAACGACGACCCCCAGGTGTTCCCTGCCAAGGGAGAGCGGCGGATGCGGGTGGCGCTGATGACCGGCTGCGCGCAGCGCGCGCTCAACACCGACATCAACGACGCCACCATCCGGCTGCTGACTCGGCTGGGCGCCGAGGTGGTGGTGGCCGAGGGCGCGGGCTGCTGCGGCGCGCTGACCCATCACATGGGCAAAACCGACGAAAGCCATGCGAGCGCCGCGCGCAACATCCGCGCCTGGATGCGGGAGAAGCGCGGCGCGGGCCTCGACGCCGTGGTCATAAACACCAGCGGATGCGGCACCACGGTGAAGGACTACGGGCACATGTTCCGCGCCACCGCCATGGCCGAGGACGCCGCAGAGGTCAGCCGCCTGGCGAAGGATGTGTCGGAGGTGCTGACCCTCCTGATGCGCGAGAGGGAAGAGGCGCCTTCGCGTCAGCCCGCCGCCGACCGGATCGCGGGGACGGACGACCGTCCGGCGCCCGGCCCGGCGCCGGGGGGACTGCGCGTCGCCTATCACGCGGCATGCTCGCTCCAGCACGGGCAGCAGATCAAGGCCGCGCCCAAGACCCTGCTCAAGCGCGCGGGCTTCGAGGTGGTGGAGCCGGCCGACAGCCATCTGTGCTGTGGCTCGGCGGGCACCTACAACCTGATGCAACCCGAGATCTCGGCCGAGCTGAAGGCGCGCAAGGTCGCCACGCTGGAAGCGAAGGCGCCGCAGGTGATCGCCACGGGCAACATCGGCTGCATGATGCAGATCGGCGCCGGCACGGAGGTTCCCGTCGTGCACACGGTGGAGCTTCTGGACTGGGCGACCGGCGGGCCGCGGCCCGCCGCGCTCGGCCCGGACATGCCCTAATTTCGCCCAACCCCGGCGCTAGGGCCGAAACGCAGCCGGAGGAGACGCCCATGCGCCTGATCGCCGCCCTCGCCCTTTCGCTCCTCGCCGCCAGCGGGGCGCTCGCGCAGAGCGCGCTCGAGACGCTCGACACAGGCGACAAGAGTCGCGGATGGGAGGCGGTGGGCCGGCTGGACTTCGCCGGCACGGGTTTCTGCACCGGCGCGCTGATCGCTCCCGATCTGGTCCTGACCGCGGCGCACTGCCTTTACGACAAGGCGAGCGGCGCACGGCTCGACCACCGCGAGATCACCTTTCTCGCCGGCTGGCGGAACGGACGGGCGGAAGCCTATCGCGCGATCCGCCGGGCCGTGGCGCATCCCAACTACGTCTTTCAGAGCGAAACCGGCCCGCTGCGGGTGCGCAACGACGTGGCTCTGCTGGAGCTCGCGCGGCCGATCCGCAACACGACCGTGATCCCCTTCACCACGGGCGCGCAGCCCGCCCCCGGCGCGCGGATCGGCGTCGTCTCCTATGCCCGTGACCGGGCCGAGGCGCCCTCGCTGCAGGAGGTCTGCGCGGTGCGTGCGCGGCAGTCAGGGGTGCTGGTGATGGACTGCGAGGTGGACTTCGGCTCGTCCGGCGCGCCGGTCTTCAGCTTCGGCCCGGACGGCCCGCAGATCGTCTCGGTGGTCAGCGCCAAGGCCGAGATGGCCGGCCGGAAGGTCGCGCTCGGCACCGATCTCGAGGCGCCGCTCGCGCTTCTCGAAGCAGAGCTCGCCGCGGGGCGGGGCCACGCGCCCGGCGAGGGCCCCGAAATCCGGCGGCTCCGCGTCGGCGAAAGCTCCAGCGACATGGGCGCCAAGTTCGTCACCGCCGAGTGATCCGCCCCGCATCTTGAAAGCCCTGCGCGGGGCTCCCAGATTTCCGACGCCACGGGGTGCCAGCACGGGCCCCGTGGCGCCGAACGTCCGTCCCGCGCGAGGGAGGGCACCAACAGGTATCGCTCCAAGGAGGATGACCATGCGAAGCTTCGATCTTGCTCCGCTCTACCGCGCCACCGTCGGCTTCGACCGGCTGGCCGACATGATGGACCGGGTGCTGGCCAACGACGTGAGCCAGCCCACCTATCCGCCCTACAACATCGAGAAGACCGACGAGGATCATTACCGCATCTCGATCGCGGTCGCCGGCTTCTCGGCCGACGATCTTTCCGTCGAGGTGAAGGAGAACCAGCTCGTCGTCTCGGCGCGCAAGGCCGAGGAGGACGAAGACCGCGTCTATCTGCACCGCGGCATCGCCACCCGCGCCTTCGAGCGGCGGTTCCACCTCGCCGACCATGTGCGCGTGACCGGCGCGAGCCATTCCGACGGCATGCTGCACATCGACCTCGAGCGAGAGATCCCCGAGGCGCTGAAACCGCGCCGAATCGCCATCACCAAGGCCGAGGACACCGCGGTCGAGAAGGACGTGGTCGATGCCGAAACGGTGAACTGAGCCGGACGGCCTCGACCGGCGAAAACCGCGCCCTCCCCGCCTCGGGGAGGGTTTTCTCGTTCAGGGTTCAGGCGTTGAAAACCCGGCTCGGGTGCAGGGTGCCGCCCCGGTAGCGGCCGACGGCGATGGCGCGCCCCTGGGCCTCGGCCCAGCACTCCTCGCCGTAGTCGATTCCGCTGGCGATGACCGTGGCGGGATTGCCGTTGCGCAGCCGCCCCACGCTTTCGGCCGGGGCGTGGGCGCGCGGCAGATCCTCCAGCCCCGCCTCGAGCGGAAGGAGCTTCGCGTCGAGCTCGGCCGTGCCTGCGAGCGCCTCGATCTGCTCCAGCGTGACGGCCTCCTCGACCGAGAAGGGCCCGGACCAGACCCGCCGCAACGCCGTGACATGGCCAAGACACCCCAGCGCCTCGCCGAGATCGCGCGCGACGGAGCGCACATAACCGCCCTTGCCGCAGACCATTTCGAGCTCGGCGTGGTCGCGGTCGGGCCGGTCGGCGAGGATCAGCGACTCCACCCAGAGCGGCCGCGCCTCCAGTTCCGCCGCCTGTCCGCCGCGCGCCAGCGCATAGGCGCGCTCGCCGGCGACGCGGACCGCCGAATAGGCAGGCGGCACCTGCATGATCTCGCCGACGAAGGCGCCCAGCGCGGCCTTGATCTCCGCGTCGGTCGGGCGGTGGTCGCTCTCGGCGATCACTGCGCCCTCGGCGTCGTCCGTCTCGGTCGCCTGCCCGAAGCGCACGGTGAAGACATAGGCCTTGAGCGCGTCGGTGACGTAGGGAACGGTTTTCGTCGCCTCGCCCAGCGCCACGGCCAGGACACCGGTGGCCTGCGGATCGAGGGTGCCGGCGTGCCCCGCCTTCTTCGCGTTCAGGGCGCGGCGCACGATGTTGACCACATCTGTCGAGCCGATCCCCGAAGGCTTGTCGATCACCAGCCAGCCGGAAATGTCGCGCCCCTTGCGCCGCCGTGCCATGCCTCGCCTCTCGTGATGCTTTCGGAAAGCCTGCGAGCTAGCGATTCGGCGCGTGAAGGTCAATCCGCCCGGACTGTGGACAGCGCCGCGCAACGTCCCTATCTCCGCGCGGCATGTCCCAGAGCTACACCCCTCCGCAGGATCCGTTGGCCATCCTCCACGCCGACCACGAGATCGTCGTGGTCGACAAGCCCGCCGGGCTGCTCTCGGTCCCCGGGCGCGGGGAACACTTGGCCGACTGCCTGCTCGCGCGGGTGCAGGCCGCCTTTCCCGAGGCGCTGCTGGTGCATCGGCTCGACAGGGACACCTCGGGGGTGATGGTCTTCGCGCTCACCCGCCCGGCGCAGCGCAACCTCGGGCTTCAGTTCGAGCGCCGCCGCGTGCGCAAGAGCTATGTCGCCCGCGTGCGCGGCGATCTGGCGGAAACGACCGGAGAGGTCGATCTGCCGCTCATCGTCGACTGGCCGAACCGGCCCAAGCAGAAGGTCTGCCACGAGACCGGCAAGCCGGCGCTGACCCGCTGGCGCGTGCAGCGCCGGAGCGAGGGCGAGACGCGCGTCAAGCTCATGCCGCTGACCGGGCGCAGCCATCAGCTCCGCGTGCACATGGCCGAGATCGGTCACCCCATCCTCGGCGATCCCTTCTACGCCGAAGGTCCGGCGCGCGCGCACCCGCGCCTGATGCTGCATTCCGAGGAACTGCGCCTGCACCACCCGGACGGCGGCGCCGGCGCCACCTTCCGGGCGCCGGCCCCGTTCTGACGTCGCTGCAAAGGGGCGCCGCGACGCACCGCGCCCTCGCCGCGTCTTTCAATGGTCCAAAAATACCCATGCGACACCTCACCCCGCGCCGCGCTTGACACCCCGGGCGCCCCCGGTCACCCCTTCACATGTTAACGAACGGGAGGGCGCGATGGACTGGGAGGAGTTTCCCCGCTGGGGCCGCAAGGTGGCGGACTGGTCGGCCGAGTATCACGGCACCCTGCGCGACCGGCCGGTGCGCGCCCCGCTCGAGCCCGGCGCCACGCTGCATGCCCTGCCCGAGGCACCGCCCGAGGCGCCCGAGCCGATGGAGGCCATCTGGGACGACTTCGAGCGCATCGTGATGCCCGGCATCACGCATTGGCAGCATCCGCGCTTCTTCGCCTATTTCAACTCCAACGCCGCGCCCGCCTCGGTTCTGGCGGAATACCTGGCCGCGACGATCGCGCCTCAGTGCATGCTCTGGCAGACCTCGCCCGCCGCGACCGAGATGGAGACGCGGATGATGGAGTGGCTGGCCGAGGCCGTGGGCCTGCCCGGCGACTTCCGCGGCGTGATCCAGGACAGCGCCAGTTCCGCCACGCTGGCCGCGGTGCTCACCATGCGCGAGCGCGCGCTGGGCTGGGCCGGCAACGCGCAGGGACTGCCCGGGCAGGCGCCGCTCCGGATCTACTGCTCGGCGGAGGTGCATTCCTCGATCGACCGGGCGATCTGGGTCGCCGGGATCGGGCAGGACAATCTGGTTAAGCTGCCTGTCCAGGGGGCACTGCGGGCGATGGACACCTACGCGCTCGAGCGCGCGATCGAGCAGGACAGGGCCGAGGGCATGCTGCCCGCGGGCATCGTCGCCTGTACCGGCGCGACCGGCATGGGCGCCTGCGACGATATCGCCGCGGTCTGCGAAGTGGCGCGCAAGCACGGGCTTTACGTGCACGTCGATGCCGCCTGGGCCGGCACCGCGATGCTCTGCCCCGAGTTCCGCACGCTCTGGGCCGGCGTGGACCAGGCCGACTCGGTCGTCTTCAACCCCCACAAGTGGATGGGCGCGCAGTTCGACTGCTCGGCCCATTTCCTGCGCGCGCCCGAGGATCTGACCCGCACGCTGGCGATCCAGCCCGAGTATCTCAAGACCCATGGCGCCGATGGCGTCGTGAACTACTCGGAATGGTCCATCCCGCTCGGCCGACGCTTCCGCGCGCTGAAGCTGTGGTTCCTGATCCGCCTCCACGGGCTCGCCGGCCTGCGCGAGATGCTGCGCAACCATGTCCGCTGGAGCCAGGATCTCTGCGAGCGGCTGCGCGCCGCGCCGGGCTTCGAGATCGTGACCGAGCCGGTGCTGTCGCTCTTCACCTTCCGCCTTGCGGGCGAGGACGCGGATGCCCGGACGCTCACCTTGCTGCAGCGGATCAACGACGACGGGCGCATCTACCTCACCCAGACGAAGATCGACGGGCAGCTTGTCATCCGCTTCCAGGCGGGGCAGTTCTGCGCCGAGGCGCGCGATTTCGACACCGCCTTCGAGACGATCACCGAGCTTGCCGAAGGGATCTGAGCCCATGCCTGCGCCGCACAACGCCTTCAAGGCCGCGCTCGCCCGCGGCGAGACCGTCTTCGGCTGCTGGCTGGGCTTCGCGCATCCCTACCCGGCCGAGATCGCGGGCCACGCGGGGTTCGACTGGCTGCTGATCGACGGCGAGCATGCGCCCAACGACCTGCCCACCATCGCCGCGCAGCTTCAGGTGCTCGAGCCGCTGCCGCCGCATGCGGTGGTGCGCTTGCCGATGGGCGAGGACTGGGCCATCAAGCAGGTGCTCGACGCGGGCGCGCAGACGCTTCTGATCCCGCTCGTCGAGTCGGCCGAACAGGCGCGGGCGCTGGTCCGCGCCACCCGCTATCCGCCCGAGGGCATTCGCGGCATGGGCGCGAGTTTCGCCCGCGCCTCGCGCTTTTCGGGAATCCCGGACTACGTCACGACGGCCAACGCCGAGATCTGCCTGCTCCTGCAGGTCGAGACACGCGCGGGCCTTGCCGCGCTCGACGACATTCTCGCCGTCGAGGGCGTGGACGGCGTCTTCATCGGGCCTGCGGATCTTTCGGCCGACATGGGCTACCCCGGCCGCGCCGACGCCCCAGAGGTGCAGGCCGCGATCGGGGACGCGCTCGAGCGCATCCGCGCGGCCGGCCGGGCACCCGGGATCCTGTCGTCCGATGATGCGGCGATCGCGCGATACCTCGACCACGGCGCGCAGTTCGTCGCCGTCGGCATCGACGTCACGATGCTCGCGGCGGCGCTGCGGAGCCGGGCCGCGCGCTGGACCTCCGGCTGAGCCATGCCCTCCGCCGCCGAGACGCTGCGCCGCGCCGCGAAGCTCGCGAAGGCGGGACGGACAAGCGAGGCGGCGGCGCTCTACCGCGAGGTGCTGGCGCGCTACCCCGCGAACCGGCGCGCGCAGGAGGGGCTGGCGGCGCTTGCGTCGGACGGCACGGCGCCGCCGGCGCTGCTCTCCGGCGTCGTGCAGATGGCGCAGGCGGGCCGGGTCGCCGAGGCGCGGCGCGACGCCGAAGCGCTCCAGCCGCTCTATCCCGGCGACCCCGCGCTGGCGGGTCTTCTCGGCGCGCTCTGCGTCGCCGCCGGGGAGCCGGCCGCGGCAGAGCCGCATTGCCGCCGCGCGCTCGCTGCCCGGCCCGGGGACGCGGACGCGGCCTACAACCTCGGCCTGGCCCTTCAGGCGCAGGACCGGCACGACGAGGCGGCGTCGGCCTATGAACAGGCGCTCGAGGCGAATCCCCGGCTCGCCGAGGCGTGGAACAATCTCGGCGCGCTGCATCGCGACCGGGGCCGTCACGCGGAGGCGGCGGCGGCTTTCGCACGCGCGGCGGCGCTTGCGCCGGACAACCTCGACGCCCGCGCCAATCTGGGCCTGTGCCAGCGCGAACTGGGCGAGGCTCAGGCCGCGAAGGAAACCTTCGCGGCGCTTCTGGCACGCGCGCCGGATCATGCGCCCGCGCGGCAGGATTTCGCGCAGCTGCACCGCTTCTCGGAGGGCGACCCGGAGCTCGTGGCCCTCGAGGCGCATCTCGCCCGGGCCGGGGAGAGTGCGGACCGCGAGCGGCTGCTCTTCGCGCTGGGCAAGGCGATGGACGACCTGGGCCGGCACGCCGAGGCGGCCGAGGCCTGGCGCGAGGCCAACGCCCGGCGCAAGGCCGCCCTGGGCCATGACGCCGCCGAGGACGCGGCGCTCTTCGCTCGCATCCGCGCCGTGTGGGACGCGCCGCCCGCGCCGCTCGACGCCGCACTCGCGAGACCCCGCCCGATCTTCGTGCTCGGCATGCCGCGCTCGGGCACCACGCTGGTCGAACAGATCCTCGCCGGCCATCCGCAGGTCGCCGCCTGCGGAGAACTGCCCCTGCTGACGGACGCAGCGGCGCCGCTTCTGGACCCGGAGCCGCCCGCGGCGCCCGGCCCCGACGCCCTGCGGCGCGTGCGCGAGACCTACCTCGCCGGGCTCGCGCCCTTGGCCGGAGACCGGCCCGTGGCGACAGACAAGATGCCGCTCAACTTTCGCTGGATCGGGGCGATCCTGACCGCGCTGCCCGAGGCCGCCGTGATCCACGTGCAGCGCGATCCCCGCGCCGTGGCCTTCTCGCTCTTCCGGCACCGCTTCGCCTCCGACGGGAACCGCTACGCCTACGACGCGGACGACATCCGGCGGTACCTGAGCCTCCACGACGCGCTGATGGCCTTCTGGGAGGCGCGTTTTCCGCAGCGGATTCACCGCCTGTCCTACAAGGGGCTCGTCGAGGATCAGGAGGCCGTGACCCGCCGCCTTCTCGCGGCCTGCGGGCTGCCGTGGCATTCCGCCTGCCTCGACTTCCACCGCACCGAGCGCGCGATCGCGACAGCGAGCGGCCAGCAAGTGCGGCGCGGCCTCTATCGCGGGTCCGACGGCGCGTGGCGTGCCTATGCACCGCATCTGCCACAGCTCTTCGAAGGGCTCGCGCCGGCTGACGCGCCGTGAAAGCTCTCGCGTCGGCGACGCCGAGCGGCTAGTGTCCGGTGCAGCGTATGATCCGCCGGGCGCGCCCGGCCAGCCGATGGAGGAGCGCATGGACGGCAACCGCCATGACAACGACATCTCCGCCGTGGTCGAGGCCGACCGCGCGCATGTCTGGCACCACCTGATCCAGCACAAGCCCTTCGAGACCGGCGCGCCGCGCATCATCGTCGAGGGGCGCGGCATGTCGGTCTGGGACCAGAACGGCAAGGAGCATCTCGACGCCGTCTCTGGCGGGGTCTGGACGGTCAACGTGGGCTACGGCCGCGAACGGATCGCCGACGCGGTGCGCGAGCAGCTCGTCAAGCTCAACTATTTCGCGGGCGCCGCGGGCACGATCCCCGGCGCGCGCTTCGCCGAGGCGCTGATCGACAAGATGCCGGGGCTTTCCCGCGTCTACTACTGCAACTCCGGCTCGGAAGCGAACGAGAAGGCCTTCAAGATGGTCCGCCAGATCGCGCAGAAGCGCTACGGCGGGAAAAAGCACAAGATCCTCTTCCGCGACCGGGACTATCACGGCACCACCATCGGCTGCCTCAGCGCGGGCGGGCAGGACGAACGCAACGCGCACTACGGCCCCTTCGCGCCGGGCTTCGTGCGGGTGCCGCACTGCCTCGAGTACCGCCGCCACGAACAGGAGGGCGCGCCGGAGGAGAACTACGGCCTCTGGGCCGCCGACCAGATCGAGGCGGTGATCCTGCGCGAGGGGCCGGACACCGTGGGCGCGCTCTGCCTCGAGCCGGTGACGGCGGGCGGTGGCGTGATTCCGCCCCCCTCGGGCTACTGGGAGCGCGTGCAGGAGATCTGCCGCAAGTACGACATCCTCCTGCACATCGACGAGGTGGTCTGCGGCGTGGGCCGCACGGGCAGCTGGTTCGGCTACCAGAACTACGGCGTGCAGCCCGACATGGTGACAATGGCCAAGGGTGTGGCGAGCGGATACGCCGCCATCGCCTGCCTCGTGACGACCGAAGAGGTCTTCTCCATGTTCAAGGAGGCGCCGGAGGATCCGCTCGACTACTTCCGCGACATCTCGACCTTCGGGGGCTGCACCGCGGGGCCGGCGGCCGCGCTCGAGAACATGGCGATCATCGAGGAAGAGGGCCTGCTGGCCAACACCCGCGCGATGGGCGACCGGCTGATGGAGCGGCTGGGCGAGCTGAAGGAGAAGCACGCGGTCGTGGGCGACGTGCGCGGATCGGGCCTCTTCTGCGGCGCGGAACTCGTGGCCGACCGCGAGACGAAGGCGCCGGTGGACGAGAAGCTGGCGCAGAAGGTGGTGGGCGAGTGCAACGCGGCCGGCGTCATCATCGGCGTCACCAACCGCTCGGTGCCGGGCCGGAACAACACGCTCTGCTTCTCGCCCGCGCTGATCGCCACCGCGGACGACATCGACCACATCGCGGCGACGGTGGACGCGGCGCTGACGAAGGTCTTCGGCTGAAGCTTCCGTGGCGGGCGCGGGACAATTCCCTTTCAAGGAAATTGAAGCCTTTTGAAAAAGGCTTCCCCGCGCCCGGCTCCGCGGTCTGGCCCCCTCGCATCCGATCGCGATCTGTCCTAGCTTCCGCGAAGCCGTGACGGAGACGCGATGACCCGGCCAGAGCCCGACCTGGATACCTCGCCGCGCATCTCCGACGAGGTGCGCAAAACGACCTGCTACATGTGCGCCTGCCGCTGCGGCATCGACGTGCACATGAAGGACGGGCGCGTCACCCATATCGAGGGCAACCGCGATCACCCCGTCAATCGCGGCGTACTCTGCGCCAAGGGCGCGGCGGGGATCATGCAGCACAGCTCGCCCGCGCGACTGAGAAAGCCGCTGCGCAGGGTCGGGCCGCGCGGGTCGGGCGAGTTCGAGGAGATCGACTGGGACGAGGCGCTTGAGACGGCCGTGTCCTGGCTGAAGCCGCTGCGCGAGGAGGCCCCGGAGAGGCTCGCCTTCTTCACCGGGCGCGACCAGTCCCAGAGCCTGACAAGCTGGTGGGCGCAGCAGTTCGGCACGCCCAATTACGCGGCCCACGGCGGCTTCTGCTCGGTCAACATGGCGGCGGCCGGCATCTACACGATGGGCGGCGCCTTCTGGGAGTTCGGGCAGCCCGACTGGGAGCGCACGAAGCTCTTCGTGCTCTTCGGCGTGGCGGAGGACCACGATTCGAACCCGATCAAGATGGGGCTCGGCCGGCTCAAGGAACGCGGCGCGCGGGTGGTGGGGGTGAACCCGATCCGCACGGGTTACAACGCCGTGGCCGACGACTGGATCGGGATCACGCCCGGCACCGACGGGCTGCTGATCCTGTCGCTGATCCACGAGCTGCTGCGCGCGGGCAGGATCGACCTCGACTATCTCGCGCGCTGGACCAACGCGCCGGTGCTTGTGAACTCCGACCCGAAGTCGGCCGAGCACGGCCTCTTCCTGCGCGACGACGACGGCAAGCCGCTGGTGCTGGACCGGCGCACGGGCAAGCCTGCGCCCTTCGATGCGCCGGGCGTGCAGCCGGACCTCGCGGGCACCTGGCGACGCGCGGGCCTCACCCACCGCCCGGTGATGCACCTGATCGCCGAGCAATACCTTGACCGCGCGTATGCGCCCGAGGCGGTGGCGGACCGCGTGGGCGTGTCCGCCGAGCGCATCCACGCGCTGGCCGCCGAGCTTGCGCGCGTGGCCTTCGACGAGGCGGAGGAAATCCCCTACCCTTGGGAGGACTTCCGCGGCGAGCGGCACGAGAGCGTCACGATGCGCCCGGTGAGCTTTCACGCCATGCGCGGCATCTCTGCCCATTCCAACGGCTTCCAGACAGCGCGCGCCCTGCACGTCCTTCAGATCCTGCTGGGCACGGTCGAGCGGCCCGGCGGCTTCCGCTTCAAGCCGCCCTACCCGAAGCCACCAGAGGCGCACCCGCGCCCGCACGCGAAATGTGAAAAGGGCCAGCCGCTGGGTGGCCCGCACCTGGGCTTTCCGCAGGGACCCGAGGATCTTGCGATCGACGACGACGGTCGGCCGCAGCGCATCGACAAGGCCTTCACCTGGGAGAACCCGCTCTCGGTGCACGGCCTCATGCACATGGTGATCTCGAACGCCCACGCGGGCGACCCCTACCGGATCGACACGCTGTTCATGTACATGGCGAACATGGCGTGGAACTCGTCGATGAACACGCGCGGCGTGATCGACATGCTGACCGACACCGACGAGAGCGGCGACTACGTCATCCCACGGATCATCTATTCGGATTCCTATGCGTCCGAAATGGTGGCCTATGCCGACCTGATCCTGCCCGACACCACCTATCTGGAGCGGCACGACTGCATCAGCCTTCTCGACCGCCCGATCTCGGAGGCGGACGCCGCGGCCGACGCGATCCGCTGGCCGGTGGTCGAGCCCGACCGCGACGTGCGCGGCTTCCAGTCCGTGCTGATCGACCTCGGCGCGCGGCTGGACCTGCCGGGCTTCGTGGATGATGACGGCGCGCCGAAATACGCCGATTATGCCGACTACATGGTGAATCACGAGCGCCGGGCGGGGGTCGGGCCGCTCGCCGGCTGGCGGACGGGTGAGCGTGGGCTGGTGCACGGACGCGGCGCGCCGAACGGCGGGCAACTGGACAACTACAAGGCCAACGGCGGCTTCTTCCTGGCCGAGATCCCGGACGAGGCGCGCTACATGCGGCCCTGGAGCCGCGCCTATCAGGACTGGGCAGTGGCGATGGGCTTCTACGACACGCCGCAGCCCTATCTCTTCCAGCTCTACGCTGAGCCCCTGCGCCGCTTCCAGCTTGCGGCCGAGGGCGTGGGCGACCGTCAGCCGCCAGAGCACCTGCGCGAGCGGATCAAGGCCACGCTCACGCCCCTGCCCACATGGTACCCGCCGCTGGGCGACGGGCACGCCGATCCGGTGGAATACCCGCTGCACGCGCTTACGCAACGGCCGATGGCGATGTATCACTCCTGGGGCTCGCAAAACGCCTGGCTGCGGCAGATCCACGGGGTCAACCCGCTCTACATGCATCCGGACCTGATGGCGCGGCACGGGCTCAGTGACGGCGACTGGGCGCGGGTGACGTCGGAGACGGGCGAGATCACGGTGCCGGTCGCGCCGATGGCGGCGCTCAACCCGAACACGGTCTGGACCTGGAACGCGATCGGCAAGCGCAAGGGCGCCTGGGCGCTCGACCGGAACGTACCGGAGGCGACGAAGGGGTTCCTGCTGAACCATCTTATCCATGAGCTGCTTCCCGCGCGCGGCGACGGGTTGCGCTGGGCCAACTCCGACCCGGTGACCGGGCAGGCCGCGTGGTTCGACCTGCGCGTCAAGATCGAGAAATCGAAGCCGCCGGGCGAGTCGCTGCCGGTCTTCGATCCGGTATTTGCACGAGGCCTGCCATGAAGAATTCCTATCTGAAGATGGCGATGCAGCTGCGCGGTCCCTTCGCCGCCGCAGCGCGCCAGCGGCGCATGGCCGAGTTCATACGCTTGATGCGGCTGAAGGGCGGAGAGCGGATCATCGACCTTGGCGGTGACCCCCGCTTCTGGGACGACTGCCCCACCCCGCTCGACATCACGGTGGTCAATCTGCCGGGTATCAACCCGCCCGAGGCGCCACCCTCGCACCACGCGATTACGCTTGTCGACGGGGATGCCTGCGCAGTGGACTTCGCCGCCGACATGAGTTTCGACATCGCCTTTTCCAACAGCGTCATCGAGCATGTGGGCGACGCGGACAAGCGCGCGGCCTTCGCCGGCGAGGTGCTGCGCCTCGCCCCTGCATGGTGGGTGCAGACACCGTCGATCTGGTTTCCGATCGAGGCGCATTGCCACATGCCGTTCTGGTGGTTCTATCCAGAACGCACCCGCGCTGCCTTCATCCGACGCTGGCACCGCGAGCTCCCGGCATGGACCGACATGGTCGCGACGACAACCATAGTCCGGCGATCCGAACTCGAGACACTCTTTCCCGACAGCACGATCTGGCGTGAGTGGAAGCTGGGCTTCCTGAAGAGCTACGTGACCTACAGACCGCCGGCGTCAGCCGACCAACCGCGCAAGGCCTCATGACCGATCTGCCTGAAACCACGGAGCGCAAGCTGGGGCTGGTGATCGACCTCGACACCTGCGTGGGCTGCCATGCCTGCGTGATCGCCTGCAAGGGCTGGAACGACGTCGCCTATGGCGCGCCGCTCTCCGATCAGGACCCCTACGGCGCGGACCCGTCAGGCACCTTCCTCAACCGCGTCCATTCCTACGAGGTCGCGCCCGAGGAAGGCCCGCCGCAGCTCGTCCATTTTCCGAAATCCTGCCTGCACTGCGAGGACGCGCCCTGCGTCACGGTCTGCCCGACCGGGGCCTCCTACAAGCGCGCGGAGGACGGGATCGTGCTGGTGGAGGAGGATGCCTGCATCGGCTGCGGCCTCTGCGCCTGGGCCTGCCCCTACGGCGCGCGCGAGATGGACATGGCCGAGGGCGTGATGAAGAAATGCACGCTCTGCGTGGACCGCATCTATAACGAGCATCTGGCACCAGAGGATCGCGAGCCCGCCTGCGTGCGGACCTGCCCCGCCGGGGCGCGGCACTTCGGCGATCTGGCCGACCCGGAGAGCGCCGTCTCGCGCCTCGTGGCCGAACGCGGCGGGATGGACCTCATGCCCGAGCAGGGCACCAGGCCCGTCAACAAGTACCTGCCGCCGCGCGAGCGCGACCGGATGCCTGCGGCCCCGGCGCTCGAGCCCGTGGCGCAGGAGCCACGCGGCTTTCTGGGCTGGCTCGACCGGACGCTGGACAGGCTGCCCGGAGGCCGCGGCTGATGCACCCGGCGCCGTCGCTGCTGATCTTCACCACGCTCTCCGGCGCCGGTCTCGGCTTTCTCTTCTTCCTCGGGCTCGGCATGCCCGCACCGACAGGTTGGGTCGCCTTCGGCTATTTCGCGCTGGCCTACGCCCTGGCGGCGGGGGGGCTTTCGGCCTCGGTCTTTCACCTCGGCCACCCGGAGCGCGCGCTGAAGGCCTTCACGCAGTGGCGCTCGAGCTGGCTGTCGCGCGAGGCCTGGGCGGCGGTGGCCACGCTGACGGTCATGGCGCTCTACGGCGCGGGGCTCGTGTTCTTCGGCACCCGGCTCGCGCCGCTGGGCTGGCTGGGCGCCGCGCTGGCGCTGGCCACGGTGGTCACCACCTCGATGATCTACACGCAGATGAAGGCGGTGCCACGCTGGCACACGCCGCTCACGCCGGCGCTCTTCCTGACGATCGCCCTCGCCGGTGGCGCGCTCTTCGCGGGCGAGAGCGGGGCCGCGCGCGTGCTGCTGATCGTGGCCCTGGTGCTGCAACTCGCATGGTGGGTCCGGGGCGACCGCCGCTTCGCCGAATCCGGCACCGACCTCGGCACCGCGACCGGGCTGGGCGACCGCGGCCGCGTGCACAGCTTCGAGCCGCCGCATACGGGGCCGAACTACCTGCTGCGCGAGATGGTCTTCGTCGTGGGTCGGCGGCACGCGATGCGGCTGCGCTTTGCGGCGGTCATCCTGATGGCGATCCTGCCGCTCGTGCTGCTCTTGCCCGCCTTCGGCAAGATCGGGGCGGCCCTGGCGGCGCTGGTGCATCTCTCGGGCGTCGCGGTATCGCGCTGGCTCTTCTTCGCCGAGGCCGAGCACGTCGTCGGGCTCTACTACGGCGCGCGCTGAGCGCTCATCGCGCCCTTGCGGGCGCTCTTCGCGGAACCGGCGGCCCTCTGCGGCGATTCCCCAACGCGGCAGCGCGGCCCGCCGGCGCGAAGAGGGACCGTGAGGGACCGATGAGCGCGCCTCAGCCCGGCTCGTTCTTCCACCACCGGCGCAGGCGCGCGCCGCGCCTTGACACGCCGTCCGAGAAATCGGCCACGCTGTCGCCCATCTCCTCCAGTACGGGATCGACCCGACGCCGGCGGAAGCGTCGCCAGCGCACCCAGACTCCCCAGACGAAGGCCGCGAGCAGCGTCAGGATCACGATGTTGAACCAGGGGATGATCCGCTCCCCGGGCCCCTCGGCCAGCCGCACATCCACCGCGTTGGGATAGATCGACATGAACTCGTTTCGCCAGCCGTAGTGACGCACCACCACCCACCGCGGGTCATCCTGGGTGGAGCGGAGGTCTGCCGCGTCGGCCTGCAGGTTGGCGGAGTCGAACTTGAAATAGGGCGGCCAGCCCCAGCCGGTGTCCTCGTTGCGGTAGATCATCGGCCGGCCGTTGGTCAGCCGCGACTGGATGAAGAACACGTCGCGCCCGGGCACCTCGGTCGCCATGCCGGAGGATTCGGATGCCCAGAACAACGAATTCTCGCCGTAGTCCACCCGCGTCTCGTAGGTATCGGTGATCCGCACGATGTCGTGCTGCGGCAGCGTGTAGTGGAGAAAGCCCAGGACCACCGCCCAGAAGGCGAGGATGAAAAACCACTTCACGTAGACCATCGCCGCCTCCTCAGCCGTAGTTCGTGATATAGATGATCGCTGCCACGACCACCGTCGGGATGACATAGACCCCCAGCAGCAGCTTGCGCCGGATCGAGGCGTCGTAGCGCTCCAGCCCGCGGCGCACGAAGGCCTCGCGGTCGCCGATGCGGCCCTTCTCGGCCCAGCGCTGCTCGAGCCGCTCGCGGCGCACGGCGCGCGACCACAGCGACAGGCTGACGTAGATCACCGTCAGCACGATGAAGCCAACGATCACGAGCCGTGCGAGTGCCGCCATGCCGCTCTCCTTCCGGCGCCGCCGCGCCTGCCGCCTTGATACGCGGCACGCCGTCCTGCCGCAACGCGGCACTTGGTGCGCCGCTTGCACCGCGGCAGGCGAGCAGGCAGGTTCGCCCGCGACACGTTCGTTTCCGGGAGGTTACTTTGATGAAAGTGCTCGCATGCGCTGCCGCCGCGACCCTGGTCGCCCTGCCAGCCGCAGCAGACGAGATCACCGACACGCTTCGGTCCGCCATCGAAGCCTACGAGGAGGGCGACATCGCCTATGCTCTCGAAGAGGTGGATTACGCCCGTCAGAAGATGCTCGAGAAGCAGTCCGACGCGCTGGTCGGCTTCCTGCCCGAGGCGCCTGGCGGCTGGACGCGCGAGGTCAGCTCCGAGATGAGCGCGGGCCTCGCCATGATGGGCGGCGGCACAGGGGCGCAAGCGGAATACCGCGAGGAGGGGGGCGACGGCGCCATGTCGCTCACGATCGTCGCCGGCAGCCCGATGGTCGGCGCGATGTCGGGGATGCTGGCCAACGCCGCCGCGATGGGGCTGAAGGTGGAGCGCATCGGCCGGCAGAAATTCGCCATCCAGGACGAGGAAGTGACCGGCCTCGTCGACAGCCGCATCCTCGTGCAGGCCAACGGCAAGGATCAGGAGCAGATCTTCGCCCTGCTCGAGGGGATCGACTACCGCGCGCTCGGCCGCTTCGGCCAGTGACCGCGAGGGGCCGGGCGCACCGCCCGGCCCGTTCGATCCTAGCCCAGGACGTTGTGCGCGGGGCCGTACGGGAAACCGGTGATGTTCTCCGGCGCGCCGTCGGTCACGATCAGGATGTCGTGCTCGCGGTAGCCGCCCGCGCCGGGTTCGCCCTCGGGGATGGTCAGCATCGGCTCCATCGAGATCACCATGCCGGGCTCCAGCACGGTATCGATGTCCTCGCGCAGCTCCAGCCCCGCTTCCCGGCCGTAGTAGTGCGAGAGGAGGCCGAAGCTGTGGCCGTAGCCGAAGCTGCGGAATTGCAGCAGGCCGCGCTCCTCCAGAAACGCGTTGATGCGATGCGCGACCTCGGCGCAGGTCACGCCGGGCCGCAGCAGCGAGATACCGTATTCATGCGCGGCGACGTTGGCCTCCCAGATCCTCAGGCTGTCCGCGTCGGGCGCGCCAAGGAAGAGCGTGCGCTCGAGCGCCGTGTAGTAGCCCGAGATCATCGGGAAGGTGTTGAGGCTCAGGATGTCGCCGTGGCACAACCTGCGCCCGGTGACCGGGTTGTGCGCGCCGTCGGTGTTGAGCCCCGACTGGAACCACACCCAGGTGTCGCGATACTCGGCCTCGGGGAAGCGCCGCGCGATCTCGGCCTCCATCGCGTCGCGCCCGGCCATGGCCACGTCGATCTCGCGCGCGCCCTCGCGGATCGCGTCACGGATCGCCGCGCCGCCGATGTCGGCCACCGCCGCGCCCTGCCGGATCAGCGCGATCTCGGCCGGCGACTTGGTCATGCGCTGGCGCATCGTGGCGGGGGCCAGGTCCGTGACCGATACCGGCGCGAGATGCGCGTCGAGGTCGGCCCGCGCGGCGAGCGTCAGGTGGTCGCCCTCGATCCCCAGCCGCCGGCCGGTGCCCGCCACATGCGCGACCGCCCGCCAGAAGTTGCCGCGCGCCCAGTCGGTGTAGGTCAGCGCATCGCCGTGGCAGCGCCGCCAGGGCTGGCCGCCGTCGATGCCGGCCGCGACGACCACCGAAGTTTCGGGCGTCACGACAAGGCCATAGGGCCGCCCGAAGGAACAGTAGAGAAAGCCGGAATAGTAGGCGACGTTATGCATCGAGGTCAGCAGCTCCACCTCGACGCCAGCCTCGGCCATGCTGCGGCGCAGGCCGGCGAGGCGCCTGTCGTATTCCTCCGGCGCGAAGGGCAGCGGGGCCTTGTCGCCGTTGGGGAAGCGGTAGAATGCGGGGCGTTCGGTCACGGGCGACCCTCCCTCGAAAGAAAGGTCCCGGCGTTCAGGACGGCCAAGGGGCGCACCCTTCGGGTGTGGCGACGCCATCGCCCCGCCCCGGGGGTGTTCTTGCCGCAGCGTCGGGGTCCGCGCAAGGCGCTTCGAAGCGCCTTGCAACGCGCTTTGTTCAAGCGCGTTGCGCCCGCTCACGCGGGCGGCGCGGCGGCAAAGGTGGTGCGGGTCAGCAATCGCCGGTGCCCATCGTAGTCGTTCGTCGCGTAGTGCAGGGTCAGCCGGTTGTCCCAGATCGCCACGTCGCCCGCGCGCCAGCGCAGGCGGCAGGAGATGTCGGGGCGCGTGGCATGCGCGTAGAGCGCGGCGAGGATCGGCGCGCTCTCGTCCTCGGTGAGGCCATCCAGCCGGGTGGTGTAGATCGGGTTCAGGAAGAGCGCCCGTGCGCCCGTCCGCGGGCAGGTGACCACCGCGGGGTGGCGCGTCTCGCGGTCGGCCTCGGGGTCGCCGCGCACCATGCGGATCGAACTGCCTGACCGCGCTTCCTCTGGCGGGGCGTGCTTCACGCCGTAGGGCTTGCCCACGTGGATCGCCGCGCGCCCCTCGACCGTCCGGCGCAAATCGTCGGGCAGCGTCGCCCAGGCGGCGGTCTGGCTCGCCCAGACCGTGTCCCCGCCGGCCTCCGGCACCTCGTGCGCGCAGAGCACCGAGCCCGCTGGCGGGTTCGGCAGGAAGCTGAAGTCGGAGTGCCAGTCGCCGCCGAAGACGCCACCCGCGCGCTCGTCGGCCTCCTTGAGCACGGCGATCACCTCCGGGTCGTCCTCAATCGGCGCCACATAGGGCAGCCGCATCAGCGGGCCGAAGACCTGCGTCAGGCGCTTCTGTTCCGAACGCTCGAGGTGCTGGTCGCGCAGCACGAGCACGCCCCAGCGCGCGAGCGCGTCGCGCAGCGCCTCGGCGGTCGCGGCCGAGAGGTCGCGCACCTCGACGCCCTCGATCTCGGCGCCGCAATAGCCGGTGAGCGGATGGATCCTCATGCCCGCAGCCTGCCTGCGTCGGCGCGCGGCGGCAACCGCTCTTCGGCCCTGCCGGGCCGCATCGCTCAGGAGAGCAGCGCCCGCGTGAGAGCGCTGTCCGGCTCGGCCAGAGGCTCGATCACGTTGAAGTGGTGCTGCCCCTCCGGCGCGCGCCACTCCACGCCCCAGGCCTGCGCGAGCCGCTCCGCCTGATCGAGGAAGGCGGGCAGTTCCGCGCCGCCCACCCAGACGGTGACAGGCGCCTGCGGCGCGGGCTGGTTCACCGGGCTTTCCGCTGCGGCCTCCTCCGCATCGATCGCCAGGATCTCGTTCATGGATGTCTGCATCAGCGGCGCGAGATCGGCCACGGGCGAGATCGGCACGACGCGCGCCAGTCGCGCCGCCACATCGGGCGGCAACATCCCCGGCGCGCACATCCGCGCCACGAGGTGCCCGCCCGCCGAGTGCCCGGCGAGCCGTACCGGCCCCGCCACCCGGCCCGCCATCGCGGTCACGGCTGCGGCGATCTCTTGCGTGATCTCCGCGATCCGCACGTCCGGGCAAAGGCGGTAGGAGGGCATCGCCACCGCCCAGCCGCGCGCCAGCGGGCCTGCCGCCAGATGCGACCAGGTCGACTTGTCGAAGGCCTTCCAGTAGCCGCCGTGCACGAAAACCGCGAGCCCCTTCGCGGCCCCCTCGGGGCGGAAGAGATCGAACCGCTCGCGCGGGTGATCGCCATAGGGCAGGTCGAGCTCGGCGCGCGGCCCGAGCTTCGCCCGGAAGGCTTCGGCCTCGGCGGTCCAGCGCGGGGGGTAATCGGCCGAATCGGGCACGTGATCGCTGTTGGAATAGGCGGCATCCATGTCCATCGCGGAACTCCGGCTTGCAGTGAGCGCTCCTTTCTAGTCACACTCGTGCCCTGACCGCGACCCCATATTCCCCGGAGGACAGGATGCTGGACGAGACCACGAACCTCAAATCCCTGCTGAGGGATCCCGACCTCCTGGCCGAGCGGGCCTACGTGAACGGCCAGTGGGTCGATGGCGAGAACGGCGCCTTCGACGTGACGAACCCCGCGCGTGGCGACGTTATCGCGCGCGTGGCGGACTGCTCGCGCACGCAGGTCGCGGGTGCCATCGACGCGGCCCATGCCGCGCAGAAGGACTGGGCCGCGCATACCGGCAAGGAGCGCGCGGCGATCCTGCGGCGCTGGTTCGAGCTGATGATGGAGCATCAGGAGGATCTGGCGATCCTGATGACCGCCGAGCAGGGCAAGCCGCTCGCCGAAAGCCGCGGCGAGATCGCCTATGCCGCGGCCTTCATCGAGTTCTCGGGCGAAGAGGCCAAGCGCATCTACGGCGAGACGATCCCGGGCCATCAGCGCGACAAGCGGATCACCGTGATCCGCCAGCCGGTGGGCGTGGCCGCCTCGATCACGCCGTGGAACTTCCCCTCGTCGATGATCACCCGCAAGGCCGGCCCGGCGCTGGCGGCCGGCTGCACCTTCGTCGGGCGGCCCGCGTCCGAGACCCCGCTTTCGGCCACCGCCCTCGCCGTTCTGGCCGAGCGGGCGGGCGTGCCGGCGGGCGTGCTGTCTATCGTGCCCTCCTCGCGGTCCTCGGAGATCGGCAAGGAATTCTGCGAGAATCCCAAGGTGCGCAAGCTCACCTTCACCGGCTCGACCGAGGTGGGGCGCATCCTGCTGCGGCAGGCGGCCGATCAGGTGATGAAGTGCTCGATGGAGCTGGGCGGGAACGCGCCCTTCATCGTCTTCGACGACGCGGATCTGGACGCCGCCGTCGAGGGCGCGATCCAGAGCAAGTTCCGCAACAACGGCCAGACCTGCGTCTGCGCCAACCGCATCTACGTGCAGTCGGGCGTCTATGATACCTTTGCCGAGAAGCTGGCCAAGCGGGTGCGCGAGCTCAGGGTCGGCGACGGGCTGGAAGAGGGCGTGCAGCTGGGCCCGCTGATCAACGAAGGCGCGGTGAAGAAGGTGCGCGAACACATCTCCGACGCCACGGCCAAGGGCGCAAAGATCGTTCTGGGCGGCGAGGACGACCTGCCCGGCGCCTTCCTGCGGCCCACGGTCCTGGCCGGCGTGACGCAGGAGATGGCCGTCGCCACCGAAGAGACCTTCGGCCCGCTGGCGCCCCTCTTCCGCTTCGAGACCGAGGAAGAGGCGATCGCGCTGGCCAACGACACGATCTACGGCCTCGCGAGCTACTTCTACGCCCGCGACATCAGCCGGATCACGCGGGTGCAGGAGGGGCTTGAATACGGCATCGTGGGCGTGAACACGGGCCTCATCTCGACCGAGGTGGCGCCCTTCGGCGGCGTCAAGCAGTCGGGGCTCGGCCGCGAGGGCGGGCACTACGGCGTCGAGGAGTTCCTCGAGGTCAAATACATCTGCACCTCGGTCTGAGCGATCCGCGCGCCCCGTTCGCACGGACGCGGCGCGCGAGGGCCGTATGGCGTTGCGCGGCGGCGCGCGCTCGCCTATCTCAGCCCTCATGAAGCGCCCGATCCTCATCCACCCCGACCCGCGGCTCAAGAAGGTGGCCGCGCCCGTCGCCGACCTGTCCGACGCGCGGCGGCAACTCGCCCGCGACATGCTCGAGACGATGTATGCCGCGCCGGGCATCGGCCTCGCCGCCCCCCAGGTGGGCGTTCCGGAGCGACTGATCGTGCTCGACTGCGTCAAGGAAGAGGGCGCGGAGCCGCAGCCCCTGGTGATGTTCAACCCCGAGGTTGTCGCGGCCTCGGATGAGCTCAACACCTACGAGGAAGGCTGCCTGTCGATCCCCGAGCAGTATGCCGACGTCACCCGCCCGGCGGAGGTGCAGGTCCGCTGGATCGACGAGAGCGGCGCCGAGCGCGAAGAGGAGTTCGGCGGCCTCTGGGCGACCTGCGTGCAGCACGAGATCGACCATCTGAACGGCAAGCTCTTCATCGACTATCTCGGGCCGATGAAGCGGCAGATGATCACCCGCAAGATGGTCAAGCTGAAGCGCGAGAAGGCCAAGGCGTGAACCCGCGGCCGATCCTGCGCTGGCCCGACCCGCGGCTGCGCCAGCGCGCGGCGCCGGTCGCGGCGGTGACGGACGAGACCCGCGCGCTCTGGGACGAGATGGTGGCGGTGATGGAGGCAATGCCGGGCCTGGGCCTCGCCGCGCCGCAACTGGGCGTGATGCAGCGCCTCGCCGTGGTGGACGCGAGCCGCGAGCGCGGCCGCGCGGTGCGGATGGCCAACCCCGAGATCCTCGACGCCGCGCGCGAGACGATCGACTACGCCGAGGCCAGCCCCTGCCTGCCGGGCGTCTCGGCGGTGGTGCGGCGGCCCGCGAAGGTCGCGGTGCGCTATCTGAACGAGGCCGGGCAGGTGGACCGCCGCGAATTCGAGGGGCTCTGGGCCGTCTCGGTGCAGCACCAGATCGACCATCTCGAGGGCCGCATGTTCTTCGACCGGCTGAGCCGGGTGAAGCGCGACATGCTGCTGCGGAAATCCAGGAAGGCGGGGTAGCGCGGTGCGGCTGATCTTCATGGGCACGCCCGATTTCGCGGCAGAGGCCCTGCGCGCGCTCCATGCCGCGGGCCATGACATCGCCGCCGTCTACACCCAGCCGCCGCGCCCTGCAGGACGAGGGAAAAAGCCGCGGCCCAGTCCGGTGCAGGCGCTGGCAGAGGAGCTGGGCCTGCCCGTCCGCCACCCGGTCAGCCTGAAGCCCGCAGAAGAGCAGGACGCCTTCGCCGCGCTGGGCGCCGAGGTGGCCGTGGTCGCGGCCTACGGGCTGATCCTGCCGCGCCCGATCCTCGCGGCGCCGGCGCGGGGTTGCCTCAACATCCATGCCTCGCTGCTGCCGCGCTGGCGCGGCGCGGCGCCGATCCAGCGGGCGATCATGGCGGGCGATGCGGAGACCGGCATCGCCATCATGCAGATGGAGCCGGGCCTCGACACCGGCCCCGTGCTGCTGGAGCGGCGGTTGGCGATCGGGGCGGAGGAAACGGCCGGGGAACTCCACGAGCGTCTTGCCGCGCTGGGCGCAGAGGCCATCACCGAGGCGCTGGCGCGGCTCGACGATCTGACGCCGATGCCGCAGCCCGAGGAGGGCGTTACCTACGCCGCCAAGATCGACAAGGCCGAGGCGCGGGTGGACTGGACGAAACCGGCGGTAGAGGTGGACCGGCTGATCCGCGGCCTCTCGCCCTTCCCCGGCGCCTGGACCGACCTCGGCGGGCACCGGGTCAAACTGCTGGGCGCGCGGCTGGCCGAGGGCGCGGGCGCACCGGGCGAGGTGCTCGACGAGGCCTTCACGGTGGCCTGCGGCAGCGGCGCGGTGCAGGTAACGCGCGCCCAGCGCGAGGGGCGCGGTCCGCAGGAGGCGGAGGCCTTCCTGCGCGGGCTGGCGGTGCCCAGGGGCACGAGACTGGGAGGCTAGACCATGTTTCCGACCCTGATCGGCACGGTGGTGATCGCGGGAATCGTCGGTTATCTGTCTGAAAAGACAGGCTTCACCCGCAACGGCATCCTGCAGAGCGTGATCATCTGCATCGGCGGCGCGTTCCTGTTCTACTTCCTGCGCATCATGTTCGGCATCCGTATCGGCTCGCCCGGCATCGACGCGATCATCAGCTCGGTCGGCGCGCTCGTCATCGTGCCGACGCACTGGCGCCGTCCGCGCCGCTAGAGCGGATCAGAGCCTCGGCCACCGCCTTCGGCGCATCCCAGTGCAGCGAGTGGCCGGCACGCGGCACCGTCTCCACGCGCAGGGCCGGGATGTCCGCCAAGGCGGCGCGCGCCTCTGCCTCGGGGATCAGCGCGTCGTTCCCCGCCAGAAGGGCCAGCGTCGGCACCTGCACGCGGGGGCCAAGCCCCGCGGGATCGTAGGCCTCGAGCGCAGAGACCTGATGCGCCATCGCCTCCGCGCTCTGGGCGTAAGGATAGTCCAGCCCCGCGCGTATCCCCGCCTCGATCTGCTCCGGCAGGTCGAAGGCCGAGGGGTGGAAGAGCCAGGGAAAGAGCGCGCGCAGCCACAGGTCCTCCGCCATCCCCTCCGCCCGCAGCGCCAGCAGCGTGCGGAAGAGAAAGACGTTGCGCGCCATGCGCATCGGCGCCGAGGCCATCACCGTCAGGCGCGACACGAGGTCGGGCCGCGCCGCAGCCAGTTCCATCGCGATCAGCCCGCCCATCGAGTGCCCAGCCACATGCGCAGGCCCCTGCCCCAGCGCCTCGAGGAGCGCCGCCGCATCGCCGGCCATCGCCGCCACGCTTACGGCCGCGTCCCAGGGCCGCGTGCGGCCGGTGGTGCGGTTGTCCGGCCGGATGACCGTGAAGTGCGCCTCCAGCGGCTCGACCAGCGGCGCCCAGCTTGCGCTGTCGCTCACCATCCCGGCAAGCAGCAGGAGCGGCGGCCCCGCGCCGCCGATCTCGTAGTGCAGGGTCACGTCGGAAAGGGCGAGGTCGGGCATCCGGGCCTCCCGTCATCACAAGGCCCCGCCACTCTGGCCCCTCGCCCCGGCAGCCGCCAGCCGTTTCAATGGTCCCCAAATACCCCCCGCGGAGCGACGCGCCGCAGGCGCGTTCCGCAGCCGCGGGGGACACCGCGCCTCAGTGCGCCATGAAGAGCGGGACGCTGGTCGATTCGAGCATGTTGCGCGTGGCGCCGCCCAGGATCGCCTCGCGGAAGCGCGAATGCCCGTAGGCGCCCATCACGATCATCTCGGCCTCGATGTCGCCCGCGTGCCGCGCGAGCACGTCGGAGATGCGCGGCAGGGTCTTGGCCAGCACGTCGATCTCGACCTTGACGCCGTGGCGCGCGAGGAACTGCGACAGCAGCCCGCCTGGGTCCGAGCGGTTGGGGCCGTGCGCCGGCGGATCGACCACCACGACATGCACGGCGTCGGCCCGCGTCAGCAGCGGGATCGCGGCGCGCACGGCCGACAGCGCCTCGGCGCTCTCGTCCCAGCCGATCATCACGCGGCGGGGATTGAGGGTGGATGTCGCCTTGTCGGGCATGACCATCACCGGCACCCGCCCGTCGAAGAGCGCGCCCTCGATGATCGGCTCGAGCTCTGCGCCGTGCCCCTCGCCATAGGGCTTGGGCAGGATGACGAGATCGGAGAAGCGGGCATGCGCGGCGACGCTGCGTCCGATATCGGCGAGCTGCGCGACGCCGGTCTCCACGTTCCAGCGGATCGAGGTGCCGCCCAGTTGCGCGCGGACGTGCTCGGCCGCGGCCTCGGCCTCCTTTTGCGCGCGGGACAGAGTCTCCTGCAGGATCATGGCGTTGGCGCCGGCGTAATAATAGCCGGTCTGCGTGCGGTCCACACCGAAACAGGCGACCTCCAGATGGGCGTCCTCCGCCTCGGCCATGGCGATGCCCTGCGCGAGCGGCACTTCCGCCAGAGCGGGGTCAGTCACGACCGTCATCAGGGTCTTGTAGGCCATCAGGCACCTCCTCTTCATTCCCTGCGGCCGACCCTAGGGCGCGGCCCGGCGACGCACCTTGACACGGGTCAAGCCGCTTGGCCACGAGCCTTGATGCAGATCAAGGCATGGTCCGACCGCGAACCGCATGAAACCCTCACGCGAACACGTCCGCGCGTGACACGAGTCGTGCGGGCCGACGGAAGGGACACGACCATATGTCGAATTATCTCAAGCTGATCGTGTACGGCCTCATCGCGCTTTTCGCGATGATGGCGGCGAACTACGCGCGCGATCTCGCCTATCAGGTTCATGCCATCATTGTCATGCTGGTGGCCGGCGGACTGTTTCTCTGGACGCTGCGCCATACGGACGAGCCGGTGACGGCCGGCCCGGATCTCTCGCGGAGCTACATGGACGGCGTGGTGCGCGCCGGCGTGATCGCCACCGCCTTCTGGGGCGTCGTGGGCTTTCTCGCCGGGGTCTTCATCGCCTTCCAGCTCGCCTTTCCGGGGCTGAACTTCGACTGGTCCGAAGGCTACGCGAACTTCGGCCGGCTGCGGCCGCTGCACACTTCGGCGGTCATCTTCGCCTTCGGCGGCAACGCGCTGATCGCGACGTCGTTCTACGTGGTACAGCGCACCTCCGCCGCGCGCCTCTGGGGCGGCAACGCGGCCTGGTTCGTGTTCTGGGGCTATCAGCTCTTCATCGTGCTCGCCGCGACGGGCTACCTTCTGGGCGCCACGCAGTCGCGCGAATACGCCGAGCCCGAGTGGTACGCGGACTGGTGGCTGACCATCGTCTGGGTGGTCTATCTCGCCGTCTTCCTGGGCACGATCATCAAGCGGAAAGAGCCGCACATCTACGTCGCCAACTGGTTCTACCTGAGCTTCATCGTGACCGTGGCGATGCTGCACGTCTTCAACAACCTCTCGGTCCCGGTCTCGATCTGGGGGTCGAAGTCGGTCTCGGCCTTCGCCGGCGTGCAGGACGCCATGACGCAGTGGTGGTACGGCCACAACGCAGTGGGCTTCTTCCTGACCGCGGGCTTCCTGGGCATGATGTACTACTTCATCCCGAAGCAGGCCGAGCGGCCGGTCTTTTCCTACAAGCTCAGCATCATCCACTTCTGGGCGCTGATCTTCATCTACATCTGGGCCGGTCCGCACCATCTGCACTACACGGCGCTGCCCGACTGGGCCTCGACGCTTGGAATGGTGTTCTCGGTCGTGCTGTGGATGCCCAGCTGGGGGGGCATGATCAACGGCCTGATGACGCTCTCGGGGGCCTGGGACAAGCTCAGGACCGACCCGGTGATCCGCATGATGGTGATCTCGGTGGGGTTCTACGGCATGTCCACCTTCGAGGGGCCGATGATGTCCATCAAGGCGGTCAACTCGCTGTCGCACTACACCGACTGGACGATCGGGCACGTGCACTCGGGCGCGCTCGGCTGGAACGGCATGATCACCTTCGGCGCGCTCTACTTCCTCGTGCCGCGGCTGTGGAACCGGGAGCGGCTCTATAGCCTGAGCCTCGTCTCCTGGCACTTCTGGCTCGCCACCATCGGGATCGTGCTCTACGCCGCCTCGATGTGGGTCACCGGCATCATGGAAGGCCTGATGTGGCGCGAGGTGGACGCCAACGGCTTCCTCGTGAACAGCTTCGCCGACACGGTGGCCGCCAAGTTCCCGATGTATGTGGTGCGGGCCCTCGGCGGGGTGCTCTACCTCGCTGGCGCGATCATCATGTGCTACAACCTCTGGATGACCGTCCGGCGGTCCCCGGCCAAAGAGGCCGCGGGCGCCCCGGCCGCCATCCCGGCCGAATAAGGAGGGCCGCAAGATGGCAATTCTCGACAAGCACAAGATCCTCGAGACCAACGCGACGCTCCTGCTGATCTTCAGCTTCCTTGTCGTGACGGTGGGCGGGCTCGTCCAGATCGTGCCGCTCTTCTACCTCGAGAACACGATCGAGGAGGTGGACGGCATGCGGCCCTACAGCCCGCTGGAGCTCACGGGGCGCGACATCTACATCCGCGAGGGCTGCTACGTCTGCCACAGCCAGATGATCCGCCCGATGCGCGACGAGGTGGAGCGCTACGGGCACTACAGCCTGGCGGCGGAGTCGATGTACGACCATCCGTTCCAGTGGGGCTCGAAGCGGACGGGGCCGGACCTCGCCCGCGTCGGCGGCCGCTACTCGGACGCCTGGCACGTGGACCACTTCCGCGATCCGCAGTCGGTGGTCCCTGAATCGGTGATGCCCAAGTACGACTACCTCGAGCGGACGATGATCACGCCCGAGCACATCGAGGATCTGCTCGAGACGCACCGTTTCGTCGGCGTGCCCTACACCGACGAGATGATCGAGAACGCCGCCGCGGACTTCCGCGCGCAGGCCGACCCGGACGCCGACCACGAGGGGCTGATGGCGCGCTATCCCAAGGCGCAGGCCCGCAACTTCGACGGCCAGCCGGGCATCTCGGAGGCGGACGCGCTGATCGCCTACATGCAGATGCTGGGCACGCTGGTGGACTTCTCCACCTTCGAGCCGGTCGACAGCCGGTAAGGAGGACGCGATGGAGGAATACACCTTCCTGCGGACCCTCGCGGACAGCTGGGGCCTGCTGGCCATGTTCCTCTTCTTCCTGGGCGTGGTGGTCTGGGTGTTCCTGCCCAGCCGCCGCAAGGCCCACGAAGAGAGCAAGACCATTCCCTTCCGTCACGAGGACGCCCCGGCGCCCGACGATGAGGAAGACGAAACGCGTCAGCGCAAGGAGGCGCGGAGATGAGCGACAAGAACCGCAAGCAGGAGCCCGAAACCACGGGCCACGAGTGGGACGGGATCCAGGAATACAACAACCCGCTCCCGCGCTGGTGGCTGTGGATCTTCTACGCCACGATCATCTGGGGGATCGGCTACACCATCGCCTACCCGGCCTGGCCGGGCATCAAGGAGGCGACGCCGGGGCTTCTGGGCTATTCCAGCCGCGCCGAGGTGGAAAAGGAAATCGCCGAGGCCGAAGGCCGCAACGCCGCGATCAACGAGCGCCTCGCCTCGGTCGAGCTGACCCAGGTGGTCGAGGACGACGAGCTGCGCACCTACGCCACGCAGGCCGGCGCCGCCGTCTACCGCACCTGGTGCGCGCAGTGCCACGGCTCGGGCGCGGCCGGCGTTCAGGCCGCGGGCTATCCCAACCTGCTCGACGACGCCTGGCTCTGGGGGGGCACGATCGAGGACATCCACTACACCGTGCGTCACGGCATCCGGAACGAGGACGACCCCGACGCGCGCTGGTCGCAGATGCCGGCCTTCGGCGAAATCCTCGGCGAGGAAGAGATCGTGCAGGTGGTCAACTACGTGATGTCCATGTCGGGCCGCGAGCCGCAGGACGCCGCGGCCGCCGAGGCGGGCGCCGAGATCTACGAGATCCAGTGCTCGGCCTGCCACGGGGCCGAGGGCGGCGGCGACCGCTTCCAGGGCGCGCCCGCGCTCAACGACGCGATCTGGCTCTACGGCGGCGACTACGACACGCTGATGGAGACGGTCACCTACTCGCGCTTCGGCGTGATGCCGCCCTGGCAGAACCGTCTCGAAGAGCACGAAATCCGCGCGGTGGCGGCCTATGTCCACCAGCTCGGCGGCGGCGAAGCCAGCCCCGAGTGAGCGGTTGAAGAGACGCCCGGGGGCCTATCCCTGCCCCCCGGGCCGGAGCGCCGGTATCCCGTCCTGTTCGCGCGTTTCCCGGGATGCCGGCGCTTCTGTTTGATGGGCCGCAGACGCGGCCCCCGTCGGCCGCCGCACGGCAAACCATGCGCGATCGTGCACCGCCCCTTCCCGGGAGCAAGGCCGGAGCGACCGGACAGATCCTCCGACCGGACGTCCACGCACAGCCCCCGACGGATGACCCGGACTGACCGGCAGGAGACGCGACGCAGGCCCGGGACCTGACTGCTCGACCGCGCCGTGACGCCGGCGCGGCGGAGGCAGGAGCACCGAAGCTGTCCGCCGAAGACTGCGAGCGCACCCGACCGTCGGGAAGCGCGCCCCGCGCGGCCGTTTCGAGCGGGCTCACTCGATCAGGCGAACCTGCCGGACCTGACGCGCGATCGCGGTGAAGGCGTCGGAAATCTCCAGCCCCTCGACCCGAAAGAAATGCCCCGGCGAAGAGGCGCAGTCCTCCAGAACGAGGGCGGCGTTGTCGTTGGGCAGCTCGAAGCCCACCGTGTAGATCACGATCCCCGCGTCACGCGCCGCCTGGCAGATGCGACTCAGCCGCTGATCCTTCAGGCTGGCGGTGCTCGCATGATAAGGCTCGTTGTCCCAGTCGTAGTAGTCGTCGGGATCCCCGCTGGCCAGGTAACGCATGTAGGCGTGATAACCCACGGTGGTCTCGGCCCAGAGATCGGCGTAGTCGAGGCGGTAGGCGTCGCTTCCGCCGTAGGGTGTACTGCGCCAGTCACCGTTATGGGGGACGTAGTAGACCACTTCGTCCTCCTCTTCGGTGCAGACCCACTTCCAGCCGCTCTGCCATTTCCAGCCGCACCCGCTGCTGCCTTCCTCGATGGTCTCGAAGCTGAGCCGGCCGGTATCAGGATCGATCCAGAAGTCGCTCGGTCCGCTGCGGTAGTCGTCATCCATCTCGAAGAGCGTGGTGTTCTGACCATCGGTCATCACCACCAGCACCTTGAGAACTTCGGGCTCGTCGAGATCGCGCGGCCGGCCGGCGAAGACCGCATCTATCTCGCCCGCGTCGATCATCGCGTCGATGGCCGGCCGGGTCGAGGGATCGAGCAGCGCCGCTCCCCACTTCACGCCGATGTCGATCGAGGTGTTCCCATCCGCGGTCAGATCGTCGATGCGCGCCTTCAGCGTGGCGCCATCTTCGCCGAACGGCATGATTTCGGCCTCGGGCTCGGTGCGGCAAACGGTGCGGAAGGGACCGCGCCCCCATGTGTAGGGAGAGAAGGGATCGAAATGCGCCGCGCGCTCCAGCGGGTCGTCGGTGGACAGCTCGATGGTGTCGAAGGCGCCGTTCTCGAACTTTACGCAATGCGAGTGCGCGTGCTCGTCCGAAACCGAAAACTGCTGGATGAGCTGCGACCCGACGGAGACCTGCGTGGCGTAGGGCACGATCGAGAGCGAGATGGCGCCCGGCTCGGCACTGGCGAGAAGGATATCGACAAATTCCTCGGCGGCGTCTTTCAGACGCGGCAGACGCTGGTTCGATCCCATCGAGCCCGATATGTCGAGCACCAGCGAGACCTCGACCTCGCTCACGGCTTCCTCTGCGGTCGCCTGCGCCACGATAGGCAGCACGTCCTTGCCGAACATGTCGAGCAGAAGCGTGTCCTGCTCCGTGCGAACGTTGGCCTGAACGTTGCGGAAGTTCAGGCCCTCCTCGACCTTGACGTCCTGCAGATGCTCCGCGAGCCCTGCCACTTCCAGGTAGCTGTGGACCACGCCCTCCGGATCCTGCTCCTGGTCGAGGTCGGCGGCGGCGAGCACCGCGCGGTCGAGGGTCGATTGAAGCTCGGCACGGCGCATTTCCGCCAGCATCATGTCGATGCCCAGCGCGCCTGCCATCAGCATCATCATCAGCATGAAGATGGACCAGATGGCCAGCGCGCCCTCTTCTTCGCGCCCGAACCGGCGCAACCTCCGCGCGATCCTCTCGTCCCAGTTTTTGCGTCCCATATTGGCGAACCCTTGAATTACCCGAGCATTTTGCGCGAGCGCAGACACCCCTGTGCATGCGGGGGTTGAAATCGGTTTTCGCGACAATTCTGGGGCGCAGCTTTGTCGAATGAAGGTTGATTCTTAGCCTTTCAGCGCGAGACGCGGCGCCACCACGTCGATCCCGAGCGCCCGGCCGACGGCATAGTTCGTCAGCTTTCCGGCATGGACGTTAAGACCGTCGAGCAGGTGCGGATCCGCCGCGCAGGCGGCGCGCCACCCCTTGTCCGCGAGTGCCAGCATGAAGGGCATCGTCGCGTTGCCGAGCGCGATGGTGGAGGTGCGCGCCACGGCGCCGGGCATGTTCGCCACGCAGTAGTGCATGATCCCGTCCACCTCGTAGATCGGATCCTCATGCGTCGTGGGCCGCGAGGTCTCGAAGCAGCCGCCCTGGTCGATCGCCACGTCCACGACCGCCGCGCCGGGCTTCATCGTGGACAGCTGGGCGCGCGTGACGAGCTTCGGCGCCGCCGCGCCCGGGATCAGCACCGCGCCGATCACCAGATCGGCCTCGGCCACCAGTTCGGCATTGTTGCCCGCGCTCGCGTAGCGTGTGCGCAAGAGCCCGCCGAAGGCGTCGTCGAGATAGCGCAGCCGGCTCAGGGAACGGTCGAGCACGGTGACCTCGGCGCCCATGCCGGCGGCCACCCGCGCGGCATGGGTGCCCACCACGCCGCCGCCGATCACGACGACGCGGGCCGGCCCAACCCCCGGCACGCCGCCCAGCAGCACGCCGCGCCCGCCGTTGGCCTTCTGCAGGGTCCAGGCGCCCATCTGCGGCGCGAGCTTGCCCGCCACCTCCGACATCGGCGCAAGCAGGGGCAGGCCACCCTGGGCGTCGGTCACGGTCTCGTAGGCGATGGCGGTGACGCCCGAGGCGAGCAGGTCGTGCGTCTGCTCGGGGTCGGGGGCGAGATGGAGATAGGTGAAGAGCAACTGCCCCTCGCGCAGCATCGCGCGCTCGGCCGGCTGCGGCTCCTTCACCTTCACGATCATCTCGGCCTCGGCGAAGATCTCCTGCGGCGTGTCGGCCAGCCGTGCCCCGGCCGAGACATAATCGGCATCCTCGAAGCCCGCGCCCCGCCCGGCGCCCGCCTCGACGATCACCTCGTGCCCATGCGCCACCGCCTCCCGCGCGGCATGGGGCGTGAGGCCGATGCGAAACTCCTGCGGCTTGATCTCCTTCGGGCAACCGATCTTCATGGTGCAACCTCCTCCGTCTGTGCCGAGATTGACTCCGCGGGCGCGCAAATACGTCGGGAATCCTCTCGCCTTCGGCACGCATCCTGGAATATTCTACGCAGGCAAGCGGCATCTTTCGCAAGATTCTCCGGAATGGCTCTCGACGAAACCGACAAGCGCATCCTGCGGGCGCTCCAGCGCGACGGGCGGATCTCCAACGCGGATCTCGCCGAGCGGGTGCATCTCTCCGCGTCTGCCTGTCACCGGCGCGTGCAGCGGCTGGAGACCGACGGCATGATCCGCGGCTACGTTGCGCTGCTGGACGCGCGCAGGCTCGGCGTGCCGGCCATGGTCTTCGTCGAGATCACGCTGCAGACCCAGGCCGACGAGGTGCTCGAGGCCTTCGAGCAGGCGGTCAGACGCGTGCCGGACGTCCTGGAGTGTCACCTGATGGCGGGCACGGCGGACTACATCCTGAAAGTGGTCGCCGAGGATACCGAGGACTTCGCGCGCATCCACCGACAGTACCTGACGCGACTGCCGGGCGTGGCGCAGATGAAGTCGAGCTTCGCCTTGCGCACGGTCTCGGCCACCACCGCGCTGCCGGTCTGAGGCCGCCGAATCTTCGTACGAAAATTCGGCATGGCTCTTGGCCGGCTCCCGAAGAGTTCTCGATCGAGACTTCTTCTTCGCTTCAGGCGGCCCGGGCCTGCGTCACCGCCTCTTCCATAGCGGCGAGGAAGCGCGCGACCTCGGCCTCGGTATTGTAATGACAGACCGAGACCCGGATGCAGTCCTCGCGCCCCAACGGCCCCAGGATGTTGCCGCAGTAGTGGTCGTTCTTGCGGATGTGCACCCGCACGCCGCGACTGCCCAGGTGATCCACCAGATCGGCCGAGGCCATGCCCTCTAGCCAGAGGGAGACGACGCCCTCGCGCCCCGCTGCGTCGGCCGGGCCGATCAGCCGCACGCCCGGCATCTCGGCGAGCCCGCGCAGGTTGCCGGTGCCGTGCAGCATCGCCTCGAGGAGCCGCGCCTCGTGCGCCGCGATCGCGCCGCCCGCGGCCTCGAGCCGGGCGCGGCGGTCACCGGTTTCGGTGAAGTGCCCGCCCAGCCAGTCGAGGTAGTCGATCACGTCCGAGAAGGTGGCGTAGGCCCCGGTGTCCCGCGTGCCGAGCTCCCATGCGCGGGCCGGCCCGCCCGCGAGCTGCTCGTGCGGCAGCGCCGTCAGCCGGTCGGAGGCCCAGCCGACGCCGTAGCCGTGGCGCGAGAACATCTTGTAGGGCGAGACCGCGTAGCCGTCCGCGCCCGCGACCGAGACGGCCCCGTGGCTCGCGTGCTGGATGCCGTCCACGATCACGAAGGCCTCCGGCGCGACCGCGCGCACGGCGGCGATGACGCCGGGCACGTCCACCGCCATGCCGGTCACCGGCGAGGTGTGCACGATGCTGACCACCCGCGACTCGGGCGTGACATGGGCGGCGTAGGCCTCCGGCGTGACGGTGGCGGCCGCGTCGTCGTGCGGCACGGCGACCAGCGGGCGGCCCGTCGCCTCCGCCCAGTGCGCCATGGCGCTGCGGCTCGCCGGGTGCTCGAGCGTCGAGCAGAGCATCATTCCGCCCGCCTCCGCCCCCGTCGCCGCGGTGCGGATCAGGCGGAAGAGGATCTCCGTCCCGCTCTCGCCGACGAGGACCTCGCCGTTCTCCGCCCCGAAGAAGGCGCGCATGTCGTCGCGGCCCCGCGCGATCCGGTCCATCAGCGCGCGGGAGGCGGCGTTGGCCCGGCCCTGGTTGTCGGGCATCCCGGCGTAGAAGGCCGAGGTCTGCATCACCGACTTCAGGTGCAGCGCCCCGCCCGCGTTCTCGAAGAAGACGCGCGGCCCCTCGAAGGGGCAGTCCTCGACATGGGCGAAGCGGTCTCTCACGGCCTCCATAAGGCCGGGTCTGTCTGCGATCACTGCGCGGGCTCCATCTCCGCGGCCCTGTCCCTGAGCCGCAGGCCCTTCGGGTCGAAGGGCGGCTCCGCGAGGACGCGGGCGGCGTGCGGGCGGCCGAGGATCGCGACATGCACCACGTCCCCCGGCCCGGCCAGTTCGGGCGCGAGATACGCCAGAGCGAGCGAGCTGTCCACGTGGTAGCCGTAGCCGCCCGAGCTCACCTGCCCCGCGGGCGTGCCGTCGGGCAGGAACACGGGCTCGCCGCCGGCGGCGTCGGCCTCGGTCGCCTCGATCTCCAGCAGGCGCAGCACCTCGCGCGGGGGCGCGTCGGCCACGGCCTCCCAGGCGGGCCTGTTCAGGAAGTCCTTGTCGCGGCGGACGAGCCCCGCGAGCCCCGATTCCTGCGGCCGGTATTCGGGCGAGTAGTCCCGCCCCCAGGAGCCGTAGCCCTTTTCCAGCCGGAGCGACATCAGCGCCCGGCTGCCCGCGGGGCCGGCGCCGAGGCCGCGCCCGGCCTCCAGCAGCGCGGTGTAGAGCGCCACCTGATCGTGGGCCGCGCAGTGCAGCTCCCAGCCGAGCTCGCCGGTGAAGGAAACGCGCAGCGCCACGCAGTCGATGCCCGCCACCGTGATCCGGCGCGAGCGGAAGAAGGGGAAGGCGGCGTTAGAGAGATCGGCGTCGGTGAGCGGCGCGAGCAGGTCGCGCGCCCGCGGGCCGGCCACGTTGAAGCCGCAGACCGCCTCGGTCAGGCTCTCGACCGTGGTGCGCGCGGGCCGGGGCACCTCTGCGAAGAAGCGCTGGTGGAACCGTTCGGCCGCCCCGGCGCCGATCACCCAGAACTCCTCCGGCCCCAGCCGCGTGACGGTGAAATCGCCCGCCACGCCGCCGCGCCGCCCGATCAGCGGCGCGAGGCACGAGCGCCCGACCTCCCGCGGCATGCGGTTGGCCAGAAGCGCGTTCAGCCAGTCCTCGGCCCCCGGCCCGGCGACGCGGTATTTCGCGAAATTCGAGATGTCGAGGATGCCGGCGCGCGCGCGCACCATCCGCGCCTCGCGGCCCACGCTCTCCCACCACGGCTGGCGGGTGAAACCGGCGCTGTCCGGGGTCTCCGCGTCGAAGTAGAGCGGATGCTCCCAGCCGTAGTTGAGGCCGAACTTCGCGCCCATCTCGCGCTGCATCCCGTAGGCCGGGCGCGTACGGACGGGGCGGCCGGCCTCCCGCTCCTCGCCGGGGAAGTGGATGGCGAAGCGGTGGGCGTACTGGTCGCGCACCCGCGCCTTCGTGAAGTCCTTCGTCGCCCAGTCCCCGAAGCGCGCCAGATCCCATCCGAAGAGGTCGAGCGAGGGCTCGCCCTCCACCATCCACTCGGCGGCGAGGCGGCCCAGCCCGCCGTTCTGGGAAAACCCCGGGATGATCCCGCAGCAGGCGAAGTAGCCGCGCATCTCCGGCACCGGGCCGAAGAGCGCCGAGGCGTCGGGCGACCAGATCATCGGCCCGTTGATGACACGCTTGATGCCCGCGGTCTCCAGCGCAGGCACCCGCGCGATGGCGCGCATCATGTTCTCCTCGATGCGCTCCAGATCGTCGGCGAAAAGCTCGTGGCCGAAGTCCTGCGGCGTGCCGTCCTCGGCCCAGAAGCGCATGTCGCGCTCGTAGGCGCCGACGAGCAGGCCCTTGCCCTCCTGGCGCAGGTAATACTCCCCGTCGCGGTCGGCCAGCGACGGCAGGCGGCGGTCCATCGCCGCGACTTCGGCGATCGTCTCCGTCACGAAATACTGGTGCTCGGTGGGCTGCAGCGGCAGCGTGACGCCCGCCATCGCCGCCACCTCGCGCGCCCAGAGCCCCGCGGCGTTCACGACCCAAGGGGTGCGGATGTCGCCCGTTTCGGTGCGCACGATCCAGGTGCCGTCCGGCTGCTGCTCCGTCCCCGTGACCGGCGTGAAGCGGTGGATTTCCGCCCCCCGCTGGCGCGCGCCCAGCGCATAGGCGTTGGTCACGCCAGAGGGGTCCACGTTGCCGCCGTCGGGCTCGTACATGATGCGGCGCACGCCCTCGAAGTCGGCGAGCGGGTGCAGACGCTCGGCCTCGGCGCGGGTGATCTCGTGGAAGTTCATGCCGTAGCGCCGGGCCTTGGCCTCCTGCAGGCGAAGCTGGTGGTCGCGCGCCTCCGTCTGGGCAAGGTAGAGCGAGCCAGGCTGGAACACCCCGCAGCTCTGGCCGGTCTCGGCCTCGAGCTCGCGGTAGAGCTGCATGGTGTAGTGCTGCAGGCGCGAGATGTTGGTGACGTCGTGCAGCCCGTGGATGTTGGCCGCCGCGTGCCAGGTCGAGCCGCTGGTGAGTTCGTCGCGCTCCAGCAGCACCACCTCCGTCCAGCCGGCCTTGGCCAGATGATAGAGGATGGAGCAGCCGACGACGCCGCCCCCGATCACGACGGCCTGGGCATGGGTGCGCATGGTCTCTCCTTCGCTGCACCGCCAAGGCTACAGGCGGCCTACGCAGCAGACTAGAGGTCCGCGCGCCCGTTCTTCGGGCCTGCCGCCGTCAAAGACAGGCCCGAAGGCGACATGCGCTGTCGCGCGTGCGCTCAGGCCGCTTCGCGCCGGCCCAGCATCCGCGCCACGGTCTCGCCCATGGCAGAGGGGTGGGGTGCGACGGAAATGCCCGCGGCCGAGAGGATTTCCACCTTTTCCTGCGCACTCTCGCCGAAGGCCGAGATGATCGCGCCCGCGTGGCCCATCTTGCGCCCCTTCGGCGCGGAGAGGCCGGCGATGTAGGCGGCGACGGGCTTGGTCATGTGCTCCGCAGCCCAGGCCGCTGCGTCGGCCTCCTGCGGGCCGCCGATCTCGCCGATCATCAGCACCGCGTCGGTCTCGGGGTCCGCCTCGAAGAGTTCCAGGATGTCGCGGAAGCTCGACCCGTTGATCGGGTCGCCGCCGATGCCCACGGAGGTCGAGACGCCGATGCCCAGCGCCTGCATCTGGCTCGCCGCCTCGTAGCCCAGCGTCCCGGAGCGACCGACGATCCCCACCCGCCCGGGCAGGTAGATGTGCGGCGGCATGATCCCCATGAAGCCCTTTCCGGGCGAGATCACGCCCGCGCAGTTCGGACCGATCAGCCGCATCTTGCGCGCCCGCGGGTAACGGCGGAGGAAGCGTTTCACCTCCATCATGTCCTGCGCGGGCAGCCCGTCGGTCACGCAGACGGCGGTGCGGATGCCCGCGTCCGCCGCTTCCATGATGGCGTCCGCGGCAAAGGGGGGCGGCACGAAGATCAGGCTCGCCTCGGCGCCCGTGGCCTCGACCGCCTGCCGCACGGTGTCATGGACCGGGCGGCCCAGCACCTCCTCGCCGCCCTTGCCGGGGGTGACGCCGGCCACGACGTTGGTGCCGTGCTCGATCATTTCCTGCGCGTGGAAGCGACCGATGCGGCCGGACATGCCCTGCACGAGGACCTTGGTGGCGGAATCGATCAGGATGGCCATGGCGGGTGCTCCTCACGCGGCGAGTTTCGGGCGGGCGGCGACGGCGCGTTCCGCCGCCTCGGCCAGCGTATCGGCGGTGATCAGCGGCAGGCCGCTCTCGCGCAGGATGCGCCGCCCCTCCTCGACGTTGGTGCCCGACAGGCGCACCACCACGGGCAGGGTCAGGCCAAGCTCGCGATAGGCTTGCACCACCCCTTCAGCCACCCAGTCGCAGCGGTTGATGCCGGCGAAGATGTTGACGAGCACGACGCTCACGTTGCGGTCGGCCAGCACAGTGCGGAAGGCCTGTGTGACCCGTTCGGGGCTTGCGCCCCCGCCAATGTCGAGGAAGTTGGCGGGGGCGCCCCCGGCGAGCTGGATCATGTCCATGGTCGCCATGGCGAGGCCGGCACCGTTGATGATGCAGCCGATGTCGCCGTCGAGCCCCACGTAGGCCAGCCCGTGGTCTGCCGCCATGCTCTCGCGCGGGTCCTCCTGGGAGGCATCGCGCAGCTCGGCGATCTGCGGGCGGCGGAAGAGCGCGTTGGTGTCGAAGCTCATCTTGGCGTCGAGCGCCACGATCTCGCCCGCGTGGGTGACGACCAGCGGATTGATCTCGACCATCATCGCGTCGAGCTCGCGATAGGCGCGGTAGCAGGCCCTCAGTGTCGAGACCATCTGCGCCACCAGCCCCCCGCGCAGCCCCAGCGCGAAGGCCAGCTCTCGCGCCTGGAACTCGCAGAGGCCGGTCGCGGGGTCGATCACCATGCGGCACAGCGAGTCGGGGTCCGACTCGGCCAGATCCTCGATCTCCATGCCGCCGTGGGCGGAGGCCACGATCATGATGCGCTCCGACTTCCGGTCCAGCACGAAGCCCAGGTAAAGCTCCTGCGCGATGTCAGAGGCCGCCTCGACCCAGACGCGATAGACCTCCTTGCCGGCAGCCCCCGTCTGCTTGGTCACCAGCCGCTTGCCGAAGAGCGTGGCGGCGAAGTCGCGCACCTCCTCCTCCGAGCGGCAGAGCTTGACGCCGCCCGCCTCGCCGCGGCCGCCGGAATGGATCTGCGCCTTGACGACCCAGGCCGCGCCGCCCAGCGCGCGGGCGCGGTAGCCCGCCTGTTCCGGGCTGTAGGCCAGCCCGCCGCGCGGCACCGGCACGCCGAAGCCGCGCAGGATTTCCTTGGCCTGATACTCGTGAATGTCCATCGGCTCTCCTCCCGTGGGCAAAGGGGCAGCGCCCGGCGCGGCCCTCCCCGCGCCGCCGCGTCCTCGGCAGGTCGGTGCGTTACTCGGCCGCGACGCGCAGCGCGGGACTCTCGGCCTGCCCGGTGAACCAGGCCATAGCGGCGGCGGGGCCGCGGCCGAACTCCACCTGCGTGCCCGCTTCCGCGAGCGCCATCTCGGCCACCGAGAGCGCGGTGAGGCACATGCCCTCGTTCAGGTCGCCCAGGTGCCCGATGCGGAACACCTTGCCGTTCAGCTTCGCAAGGCCCGAGCCGAAGGAGGTGTTGTAGCGCTCGTAAGCGATGCGCAGCACGTCGCGCGCATCCACTCCCTCGGGCACGCGGATCGCGGTCACCGTGTCGGAGTAGAGCGAGGGATGCTCCGCCACGAGCTCGAGCCCCATGCCATGCACCCCGCGCCGCACGCCCTCGGCGAGCCTGCGGTGGCGGGCGATCACGTTGTCCAGCCCCTCCTCGAAGATCAGGTCGAGCGAGGCGCGCAGCCCGTGGAAGAGCTGCGTGGGCGGGGTGTAGGGGAAGTAGCCGCCCTCGTTCATCTTCACCATGTCGGCGAATTCGAAATAGGCGCGGCGCATCGTGGTGGTCTCGGCGGCTGCCATCGCCTTGTCGCTGACGCCGAGGATGCCGAGCCCCGCGGGCAGCATCAGCCCCTTCTGCGAGCCGGTCACGGCAAGGTCCACGCCCCATTCGTCCATGCGGAAGTCGATCGACCCGATGGACGATACGCCATCGACGAACAGAAGCGCATCGTGGAAGCACTCGTCGAGCGCCTGCCGCACCGCGACCACGTTCGAGGTCACGCCGGTCGCCGTCTCGTTATGCGTGACGAAGACCGCCTTGATCCGCCCCTCGCGGTCGGCACCAAGCCGACGGGCGAACTCCTTGACCGGCGCGCCCGCGCCCCAGGGCACGTCCACGACCTCGACGTCCAGACCAAGGCGCTGGGCCATCTCGACCCAGAGCGTCGAGAACTGCCCGTGCCGCGCCATCAGCACGCGGTCGCCCGGGTTGAGCGTGTTGGTGATCGCCGCCTCCCAGGCGCCCGTGCCCGAACCCGGAAACATGAAGACGCGCCCCGACTCGGTGCGCAGCACCTTCTTGAGCCCGTCGAAAAGGCCCAGCGTCAGCTCGCCGAAATCCGGCGCGCGCATGTCCTGCATCGGCACGTTCATCGCCTGCCGGACACGCTCGGGGATGTTGGTGGGGCCGGGGATGAAAAGGTGGGTCTGTCCGGTGCGCATGGGGCCGATCCTTGGGGCTGAGTCCGTGTCTGCCCTCTCTCTGCCACCGCCTTTCCGTTGTGCAAAAGCAAAACGGGTTCTGCTGTGAACGCGAAGATTTACAGCTTTAGAAAAGTGTGAAATTGTAAACCACACATTCGTCAACCGTGTGCAAAGGCATGCAGAAGACCTTCATCGGCCCCCACCTGCGCCGGCTGCGGCGCGACCGCGGCGAGACACAGGCGCAGATGGCCCGCGCGCTGGGCATCTCCACTTCCTACGTCAACCTGCTGGAGAACAACGAGCGCTCGGTCTCCGTGCCCGTGCTGCTGAAGCTCTTCGAGGTCTACGGCGTGGACTGGCGCGCCATCGCCGAGGATGACGGCGCCACCCGTCTCGCCGACCTGCGCGCCGTCCTTCAGGATCCGCTCTTCGAGGATGCCCGCCCCGACCTGCCGGAGCTTCGCGCCGCGCTGGTGCACAGCCCCGCGCTCGTCGAAAGCTTCCTCGCGCTCTACCGCGCCTTCCAGGCGGCCACCGATCAGCTGGGCAGCGCCGAGCCTGGGGCGGAGCCGCTCCTCGCCGCCTCGCCCGAAGCGGCGGTGCACGACTTCTTCCGGCGCAACCGCAACCATTTCCCCGAGCTCGAAGCGGCCGCGGAGGCGTTCTGGGACAGCCCGCCGCCGCCCGACGAGATCTACTCCCACACCAAGCGCCGCCTGCGCGACCGGCTGGGAATCGCCACCCGGCTGGTGCCCGTCGAGACCCTGCCCGACGCGCTGCGCACCTTCGACGAAGAGCGCGGCGAGATCCTTCTGTCCCAGGCGCTCGACCACCCCAACCGGGTCTTCCAGCTCATCCATATCGCGGGCCTCGTCGAGCAGCGCGCGCTGCTCGACCGGCTGCTCGCGCGGTCCGGAATCCAGGACGCCCAGGGCGCTGCGCGCTGCCGCGTGGAACTGGCCAACTACTTCGCCGCCGCGGTGCTCATGCCCTATGGCACCTTCCTCGAAGAAGCGCGCGCCTCGAAATACGACATGGACCATATTGCCACCCGCTTCGGCGTGAGCTTCGAGCAGGCCTGCCACCGCGCGACGACCCTGCAGCGCGACGGGGCGCAGGGCGTGCCCCTCTTCTTCCTGCGCATCGACAAGGCCGGCAACGTCACCAAGCGGTTCAACTCCACCAGCTTCCACCTCGCCGAGCACGGCGGCGCCTGCCCGCGGCTCGACGTGCACACCTCGTTCCGCACGCCGGGCCGGATCGTGCCGCAGTTCGTCGAGATGCCCGACCGCAGCCAGTTCTTCGTCTTCTCGCGCACCGTGGACCGGCCGACCTTCGCGCGGCACACGCAGGACATCCGCCTCGCCGTGGCGATGGGCTGCGCCATCGAGCACGCGCACGAGATCGGCTATGCCGAGGGCTTCCGCCTGGGCGGCGCGCAGATGACGCCAGTGGGCATCAACTGCCGCATCTGCCCCCGCGCGAACTGCGACCAGCGCGCGCATCACGCGGCCATCCTCGCCCGCCCCGTGGACGCGCGCCGCCGCGGCGCCACCCGCTACGACGCATGACGGATCTGCGCGGGCGCCGCCCCGCGCCGGGCTCGCCCCGGCTACGTCCGCAAGACAGCCGCAGCCCGCGCCCGCGCCCGCCTCCTGCTTCCTCTTGCCCGAAATACTCCGGGAAGCGCGAGGGGCAGCGCCCCTCGCCCGCACGCAGTGCCAGCCGGCTTGCGGCCGCAAGGCCGCTCGTTCGGCGTCATCAGGCCGGGATCAGAACGTCAGGTAGTGATGCGCGGTCGCGCCGGCTTCTTCGGATACGGTGCGCGCGGTGTCGCGCAGCACGCATGCGACCGGCCCCTCGGGGTCGTCGGAGAGCACGTTGACATGGCCCATGATCGTCATGCCGGCAAGAATGCGGCCGGTGTGATCGAAGACCGGCGCCGAGACGGCCGTGTGATCGGAGAGCAGCCCGCCCCGGCAGCGCGACAGCCCGGCCGCGCGGATCTCCTCGGCCATCGCGCGCGCCTCCACCCGGCTGCGCGGCGTGTCGGAGCCCTCGGGCAGGGTGTTGGCGGTCGCGAGCTCCTGAAGCTCGCGCTCGAGCATGGCGCGGGTCAGATCCTCCGGCAGATGCGCGAGGAAGAGCCGGCCCAGCGCCGAGCGCAGAAGCGGCAGGACCGAGCCGAGGCGAAGCTCGAAGACCGAGCGGTTGTAGCTGCCTTCCGCGCGGTGGATGATCGTGGGGCCGGCATTGCCCCATACGCCGAGAAAGACCGCGTGCCCCGTCTCGCGGGCGAGGCCCTCGATCCGGTGGAAGGCGGCCTTGTAGACATCGAACTGCTGCAGCCCGAAGATGCCCAGTTGCAGCGAATAGGGGCCGAGCCCGTAGCGCCCCGTTCGCGGCTCCTGCGTGACGATGCCCACCTCGCTCAGGCTGATGAGATAGAACTGCAGGTTGGACGGCGTGAGGCCCGCGCGCGCCGCCAGCTCCTTGAGCGCAAGCGGCTCGCCCGCCTGCACGAGGCAGTCGATGATGCGGAAGCCCGTGAGAATCGACTGGATGCCACGCCGCTTGCGCGGTGCGGCCTCCTCGGGCAGGGGCTCGGCGCGGTCTTCCATCTCAGGCGAGCAGACTGCCTGCGCCGGGCACTACCGGATCGAGGCCCAGCTCCAGCAGCATCTGCCGCGTGGTGGCGACCGAGGCCGACAGGACGGGCACCCCTGCCTCCGCCTCGACCTGCGGGATCGCGGCGAGCGAGGGCATCTGCACGCAGGCGGACAGAACCAGCGCGTCGATGTTCTTCAGATCGAGCCGCTTGTAGTGCTCGGTCAGGTTCATCGGGTCCTGTGCTGCGACCTCGAGGTTGTCGGGGATCTCGAGCGCGAGGTAGTCCTTCACCTCGACTCCCTCGGCCTCGACATACTCGGCCACGGTCTGCGTGAGCGGCTTCATGTAGGGCGCCACCATCGCGATGCGCTTCGCGCCCATGCCGGTCAGCGTCTCGACCAGCGCGCCGGCGGAGCTGACGACCGGCGCGGGGTGCCCGTTCTCTTCGGTCACCTTGTAGAGCCGCTGCTGGCTTTCGCGGTGATAGCCCGGCCCCATCGCCATGATCGCGACGAGGCAGGCATAGCCCATCACGTCCACCGCGGCGTCGGACAGTTCCAGCGCGCAGCGGTCGCTGTCGCGGTCCATCGCCGCCAGTTCCTCCTTCACCACCTTCTTCATCCGCATCCGCGCGGAATGGAAGGAGAAGCGCTCGGGGCGGATCGCCTCGCGCGCGCGAAGCATGGCCGGGATCTCGCGCTCCATCGTCAGGTTCGACGAGGGCACGATCTGGCCGATCTTGATGAGGGGATCGCCGGTCATCCGATCTTCACCACCGGGTTGCGCATCATGCCGATGCCCTCGACGCCGTATTCGATCACGTCGCCGGGCCACATCCATTCCTGCGGATCGCGACCGGCGCCCACGCCCTCGGGCGTGCCGGTGGCGATCACGTCGCCAGGCTCCAGCGTCATGCCCGACGAGATGTCGGCGATCAGCGTGTGGATCTTGAAATACATGAAGCCGGTGTTGGACCGCTGCTTTTCCTCGCCGTTCTTGGTGAGCCAGAGGTCGAGGTTGTGTGGATTGGGGATCTCGTCGGCGGTCACGATGCAGGGGCCGAAGGGGGCGTAGCTGTCCTGTCCCTTGGAAAAGATCCACTGCCCTGCGCGCCGGTTGTCGCGCGCAGAGACGTCCAGCATCACCGAGTAGCCGAAGACATGCGCCATCGCGTCCTCCTCGCGGATGCGCGTGGCGGTGGTGCCGATGATGACGGCAAGCTCCACCTCCCAGTCGAGTTGCTGGGTCATGCTTGCATTGTGCAGGATCGGCTCGTCCGGGCCGATGATCGCCGTGGGCGGCTTGGAAAAGACCACCGGCTTTTCCGGCATGTCGGCCGAGGTGTCGAGCGAGCGCGCGCTTTCCTCGATGTGCTTGACGTAGTTGAGCCCGATGCCGAAGACGTTCTTCCGCGTGCGCGGAATGGGCGCCATCAGCGTCACGTTGGCCAGCGGCTGGGTGCAGCCCAGCGGCCAGTCTCCTTCCATCTCGGCCAGCAGTTCCGAGGCGACGCGCACCGCGTCAGGCCCGAGGTCGATGAAATCGAGCATCGTCGCCGGCAAGGGCTCTCCGGTCGCCTCTCCCAGCCGCTCGAGGTCCACCACCATGTCGTCCACGATCGCGCCGAGCCGCCCGGCGTCCGCCGGGTGCCGGCGATAGGTTACAAGCTTCATGTCCGTCCCTTGTTCTCTTGTGTCAGGCCCTGGGTCAGGCGGTGGCCGTCACTTCCTGATGCCCGCCGTTCTCGGGAAAGGCCTGTTCCCGGTAGAACTTCAGCGCCTCCATCACGGGGAAGTCGTTGAAGGAGAAGAGGCAGGCGTTGTCCGACTCGTCGAGGTTGCAGTGCTCGTGCCACGTCCAGGCCGGCACGCAGAAGATGTCCTTCTCCTGCCAGTCGTAGCGCACGCCGCCGATGACGCTGTAGCCCTTGCCCTTCGCCACCTGGTAGATGACGTTGCCCGTGTGGCGGTGCGCCTTGGTGTGCTCGCCCTCGCGCAGCATCTGCATCGAGGCGCCCATCGTGGCCATCGGGTGCCCGCCGGTCTGCGGGTTGACGAAGCGCATGTAGATGCCGTCATGCGGGTCGCCGTCGGTGACCCTGGCGTAGTTCTGCAGGCCCTCGTAGGTCTTGTCCCAGCTGTATTTCATCAGCGGCGAGTAGAAGGCGCCCCATGTCTCCTTCGCCGGCAGCAGGCCGGGCGCACCCCAGGTCGCGGGGCTCGCGTCGAAGGGCAGGTTGGAGTTCTGGAAGTCGTCGGGGTGCACCGCGTAGAAGTTGGCCTCGAGCGCGTTGGTCAGCGGGATGTCGAGCCCGTCCTGCCACATCGAGGTCTCGCCCTCCTCCAGCACGCCGTGCTCGTGCCAGGTGCCGTTCGGGGTGATGACGAAATCCTTGGCGTTGAGTGTCAGGCGGTGGCCGTCCACCACCGTGTAGGCGCCCGCGCCCTCCATAATGAACCTGAGCGCGCTGGCCGCGTGATTGTGGGCCGAGGCGGCCTCTCCCGGGCGCATCACCTGGATGCCCGAGAAGAGCCAGCCGCAGCAGGCGCTCACGTCCTTCCGCTTCGGGTTGCGCAGGAAGACGACCCGGCGCCCCGCGTCCTCCGGCTTCACGAGGTCGAGGGATTCCAGCACCTTGGGACGCAGGCTGGACGACCGCCAGATCGTCGGCGCGGATTTGGGCGTGGGCTCCCACGGCTCGATGTCGTTCGCCACGGTCCAGAGCGCGCCGGTCTCCTGCTCGGCGAGTTCGTCGTAATAGGCGCGCAGCGCGTCGTCGTCCTTGACGCGCGCGCGACCCAGGATGTCGTCGCGTTGATCCTTCGCACTCATGTCTGGTCTCCTTCCAGGGCGAGCGGCGCCTCCGGCGTCTCCGCCTCGCGCGGGGTGGTCGGGGCGTCTGTGGTGGAAACGGCCGCGAGGGGCCGCCGGTTCACGGTCAGCGAGAACACGTCGAAGCGGTTGTAGTGCCCCGTGATGTCGTGCATCTGCTTCGGCTGGATGCAGCGGGACAGGTCGATCTCGGCCGTCACGATTCCCTCGTCGTCGATCAGGCCCGGCACCACCTCGCGCCCGTCGGGGCCGATGATGCCGCTGTAGGCCGACGACTTGCGCTCAAGCAGTTGCCGCGCGTCGGGCCGCACCTTTTCCATCTCCGCGATGATCTCGTCAGAGATGGTCGAGGTCGAGACGACGGTAAAGACCTTCCCCTCGAAGCTGTGGGACTGCGCGCGCAGCTTGATCGCCTCGGCCATGTCGTAATCGGGCGGCGCGACGGGCAGCGAGATGTAGCTCGCGGCATGGACCAGTTCCCCCTGCCCCAGCAGCGCGAAGCGGGCGAGCGTGTTGGTGTTCTCGCCGCAGGCGAGGCCGCCCAACGGGCCGATCTCTGTGTCGTAGACGCGAAGCGACGCACCATCGCCGCCGGTCCAGGTCAGCTTCTCCGCCCAGGTGGGCACCAGCTTGCGATGCCGGCCCAGCATCCGGCCGTCCGGCCCGAGGAAAACCAGCGTGTTGTAGAGCGCCCCCAGTGAAACCGGGCTGCGTTCGTTGATGCCGATGACGACATGGACCCCGTGTTCGGCCGCGGCAGAGGCGATGCGGTCCACCTCCGGCCCGGGCAGGAAGACCGACGCGCGCACCAGCTTCTCGAACCAGGCGCCACCCGTCACCGGATCGGTGATCCAGTTCCAGTAGGGGTAGCCCGGCACGAAGACCTCGGGGAACACCACCAGCTTCGCGCCCTTCCCGGCGGCTTCGCCGATCAGGCGCGCGGCCTTTTCGGCGGTGGCTGCGGCGTCGAGGTAGACGGGCGCCGCCTGCACGGCGGCCGCGGTGAACGTCGGGAAATCGGAGATCATGGGGCTTCGCCTCCCTTTGCGGCGAACCTATCAACCTGCCCGACCAAGTCAATGATTGCATGCTGAACCTCATGATCCGGCAGATCACGCCTCCTCGAACAGTATTGTTGTCTCTGACCAGCACTGTTGGTAGCGTCGCGCCGAAACCGGAGGTTCGCCCATGTCCGATTGCCCCGTCTCCCACACGCCCGACACCGAAGAGGGCAGTCCGCAGTTCGACTACGTCCATCACCTGCGCCTCGACCAGCTGCTCTCGACGCTCCGCCCGGTCACCGACCACCCGGAGGAACACCTCTTCGTCACCGTCCATCATGTGCTGGAGCTCTGGTTCAAGCAGATCATCTTCGACCTTGGCCGCATCCTGACCACGCTCGACGAAGATCGCCTGCCCGAGGCAGTCTGGCTGATGAACCGGATCGCGGAAATCCTGAAGCTGGCCGAGGCGCACTGGCCGGTGCTGGAGACGATGAGCGCGGCGGATTTCGCTGAGTTTCGCGGCAACCTGACCGGCGCCTCCGGCCTGCAATCGCGGCAGTTCCGTCAGGTTGAGGTGATGCTGGGGCTGCACGAGGTGGCCGGCGACGTCTATCGCCAGCGGGTCGAGGCGCAGTGGCCCGGCCTGATCGCCGAGCATCCGCGCACGATCCGCGCGGCCTTCTTCGCGGCCTTCGAGCGGTCCGGCAAGACGCTGCTCGAGGTCTATCGCGACCGCTGGCGGGACCACGACCTCTTTCGTCTGGCAGAGGCCGCCTTCGAGATCGACCGCCGCTTCCAGTCTTGGCGGCAGAATCACATCCTCATGGTCCGGCGCGAGATCGGCATCCGCGCGAAGGGCACCGGCGGCACCTTCTTCCGCGACTATCTGGCCACGACGACGGGGTATCTCTTCTTCCCGGAGCTTTTCGAGTTCCGCAACGCGTTGACCGAGGCCGCCGGCGGCGAGGTCATGGAGGACGGCGAGGGGGGCTGCCCGGCCTGACCCACCGTGGCCGGCCCTACTCTTCCTCGTCGCGGGCGAGCAACATGTCGGCGCGCAGGATCGCCCGCTCGATCAGCTGCATGAGCAGCCCGTATTCGTAGTCCGAGTAGAGCGAACGGAATTCGTCGGCGAGCGCCTCGTATTTCGGTCGCAGTTCACGGTAGACAGCCATCCCCACGTCGGTCGCCTCGACGACGGTGCGGCGCCGGTCGGTCGGGTCCGTGCGCTTGCCCACGAGGCCGCGGCGCTCCAGCCGCTCGACGTAACGCCCGACCTGGCGGCGATCGACGGAGGCGCGATGCGCGAGCTGCTGCAGATGGCCGGCGCCGTCACGCGCGAGCACGAAGATGATGCGCCATTCGGCGACGGCGAGTCCCGTCTCGCTCAGCGCCTCTCGTTCGCCCAGCGTTCCCAGCCGCTCGGCAAGCCGGCGGACGGGAATCATGACGAGCCGCAGATCGTCCTGCGTGAGCGCCCTGTGCAGAAAGGGTTCCTTTCCCATCCCGTCTTGATGGCTTCGCAGATTGTGCCGGGCAACCAAAATCGACCGGCATTCAGCGGTATCCCGCCGAGGCGCTCAGTCGAGCGGCTGCAACATCCGCTCGAGATCGCCGCGAAGATGGGCGTGCTGCGACGGCAGGCGCAGTTCCTCGCCCAGCGCCTCGGCCGGTTCGTCGCGCGTGAAGCCCGGCTCGTCCGTCGCCACCTCGAAGAGAATGCCGCCCGGCGTGCGAAAATAGATCGCCCAGAAGTAATCGCGGTCGCGCACGTCCGTGACGCGATGGCCGGCCTCGGTCAGCGCATCGCGGATGCGGGCCTGGGAGTCGCGGTCCCGCGCGCGGAACGCGACGTGGTGGACGGATCCCGCGCCCTCGCGGGCCGGCGACAGGTCGGGGCGGTGCTCGATCTCGACGATATGGGCCGGGCCGCCGGTTTCGTCCGCCAGCCGGGTGACAGCGCCCTCCCGCCCGGTTTCGGCAAAGCCCATGAAATGCAGAAGCGGCAACATCTCGTCGCGGTCCGCCACGCGGAGCGAGACCGAGTGCAGCCCGCGGATCGCCATGGCTTCGGGCAGGCCGTCCCAGGGCTTTCGGTCGTCCTCGGCCTCGACCAGCACCAGCCGCTCGCCGTCGGGGCCAGTGAGCGCGAGCCGCGTCTCGCCGAAGAGCGCCTCGCGCGTCACCGGCACGTCATGTGCGGCGAGATGCGCCGCCCAGTCGTCCGCGCTGCCCGGCGGGATGGAGAAGGCGATCTGCCCGGTCTCGCCCGTGCCTTGCGCCCCCCGGCGGGCGTTCGGAAAGGGGAAATGCGTCATCACCGTGCCCGGCGTGCCGATGCGGTCGCCGAAGTAGAGGTGATAGACCTCGGGATTGTCGAAGTTCACGGTGGTCTTGACCCGGCGCAGGCCCATGACCTCGCGCCAGAAGCGGTCGACCGCCCGCGGCGCCCCGGCGACGGAAGTGACGTGGTGAAGCCCGTTCAGATCGGTGAGCATGGCGAAATCTCCTGTCCTTTGCGACCAGAGATAGCCCGCCACACGAATGCGCAAAACCGGCGCTGGCGCGCCGGTTCTGTGCGATTATGCGGAACTTACGCCGGAGCGGCGTCCCAGCCGGAGACGGCCTTGACCTCCATGAAGTCCTCGATGCCCCAGACGCCGCCCTCGCGTCCATTGCCTGAGCTCTTCATGCCGCCGAAAGGCGACCCCGCCCCCCGCGAATGTCCGTTCATCTCGACCATGCCGGCCCGCAGCTGTCGCGCCATGCGGTTTGCGCGCTCCGGATCGGTGGTCTGGACGTAGTTGGTCAGCCCGTATTCGGTGTCGTTCGCGAGTTCGACGGCGTGCGCCTCGTCCTCGAAGGGCATGATCGAGAGAACGGGGCCGAAGATTTCTTCGCGCCCGATGCGCATCTCGTGGGTGACGTCGGCGAAGACGGTGGGCCGGGCGTAGTAGCCGCGGTTCATGCCCTCGGGCCTGCCAGGGCCGCCCGCGACCAGCCGCGCGCCCTCGTCGATGCCGGACTGGATCAGCTCCTGCACCTTGTCGAACTGCCGCGCGTTGATGAGCGGGCCGATGTGGCGGCCTTCCTCCGAGGGCGCGCCCACGGCCACCTTGTTGGCCATCTCGGCCGCGGCCTCGACGGCCTGATCGTAGATCGAGCGCTCGACCATCATGCGCGAGGGCGCGTTGCAACTCTGCCCGGTGTTCTGCATCATGCTGATGACGCCGCGCTTGACGGCCTTTTCGTCGGCATCGGCGAAGATCAGGTTCGCGCCCTTGCCGCCCAGTTCCAGATGCACCTTCTTGAGCGTATCCGCCGCGTTCTTGGAGATCTGGATGCCGGCCCGGGTCGATCCCGTGAAGCTGACGATATCCACGTCCCTGTGCCCGGAAAGCTGCGTGCCGACGCCCGCGCCGTCGCCGTTCACCAAGTTGAAGACGCCCGGCGGGAAACCCGCCTCGTGCACCATCTCGGCGAAGAGCATGGCGTTGAGCGGCGACTCTTCCGAGGGCTTCAGGACCATCGTGCAGCCGGCGACCACCGCCGCGCCGAACTTCAGCGTGATCTGGTTCATCGGCCAGTTCCACGGCGTGATCATCGCGGCCACGCCCACCGGCTCGTAGATGATGCGGTCGTTGGGCGCGTGATCGCCCAGCGGGCGCTCGAACTCGAACGCCTTGCCCTCGCGCACGAAATTCTTGAGATGGCCGTAGCCAGCGCCGGTCTGTGCCTGTCGGGCGAGGTCGATGGGCGCGCCCATCTCGAGGCTGATGGCCTGCGCCATCTCCTCCCAGCGCGCCTTGTAGACCTGGAGGAGCTTCTCGAGCAGCGCGATGCGCTCTGCGGGCGGGGTGGCCATCCAGTCGGGAAAGGCACGCCTGGCCGCGGCCACCGCGGCCTCGGCATCGGCCGCGCCGCCCAGCGAGATGGTGGCGCAGGGCTCTTCGGTGGCGGGGTTGATCACCTGGTAGTCCGAGCCCTGCTGCGGATCCACCCAGGCGCCGTCGATGTAGAACTGGCGTTTCTCGATCATTGGCTTGGCGCTCCCTTGCGGCTGGAACTCCCGACCGCGCGGTCGGGGTTTGCGTCACTCTGTCACCTGCCCATATGTCGCGCAAGGGCTGGACGCCCCGAGCGCAGACACATATGTCGCTTTCGGAATGTAAAACGTTCAAGCACGCGAAAGGAAAGGACCGACCATGGGACTTCGCATCAACGACACCGTGCCCAACTTCACCGCGGAGACGGATCAGGGCGAGATCACCTTCCATGACTGGATCGGCGACAGCTGGGCGATCCTGTTCAGCCACCCCAAGGACTTCACCCCCGTCTGCACCACCGAGTTCGGCGCCGTCGCGCAGCTCGCCGACGAGTGGGCGAAGCGGAACACCAAGGTGATCGGCCTCAGCGTGGACGACACCGAGGACCACGTGAAGTGGAAGAACGACATCGAGACCGTCGCCGAGACCAAGGCGGGCTTCCCGATCATCGCGGACGTGGACCTCAAGGTGTCCAAGCAGTTCGACATGCTGCCGGCCGACGCCTACCTGCCCGACGGGCGCACCGCCGCCGACTCGGCCTCCGTCCGCTCGGTCTTCATCATCTCGCCGGACAAGAAGGTGCAGCTCATCATGACCTACCCGATGTCGGTGGGCCGCAACTTCGCGGAGGTGCTGCGCGCGCTTGACGCGCTGCAGGCGACCTATCAGACCCCGATCGCCACCGGCGCCAACTGGGTGCCCGGGCAGGACGTCATCGTGGCGCTCACCGTCTCGGACGAGGAAGCCAAGGAGAAGTTCGGCGAGGTGGACTTCAAGCTGCCCTACCTGCGCCTGACCAAGGCGCCGGCCTGACGCCGCGGACGTGTCCCAAGCGCGAGGCCCCGCCGCCCGGCGGGGTCTTTTCGTGCCGACGTGCTGGACTTGGCGGCGTCGCCGCCCTATCCCCGGGCTGACCGGAAAGACGGAGGCGCGAGCAGATTGGCCAAGGCGCGCAGGGGCTTCGAACTCGGCGGCGAGACGATCGCCCCCGGCACGCGCCGCACCGTGGATCTGCCCGTCTCGATCCTGTCGGACCACACGCCCGTCACCATGTCCTGCCACGTGGTGCACGGCAAACGCCCCGGCCCCGTGCTCTTCGTCTCGGCCGCGATCCATGGCGACGAGGTGATCGGCGTCGAGATCGTGCGCAGGCTTCTGCGGGCCAAGCCGCTTTCGTCGATGGCGGGCACGCTTCTGGCCGTCCCGATCGTCAATGCCTTCGGCTTCATCAACCATTCCCGCTACCTGCCCGACCGACGCGACCTGAACCGCGTGTTTCCCGGCCATGCGCAGGGCTCGCTCGCCGCGCGGCTCGCGCATCTCTTCATGACCGAGATCGTCGCCCGCGCCGATCTCGGGATCGACCTGCACTCGGCCGCGGTCCGGCGCGTGAACCTGCCGCAGATCCGCATCTCGCCCGACAACGACCGGCTCAAGGAGCTCGGCCGCGCCTTCGGCGCCCCGGTGATGATCGAATCGCGCCTGCGCGAGGGATCGCTGCGGATGGCCGCCGAAGCCGAGGGCGTGGACGTGCTGCTCTACGAGGCGGGCGAGGGGTTGCGCTTCGACGAGTTCGCGGCGCGCGCGGGCGTCGCGGGCATCCTGCGGGTGATGCGTCATCTCGAGATGATCGGCAACAAGGGCGTGCCCCGGCGGCATGGCGCGCCCGCGCTCTGCCGCAGTTCGACCTGGCACCGCGCGCCCGTGGGCGGGCTCATGCGCGCCTATCGCGGCACGGGCGACATCGTGGAGCCCGGCACCGTGCTCTGCGCAATCTCCGACCCCTTCGGCGAGAAGGAGGTCGAGGTGATCTGCGAGACGACCGGAATTATCGTCGGACGCACCAACATGCCGGTGGTCAACGAGGGCGACGCGCTCTTTCACGTGGCCGAGACCCGGCGCTCGGCCCATGCCGAGGCGGCAGTGGAGGTGCTGGAGGCGGCGCGCGAAGCGGCACCGCTCTTCGACGAGGACGAGATCATCTGAACGGCCGCCCCTCGCATCCGCCGTCACAGTCCTGTTGCAAGGCCGCCCTAATCAGCGAGGCAGGGGCGCGAACGCCCCTTCCTGACAAACGCAAGGGAGCGGCGGGTGCGCCCGGAGGCTCCCGGTACGCATGAGAGGACTTCCATGAAGGACGTAGATCCCAAGCATCTCTCCGCCGACGAGTGGGACGAGCTGAACTTTCCCCGCCCCGAAGAGAACGACTTCGACCGGGTGGTCGAGCGCGCGATCTCGCGCCGCGGTTTCCTGGGCGGCGTTCTGGCCTTCGGTTCGGGCGCGGCGGCGATGAGCACGGGCCTGATGGGTTCGACCTCGGCCGAGGCGCAGACCGTCGCGATGTCGCGCTTCCCGTTCACGCCGATCGACGCGCAGACCGATTTCACCGTGCACGTGCCGCAGGGCTACACCTGGGACGTTCTGGTGCGCTGGGGCGATCCGATCCTCAACGGCGTGGAGGACTTCGACCATGCCACCGGCGGCTCGGTCGAGGCTTCCGACAAGGTCTTCGGCGAGAACACCGACGGCATGGAGAGCTTCCTCTACCAGGGCCGTCAGTTGCTGGCGATCAACCACGAGTACACCAACCGGTCGGTCAACCTGCCGCACACCGAGGACGGCACGCCCGCGGGCGCCGAGGACGTGCGCAAGTTGCAGAACCTTCAGGGCATCTCTGTGATCGAGGTGCGCGAGGACGAGAACGGATGGCGCGTGGTCAAGGACAGCCCCTTCAACCGCCGCATCACCCACAACACGCCGATGCGGATCGTGGGCCCCGCCGCCGGGCACGACCTGCTCAAGACCGATGCCGATCCGACCGGTACCATGTCGCTCGGCACGATGAACAACTGCGGCTCGGGCAAGACGCCCTGGGGCACCTACCTGACCTGCGAGGAGAACTTCAACGGCTACTTCGGCTCGACCGAAGAGGCGCAGGACCAGAAGCCGATCCAGGCCGCCGACGGCTATCAGCGCTACGGCATAGGCCCTGACGGCTGGGGTTACGACTATCACAAGTGGGACGCGCGCTTCGACACCGCGAAGAACCCCAACGAGCCGCACCGCGTGGGCTGGGTGGTCGAGATCGACCCGACCGACCCGGAAAGCACGCCGGTCAAGCACACCGGCCTCGGCCGCTTCAAGCACGAGAACGCCGAGGTGGTGCTGGCCCGCGACGGGCGCGTGGTCGTCTACATGGGCGACGACGAGCGCGGCGAGTTCCTCTACAAGTTCGTCTCGAACGGCGTCTACCGGCCCGGCGAGTCGACGGAGGGGCTGCTCGACGACGGCACGCTCTATGTCGCGAAGTTCAACGACGACCAGACCGGCGAGTGGCTCGCGCTCACGCCCGAGACCACGGGCATGGAGCTGCCCGAGATCCTGATCTTCGCCCGCAAGGCCGGCTCGGCGGTGGGCGCCACCACCATGGACCGCCCCGAGTGGATCGCCACCAACCCGCACGCGATCGAGGGCTACTGCTGCCTGACCAACAACCGCAACCGCGGCGTGAAGCCCAACGCGGGCGGCGACGAGACGCCGGTGAACGGCCCGAACCCGCGCGAGGTCAACCACTACGGCCAGATCGTGCGCTGGTTCCCGCATGACGACGACCACGCGGCGACCACCTTCGACTGGGATCTCTTCGTCATGGCCGGCAACCCGACCGTGCACGACGACGCCTACGCCGGCTCGCCCAACATCACGCCGGGCAACATGTTCAACTCGCCCGACGGGATGGCCTTCGACCAGAACGGCCTCGTCTGGATCCAGACCGACGGCGACGACGACAACGAAGGCGACTTCGCCGGCATGGGCAACAACCAGATGCTGGTGGGCGACCCGGTCACGGGCGAGATCGCGCGCTTCATGACCGGCCCGCAGGGCTGCGAGGTGACGGGCCTGTGCTGGTCGGCCGACCGGCGGACGATGTTCGTGGGCATCCAGCACCCCGGCGGTTCCTGGCCGGACGGCGAGGGCCTGCCCCGCTCGGCCGTCATCGCGATCAAGCGCGAGGACAACGGCATCATCGGCTAAGACCGGGTGCCCGAGCACGCGAGGCGCGCCGCCATGGCGCGCCTCCTTTCGTTTCCGCGCCCTCGCAGGCGCTCAGCCTTCGGCGACGCCCAGCTTTTCCGCGAAATCGCGGTGCACGAACTTCGCGTCGCAATAGCCGCATTCGACCCAGCCGGTATCGCGCGGGATCTGCAGCCAGACGCGCGGGTGGCCCAGCGCCCCCTCGCCCCCGTCGCAGGCGACGCGCCAGCGGTCGACGATCTTGGTCTCGGGCGGCTCGATCGGCATGTCTCGCGCGCTCCTCGCGGTTGTGACTCTCCCCAGCGTGATCTAGACGCAAGCCAAGGCGAAGGGAAGAGCGGGGGACGACACGCCCATGACGGCGGCGGCCATCGAGATAGAGGATCTGACGAAGACCTACCGCGCCGCGGGCGGCGCGCCGGCCAAGACCGCCCTCGACGGCGTGAGCCTGCGCGTGCCCGAGGGCTCGGTCTTCGGCCTCCTCGGCCCCAACGGCGCGGGCAAGTCCACGCTCATCAACATCCTCGCCGGCCTCGTGCTCAAGACATCCGGCCGGGTGGCGATCTGGGGCTTCGACCAGGACGTGAACCCGCGCAACTCGCGCGCCGCCATCGGTGTGATGCCGCAGGAGCTCAACCTCGACCCCTTCTTCACGCCCCGCCAGACGCTCGAGGTGCAGGCCGGGCTCTACGGCGTGCCGCGATCGCGCCGCCGCTCCGACGAGATCCTCGGGACGGTGGGGCTTTCCGACAAGGCGCATGCCTACGCCCGCACGCTCTCGGGCGGCATGCGCCGGCGGCTCCTGCTGGCCAAGGCGCTGGTGCACGACCCGCAGGTGATCGTACTCGACGAGCCGACCGCAGGCGTCGACATCGAACTGCGGCAGATGCTCTGGGCCGAGGTGCGCCGGCTCAACGCGGCGGGAAAGACGATCATCCTGACCACCCATTACCTCGAGGAGGCCGAGGAGATGTGCGACGAGATCGCCATCATCCACCAAGGCCGCGTGGTCGCCCACGACACGACGCCGAAGCTCCTCGCCCGCCTCGACGCCAAGACCATGGTGATCCACCCCGACGGCGAGGTGCCGGTGCTCCCCTCCGGCCAGGGGCTCGAGGTCGCGCGCCGCCCCGACGGCGCGATCGCGCTCAGCTACCAGACCACGCAGACCAAGGCCGAAGCCGTGCTCGAGGCGGTGCGCGCCGCCGGCATCTCCATCCGCGACGTGCGCACCGAGGAGCCGGACCTCGAGGACGTGTTCCTCTCCCTCACCCGCTCCACCTGAACGCGCGCCGCGCCCCTGCTTCCTCTTGCCCCAAATACCCCGCCGGAGGCGTATCCTTCCGATGGGTCTATCGCGTCTCGCTCTACGGGCGGGTGCGCGAGATGGGGCTCGGTGCCCTGCGCGACGTCGGGCTGGCGGAGGCCCGCGAGGCTGCGGACGCGGCGCGCCGCCTCGTCGCCCAGGAGATCGATCCGATCAAGGAGCGGCGCCGCGCCCGCGCACAGGCGCGCCGCAGGGACGGCCGCCTCGCCGACGTCGCCGCGGCGGCCCTCGAGGCACATCGCAAGACGCTCAAGAGCGACGCCTCGGCTACGAACTGGTACAGCCCGTTTCGCCATCATGTGCTGCCGAAGCTCGGCGCAATGCCCGTCGTCAAAATCGATCAGCACGACATTGCGACCGCGCTCGCGCCGATCTGGCACGAGAAGAGCGAGACCGGGCGGAAAGCGCTGTCGCGCCTGAAGACCGTGCTCGAATACGCGGTCGCGCAGGGCTTCGACGTGGATCTCGGCATCGTCGGAAAGGCGAAGATCCTGCTCAAGCCGAACCGGAAGAAAGCGAAGCGGATCGAGTCGATGCCCTACCGCGAGGTGCCGGGCTTCTACGCCTCGCTCGCGGACGACGACCCGAGAGAGCTTGCGCTCCGGATGCTGATCCTCACCGGCCTGCGCTCGGACGCCGTGCGCAACATGACCCTCGCGCAGGTCCGGGGCGACATCTGGACCGTGCCGGCCGCACACGTGAAGGGCCGCAAGGCGCATGTTGCGCCGTTCCGCGTGCCGCTCAGCCCCGAAGCGCAGCGCGTGATCGCGCTCGCAGAGCGCGTGACCTGCACCGATTATCTCTTCCCGAACAGCCGCGGCGGGCCGCTCGGCAAGATGGCGATGCGCAGCCTCCTGGTCGCCCGCGGTCTGGAGGCCCGCCCGCACGGCTTCCGCTAGAGCCTGCGCACCTGGCCGAGCGATCAGACCGACTGCAGCACGCATGTCGCGGAGGCCTGCATCTGCCATTTGCCGCAGGGCGAGGTCGAGAAGGCCTACAACAGGACCGACTACCTGCCGAATCGCAGGCCCTACATGCTTGCCTGGGCGTCCTTCGTGACAGGGGAAAGTGACCAACTCCTTAACGCCGCTTAAATCGCCGCTTGATAGGAACATTTTGTCATTTATCGAGGAGATTTCAGATGACGAACAGGGATCTGCGCCGCCGCGACGTGGAGGCGCTCACCGGGCTCAGCCGGGCGACGATCTACCGGCACCTGCGGGCCGGCTCCTTTCCGCGACCGATCGACTGACGGAGCGGCTCGTCGGCTGGCTCGAGCGCGACATCGAGGCCTGGCTCGCGAGCCGCGCCCGCGGCTGAGCGCCCCCCAACGCAAGACGCGCCGGCGCCGGGCAGCCATTTCGGTGTCCGGCGCTTTTCGTGAGAATGGGGGCCGGGCCGCGCCCCGGCCTGCAGGATCCCGACGCCCCTTGAGCGGGGATCAGGCCCCCTCCGCCCCCGCGGCGGGGCTCTCGGGCCTCCAGCGTTGCCGTGCCGCGCGGACCGGATCGGCGGCCCGGATCGCCGTGATCTGCCGCGCCCGCTCGGCCCCGAGCCCGCGGCTGCTGGTCGCGCTGCCGTAATGCTGCTGGGTCCGGGCGCTCAGCTGGCCGAGCGCGGCGGCGATCTCGGCCTCGGCGAATACGCCGGAGGCCTTCATCTCCGCCGCGAGCGCGTGGCGGAACGCGTAGGGTGTGAGGCCACGCGTGAGCCGGGGGAAGGCGACCTTCCCCTGGCGTTTCACGAGCTTGCCAGGCTGACCGACACCCGCCGATGCCGCTCCGCCGGCGGTAATAGGACTCCCGTGGCGCTCCGCTCCGGGGTCGGCCAGGTGAGCCGGATCGTGGCCTCGCGGAGCGCTCGAAGGCGGGCGTGCAGCCAGTGCGCTTCGGGGCTCGCGCAGCGCAGGGTGATCTCGCGGACCGGCGCAACGAGCTCATCCGAATCGTCGCGTCAGACACCGGACATTCCGAGGGTGCCCGGATGGCCGTAGTGATCACCCTGCAAGGTCGGGTGAGGACCGTTGTCCCGCTCGGGCGACGACGCAGGTCGGGTCGAGCCCGGCCACCCCGCACATAGGCAGGCGGGCGCCTCCCCGGGTCACGGGCGCGACCCGTGCCGGTGAGCGCGCATCCCGGCAAGGCGGCGTCGCCCTCGGCGCGCATCTCACGCCTCCCTACGACGACCTTCGAGGAGGCAGACGACACGGGGCACGGCCGGTGCCGGTCTCCGTCTCGAGGACCGTGATCGCGAGCGCCATGGCGCCCAGGTCGAGCCTCCCAGCAAGCGCCGGCCGTCCCGAAGCCTCCATGCGCTCGAGATCGAGGGTGCGGGCGCGCGCCGCGAGGTGCAGGCCGGAGAGCCGGATGCGGTAGACGACGCCGTGCCCGCCCGCGCGCGGCGGGCGTCTCGTCATCGTCACGCGCAGCCGGCGGCGGTAGCGGTCGAACGGCACCTCGCCGATCCAGGTCTCCCGCGGAGGCTGCCGATGCAGCACGCAGGCATAGACCGGCTGCTGCAGCCCCGCGAGCGCGAGGTCGATCACGCGCTCCTCCAGGTCGCGCCAGGGCCGCGCGCTGCCCTCCCCATCGTTCTCTCTCGACATGGCCTCCCCGTCGTGTCGTTCGAGAGAGGTTGGCGCGGGAGATTGCGGCGTCGTTAAAGAGCCCGCGTCACGGCGACCTGTCATGGAGCAGATGGCACGGCGGTCTGGGCTCGGGCTCGCCCGCGCCGCGGCGCCGGGCGCTCGGCACGGCGACCTTTTGCGCGAGCAGAGGCACGGAGGCCACGTGGCGCGGCGGCGCGCAGGCCCACAGGCCGCCCTGTCCGGGCGGCCTGCGCAAGGTCGGCGTCGCGCCCGTGCGGCGCGACCACATCCGCCGGATCAGGCCGGCGCCGGGGCCTTGCCCGGCAGCTCGCCGTCCGCGGCGTCGCGCCCCACGAGCGCGGTGATCTCCGTGCGCCCGAGGCTGCGCGCCGCGAAGAGCGCCTGCGCAACCCGCTCGAGGGCCGCGCAGTTCTCCGCGACGAGATCGTCCGCGGCGGCCTCCGCGCGCGCGAGACGCGCCTGCACGGCAGCCTTCAGGTCCGGGTCCGCCGCGAGAGAGCACGCGTCCGGATCGATCCAGAGCGGTCCCCCCTCGCCGAGACCCGACGAGCCCTCGATCAGCATCGCGAGCCGCGTCGCGCGGGCAAGGTCGCTCGTCGGCCCGCCGCCCGCGCCGGCCGAAGGTGCGCCGAGCACGAGGCGCTCCGCCGCGCGGCACGCGAGCAGCACGAGGAGCTCGTCGTCGAGCGCGGCCAGCAGCAATTCGGGCAAGCTGGTGGTGCGGATGGTCAAGAGTGGAGGAGAGACAACTATACGGCAGGGCGATTTCTTCGAGATCCCGCCCCGCCACGACGCCACTGTGTCTGGGTGCAACGCGTCGAAACGATCCTTTGCGAAGCCACCGGTGGCCGCAACTGAATTGGCGAAACTGCGGACCCTCATGCGAAAGCGGTCGCGAACAGTTCGAACGGACGAGACCGACATCACACCCGACCAAGCTGGACGGTCCTCGCATGCAGGCGCGTCGGGCGGGTCGCGGCGGACTTGGTAGATGCTCTGGGAGGTCGCGGAGCATCGAACCGCCGGTGGTCCCCGCTCGCTCGATATAGTATCATCACCATTATGACGGGTCGCGTTTCCATGAACCGGCCGAGCGTCTATCTCGGGCTGTCCGGCCGGCCGCGGGTGGTCGATGCGAACGGAACGCCGATCCGTTTTCCGACCCGGAAGGCCCGGGCACTCTTCGTCTATCTGGCCCTGGCGGGAGAGGCCGGTGCTGCGCGGGAGCGGTTGGCGGACATGTTCTGGCCAGGCCGCCCTGATCAGGGTGCGCGCCGGGCCTTGCGGGGAACGCTGCACGAGATGCGCTCCGCGCTGCCCCCGGCTGTCGAGGGAATAGTCCGGCAGACGCGAGACCGGGTGACCGTATTGCCGTCGGCGATCGGGACTGAGAGGGGTGACGACTTGGGGGCGCCCGGAGACGGCCCGGCGGATTTCCTCGTCGGGCTGGAAGTCGGCACCCCCGGCTTCGACCAGTGGTGTGCCGAAGAGCAGGCGCGGCTCCGCGATGCCGCACTCGACCGCGCGGTCAGGATGATGGAGGCCGATCTGTCCGAGGGCCGCTTCGCGTCGGCGCGTCGCGTGGCCGAACAGGTTTTGGCTCTCGACCCGCTCAGCGAGCTCGGCTGCCGCGGCGTGATGCGGGCCTTGGCCGGGACCGGGCGCCGGGCCGAGGCGCTGCGGCGACACGAGGCGTTCCGCGATGCCCTCGCGGCGGAGCTCGACACGGTCCCCGAAGCGGCGACCGACCGGCTTGCGGAACATATTCGGCTGGCCGACGATCGGTTGCCGCCCGCGGCGCTCGCACGACCGGACCAACCTTCGATCGTCGTGATGCCTTTCGCCGACCTGACCGGCGGGGAGCAATCGCACGTCGTCGACGGGCTGGCTGCAGACGTGCGCACGGGGCTGGCGCGGGACAGAGCTCTGTTCGTCGTCGCGAGCGACTCGGCAGAGGCCTACCGGGAAACGCCGCTCGGGGCCGCGGAGATCGCGGGCGAACTCGGCGTGCGTTACCTGTTGGCCGGACGGCTCCGGGTCGACCCGGAGCGCATGAGGCTCGACATCGAACTGACCGACGGGATGCGCAACACGGTCGTCTGGAGCGGGCGCTACGATCGGCCCCGCGCCGCCTTCCTCAGTGTGCAGGACGAGGTCGTGACCGAGATCGTGGCCACGCTGCGAGGCTACAAGGGGATCGTCCAGCGCAACGAGGCGCGGTGCGCCCGGGCCAAGTCCGACGCGGACCTCGATGCCCATGACCATCTGATGCGCGGTATGTTGCTGAAGGAAACCTTCCTAAAGCACGACATGCGCGCTGCGCGTGCGCATTTCGAACGATCGCTCGCCCTGTCGCCACAATCCGCCGCGGCGCATGGCTGGCTCGCCTGGACCTGGTTCTTCGAGGTCTATCTGGGGTGGGCGGACGACCCGGCGGAGGCTCTCGCACGGACAGAGACGCATGCGCGGGCCGCCGTCAGCCTCGATCCCGATCTAGATTTCGCGCACTGGGCGCTCGGCGCCGCCTACCTCGCGGCAGGAGACAACCCGACCGCGCTCGACTGTTTCGAGCGTGCGCTGGCGCTCAATCCCAACAATTCCGACGCACTGGCCAATTGCGCCTGGCCGCTGATGTTCGAGGGCCGAACGGACGAGGCCGTCGCCCGGCTGGAGCGCGCGATGCGGCTGAACCCGTTTCACCCCGACTGGTATCTCTGGGGACTCGGGATGGCAGAATACCTACGTGGGAACATGCGGGATGCCTGCGCGGCGCTTGGCCGAATGTCCCAGCCCAACGACCAGAGCAAAGCGTTCGAGATCGCCGCGCTGCGCCGGCTGGGCGAGACGGAACGGGTCGACGACGCCGTCGCCGCGCTCCATCGGCTGGCGCCGGGCGCCCGCGTGCGCGATCTGGTCGCGCCACTCGGGTTCCGCGACGCCCGCCTCCGCGACGAGCTTGCGGATGCCCTGCGCGCCGCCGGCGTCGCAGCCTGACCGACGCGCGACCGACGTTTTTCCGACACGAATCGGTTCCGCTCCCGACTGTCGCATAAAACTCGACGGAAGGAGACGACCATGCGGACATCCGACGACATCGCGATCCGCGAGACCATCGACCGCTATGTGGAAGGCATGCGCACGGCAGACGTCGCGCTTCTGAGATCCGCGTTCCACGAGCACGCCAACATGTTCGGCGATTTCGGAGACGAACTGATGGCCGCTCCGATAGAGACGCTCTTCGACTGGGCTTCTGCCGAGTTGGAGCCTGGCGCGACCGGCGCCGATCACCGGGTCGAGATCGGCGACATCGAGATCGCCGGCGGTGTCGCCCTCGCCCGTGTCCACGAACGGGGTTTCTTCGGCGGGAACGCGCGCGAGTTCCTCACGCTGGTGCGCTCGGACGAAGGCTGGCGCATCTCCAGCAAGTCCTGGGCGACTGTCGGCTGATCACTGCTGGCCGTCGCAACGACATCGGAGCAGAAGACCCATCGGAAAGGACGTGTTCATGCCCGACCCGTTTCAGGTTGTTTCCGCCGCCGGCGAGGAAATGATCGGTCAGATCATCGAGGCGCTGGAGGATCGCGACGACGATCCGGCGATGGCCGAGATCGTCGAGCGCTATTTCGCCGAACTCGATTGGTCCGACGGGGGAATGCTGCGAGAGCTGTCGCCTCCCGTATCTTGCGGAAGGATCGTGAAGCCAGCCGCTCGAAACGGTAAAGGCGTTCTCCGCCATCCACTATGAGTCGCTCGACACGCTTGACGCGCGCGGCTTCGGCGCGTGCAGCAGGACGGGAGGACCCAGTCGAAGGATCGCTTCGGCATCCGATGTGACGACCAGCGAAGCTGCACCGACCGAGGCCAGGTGATCGAGCAGGCGACCGAGGGCCTGCCGGCCAAGTCCTATCTCGTCGGCATCCACGAGGGCGAGTTTCGGCCGGGCAAGCAGGGCCCGCGCCAGCAGCAGGCCGGCTTGCTCCGAGGCGGTAAGGTTGCGGCGGCCCTCGCTGATCTTGCCTCCAAGGCCGCTGATCCTCGACACCATCGGGCCGAGCCCTGCCGATTCCACGGCGGCTTCGATTTCAGTGTCGTCGGGCATGCGACCGATGCCGAGGGTGACCTCGCGGCGCAGCGATCCTGCAAGCCCTGGCGCCTGCCGGCCAAGGTACAGCACTTCGCCGGGCGCGAGCGCTTCCGGGGTCTGTCCGAGCACAGCGAACCGCCGCGCCTCGACCCGTCTGTCGAACCCTGCGAGTGCAAGCAGCAGGGCGCTCTTGCCGCTGCCGGAAGGGCCGGCCAGCCTGCGGCACTCACCGCGCTGAAGGATCAGGTCGATGCGCCCGCCACCCGGCAACCCGGCCGCTTCGAGTTCGATCGCCGGGGCGTCCTGCGTCCCGGCCTCGATCCGGGTGGCAGGCATTCGGGGCGTTTGCAACAGCCGGTCCAGCTTTGCCGACGCGACCAGGAACGCGCGCCGCCGGTCGGCCACGTCGGCGAGCTGCCGCAGCGGCCAGACGATGAGCGTGAGCGCGGTCAGCGCGGCCACCGCCTCGGGGATGCCAAGGCCCAGATGCATGCAAGTGCCGAGGCACAGCGCGCCCGCCAAGCCCGCGCCGGCGTCGGGCAGCGCGCGCACCGTCGCGGACAGGGATTCGCGGCGCACCCCTGCCTCCGCGACGTCGCCGGACCAGCCCTTCAACGCCCGCAGTTCGGTGCGCAGCCGGCCGGAGCGGCGCAGCTGGATGCCTTGCGGCAGACGCTCGGCCATAGCGGCGGCAAGGCGTGCGCGCCGGCTGCGCAGATCCGAATGCGCTTCGCCCAAGGATGAGCTCAACAGCAGGATTCCGGCCATGACCGCGCCGAGCGGTCCGATCGCGGCCACCAGCAGCCAGGGCTCCAACAGGTAGAGCACGACCAGCGCGGCGGGGATGGTCACGGCGGCCGAGATCAGCCGCGAGAGGCCGCGCGCGATCCAGCCCTTGAAGGCGGCCAGATCGCCGACATAGCGCAAGGCCAGCGCGCCGGAGCGGCGGCGCGCCACGGCGCTGACCGGCATGCGAGAGACATGCAGGAAGAGGGTCCGGCGGATCGCGGCAGCGTAGCTCTGGCCGGCACGCTCGCCCACCCGCCCTTCGAGCGCGCGACAGGCAAAGAGGGCGAGTCCGCTCGCCGCGATCACCGCCAGCGCGCCAACCGGCATCGCCTCCCCTCGTTCGCGCAGGAAGACGAAGACATCGCGGGTCGCGAAGGCCGTGGCGACCATCGCGCCCGCCTGTCCGAAGGAGAGCGTCACAAGCACGGCCAATGCGCGGCGCCGCTCTCCCTCAAGGATTTTCGGACGCCGGCTCATGCCGCACTGCGGTCGCGCTCGGCGAACCGCGCCTCCAAGGCCGAGGCGGTGGCGGGGTCCGCGAGCGACGTGCGGCACAGGACCGGCAGCCCGGTCGCCTCTGACACTTCCTGTGCTGCCAACGGCGCGCGGGTGATCACGCCGGTCAGCGCAAGGGGTGAAATGCCCCGCTCCGCGAGCCAGGACAGCCCGCCACGGGCCGCCATTGCCTCGGGCACCGCAAGGATCGTTCCGTCGAAGCGCGCCACGACCTCCGGGCGCGACAGCAGCGCCGCGGTTTCCACCTGCGAGACGCCGTCCGCCAGCTCGACAACCGCCACGTCGGAGTCGGCGGCATGGGCGAGCAACCGGTCGATCGCGGCGATCACGCGCTCCAAGGGCTGACGATATGTCGAGGCCATGCCGGCATCGGTGAAGTCGAGCACCTGCGCGGCGCCCGCCGCCTCGTATTCGGCGACGTCGCCGAACGACCCGGTGCCGGTGGCCTTGATCGCGGCCACGCGCCGGCCCAGCCGGGCAAAGCCATTGACCAGACCCGCGGCAGCAGCCGTCTTGCCGGCGTTCATTCCGGTGCCCAGAACCGCGATGACAAGGGCCGGCCGGCCCGGTGCGGCGGGCGGCAGCGCGTAGCGGTCGACGTTGATCGCGGTGCCGTCGCCGTCGGCAAGACGCCCCAGCACGGCAAGGCGCGTGGCCTGCGACACGCGGTCGTTGCGCGACAGGATCTCGCCCGCGATCCCGCCGCCGGCCAGCAGGTCGGCGCCCTTTTCCGACAGGCGCGCGAGGCCGTGGAACTGGTCCACCGCGTAGCGGTCGGCACAGGCGACGACGATCCTGTCGCCGGGCCAGAGCGGCGAATAGCGGCCGTCCGCCAGTTGCAGGCGCTTGTGGCTACCGACGCGGGTGACCTCGGCCAGCACCAGGTCGCCCGACCCTGCGGCGCCAAGGTCGGTGTCGAGCTGCACGGCGTCGCCGGGCGCGGCACGGCGCGCGGCGAAGCTCCACTTGGCGCCCGCGGCTGGGGACGCAGGCCGCAGCGCGGGGCGTGTGATCGTCGTCATGCTGCTGTCCTTTCCGGTTGCTGCGCCGCACGGCCTGCTGTGCAGGCAAGGGCCTTGCGGCAGCCCGCGCAGCGCGCGAGCGGTTGGATGAAGTCGTGGTCGAGGCCGCCGCGCGTGACACATTCCACGAAGTTGTGCCCGCAGCCCTGCAGCACGCGCAGCGAGATCGCAGGCGTCAGCCCCTCGGCGCGGGCACAGGCCTCTGCCTCGGCACACCAGCGCCGGGCACGGGCCAGCCGGTTCGGCCCCTGCCGGGCGTCGATGTCCTCGCCCTGCCGGAGGTTCTCGTCGCGCTCGACATCGTCACCGCCGACGCAGACGACGATCCGGCGGTCGAGGAACCGACGCAGGTTGGCCCGCATCTGGAAGGCGCGGCAGGCATCGCGCGCCGCCCCGCCAATGCCCAGCGGCCATGCCGTCCCGGCATCGGGAAAGGTCCACCAGCCGGGCGCGGTGGCGCAGAGCCGGCCCACCATCGCTGGATAGAGCCAGGTGAAACGATGCGCGAACTGCCCGCCCCCCGAGAAGCCCGAAAGGTCGAAGGGCGCCGCGCTTACCCAGCCTTCGTGACGCAGGGCCGCCATCAGGCGGAGAAGCGCCCAGTCGGCGCGGTTACGGCAGGCGGCCCGCTGGTAGCGGGGCCAGTGCGTCGCGTCGAAATGCGGCACTACCAGCGTCCGGCCGGTGGCGCCGGCGCGCGGCAGTAGATGGGACACCATCTCTTCCACGCCGCGCGTGATGCCGTGCACGGCGACGACGGCTGGCGCCGCCGGGCCGCAGGCGGATCCCAGGATCCAGGCGTCCGGGATCAGGCCGGGCACCCCCGGCCGAAAGACGGGTACGGCGTGCTCCATCGATCAGGCCGCCGTAATCGAGGCAAGCCGCGCACGTTCGGTCGCCGCGGCGGCCTTCTCGCGCATCGCGGCGGGGAGCAGGTCGAAGATGATGTGGATGCGGTCCTCGTCGCCGTCATTCTGCGCCTCGTGCATCTGGTCGTTGTCGAACCACCAGAGCTCGCCCTCGCGCATCCGCACTTCCTCGTCCCCCGCCTTCATCCAGGAGCCGGCGGTGGACTTCAGCACCATGTGGTAACGCCCGCGCAGTCGGTAGTATTCGCCTCGGTCGATGTGGGGATAGACCCGGCGGCCGGCCGGCAGGCAGACGATCTTGGCGCGGCTCAGGTCGGCGTCCAGCCGCACCGCCACATCGGTGATGAAGGCCCGCGCCAGGGGGAACGCCTCGGACGTGGTGGTCCAGCGGCTTTCGTGCACGTCGCGCCGCGGACGCCCGTAGATCATCGACTTGCGCAGGCCGCGCAGCGGGATCGCCAGCGCCTCGCGCTGGACGGCGATCTTTTCCTGCCGACCGGTCGCCTGCGCCCAGGCGTCGTCGACCGAGGCGATCTCGTTCAGCAGCGGTTCGGTCGGGATGTCGTGCAGGATGCGCTTGAAGTATTTCATGCTTGGGCCCTCCTTTGGCTCGGCTTCGGATGTTCCCAAGCCTAGGCGCCGCATCTGAGCCGGTCCTGTCGCGAACATGAACCGGACATGAACAGCTCGTTAATCCGTGTTCATGATCGGGGGGACACGCTGGACTTGACGCCCTGTGGCGGGGCATCTTCGCGGCGGGTCCTCCGGCGGGATGGGCCTGTCGTTGCGCATGGGCGGCACGGCACGCCACGAAGGGGTCTCCGGAATGACATCTGTCAGAGCGATTGCTCTAGCGCTTGTCATGGCGGCCGTCTCGTCGCGTGCCGGCGCGGCCGCGTCGATCCCCCACGGCCTCGCGCTGTCGCGACCCGAGCCGCCCGTGGTCCTGGTCCAGCAGGACATCCCCGACGTTGTCCGCCTGCTGGCGCAACGGGCCGTCCGCGCCGAACGTCGCGGCGACATGGCGACGGCCCAGGCGCTCTACGACACCATCCGCGAGATGGGCTACGTGGTGCGACGGCCGGCGCCGCCGCAGCCGCAGGGCGGCGAGGCGCGCGGATCGTCCTCGTTGGGCGGGGAACGCGACGGCCACGACAGCGACGATGACGACGGTTGGGACGACGACGACGGCGGCTGGGACAGTGACGACGATGGTGGCTGGGGCGACGACGGCGACGATGGCGACGGGGACGGCGATGGCGACGGGGATGGTGACGGGGATGGCGATGGCGACGGGGATGGTGACGGCGATGGCGGGGACGATTGACCGCCCCGCGGAGGTTCGCGTCTGAGCCATGCAGTTCCGGACCAAGATCGTGGGCTTCGCCGTTCTGCTGGCCTGCGGCGCTGCCGTCTGCGCAACGCTGATCCTGGTGCTCGCGCGGGGCATCGAGCGCGGGCTCGAGTCGGTCACGCTCGCCGAGGATCAGCTCGCCCTCTACCTCGCGATGGAGACGAACATCAGCGACCTGCTGCGGCTGCAGATCACCGCGGCCGCGGCGCCCTCCACAGACACGATGGAGCGCCTGGCCGAGACCAAGGCCGCCGTGCGCCAGGACGTCGAGACGATCCGCGGAATCGTGGAGCAGGAGATCGCCCTGCGCGGCGAGGGCGAGGCAGCGGACCTGGCGCGGCTGGACCGGATCGACGCGGTGCTCGACGATATCGAATCCGCCTTCGGGCAGATCCCGCCCGGATCCTTCGGCCCGCAGCCGATCAATGCGCTGGCCGGGCCACTGATGACGGTGGTCGAGGCGCTTGACGAAAGGCTGGCGCCGCTGGTGGATCTGGCGGTCGCGGAAGAGGCCGCCGAGGTCATCGCGGCGCGCACGGACATCGCCCGGCTCAGCCGGCGCAGCGCACAGGCGGGCACCGCGGCCGGCCTGCTGACGCTCCTCGCGGCGGTCGCCGGCACGCTGGCGCTGCTGTCGTCCTTCATGCGCCCCTTCGGGTCGCTCGTCGAGGGCGCGTCTCGTCTTGCGCAGGGCGACCTGTCGTTCCGCATCCCCGAAGGCGGGCGCGACGAACTGGGCCGGCTGAGCCGCGACTTCAACCTGATGGCGGCGCAGATCGAACGCTCCGACCGGGCGCTGCGCGCGGAGGAGGAAGAGTTGCAGCGCAGGGTCGCCGCGCGCACCGCGGAACTCGAAGAGGCCAATGCCCGCCTCGCCGCGCAGGACGAGACGCGCCGCCGCTTCCTTGCGGACGTGAGCCACGAGCTGCGGACGCCGCTGACGGTGATGCGCGGCGAGGCCGAGGTCGCGCTGCGCGCGGGCGAGGCGACGCTTGGCGCGCAGGCCCAGGATGCGCTGGCCGCCGTGGTCGAGCAGAGCAGGCACATGAGCCGCCTGGTAGACGACCTGCTGTTCGTGGCGCGCCGCGACGCCGGCGAAGCGCCGCTGCGGCTCTCGCGCGCGCCGCTTGGCGAGTTTCTGGAACAGACCGTCGCCGTGGCGGGTCAATTGGCGCCGGATCCCTCCATCACGCTGACCGGAGACCCGGGCGCGCTCGCCTCGGTGGTCGAGGTGGACCGCGGGCGCCTGCACCAGCTTGTGATGGTGCTGCTGGACAACGCGCTCCGCTATTCGCCTGACGGCGGCACCGTTTCGCTCGAGGCGCAGCGCGCAGGCGCAGAGGTGACCGTCGCCGTCCGCGACAGCGGCATCGGCATCCCGAGGGCCGACCTGCCGCATGTCTTCGACCGCTTCGTGCGCGGGTCGAACGCCCTTCCCGGCGGGACGGGTCTGGGCCTGCCGGTCGCCAAGGCCATCGCAGAGGCGCACGGGGGCAGGCTGACCATCGACAGCCACGAAGGCCAGGGAACCTGCGTCACGCTGACCTTGCCCGTCACCGAAGAAGGAGCCGCCCCATGATCCCCCTTCTCCTGCTGGAGGACGAGGCGCGCATCGCGTCCTTCGTCACGCGCGGCCTCGCCGCCGAGGGCTATGACGTGACCTGCGTGGCGACCGGGGCCGAGGCGCTCGCCGCCGGCCTCTCGGGCGAGCACGCGGTGATCGTTCTCGATGTCATGGTTCCCGATATCAGCGGCATGGAGGTGTGCGAACGGTTGCGCGCGGGCGGGGTCTCGGCACCGATCCTGATGCTGACGGCACGGGACGCGGACGAAGACATCGTAGAGGGGCTGGAACGGGGCGCTGACGACTATCTCGCCAAGCCCTTCGCCTTCGACGTCCTGCTTGCGCGTCTCTCCGCGCTCTTGCGCCGAGGCAACGGCACGGTGCCGGGCCAGCCCGCTGAGAGCGCGGTGATCGGCGCATTGACGCTGGACCGCGGCCGGCGGCAGGCGCGCCTGAACGACAACGATCTTGGCCTCACGCGCCTCGAGTTCGACGTTCTGTGGCTCTTCGTGACCAACCCGGACCGGGTCCACAGCCGCGAGCGGATCCTGTCCCATGCCTGGGGTGCCGATGCCGATCCGCTGACGAATGTCGTCGACGTCTACATGGCCCGCCTGCGGAAGAAACTGGCCCAGCCGGACGCCCCGAAACTGGTCACGGTGCGCGGCGTAGGCTACCGGCTGGATGCCGGGTATGACAGGGAACCGTGAGATCTGACCCTTGCGCAGCTTGGTCTCTGGTACATAGGCGTCGCGCGCCGACTGCCTTCCGTTGCTCATCCTGATCTACTCCATTCCGGGCAGCGGTTCGGGTTTTGCCTGGCCAGGACAACACGGCGCAGTCGGGCAAAGGTCGACGCGCGACAAGCCGCCCAGGCTCGAGGATGATGGCGGTGCAGCCCCCCGCACGATCGAACGCGCAGCCCAAACCTCCGGTGCTTTCCTGACTGGTCCGTCTCGTTCTCCGAAAGACCTGGGTGCGCGTGAGCACCTGCGCGCTGCTGGCGGTGCTTTCCGCGGCGCTCGTGCGACTCGCCGCCCCTTCGCTACCGGCGTTTCCCGGCTCGCGCACCAGCCAGACGGCGCGATCGTGCAGCTCCGCCGGGTACGGCTTCGTCGGTTTCCTTGTCTCCATGAACCTTATCCTTCCAAATGTCGGGGCCTCCGGGAAACCCGGTGCGGTTCACTGTCATCTTTGCCCGCATGCCGAGCGCCCGCTTTCGGCTGTCGAACTTGCGCACGTTCACCCGCTCCGCGCGGTAGATGCGGCGGAGCTTCTGGCATTCTCGTGCCCACATGTTGGTCGTGAAGCTACGAACGCTCGTTGACCTCGCGCGAAAGCCAGACCATCCGGTCGAAGGTCCAGAGCTTCGCGCCCATTGTGATTGTCAGCCCCCAGAGCGTGATCCATGGGTTCAGCACGGCGAGGCCCCAGACGAGCACTGCGAAGCCCGCGGCGTTCGCGAGGGTGAGGAGAGCGACCGGAGTGCGATGTCCACGCGCTGCTGGATCGTCTCCAAGGTACAGGCGCTCGCCGCAGGTGCCCTGCGACGCCCAACTGTCGGTGCGGGTTGGCTCGGCGAAAAGCCTCGGGTTCGCCCACGTCCAAAGAACGCACACTGCGATTGGCATGAGCGCCCACCAACCGAGCCACACCCGGCTCCAGACGGCGAGCGTGACGAGCGGAAGGACGGTCATGCGCGAATAGACACTCCAAGGGTTGGCGTGGCGCGCCCAGGCGGCCTCGTCCATGCCCATACCTGCCTTGGCAAGGCGGAAGAGCAATCGCATGGGAGCGTCTCCTTCGGGCGTTCGATCAGCGGGGCGCGAGCCCTTGCATCATGATGGCATGGGAGGCGCGGAACCGGGCCGCGATCCCTTCCCGGTCCTCTGGCGTGAGCGTGTCCGTGCGATCGATGGCGAGTTGCGCCATGCCATGCACGAGCGACCAGGCCGTGACGGCCGCAGCTTGCACGTCGCCCTCGTGGAAGGTGCCGGCCTCCATTCCTTCCCGCATCACGCGGACGAGTGGCTCGAAGGCAGAAAGCCCCGCGGCGCGGACCTCTTCCGAATGGCCGTCCTGTTTCCGTGGGCCGAACATGAGGCGGAAAAGCGCGGGGTGGTCGACCGCGAAGAAAATGTACGCCTCTCCCGTCGCGGCGAGCTGCGCGGCCGGGTCGGCACCGGCTGCAGTCCGTGCCGTCTCCACCTTGTCCTCCAGCTTGCCGAAGCCCCGGATCGCGACCGCGGCCAGAAGCGCCTCCTTGTCGGGAAAGTGGTTGTAGGGCGCGGTATGGCTGACGCCCACGGCCTTCGCGGCGGCGCGAAGAGTGAGGGGGGCCTCCTCTCGCTCGAGAATGCCAAGCGCGGCGTCCACGAGCGCCTCCCTCAGATTGCCATGATGGTAGGGCTTCTCGTCGCCCTTCTCGCCGGTCTCGTCCATGAAGGACATGTAGCGTCGCTCCGCTCATGTTGACAGAGGTAAGATGAATATTACTTGCGTCAACATTGAGCCTGCCAACACTTCGAAAGGAACGGCCATGTCCCTCGACCCGCTGCTCTCCGAAGGCTTCGTGGTCGCCTCGCATGCCTTCGCCGCGATCGCGGCGCTGCTGCTCGGCGCCGTGCAACTCGCTGCGCCCAAGGGCACCCTGCCGCACAGGGCGCTCGGCTACGCCTGGGCAGTTCTGATGCTCTACATCGCCATCGGCAGTTTCTGGATCTCGGAGCTCCAGCTCTGGGGGCGGTGGAGCCCCATCCACATCCTCTCCGTGCTGGTGATCGTGACAGTACCGCTCGCCGTCTGGCGAGCGCACCGGCACCAAGTCCGGGATCACAAGCGGGGCATGATCGCGCTCTACGCACTGGCGCTCGTGGTGACGGGGCTTTTCACGCTTTGGCCGGGACGCGTGATGCACGCCGTCCTCTTCGGATCGTGATGCACACGGTCCGGCCGGCCCTGTCAGGGCACCCCGGTTGGCCAACCCGCAACCTGGCAGTCAGCCGGGCTTCGACCCGACCGTGCTTGGGGCGCACTACCTCAAGGCGCAGGGGCCAGGCGTTCCCGTTGTGGTCTACCCGAGCCGTGCGCGGCGAACACCTAGTTCCGCATGGGAATGCCTTCCTCCCACCGGAAGCCGACACCGCCCCCTTGCCAGACCCCCTCGCCGATAGGATTGGGGCCGTCGATGTTCACGTGGAGCGGCAGCCCGAAGTCGGGGGCGAGAGGCTGAACCCCTTTCACCGTGCTGCGATGCATGATTCGCAGGCCCTGCTGCTCGACGGGCATGTGAGCCTCCGGCGCCGCCCTGTGTGCGACCGCGAGGTTGTCGATGAAGACGCAGTCGTTTTCCTCGTACTCGTAGGCGACGGCATATCCGGTCTCGAGGCCGGCGTTCAGAACGTCGTTGTACTCGTGGCAGAGCTGCTTCAACTCGTTGGCGCAAAGAAGGCTGAACCCATCTCGATCCGGCAGCTTCTCGATCACGGCCCCGGTCATGCCGAGGTGCAGCCAGATGCATTTCTGCCCGGAAACGGGGTGCGTGTGGACCAATGGGTGCACGACGCCCGAGGCGGAGTTCACGGAGGACAGCCGGCTCCAGCGCTCCTGCCGGTCCTCCGGGAGCGCCTCGAAGGCGAGCCCCTGGTGGGCGAAATGCGTACCGCCGCCGCGCTCGGCCGGCCGGATGATGTGATAGCCAGAGTGTGAAAACGTGGCCGGGAGAAAGCTGCCGTCGTTGTGCCACTGCGGACCGACGTCCGGGATGCCGTGACGCCGGTCGTTCGAAAGGCGGAAGATGTCGCGATTGCCGCCGGGCGTTGCCGGATGGACGCCATGCGTGCTGTGCAGCTCCCGGCCGCCCCACCAGCAGCTGGCCCGCAGGAAATCCTCGGCACTTATCTGCGTGTCGTTCTTGAAGACGAGGAAGCCACGATGGGCCATCTCGTGCTCGAGCGCGTCGAGGACCGCGCGCGGCGGCGCCGTCTCGGACGCGAGGTCGATGCCGCTCACCTGCGCACCTATGGGGTCCAGAGAGACGATCCGGCCGCCGTATTCCTCGACGGCGGATACATGCGACGGGTCGAGAGGGCGTGGCTTCGTTGGTGCTGCGGGCAATGCGGGCCTCCTCGCTCTCCTCTTGACCTAAGCCTTTGAGGCCTTCCGTAAAGTCATCGGGCCTGATCTGTCTGGGAGAGGGAACTGGGCTTAGGCTGCGTCCTTGAGGCGCCCTCAGGACGTTCGTGCCGCAGAAACGCCTTCAATTCTTGCCGGATCCAGACACTGCCAATACCCATCCCGCGCGGGAGACCCTGGCGCAAAGCGGCAACATCAAGGGCGGCGGCGCTGCGGATGTCGCGACGTTCGGAGCGGTCGGGTTCGCATGCGACCCTCTATCGCGGGCGCGACCCGTCGCAGACTGCGTTGCCTCCAGTGCAACCGCTTGCACCGGATCGCCGTTCTGATACCCTTTAGCCGTCTCTGGCACAGACCGACAAAGGGCCGCACCACCGCGCATCGCGGCGGCCGGCCCGGCAAGGCGACGCCTCTCCGAAGGAACCGACCGTCCGCGCCGCGCGCACCATGACGCGCGGCCGCAAGGGCCGCCGCCAAGACGGAGACGAAGTTATGACGACACTGGACACGACCCCGTTGACCCCCGCCTTCGGCGTGGAGGTTCGCGGGGTGCGCCTCGACGAGGTCACCGAATCCCGCCTCTTCCCCGAAATCCGCGCGGCCTTCGAGGCCCACTCCGCGCTGCTCTTCCGCGATCAGGCACTTTCGCCGGAGGCGCATCTGCGCCTCGCGCGCCTCTTCGGCCCGATCGAGGACCGCAAGGCCGACGAGCGCGCCGAGGGCGAGGCATTCGAGATCCCGGAGGTGTCGAACCTGCGCGCAGAGGGGGGCACCTGGGGCGAAACGGACCTCGCGACGCTGAACCTGAAGGCGAACATGCTGTGGCACACGGATTCCACCTTCCTTCCGGTGCCGGCGCTCACCAACATCCTCGTCGCGCGGGTCGTGCCCTCCGAGGGCGGCGCGACGGAACTCGCCTCCACCCGCGCGGCCTTCGCCGCGATGTCGCCGGAGCGGCAGGACCAGCTCCGCCGCCTGCGCCTGCGCCATCGGTATTCGCATTCCCGCGCGCAGATCTCGCCGGAGCTGGCGGAGCTCCCGATGTTCAACAAGTGGGACGATCAGGTGTGGCCGGCGGTCTGGCGCAACCCGGTCAACGGGGCCGAGGCCGTCTATGTCGCGAGCCACGCCTGCGCCGTCGAGGGCATGGACGCGGCCGAGGGCCGGGCACTGATCGCCGAACTGATCGAGGCCTGCACCCGCCCCGAGTTCGTCTACGCCCACCGGTGGCGGCCGGGCGACGTGCTGATCTGGGACCAGCGCGCCGTGATGCACCGCGGTACGCCCTGGCCCTACGAGGAGCCGCGCAAGCTCACGAGCATCTGCGTGTCGGCGACGCCGGCCGACGGACTCGACACGATGCGGCGGGAAGCGGCCGGGTGACTGGCGCTCCGGAGGCACAGGCACAGGACGCGCCGCGCTGGCCGGGCATCGCCGCCGCGCTTCACGCGGCGCCACCGCGCCAGTTGCGCAACCTCCGCATCCCGGCGGCGGTGACCGATCTCGCGCTGCCTGCGGCAGGCGACGGCCTCCGCGCCGCGGAGATCGAGATCGTGCAGGGGCGGCTTTTCGTGCGCCCGCCGGGCACGCTGCCGGAGGCGGCGGCGCTCGACCTCGGCCGCAGGATCGTCTGGCCGGCGCCGGTCGATTGCCACACGCATCTCGACAAGGGGCAGGTCTGGCCGCGCACGCCCAATCCGGACGGCAGCTTCGAGGGCGCGCTGGCCACCGCGCCCACCGACCTGCGCTTCGCCTCGGACGCGGATCTGCGGCGCCGCGCGGAATTCATGCTGCGCTGCGCGGAGGCGCACGGGACCCGGGCGATCCGCAGCCATGTCGATGCCGGGCCGGACGGACGGGTGCCGCGCCTGCCGGTGCTGGAGGAACTGGCCCAGGACTGGCGCGGACGGCTCGATGTCCAGCTCTGCCCCTTCGCGGGCCTCGACGGCGGCGCGGACGCGCTCGGCGTGCTGGCGACGACGGCCCGCCGGACCGGCACGCTCAGCCTGTTCCTGCAGCGCCGGTCCGGCCTCGACACGCTGCTCGACACTATCTTCGCGCTTGCGGAGCGGTACGGGCTCGCACTCGATTTCCATGCCGACGAGACGCTTGATCCGGCCTCGCACTGCCTGCGCGCGGTGGCGCGCGCAGCGCTGCGCGCGCGGTTCGAGGGGCCGGTTCTGGTGGGGCACTGCTGCGCCCTGTCCGTCCAGCCCGAGACCGAGGTGCAGGAGACCCTCGACCTCGTCGCGCGCGCCGGGCTGGGCATCGTGGCGCTGCCGCTCTGCAACGCCTACCTGCAGGATCGCGCGCCGGGCCGCTCGCCCCGGCAGCGCGGTGTCGCGCCGGTCAAGGAGATCGCCGCACGGGGCATCCCGGTGGCGCTGGCCTCGGACAACGTGCGCGACGCCTTCTACGCCTACGGCGATCTCGACGTGCCCGGGCTCTTCCGCGACGCGCTGCGGATGATGCAGCTCGACCATCCCGTGGGCGACTGGCCTGCCGCCGTGACCCGCACTGCCGCCGATCTGATCGGGCGCCCGGACCTCGGCCGGCTGCGCGACGGCAACCCCGCCGACCTGATCCTCTTCAACGCGCGGAACTGGAGCGAATTCGCGGCGCGGCCGCAGTCGGACCGCGTGGTGCTGCGCCGGGGCGCGGCGCGCGACACGACGCCCCCCGAGTTCCCCGATCTCGACGACCTGAAAGGAATGACCGCATGACCCCCCTCGACCCGCTTGCCGCGCGCATCGGCGATATCCCTCTCATCACGCAGGAGAAGGCCGTACGCGCCAAGAGCCGCGACTTCTTCTGGTATTCGCCTGTCCTGAAATCCCGGCTGGACGACGTCACCGCCGAAGCCGTGGTCGCGCCGCGCTCAGAGGCCGAGGTCGTGACCGTGCTCGCCGCCTGTCACGACCTCGACATTCCGGTGACGCCGCGCGGCGGCGGCACCGGCAACTACGGTCAGGCGATGCCGCTGGCCGGAGGTGTCGTGCTCGACATGGCGCGGATGACCCGGATCCTCGAGCTTCGGCCGGGTCGGGTGGTGACCGAAGCGGGCGCGCTCATGGGCGACATCGACACCGCGGCGCGGGCGGAGCTGGGCGAGGAGCTGCGCCTGCATCCCTCCACGCGGGAGACGGCGACCATCGCGGGCTTCGTCGCGGGCGGCTCGGGCGGGGTGGGCTCCATCCGCTGGGGCATGCTGGCCGAGCCGGGCAACATCCTGCGCCTGCGCATCGCGACGATGGAGAGCACCCCGCGGCTCATCGACCTGACGGGAGAGGAGATCGCGCAGGTACACCATGCCTACGGCGTCACCGGCGTCATCACCGAGGTGGAGATGCCGCTGGCCCCGGCGCCGGACTGGGTGGAGATGCTGATCGCCTGGCCCGGCTGGACCGACGCGCTGGCGGCCGGGCACCGCATCGCCTGTGCCGAAGGTCTCTGGCTCAAGCAGCTCGCCGCCGTCGAGGCGCCGGCGCCGCATGCCTATTTCCTGCGCCACCGGAAGTTCCTCGACGCCGGCGACAACCTGCTGTGCCTGATGGTGGCCCCCAATTCCGCCGATGCGCTCGCCGGCCTCGCCGCGGGGATGGGCGGAACGATGCGTTACCGCTCCGACACCGCGCCCCAGGACGCGCGGGCGGGGCTGCCGCATCTGCATCACCTCGCCTGGAATCACACCACGCTCCGCGCCCTCAAGACCGATCCGGAGATCACCTACCTCCAGATGGGCTACCCCGAGGGGCGCGAGATCGAGACCTGTGCCGAGATCGCGCGGCGCTACCCGGACGAGATCGTCAACCACGTGGAATTCACCCGCTCCGGGGGGCGCGTGCGGTTCGGTTCGCTCCCGATGGTGCGCTTCACGACCGAGGCGCGGCTCGTCGCGCTCATGCTGGAACTCGAGGCGATGGGCTGCCCGATCTGGAACCCGCACGCCCACACGCTGGAGGAAGGCAACCACCGCGACGCCGATCCCGCGCAGATCGCGCTCAAGAAAGCGAACGACCCCAAGGGCCTGCTGAACCCGGGCAAAATGATCGGCTGGGAGGACCCTGGCTATCGCTACGACCCGCGGGGGGGCTACGCCTACGCCGCAACGGGGAGGGCCGTGTCGTGAGCCGGCCCCGGCGGCACTGGCGCGAGATGCCCTCGTCGGCCTTCGGGCCGGGTGCGCGCGACTGGATCGCGGTGCTTCCCCTCGCCGCGATCGAGCAGCACGGCCCGCACCTGCCGCTGGGCGTGGACGCCATCATCGCCGAGGCACTGGTCGCCCGCTGCGCCGAGACACTGCCCGACACGCTGCCGGTGACCTTCCTGCCGGTGCAGGAGGTCTGCAAGTCGAACGAGCATCTGTCCTTCCCCGGCACGCTGACGCTGGACTGGGACGTGGCCATCCGGGCATGGGTGGCGATCGGTGAGGGCGTCGCGCGCGCGGGCGTGGGCACGCTGGTGATGATCACGAGCCACGGCGGCAACGCCGCCCCGATGGAGATCGCCGCGCGCGAGCTGCGCCAGCGCGAGGGCCTCCGCGTGGTCACGACGAGTTGGGGCCGCCTCGGCCGGTGGCGGGAGATCTACCGCTACGAGGAGCCGGTCACCGACATCCACGCGGGTCTCTCGGAGACGTCCCTGATGCTCGCGCTGCGCCCCGATCTCGTCGACATGGCACGCGCCGAGCATTTCGCCAGCGCCCAGACCGCTCTCGCCCGGCGGGGCGGCAAGCTCGGCTATCACGGCGCGGCGGCCAATCTCGCCTGGATGGCCGAGGATCTGAACCCCGTGGGCGCGGTGGGCGATGCCGCCGCCGCCCGGGCCGAGGACGGCGCGGCCGACATCGCCGCGGTGATCGAGGGGTTCGAGCGGCTGATCCGGGATCTCGCGGAACTTCCCGAATGAGCGAGGCGGTGCTTCTTCTGGTGCAGGCCGCGATGACCGGCGCGATCGCCGCCTGGATGATCGTGGGGGCGCTCGACAACTGGCTGAAGCCGGGGATCAACCGCGAAACGGTGGCCGAGATCCTGCGGATGGACCGGCTTGCCGAGGCGTACCCGGAGCTGTTCGCGCAGGTCCGCGAACGGCGCGTGACGTCCCCGCGGGCGATTTCGGCCCTGTTCCGCCTCGTGGTGATCTGGGAGACGCTCGCTGCACTCGTGCTGGCCTTCGGCACGGTTCTGCTGCTCGCGGCGGTCGCGGGGTGGACCGCGCCGGGCACCGCGCGCGCGGTCTCAGCCCTCGGGGCAAGCGCCTTCACGCTCACCTGGGCGGGCTTTCTGGTCGGCGGCAACTGGTTCCTCTACTGGATGTGCCACTTCTACGGCCAGTTCACCCATTTCCTGCTGGCGATCTGGGGGCTCGGCGTCACGCTGCTCCTCGTTTCGGGAGGGTGAGCCGGGCCGCGGCCCGTGAGCGGGCCGCGGCGTGCCTGCGAGGGAATCGTTCCGGCGCCCTGCCCCGCCGCCGTCGCACCAGCGTCCGGGCGACGGGGGCACGCGGCGCCCCTCCGATCCGGCTCAGGCCTCCCAGTACAGGGCGGCGGGGCGCACTTCCTGCTGGGGATGGATCTCCCCGCCTTTCAGGTTCGCCTTCGTGTGATTGTAGAGCTTGCGCCAATAGGGCTGAATGATGACGCCGTCCTCCTGCATCATCCGTTGCAGCCGCTCGGTCATCGCGCGACGCGCCGCGACATCGGGCGTCGCCAGCGCCTCTGACACCAGCGCGTCGAACTCCGGGTTGGCGTAGCCGGTTTCGTTCCACGGCTCGCCGGAGCGATAGGCGATCGCGAGCGTCTGGACGCCCAGCGGCCGGTGGTTCCAGTTCGTCACCGAGAAGGGGTATTTCGCCCAGTCGTTCCAGAAGGTCGCGGTGGGATAGACCTTGCGGCGCAGCGGGATGCCGGCATCGCGGATCTGCGCGCCGATCACGTCGGCGGTATCCTTCCAGAACCCCGTGTCGAGGGAGACGAGCTCATGTTCGAACTCGGCCATCCCGGCCTCTTCCAGGAGCGCGCGTGCGGCCTCGGGGTCGTGCACCGGCGGCGGCAGCTCGGCGTATTCGGGATGTATCGGACAGACATGATGGTTCTCGGCAACCATCCCCTGCCCGGAGGCGGCGATCTCGAGCACCACCGCATTGTCCACCGCCATCTGCAGCGCCCGGCGCACCCGAACGTCCGCGTACGGGGTTGCGCCGTCCACCTCGGCCGTCTGGTTGCACCGCGCGAGGATCGTGGCCGCCGTCACCGCCTCGTGCCGCGTCCAGCCGGCCAGTTCGTCAAAGAGCGTCACATACTCGCCGATCGTGTCGTAGAGCATGTCGATCTCGTCGGCCTCGGCCGCCGCGTATATCGCCGCGCGCTCGCCGCCGTAGTCGATCGTCTCGACGCGGTCCATCCACGCGCCGTTGCCGGCGTTCCACCACGTGTGATCCGGGTTCCGCTCCAGCACGCAGCGTCCGCCGACCTCGTACTCCACCGGCAGATAGGGGCCGGTGCCCACCGGGTTCGACAGCATCGTGTCGGCCGAGAAGCCTTGCGGCACGATCGCCGCGGGATAGTCGGACAGCCCCGCGATGAGCGAGATATCGGGCGCCGGCAGGTTCAGCTGCACGGTGTGGCTGTCCAGCACCTCGATGGCGCCGGTCATCGCCCTGCCCGTCTCGGGGTCGATCATCACCCCGAACTTCGAGGCCATCGAATTCCCTTCCGCCGTGCGGTCGCAGAACCGCGCGATGTTGAAGGCCACGTCCTCCGCCGTGAACGCCTCGCCGGTGTTCCATGTCACGCCCTTGCGGACATTGAGCGTGTATCGGGTGGCGTCGTCGCTGATCTCCCAGCCTTCCAGAAGGACCGGCGTGAAGGTGCCGTCCGGCTCGTACTGGACGAGGTATTCCAGCCAGCCGCGCGTGAAATTCGCCAGCGCGTTGAAATCGAAACTGCGCGGATCCTTCAGCGCGCGCAGCTGGTTCTGCATCCGCACGGTGCCTCCCATGCGCGGGGTCGCCGCCGCGGCGCGCGGCGCGGACAGTCCGAGCATCGCGTAGGCGGTCGCCGTGGTGACGCCGAAGCTGCTGGCGGTGGCGAGGAATTCGCGCCGCGTCACGGCGCAGCGCGCAGCGCGCGCCTCCGCGGCGGCGGCCTGAAGATGCGCGGGCACCCTGCGGCCCGATCGGGTGGTGAAGGTCATTGCGAGGTCTCCCTTGTGCGTCGCCCAGTCGATGCGCAGCCGGGGAGTGGCACCAGTCTCGCGCGCCCATCGCGCCGTCCACGCCCCGCTCGCCCCGTCGGGGGCAGTCTGCGTCGCGTGGCCCTATTCTTAGTCCTGTGCCGGAGGACCCTTACACCTTACAAGGGCGCCTGCCCCACTGTGAACCCATCGCGCGCAGGCCCGCCGGGTGCGCCATGCGCCCTGCCCGATTTCGCGGCGGTCAGCGCGCCTGCCGCCGCCATGTGGGCGGTGGACCGGACCGCCCGGGCGCCTCGTCGTCCGCACGGCCGGGGCCCTCCAATTCGCGCAGGGATTCGGCAGGACGGCGGACTGCCAGCTTGTCGCGATTCGCCAAAAGGTAACCGTCCGCGCTGACAAGCACCGCTCCGGCGGCCTGCGCGAGCGCGGCGAGCTTCCGGTCGCCGGGATCCGCGACGAAGGATGCGTCCGGCGCCGATTCGGGCGGGTGCTCCATCTCCGGCCGGAAGAGCGATGCCACCTCTTCCCAGGACAGCCGCGCAATCCGCGTGAGCACGGCTCGCGTTTCCCGCCGGGTCGCCGCGGTCCAGACGAGCGCGACGCGACCCTGCCGCACCGCCTCGATCAGCGTGGCGGAAGCGCTGCCCGGGTTGAAGCCCGCAGCGACGAACACGTTCGTATCGAGAACGGCCGTCGGCACGCCGCCTTTCCCGGTTTTCGCACGCCGCGGCCACGCGATTCAACGCCGCGCCCTGCTTGGGGCGAGATGCATGTCCGGGCGCGAACAAGCCGCCGCGCCGCCGTTTGGGCCCTGTCGCTCAGCTTGGGATCGGGCTCCGCTCCGGGCCCTCGACACAGTTCGCTCCCTCGATCGGGCGGTCGGCCTGCACCGGCAAGGAAACGCGCGCCCCCCAGTTCGGTCTTCGCAAGTATCCAGTAGCGGGTGCCGGTCGCGTCCGCACCGCCACTATCAGCATTTCGAACCTCTTCATGTCGCCCGCGCGACGCCGACATCTTCCAGCGTAACGGCAGCGATGTCGCGCTCGACGTCCTTCTGCGCGGCGCTTTGTCGGTCATAGTCTTCAAGGTGGCGCTCGATCGCGGCGGTTTCGTCTTCGGCCAGAGCCTGGGCGCGAAGCCTGGTGCCTCCCTTGGCCCCGAACAGATCCGTGTGCGGGCAGCACGGCACGAGATGCGTGTGCAGGATCGACGGGACGATGCACTTGAGCCGAACGCGGCTCTTCGCGAGCTGATTCCGGCGCGTGATCTGACGCCCGCGGGCAAGGGCCATTTCGTCCGGGATCCAGACCTCGGGCAGGAAGCCAACGGCACAGAGCCGGGCAAGAACCAGTGCGTCGGTCTTGTCGGTCCTGGTCTTGGCTCGCGCGATCGGATGCACCCGGAACGGGTTCGCCACGGCGACGCGCTCCGCCTTCGCTGCCAGTATCTCCAGTACCGCGGTCGCGTTACCGGTCGCCTCGACCACCATGTGTTCGGTCGCACTCAGTGTTGCTGCGAAGGTGTCGAGTTGGCCCCGTGTCATCCCGATCCGACCAAGGCGCCGGCACGTGCCGTCTTCGAGCACCACCGCTTCCGCGGAAACGCGGTGAATGTCCAACCCGATGATCCGCATGTCTCGCCCCTCAGCCATAGAAGCGGGAGCCGGCGGGCACGCGGCATCCCATGCCTGAGGCTCGGCACCCGCCAACCGGGCGCAACCCTCGAACGGAGAATGCCGCGGGAGAGGCCAGAGACCCAGTCAGGTCAGGGCTCGATCATGGGGTCTAACTGGACGGAGACCGGAACGTGGACACAGGTGTGGACAAACGTGAATTTCTCCGCGGCAACCCCTTACCATCGAAGAGATTTTTCCGGTTGACGATACCCCCGTCGGGGGCAGGCGCGCGGCGCGCGTCTTCGCGTTCGCGGCGCAGCGCCCGCCCGGGCGGCGGCGCGTCCGGGCGCGGCGATCACTGCGGGGCCTGCGTCGGCACGGAGGGGTAGAGTTCGTTCATCTGCACCGAGCGGCCGTCGGCCTGCACCAGCCGGACATGGCGGCGGCGCATCAGGCGCGGCTCGGCCACGCCGACGGAATGGGCGATCGTCTCGACCTCGCGGATGATCGCGCGGGCGTAGTTCGCCACGCGACGGTCCTTCTCCTCGACCACGAGGCCGGCCTGCAGGCGCGGGTTGTGGGTGGTCACGCCGGTGGGGCAGGTATTGCGGTTGCACTTGAGCGCCTGGATGCAGCCCAGCGCGAACATGAATCCGCGCGCCGTCGTCACGAAATCCGCGCCCGCGCAGATCGCCCAAGCCACGTCGCTCGGGTTCACCAGTTTGGCCGAGGCGACGATGCGGATGCGGTCGTGCAGCCCGTGCCGGTCGCGCAGGTCCACCATCCGCACCAGCGCCTCCCTGAGCGGCATGCCGACGAGATCCATCAGCGGCATGGGCGCGGCCCCGGTGCCGCCTTCGCCGCCGTCCACGGTGATGAAGTCGGGCGCGCTGTCGGGTCCGCGGCGGTCGATCTCGGCGAAGAATTCCTCCCAGGGGTCCGAGGAGCCCAGGCAGGTCTTGATCCCCGTGGGCTTGCCCGTCACCTCGCGGACATGGGCGATCAGGTCCAGCAATTCGCCCCAGGTGCCCGCCTCGCGGTGGCGGTTGGGCGAGATGCTGTCGACGCCCACCGGGATGCCGCGGATCTCCGCGATCTCGGGCGTCACCTTGTCGCCGGGCAGGATGCCGCCCTTGCCGGGCTTGGCGCCCTGGCTGAGCTTGATCTCGAACATGCGCACCGCGTCGTGCGCGGCCACCTCGCACAGCTTCTCGTCGCTGAGATTACCTTGCGCATCCCGCACACCGTATTTCGCCGTGCCGATCTGGAAGACGATGTCGCAGCCGCCCTCCAGATGGTAGGGCGAGAGGCCCCCTTCCCCGGTGTTCATCCAGATGCCCGCCATCTTCGCGCCCCGCGACAGCGCCCGCACGGCAGGCCGCGAAATCGCGCCGTAGCTCATGCCGGAGATGTTGAAGAACGACGGCGCGGCGTAGGGCGTGCGGCAGTGCGGGCCGATCACCACGGGCTCGGTGGTGCCGAACTGGTCGTCGAGCGGCGGAAAGGCCGCGTTCATGAAGATCGGCGTGCCGGCCAGGTTCATCGGCCGGGTGGAGCCGAAGGCCAATGTGTTGCCCGTGCCCTTCGAGGCCGCATCGACCCAGTTTCGCTGCGCCCGGTTGAAGGGCAGCTCCTCGCGGTCCATGGCGAAGAAATACTGTCGGAAGAACTCGCCCAGCGTCGTGAAGAGGTGCCGGAATCGGCCGATGACCGGGTAGTTGCGGCGGATCGCGTCGCCGGTCTGCGTCCGGTCCAGAACGAAGAGCACGGCGAGCACGAGCGCCGCGACCCCGATCGCCACGATGAACAGCGCCGCCAGAGCCTGCAGCACCACGCCGACCCATCCCATGCCGAGCCTCTCCTTCTTGACCTGTCTCAATGTGCGCGGCCGGAAGCGACCGTAGCGTGACGCAGGGACGCGGGCCACCGACTTCTCCGCCGGCCCGCCTGAGAGGGAGGATCCCATGCGAAAGATGCTTTGCGCCGCGCTCGCCCTGATCGCCGCCCCGGCGCTCGCCGACGAGGACATCGTGACCTACGAGACCGACATGTCCTATGGCGACGTGTCCTTCGGCCTCGAGAACGCGATCCTGGACGAGGGCCTGGTGATCGACCACGTCAGCCACGTGGGCGAGATGCTCGCCCGCACGCGCGAGGACGTGGGATCGGATGTGCGTCTGTTCGAGGAGGCCGACGCCTACGGCTTCTGTTCGGCCACGGTCTCGCGCGAGGTGATGGAGGCCGATCCGATGAACATCGCCTACTGCCCCTATCATGTCTTCGTCATGCAGAAGGCGGGCGAGGACACGGTGACGATCGGGTATCGCGGCTATCCGGACGGACCGATGGACGCCGTGGAGGCGATGCTCGACCGCATCGCGCGCAACGCCATCGGGCTGGACTGAGGCCCGGCCGGATCACGGCGCATCACAAGGTTTTTAGTGGAAAGCCAGAAGCTTGCCCGCTTAGCGCGGCAAGACGTCCGGTCAAGCGCCGTCGGCGGAAATCCCCGGTGAACCCGGGGACCGCCTCCTGCGTAGATCGTCGCAAGGGTGTCCCGAGGTCGGGCCGCCCTGCATGATCATTCAGGAGGACAGTCATGTTCCGCAGAACTCTTCTCGCCCTCGCCTCGTCGACCGTGCTGGCCGGCCCGGCGCTGGCCGACGACCACATGGGCATGGACATCGTGGAAACCGCCGTCGCGGCGGACAACTTCAACACGCTCGTCACCGCCGTCGAGGCTGCCGGCCTCGTCGAGACGCTCAAGGGCGAGGGCCCCTTCACCGTCTTCGCGCCGACCGACGAAGCCTTCGCGGCGCTGCCCGAGGGCACGCTCGACGAACTGCTCAACGACATCCCGACGCTCACGGCGATCCTCACCTACCATGTGGTGCCGGGCAAGGTGATGTCCTCGGACCTCTCCGACGGCATGATGGCCGAGACGGTCGAGGGCTCCGAAGTGACGATCGGCACCGACGGCGGCGTGACCGTGGACGGCGCCAACGTCGTCCAGGCCGATATCGAAGCCTCGAACGGCGTCATTCACGTCATCGACTCGGTCATCCTGCCCGAGTAATCTGAGGTTGCATGGGGGCGGAGTGGCCTCGGCCCTCCGCCCTCGTCCCTGACCATCGGAAAGAGGGAGACAAGACATGAATCGCCGTTTCGCGCTCAAGGCGCTCGCCGGTACCGGGCTCGCCGCCACGATCGCGGCCTGTGCGCCGATGAGCGAGCAGCCCAGCATCGCCGGAATCCTTTCGACCAACGACCAGTTCTCGACCCTCGTGGCCGCCGCCGACGCCGCCGGCCTCGTCGAGACGCTCGCGGGCCCCGGGCCCTTCACGGTCTTCGCGCCGACCAACAACGCCTTCGACAAGCTGCCCGCAGGCACCGTCGAGTCCCTTCTCCAGCCCGAGAACAGCGACCAGCTCACGGCCGTGCTGACCTATCACGTCGTGCCCGGCGTGGTGACCTCGGACCAGCTGATCGGCCAGCGCACCAGCGCCACCACCGTGCAGGGCGGGTCGCTGCACATCGACGCGACCGGCTCGGCGGTTCATGTGAATGACGCCCGCGTGACGCAGGCCGACATCATGGCCTCCAACGGCGTGATCCACCGCATCGACAGCGTGCTGCTCCCCGAGTGAGCCCATGCGCATGAAAAAGCCCCCGCCGAAGACTGCGGCGGGGGCTTTCCCGTTTCGCTGTGTCAGTGCAGCACCGCTTCCTGCGGCGGTTCGCGGTCGGAGCGGCCGACGCGGTCGCCGATGTGGAGGCCATCCGCGCCCGCGCTCACCGGAAGAACGTCGCCCTCCGTCACCTCGCCGCCCAGAAGCATCTCGGCCAGCGGATCCTGCAGCGCCTTCTGGATCACGCGCTTGAGCGGACGCGCCCCGAAGACCGGGTCGTAGCCTTCGTTGGCCAGCCACTCCTTGGCGCTCTCGTCCAGCTCGAGCCGGATCTTGCGATTGGCGAGCCGCCTGGACAGACGCGAAAGCTGAATATCCACGATGCCGGTCATGTCCTCGCGGTCCAGCCGGTCGAAGACGATGATCTCGTCGAGCCGGTTCAGGAACTCGGGCCGGAAGTGGTTGCGCACCGCCTCCATGACCTCGGCCTTGGCCTGAGCCGAGTCCGCCCCTTCCGGCAGACGGCTGAGCGCCTGGGAGCCGAGGTTCGAGGTCAGCACGATCAGCGTCTGCTTGAAGTCCACGCGATGGCCCTGACCGTCGGTCAGCACGCCGTCGTCGAGCACCTGAAGCAGCACGTTGAAGACGTCCGGGTGCGCCTTTTCCACCTCGTCGAAGAGCACGACCTGATAGGGACGCCGCCGCACGGCTTCGGTCAGCACGCCGCCCTCGTCGTAGCCGACGTAGCCCGGAGGCGCGCCGATCAGCCGCGCGACCGAGTGCTTCTCCATGAACTCCGACATGTCGATGCGCACCATCGCGCCCTCGTCGTCGAACAGGAAATCGGCGAGCGACTTGGTCAGCTCCGTCTTGCCCACGCCGGTGGGGCCGAGGAACAGGAAGCTGCCCAGCGGGCGGTTCTCGTCGTTGAGGCCCGCGCGCGCCCGGCGCACGGCGTTGGCCACGGCGGTAACCGCCTGATCCTGGCCGACGACGCGGGAATGCAGCACCTCTTCCATGCGCAACAGCTTCTCGCGTTCGCCCTCCAGCATCCTGGACATCGGGATGCCGGTCCAGCGTTCGACGACGGCCGCGATCTGCTCGGGGCGGACGGCCTCCTCGACCATGACGCCGTCATCCTCGCCTTCGCGCTCCTCGGCCTCGGCCAGCTGCTTCTCGAGCTGCGGGATGACGCCGTAGGAGAGCTCCCCGGCCTTCGCCAGGTTGCCTTCGCGCTTGGCGATCTCCAGATCGGCGCGCGCGCGGTCGAGCTGTTCCTTGAGCTCGCGGGCCGAGGCCAGCTTGTCACGCTCCGCCTGCCAGCGCGCCGTCATTTCGGCCGACTGTTCCTGCAGGTCCGACAGCTCCTTCTCGAGCTTTTCGAGCCGGTCCCGGGAGGCCTGGTCGTCCTCTTTCTTCAGCGCCTCGGCCTCGATCTGCATCTGCAGGATCTGACGGTCGAGCGCGTCGAGCTCCTCGGGCTTGGAGTCCACCTCCATGCGCAGGCGGCTCGCGGCTTCGTCCATCAGGTCGATCGCCTTGTCGGGCAGGAAGCGGTCGGTGATGTAGCGGTCCGAAAGCTGCGCCGCGGCCACGAGCGCCGAGTCGGAGATCCGCACGCCGTGGTGCAGCTCGTATTTCTCCTTGATGCCGCGCAGGATGCTGATGGTGTCCTCGACGGTCGGCTCATCCACGTAGAGCGGCTGGAACCGGCGGGCGAGGGCCGCGTCCTTCTCGACGTACTTGCGGTATTCGTCGAGCGTGGTGGCGCCGACGCAGTGCAGCTCGCCGCGCGCGAGCGCGGGCTTGAGCAGGTTGGAGGCATCCATCGCGCCGTCGGCCTTGCCCGCGCCCACGAGGGTGTGCATCTCGTCGATGAAGAGGATGATCTCGCCGGCCGCCGCGGTGATCTCGGACAGTACGGCCTTCAGCCGCTCCTCGAACTCGCCGCGATACTTCGCGCCCGCGATCAGGGCGCCCATGTCGAGCGCGAGCAGCCGCTTGTTGCGCAGGCTCTCGGGCACGTCGCCGTCCACGATCCGCAGCGCAAGGCCCTCGGCGATGGCGGTCTTGCCGACGCCGGGATCGCCGATCAGAACGGGGTTGTTCTTCGTCCGGCGCGAGAGCACCTGCATGGCGCGGCGGATTTCCTCGTCACGGCCGATGATCGGGTCGATCTTGCCCTGCTCGGCAGCCTCGGTCAGGTCGCGCGCGTATTTCTTGAGCGCGTCATAGCCCTCTTCCGCGCTTTCAGTGTCCGCCGTGCGGCCCTTGCGCAGGTCGTTGATCGCCTCGTTGAGCTTCTGCGGGCTGACGGCGCCCGCCTCCAGCGCGTCCTTCGCGGGGCTTTTCACCATGCCCAGCGCGGTCAGGATGCGCTCCACCGGCACAAAGCTGTCGCCGGCCTTCTTCGCCAGCTTCTGCGCCTCGTCCAGCACCTTGGCGGTCTGCGTGTCCAGATAGATCTGGCCCGCGCCGCTGCCCGAGACCTGCGGCACCTTGGCGAGCGCGGCGTCCACAGCCTCGAGCACGCGTTCGGGCGCGCCGCCCGCGCGCCGGATCAGGTTGGCGGCGAGTCCCTGCTCGTCGTCCATCAGCGCCTTGAGCAGATGCTCGGGTCCGAGCTTCTGGTGCCCCTCGCGCACCGCGATGGTCTGCGCCGCCTGGACGAAGCCGCGCGACCGCTCCGTGAACTTCGACAAGTCCATGAGTTCTCTCTCCTTCTTCAAGCGCTCCCACTCCGCCGCCCGCCTCGCGGCGCGACCCGTCGGAAGCCTCGCGGAAAGACATGGGGAGGGGCGCGGCGTGTTGCAAGTGGGTCACAAGACCGACTCTCGCGCCGAAAACCGGAGGGGCATGCAGCCCGGCGCCACCGTCATGACGACCGCCTTGGCGGCCGCCGGTCCGGTCCGCGCAAGACGCAACACTGCGACAGGCGCGGCTGCCCATCTCCCGGCACTCCGGGCGCGTGTCAGGGTCGTGCGTTGCAGTCGGCCTCCTTGGCGGCGCCCGCCGAGGCCGCAATGTCATATGCATCCCGTCGCCGCCCCCTTCCGGAAACCCATCGGGGTCGCCCGGCGACAAGTCGGCGCCCCTTCCAGATAGGGCGCGCGTTGCGCACCACCTCATCGCAGCGAACCCGACGAGGCCAGGACACGCCACGACAGCCCTTGCCGGAGCGCATCGAGCGATTGTCGGGCATATCGAGTTCCACCTCCCCTAGCCTCCGGGCCGACTGCGGCGCATTCCCCTTCCGCGACATCCCGACGGCCGGCGTTGCGAAGATCAGCCGCCATCCCCCTCGCTGACGGGTCCAGGACGTGCATCGGGGCCCGCCTGCCCCTCGGGCGCGACCCGCTGTCCGGGCTGCATGAGATCAGGGTCTTCCTGCGCGCCCTCGAAGAGCTGCTCGCCGGATTCGGCCTCGGTCGCGAGCCCGTCGCCCTCTATCCGCTCGGACGCCTCGGCAGGTATGTGCACGCCGTCGCGCTGAATCGAAACCGCTCCGTCGGGCGCGCCGCCCGGGATGGGCTCGGTCGCCGACTCCGCCTCGGGGTAGGGAGTCGTCTGGCTCACGGGCACCTGCCCGCGCATGCCGAAGACTGCGACGAGGCCGAGCACGACCAGCGCTGCGACAGCGACGCCGATCGACAGCGACGCGGTCTTCGTGAACTTCTGGGCCGGCTTCCGCTCTGCCATGTCCTTGTCTCCTCTCGCTGCCGGATCAATGCGGCGCGGGCTTCGGCTGTTCCGCCAGCGTCTTGTGCGCGCGAGGGATTTCCGGCATGGCGAGCGCACCGCGAGGAGATCCGCCATGCCCGCCACCGCCGACGACCGCCTGATCGTGGCGCTCGACCTGCCCGACGCGCATTCGGGCCTGACCCTCGCCGGGCAGCTCGGCGAGACGGTGAGCTTCTACAAGATCGGTCTGGGCATGCTGACCGGCGGCGGGCTCGCGCTCGCGAACGAGCTCAAGTCGGAGCACGGCAAGCGCATCTTCCTCGACATGAAGCTCTTCGACATCGGCGCCACGGTGGAGGCCGCCGTGCGCGGGCTGGCCCGGTTCGACCTCGACTTCCTGACCGTGCACGGCGACCCCTACGTCGTGCGCGCCGCCGCCGAGGGCGCGGCGGGCTCGGGGATGACCATCCTGGCCGTGACGATCCTGACCTCGCTCGACCGCGAGGATCTCGACGCGGCGCTGATCCGCGACGGCGCCATCCCCGATCTGGTGGCCGAACGCGCAGCCCGGGCCTTCGAGGCCGGCGCCGGCGGCATCATCGCCTCGCCGCAGGAAGCCGCGGCGCTGCGTGCCCTGCCCGAGGCCGCGGGCCGGCTGATCGTGACGCCGGGCGTACGACCCGCCGGCGCGGCGACGGACGACCAGAAACGCACCGCGACGCCGGCCGCGGCGATCGCGGCGGGGGCCGATCATATCGTGGTCGGCCGCCCGATCTGGCAGGCGGCCGACCCGCGCGCCGCGGCCCGGGCGGTGCTGGACGAGCTGCCGCCGCGCTGAGGCACGGCACAGGCGCCCACGCGCGTTCGCCAAGGTGCTCAGGCCCGGCAAATCCGGCATGCACCACGGGGGGGCGCGCCGCGCAGCGCGATGTGATCGACTGCGGCCTCGGGAGACGAAACGCGGCCACTGGACGCGGGCCGGCGATGGGCGCATCCTTCGTCCATGCCCGCTCTGTGCCGCGACTGCCTCACCCGGTTCGAGACCGGCGCCCGCTGCCCCGCCTGCGGACGTCCGCGCGTGGTCACGCACGACGAGCTTTTCGATCTGTCCATCGCGCACATGGACTGCGACGCCTTCTACGCCAGCGTCGAGAAACGCGACCGCCCCGAGCTCGCCCACAAGCCGGTCATCATCGGCGGCGGGCGCCGCGGCGTGGTCTCGACCGCCTGCTACATCGCGCGAATCCGCGGCGTGCGCTCGGCGATGCCGATGTTCAAGGCGCTCGCGCTCTGCCCCGATGCAGTGGTGCTCAAGCCGCGCATGGACCTCTACGCCGAGGTGAGCCGCGCGATCCGCGCGATGATGACCGAACTCACCCCGGCAGTGGAGCCGCTGTCGCTCGACGAGGCGTTTCTGGACCTCTCCGGCACCGCGCGGCTGCATGGCGAACCGCCCGCCGTTATGCTGGCGCGCCTCGTGCGCCGGATGCAGACGGAGCTCGGCGTGACCGGCTCGATCGGGCTGTCGCACAACAAGTTCCTGGCCAAGCTCGCCTCGGACATGGACAAGCCGCACGGCTTCTCGGTGATCGGGCGGGCGGAGACGCTGGACTTTCTCGCGGATCAGCCGGTGCGCGCGATCTGGGGCGTGGGCGAGGCGGGGCAGGAGGCGCTCACGCGCGCAGGCATCCATCGTTTCGCGGATCTGCGGCGCTGGGAAAAATCCGCGCTCGAAGCCCGCTTCGGCGCGATGGGGACGCGGCTGTGGCATCTCGCCCGCGGCGAGGACGCGCGGCGGGTCGCGCCGGATGCGGCGCCCAAGTCGATCTCGAACGAGACGACCTTCGGCGAGGACATCGATGACCCGGAGATCCTCGACGGGCATCTCTGGCGCATGGCCGAGAAGGTCGCGGACCGCGCCAAGGCAAAGGGGCTCGCCGGCCGGGTCGTGACGCTCAAGCTCAAGCAGGCCGACTTCCGGCTGCTCACCCGCCGGCAGGCGCTGCGCGACGCCACGCAGCTCGCCGACCGCCTCTACCGCACCGCGCGCCAGCTTTTCGATACGGTGCCTGGCGGACAGGCCTATCGGCTGCTGGGCGTGGGGTTGTCCGACCTCTGCCCTGCAGGCGAGGCGGAACGCTCGGGAGACCTGCTCGACCCTCAGGCAGCGCGGCGCGGTCAGGCCGAGCGCGCCGCCGACACCATCCGCGCGCGCTTCGGCCGCGACGCCATCCTCAAGGGCCGATCGCTGCGGTGAACGAAGAAGTTTCGCACGAAAATTCTTCTGCCCCAGGGGGCCCGACGCCGCCGATTTTTCGTACGAAAAATCGGCGCGCCTCACTCCGCGGCGAGAGGCAACACCGTATGCGCACTGCCGCCCATCGCGGCGATCTCGGCCACGATGCCGCGCAGGATTCGCCGGAAGGGGTGGAAGTTGGCGTTCGGCCGAATGAGCTGCTCGTTCATGTAGATGGCGCGGTCGATTTCGACCTGCACCACATGCTGATTGCGTGACGGCCGCCCGTAGTGCTGCGCGACGTAGGCCCCGGCGAAGGGCGCGTTGCGCACGACGGTGAGGCCGGCGGCGGCGAAGGCCGCTTCGACACGATCCACGATCTCGGGGGCCGCGGCCGCGCCGAAGCGGTCGCCCAGCACGATTTCCGGCCGCCGCGCGCCGGCGCGGGCGATGCCGTCCACGGCTTCGTGCGGCATCGAGTGGCAATCGATCAGGACCGCCTGACCGTGCGTGCCGTGCGCCGCCGCAAGCTGGCGCTGCAGCTCCTCGTGATATGGACGCCAGACCCCGTCGATCCGCCGTTGCGCCTCGTCGAAGGAGAGCTTGCCGCGATAGATCGCCCGCCCGTTCGCCACCACGCGCGGAATCACTCCCAGGCCGGAGGTCACGCGGGGGTTGTGGCAGCCGCGGCGCACCCCCTCGATCAGGGCCGGGTCGAGCTCTTCCGCCGAGCGGTTGAGATCCACGAAGGCGCGTGGTGCGCCCGCGCGCAGCAGTGGCGCGCCGAACTCCGGCGCGCAATCGAAGAGCCTGTCCACATAGGCATCCTCCGACGAGCGGATCGAGAGCTCGTCGAGCACCGTCCGGCGCAGGAAGGTCCAGGGGTAGTCGCGGCCGCTGTGCGGCGAGGCGAAGACGACGCAGGAGCTGCGCCGCTCGGGCAGATCGATGTGATAGGGAGCCTTCGGCACCGCACGCCCTCCGTCGTTGTCAGGCAACATAGCGCGTTTGCGCGTCGTGCCAAAAGCCCTTGATCCCCTTTCCGAGACCTTTTATAGGCCGCGCATCCGGCGCGGACTCCCGCGCCCCGGCGCACGAGTTGCGCGGGGGCATCGCGGAAAGTTCAAGGCCGAGGGCGGTTAGCTCAGCGGTAGAGCACTACGTTGACATCGTAGGGGTCACTGGTTCGATCCCAGTACCGCCCACCATGGATCACGCCGCCCCGCGGCACCGGACTCGAGGCGCAGCCCTGCGCCCGCGCGAACTTAGGAGAGGACCATGAAGGTCAGGAACTCGCTGCGCTCGCTGAAGAACCGCCACCGCGACTGCCGCGTGGTGCGGCGCAAGGGGCGTGTCTACGTCATCAACAAGACCCAGCGCCGCTTCAAGGCACGCCAGGGCTGACAACGCCTGCCGGAGAGGCAGCCTGGGGCCGCTCCGCCCGGAGCCGGCCCCTTTCGTCTTGCCTGCACAGGGTCGGGGCGGCACCGTCACGTTCATGTCATCCGATCCTGACAGACCGGAACGGAGAACAGGAGCGACGACGCCATGCCGAGAGACGACGCCCGACCGAGCGCGTCCCGCCTCGCGGATGCGCCGGATGGTCACGGCCACCCGCATGACCATCCACACGAGACGCTCGACCGCGCGACCCGCGCCCTTCAGGCCCGGCTGACCGGAGGCCTGTCGCCGCATGCGGCCTGGGCCGCCTGGGCCGACTGGGCCACGCATCTGGCGCGTGCGCCGGGCCGGCAGCTCGAGCTTGCGGAGCGCGCGATGCAGAACGGCTGGAAGCTCGCGCGCTACGCCGCCGGCAGGTCGGAGGCGCCCTTCGCCCCGGACGCGACGGATCACCGCTTCACCCATGAAGGCTGGCAGCGTCCGCCCTTCGCGCTGTGGCAACAGGGGTTCCTGGCCACCCAGGACTGGTGGGACATGGCCACCGAGCCGATCCGCGGCGCGCGCCCGAAAAGCGCCGAGCGGGTGGGCTTCATGATACGGCAGGGGCTCGACGCCCTCTCGCCCTCGAACTATCCCGCGCTCAACCCCGAGATCCTGGAGTCGCTGCGTGAAAGCCGCGGCCAGGCTCTCATCGATGGCTGGCAGAATCTGCAGGCCGACGTTCTGGCCGAACTCACCGGCGAGCCTGCGGAGCCCGAGAGCCGGTTCCGCCTGGGCGAGAACCTGGCCTGCACGCCGGGCGAGGTCGTCTATCGCAACGAGATCTTCGAGCTGATCCAGTACACGCCGCAAACCGGGGCGGTGCATCCCGAGCCGGTGCTCATCGTGCCGGCCTGGATCATGAAGTACTACATCCTCGATCTTCAGCCGCACAATTCGCTGATCAACTGGCTGGTGGGTCAGGGCTTCACGGTCTTCGCGATCTCCTGGTCGAACCCGACCGCCAAGGACCGCGACCGCAGCCTCGACGACTATCGACGCCATGGCGTGATGGCCGCGCTCGACGCGGTGACGACGATCACGGGCGCCGAGAAGGTGCATGGCTGCGGATACTGCCTAGGCGGAACGATCCTGTCGATCGCCGCGGCGGCCATGGCGCGCGACGGGGACGCGCGCCTCGCCTCGCTCTCGCTGCTGGCCGCGCAGACGGATTTCGCCGAGGCCGGGGAGTTGCTGCTCTTCGTGGACGAGAGCCAGCTCGCCTTCCTCGAGGACATGATGTGGGATCAGGGCACGCTGGATTCGCGCCAGATGGCCGGCGCCTTCCAGGCGCTGCGCGCAGAGGATCTGATCTGGTCGCGCGCGGTGCGGCGATACCTGATGGGGCAGGAGGAGCCGGACGCGGACATCCTCGTGTGGAACCGCGACGCGACGCGCATGCCGGCGCGGATGCATTCGGAGTATTTGCGCGCGCTCTTCATGGAAAACCGGCTGACCGCCGGGCGCTTCGCCGTCGAGGGCCGGGTCGTCGCATTGCGCGACCTCCAGACGCCGATCTTCGCCGTAGGCACCGAAAAGGACCACATCGCGCCCTGGCGCTCGGTCTACAAGGTGAAGCTCTTCACCGACGTGGACATGCGCTTCGTGCTGACCAGCGGCGGGCACAACGGCGGCATCGTCTCGGAGCCGGGGCATCGCGGGCGGCGCTTCCGCATCGGCCACCGCGCGCCGGGCGCGCTCTACATGGATCCCGATTCATGGCTCGACCATGCAGAGGCGAAGGACGGATCGTGGTGGCCCGAATGGGGCGCGTGGCTGAAAGGGCTCAGCAGCGATCCCGTCGCGCCGCCGGCGATGGGTGCGCCGAAGAAGGGGCTGAAGCCGCTTGGCCCGGCGCCGGGCACCTACGTCTTCCAGACGTGAGCGGCCCGCTCATCGGCCCTGTGCGGGCCTCTTCGCAGCGAGGAGGCCCGCACAGGGCCGACGCGCGGCCCTCTAGTCGTACTTGCGCTGATCCTCGATCACGATGCCATCGCGCGGCAGGCTGCCGGGGGCCACGATCTCGACCGCGCCGCGTAATTTCAGCACCTCCGCGACGCTCGCCTCGAAGACCGCGGGTTCGCCGCGCTCTGCCTCGACCTGCACCGTCATCGCGTCGCGCTCGCCCTCGCGGGTGACGACGACGCGGGCGCGCGCGATCTCGTCGTGCCGCGCGACCAGCGCCGCGACCTGCTCGGGTCGGACGAACATGCCCTTGATCTTCGTCGTCTGATCCGCCCGGCCCATCCAGCCCCTGATGCGCATGTTGGTGCGGCCGCAGGGGCTTTCGCCCGGCATCACCGCCGAGAGGTCGCCGGTGGCGAAGCGGATGAGCGGATAGTCGGGGTTGAGCGAGGTCACGACCACCTCGCCCACCTCGCCGTCGGCAACGGGCTCGCCGGTGCCCGGCGTGACGATCTCGATCACCACGTGTTCGTCCGCGATCATGCCCTCCATCGCCGCGCTTTCGTAGGCGATGTTGCCGAGATCGGCGGTGGCGTAGCATTGCAGGCAGGCGATGCCGCGATCGGCGTAGAACTGCCGCAGCGACGGGAAGAGCGCGCCGCCGCCCACCGCCGCCTTCTCGATGCGCAGCGTCTCGCCCATCTCGTCGGCCTTCTCGAGGATCGTCTTCAGATAATCCGGTGTGCCGGCATAGGCGGTCGTCCCGATATCGGCCGCCGCGCGCACCTGAAGCTCGGTCTGTCCCGTGCCTGCTGGCAGAACCGCGGCGCCGACCGCGCGGGCGCCGTTCTCGAAGATCATGCCCGCCGGCGTGAGATGATAGCCGAAGCAGTTCTGCACGATGTCCTGCGGCCCCACCCCGCAGGCATGCAGGAAGCGCCCCATGCGCCACCAGTCGGGAGCGTCGCCGCCCGGCTCGTAGATCGGCCCCGGCGACTGGAAGACATGCGCGAATTCATGCGCCGCCCGCGTCGTGTAGCCCCCGAAGGGCGCGTCGGCCTGCTGCGCATGGCCGAGCCGCGACTTGCGCAGCACGGGCAGCGCCGCCAGCGCGGCGCGGCTGGTGATCGCGTCGGCGTCCACGTCCTGAAGCGCCTCGGCGTAGCCCGGCAGCGAGCGCGCCAGCGCCACCTGGCGCGGCAGTTCCTCCGCCAGCCAGGCCGCGCGTTCGTCCGCGCTGCGCACCTCCAGCGCGTCGAAATGCCCCTCCGCTCCCGGTCTGTCCTTCATGCCGCTGCCTCCTTCACTTTCTCGGACGGTCCGTCCAGCCACGCGCGGGCGAGCGCCGTCACCAGCCGGACGTAGCGTTCGCGCCCGCCGGCCATCTGCGCCAGTTCCTCGGGGCGGTCCCGCAGGCCGAAGGCCCGCGCCTGCTCGATCGCGTGGCCGTCCGCCATGGGGAAGAGTTCGTCCCAGACGAGCTGCGCCTCGCGGCAGAAGATGTCGGCGCCGACCTCGCCGATCCCCTTCACCTGCTTCAGGCGCGCACGAATGCCGGCCGCGTCGCCGCCCTGCTCGCGCAGACGGCGCAGATCGCCGCCGTACTCTTCCTGCACCAGTCGCGCGGCCTCGAATATCTGGTCGGCGCCGACGTTGTCGAAGCGCGCGTATCCGTTTTCGTTCAGCACGCGGATGCGCTGGTCGCGGTCACTGTCGAGCACGCCCTGCACGGTGTTCAGGTCCTCGACCTTGAGCGCACCGGCGGCCTGCGCCGCCTGCGTCGCGCTGATCCGCGCCGACATCAGAAGCGCCGCGATCAGCCAGTGAAACCACTCGTCCGGCGTATCCGCGTCGATCCGCGCCCCGATCTCCTCGCTCCAGAGCCGGCCCTGATCCTCGATCAGCGCCCGCACGAGTGCCTTGCGGTCCATCTCAGCCTCCGTTCTCTCTCCGGGGCGGAACGGGGGGCGGGAGGCCGGGTTCCCGAGGTCGCGCGGCATCACGCGAGCCATCGCTTGCGGCGGCGGTAGCTGCGCACGTCGCGGAAGCTCTTGCGCCCCTCCTCGGAGACGCCGAGGTAGAATTCCTTGACGTCCGGGTTCTCGCGCAGCTCGTCGGCCGGGCCGTCCATCACTACGCGCCCCGATTCGAGGATGTAGCCATAGCGCGCGAAACGCAGCGCGACGTTGGTGTTCTGCTCGGCCAGAAGGAAGGTCACGCCCTCGTTCTCGTTGACCGATTTCACGATCTCGAAGATCTGCTCGACCAGTTGCGGCGCGAGGCCCATCGACGGCTCGTCGAGCAGGATCATCTCGGGCCGCGACATCAGCGCGCGGCCGATCGCCGTCATCTGCTGCTCGCCGCCCGAGGTGTAGCCCGCCTGGCTGCGGCGCACGTCCTTCAGGCGGGGGAAATAGTCGTAGACCATCTCCAGATCGCGCTGGATGTCCGCGCGGCCGGCCGACCGCGTATAGGCGCCGGTGAGCAGGTTCTCTTCCACGGTCAGATGCTCGAAGCAGTGGCGGCCCTCCATAACCTGGATCACGCCGCGCTTGACGAGCGCCGAGGGGTCGAGATCCTGCACCCGCTCGCCGCGGTAGACGATGGAGCCCTTGGTGACCTCGCCGCGTTCCGAGGCGAGCAGGTTGGAGATCGCCTTGAGCGTCGTGGTCTTGCCCGCCCCATTGCCGCCCAGAAGCGCGACGATGCCGCCCTCGGGCACGGAAAGGCTCACGCCCTTCAGGACGAGGATCACGTGGTTGTAGATCACCTCGATGTTGTTGACCTCGAGGAGCGCCTGGTCGGTGCGGCCTGCGTCGAGCATCCTCGCCTCTCTCGCCGGGGAGCGGACGGGCGCGGGCCCGCGCTCCGCCCTCTCTCAAAAAAGCTCTTGCCGCCCCGGCCGCGGCGCACGCCGCGGCCGGGGTCTCGCGCCTCAGCTCTCGTTGCAGCGCAGGGAGATGTCGTTCTCCTGCGCGAAGGCCATCGAGTCCTCCTCGATGAGGGGCTGGATGACCTCCTGGTCGGGCTGGATGTAGTCGGTCAGCGGCTTCCACTCTCCCGCGGCCGCATCCCACTGCTGGACGATGCCGCCGCCCGAGCCGCCGTGGTTCGAGCAGGAAACGGAGAACTCCGGCCCGATGCCCGGCATGCCGAGCTCTTCCATCCTAGCCTCGGTCATCTCCAGCGCCTCCATGCCGTCACGCATCATCGCGGGCGTGATGTCGGCGGTGCCGTGGATCTCCTGCGCGGTCTTCGCGGCCTCGACGGCGAGCATCGCGGCATACATGCCGCGGGTGTAGAGCACCTTGCCCACGTTCGAACCGTCGCCCGCGGCGAGCCCCGCGTCCACCACGTGCTCCTGGATGTCGTCGAAGACGGGATAATCGGCGATCCGGTTCATGTTGAGCGCCTTGTAGCCGTCGGCGGCGTCGCCCGCGGGCGTCACGTCATGCTCGGCGCCCGCCCACCAGTTGCCGATGAAGTTCTCCATCGGGAAGCGGACGTTCGCGGCCTCCTGGATCGCGACCTGGTTCATCACGCCCCAGCCCCACATGATCACGTAGTCGGGCCGCTCGCGCCGGATCTGGAGCCACTGGCTCTTCTGCTCCTGGCCGGGATGGTCCACAGCGATGGTCGAGAAATTGTAGCCGTGCTTCTCGGCGAGGTTTTCGAGCGTGCGGATCGGCTCCTTGCCGTAGGCGGAGTTGTGGTAGAGCAGCGTGATGTCCTTGCCCGAGAGGTCGCCGCCGTTCTCGTCGAGCAGATACTTGATCGCGACCGAGGCCGCGTCCCAGTAGTTGGCCGGGTAGTTGAAGACCCACTTGAACACCTCGCCGTTCTTGGCCGAGGTGCGGCCGTAGCCCATCGTGTGCAGCGGGATCTCGTCGGCCGAGACCTTGGGGATGAGCTGGTAGGTGATGCCGGTCGAGAGCGGCTGATAGACCAGGGCGCCCTCGCCCTTGGTGGCCTCGTAGCACTCGACGCCCTTTTCGGTGTTGTAGCCGGTCTCGCACTCGATGACGCGGGCCTTCACGCCGCCGATGCCCCCGTCGCGCTCGTTCACCAGCGTGAAATAGTCGCGGTAGCCGTCCGAGAACGGGATGCCGCCCGCGGCGTAGGGGCCGGTCCGGTAGCTCAGGTCCGGGAACACCAGATCGGCGAGCGCCGGCCCGGCGGCCATGCAGGCGGCCAGCGCCGCTGCGGTGAGTCTCATCTTCATGAAGGGTCCTCCTCCCTCTTTTGGTCGTCGTTGCGATGCGGCGGCTCCGTCCCCGCCGCGCCCGCCCCCGTCAGTAGGGGAAGGGCCAGAGCCTCAGCTTCTCCTTCGCGAGGCGCCAGAGCTGGGCGAGCCCGTGCGGCTCGGCCACCAGAAAGAAGATGATGAGCCCGCCCACGATCATGAATTCCAGATGCGCGGCGAGGTCCGAGGGCCAGCCGAGACCGCCCACCAGCACGTTCTTCAGGAACACCGGCAGCAGCACCAGGAAGGCCGCGCCGGCGAAACTGCCGAAGATCGAGCCGAGCCCGCCGATGATGATCATGAAGAGCACGAGGAACGACTTCTGGATGCCGTAGGCCTCGCCCACCTCGACCGCGCCGAGATAGACGGCGAAGAAGAGCGCCCCCGCGATCCCGATGAAGAAGGACGAAACCGCGAAGGCCGAAAGCTTCGCCGCCAGCGGATTCACCCCGATGATCTCGGCCGCGATGTCCATGTCGCGGATCGCCATCCACTGCCGGCCCTGCTTGCCCCGCGTGAGATTCCGCGCAACGAGCGCCAGCACGGTGACGAAGACCAGGCACAGCAGATAGGCAGCCCAGGCCGGCGCCTCCGGCCCGGTGACGGCCACGCCCAGAACGGTCCGCTCGGGCGCGGTGATCTGGCCCGAGGCCGAGTAGTTGTAGAACCACGGCACCCTGTTGAAGAGCCAGACGAGGAAGAACTGCGCAGCCAGCGTGGCGACCGCAAGGTAGAAGCCCTTGATCCGGAGCGAGGGCAGCCCGAAGAGCACGCCCACCGCCGCCGTGATGCCGCCAGCGAGCACGAGATGAATGATGATCGAGACGTCGGGAAAGGCCGTCATGAGCTTGTAGCAGGCATAGGCGCCCACCGCCATGAAGCCGCCGGTGCCGAGGCTCACCTGCCCGCAGTAGCCCGTCAGGATGTTGAGCCCGATCGCCGCGATCGCGTAGATCAGGAAGGGCAGCAGCACCGCGTTCGCCCAGTAGTCGTTGATGACGAAGGGCACGATACCGAAGGCCACCGCCAGGACGGCGTAATAGCGCCAGCGGTCGAAGCGGATGGGAAAGGTCTGGCTGTCCGCTATGTAGCTGGTCTTGAAGTCGCCTGCCTCACGGTAGAGCATCGCCGTCCTCCCACTTCGCCTGCGCGGCCTCGCGCACCTCCGCCGGCAGCGGCCCCGAGCGCGGCGCGTAGCCCGTCTCCTCCGCCCGCCGTGCGATCCAGATCCAGGCCGCGACGCCTGTCACCAGACCCGCGAAGGCGATCAGCGCCGCGATCACCACCTGGCCGGACGACAGCCCCCCCGACGTGAGCGCCAGATAGCCGAAGGCCCAGAACCCCGACCAGGCGACCACGTTGACGATGGCGATGAGCTTGGCCATGCGTCACACCCTCTCGATGATCTTCTCGCCGAAGAGGCCCTGCGGCCGGAAGACGAGGAACACGAGCGCCAGCACGTAGGCGAACCAGTTCTCCGTCGCCCCGCCCACCATCGGGCCGATCAGGAACTCGAAGAGCTTCTCGCCCACCCCGATGATCAGCCCGCCCACGATCGCGCCCGGGATCGAGGTGAAGCCGCCCAGCATCAGCACCGGCAGCGCCTTGAGCGCGATGAGCGAGAGCGAGAACTGCACGCCCATCTTTGTGCCCCACATGATGCCGGCCACCAGCGCCACGACGCCGGCGAGCGACCAGACCATGATCCAGATGAAGTTCAGCGACACGCCCACCGAGAGCGCGGCCTGATGGTCGTCGGCCACCGCGCGCATCGCCCGGCCCTGCTTGGTGTACTGCGCGAAGAGGATGAGCAGCGTCACCAGCGCCGCCGCGATCAGCGTGGCCGAGATGTCGAGATTGTCGATGAAGAAGCCGTAGCCGAACCACTCGTAGGTGACCTCGTCGATCGTGGCGTTGATGCCCTGCGGGAGCCCGACATCGAGGTTCTTGATATCGGCCCCCCACATGATGTCGCCGAGCCCCTCGAGGAAATAGGCGAGCCCGATCGTCGCCATGAAGAGGATGATCGGCTCCTGCCCCACGAGATGGCGGAAGATGAACCGCTGCACCGCCCAGGCCAGCGCGACCATGACCAGGGCGGTCAGCAGGATGGCGAGCAGCGCCGGCAGGTGCCAGCCGAAGTGGTGGATCTCGGTGCCGAGGGCCGCATTGATCAGATGCGCGAAGGGCACCTGGCCGTCCATGATGCCGACGAGGGTGAGCGCGGCAAAGAGCGCGAGCACGCCCTGGCTGTAGTTGAAGATGCCGGAGGCCTTGAAGATCAGTACGAAGCCCAGCGCCACGAGCGCGTAAAGGACGCCGGCCATCAGGCCGTTGAGGACGACCTCGACGCCCCAGAAGAACTGCTCAGGCATGGCTCGCCTCCCTCATGGCGTTCGCTCCGCGCCGGCCCGCACCTGCGGGACGGCGGGCGGGGCGATGGCGCAGCCGAGCGCCGTCCCGCCGCCCCTCAGTCATGCGCCACCCCCAGATAGGCGTCGATCACCTCCTGGTTGGCGCGCACCTCGTCCGGCGTGCCGTCGCCGATCTTGCGGCCATAATCCATCACCACCACGCGGTCGGAGAGATCCATGACGACGCCCATGTCGTGCTCGATCAGCGCGATGGTGGTGCCGAACTCGTCGTTCACATCCAGCACGAAGCGGCACATGTCCTCCTTCTCCTCGACGTTCATGCCCGCCATCGGCTCGTCGAGCAGCAGAATCGTGGGCTCGGACACCAGCGCGCGCGCCAGTTCCACGCGCTTCTTGAGGCCATAGGGCAGCCGCGAGACGGGCGTCTTGCGGATGTGCTGGATCTCGAGGAAGTCGATGATCTTTTCCGCCTTCTCCCGGTTCTCGACCTCCTCGCGCTCGGCCGGCCCCTTCCAGAGCGCCTGCGCGAGGATGCCCTGCGTCATGTGCGTGAGGCGGCCGGTCATCACGTTGTCGAGCACGCTCATCCCCTCGAAGAGCGCGATGTTCTGGAAGGTCCGCGCGATACCCTGACGGGCGACCTGGTAGGGTTTCATCGGCGGGCGCTTCTCTCCGCGGAACCAGACCTCGCCCTCCTGGGGCACGTAGAAGCCCGAGATCACGTTGAGCATCGAGGACTTGCCCGCCCCGTTCGGCCCGATGATCGCCCGGATCTCGCCCTCGCGGATGTCGAAGGAGATGTCCTTGATCGCCGTGACGCCGCCGAAGCGCAGCGTGATGTTCTTCATCTCCATCACCACGCCGCCGATCTTGCGGCCGTCGGCGGTGACATATCCCTCGGAGGTGTCCTTCATTTCTCACTTTCGCCAATGCGGTTTGCTGAGCCGGATGCTCTATTCGGTAGTCGCTTGAACGAGTCTCGCTTCAAATCATCAATCAGTTTCTTGATAAATAAGCCATAGTCCTTTGAGCGTTTATGCCTAGGAGAAAGCTGCCGGAAAAGATGGTCAAGATAGGCAATTTGCTGCCTAGGATTGCTCGGCTTCAAGTCGTTTGCACGCAGTCGAATCTTGTCTACTGCGTTGGCAGCCTTCCTTCTGGTCTTTTCAACTCCGTCTTGGAGAGCGATCTGTTCTTTATCCGAAAGAGCAGCGGGATCAGCGGCAAAATCTCGACCCTTCTCCAGAGAGCGCTCGACCTTGTTAACGAACTCATGATCCAATCGCCTACTCATTCCGCCGCCTCCTTCGCCGGCGCGCGCACCGGCACGACCTCGGCGTCGCGGATCTCCAGCGTCGCGCGGATCTTGCCCTTGCGACCGTCCTCGTAGGTCACTTCCGTCTCGGTGTAGACGCTCTCGGAGCCGTCGTAGAGCGCGGTCACCAGGTCGTCGAACTTCTCGCCGATCACCTTGCGGCGCACCTTGCGGGTGCGGGTGAGTTCGCCGTCGTCGGCGTCGAGTTCCTTGTGCAGCACGAGGAAGCGGTGGATCTGGCAGGCCGAGAGCATCTCGTCCTGGGCCACCGAGCGGTTCACCTCCTCGACGTGCTCCTGGATCATGTCGAGCACCTTCGGATGGCCCGCAAGCTCCTGGTAGGAGGCGTAGGCGATGTTGTTGCGCTCTGCCCAGTTGCCCACCGCGCTGAGGTCGATGTTGACGAAGGCGCAGCACTTCTCGCGGCCCGCGCCGAAGACCACCGCTTCCAGGATGTTCGGGTAGAACTTGAGCTTGTTCTCCACGTATTTCGGCGCGAAGAGGCTGCCGTCGGCCATCTTGGCGACGTCCTTGGCGCGGTCGATGATCCGCAGATGCCCGGTATCGGGCTCGAAGAAGCCCGCGTCGCCGGTGGCCACCCATCCGTCGGGATCCTTGGTGTCGGCCGTCGACTCGGGGTTCTTGTAGTATTCCACGAACACGCCCGGGCTTCGGTAATAGACCTCGCCGTTGTCGCGCACCTCCACCTCGACGCCGGGCGAGGGCACGCCCACGGTGTCGGACCGCACCTCGCCGTCGGGCTGCTGGGTGATGAAGACGCTGGCCTCGGTCTGGCCGTAGAGCTGCTTCAGGTTGATGCCGAGCGAGCGGTAGAAATCGAAGATCTCCGGCCCGATCGCCTCGCCCGCGGTATAGCCCACGCGGATGCGGGACATGCCCAGCACGTTCTTGAGCGGGCCGTAGACCAGCAGGTTGCCAAGCGCATACTTGACCCGGTCCCACGTGCCGACCTGCTCGCCGTCGAGGATCGCAGGCCCCACCCTGCGCGCATGCGCCATGAAGGTATCGAAGAGCCATTTCTTGATCCGTCCGGCGTCCTCCATCCGGATCATCACCGTGGTGAGCTGCGTCTCGAATATCCGCGGCGGCGCGAAGTAGTAGGTCGGCCCGATCTCGCGCAGATCGGTCATCATCGTGTCCTCGGACTCGGGGCAGTTCACGCAGAACCCGCACCAGTAGGCCTGCCCCACCGAGAAGATGAAATCGCCCACCCAGGCCATCGGCAGATAGGCGAGGATCTCCTCGTCGGGGCGAAGATTGTCGAATTCGGCCGAGGCCTTCGAGGTCTCGATGATGTTGCGGTTCGAGAGCACCACGCCCTTGGGCTTTCCGGTGGTGCCCGAGGTGTAGAGCATCACGCAGATGTCGTCGTAGCCCAGCTTCGCGCGCCGCCGCTCCAGCTCGGGTGCGAATTCCTCTTCCGCCGCGCGGCCCTGGTTCTGCACATGGGAATACTGGTGCAGCCGCGAGTGGTCGTATTTCCGCAGGCCGCGCGGATCGATGTAGATGATGTGCTCGAGCTGGTGCAGCCGCTCCTGCACCTCGATCAGCTTGTCCACCTGCTCCTGGTCGGCGACGACCGCGAAGCGCGCGCCGCAATGGCCCATGACATAGGCCATCTCCTCGGCGACCGAATCCTGGTAGAGCGGCACCGGCACGGCGCCGACGGACTGCGCCGCCACCATCGCCCAGTAGAGATAGGGACGGTTGCGCCCGATGATGGCGACGAAATCCCCCTCCGCGACCCCGAGGTTCAGAAGGCCGAGCGCGAAGGTCTCGATCTCGCGCGCGGTCTCGGCCCAGGTCCAGCTCTGCCAGATCCCGAACTCCTTCTCGCGGTAGGCCGGCTTCGCGCCGAACCGCTCGGCGTTGCGCGCGAGAAGTGCCGGGATCGAGGCCGGGGAATCCCGGCCGATCTGCGTCTCGGTCACGTGTCCTCCTCCCTGCCCGGCCCTCCCCTGCCGGACGGCACCCTCCCCGGGCGCGTCAGTCACGCTGACGCCCGAGTCTTTCGGCATCATGTCCGGAATCTTGCGAATTGTTACAGCGGAATCCTGCCGGGCGCGTGCGATCCACTCGGGCCGCCTCGCGCGCGACAGGCTTTGCGCGAACGCCGCGGAGTGCTAGCCATTGCAGTCGGGAGGAGGAGGCTCGAATGGCGGCACGCGCGGGCCGGACCGAGGCTTTGATGACGGCCGGGCTGAACCTGATTCAGCAGGCCCTGTCGATCTACGACAGCGATCTGCGGCTGGCGGCCTGCAACCGCCGCTTTCAGGAGATGTTCGACCTGCCCGACCGGCTGGTCGAACCCGGTGCGCGCTTCGAGGACACGATCCGCTTCCTCGTCGAGCGCGGCGAATACGGCCCGGTGGACGACGCGGAGGAGGCGATCCGCGCCCGCGTCGAGATCGCCCGCCGCTTCCAGCCGCATTACATGGAGCGCACCCGCGCCAACGGACAGACGATCAGCGTCGAGGGGTCGCCCCTGCCCGAGGGCGGCTGGGTCACGGTCTATACCGACATCACGCCCGCCAAACAGCACGAGGCGATGCTGCGCGCCCGCTCCGAGGAGCTATCCGAGCAGCTGGTCAGCCACGCCGAGGAACTCGCGGCCGCCAACCGTCAGCTCGCAGCGACGAACGCCGCGCTCGAGGAGGCCTCGCGCGAACTGGCCGAGATCGAAGCGCGCACGCGCATGACCGCCGAAATGATGCCGGCCCATATCGCCCATGTGGATGCGGAGCGGCGCTACACCTATTCCAACCGCCGGCTCAGTTCCGTGCTGCCGGGTCGCCCCCGCGACATCCTCGGCCGCCCGATCGCCGAGGCGCTCGGCGGCGCGGCCTACGCCCGGATTGCGCCGCATCTCGACGCGGCCTTCGACGGCCGGGAGAGCGTCTTCGAGTTCACTGACGAGATCAGTTCGCGCCGCATCCGCGTGGCCTTCACCCCCGACCGCCGCGACAGCGGGATCGAGGGGGTCTACATCCTCTCGATGGACGTGACCGAGGAGACGCAGGCGCGCGCGGCCCTGCAGCAGACGCGGCGGCGCGAGATGGCGGCTCAGCTGACCTCGGGCCTCGCGCACGACTTCTCGAACCTGCTCACCATCATCCTGGGCAGCCAGTCACGGCTCGCAGCCCTGCCGATGCCGGCCGAGGCGCGGCCCATGATCGACGCGACGCTGGCCGCCGCGCGGCGGGGCGGAACGCTGCTCGAGCGGCTGGCGCAGCTCACCGGCGCGCGGGACTGGACGCCGCAGCCCTGCGACACGGACGCCTTTCTCTCGGATCTCGAGACCCTGGCGCGCGCCGCGCTGCCCGCGCAGGTAACGCTGACGATGCGCAACGAGATGCCGGGCGAGCGGCTCCTGCTCGACCCCGGGCTCGTGCAGGACGCGCTGCTCAACCTGATCCTCAACGCGCGCGACGCCTGCGGCGGCGCAGGACGGATCAGCGTCACGCTCGCGGCGCTGCAGGGCACCTGGGCGGAGTTCTCGGTGACCGACACCGGCCCCGGCTTTTCGGACGCGGCGCTGAAGCGCGGCTGCGAGCCCTTCTACACCACCAAGGGCGGCGAGGGGTCGGGGCTCGGCCTCGCCATGGTCTACGACATGGCGAAGCTCGCGGGCGGGCGCGTGATCCTCGGCAACAGTTTCTCGGGCGCGCGGGTGGCGCTGCGACTGCCGCTCAGGGCGGCGCCCGCGCGGGGCGACGGGCGGCTCGTACTGCTGGTCGAGGACAGCCCCGACCTGCGCGCGTCGGTCCGCGAGATGCTGACCGGGCTCGGCCACGCCGTGGTGGAGGCCGCCTCGGCCGCCGAGGCGCGCGCCCTCGCCGAGACGCTGCCCGAAATCGGCGCGGTGCTCACCGATCTCACGCTCGAGGGGGCCGAGACGGGCCTCGATCTCGCCCGGGCTCTCGGCGCCGAGGGCCCGCCGGTGTGGTTCATGACCGCGCTGCCGCCGGATCACCCGCTGCATGCGGAGGCCCGCGCGCAGGGCCCGGTTCTGACCAAACCCTTCGGCGCCGAGGCGCTCGCACGGGCGCTGGGCGTCGGGCTCGCGGCATGAGCGCGCCGCTGGTCACGATCCTCGACGACGAACCATCGGTGCGCGCGATGCTGGGCGAGGCGCTGGAAGAGGCAGGGTTCCGCACCATGGGCTTCGCCCGCGCCCGAGAGTTCGAGGCGGCGCTGCGCTCGGCGGCGCCGGACGTCTGCCTGGTGGACCTCAGCCTTCCCGACCGGGACGGGCTGACGCTGGTGCATCGCCTCGCGCTGGAAAGCGGGGCGGCGGTCATCATCATCTCGGGCCGGGCGCAGGTGCAGGACCGGGTGACCGGGCTGGAGCTCGGCGCGGACGACTACATCATAAAGCCCTTCGAGCCGGCCGAGGTTGTGGCCCGCGTCCGCGCCCGGCTGCGCAAGCGCGCGCCGCCCGAGGCCGCCGGCGACACCGCACGCTTCGAGGGCTGGACCGCGCACTTCGACCGCTACACGCTGGAGGATGCCGAGGGCAAAGAGACGCCCTTCAGCCATGCCGAGGGCGAGGTGCTGCGCCTCTTCCTGGAGAGCCCGCGGCGGCTGATCTCTCGAGCGCACATGCAGGAGGCCCTCGGCGGCGCCGCAGGCGAAAGCTTCGACCGCGCGATGGACGTGCGGATCTCGCGCCTTCGGACGAAACTGCGCGAGGATCCCCGCAACCCGCGCCTCATCAAGACGATCTACGGCGCGGGCTACATCTTCCTGGGCGACGTGAGCTGGGAGTGAGGGGGCGCCCGTCGCAGCGCCCGTTCGCGCGCATCTTCCCCAAGAAGCGGGGCAAGTCGCCTCACTCGTCCCAGGGCGCGAGGTTCTCGAGCTGGGTCTCGGTCATCTTGGTGACGTAATGCGACTCTTCCCAGACCAGCGACTCCATGGGCACCTGCACGTCGCGGTCGAGGATGCCGAGGAAGCCGTCGATCTCGAGGATGAAGCCCGCGGGCCGGCCCATGTCGTCGATCAGTACCTGGTCGATCTCGCCGACGACCGTGCCCTCGGCGTTGAGCACCTCGATGCCCTCGACGACCTTCAGGAACTCGGAATCGCGGGTGTCCACGGGGCCGGTGCGGCCCTCGCCGATGGCGTCCTCCTGCGCCTGGACAAGCGCCGGCAGCGCAAGCGCGGCGGCGGCGAGCGGGGCGAGGCGTTGCATGGGCGTCTCTCCTTGCGTCGTTGCGGGACAGGCAGGGAACGCGCCACCGCCGCGTGCCGTTCCGGGCGGAAACCGATTTGGCAAGACCGGCGAAATCGCTTAACCGCTGCGGCCAAAGGAGACCCTCGACATGGGCGAGATCGTTCTCATCCGCCACGGGCAGGCGAACTCGGCGGCGCGCGACGAGGAGAGCTACGACCGGCTCTCGGCGCTCGGGCATCGTCAGGCGGCCTGGCTCGGGGCGCATCTGCGCGACGCGGGCGAGCGCTACGACCGCGTGCTCATGGGGTCGCTGCGCCGCCACCGCGAGACGGCCGGCGGGCTCGGTGACCTGGGCCCGGCGCCCGAGACGGATCCGCGGCTCAACGAGATGGACTACTTCAACCTCGGCAAGTCGCTGCGCGCCTATCGCGGCGTGCCGATGCCCGAGCGGGAGGAGGAATTCGCCGCCTATCTCTCCCACCTGCTCGACGCCTGGCACAATGCCGAGATCATGGGGCAGGAGACCTTCTCGGATTTCGAGCTGCGCGTGACCGACATCCTGCACGAGGCGGCCGAGCCGGGCCGGCGGGTGCTCTGCGTGACCTCCGGCGGGGTGATCGGGATGATCGTGCGCACGCTGCTGGGTCTCGACACCGAGGGGCTGGCGCGGATCATGCTGCCGATCCTGAACAGCTCGGTGCACCGGCTGCTGGTGACCGATCACGGCACGATCCTCGCCGGCTTCAACGCCGTGCCGCATCTGGAGCGGCCCGACCGGGCGCACGCGCGCACGCACTACTGAGAGGGAGGGGGCATGACGCATCTCTGGATCAGGGCGGAGGAGCGCGCGAACGAGCGCCGGGTGGGGCTGACGCCGGAGGGCGCCGCGGCGCTGCTGGAGCGCGGCATCGCCGTGACGGTAGAGGAGAGCCCCGACCGCATCATCCCGACGGAGGCCTACGCGCAGGCCGGCTGCCGGATCGCGCCGCGCGGAAGCTGGCGGCAGGCGCCTGCCGACGCGCTGATCTTCGGGCTGAAGGAACTGCCCGACGACGGCACGCCGCTGACCCACCGGCACATCATGTTCGGCCACGCCTACAAGGGGCAGCGCGCGGGGCAACGGCTGCTGGCGCGTTTCGCGGCGGGGGGTGGCACGCTCTACGATCTCGAGTATCTGGTGGACGAGGACGGCCGGCGCGTCGCCGCCTTCGGCTACTGGGCGGGCTACGCGGGCGCGGCGGTGAGCCTGCTGGCCTGGGCGGCGCAGGCGCAGGGCGCGGACTGCCCCGCCGTGGACGCCTGGCCGGAGAAATCCGCGATGGAGGGTGCCGTGCGGGCGGCGCTGGGTGGGCTCGACACGCCCTCTGCCATCGTGGTGGGCGCGCTGGGCCGCGTGGGCACGGGGGCTGCCGACCTCTGCGCGGCGATGGGCATGCAGCCCACCCGCTGGGACATGGCCGAGACCGCGGGCGGCGGCCCCTTCCCGGAGATCTTGGCGCATACCCTCTTTTTCAACTGCATCCTCGCGCGGCCGGGCACGCCGGTCTTCGTCCGGCCGGAGGATGCGGACCGCAGCGACCGCGCGCTGCGGGTGATCGGCGACATCGCCTGCGACCCGGACAGCGACTACAACCCCGTGCCGCTCTACGACTATGCGACGAGTTGGGCCGCGCCTGTCGTCCGGGTGCGGGAGGTTCCGCCGCTCGACGTCATGGCGATCGACAACCTGCCCTCGCTGCTGCCGCTCGAGTCCTCGCGCGACTTCGCGGAGCAGCTCTTGCCCGCGCTTCTCGCGCTCGACAGGCTCGATGCGGGCGTCTGGGGGCGCGCGGCGGCGGAATTCGACAAACACGTGAAGGAGGCGGCGCAATGACGATCCACTGGTGCGGCACCGGGCTTTCGGCGGTGCCGGGACTTCGGAAGCTCATCGAGGCGGGCAATCCTGTCACCGTCTGGAACCGGACGTTGGACAAGGCGCAGGCGGCGGTCGGCGACATCACCGACAATATCCGCGCCTTCGATCCGGGCGCGCTGCGCGAGGCGCTCGCGCCCGGCGACGTGGTGGTCTCGATGCTGCCCGGCGACTGGCACGTGCCCATCGCAGAGGCCGCCATTGCGAAGGGCGCGCATTTCGTCTCGTCCTCCTACATCTCGCCGGAGATGCGCGCGCTCGACGCCGCGGCGAAGGAGGCGGGTGTGGCGCTGGTCAACGAGGTCGGGCTCGACCCCGGCATCGACCACCTGATGGCGCACAAGCTGATGGCGGACTATCGCGCGTCGGACGCTTTCGACCCCGCCAACACGCTGTCCTTCCTCAGCTATTGCGGCGGCGTGCCGAAACAGGCCAACGATTTCCGCTACAAGTTCTCCTGGTCGCCGCTGGGCGTGCTGAAGGCGCTGAAGTCGCCCTCGCGCTCGATCCGCGACTTCGAGGAGTTGCGCGCGGAGCGCCCCTGGGACGCGCTCGGCAGCTACACCGCCCCCCTGCCCGCGCCCGAGACCTTCGAGGTCTATCCCAACCGCGACTCGCTGCCCTTCATGGCCGAATACGGCTTCGACCCGCAGTGGCCGGTGAAGGATTTCGTGCGGGGCACCCTGCGGCTGGAGGGTTGGTCGGACGCCTGGGCCGACATCTTCCGCACCGTGGAAAGCCTGCCGCCGGGCGACGAGGGCGAGCAGGTGCTGCGCGACCTTTCCGAGCGGCTCTGGCAGGAACACGCCTACGACCCGGGCGAGCCCGACCGCGTGGTGCTCTGTGTGAGCCTCGAGGCCACCCGCGAAGGCGCGCCCGTCTGGCATCGCACCTATGTCATGGACGCCTGGGGCGACGAACAGGGCACCGCGATGGGCCGGCTCGTCAGCTACATGGTCGCGAAGGCCGTCGAGGCGGTTCGGGACGGCCGGATTGCACCGGGGGTCTCGGCGGCGCCCTCCGATCCCGCCCTGGTCGAGGACTGGATGGCCGAGGTCGGCCGCCTCGCGCAGCACCTGGAAATCGTCCGGCACGCCTGAAAACGACAAGGGCGCGCCCGTCGGGCGCGCCCTGCTCTGTCGAGAGATCGGCCGCGTTACCGTGCGGCGTCCTCGTCGATCATTTCGTCTTCGGCCTGCTCGTCCTCGAAGGTCTCCACTTCGCGCACGCCGTTGGTCACCTGCTCTTCGGCACGCTCGGTGTTCCAGAATTCGGTGAGCACCAGACGCTCCTGGCCTTCGATGTCCTCGGCCTCGGCGCCCAGTTCCTCGGCGCGCTCGCTGACATCGTCGCGCACGTGCGAAACCTGCGGATCGATGTCGGATTCCTCGATCTCGACCAGCGTGACCTCGTAGAGCTGGCCGCTCTCATCGGTCATGTAGACCTTCTGCTCGACGTCCATGTCCTGTGCCAGTGCGACGCCTGCGGAAAGGCCGAGCGCAGCTGCGGTGGTCATGAGGGTCTTGGCGGTTTTCATCACACGCCTCCTTTCGTTCCCAGTCATTTCGATCTGGGCCGGCAACGACCGGCAGCGCAGTTGGTTCCCGCGGAGTGGTCGCCGCCGATCACGGCTGCGTGACGGTCACAGGAGGTCCTCCTCCGCCTCGCCCGGAGAAATGCCCAGCGCCTCGAGCCCCGCCTCGAGATGGTCGGAGACATGCGGCGTGCCGATCAGGTAGTCGGCCGTCGGCGTGGTGGCTTCGTGATAGGCGGTGGCGAGCGCCTCGTCCCAGTCCGCGGCGTCGAAGGCGCCGCGGCCGATCCACATGATCGCCACCAGTTCGGCCTGCTCGTCCTCGTCCATGCGCTCGACGAAAGCGCGCAGCTCCCGCTCCGCGCGGTCGAGTTCGCGCGCCATGATGATCACCTGCGCGACCTTGCGGGGAGAGATGTTGGGCATGGGATTCTCCTGCGGCTCGATGAGCGGGCGCAGGATGTTACGAGAAGATGCGATAGTAAAGCCAGTCCGGCAGGAACTGGCCGCCACGGAACACCCAGGAGAACGCCGTGGGGAAGCTGTACTTGAAGCCGCCGCGCGACATGTGGCCGAACATCCGCTCGGCGGCGTCCTCGGGCTCCATCAGGAACGGCATGTGAAAGTCGTTCTTGTCGGTCAGGCGCGTCCGGATGAAGCCGGGGTTGGCGACCTGCACCTCGACGCCGGTCTTGCGGAGATCGCAATACATGCTTTCGGCGAGCGCCATGACGCCCGCCTTGGAGGGGGCGTAGCCGACCGCGCCGGGCAGGCCCCGGAACCCGGAGAGCGAGCCCGTCAGCACCACATGGCCGCGATCGCGCGCCACCATCGGCGGCAGGGCCACCGCCACCGCGCGCAGCGCGCCGGTGAAGTTGATGTCGCCCATCGCCTCGATCTTCTCCGCGTCGATCTCGCGCGCGCTGAAGGGCCAGTAGGCGCCGGCGAGATAGACCATGCCGTCGACCTCTCCCGCCTCCTCGGCGGCGCGTTTCAGGCTGTCGAGGTCGGTCACGTCCAGCGGCACGGCTCTTGCCCGTCCCGGCAGCCGCCCGGCCAGCGTCTCGAGCTTGTCGCGCGAGCGGGCCGAGAGCACCAGCTCGACGCCGGCCTTGCTCATGCGCTCGGCCAGCGCCTCGCCCAGGCCCTCGCTCGCGCCGATCAGCCAATACCGTTTGCCGGCCCAGTCTCTCACGCCGCATCCTTTCTGCGCATGGTGGCCACGAGTTCCGCCACCTTGATTCCGTATTTGCGAAACTGGCTGCGATTCACGATGGTTCCAGCCGGCGTCAGATACATCCAGTCGGTGGTGTCGAGCACGTGACCGCCTGACTCCTCCGGCAGGCGGATGCGGTACTTGAGCTGCACGGCGGAACCCTTCTGCCAGCCCTCTCCGTCGCCCACGACATCCTCGGCCTGCGCACGGATGCGCCCGTCGTTGCCGATCGTCAGATGCCAGGCCCGGTGCTGCACCGCGCCGCTGTCGTATTCGAAGCGCTCGCGCATGACGCCGGTGTTGCCCTGCCAGGTGATGTCGAAATCGCCCTTGAAGCGAGAGGCGACACGCCCCGTCGGCCCGTAGATCACGCCGTCGCAGACGAGCGGACCGTCGAGATGACGGCGGATGTCGAATTGCGGCCCGCCCGCGCCATAGTCGCCAGGACTCTGGGCCAGGAACCCGAAGAAGCGCGTCCGCAGCCAGACCAGCACCGCCATGGCGGCCGCGCCGGTCAGCGCGTAGATGAGGTTTTCCATGTGTTCGTTCCCGTTCCCGTTTCCGTCCCGGTCTCGATATCTTCGTCGTCGTGGCCGAGCGGCGCGGTGGCCAGCAGCGCCATGGCGACGAGCTTCAGCAGGCACGGCACCCCGGCGTAGAGGATCGTGAGCGTCCAGAGCGCCTGCGCGTCGTTCCGGGTGCCGGCCTCGAAGCCGGCGGCCTCGAGCGTCGGCAGCAGCGTGGCGGCCGCCAAGGCCAGCGTCGCCTTGGTGACGAAGGACCACAGGCCGAAGGCCTCGGCCGCGCCCGGCGCGATGGTCTCGAGCCGGCGTGCGAAGAGCGCCGAAAGCACCACCATGTCCGCGCCCAGCGCCGCGCCGGTGACGACACAGATGACGGCGAACGCCGGCCAGTCCCCGGCCCCCAGCCCCAGCGCGAAGACGAAGCCCACGACCGAGGCGCCCATGCCCAGCAGCAGGATGCGCCGCGCCCCGTAGCGATCCGCCGCCTTGCCCCAGAAGGGCGCGCTGAGCGCGGCGGCGAGGAAGAACAGCAGCAAGAGCGGCCCCTCCATCCCCGGCGCTTGAAGCCGGCTTTCGACGAAGAAGAGAAAGAGCGTCGAGGTCACGGCGACCGGCGTCGCGTTGACCAGCGCCACGAAAAGAAGACGGCGCGCGGCCGGATCGCGCAGCACCGGCGCGAAGCCGCCCGCCGGCGCCTCGACCGGGCCGCGCCATTCGCCGCGCATCGACAGCCCCGCGGCAAGGGCGAGCGCGGCGAAGGCCAGGGCAAACCCGGCGAAGCCCAGCGCCTCGGGCGCCACGGCAGCCGCGCAGACGCCGATCAGCGCCCCGGTCTCGCGCCAGCGCGCCACGCGCAGATGCCCACCCTGCCCCAGGTCGGTTGCAGTGGTCACGCCCTGGGCGTAGAAGGCGATGGTGAGAAAGCTGAAGGCCGAAAAGACCGCCGTCAGCATCAGCGCGAACCACAGCAGCGGCGCGACCGGCGGCGTCACCGCGAACAGCCCCACCATCGCCGCCGCGATCACCGACACCGCGACACCGACCGCCGGCGCCCGCCGCCCGCGCAACGCCGCCGCCAGTCGCCCCAGCAGGGGATCCTGCACCACGTCGAGGAGCCTGAGACCGAAGAGCACGGCGCCGAGCGCGGCGAGGCTCACGCCGTAGTCGTCCACATAGACCTTGGGCGCGTGGATATAGAGCGGCAGGCCCGCCGCCGCGAGCATCGCGGCGAAGAGCCCGTAGGCGGGCAGGCGATGGGTCATCGGCTGATCTCGGCCTCCGGCGGCTCCGGCCGCGGGTGGAAGCGCGCGCCCTTCCACCACAGCTTCAGCGCCTGCCAGTGAATGAGCGCCAGAACCCGGCGCGAGCCGAACGGCCGGCGCAGCAGCATCCCGGCGAGACCGCCCGACGTCAGGGGCCTTCGCCGTCCGGTGAGGGTCGCATAGAGGCCCTCTGCATTGCCCGCGCGGTAGTCGATCCAGACGCCCACACGATCGTCGCGGATATCGAAGCGGAAGGTGTAACCGCCCTCGACAGGCTGGAACGGCGAGACGTGAAAGATCTTCCGCGCCGCCAGACGGTCCTGCGCCTCGATGGGGCGCAGGTCGTCGTGATGAATGAGATAGCAGTGGCGATCGCCGAAGGTGTTGTTCACCTCGGCGATCACGGCGCAGAGCCGCTCCTCTGCGTCGTGGCAGAGCCAGAAGCTCACAGGATTGAAGACATGCCCCAGCACCCGCGGCTGCGCCAGCAGCAGCACCCGGCCGGGCAGGTCGAGACCATGCGCCGCGAGCACGCCGCGCACCCAGGCCGCGCCGCGGCCGTGCCCGCGCGGCCCGCCGTGATCCGCGTCCCAGAGCGAGACCAGCCCGCCGCGGTTGCGCGAGAAGGCCGCGGGCGCCTCGATCCGTGCCGCCTCCGCGTCGACGAGCACGTAATCCACGCCGTAGCGGAAGCCGTTGCCGATCGCGCCGCGACGGCCGTGCCAGGTCTGGCCCGCGATATGCTCCGCCCGGCTCACGCCGCCACCGTCCCGGCCTCGGCGCGCCGCAGGATCGCCTGCGCCACGTCGTGTGCCGAGGACAGGCCGTCCTCGTGGAAGCCGTATTTCATCCAGGCGCCGCAGAACCATGTGCGGTTGGTGCCGTTCATCGCCGCCACCTCGCCTTGCGCGGCAAGCGCCGCGGCATCGTAGACCGGGTGGGAGAAGGTCACCTGGTCGTGGATGTGTTCCTCGCGAATGCGCGGCGTCATGTTGAGCGAGACGAAGAGCGGGTCGTCCTGCGGGATCGGCTGGAGGGAGTTCATCCAGTAGGTGACGCCGATCCGGTCGGGCCGCTGGCCGGCCGCCTCGGTGTAGTTCCACGACGACCAGGCAAGCCTGCGCCGCGGCATCACGGCGGGGTCCGAATGCAGCACCACGTCGTTGGGCTGATAGCCGATGCGGCCGACGGTGGCCTTCTCCTGCGGTGTCGGATCGGCGATCAGGCGCATCGCCTGATCCGAATGGGTGGCGAAGACCACATCGTCGAAAAGCTCGGGCTCCGCGCCCGGCGCCTTGACCGTGACGCCCTCGGGGCCGCGGCGCACCCATTCGACCGGGGCGCCCGTGCGGATCGCCACGCCGTTACGGGCGAGCGAGGCCTGCAGCCGGTCCACGTATTGCACAGAGCCGTTCTGCACCGTGTACCACTGATGCTGGCCGGTCACGCCGAGAAGGGCGTGATTGCGGAAGAAGTCGAGCATCGTGCGCGCGGGGAAATCCAGGATCTGCGCCTTGGGTACCGACCAGATCGCGCCCGAGAAGGGCAGCAGATAGTGCTCGCGGAAGCGCACGCCGCAGCGCAGCGTCTCGAGCAGCGCGCCCACCGTCATGCCGTCCTGCCGGGAGAGATCGAAGGCGCGCGCGTTGAAACGCAGGATGTCGCGCAGCATGCCCCAGTAGCCGGGGTTCACCAGGTTGCGCCGTTGGGCGAAGAGCGCGCCGGGCGTGCGCAGCGCATATTCGAACCGGCCGCCGTCGATCGAGACGCCGAAGCTCATGTTCGACTCAGCGACCGGCACGCCGAGGTCGGCGAAGAGCCGGGTGAGCAACGGGTAATTGGCGTGGTTGAAGACGATGAAGCCCATGTCCACCGGCTGATCGCCCCGCTTGCCGGCGAGCACCGTCCGCGCGTGCCCGCCCAGCCGGGGCTCGGCCTCATAGAGCGTCACGCGATGCGCCCCCGCGAGAAAATGTGCGGCGCCCATGCCCGAGATACCGCCGCCGATCACGGCGATGCGGCGGGGGGCGGCGGGGGCGGATTCGAATGGCATCTGGCGTTTCTCCTCGCTGGCTGGCGCGCACGTCAGGTTCTGTTACGCAGTCCGGCCCCGTCCGGATGCAAAAGAAAATCGTGGCGCGCGGTGATCCGGTCGCAATCCTCCGCCGTATTGGCTACATGTTCAGCAATGTCGACTGGATCGAAGACTGCGACACGCTTCCGCTCACCCCGCCCGGTGCGCCGGCGGGGGCGGAAAGCGGCGTGCCGGCGGCCTCGCGTGGCGCCGGCTCCAGGGTGACGCGGATGGCTGAGGATCGCGCGCAGGGCGCTTCGGAGTGGGTCGACCATGTCGTGCGCATCCGCGACGCGCGCGACGAGGCGGCCTTCGCCGAACTTTTCGCGCATTTCGCCCCTCGGGTGAAGGCGTTTCTCATCCGGTCGGGCGCCGACGATGGCCTGGCCGAGGAATGCGCGCAGGAGGTCATGGCGACCCTCTGGCAGAAGGCGCATCTCTTCGACCCCGCGCGCGCGAGCGTCTCGACCTGGGTGTTCACCATCGCGCGCAACCGGCGGATCGACGCGCTGCGCCGCCAGCGGCGCCCCGAACCCGAGGATCTGCCCTGGGGCCCCGAGGCCGAACCGCAGCAGGACGACGTGCTGGCGCTGCAACAGGACAGCGAGCGTCTGGCCGAGGCGCTGCGGAGCCTGCCGGAAAAACAGAGAGTTCTGATCGAGCGCGCCTATTTCGGCGAACTGTCTCACAGCGAGATCGCCGAAGAGACGGGCCTGCCGCTCGGCACAATCAAATCGCGCATCCGGCTCGCCCTGGACCGGCTGCGCCACGCACTGAGATGACGAAGCCCATGAACAACGACATCACCCACCACCTGAGCCCGCAGCTGCTGATGGCCTACTCGGCCGGCACGCTGCCCGAGGCCTTCGACCTGATCGTGGCCTCGCATCTTTCGCTCTGCGACCAGTGCCGCGCCGAGGCGGAAAGCTACGACGCGGTCGGCGGTGCGCTGCTGGAGGACGAACCGACTGCCGAAATGGCGGAGGACAGCCTCGCGGCGACCCTGCGCATGATCCGCATGGGCGGCGAACCGGACGAACCCGCGCCCGCACGACCGGGCACCCATGTGTTGCCGCGCCCGATCCGGGACTACGTCGGGGGCGATCTGGACGCCGTGCGCTGGCAGAACGTGGGCCGCGGCGTGCGCCAGGCGCTCCTGCCCGTGAACGGCGACGCGCGCGCGCGTCTGCTGCATATCCCCGCGGGCACCGCGGTGCCCGATCACGGGCACCAGGGTCTCGAACTCACGCTCGTGCTCCGTGGCGCCTTCAGCGACACGGACGGGCGGTTCGGCCCCGGCGACGTGGAGATCGCCGACCAGGAGATCGAACACACGCCCGTGGCGGAAGAGGGCGAGGATTGCATCTGTCTCGCCGTGACGGACGCACCGCTGCGGTTTTCCGGCCTGATGCCGCGGCTCGCCCAGCCCTTCCTGAAGATCTGACAGCGCGCGAAGAAAATCTTTCGATCGAAAGATTTTCGGAGCCGGTGCGCGAAACACGAAGAATTTTCGCACGAAAATTCTTCTTGCTCAGCGGCCGGGATCGACGCGCGCCGCCGGTTCCGGTGCAAGCTCTTCGAAATCGAAGCTGTCGAGCCGCCGCGCGCGCTGCCCCGCCTTCTCGGCGCTCACCTTGATCTCGGATATGTCGCGCGCCGCCTGCCCGAAGTGCCGATCGAGGTTCTCCACGCGCGTGCCCAGCCGCGCGACATCGGCGTGAAGCAGGGAGAGCTCCCGCCGGATCCGCCCCGCCTCGGCCTGCATGCGCGCGTCCTTGAGGATCGCGCGCATGGTGGTCAGTGTCGCCATGCAGGTCGTCGGCGAGACGATCCAGACCCGCGCGGCGAAGCCCTCGCGCACCGTCTCTGCGAAACTGGCATGCAGTTCGGCGTAGACGGCCTCGGACGGCAGGAAGAGGATCGCGCCGTCGGCCGTTTCTCCCTCGACGATGTATTTGTCAGCGATCGCCCGGACATGCAGGCGCACCGCCTGCCGGAGGCCCTGCGCGGCGCGCTTCGCGGCCTCGGGCGTCTCGGCCCTGCGCAGCGCCTCGTAGGCCTCCAGCGGGAACTTCGAGTCGATGGCGATCGGCCCGGGGGGCTCGGGCAGATGAACTATGCAGTCCGGTCGCGCGCCGGTCGAAAGCGTCGGCTGCAGCGTGTAGCTGTCCCGCGGCAGCGCCTTGGCGAGGATGTCGTGCAACTGGATCTCGCCGAAGGCGCCGCGGGTCTGCTTGTTGGACAGGATATCCTGCAGGCTCAGCACATCGCCCGAAAGCCGGGTGGTGTTCTCCTGCGCGCGGTCGATCGTCTTGAGCCGTTCCTGCAGCTCGCCCAGGCTTTGCGCGGTGCGCCGGGCGCTTCCCGTGAGGCTCTCGGCCATCCGGGCGTTCACCTCGGCCAACCGCGCTTCCATCAGCCGCAGCATCTCGGCCTGCGCGCGGCTCTGTGCCTCGGAGACATGCGACAGCCCGCCCGCGAGCTGTTGCTGCCCGTCCGAGAGCGCCTGCACGCGCTGGCCGAGCGCGCCGACGTCCCGCGCGAGCGGTTCCGCCACCCGGGCCGCGCGCGCCGCGGCGCGGGTGGCCGCGACGAGAAGGGCTATCACCAGCAGGACGAGCGCCGCGCCGCCGAGCGCCGCGAGCACCAGGGGATCCTCGAGCGAAAGCGCGCGCCCGCCGATCTCGATCATCGGCGCCCGAACAGCCGCTCGATATCGGCGAGCTTGAGCTCGACATGGGTGGGCCGGCCGTGATTGCACTGGCCGGACAGCGGCGTCGCCTCCATCTCGCGCAGCAGCGCGTTCATCTCGTGGGCCTGCATCCGTCGGCCCGACCGGACCGAGCCGTGACAGGCCATGCGGCTGAGCACCGCCATCAACCGCGCCTCGAGGCCCGAGGTCGTGCCGGTCTCTTCCAGCGCGTCCGCCACGTCGAAGAGCAGCGCGCGCGCGTCCACCTCGCCCAGCAGCGCCGGCGTCTCGCGCACGGCGAGCGCCTCGCCGCCGAAGGGCTCGAGCACGAGCCCCAGCCGCGCGAGATCCTGGGCGGCGTCGAGCAGGCGTCCGCGCCCCGGCTCGGGCATTTCGACGACTTCGGGGATGAGCAGCGCCTGTGCCGCAACGCCGCGCTCTTCCAGCTGGTGCTTGAGACGCTCGTAGACCAGGCGCTCGTGCGCCGCGTGCGCATCCACGATCACCATGCCGTCCTGCGTCTGCGCCAGAATGTAGGTCTCGTGCAGCTGGGCCCGTGCGGCGCCGAGCGGCAAGGCCTCGGGCGGGGTCTCCTCGGCCCCTCGCGGGGCCTCCTCGACCGGCTCCACCCGCGCGCTCCAATCCTGCGCCATTTCGGCGAAGCCGGGCTGCGGCGCCTGCGCCGCATGGGTCGCGGCCCGCGCCCCGGCGGAGGGGCGATCCATCTGGTAACGGGGCGACGCCGGTGCCTCGGGCCGCGCCGCGCCCAGCATCGCGCCGCCCACCGTCGAGGAGGCCCGGTGCCCTGCCCCGGCCAGCGCATGCCTGAGCGCCGAGACGATCAGCCCGCGCGCCACGCCGGGGTCGCGGAAGCGGACCTCGGTCTTGGCGGGATGCACGTTGACGTCGACCCGGGCGGGATCGCAGTCGATGTAGAGCGCGGCGGCCGGGTAGCGGCCGGACGGCAGCACGTCCATGTAGGCCGCCCGGAGCGCGCCGAGCAGCATCCGGTCCTTCACCGGCCGGCCGTTGACGAAGAAATGCTGCGCCACCGCCGCGCCGCGCGAATAGGTGGGCAGCGCGGCGTAGCCGGTGAGCCGCAGCCCCTCGCGCTCGGCCTCGATCCTGAGCGCGTTCTTCGTGAACTCGGCGCCCAGCACCCGCGTCAGCCGGCCGTGCAGCGCATCGAAGAGATCGCCGGTCTCGGCGTCCGCGCGGAAGCTCAGCCGTTCCTCGCCGCCCGAGACGTCCGCGAGCGTGAAGCTGACGAAGGGCTCCGCCATCGCTAGCCGGCGGACGACATCTCCGATCGCCTGGGTCTCGGCCCGGTCGGAACGCAGGAACTTCAGCCGCGCCGGCGTCGCGCGGAAGAGATCGCGCAGCTCGACCACCGTGCCCCGGCGCAGCGCCGCAGGCCGCACCTCGCCCAGACGGCCGCCGGTCACGGTGATCTCGGCCGCCTCGGAGCCCGCCACCCGCGAGGAGATCGTGAGCCGCCCCACTGCGCCCATCGAGGCCAGCGCCTCGCCCCGGAAACCGTAGCTGGTGATGTCGAGCAGATCGGAGCCGTCGATCTTCGAGGTGGCGTGGCGCGCCACCGCGAGCGGCAGTTCCGCCGCGGCGATGCCATGCCCGTCGTCGGTCACGCGGATCAGGGTCTTGCCGCCCTCCGCCTGGGCCACCTCGATCCGCCGGGCGCCGGCATCCAGCGCGTTCTCGACAAGCTCCTTGACCGCCGAGGCGGGCCGCTCCACCACCTCACCGGCCGCGATCCGGTTGATCGCGGCCTCGTCGAGCGCGCGAATGGCCGGATGGGCACTGGGTATGTTGTGGCTCGCATCATTCATGCCGCAACACCTAGCATGCTTCCGCCTGATTTGGCCAGCGAAGACACGCCCCCTTGGAATCCCGACACATTCCATTAAGTGAATTCCAAACGCAGTTATCCGATCAGGAGGACGCATGTTCACTCGCGAAAGCCCGTCCAAGGGCCCCAACTCCCCGCGCGTCGTGGGCTTCTATGAAAAGCCCTCGGGCAGCATCCAGTATGTCGTCATCGACGAAGCAACGAAGAAGGCGGCGCTGATCGACGTGGTGCTTGGCTTCACGCCGTCGGAGGCGCGTACCGACACGGCCGCTGCGCAGGAGATCCTCGACTTCGTGAAGGCCGAGGACCTGACGGTCGAGTGGATCCTCGACACCCACCCGCACGCCGACCACCTGATGGCCTCGGCCTGGCTCAAGGAGCAGCTCGGCGCGCCGACGGCGATCGGCACGAAGGTGCGCGACATCGCCAAGCTCTGGGAGACGTTCTACAACACCCCCGGCGCCTTCGACCCCGACCGGGACTTCGACCGCCTCTTCGCCGACGGCGAGACCTTCATGCTCGGCGAGCTGCCCGTGCGGGTGATGCTCTCGCCCGGCCACACGCTCGGCTCAATCACCTACGTGGTGGGTGACGACGCGGCCTTCGTGCATGACACGCTGATGCATGTGGACGCCGGCACCACGCGCGCCGACTTCCCCGGCGGTTCGGCCTCGGAGCTCTACGATTCGCTCATGGCGATCCTCGCCCTGCCCGACGAGACGCGGCTCTTCGTCGGCCACGACTACCCGCCGGTCGGCGATCGCACCGATCCCGCCTGGGAGGCGACGGTCGCCGAGCACAAGGCGCACAACAAGCACCTGGGCGGGGGCACGCCCCGCGACGAGTTCGTGAAGATCCGCGAAGAGCGCGACGCCACGCTCTCGCTGCCGGACCGGATGCTCTATGCCCTTCAGGTGAACCTGCGCGGCGGGCGCTTGCCGGAGGCGGAGTCGGACGGCAAGAGTTACTTCAAGATACCTGCCAACACCTTCTGAGGAGATCACGCGATGAAGACCGAGCAAGTGGGCGACGCCACCTTCGAGACCTGGACGCCCGAGGAGGTGTTCGACGCCTGCCGCAAGGGCGAGATCGTCGTGATCGACGTGCGCACGCCGCAGGAATACATGTTCGAGCACGTCGAGGGCGCGCTCCTGATGCCGATGCCCTTCTTCAAGCCCGAGATGCTGCCCGGCCAGACCGAGAAGCGCATCGTGCTGCACTGCGGCTCGGGCGTGCGCAGCGAGAAGATGGCGCGGCTCGCGATGGAAAGGGGCCTGAACCGGATCGCGCACATGGAGGGCGGCTTCGGCGCGTGGAAGGAGAAGAAGCTTCCCTACATCGGCACCGACATGGCCTCGGGCGCGCCGAAACGCGTGGAGCCCTGACCGGCCTCGCGCGGCGGGCCGCCGTCAGGTGACGTCAAAGAAAAAGGCCCGGGCGGCGCGCCGCCCGGGCCTTCCTTTGGTCAGGGTTCGGGGCCGCTCAGGCCGCGCCGCCCTTGGAGAACTCGGGATAGGCTTCCATGCCCAGTTCGGCCATGTCGAGCCCGTTGACCTCGGTCTCCTCGTCCACGCGCAGGCCCATCGCCAGCTTGACCACGTACCAGACGATGGCGGAGGCCACGACCGTGAAGATGCCCACCAGCACGATGCCGTAGATCTGCGTGCCGAAGGAGGCACCGCTGTTGGTCAGCGGCACGGCGAGCGTGCCCCAGATGCCGGCGAGCAGGTGGACCGGGATCGCGCCGACGACGTCGTCGATCTTCAGCCTGTCGAGCATCGGCACCGCGAAGACGACGATCACGCCGCCCACGGCGCCGATCAGCGTGGCTGCGCCCAGCGTCGGCGTCAGCGGCTCGGCGGTGATCGAGACGAGCCCCGCCAGAGCGCCGTTGAGCACCATCGTCAGGTCCGGCTTCTTGTAGACCACCTGCGTGAGGATCAGCGCCGCCACCGCGCCGCCGGCCGCGGCCGCGTTGGTGTTCGAGAAGATCCGGCTGATGTCGGCCACGTCGCCCACCGACCCCATGGCGAGCTGCGAGGCGCCGTTGAAGCCGAACCAGCCCAGCCACAGGATGAAGGTGCCGAGCGTCGCGAGCGCCAGGTTGGAACCCGGGATCGCGTTCACCTTGCCGTCCTTGCCGTATTTGCCCAGACGCGGCCCGAGGATGATCGCGCCCACCAGCGCGGCCCAGCCGCCGACCGAGTGCACGATCGTCGAGCCCGCGAAGTCGGAGAAGCCCGCCTCAGACAGCACGCCGCCACCCCAGCTCCAGGACGCCTGCAGCGGATAGATGATGGCCGTGAGGAACAGGATGAAGACGAGGAAGGGCCAGAGCTTGATCCGCTCGGCCACCGTGCCGGACACGATCGAGGCGGTGGTCGCCACGAACATCAGCTGGAAGAAGTAGTCCGAGCCGGTCGAGGCGTAACCGTAATCGTCCAGTGCATCGCGCTCGACGCCCACGGCCTCGAGCACCGCGACCGAGGGGAAGAGCCCCGAGAACCAGTTCTGGATCGCCCAGTCGCCCAGCGGATACATCAGGTTGTAGCCCACGACGTAATACATGATCGCCGCGACCGAGAAGAGCCCGATGTTCTTGGTCAGCTGCATCGTCACGTTCTTCGAGCGCACGAGGCCCGATTCGAGCATGGCGAAGCCGGCGGCCATCCAGAACACGAGGAAGCCCCCGATCAGGAACAGCAGCGAGTTGAAGATGAAGACCGAATCGGTCGGCACCAGCATCGGCGCGGCCTCCTCGGCTTCCTGCGCCATGCCGAGCGCGGGAAGCGCGATCATCGCGCCCGCAAGGCCCAGAGTTCGCATGAATTTCATCGATTTTTCCCCTCTTGGTGTTTGCCCGCGGCGCTCAGAGCGCGTCCGCATTGGTCTCGCCGGTGCGCACCCGCACGGCCTGTTCGAGATCGAGGACGAAGATCTTGCCGTCGCCGATCTTGCCGGTGCGCGCGGTCTTGGCGATGGTCTCGACCACCTGGTCGGCCATCGGCGCGTCGACCGCGATTTCCAGCTTGATCTTCGGCACGAAGTTCACGGCGTATTCGGCGCCGCGGTAGATCTCCGTGTGTCCGGATTGCGAGCCGAAGCCCTTGATCTCCGTCACCATCATGCCGCGCACGCCGATGGCGGTCAGGGCTTCCCGGACCTCCTCCAGCTTGAACGGCTTGATTGTCGCTATGATCAGTTTCACCTGCATCCCCTTCGCTTTGGCAGGCGCGGCGCCTGCGACTGTGCAGATGCAGCAAAGGCCAGCCGCCCGGCGCGAGGAAAGCGCACCGCGGCTGGTAGACGCGCGAGGCGAGACCGATCGCACAAATTCTGAGCAACATGATCTTGTTGCATATTCTTTGGGCATGTCACGAACTCGCGCATGAGGCGTAATCGCTCTACATCCGTGTCCTCAGCGGCTATTCTGCGGCCAAAAGGCAGGTGCAGGACGGGCAGAGATGAGTGATTCAGGCCGGAGACCTCCGCGTCTGACGGCGACGCGCAGTGCGCCGCGCAAGGGGCGCGCCGGCAAGGGCTCCGGCAAGAACGGGGCGCGCTCGCGCAAGCCTGCAGCGCGAAAGACCGTCAAGAAGGCGCCCTCCCGACGGGCTACACCGCGCCGCCGCGGTCCGGCCGGCGCGGTGCTCGCCTTCGTGTGGCGGCTCGTCTGGGGCTTTACATGGCGTGTGAGCCTGATCGTCGCGCTCATGATCGGCGGCGGCGTGGCCTACTACTACTCCACCCTTCCCGGCATGCAGGAACTGCTCGACGGCCGACCGCGCGGCTCCGTCACCATGCTCGACCGGGAGGGAACAGTCTTCGCCTGGCGCGGCGCGCAATTCGGCGGGGCGGTCACCGCCGGCAGCGTCTCGCCGCATCTCAAGCATGCGGTGATCGCGACCGAGGACAAGCGCTTCTACATGCATCCCGGCGTGGACCCCATCGGCATTGCGGGGGCCATCCGGATCAACCTGAGCGAGGGCCGCGGGCCGCTCGAGGGGCACGGCGGCTCGACCATCACGCAACAGACCGCCAAACTCCTCTGCCTCGGCAACGAATACGACCCGGAGGTCTACGAGAGCGAGTCCGCCTACGAGGCCTCCTGTCGCCAGACCACGCTCTGGCGCAAGATACGCGAGGCGCTCTACGCCATGGCGATGGAGGCGAAGTACTCCAAGGACGAGATCCTCTCGATCTATCTCAACCGCGCCTACATGGGCGGCGGGGCCTATGGCGCCGAGGCGGCCGCGCAGCGCTTCTTCGGCAAGCCTGCCGCAGCGGTGGACCCGGCGGAGGCGGCGATGCTCGCCGGGCTTCTGACGGCGCCCACCGCACTCGCGCCGACCAACAACCTTCAGCGATCGCGGGACCGGGCCGCGGTGGTCGTGCGGCTGATGGAGGATCAGGGCTATCTGACGCAGGCCCAGGCCGCGCAGGCGCTGTCGGAGCCCGCCGGCCTGTCGGAGGCGGCCGAGGCCCGCGCGGGCGGCTATTTCGCCGACTGGCTCATGTCGTCGACACCGGAATACCTGACCCGGGACACCACAGAGGACGTGGTGATCCGTACCACGCTCGACCAGCGCATTCAGGAGGCCGCCGAGGAGGCGCTGGTCCATGTCTTTGAAACCAAGGTGCGCGAGGGATCGGAAGCGCAGGCGGCCATCGTCGTGATGAGCGCCGACGGGGCGGTGCGCGCGATGGTCGGCGGGCGCAAGCTGCGCGTCTCGGGCGTGTTCAACCGCGCGACGCAGGCCAACCGGCAGACGGGCTCTGCCTTCAAGCCCTTCGTCTACGCCACCGCGCTCGAGCTCGGCTGGCACCATGACGACGTCGTTGTGGACGAGCCCATCACCATCGACATCCCCGGCTCGGGACCGTGGAGCCCCGAGAACTATTCGGACAATTTCTACGGCCCGGTCACGCTGACCGAGGCGCTCGCCCGGTCACTGAACATCCCCGCGGTGAAGATCTCCGAACAGGTCGGGCGCGAGAACGTGCGCTCCGTCGCCTCGGATTTCGGGCTCGAAAGCGACCTGGCCGACGGACCCGCGCTGGCGCTGGGCGCCTCCGAATCCACTCTGCTGGAGATGACCGGCGCCTATGCCGGCATCCTGAACGGCGGCTCGGCGGTCACGCCCTACGGCATCGTCGACCTGCGGCTGAAGGGCGACGACGAGCCGCTTATCGACAACACGGGCGGCGGCATCCGCGAGCGGGTGATCCGTGAGGAGGCCGCGCGCGAGCTTATCTACATGATGGAAAAGGTCGTGAGCCAGGGCACCGGGCAGCGCGCCCGGCTGGAGGGCCGCGAGGCGGCCGGCAAGACCGGCACGACGCAGGCGGCGCGCGACGCGTGGTTCGTCGGCTTCACCTCCGACTACGTCGCCGGCGTCTGGATGGGCTACGACGACAACACGCCCCTGACCGGCGTCACGGGCGGAGGTCTGCCGGCAGAGATCTGGCGCGAGACCATGCTGCGCGTCCACGAGGGTCTCGAGCCGCGCCCGCTGCCCATGCTGCGCCCTCCGCCGCGTCCCGAGACGTCCCGCCAGACCCCGCGCGATACGCGACCCGGGGACGTCGGCGAGACCGTGCTGGAACAGGTTCTACAGGAACTATTCGGGGGCGGCGGTCGGCGCTGAGGGCGTCAGCCCATCGTGCGCAGATCGGCGATCAGCCGGTCCAGATCGCGCCCGCGCCGGTCGAGCATCGCGCCGATCTCCTCGCGTTCGGTCAGCAGCATGTTCACCCCTTCGATGAACATGTTGAAGAAGCGATCCTCGCCCGAGCGGTCGGAGACGTGAAAATCCACGAAGAACGGATCCTCGCCGCGCAGATAGGCGATGGTGCGGACCTGGTAGTAGTTCTTGATCTGCTGGACGCTCTCGACCTCGAGCCGTCCGCCGATGAACTCGCGGAAGCGCGAGCCGTATTTGCGGGCGATGTAGCCGCGGAAGGCGTCGATGTAGGCGCGTTTCTGCGCGGCGGTCGCGCTGCGCCCATCGACACCGAGCGTATAGAGCGCGACGGTCGGCACATCGGCGTAGCGCGCGAAGATGCGCTCGAAGTCGCGATACATCGCCTGCTCGGACTTGCCGGACGCGATCACCGCGTTGATCTCGTTCACGAGCGACTGGACGAGCGACCGCGCCCGCGCCTCGGTCAGCGCAACCGCCGCGCCCGGCCACCACGCGAGGCCGGCGCCGCCCGCGATTGCGCAAATGGCCGCGCGGCGTGTGATGTCATTCGCCATAGAGTTCCTCGTAGGGGTCGGTGAAATCCGTCTCGGACGCGGCGCCGCCAGACAGCTCGAAGCGGCGGTTCTGCAGATAGATCAGCCGGCTCTGCGCGTAGCTGTCGGCGCTTTCGTGCAGGACCGAGTCGACGGCGCCGCCGTAGCGCCCGCGCTCGAGCACGCGCCCGGTGATCCGCGCGGCGCGGGCATAGGCCCTTTCGTCATGGGTGAGCACGGAGCTGAGCGGATTGGTGAAAAGATCGACGACGCGCCCGGCCGTCCGCCGCTCGGTCGAGGGGCCGAGGATCGGCAGCTCCTGGTAGGCGCCCTCGGGAACGCCCCAGACGTAAAGCGTCTCGCCGAAGTCGGTGTCGTCGGGCTCGATGCCGAAATCCGCCGCCACGTCGAAGAGCCCGCCGAAACCCAGCGTCGTGTTGACCGTGAAGCGCCAGAGATTGCGGCCCGCAAGGCCCAGCTCGCCCTGCAGCAGCCGGTTCACGGCATTCTGCGGCGCGCCGAGATTGTCCGCGAAATTGACGGCCGCGATCGCGAGGTCGGATTGCTCGCCGTCGCCGCCCGCCCCGCGGGAGAGCGGGCGCACGACCGTCCGGTCGAAGGCGCGGTTGAAGTCGTGCACCCTGCGGTTCTGCGTCTCGTAGGGGTCGTGCACCACCCCCTCGCCGCCGGGCGGCGTCGAACAGCCGGCAAGTGCGAGCGAGCAGGCGACGAGGAGCGCGGAAAGCGCGGTACGTCGCGGACGGGCGAAGGTGCGGAATGTCGACAAGGTTCCGATCATCTTTCTCGTTCAGGCTGATCCAACTTGCTACCTAGCAGCCTCCGCTGCAATGCCCATGCGCCCTTCGGGCCCCGTTCGGCGCGGCCAGGCTCCAGCCCATGCGCCGACCATGTTCAACTGCGTCGGGGCGTGCCGCGGATGCAAGGCCTTCCGTCGCTCCAGCGGTGCGCGCACCGGGGGTCGCGGCGGCGGCAAGAATGCGCTCATGCAGCGCTTCGAGCGCGCGCGAGCGTGCCGCGTGTCGAAGAGCATCCCGGTCGAAGACTCCCCGCGGGTGCGAGCGCCCCGCCGTCGCGCAGGGAATCGCGCTTTCGCATGCCGCGCGCAGGATGTAGCGTCCTGCGCGAACGTAAACCGGAGGATGGAGGCGGCGATGGCCGGACACGAGGCGCGGCTCAGGGAACTGGGGATAGAGCTGCCGGAGGCGAGCGCGCCGGCGGCGAACTATGTGCCCTTCGTGCAGGCGGGCGGCCTGCTCTACGTTTCGGGCCAGATCTCGATGGACGAGACGGGGCGGCTCATCACCGGCAAGCTGGGCGCGGACCTCGATACAGAGGCTGGCGCGGCTGCCGCGAAGCGCTGCGCGCTGATGCTGCTCGCGCAGGTCAAGGCGGCCTGCGACGGCGATCTGGACCGGCTGAAGCGCGTGGTGAAGCTCACCGGTTTCGTGAATTCCACGCCCGATTTCACCGAGCAGCCCAAGGTGGTGAACGGGGCCTCCGATTTCCTGGTCGAGGCGCTGGGCGAGGCGGGGCGGCACGCGCGATCGGCGGTCTCGGCGGGCGCGCTGCCGCTGGGCGTCGCGGTGGAGATCGAAGGTATCTTCGAAATCGCATGACGACGCTGCACCCCGAGTTCCTGCGCCGGCCCGTCGCGCATCGCGCGCTGCACGGACCCGGGCGGCCCGAGAACAGCCGCGCCGCCGTGCGCGCGGCGGTCGCGGCCGGCTATGCCGTCGAGATCGACCTGCAGCTCTCGTCCGACGGGCAGGCGATGGTCTTCCACGACTACGATCTCGGCCGCCTGACAGGCGAGCGGGGCGCAGTCGGCGCCCGCAGCGCCGACGAGCTTTCGCGCATCCCGCTCTCGGGCGGCGACGGCGAGGGTATCCCGACGCTCGGCGACATCCTGGGGATCGTGAACGGCCGCGCGCCCCTGCTGGTCGAGATCAAGGATCAGGACGGGCGGATGGGCCCCGACGTCGGCGCGCTGGAAGCGGCCGCGGCGCGGGCGCTCGCGGACTACGCGGGGCCGGTGGCGGTGATGTCCTTCAACGGGCATTCCGTGCGCCGCATGGGCGAGCTGGCGCCGCATCTTCCGCGCGGCCTGACGACCAGCGTCTTCGACGCGGAGCTCTGGCCGCATTTCCCCGAGACCCTGCGCGCGCATCTGCGCGGGATGCCGGAACTGGAGGCGAGCGGGGCCGTTTTCGTCAGCCACGAAGCCAGGGATCTCGACAACCCGCGCATCGCCGCGCTCAAGGCGCGGGGAATGCCGGTGCTGTGCTGGACGATCCGCTCGGAAGAGGCCGAGCAGGACGCGCGCCGCGTGGCCGACAACGTGACCTTCGAAGGCTACGCGGCGGCGATCCCCGCTTGATCCGCCCGGCCGGCGGCCCAGATTGAAGGGTCCGAGGGGACGCGATGCGCGACGACACCGTGGAAATCCACACGCTGACCAGTCTCGGCGGGATATCCGCCGAGGAATGGGACGCATGCGCCTGCCCCGAGGCGGCCGATGGCGGCCCGCCGCACGATCCCTTCACCACCCACCGCTTCCTCAAGGCGCTGGAGGACAGCGGCTCCGTCGGTCCCGGCACCGGCTGGGAGCCGCACTACATGACCGTCCGGCAGGGCGGGCAGGTGATCGCCGTGGCGCCGCTCTATGCCAAGAGCCACAGCCAGGGCGAATACATCTTCGACCACAACTGGGCGCATGCCTACGAGCGCGCCGGCGGCCGCTACTACCCCAAGCTGCAGATCGCGGTGCCCTTCACCCCGGCCACCGGGCGGCGGCTGCTCGTCCGGCCGGGCCACGAAGCCGCGGGACGGGCCGCACTGGTGCAGGGCGCGGTGCAGATCGCGGCGGACGCCGGCGTGAGTTCGGTCCATGTGACCTTCTGCACCGCCGAAGAGGCCGAGGCAGGCGAAGCCATGGGCCTGATGCACCGCGTCACCGAGCAGTTCCACTGGATCAACCGCGGCTACGCCGACTTCGACGCCTTCCTCGCCGATCTCTCGTCACGCAAGCGCAAGACGATCCGCAAGGAGCGGCGCGTCGCCAACGACTTCGGGGGCGAGATCCGGATGCTCACGGGCGACGACCTGCGCCCCGAGCACTGGGACGCCTTCTGGACCTTCTACCAGGACACCGGCGCCCGGAAATGGGGCCGTCCCTACCTCACGCGCGCCTTCTTCGACATCGCGCAGGAGCGGCTGCGCGACGACATCCTTCTGGTCATGGCCGAACGCGACGGATCCTGGATCGCCGGCGCGATGAATCTCATCGGCCGCGAGGCGCTCTTCGGCCGCTACTGGGGCTGCACCGAGCATCACCCCTGCCTGCATTTCGAGGCCTGCTACTACCGCGCCATCGACTACGCCATCGACCACGGCCTCGCCCGGGTCGAGGCCGGCGCGCAGGGCGAGCACAAGCTCGCCCGCGGCTACCTGCCGGCCGAGATCCACTCGCTGCACTGGATGGCCGACAAGGGCTTCGCCGAGGCCGTGGGCCGCTATCTCGAGGCCGAGCGCCGCGCGGTGGAACAGGATATCGAGGTGCTCACCGCCTACGGGCCGTTCAGGAAAGCAGATGTGGAGGAACGGGAATGACCGAGCTTCTCAGCGACACGGGCCGCGAGACCATGCTGGCGCCGCTCTTCGAGGCGGGGTGGAAGATGGTCGAGGGGCGCGACGCGATCACCAAGACCTATGAGTTCGCCAATTTCGTCGAGGCCTTCGGCTTCATGACGCGCGCGGCGCTCTGGGCCGAGAAATGGGACCACCACCCCGAATGGTTCAACGTCTACAAGACGGTCGAGGTCACGCTTTCGACGCATGACGTGGGCGGTCTGTCGTCGCTCGACGCCAAGCTCGCGCGCAAGATGGACCAGCTCGCGGGCTGACCGGGAAAGGCTCGGTCGCGCCCTTGCGGGCGCTCCTCGCGAGGAGCCCCGCCGAGGGGCGACCGAGCGCGCCGCTCACATCGCGGCGAGCAGGCCCTCGCCGGCCGAGGTCTCGCAGGCGCCGGGGTTTTCCTCGAGGTGCAGCAGCGTCACCTTGCCGTCCTCGACGAGCATCGCGTAGCGCTTCGACCGACCCATGAGCCCCGCCGGCGGCGCGTCGAAGTCCATCCCGATGGCCTTGGTGAACTCCGACAGCGGATCGGCCAGCATGGTGATCCCGGCCGCGCTCGCGCCGGTCGCCTCGCCCCAGGAATCCATCACGAAGGCGTCGTTGACCGAGACGCAGATGATCTCGTCCACGCCCTTCTCGTCGAACTGCCCCTTCGTGCGCACGAAGCTCGGCACATGCGCCGAGTGACAGGTGGGCGTGTAGGCGCCGGGCACGGCGAAGATCACGACCTTGCGCCCCTTCACCTTGTCCCCGATCGAGACCGGGGCCGGCCCCTCGGCCCCCATCGCCATGAGCGTCGCCTCCGGCAGCGTGTCGCCGACTGAGATCATCGTCCTCTCCTTCGCGGAATTGCCATTTGCACCGGGCAGGATATAGGCTCCGCCCGGCGCGGGGACCAACGGAAAAAGGGGGCGCGGACAGGATGCAGAACGTGGTCGTCGTCGGCGCCGGACAGGCGGGCGCCGCCCTGGTGGCGAAGCTGCGCGCCGAGGGCTACACCGGCAGCCTCACGCTGATCGGTGAAGAGCACGCGCCGCCCTACCAGCGCCCGCCGCTGTCCAAGAAATACCTGATGGGCGAGATGGCGCTCGAGCGGCTCTATCTCCGCCCGGAAAGCTTCTACGCCGAGAACGGGATCGACCTGCACCTCGACGAGACGGTGGTCGCCATCGACCGCGCCGACCGTCGCGTGATCGCCGGGGGACAGGCCCTGCCTTACGACGCCCTGGCGCTCTGCACCGGCGCGGTTCCCCGCCGCCTGCCCGGCGCGATGGGCGGCGAGCTGCGCGGCGTGCACGTCGTGCGCACGCTGGCGGATGTGGACGAAATGGCGCCCGCCATCCGGCCCGGCGCGCGCGCGCTGGTGGTGGGCGGCGGCTACATCGGGCTCGAGGCGGCGGCGGTCTGCCGCACCGCGGGCATGGAGGTCACGCTGATCGAGGCTGCGCCGCGGATCCTCGGCCGTGTCGCGGCCCCCGAGACGGCCGACTGGTTCCGCGGGCTGCACCGCGCAAGGGGCGTGGACATCCGCGAGGGCACCGCGCTCGACCGGCTCACCGGCGAGGATCACGTGACCGGCGCGGTGCTCGCGGACGGCGCGGAACTCGATCTCGACCTCGTCATCGTGGGCATCGGCATCACGCCGGCCACGGCGCTGGCCGAGTCGGCGGGGCTGACCATCGACAACGGGATCGCGACGGACGAGCTGGGCCGCACCTCCGACCCCGCGATCTGGGCGGCAGGCGACTGCGCGAGCTTTCCCTGGCGCGGCGCGCGCATCCGCCTGGAGAGCGTGCAGAACGCCATCGATCAGGCCGAGGCGGTGGCGCGCAACATGCTCGGCGCGGACACGCCCTACGACCCGCACCCCTGGTTCTGGTCGGACCAATACGACGTGAAGCTTCAGATCGCCGGGCTCAACGCCGGCTATACGCGGGTCGCGGTGCGGCCCGGCGCATCGGACCTCTCGGCCTCGCACTGGTATTTCGCGGGCGACCGCCTGATCGCCGTGGACGCGATGAACGCACCGCGCGACTACATGGTCGGCAAGCGCCTGATCGAGGCGGGCAAGTCGCCCGATCCCGCGGCGATCGCGGACCCTGCGACCGACCTCAAGGCTCTGCTCGCGGCGTGAGCGCCGCATGAGGATCGTCGGCGGCGTCTGGCGGGGCCGCGCGCTCGCGGGGCCCGGTGCGGCCGCGGGACTGCGTCCTACCCAGGACCGCGTGCGCGAAAGCCTGTTCAACGTGCTGGGCGGCGGCCGCTTCGGCGACCCGGTGACGGGGGCGCGGGTTCTCGACCTCTTCGCGGGCACCGGCGCGCTCGCGCTCGAGGCGCTTTCGCGCGGCGCGGCGGAGGCGGTGCTGGTGGACGACGGCCGCATCGCCGCCCGGCTCATCGCCCGCAACATCCGCGCCTGCGGAGCAGAGGCCAGCGCGACGCACCTGCGCCGCGACGCCCGGCGGCTCGGCCCCTGTCCGGGCGATGCCTTCGATCTCGTCTTTCTCGACCCGCCCTATGGCGCGCGGCTGGGCGAGGCGGCGCTCGACGCCGCGCGCGCAGGCGGCTGGATCGCGCCCGGCGCGCTCGTCATCTGGGAGGAAGGCGCCGCCGTGGCACCGCCCGAGGGCTTCACGCTTCTCGAGACGCGCCGCTATGGCGGCACCACGCTCGCTTTCCTCGAGGCCGACGAGCGGCGCTGAACCGCGCCGCTCCGCCACTGCCGAGCGCCGCCGGTCAGGCGTTCGTCGGGACGATCACCACGTCCACGCGGCGGTTGCGCGCCCGGCCCTCCGGCGTGAGATTGCTCGCCACCGGCTGCGCTTCGCCGACGCCGGTCGAGACGATCCGCGAGGGCGAGACGCCCGAGCCGATCAGCACGTTGGCGACCGACCCCGCCCGGCGCTCGGACAGGCGCTGGTTGTAGCCTGCGTCGCCGGTGTTGTCGGTGTGTCCCGTCACCCGCACGATGCTGCCTGGGTAGCGCTGAAGGCTCGCGGCCAGCGTCCTGAGCTCGTCCTGGAAGGCGGGCTTCACCGCGGCGCTGTCCACGTCGAAGAGGATGTTGTCGGTGAAGCTGACGACGAGTTCGTCGCCGGTATTCTCGATGAGCACCCCGTCCTGCTCGAGATCCCGGCGCAGCTCGGCCTCCTGCCGGTCGAGGATCGAGCCCGTCACCGCGCCGCCGACCGCGCCGAGCACCGCGCCGGCCGCGGCGTTGCGGCGGCGTTCCTCGGGGTCGTTGCCCATGATCGCGCCCAGCGCGGCACCGAGCCCGGCACCCACCATGGTGCCCTGGCGCGTGTTGCGGTTGGGGTCGTTCGGGTCCACGGCGCAGCCTGCCAGCAGGACGAGCGACGCGGTGGCCGCAAGGATCGGTTTCTTCATCGATACGCCTTTCTGCCTCGGCCCGCCACGCGGGGCCTCGGCGCGACACTAACCCGTGGCGCGCGCCGGGAAAACCGCCCCGCTGCACGAAATGAGCAGCATTTCGCGCGCCGGTTCACGCCTCGGCGCGCGCGGACTCCCAGGCGAGCATGGCCCGCTTGACCGGCAGTCCCCAGTGATACCCCGTGAGCTTGCCCGAACCGGCGATCGCCCGATGACAGGGAATGAGCCAGCTCACCGGGTTGCGTCCGACCGCCCCGCCCACGGCGCGGGCGGCGCCCGGTGCGCCGACCGCCTCAGCGATCCGGCCGTAGGTCGTGACGCTCCCGGAGGGAATCGTGAGCAGCGCCTCCCAGACCTTGATCTGGAAAGGCGCCCCGAAGACGTGCAGCGCCACGCGCCCCCCTCCGCCGAAGGCCGCCCCGACCCAGGGCGCGACCGCCTCGGGCGCCTCCGTGAATCCCGCCTCGGGCCAGCGCGCGACCATGTCCGCGAAGGCCGCGTCGCGCCCCGTCTCCTCGGCGAAGGCGAGGCCGCAGAGCCCCTGATCGGTGCCCATCGCGAGCACCTCGCCGAAGGGGCTCGGGAACCAGCCGTAGCGGATGCCCAGGCCCGCGCCGCGCCGGGCGTAATCGCCCGGCCGCATCGCCTCCCACCGCAGGAAGAGGTCGTGCAGCCGCCCGCCGCCCGAAAGCCCGGCGGCATGCGCCGCCTCGAGCGTCGAGAATCGCTCGCGAAGGAGCGCCTTGGCATGGCCCAGCGCGAGGTATTGCTGATACCGCTTGGGCGAGACGCCGACCCAGCGCGAGAAGACCCGCTGGAAATGCGCGGCGCTCATGCCGAGCCGCGCCGCGAGCTCCTCGAGCGACAGCTCCGCGTCGGCGGCGTCGATCACGTCCAGCGCCCGGCGAATGACGTGGTAGTGATAGCTCTCCTCGGCGGCGTCCATCTGCTCGCCCCTCATGCGTTGCGCTCCTGCATCTTCTAGGGGGCCTGCTGTGCCCGCGCGACCCGGATGTTGCGCATCCCGCCCCCGCAAGGCATGACAGGCGCCATGGCCGCACAGCTCGACTATCACTCGATCCGCGAGATCTTCGCGCGGTTCCGTGCCGCGGAGCCGGAGCCGAAGGGCGAGCTGGAGCACGTCAACGCCTACACGCTCCTGGTCGCGGTCGCGCTGTCCGCGCAGGCCACCGACGCCGGCGTGAACAAGGCCACCCGCCGCCTCTTTGACGTGGCGGACACGCCACAGAAGATGCTGGAGCTGGGCGAGGAAGGGCTGATCGAGCACATCAGGACGATCGGGCTTTACCGCAACAAGGCGAAGAACGTGATGAAGCTGTCGCGCATCCTCGTGGAGGACTACGGGGGCGAGGTGCCCTCTTCGCGCGCGGCGCTGCAGTCGCTGCCGGGCGTGGGGCGCAAGACCGCGAACGTCGTGCTCAACATGTGGTGGCGGTACCCGGCGCAGGCGGTGGACACGCATATCTTCCGCCTCGCCAACCGGAGCGGCATCGCGCCGGGCAAGGACGTGCTGGCCGTGGAGCGCGCCATCGAGGACCAGGTGCCGGCGGAGTTCCAGCTCCATGCGCATCACTGGATGATCCTGCACGGCCGCTACGTCTGCAAGGCGCGCAAGCCGCTCTGCGCGACCTGCCTCATCCGCGACCTTTGTGCCTACGAGGAGAAGAATCTGTGAAGACCTACAAGGTGGTCGGCATCGGCAACGCGATCGTCGACGTCATCAGCAACTGCGACGACGGTTTCCTGTCCAGGATGGGCATCGAGAAGGGGATCATGCAGCTGATCGAGGGCGACCGCGCCGAGTTTCTCTACGAGGCGATGCAGGACCGCTGGCAGGCGCCGGGCGGCTCGGTGGCCAACACGCTGGCCGGGATCGGGAACCTCGGGCTCAGGACGGCTTTCATCGGCCGGGTGCGCGACGACTCGCTCGGCCGCTTCTACGCCGACAACATGGCCGGGGACGGCACCGACTTCCCCAACACCCCGAAGCCCGAGGGAGAGGCGCCCACCTCGCGCTCGATGATCTTCGTCACCCCCGACGGCGAGCGGTCGATGAACACCTATCTCGGCATCTCCGCCGAACTGGGACCCGAGGACGTCGATCCGCGCGTGGCGGGCGACACCGAGCTTCTGTTTCTGGAGGGTTATCTCTACGACAAGCCCAAGGGAAAGGAGGCCTTCACCGCCGCCGCGCGCGCCTGCCGCGCCGCGGGGGGAATGGCGGGCATCACGCTGTCGGACCCGTTCTGCGTGGACCGCCACCGCGCGGATTTCCGCAAGCTGGTGACCGAGCTCGACTTCGTGATCGGCACGAGCACGAGTGGGAGTCGCTCTACGAAACCGACCTCTCCGCCGCGCTGGAACAGGCCGCCTCGGAAAGCGGGCTGATCGTCTGCACCCGCTCGGGCCACGACGTGGTGCTGGTGCGCGGCGACGAGGAGGCGCGCGTGCCGGTCGAACAGGTCACGCCGGTGGACGCCACCGGCGCGGGCGACCAGTTCGCGGCCGGCTTCCTCTACGGCCTCGCCACCGGCCAGTCGCTGGAGGTGGCCGGCCGCATGGGCGTGGTCGCCGCGCGCGAGGTTATCTCGCATTACGGCGCGCGACCCGAGGCGGATCTGAAGGCGCTCTTCGCCGAGGCCGGGCTGCCGGTCTGAGGCGCCGCCGAAGGGGGCTTTCCGCCCCCGCTGCCGCGCGCGGCGCGGCATTCACCCCCGAGTGAATCTTCGGCAAGAGGAAGGACCGGGCGCGGCCCTCACCGTCATTCCACCGTGCGGATCAGCTTGCGCTCGAGCACGCGCAGGACGGTCCTGAGATCGTGCCCGCGCTTGAGCACCTGGCCGTCCATGCCGATGACGGCGTATTGGCCCTGCCGGTTCCGAAGCCTCGGGCGCTTCTCGATCCGGTAGAGCGGGTGCTCCGCGGTGCGGCGGAAGACCGAGAAGACGGCGACGTCGCGCAGGAACGAGAGGCCGTAGTCGCGCCATTCGCCGGCGGCCACCATGCGGCCGTACAGCGACAGGATCACGTTGAGCTCCGAACGGTCGAAGGAGACGCGGTCGGCCTGCCCGGCGGCGCCGAAGGGGATGGGGGCCTGCATGCTGTCACAGTTGCGCCCTTTGGCGCGCAAATCAAGACGCCTGCGCGAAGCGGCGGGCCAGCGCCGCGCCCGCGGGCGGCATAGCGGGCATGCGGGCGTCCGCCGAATCGAGCCACGCCTCGGCCTTCGGCGTGAGCGCGCGCCAGGCGCGCGCCACCGCCGCCCGCGGATCCCGCGGCGCCTCCTGCGGCAACAGGACCGGCGGAAGCTCGGGCCAGCGCAGGACGAGCCGCCGCCAGCGGTGGATGAGCAGAGTGCGCGCGGCCGCGGCGTCGAGCGGGCCGAGCGCCAGGCCCTCGAGCGCGGCGAGATCGGCGGCCAGCGCGGCGAGCGCGGCGCGATGCGGCTCGGGCAGCAGCGCCTCGGCGAAACCGGGGGCGAGGGCGGAGAGCGCCCCGGTGACGGCGAGGTCTGCGTCCCCCGCCTCGGCCTCCGGGATCAGGCGCAGGCTCGGCGCGACCGGAATGCCCTGCGCGCCCGCACCGCCCAGCGCGAGCGTCCAGCGGTGCACCTCGCCCTCGCGCGGGGGGGCGTAGATGCGTTCCGTGGCCGGGGCGAAGCGCGCCAGCCCGCTTTCGCTGAGGCGGTAGAGGCTGAAGCGTCCCTCGCGCTCGGCCATGACCCAGCCGTCGCGCCGGAGCCGCGAGAGCGCGGTGCGCAGCGCGCCGGGCTCCACCCCGATCCGCCCCAGCAGACGCTGCAGCCGCGTGGTGGCGATGCGGCCGCCGCGCGGCTGCACGCTGTCGCCGAAGACGGTGATGACCAGCGACCAGACGCGCGGCCGCCCCTCCGCGTGCAGCGCGTCGATCAGCGGCGCGAGAGGGTCGGCCGGCACGTCCATCTCAGCGGGTGTAGGCGACCATCGTGAGCAACTCGTACTGCGCGACCTGCTCGCCGTCCTGGTTGGTCATCGCCACGTCCCAGGCGACCTCGCCGTACTCGTCGGTGCGGCGCGTCTTGCGCTTGGCCGTCAGCCGCACCTTCACCTTGTCGCCGGGGCTGACGGGCTTCTGGAAGCTCAGCGCGTTGAGGCCCGTGTTGGCCAGCACCGGTCCCGGATCGGGCTGCACGAAGAGCCCCGCGGCGAAGGAGATCAGCAGGTAGCCATGTGCGACGCGGCCGGGGAAGAAGGGGTTCGCCTTCGCCGCCTCCTCGTCCATGTGGGCGTAGAAGGTGTCGCCGGTGAACGCGGCAAAATGCTCGATGTCGTCGAGCGTGACCTCGCGCGCCTCGGTATGGATCGTCTCGCCGATCTCGATCTCGGTGAAGGTGCGCTGGAAGGGGTGCGTGGGTCCGGTCCTTTCCTCGGCGCCCCGCACCCACTGCCCGCCGATCGCGGTCAGGATGTCGGGGCTGCCCTGCACCGCCGTGCGCTGCATGTAGTGCAGCACGCCGCGCACGCCGCCCAGCTCCTCGCCACCGCCCGCGCGGCCCGGGCCGCCGTGCACCATGTGCGGCAGGGGCGAGCCGTGGCCCGTGCTTTCCTTCATCGAGGTGCGGTCGTTGAAGTAGAGCCGCCCGTGCCAGGCCGCCGCCTCCAGCGTGATCTCGCGCGCCACGGCCGGGTCATGCGTGATGACCGAGGCCACGAGCGAGCCCTCGCCGCGGTTCGCGAGCGCCGCCGCATGCGGCAGATCGCGGTAGGGCAGGAGGGTGGAGACCGGGCCGAAGGCCTCGATGGCATGCACGGCAGAGGCGCTGTCGGGATCGGGGCAGCGGAAGAGCATCGGCGGCAGATAGGCGCCCTCGGCCGGGGCGTCGATCAGCTCGAACTGGTCGGGGTCGCCATAGACGCGCTCGACCTCGCCGGCGAAGGCCGCGACCTTTTCCAGCACGTCGCGCTTCTGATCGGCCGAGGCCAGCGCGCCCATGCGCACGCCCTCGGCGTCGGGGCGGCCCACGGTGGTTTTCGCCAGCCGTTCGGCAAGCGCCTCGGCCACCGCGTCGATCTGGGCCTCGGGGACGATCATGCGGCGGGTGGCGGTGCATTTCTGCCCCGCCTTGGTGGTCATCTCGTTCGCCGCCTCCTTGACGAACAGATCGAACTCCGGCGTGCCGGGCGTGGCGTCGGGACCGAGGATGGAGGCGTTGAGGCTGTCCTGTTCGGCGTGAAAGCGGACCGAGCGGCGCAGCAGGTTGGGATTGGACCGCAGCTTGCCCGCGGTGTCGGCCGAGCCGGTGAAGCTCACCACATCCTGCGGGCCGAGCCGGTCCAGCAGGTCGCCCGTTCCGCCGATGACGAGCTGCACCGCGCCCTCGGGCAGCAGCCCGGACTCGATCATCATGCGAAAGCACGCCTCGGTCAGGTAGCAGGTCTGCGTCGCGGGCTTCACGATCGCGGGCATGCCGGCCAGCAGGGTCGGCGCCAGCTTTTCCAGCATCCCCCAGACGGGGAAGTTGAAGGCGTTGATGTGCACCGCCACGCCGCGCAGCGGCACCGCGATGTGCTGGCCCAGGAAGCTGCCACCCTTCGACAGCTGCTCGACCGCGCCGTCGAGATAGACGTGGCCGTCCGGCATCTCGCGCCGGCCCTTCGAGGCGAAGACGAACATCGTCCCGATGCCGCCGTCGATGTCCACGCCGCCGTCGCGCCGGGTGGCGCCGGTGAGCGGGTTGATGGCGTAGAGTTCTTCCTTCCGCTCGTTGAGGTAGGTCGCCAGCGCCTTGAGCATCTTCGCGCGCTCGTGGAAGGTCATGGCGCGCAGTTCCGGGCCGCCGGTCCCCACCGCCCAGTCGATCATCGCCTGGAAATCGAGGTCGGTGCCGCCTGCGCGGGCGATCTCCTTCCCCTCGACGGGGCCGAGGATGGAACGGGCGCGGTCGCCGGGCGCGACCCAGCGGCCGGCGGCGTAGCTTTCGGGTGCGAGCATGAAGTGCCTCCTTCGGGTTTGCGCGAGCATGAACGCGGACGCGGCGGAAATCAACACTCTTGACCGCTCGGTCGGTTTTGTGCAGGGTGCCGCCGGTCGAGGGAGGTGAGCCGTGACACCGCAGGAACGGGCCGAGAAAAGCGCGGCGGCGATGTGGGCCAACGACCGCGCGTCCAAATGGCTGGGCATGTCGCTCGACGCGGTTGGCCCCGGCACCGCGACGCTGAGCTTCGAGGTGCAGGACCATCACCTCAACGGGCACGACATCTGCCATGGCGGCTACATCTTCACGCTCGCCGACAGCGCCTTCGCCTTCGCCTGCAACAGCTACAACCAGAACGTGGTGGCGCAGATGAACGTCGTCACCTTCCTGTCGCCGGGCAAGGCCGGCGAGCGGCTGACGGCGGTGGCGCGCGAGCTCAGCCGCTCGGGCCGCTCCGGCATCTACGACGTGGTCGTGACCGCGCCCGACGGGCGCGAGGTCGCGCAGTTCCGCGGCCATTCCCGGCAGATCGCCGGACAGCATTTCGAGGAGGATCAATGACCGACGCCTATCTCTGCGAGGGCCTGCGCACGCCCGTCGGCCGCTACGGCGGCGCGCTTTCGGCGGTGCGCCCCGACGACATGCTGGCCCACGTCATGCGCGAGGTCGTCAGGCCCTTCGACGGGCTCAGGATCGACGAGGTCATCATGGGCTGCGCCAACCAGGCGGGCGAGGACAACCGCAATGTCGCCCGCATGGCCGCCCTGCTGGCCGGGCTGGGTGAGGAGGTGCCCGGCACCACCGTCAACCGCCTCTGCGGCTCGGGGCTCGATGCCGTGGGCATGGCCGCGCGCATGATCCGCTGCGGCGAGGCCGACGTGGTGCTGGCCGGCGGGGTGGAGAGCATGAGCCGCGCGCCCTTCGTCATGCCGAAGGCAGAGACGGCGTTTTCCCGCAACAACGCGGTCCACGACACCACCATCGGCTGGCGCTTCGTCAACAAGCTGATGCAGAAGCAGTACGGCATCGATTCGATGCCCGAGACGGCCGAGAACGTGGCCGAGGAGTTCAACGTCTCGCGCCACGACCAGGACGTTTTCGCCCTGCGGTCGCAGACGCTGGCGATGGCGGCGATCCAGTCGGGCCGCATGGCGCGCGAGATCACGCCGGTGACCATTCCGCAGCGCAAGGGCGAGCCGGTCGTCGTGGACCGCGACGAGCACCCGCGCGACACCTCGCTGGAAAAGCTGGCCTCGCTCCACGCGCCCTTCCGCGAGAACGGCGTTGTGACGGCGGGCAACGCCAGCGGCGTCAACGACGGCGCGGCGGCGCTGATCGTCGCCTCGAAGGCGGCGGTCGAGAAATACGGGCTCACCCCCCGCGCCCGGATCACCGGCATGGCGACGGCAGGCGTGCCGCCGCGCATCATGGGCATCGGCCCCGCACCCTCGACCAAGAAGCTGATGGAGCGGCACGGGCTCTCCATCGGCGACATCGACCTGATCGAGCTGAACGAGGCCTTCGCCTCGCAGTCGCTGGCCGTGCTGCGCGAGCTCGGCCTGCCAGACGACCCCGACCACGTGAACCCGCACGGCGGCGCCATCGCGCTCGGCCATCCACTGGGCATGTCGGGCGCGCGCCTCGCGCTCTCCGCCTCGATCACGATGGGCGACATGGGCGCGAAACGCGCCGTCTGCACCATGTGCATCGGCGTGGGACAGGGAATCTCGCTGCTTCTGGAGGCCGTCTGATGGAAGACCTCTCGCCCAAGCCCGGAGACCTCGAGCACATCGAGACCGCCTCGCGCGACGAGATCGAGGCGCTGCAGCTCGAGCGCATGAAGTGGTCGCTGCGCCACGCCTACGACAACGTGCCCTTCTACAAGGAGAGCTTCGACAAGGCGGGCGTGCACCCCGACGACCTCAAGGCGCTGTCGGACCTCGCGAAGTTCCCCTTCACGGTCAAGACCGACCTGCGCGACAACTACCCCTTCGGGATGTTCGCCGTCCCGCGCGAGAAGGTCATCCGCATCCACGCCTCCTCGGGCACGACGGGGCAGCCGACGGTGGTGGGCTACACGGAAAACGACCTCGACGTCTGGGGCACGGTGGTTGCGCGCTCGCTCAGGGCCGCGGGCCTGCGCCCCGGTAACCTGCTGCACAACGCCTATGGCTACGGGCTCTTCACCGGCGGGCTGGGCGTGCACCTCGGGGCCGAGAAGCTGGGGCTGACGACGGTCCCGGTCTCGGGCGGCATGACGCCGCGGCAGGTGCGGCTGATCGAGGACTTCCGCGCCGACGGCATCACCGTCACCCCCTCCTACGCGCTCTCGATCATCGACGAATACGCCGCGCAGGGCCTCGACCCGCGGAACTCGCCGCTCAAGGTCGGCATCTTCGGCGCCGAGCCCTGGACCGACGCGATGCGCCGCGAGATCGAGGAGGCCTTCGACATGCACGCGGTGGACATCTACGGCCTCTCCGAGGTGATGGGCCCGGGCGTCGCCAACGAATGCGTCGAGACCAAGGACGGCCTGCACGTCTGGGAGGATCACTTCTACCCCGAGGTGATCGACCCCAACACCGGCGAGGTGCTGCCCGACGGCGAGAAGGGGGAGCTCGTCTTCACCTCTCTGACGAAAGAGGCTTTCCCGATCATCCGCTACCGCACCCGCGACCTGACCCGCCTGATGCCGGGCACGGCCCGCAGTCTGCGGCGGATGGAAAAGATCACCGGACGCTCCGACGACATGATCATCCTGCGCGGCGTGAACGTCTTTCCCACGCAGATCGAGGAACAGCTGATGACGGTGCAGGGCCTCGCCCCCCACTTCCAGCTCGAGCTCGACCGCATCGGCCACAAGGATCAGATGCGCGTGAAATGCGAGTGCACGGCCGACTACGCGGCCCCCGAGGCGCGGATGCGCGCGGGCCAGGATCTGCGCCACAAGATCAAGAGCGTGATCGGCGTGACCGTAGTGGTCGAGGTCGAGGATCCGGGCGCGGTCGCGCGATCCGAGGGCAAGGCCGTGCGGATCGTGGACAACCGGCCCAAGGACGGCTGACGAATCCGGTGGCGCGGGGACTCGCACGCGATCACGACGCCAAGCGCGCGGCGTTGCGCAAGGGCGCGGCGCGCTACTTCGCGCGCCACGGCTACGACCGCGCTTCCATAGCCGGCGCCGCGCGCGACTGCGGCGTGTCCAAGGCGCTGATCTACCACTACTACGACAGCAAGGAGGCGCTGCTCTTCGATATCCTCGACGCGCATCTGAGCCACCTCGTCGCGGTGGTCGATGCGGCGCGTCCCGAGGGCGTCCGCGGCCTCGTGCGCGCGATCCTCGACGCCTACGAGGACGCCGACGCCGAGCACAAGCTGCAGCTCGAGTCGCTCGACGCGCTTCCGCCAGAGATGAAGGCCCCGCTGATGGAGGCGCAGCGCCGGCTCGTGCAGGCGATGAGCGCGGCGGTGGCGGAGGAGGCCCCGCACCTCCCCGCCGACCGGCTGCGTGCTGTGACGATGTCCGTCTTCGGCATCCTCAATTGGGTCTACATGTGGCACCGCCCCGGCAAGGGCCTCACGCGTGCGGCCTACGCGGAGCTGGCAAGCGACTTCGTGCTGGCCGGGCTGCGGGGCGTCTGACCCGGCGGTGCGCCCGGCCGCGAGGGCGCAATCGGGTATTTATGGACCATTGAATGACCGCCCGCTTTCAATGGTCTTCAAATACCCCCGCGCGGAGCGCAGGCGCCGCAGGCGCCTTCATGCCCGGTGATAGGGCGTGCCCGCGAGGATCTGGGTGACGCGATAGAGCTGTTCGGCCAGCATCACGCGCGCCAGCGCATGCGGCCAGACCATGCGCCCGAACGAAAGGCTCAGGTCCGCGCGATCGCGCAGGGCCGGGTCCAGCCCGTCCGCGCCACCGATGAGAAACACCACCTCGGGCCGACCGGCGTCGCGCCAGCCGGTGATTCGCTCGGCGAGTTCGGGGGAAGAAAGGGCGTGCCCGCGCTCGTCCAGCGCGACGCACACGGCATCGGGCGGCAGCTTGCGGGTCAGCAGCGCGGCCTCGGCCGCCGGCCCGCCGCCCTTGCGGTCCTCGACCTCGGCTTCGTCGAAGGGGCCAAGGCCAAGCCTGCGCCCGGCGCGCCCCGCGCGCGCGAGGTAATCGTCGATCAGCGCGCGTTCGGGTCCGGCGCGCAGCCGGCCGACCGCGCGGATGGTCAGCCGCAAGGGCGCGTCAGGCGCGGCTCGCCGCCGCCGCGGGCTCCAGCCACATCTTCTCGAGCTGGTAGAATTCGCGCACCTCGGGGCGGAAGACGTGCACGATCACGTCGCCTGCGTCGATCAGCACCCAGTCGCCGGCCTCCTTGCCCTCGACGCGCGACAGCACGCCGAGATCCTGCTTGAGGCTGTCGACCAGACGATCGGCGATGGCCGCGACTTGCCGTGCGCTGCGGCCCGAGCAGATCACCATGTGATCGGCGATCGCCGACTTGCCGCGCAGGTCGATCTGCACGATGTCTTCGGCCTTGCTGTCGTCGAGGGTTTCGAGCACGCGGGAGAGCAGCGCCTCGCGCAGATGCTCCGGGTCGGGGGTGCCCGTCACGGGCGTCCCTGTGTCTGCGGCACGGGCCGCGTTGACGTCGAGAGACAGAACATCGTCCTCCTTGCTTGTCGCGCCGCATAGCGCCCCGGCGCCGGGCGTGGGTCAAAGGTAGCAATCCGGGTGCGACAATTCAATGAAGCCGCGCAGTCCCGGCCGGATCGGACGAGTCAGCGCGGCAAGGCTCCCGCCGGCGACGGAACGGCAGCCTTGGCGCTTGCGAGTCGTCCGGACGGGCTGTATCTGCTTGGGGCATGACCCGGGTCTTCGACATGGACGACCGTGCGCGCCTCCCCTGGCGCTTCTTCGGCGCCGCGCGCAGCGTGCTCGCGCGTCCCGCCTGAGACCGCGGCGCCGTCCGGCGCCTCCTGCCCCCTGCCCGAGCCATACAGCCACTCACCGGGAGAGACCGAATGTCCCCCAAGACGCTCTACGACAAGATCTGGGACGCCCATCTCGTGCATGAGGACGCGGACGGCACCGCGCTCATCTACATCGACCGCCACCTCGTCCACGAGGTCACCAGCCCGCAGGCCTTCGAGGGGCTGCGCATGGCCGGGCGCAAGGTCCGCGCGCCGGAGCGCACGATCGCCGTGCCCGACCACAACGTGCCCACGACACCCGACCGCGTGGACCACATCGACGACGAGCAGAGCCGCATCCAGGTCGAGGCGCTGGACCGCAATGCGCGCGACTTCGGCGTGACCTATTATCCCGTGAGCGACGTCCGGCAGGGCATCGTCCACATCATCGGCCCCGAGCAGGGCTGGACCCTGCCCGGCATGACGGTGGTCTGCGGCGACAGCCACACCTCGACGCACGGCGCCTTCGGGGCGCTCGCGCACGGTATCGGCACGTCGGAGGTCGAGCATGTGCTCGCCACGCAGACGCTGATCACCCGGAAGTCCAAGAACATGAAGGTCGAGGTCACTGGCCAGCTGCCGCCCGGCGTGACCGCCAAGGACATCACCCTCGCGATCATCGGCCGCACCGGCACCGCGGGGGGCACCGGCCACGTCATCGAGTATTGCGGCGAGGCGATCCGTTCGCTCTCGATGGAAGGCCGCATGACCGTCTGCAACATGGCGATCGAGGGCGGCGCGCGCGCCGGCCTGATCGCGCCGGACGAGACGACCTTCGATTATGTGAAGGGCAGGCCGCACGCGCCCAAGGGCGCGCAGTGGGAGGCCGCGCTGGCCTGGTGGCAGACGCTGCGCTCGGACGAGGACGCCCACTGGGACAAGATCGTGACGCTCGACGCCTCCGAGATCGCGCCCGTCGTGACCTGGGGCACCTCGCCCGAAGACGTGCTGCCGATCACCGGCGCCGTGCCCGACCCGGAAAGCTTCGAGGGCGGCAAGGTCGAGGCGGCGAAGCGCGCGCTGCAGTACATGGGGCTCGAGGCAGGCACGCCGCTCGACCAGATCCCGATCGACGCGGTCTTCATCGGCTCCTGCACCAACGCGCGGATCGAAGACCTGCGCGCGGCCGCCGCGATCCTCAAGGGCCGCAAGGTCAAGGAAGGCGTGCGGGCGATGGTGGTGCCCGGCTCGGGCCTCGTGCGGGCGCAGGCCGAGGAAGAGGGCATCGCGGATGTTTTCAAGGAGGCGGGGTTCGACTGGCGCCTCGCCGGATGCTCCATGTGCCTCGGCATGAACCCCGACCAGCTCAGCCCGGGCGAGCGCTGCGCGGCGACCTCGAACCGCAACTTCGAGGGCCGGCAGGGCCGCGGCGGGCGCACGCATCTGATGTCGCCCGCGATGGCGGCCGCCGCGGCCGTCACCGGACGGCTCACCGACGTGCGCGAGCTGATGTGAGCGGCATGGGCACGGGCGACGCAGGGCGCGGCTGAGGTGGCGGCGCGCGCAGCCTGAAGCGAAACGAGTGGCCTGCGCCGCCGCTCGAGAGGAGAGTGAGATGGAAAAGTTCGACAAGCTGACGGCCATCGCGGCGCCGCTGCCGCAGATCAACGTCGATACCGACATGATCATCCCGAAGCAGTATCTGAAGACGATCAAGCGCTCGGGCCTCGGCGTCGCGCTCTTCGACGAGATGCGCTACGGCGACGACGGCAGGGAGAACCCGGATTTCGTGCTCAACCAAGAGCCGTGGCGGGATGCGGAAATCCTCGTGACGGGCGCGAACTTCGGGTGCGGGTCGAGCCGCGAACACGCGCCCTGGGCGATCAAGGATTTCGGCATCCGCTGCATCATCGCGCCCAGCTACGCCGACATCTTCTACAACAACTGCTTCAAGAACGGCATCCTGCCCGTCACGCTGCCGCAGGAGCAGGTGGACCGGCTGATGGAAGACGCGCAGCAGGGCGGCAACGCGCGCATCACCGTGGATCTCGAGAACCAGGTGATCGTGGGCGCGGACGGCACCGAATACCGCTTCGAGATCGACCCCTTCAAGAAGCATTGCCTGCTCGAGGGTCTCGACGACATCGGGCTGACGCTCGAGCGCGCCTCGGAGATCGACGCCTACGAGTCGCGCGTCGCGGCGGAGCGCCCCTGGGTCTGAGCGGCTCGGGCGGTTGGCCCGCTTCAGGTTCGGCCCACAACATATTGTATTTGCTGGCCCTCGCGCAGCATTGGCGTCGCAATTGTGATGCAAAGGCGCACCAGTTGCGCCGCGAAACTGCCTGATTTCTCAGGCAGGTTTAACCCTGTGGTTGTTCATGTGGAACAAACGGGGCAAGACTTGGGCGCAATTGAGGCAGCCCGCCATACCTGGCGGGTCCGGACCGGTAACAAGGGCGCGACAACGCATCGGGCCCGACCGCGACAGAGGGAAAGGGCAGTGCTCGACAGGATCGTGGGCGCGGGATTGCGCGCTGTGCTCGCCGCGCTTCTGGTGGCGACCCCGGCGCTTGCGCTGCCGGGGACCGTGGGGGCCTCGGGCTTCGTCTTGCCGCTCATCTGCTTCATCGCGGCCGCCTTCGTCTTTGTCGAGTATTTCACCGACTACCCCAGCGTCGTCGAATTCCGCGACGCGCCGCCCTTCAACAGGCTGCGCTTCGCCTGTCTCTGGGCGGTCGTTCTCACGACCGCGATCCTCTGCGCCGACCTGATCCGGCCGACGCTTCTCAGCGGCGCGATCGCCGGTCTGGGCGGCCTGGCCGGCGCGGCGCTCGATTTTCCCTATTCTCCCGTGCGGCTGATGCTGATCAGCGTCGCCGACACCTCGGGCACCACCATGCTCGAGGCGGTGCGCGCCGCGGCCGGTCTCTCGTGCTTCTACGCGGCCGTGACGCTCGTCGCCTTCGCGCTGTCCGTGCGGCGCGGCTGGCCGGTGCGCCACACGCCGTTCAACGTGTGGATCAACATGCCGCTCTTCGATCCGACGGGCGGCGGCGACATCGTCTTGCGGCTGCGCCGCGAGGGGCGGGCCAATCTCGTTCTGGGCGCATTGGTGCCCTTCGTGCTACCGGCGTTGATCAAGCTGGTGACGCTGGTTGTCGGGCCGCTGCGCCTGAGCGATCCGCATACCCTGATCTGGGTGATGAGCGTATGGGCCTTTCTTCCGGTGAGCATGATCATGCGCGCCATCGCACTGTTCCGCGTGGCCGAGATGATCGAGTCGCGCAGGCGCCGCGCCACCGAGCTACGGGAACGGGAACTCGCGCCGGCCTGATCGCGCTGACGCTCGCGTTCTGGGCGGCCGGCTGCGCGGCGGAGACGTTGCGTGTGGCGACCTTCGGCGCCGCGCTTTCGCGTGACGGGCCAGGCCTTCTGCTGCGCGACATAGACCGCGGAGACACGCAGGCCCGCGCCGCCGCGCAGGTGGTGGCGGCGGCTGCGCCGGACATCCTGCTGCTCACGGACTTCGACTACGACTACGAGGGACGGGCGCTCGAAGCCTTCGCTCAAATGGTGGCCGAAGCCGGACATCCCCTGCCCCACCGTTTCGCGCGGCGCCCCAACGCCGGCATGGCGACGGGCCTCGATCTCGACGGCGACGGGCGGCGCGGCGAGGCGGAGGACGCGCAGGGCTGGGGCCGCTTCGCGGGCGACGGCGGCATGGCGATCCTGTCGCGTCACCCGATCGACGCCGCGGCGTCGCGCGACTTCTCCGATCTGCCGTGGGCCGAATTGCCCGACAGTCTCGCCCCCGGCGCGGATCTTTCCGCCGAAGCGCTGGACGCGCAGCGCCTGTCCTCCAACGGTCACTGGGCGGTCACGCTGCGCCCCGAGGGGGCGGCGCCCATCACCCTGCTGGTCTTCGACGCGACGCCGCCCGTCTTCGACGGACCCGAAGACCGCAACGGCCGCCGCAACGCCGACGAGATCCGGTTCTGGCGGCTGTTCCTCGACGGTGCCTTCGGCTCCCCGCCCGGCGACCGCTTCGTCCTGCTGGGCAACGCGAACCTCGACCCGGTGGACGGCGAGGGCCGGCACGACGCGATCCGCGCGCTGCTCGCCGATCCGCGTCTGCAGGATCCGCGCCCCATGAGCGGCGGCGGCCGCGCCGCGGCCAACCCGGAGCACAGAGGCGACCCGGCGCTGGACACCGCGGACTGGGACGACCCCGTGCCCGGCAACCTGCGGGTGGACTACGTGCTGCCCTCGGCCGACTGGCGCGTGACCGGCGCGGGCGTGGTCTGGCCCGAGGCCGGTCCGCTGCGCGCGGCGGTCGAGGCCGCGGGGCGTCACCGGCTCGTCTGGGCCGACATCGCGCCAGAGGGCTGACCGGCGCGGTCCGCGAGGGCGGCTCCAACTGCGGATCCGACCGCCTCGGCCGGACTCGTCGCGCGGAAGTCCGGCAGCGAAGCGGCGAGCGTTTCGCCTTCCAGCCAATGCGGCATGTCCCAGAGATAGCGCATCTCGCGCAAGTGCCGGGCCATCGGCCAGAAGGGCGTGGCGAGCGCGAGTTGCCACCACGCGAAGCGCTCGATCCGAACGGGACGACCCAGCGCCGCAGCGCAGAGCTCGCCGAGCGCCTGGCCGGTCAGCGTGTGCCCCGGAAAGGGAATCTCGGCGAAACGCGGCAGCGCCCCGCGGCGCTCCACGAGATCGGCCGCCGCGCGCGCCACGTCCGGCAGGTAGGCCCAGGCATGCGGAATGTCGGCCCGCCCCGGGTAGGTGAGCACCCCCCTCGTCAGCTTCGGCGCCATCACCCGGTCGAACCAGTTGCCGCTCGCGGCATCGTCGAGGAAGTCGCCGCAGCGAAGCAGGATCACCTGCACGTTCGAGTCGCGCCAGGACTGCTCCATCTCGATGCGCAGCCGGCCCAGCGGGTTGTGGGCGCGGTGAGGCGTCTCGGGGCCCAGGCGCTCGGGCGCCTCGGGACCGAAGACATAGACGTTGCCCGGCACCAGCACGGTCGCGCCGCTCCGTTCTGCGGCGCGTCGGATCGCGGCGGTCTGGCCGGGCAACTGCGCGGCCCAGTCGGGATAAGCCGGGTTCCATCCGTTCACGATCAGGTCGGCCCCTTCGGCCGCGCGGTCGAGATCGTCGTTCTGACGGTCGAAGCGCCGCAGCGTCCAGCCGCGCTGCGCCAAGGCGTTCGCCACATGGCGGCCGAAGCGGCCGTTAGGGCCAAGGATGAGTGCTGTTCCGGTCATGTCTGCCTCCAGTCGTTGACGCATCCTGGGTGCATCACCTCGCAGGATTAAGAAAATTGCATGGAATTGATGTTCTGGTATTCAGATCCGTATGGATGACCGACCCGACACCCTCCACTGGTCCCTCCTGCGCGCCTTTCTCGCAGTGGCCGAGACGGGCTCGCTCTCGGCCGCCGCCCGCGCGCTCGGCACCAGCCAGCCGACGCTGGGCCGGCATATCCGGGCACTCGAACAGCAGCTGGGCGCCGAGCTCTTCACACGACAGGCGCGCGGCCTCGCCCTCACCGCGACGGGGCAGGAGCTGATGGCCCCTGCGCAGCGGATGCGCGAGGCCGCGGCAGAGATCGCGCGCACGGGCGCGGCGCAGGCCGGTCGACTGGAGGGAACGGTGCGCGTCACGGCGAGCCGTGTCGTGTCGCACTATCTTCTGCCGCCGGTTCTGGCCGATCTGCGCCGCGCCGAGCCCGCGATCCAGGTCGAACTGGTGCCCAGCGACGAGAGCGAGAACCTGCTTTACCGCGAGGCCGACCTCGCCGTGCGGATGTACCGGCCCACTCAGCTCGATCTCGTCGCGCGGCATCTCGGCGATCTCGAGATCGGCATCTTCGCCGCACGCAGCTATCTCGACGGGCAGCAGAGGCCCCGGACGCTCGACGATCTGCTGACGCTCGATCTCGTGGGCTACGACCGCAATCCGCTGATCGTCGAGGCGATGCGCGCGATGGGCTATCCGGCGGCGCGCGACTGGTTCGCGCTGCGCTGCGACGATCAGGCGGCCTACTGGGCGCTGGTGCGCGCCGGCGGCGGGGTGGGCTTCATGCCGCGCGCCGTGGGCACAGCGGACCCGGAGGTGGAGGAGCTCCTGCCCGGCGCGGGACTGCCGCGGCTGCCGATGTGGCTCGCCGCGCCGGAGGCGATGCGGCGCAGCCCGCGGATCGCACGAGTGTGGGAGGGACTCGTCACCGGGCTCGCCAGGGCCATGGCCGCGGCTTGACCGCCCGCGCGGCGCGGACTACGCGGACCCGACGCCAATTTCGAGGAGGCCCCCCATGTCAGACCGTTCGCTGCTCGTCCTGCCCGGTGACGGGATCGGTCCCGAGGTGATGGCCGAGGTCATGCGCATCATCGACTGGTACGGCGACAAGCGCGACCTCGCCTTCGACGTGTCCGAGGATCTGGTCGGCGGGGCGGCCTACGACGCGCACGGCACGCCGCTCACCGACGCCACGATGGAGCGGGCGCAGAACGTGGACGCGGTGCTGCTGGGCGCCGTGGGCGGGCCGAAATACGACGCGCTCGACTTCTCCGTGAAGCCCGAGCGCGGCCTGCTGCGTCTGCGCAAGGAGATGGACCTTTTCGCCAACCTGCGCCCGGCGCAGTGCTTCGACGCGCTGGCGGACTTCTCCTCGCTCAAGCGCGAGGTGGTCGCAGGCCTCGACATCATGATCGTGCGCGAACTCACCAGCGGGGTCTATTTCGGCGAGCCGCGCGGCATCTTCGAGGAAGGCAACGAGCGCGTGGGCGTCAACACCCAGCGCTACACCGAGTCCGAGATCGCCCGCGTGGCGCGCGCGGCCTTCGAGCTGGCGCGGCGGCGGGCGAACCGCGTCTGCTCGATGGAGAAGGCCAACGTCATGGAGTCGGGCGTCCTCTGGCGCGATGTGGTGCAGGAGGTGCACGACGCCGAGTATGGCGATGTGCAGCTCAGCCACATGTACGCCGACGCCGGCGCCATGCAGCTCACCCGCTGGCCCAAGCAGTTCGACGTGATCGTGACCGACAACCTCTTCGGCGACCTGCTGTCGGACCTCGCCGCGATGCTGACGGGATCGCTGGGGATGCTGCCTTCGGCCTCGCTCGGTGCGCCGATGGCCAACGGTCGGCCCAAGGCGCTCTACGAGCCGGTGCACGGCAGCGCGCCGGATATCGCCGGACAGGGCAAGGCCAACCCCTGCGCCTGCATCCTGAGCTTCGCGATGGCGCTGCGTTATTCCTTCGACGAGGGGGAAGAGGCCGACCGGCTGGAGCGCGCGGTCGAGCAGGTGCTGGCCCAGGGCGTCCGCACCGCCGATCTGCTCAACGTGGAGGGGGCCTCTCCGGCCACCACGCGCGAGATGGGCGACGCGGTGATTAAGGCGCTCGAGGCGAGCCTCTGAGCGCGGGGAAGGCGCTTGAAAAGCGCCTTGAACGGCCTTTTCAAGGCCGTTCGCCGGCGGCGGAGGCAGTGGGCCGAAATCGCCCGCATCGCCCCTTGCCAAGCCCCGCGCGACGGGCTATGCGGCGCGTCACGGTCGGAGTGTAGCTCAGCCTGGTAGAGCACCGTCTTCGGGAGGCGGGGGTCGTAGGTTCGAATCCTGCCACTCCGACCAGATTTGCCCTCGGATTGTCGGGAAGCGACAGGAAATGCGCGCACCCGAAGGTGCGCGCCGGCGCGGGCTCGGCCCGCGTCACGCTCGTTCAGTCTCGCAAGAGTTCGTTGATGCCGACCTTGGCGCGCGTTTTCTCGTCCACCCGCTTGACGATGACGGCACAATAGAGGTTCACGCCGCCCGAGGACGGGAACGAGCCCGAGACCACCACAGAATAGGGCGGCACCTCGCCGTACATCACCTCGCCGGTCTCGCGGTCCACGATCTTGGTGGACTGGCCGAGATAGACGCCCATGCCGAGCACCGCGCCCTCGCGCACGATCACGCCCTCGACCACCTCGGAGCGGGCGCCGATGAAACAGTTGTCCTCGATGATCGTGGGATTGGCCTGCATCGGTTCCAGAACGCCGCCGATGCCCACGCCCCCCGACAGGTGCACGTCCCTGCCGATCTGCGCGCAGGAGCCCACCGTCGCCCAGGTATCCACCATCGTGCCCGAATCGACGTAGGCGCCGAGGTTCACGAAGGAGGGCATCAGCACAACCCCCGGCGCTATGTAGGCCGACTTGCGCACGACGCAGTTGGGCACGGCGCGGAAGCCCGCCTCGCGCCAGCGGTTCTCGCCCCAGCCGGCGAACTTGCTGTCAACCTTGTCCCACCAGCCGCCGCCCTGAGGGCCGCCGGGCTGCATCTCCATGTCCTTGATGCGGAAGCCCAGAAGCACGGCCTTCTTGGCCCACTGGTTGACGTGCCATTGCCCGTCCGCGCCGCGCTCGGCCACGCGCAGCTCGCCGCGGTCCAGCGCCTCGAGCGTGGACTCGATCGCCTCGCGCGTCTCTCCGCCTGTGGCGGGGGTGATGGTGTCGCGCGCCTCCCAGGCGGCTTCGATCGCGGCTTCCAGCGCGGCAGTTGACATGTGCGGGCTCCCCTTCCGTCGATGCCTGTCGCGCGCGGGTTTAGCCGAGCGCCGCGCACCGCACAACGGCCAAGGCTTCCGCTGGTCGCCGCCGTCGCGACACGCTAGGTGGGATGGAACAGGAGGTGCCCATGAAGGACGACCGCCGCAGCCCCTTTCCCGACGCCGGATCGGATCGCTCGACCGCCGAACACCTGCCCCAGACGCCGCAGACGCGCTCGCCCGCCTATCGGCTGGCTTTCGACGACGAGGACTTCCTGCTGCGCGACGAGCTCAGGCCGGTGCGCCTGCAGCTCGAGCTGCTCAAGCCCTCGCTGCTGATGGACGAGCACGGGGTCAAGAGCACCATCGTGCTCTTCGGCGGGGCGCGCATCCCGCCGCCCGACCGCAAGGAGACGGCGCGGACCGAGACGCTACAGGCGCTCTCGCGCTTCTACGAGGTGGCGCGGGACTTTTCCCGCGTGATGACGGAGAAGAGCCGGGGCAGCGGCGAGAACGTCATCGTCACCGGCGGCGGCCCGGGCGTGATGGAGGCCGGCAACCGTGGCGCGCAGGACGCGGGCGGCGAGAGCATCGGGCTCAACATCGTGCTGCCGCACGAACAGGCGCCCAACGCCTACATCACGCCGGAGCTCTGCTTCAACTTCCACTATTTCGGCATCCGCAAGATGCACTTCCTGCTGCGGGCGAACGCCATCTGCATCTTCCCCGGCGGCTTCGGCACGATGGACGAGATGTTCGAGGCGCTGACGCTGATCCAGACGGGCCGGATGCGGCGGGTGCCCTTCCTTCTTTTCGGGCGCGAGTTCTGGGACCGGATCATCGACTGGCAGGCGCTGGCCGAGGCCGGCACGATCTCGCCCGAGGATCTGGAGCTCTTCCGCTATGCCGAGACGGCCGAGGAGGCCGTGCGCATCATCGACGAATGGGAGATCGCGCCGCCGCGGCAGGACATTCCGGGGCGCGTGCCGCCGGAGGGCTGAGCGCGCGGGCCGCCGCCGCGCGGTGCGCATGGCCGGGCAACGGCGCGCCGAACTTCCGGACGAGCAGGGCATAGCCATAGCCCAGCTCCGAGCCCTTGCAGAGGCGTCGGCCGTCAAGGGCGTGAAGCGCGAGGCCGCCGCCAGCCTCCTGCAGGCGGTAGCCCTTCGCCGCGAGGCGCGACTGCAGGTCCGACCAATCGCGCGCATAGGCGAAATCCTCGGCGAGGAGCGCCCGCAAGGGCGCGACGAGCCGCTCATCCGCCCTGACGGGCGTCTTCGCTTTTTCCCGGCGTTTCAGATCGCGGCGGATCGCGTCGCGGATCACCTGTCCGCGGCTCACGTCCTCGGCGTGCGCGATCGGATCGAGGGCGGCGACGTAGTCCGGCGGCAGTCTGAGCTCCAGGCGTTCCATGCCGCCCCGATTGCGGCAACGTGGTTAACGCACGGTTGAGCCAGGCTCAGTGAATCTTCTCCGCCTCACGCTCGGCCGGCAGGGTGCAGAGCGGCTCGTCGTCGCGAAAGCCGCAGATGACGGCGCCTGCCTCGGTCTTGATCACGCGGTAGCCATAGCCCATCAGCCGATGCGACCATTCCCGATCCGAGAGCGCCATGCGCCGCTCGCGCAGCGCGAGTTCGCGGATGTCGGCGACGCCCTGGGCTGTCATATGGTCCGTCATGTTCATGGGTTTCCTCCACCGAAACACTTGCTCCTGTTTCGGTGGATAGTTGACGGATGTGTCGGAAATGGCGCGCGAAGGCGGCGGCGGCCTGACGTTCTCAGGGCGTCGCGATTCCCGCCTCGGCCTCGATCTCGGCGCGACGCTTCCCGGCGCGCTCGGTCGCGGACTTGAGCTGTCCGCAGGCGGCCATGATGTCCTCGCCCCGTGGCGTGCGGATCGGCGCGGCGTAGCCCGCCTTGTAGATGATATCGGCGAAGGCCTCGATCCGCGACCAGTCGGAGCGCTCATAAGGTGCGCCGGGCCATTCGTTGAAGGGGATCAGGTTGATCTTGGCCGGGATGCCGGCGATCAGCTTCAGCAGCCGCCGCGCGTCCGCGTCGCTGTCGTTCACGCCCTTCAGCATCACGTATTCGAAGGTGATGCGCTCGGAGTTCGAGAGCCGCGGATAGGCGCGCAGCGCCTCCAGCAGCGTCGCGATGTTCCACTTCCTGTTGATCGGCACCAGCTTGTCGCGCACCTCGTCCGTGGTCGCGTGGAAGCTCACGGCCATGAGACAGCCGATCTCCTCGGCGCAGCGGGCAATCTCGGGGACGACGCCGGAGGTCGAAAGCGTGATGCGCCGGCGCGAGAGCGAGATACCTTCGCCGTCCATCGCGATCTTCATCGCGTCGCGCACGTTCTCGAAGTTGTAGAGCGGCTCGCCCATCCCCATGAGCACGATGTTGGAGACGAGGCGCGGCCGCTCGCCCATGCCCTCGCCCGGTTTCGGCCAGTCGTCGAGATCGTCGCGCGCCGCCATCACCTGTCCGACGATCTCGGCGGCGGTGAGGTTGCGCACGAGCTTCTGCGTGCCGGTGTGGCAGAACGAGCAGGTGAGCGTGCAGCCCACCTGGCTCGAGATGCAGAGCGTGCCGCGACCCTCTTCCGGGATATAGACCGTCTCCACCTCGTGGCCGCCGGCGATGCGCATGAGGTATTTGCGCGTGCCGTCGGCGCTCACCTGTTTCGAGACGATCTCGGGGATCTCGATCACGAAGTCTTCGGCGAGCTGCGCGCGGTAGGCCTTGGAAAGGTTCGTCATCGCGGCGAAGTCGCGCACGCCGCGCTGGTAGATCCACTGCCAGAGCTGCGCCTCGCGCATCTTCGCCTGCTTCTCCGGCGTTCCCGCTTCGATGAGCGCGGCGCGGAAGGCCGCCCGCGGCAGCCCCACGAGGTTGCGCTTCCCCTCGGGCATCTTCCGGGGGACGGTCAGGAAATCCTGCGTGATCGGCGCATCGGCGGTCATCGGGGCACTCGCGGTTCGGGCTGGTCCCGCCTCATATAGCATTTCGCCCCCGATGCCAAAGAGGCGTCACTCGCTGCAGCGGCGCTGCGCCTCCTCGACCGCGGCGGTGTAGCCCATGAGCGAAAAGGTGTCCTCGGTCGTCGTGCCGCGCGTGCTCTCGGCGGTGATGACGGCATCGACCCCCCGACGCATCGCCGCGGCGATTTTCGCGTCGTCCTCCGGCGAGGCGGCCCAGGCCCATTCCTGTTCGTTCACGGGCGTGTCGGGGTTGTCGGGCTGCGTGTAGAGCTGGAACCGATCGTCGCCGACGACCAGGGTGATGGGCCGCTCGGTCGAGAAGGGATAGCCGCCGGTGAAGGTGACCTGTCCCGAGACGTCCTCGCCCGGACGGAAGAAGGTGAAAAGCAGGATCTCGCCCCGCCGCACGGCCACCACCCGGCCGTCGCGGGTGTTCACCGTCTCCTTCGGCTGGGTCACGGCCCAGCACTCCGTCGGATCGTCCTCGACGAAAACGCTCCAGTCGGTCTCGGCCGCGACGCGGTTGGTGCTCTCCTCCTCCTGCGCCGCCGCGGCCGTCGCCGCGAACGCCGTCAGGATGCCGGCCAGCCCCTGCACGATACGGGAAGTCATTCGCCAGCCTCCAAGCTGTCCTTGCCCCAATCCCGGCCCGCCCGCGCCGCTCGTTCCGGCGGCTTTCGCGTGCGGGCAAGCCCCTCTCGACGCGGGCGTTCTACCGTGAAAAGCTCCGGTCGGGAAAGGGCTCTTGGCAGAAATTCGCCAAACTGTGAGGAACTGCGCGCGATGACCGGCTGGGTGCTGATGGCAGAGGCTGCGCGCGGTCCCTTCGTCGAGAGCCAGCATTTCGGCGCGGCGGCGATCGCGGGCCCGGAGGGTATCCGGGAAGCCTGGGGCGACGCCGGTCGCGTGATCCTGCCGCGTTCGGCGATCAAGATGATTCAGGCGCTGCCGCTCGTGACCTCGGGGGCGGCCGACGCCGCGAGGCTCGGGCCCGAGCATCTGGCGCTGGCCTGCGCCTCGCATCAGGGGGCGGAGATGCATACGCGGCGCGTGGCGGACTGGCTGGACGCGCTGGGGCTGTCCGAGGCCGACCTGCGCTGCGGCCCGCAGATGCCGTCCGACCGCGCGGCCCGCGAGGCGCTGATCCGCGCGAAGGAGACGCCCACGCAGCTGCACAACAATTGCTCGGGCAAGCATGCGGGCATGCTCACGCTGGCCCGCCACCTGGGCGCAGGTCCGGAGTATCACCTGCCCGGGCATCCCGTGCAGATCGCCTGCCGCGAGGTCTTCGAGGCGCTGACGGGCGCGCCCTCGCCAGGCTACGGCATCGACGGCTGCGCGCTGCCGAACTTCGCGGGGCGCCTCGATGGCATCGCGCGGGCGATGGCCTGGTTCGCCACGGCACACGAGAGGGAAGACGCCCGCAGCCGCGCCGCCGTCCGGCTGACCGAGGCGATGATGGCGCATCCTGAACTGGTTGCCGGCGAGGGCCGCACCTGCACCGAGCTGATGCGTGCGGCGCCCGGCGCGATCGCGGTCAAGACCGGGGCGGAGGGCGTCTTCACGGCGATCCTGCCGGAGCAGGGCCTCGGGGTCGCGCTCAAGATCGCCGACGGCGCGGCGCGGGCCGCGGACTGCGCGATCGCGGCGCTCCTGGTGCGGCTCGGTGCGCTGGACGCGAAGGATCCGGCGGTGCGGCGTCGGATGGAGGCGGCTGTGCTCAATCGCCGCGGCGATGAGGTCGGCGCGATTCGGCCCGCGACGGCTCTCGGCTGAGCTACTGAGGCGATCGCGGCGCGCGGCAGCCGGCGATCAACCGCCGGTTGCGCCCGCTCGCAGCAGCGCCGGTCCGCCGGTCCAAGCGCGGATCGGCGCCGACGGCGGTTCGGCGCGCGCCCGGGCCGGCTTTCCGGGCCAGTCGCCGCCCATTCGGACAGTCGCGCCGCGCCCGCGCTGACACTGCGCCGGGCCGCCCGCAGCCTCCTTCCTGGGAGGCGCGCCCTCCCCTGAGCTGAACGCAAGGAAAGGAAAGACGATCATGAAACGACTCTCGGTTTCGCTCGCCGTGGCGCTGGCCTTCGTGCTGCCCGCTCTGGCCTTCGCCCAGGACATGTCGGCCGATGCCGACGGCGACGGCATGGTCAGCATGGCGGAGTTCGAAGCGGCCTGGCCCGATGCGGGTGCGGAGGCCTTCGAAGCGGCCGACGCGAACGGCGACGGCATGCTGGACGCGGACGAAATCGCGGCGGCGACCGAGGACGGCACGCTGCCGATGCAGGGCTGAGCCACGTCGCCGCGAGCGAGGAGAGAGGGCCGGGCGCCGGGAAGCGCGCCCGGTCCGTCACGCCGCCGCGAAGTCCTCTGCCCGGTAGCCCTGAAGATAGAGCAGCGCCGTCAGGTCGCCGTGGTTCACGCGAATCCGCGCCTCGCGCTGCACCGCCGGCTTGGCGTGCAGCGCCACGCCCAGCCCCGCCCGCGCGAGCATGGCGAGGTCGTTGGCGCCGTCGCCCACGGCGATCGCATCCGCGGGCTCGAGGCCCAGCCGCGCGGCGGTCCGCTCGAGCGCCCGCACCTTGGCATCCCGGCCCAGGATCGGCGGCCGCACCCTGCCCGTCAGCCGCATGCCCTCGGCCTCGAGCACGTTCGCCTGCGCCTCGTCGAAGCCGAGCGCGGCGGCGACAGGCTCGGCGAAGGCAGTGAAGCCGCCGGAGACCAGAAGCGTATGCGCGCCGTTGGCGCGCATCGTCGCGGCGAGCGTGGCGGCCCCTGGCATATGCGTGATACGCTCGGCGAGCACCCGGTCGATCGTGCCTGCATCCAGCCCCTCGAGCAGGGCCACCCGCTCGGTCAGCGCGCCTTCGAAATCCAGCTCGCCGTTCATCGCGCGTGCCGTGATCTCGCGCACATGCGCGCCCACGCCCGCGACTTCGGCCAGCTCGTCGATGCATTCCTGCCGAATGAGCGTGCTGTCCATGTCGGCGACGAGCAGCCGCTTCTTCCGCCCCTTGTCGGGGACGAGGGCGAGGTCCACACCCTGTTCCTGCAACGCACGCCAGACCTCGTCGGCGTTGGACGGCGCGCAGGGCACCGGGAACTCCGCCGCCTCACCCGGCGCGAGCCAGACGGCCGCCCCCCCGCCCCAGGCATTGCGCAGGCTCTCGACGAGCGCACCATCGAGCGAGGGGCTTGCTGGATCCGTGAGCAGAACGGCTGTGGGCATGGGGGATCTCTGAGTGGAATGCGACGCTTCGCGCGGCCTTAGCGGCATTTCGCCCCTTGTGAAAGATGCCCCGGCCCCGTAAGAGCGACGGCGGGACACCCCTCCCCAACGAGGGGCGCATATCTGGAAGGGTATTCAGAAATGGCACCGACCAAACCGGCGACGCGGCCGGCGAATCCGCGTTTTTCCTCCGGCCCCTGCGCCAAACCCCCCGTCTTCAGCCTCGACAAGCTTTCCGCCGCCGCGCTCGGCCGCTCGCACCGCGCGGCCGTTGGCAAGGACAAGCTCAAGGCCGCCATCGAGGGCACGCGCGAGATCCTCGGCGTGCCTGCCGACTATCGCATCGGGATCGTTCCCGCCTCCGACACCGGCGCGGTGGAAATGGCGATGTGGTCGCTTCTCGGTGAACGCAAGTGCGAGATGCTGGCCTGGGAAAGCTTCGGCGCGGGCTGGGTGACGGACGCGGTCAAGCAGCTCAAGCTCGACGCGACGGTGCGCGAGGCCGACTACGGCGAGATCGTCGACCTGGCCCAGGTCGATTTCGACGCCGACGTGGTCTTCACCTGGAACGGGACGACCAGCGGCGTGCGCGTGCCCAATGGCGACGCGATCCCTGCAGACCGCGGCGGCCTGACGATCTGCGACGCCACCAGCGCGGCCTTCGCGCAGGACTTGCCGTGGGACAAGCTCGACGTCGTCACCTTCTCCTGGCAGAAGGTGATGGGCGGCGAGGCGGCGCACGGCATGCTGATCCTGAGCCCCCGCGCGGTGGAGCGGCTGGAGAGCTACACGCCGCCCTGGCCGCTGCCCAAGATTTTCCGCATGACGAAGGGCGGCAAGCTCAACGAGGGCATCTTCGAGGGTGCGACGATCAACACGCCCTCCATGCTCTGCGTCGAGGACTACCTGCTGGCGCTCGACTGGGCGCGCGAGATCGGCGGGCTCGCAGCGCTGATGGCCCGCGCCGACGCCAACGCGCAGGCGGTCTGGGATTTCTGCGAGGGCCGCGACTGGATCGACAACCTCGCCGAGCAACCCGCGACGCGCTCGAACACCTCCGTCTGCCTGAAGTTCACCGACGACCGGATCGCCGACGGCGCGGCCTTCGCCAAGGCCGTCCAGAAGCGGCTGGAGGCGGAAGGCGCGGCGCTCGACGTCGGCGCCTACCGCGACGCGCCGCCGGGCCTGCGCATCTGGTGCGGCGCGACGGTCGAGCTTGCCGACATCGAGGCGATGCTGCCCTGGATCGACTGGGCCTTCCACAGCGAAATCGAAGCGCAGGCCAAGGCCGCGTGATCCCGGAGGGTGCGTGCCGAGCACGCACCCTACCCCCGATCTTCCGCGGGGCGTTTCCTGCGACCCGCCCAGCCTTGCAACCCAACCGTAGGGTGCGTGCTCGGCACGCACCGCTCTTCGAGGAAAACCGAAATGGCTCCCAAGGTTCTCGTCTCCGACAAGCTGTCGGACACCGCCGTGCAGATCTTCCGCGACCGGGGGATCGAGGTCGACTTCATGCCCGAGGTGGGCAAGGACAAGGAAAAGCTTCAGGAAATCATCGGCCAGTATGACGGCCTCGCGATCCGGTCCGCGACCAAGGTCACCGCGAAGCTGTTGGAGGCGGCCGACAATCTCAAGGTCATCGGCCGCGCCGGCATCGGGGTCGACAACGTCGACCGCGAGGCGGCCTCGAAAAGGGGCGTGATCGTGATGAACACGCCCTTCGGCAACTCCATCACCACCGCCGAGCATGCCATCGCGCTGATGTTCGCGGTAGCGCGCCAGATCCCCGAGGCCAGCGCCTCGACCCATGCCGGCAAGTGGGAGAAGTCGCGCTTCATGGGCGTGGAACTCACCGGCAAGACGCTGGGCGTGATCGGCGCGGGCAACATCGGCTCGATCGTCTGCGACCGGGCGCGCGGACTGCGCATGAAGGTCATCGCCTACGACCCCTTCCTGAGCCAGGAGAAGGCCGACCGCATGGGCGTGGAGAAGGTCGAACTCGACGAGTTGCTCAAGCGCGCCGACTTCATCACCCTGCATGTGCCGCTCACCGACCAGACGCGCAACATCCTCAGCCGCGACAACCTGGAGAAGACGAAGAAGGGCGTGCGGATCATCAACTGCGCCCGCGGCGGGCTGGTGGACGAGGCGGCGCTGGCCGATCTTCTGAAGTCCGGCCACATCGGCGGCGCAGGCATCGACGTCTTCGAAACCGAGCCCGCGACCGAGAACCCGCTCTTCAACCTGCCCAACGTGGTCTGCACCCCGCACCTTGGCGCGGCGACCACCGAGGCGCAGGAAAACGTGGCGCTGCAGGTGGCCGAGCAGATGTCGGACTACCTTCTCACCGGCGCGGTGCAGAACGCGCTCAACATGCCCTCCGTCACCGCCGAGGAGGCCAAGGTGATGGGTCCCTGGATCAGGCTCGCCGGCCATCTCGGCGCCTTCATCGGACAGATGACGGACGAGCCGATGCAGGCGATCAACATCCTCTATGACGGCGTCGCCGCGGAGATGAACCTCGAGGCGCTGAACTGCGCCGTGATCGCGGGTATCCTCAAGCGCGCCAACCCGGACGTGAACATGGTCTCGGCCCCGGTGATCGCGCAGGAGCGCGGCATCAAGACCTCGATGACCAAGCAGGCCAAGTCGGGCGTCTTCGAGGGTTACGTCAAGGTCACCGTGGTGACCTCCAAGCGCGAACGCTCGATCGCCGGCACCGTGTTCTCGGACGGCAAGCCGCGCTTCATCCAGATCAAGGGCATCAACATCGACGCCGAGGTGGGGCAGCACATGCTCTACACCACCAACGAGGACGTGCCCGGCATTATCGGCGCACTGGGCAACACGCTGGGCGGCAACGGGGTGAACATCGCCAACTTCACCCTCGGGCGGAAGGAGGCCAAGGGCGAGGCGATCGCGCTGCTCTACGTGGACGAGCCTGTGCCGCCGAAGGCGATCGAGGCGCTCAACGACACGGGCCTCTTCGGCCAGGTCAAGCCGCTCGAGTTCGACGTCGCCTGAGGCCCGGCCCTCATCGGCGCCTTACGGGCCTCTTCGGGCGCGCCGCGCTGCGAGGAGGCCCGCAAGGGCCGACGCGCGGCCGTTGATCGCGGCCGCCCCGCCCCCACCTTGGGACCATGACCATGCCGGACAGACTCTATGCCGTCGGCGACATCCACGGCCAGCTCGGCGAGCTCGAGCGGGCGCTCGCGCTGATCGAGGCGGACGGTGGCGCCGAGGCCCCGATCGTCTTCCTCGGCGATCTGGTGGACCGCGGCCCCGACAGCCGCGGCGTGATGGACCGTCTGATCGACGGGATCGACGCCGGCCGCCCCTGGACCGTCGTCAAGGGCAATCACGACGAGATGTTCGAGCGCTTCCTCACGATGAACACGCTCGACCACCACCGCATACTGTCGGGCGTCAACTGGTTCGCCGAGCGCCTCGGCGGCCGCGAGACGCTGCTCTCCTACGGGGTGGACATCGACGCGCTGCCAACGCCGGAGGCGATCCTCGCCGCCGCGCGCGACGCCGTGCCGGCCGGGCATCTGCACTTCCTTCAGACGCTGCCCGCGTGGCACCGCGCCGGCGATCTGCTCTTCGTGCACGCCGGCATCCGTCCGGGCGTGCCGTGGGAGCGGCAGGATCCCGAGGATTTCCTCTGGATTCGCGAGCCCTTCCTCAGTCACGAAGGGGCGTTTCCCTGGCTCGTCGTGCATGGCCACACGCCCGGGGAGCGCCCCGAGCGACACCACAACCGCATCAACCTCGACGGCGGCGCGGGCTACGGCCGGCCCCTCGTGCCGGCTGTATTCGAGGGGGACGAGGTCTGGCTGCTGGAGGCGTCGGGGCGCGTCGGCTTCTAGCGTCTCACCAATATGCGGGATCGTCCAGCGCAGGCGCGCAGCGCGACGGCCCCTCGAGCGGCCCGAGCGCCTCGCCATGCAGCGCCTGCGCCAGCCAGCCCTCGGGCTGGCCGAGCGGCTGCGGCGGCGCCACCTGCGCCACCGAGACCGGCGCGAAACCGACCTTCGCGTAAAACGCCGGATCGCCGTAGGTCACCGCGACCTCCGCGCCTTCCTCACGCAATGCGCGCAGCCCATGCGCGATCAGCCGCTGCCCCAGGCCCCTGCCCTGCATCTCCGGCGCGACGGCGACGGGCGAGAGCAGAAAGACACTGCGCCCGTCCTTCGGATAGACGAGCCGCGTGAACAGGATGCAGCCCGCGAGCACCCCGCCTTCCTCGGTGAGGAAAACCCGCAAATCCGCCTCGGGGGTCGTCGCCAGCAGGTCGCGCGCCAGACGGCCGACGGCCGCGCCTTCCTCCGCGCCCTCCGAGGCGGTGAACGTCCGGCGGAAGAGCTCCGCGATCTCGTCCTCGCGCCCGCGCCAGTCGGATGTCACCTCCACCGAAGGGGGCCGCCCGCTCACACGCCCGCCTTCACGATCGCCTCGGCCAGAAGCGGCACGGTCTTTTCGTTGAGCCCCGCGATGTTCATGCGGCTGTCGCCCACCATGTAGACGCCGTGATCGTCGCGCAGACGCTGCACCTGATCCGGCGTGGCGCCCAGACGCGAGAACATGCCGCGGTGCTCGGCGATGAAGCCGAAGCGGTCCGAGCCCGAGCGCGCCCGAAGCTCCGCGGCCAGCTGCTCGCGCAGGCGCAGCATGCCGGTGCGCATGTCCTCGAGCTCGGCCTCCCAGTCCGCGCGCAGCTCGGGATCGGTCAGCACCATCGTCACCGCGCGCGCGCCATGATCGGGCGGAAAGGAATAGTTCTGCCGGTTGAGATAGGCGAGATTGTCCTGCAGCGCGGCCACACGGTCCGTATCCTGCGCCACCGCCATCAGCGCGCCGGTGCGCTCACGGTAGACGCCGAAGTTCTTCGAGCAGCTCACCGCGATCAGCGTCTCGGGCAGCGAGGTCGCCACCAGCCGCGTCGGCGCCGCATCGGCCTCGAGCCCGTCGCCGAAGCCCTGATAGGCGAGGTCGATCATCGGCGTCGCGCCGCTCTGCTTCAGCACCGCCACGATCTCGCGCCAGTGGCCCGCGCCGGGGTTGGCGCCGGTCGGGTTGTGACAGCAGCCATGCAGCAGAACGATGTCGCCCGGCTTCGCCTGCTCGAGATCCGCCAGCATGCCGGGCACGTCGACCGTGCCGGTGGCATTGTCGAAATAGCGGTAGGGCACCGTCTCGATCTTCAGGTGCTTGAGGATCGACAGATGGTTGGGCCAGGTCGGATCCGAGACGAAGACGCGCAGATCCGGGTTGGCCATCCGCGCCAGTTCGAAGGCCTGCCGCACCGCGCCGGTGCCGCCCGGCGTCGCGGCCGAGGCCACCTGCGCACGCTCGATCGCATCTCCCATGACCAGCGCCACCATGGCGTCGTTGAAGGCCGGATCGCCGATCAGCCCGACATAGGCCTTCGTCGTCTGATCCTCCCACAGCCGCTTCTCGGCGGTCTTGATCGCCCGCATCACCGGGGTCACGCCGTCGGGGTTCTTGTAGACGCCAACCCCCAGGTCGATCTTCCCCTCGCGCGGGTCATCGGCGTAGAGCTTCATCAGCTCGATGATCTTGTCGGGCGGTTGCGTGCGCAGCGTCTCGAACATCAGGCGTCTCCGGTGGCGACGGGAAGTGTCGGAAAGCGGCCCCATTCGGCCCAGGAGCCGTCGTAAAGCGCGTGATCGGCCTTGCCCAGACGTGCCAGCGCGAGGTTGACGATGGCCGCGGTCACGCCCGAGCCGCAGGTGGTGATCGCGGGCTTGGAAAGATCGACCCCCGCTTCGGCGAAGGCCGCGCGCAGCCCCGCCTCGTCCTTCATTGTGCCGTCCGCGTTCAACAGCGCGCCGTAGGGCAGGTTCCGCGAGCCGGGGATATGCCCCGCGCGCAGCCCGTCGCGCGGCTCCGGCGCCTCGCCCCGAAACCGTTCGGCCGAGCGCGCGTCCACGATCTCGTGATCGCCCAGCTTGGCGGCGGCCGAGACCTGCGTGACGTCCTTGACCAGGTGGTTCTGCCGGCGCGCGGTCATGTGCCGGTCGCGCACGACGGGCTCCATGTCCTCCACGGGGCGCCCCTCGGCCTGCCACTTCGGAAAGCCGCCGTCCAGCACGGCGACATCCTCCTTTCCCATGAGCTTGAAGGTCCACCACACGCGCGGCGCGGACAGGATCCCCGCCCCGTCGTAGACCACCACCTGGTGGCCGTCGCCCACGCCCATCGCGCGCAGCCGGCTCATGAACTTCTCGACCGGGGGCGCCATGTGCGGCAGCTCCGATCGCGCATCCGAAATCTCGTCGATGTCGAAATACCGCGCACCCGGGATATGGGCAGCCTCGTATTCGGCGCGCGCGTCGCGGCCCATGGACGGAAGATACCACGAGCCGTCGATCACCCGCAGGTCAGGGTTGTCGAGATGCGCGGCGAGCCAGTCGGTCGAGACCAGCACCTTCGGATCGTCCTTCACCCTCCGCCTCCCTCTGCCGGGGCCGTCGCATCTGCCTACGACAGCACGGCAAGCGCGGCAAGGGCGCACCGGGGCGGCTTCGGCCCGCACCGCGTCCATACCGGTCCTTCCTCTTGCCGGAAATACCCCCGCGCGGAACGCACGGCCGCCGCAAGGCGGCCCCAGTGAAGATGTCGCGGCGCAGCCGCGTCCGCCCGGCAGCCGCTCAGCCCAGTTCCTTCAGGAGCCTCTGCTTCTGGCGCTGCCAGTCGCGCTTGGCCTCGGTCTCGCGCTTGTCGGCCTTCCTCTTGCCCCTGGCGATGCCGATCTTCAGCTTCGCGATGCCCTTGTGGTTGAAGTAGAGCACCAGCGGCACCAGCGTCATGCCCTTGCGCTGGGTCTCGTTCCAGAGCCGCGCGAGTTCGCGCTTGTTGACCAGCAGCTTGCGGCGGCGCCGTTCGTCATGGCCCCAGGTCTTCGCCTGCTCGTAGGGAGCGACGTAGCTGTTCACGAGCCAGAGCTCGCCGTTTTCGACCGCCGCGTAGCTCTCGGCGATGTTGGCGCCGCCCTGGCGGAGCGACTTTACCTCCGAGCCCTGCAGGACGATCCCGCATTCGATGTCGTCCTCGATGGCATAGTCGTAGCGTGCGCGGCGGTTCTCCGCCACGACCTTGTAGTTCCTGCTCGCGGTGTCGTCCTTCTTCGCCATGACAGCCACATGTAAGCCCTGCCGGGCGCGCTGTCCAAGGGTCTGGCGCGGGCATGAGGCCCCGCCCGGGCATTTGCGGACCCGTGAAAGAGCGGCGCTGGACGCCGCGCGCGGGACTGATAGGATTTGATCAAATTCCCCGGCATCGGAGCGCGGCCATGAAGGACGACAACTTTCTCAAGGAGAACAACGCCCGCCATCTGTGGCACCCGATGGGGCATCCGGGCGCGGCGCGGATCGACGGCCCGAAGATCATCCGCAAGGCGGAGGGCAGCCGTATCACCGACATCGACGGGCATTCGGCGGTGGACGCCGTGGGCGGGCTCTGGTGCGTCAATCTCGGCTATTCCAACGACGCGGTGAAGGAGGCGATCGCGCGTCAGCTCTACGAGCTGCCCTACTATTCCGCCTTCGCCGGCACCTCGAATCCGCCCGCGATCGAAGCCAGCTGGGCGGTGCGCGCGTTCTTCGCCAAGGACGGCATGGCGCGGGTGTTCTTCACCTCGGGCGGCTCCGATTCGGTGGACACCTGCCTGCGGCTGGCGCGGCAGTATCACAAGCTCAGGGGCGAGCCGGGGCGGATCAAGTTCCTGTCGCTGAAGAAGGGCTATCACGGAACCCACTGGGGCGGCGCCAGCGTGAACGGCAATGCGCGCTTCCGCACGGCTTACGAGCCGATGCTGCCGGGCTGCTATCATCTGCCCAGCCCCTACACCTACCGCAATCCCTTCGACGAGAGCGACCCGGAGCGGCTGGCGCAGCGGATCGCGGCCGCGATGGAGGACGAGATCGCCTTTCAGGATCCGCGCACCATCGCCGCCTTCATCATGGAGCCCATCCAGGGCGCGGGCGGCGTGATCGTCCCGCACGAGACCTTCATGCCGCTCATGCGCGAGATCTGCGACCGGCACGGCATCCTGATGATCTCCGACGAGGTCATTACCGGCTTCGGCCGCACCGGCGACTGGTCGGGCGCGCGGCACTGGGGCGTGCAGCCCGACATGATGAGCACCGCCAAGGGCATCACCTCGGGCTATTTCCCGGTGGGCGCCGCGCTGGTGAACGAGAAGGTGGCCGAAGTCTTCGAGACCGCCGGCGACGACGGGTCGATCTTTCACGGCTACACCTACTCGGCCCATCCCGTGGGCGCGGCGGCGGTCGTCGCCTGCCTCGAGGAGACGCTCCGGCTCGACACCAAGGCAAACGCGGCGGCGCGTGGCAAGCAGCTCTACGATGGTGTCCTGCGCCTCGCCGAGAGGCACGATGTCATCGGCGACGTGCGCGGGGGGCACGGGCTGATGACGGGGGTGGAGATCGTCTCGGACAAGGCCGCGAAGACGCCGATGGACGCCGCCACCATGAAGCGCATCCATCAGGCGACTTACGAGGCCGGCGCGATGGTGCGGCTGGGGGCGCACAACATCCTCATGTCGCCGCCTCTGACGATCACCGAGGCCGAGGTGGACACCATCCTCGCCGCGCTCGACGCGGGCCTCTGCGCCGCCTGATCCGCCTGACCCGGGGCGCACCGATGGCGCTGCCCGGCGCCAAGCGGTTTGCAAACCGCTTGCAAGGCGCTTTCAAGCGCCTCGCGCCCCGCTCAGAGGCGCCGGTGCGCGGTCACCGGCCCCTCGCCCTGCGCGGCGATGCGGTCGATCGCCTCGGCGATGCCTTCGATCGTCACCGCCATGTGATGCGCATTGGCGTGAACCAGCGTCTCGGCGTCGCGCACCAGCGCCACATGGCCCTTCCAGAACAGCAGGTCGCCCCGCCGCGGCGGCCCCTGCGCTGCGGTGCCGAGGCTTTCCTGCATGTCCGTGTCGCCGGGACAGGCGATCCCGCAGGCCAGGAGCGCCGCCTGCACCAGCCCCGAGCAGTCGATCCCGAAGGCGGAGTTCCCGCCCCAGAGATACGGCGTGCCCATGAACCGCTCGGCCACCGACACGGGATCGTTCTCCGACAGCTCCGCCGGGGCGAGATGCGCGCGCGGCACGAAGCCCAGCGGCGTCTCGGAGAAGCGTCCGTCCGTGCCCGTCACGGCGAGCCGCGCGCCGAGGCTGAGCGCCATGCGCTCGCGGCGCTTCATGTCCGGCGCCGGATAGACATGCGTCGCGCGCGCCGCGACGCGGTGCGTGGCCGCGACCGGAGGCCCCAATGCCTTCTCCAGGAGATAGCCCACGTAGCCGTCCTTCGCCGCCTGGACGAAGGCCCAGCCGCCGCAGCGCTCGTAGACCGTCACCGCCTCGCCCAGCAGGAGCTGCCGGTCGCGCGCGCCCTCCGGCGCGGCCAGCAGATCCGCTAGAGGCGCGGCGACCCCCGCCGCCTCGCCCTCGACGAAGCGCTCGGCCGCGAGGCGGCCCTTCAGATGCGCCGCCGCCACGCGCCCGTTGGCCGGCGTGAGCCGACGGTCCGTCACAGCCCGAGCGAACCGGGCAGCGCGCCCCGCAGGGCGCGCACGCCCTGCATCAGCCCGCCCTTGGCCCGCCCAGGCGCGGCTTGCGGCTGCCAGGAATAGATATCGAAATGGGCATAGGCGCCCGCCCCTTCCGCGAAGCGGCGAAGGAAGAGCGCGGCGGTGATCGCCCCGGCGAATCCGCCCTGCGGGGCGTTGTCCAGATCCGCGATCCCCGGCTCGATCATCGCCTCGTAAGGCGCATGGAAGGGCAGCCGCCAGACCGGATCGGCCCAGCGCCCCCCCGCCTCCGAGAGCGCCTGCGCGAGCGCACCGTCGTCGGTGAAGAAGGGCGCGATGTCGGGTCCCACCGCGACCCGCGCCGCGCCGGTCAGCGTCGCCATGCTCACCAGCATCTCCGGCCCCTCCTCGCAGGCGAGCGCCAGCGCGTCGGCGAGCACCAGCCGCCCCTCGGCATCCGTGTTGTTGACCTCGACCGTGAGCCCCTTGCGCGAGGCCAGGATGTCGCCCGGGCGGAAGGCCCCGGCCGAGACCGCGTTCTCGACGGCCGGGATCAGCACCCGCAGCCGCACCGGCCAGTCCTCGGCCATGATGATCTGGGCAAGGCCCAGCACGTTGGCCGCGCCGCCCATGTCCTTCTTCATCAGCCCCATCGCCTGCGCGGGCTTGAGGTCGAGCCCGCCGGTATCGAAGCACACGCCCTTGCCAACCAGCGTAAGCCGCGGGCCGACGTCGCCGTGGCGAATGTCGATCAGCCGCGGCGCCTCGGCCGCCGCGCGCCCGACCGCGTGAACGAGCGGCAGGTTCTCCGCCAGCAGATCCTCGCCGCGCGTCACCTCGATCGAGGCGCCGAAGCGCACGGCGAGCGCCGCCGCGGCCGCCTCGAGCGCCCCGGGACCGAGGTCCGCGGCCGGCGTGTTCACCAGATCGCGGGTCAGCGCCTCGGCCTCTGCCAGCATCTCGACGCGATCGGGGTCCACGCCCGGCGGCGCGACGAGCCGCCGCTCGGGCCGCTCGGACGCCTTGCGGTAGCGGCTGAAGGCGTAGCCCGAGAGCAGCCAGCCCAGCGCCTCGCGCTCGGCGGCGTCCTCGGGCAGCCCCTCCGCGATGCGCCAGTCGCCCGGCGGCAGCGCCTGCGCGACCGCAGCGAGCGGAAAGCGCTCGCGCGCGCGTGCGGCCGCGTCGCCATAGCCCCCGAGCGCGCCGGCGAGGCCGCCCTCGCCGGGCAGCGGCAGAACCTCGCCCAGCCCGGCCCTGAAGCCCGCGGCCTCGACCCAGGCGCGATGCGCGGCGCCCGGCCCCTCCAGCCAGGCGCCGAGCGCCTCCTTCTCCAGCAGCGTGAGCGGCAGCGCCTGGGCGTCGGCGGGCGCGAAACAAAGCGGCATGCATCCTCCATTCGTCACGGGCGCGGCGGAGAGTAGGCCGGCGCGGCGCGAAGGTCCACGCCCGCCGGCTTGCCCTGCCCACCCCGCCGGCCTAGCCTCGCCCACGGGAGGGGCCGGCATGACCGCACACGACAGCATCGTCGGCGCGATCGGGCGCACGCCGTCGGTCTGGCTCGACCGCCTGGTCGCGGCACGCGGGCTTTCGGGCCGCATCCTCACCAAGCTCGATTACCTGAACCCCGGCTTCTCGAAGAAGGACCGCGCGGCGAAGGGCATCCTCGACCTCGCGGCCGGGCGCGGCGAGCTCGCGCCCGGACAGACCGTCGTGGAGCTGACCTCCGGCAACATGGGCACAGGCCTCGCCATTCTCTGCGCGCAGCGCGGACACCCCTTCGTCGCGGTGATGAGCCGCGGCAACTCGGAAGAGCGCGCGCGGATGATGCGCGCGCTCGGCGCCGAGGTCGTGCTGGTGGATCAGGCGGAAGGGTCATTGCCCGGCGAAGTCTCGGGCGCCGATCTCGCCCTGGTCGAGGAGGCAGCCCGGCGGATCACGGCAGAACGCCACGCCTTCCGCGCCGACCAGTTCCGCCACCCGGGCAACGCGCTGGCGCACGAACGCACCACCGGCCCGGAGCTCTGGGAGGACTCCGGTGGCGCGCTCACCGCCTTCGCCGATTTCGCGGGCTCGGGCGGCACCTACGCCGGCACCATCCGTGCGCTGAAGGCGCGCGCCCCCGCCCTGCGCGGCTACCTCGTCGAGCCGGAGGGCGCCGCGGCCCTCTCCGGCGGCGACGTGACCCGCCCCGGCCACCCCATCCAGGGCGGCGGCTACGCGATGCGCGGCCTGCCGCTGCTCGAGGGTGCGCCGGTCGACGGCTACCTCACCGTCACCGGCGACGAGGCCCGCGCCACCGCCCGCGCCCTCGCCCGCGAAGCGGGTATCTTCGCCGGCTTCTCCGCCGGCGCCAACGTCGCCGCCGCGCTCGACCTCCTCGCCGGCCCCGAGGCAGGCGGAACCGTCGCCGTCATCATCTGCGACAGCGGGCTCAAGTATCTCTCCACCGACCTCTGGCCCTGAGCCTGTGCAGCGCGGCTGCCTGGCCGTGCGCCCGATCCTGGTCCTTTTTCTTGGAGCGAAATATCCTCGGGGGGTGAGGCGGCGGGAGCCGCCGAGGGGGGCAGACAGCCCCCCTTGCCGCCGGCCCGGGCACGCGCCGCTCACTCGCCCCAGGGCACCCAGACCGTCTTCACCTCCGTCGCGGCCTCCAGGAACGCCACGCTCTCGCCCTCGGCCCCGGCCCAGTCCCGCGCACGCCCGTGGTTCACCCAGGTCCGCTTCAGGTTCCCCGCGCTCTCGCGCTCGATGGCGCCCGAGACATCCGAGGACGAAAAGGACCAGACCGCCTCCACGTCCATATGCGCCGCCAGCACCGGCGCCAGCTCCGCATGCGCGCCGGTCAGCACGTTCGCCACGCCCGCCGGCACGTCCGAGGTCTCGAGCACCTGGTAGAAATCGGTGGCGGCCAGCGGATAGGGCTCGGAGGCCACGGCCACCACCCGGTTGCCCATCGCCATCGCCGCCCCCAGGCAGGTGACCAGCCCCAGCAGCGGCGACTCGTCCGGGCAGAGCACGCCGATCACCCCCACCGGTGCGCGCATCGCCAGCGCCGTGCCCCTCAACGGCACGGGCTTGATCCGCCCCTCCCACTTGTCGGCCCAGGCCGCCCAGTGGAACAGCCGCGCGACGGAAGCCTCCACCTCGGCCGCACCCTCGCCACTGCCGGTCATCGCGTCGAGTCGGTCCGCGAACTCGGCGGCGCGCGCCGAGAGGTTCTCGGCCATGTAGTAGATCACCTGCGCGCGGTTGTAGGCCGTGGCCTGCGCCCAGAGGCCTGCCTTGCGCGCCGCCTCCACCGCGTTGCGCACGTCCTTGCGGTTCGCCACCGGCACCTGCGCCAGCAGCCGCCCGTCGGCGCCGAAGACATCGCGCGCATAGCCGCCATCCGGCCGCGCCTGCCTGCCGCCGATGTAGAGCTTCGCGGTCCGGTCGAGGCCCTGCTCACTCCCTTCGCCCGTCATCGGCGCCACGTGTGCCAGAGGGGCCGCCTCGCCCGAGGGCCGCGTGTAGGCCAGCATCCCCTCCCAGCCGCCTTCGCGGCCGAAGCCGCTTTCGCGCAGGCCCCCGAATCCCGCGGCGGCGTCGAACATGTTGGTCCCGTTGACCCAGATCACCCCGGCCTCCAGCCGCGGCGCGACGCCGAGCGCGAGGTTCAGGTTCTCGGACCAGACCGAGGCGGCGAGCCCGTAGCGCGTGTCGTTGGCCAGCTGCACCGCCTCCTCGGGCGTGCGGAAGGTGCCCGAGACCAGAACGGGCCCGAAGATCTCCTCCTGGACCAGCGGCGAGGCCGGCGAAAGCCCGGTGATCAGCGTGGGCGGGTAATAGGCCCCCGCCTCGGGGATCGCGCAGGCGGCGTGCCAGACCTCGCCCTCCTGCTCGGCCGCAACCATCCTGGCCACCCGCGCGCGATGTTCCGGGTCCACCACGGCACCCACGTCCACCGCCTTGTCGAGCGGATCGCCGACGCGCAGGCGGTCCATCCGCGCGCGCAGCTTCGCGTGGAAAAGCTCCGCCACCCCCTCCTGCACCAGGAGCCGCGAGCCCGCGCAGCACACCTGTCCCGCGTTGAACCAGATCGCGTCCACCAGCCCCTCGACCGCCGAGTCGAGATCGGCGTCGTCAAAGACGATGTAGGGCGATTTCCCGCCCAGCTCGAGCGTCAGCGCCTTGCCGGTGCCCGCGGTCGCCCGGCGGATGAGCCGCCCCACCTCGGTCGAGCCTGTGAAGGCGATCTTGTCCACCCCCGCATGGGTCACGATCGCCTCGCCCACGGCCCCGTCGCCGGTGACGATGTTCACCACGCCCTCGGGCAGCCCCACCTGCCGGCAAAGCTCGGCGAAGCGCAGCGCGGTCAGCGGCGTCCATTCCGCGGGCTTCAGCACCACCGTGTTGCCCGCCGCCAGCGCCGGCGCGATCTTCCAGGCGAGCATCAGCAGCGGGAAGTTCCAGGGCACGATCTGCCCGCAGACGCCCAGGGCGACGCGCCCGGGCATTTCGGAGGCCATCAGCTGCGCCATCCCGGCGTGATAGGAGAAATGCCGCGCCACGAGCGGCACGTCGATGTCGCGGCTCTCGCGGATCGGCTTGCCGGTGTCGAGGCTCTCCAGCACCGCGAAGAGCCGCGCCTGCCGCTGCACGCCGCGCGCCAGCGCATAGAGATGCCGCGCGCGGCCATGGCCCGACAGCGCCGCCCAGCCGGGCTGCGCGGCCCGCGCCGCCGCCACCGCCGCGTGCACCTCGGCAGCGCTGGCCTGAGTCACCTCCGCCAGCACCTCGCCGGTGGCGGGGTTCTTCGTCTCGAAGGTTTCCCCAGGCTCGGCGAACCGCCCGCCGACGAAATGCCCGAAGCGCCCGCCATGGCCCGCGATCCAGTCCAGCGCCTCGCCCGCACTCTCCGGCGCCGGACCCCACTCCATGGTCTCGAAGATCTCGCGCAGCTGCATCTTTCAATGGTCCCCAAATACCCATGCGACGCCGCAGCGCGCGCTCACGCCAGGGCGTGCCGCCACCCGGCCGAATAGGCGCCCGTCACATGGTGCTCAAGCTGCCGCTCGATGTCCCCCAGAAGCGAGGAGGCCCCGAAGCGGAAAAGCGCGGGGTCGAGCCAGTCGCGGCCCAGCTCCTCCTTGACGAGCGCGAGCCAGGTGAGCGCATCCTTCGCCGTCGAGATGCCGCCCGCCGGCTTGAAGCCCACCTTCGCGCCCGTGCGCGCGTGGTAGTCGCGGATCGCGCGCATCATGGTGAGCCCGACGGGCAGCGTGGCGTTGACGCTCTCCTTGCCGGTGGAGGTCTTGATGAAATCCGCCCCCGCCATCATGCAGACCAGCGAGGCGCGCGCGACGTTGCGGAGCGAGCCCAGTTCCCCCGTCGCCAGGATCGCCTTGACGTGCGCCGCACCGCAGGCTGCGCGGAACTGGGCCATCTCGTCGTAGAGCGCCTCCCAGTCGCCGGTCAGCACGTGCCTGCGCGAGATCACGATGTCGATCTCCTGTGCGCCCGCCGCCACGCTCTCGCCGATCTCGGCCACGCGCAGGCGGAAGGGCGAGAGCCCCGCCGGAAAGCCGGTGGAAACCGCGGCGACCGGGAGGCCCGAGCCCTTCAGCGCGGCGACGGCAGGGGCTACCATCTCGTGATAGACGCAGACCGCGCCGACGGTGAGGCCCTCCATGCCCAGCGCCTCGAGCAGGTCGGCGCGGACGGGACGCCGAGCCTTCGCGCAGAGCCGCGCGACCCGGCCCTCCGTGTCGTCGCCCGAAAGCGTGGTCAGGTCGATCAGGCTGATCGCCTTGCAGAGCCAGGCCGCCTGATGCGCCTTCTTCACGCTGCGCCGCCCCGGCAGGGTGGCGCAGCGCCGCTCGATGGCCGAGCGGTTGGCCTGCACGCTACGCACCCAGTCGAGGTCGAGCGGCATGCCTGCGTTGCGGGCCGTCCAGGTCTGCGGCAGGCCCGCGCCCGTCCGCTCCGCCGTCTCGCTCCGACCGTCCATCGCGCGCCCCGTCTGCCGATGCGGAAACGGTCGCACGCGTCCGCGGGCTTGGCAAGGCGGGCCGCCGGTGGTTTCCCGGTCACGTCGCGGCGGCCGCTTCCGGCGCACCGAAGGCCTGCGCCGATCCCAGCGTCGCGCCGCCGCCAGAACTTGGCAACGGCCTCTCAGGCCCGCTTCGGGCGCAGATCAGCGCAGGCGTTCCAGAACCGCGAGCGAGGCGTAGCCGTCCGGGGTCAGCCCCTGGGCTTCCTGCCAGGCGCGCACGGCGGCGATGGTGAGCGGGCCGATCCTGCCGTCGATGCCGCGCGTGTCGAAGCCCGCCGCGGTCAGCCTGCGCTGCATCTCCTTGCGCTCGGCGTAGGTCAGCGCGCGGTCGCCGCGCGGCCAGTCCGCGCGGATGGGCGGCCCGCCCGCGATCCGGTCGGCCAGATGGCCCACGGCGATGACATAGGCATCGGCGGTGTTGTAGCGCTCGATCACCCCGAAGTTCTCGAAGACGAGAAACGCAGCACCGCGCGCGCCTGCGGGCAAGAGCACCGACGCCGCCCCGTGATCCGGCACGGGGCGGCCGTTCATGTCCACCACGCCCATGCGTGCCCAGTCGGAGGGCATCCTGGTGATCTCGCGGTCGGCGAGGCGATAGTCGAAGTCCTCGGGCAACTGCACCTCGACGCCCCACGGCTGGCCGCTGATCCAGCCGTGGTTGGCCAGATAGCTCGCGGCGGAAGCGAGCGCGTCGGCGGGATCGGCACCCCAGATGTCGCGCTTGCCGTCGCCGGTGAAGTCCTGCGCATGCTCCAGATAGGAGGTCGGCATGAACTGCGTGTGGCCCATCGCGCCGGCCCAGCTTCCCTTCATGCGGTCGGGTGTCGTGTCGCCCGACTGCAGGATGCGCAGCGCGGCGAGAAGCTGCTGTTCGAAGAACGCTCCGCGCCGGCCGTCGAAGGCGAGCGTCGCGAGCGCCTCGATCACGTCGGTCTCGCCCCGGAAGGCCCCATAGGCCGACTCGAGGCCCCAGATCGCCGTGACGATCTCTTTTTCGACGCCGTAGCGCGCCTCGATCCGCTCGAGCAGCGGACCATGCTCGGCGAGCGCGGCGCGGCCGTTCGCGACCCGCGTCTCCGAGACGGCGCTGTCCAGGTAGTCCCAGAGCGTCCGCGTAAATTCCGACTGGTTGCGGTCGCGGTCGATGATCGCGGCATCGTAGCGCACCCCGCTCAGCGCCGAGTCGAGCACGCGCGCCGCGATCCCCTGCGCCCTGGCGCGGTCGGCGAAATCCGCGAGCCAGGCCTCGAAGGCGCGCTGCCGGTCGGTGGCGGACATCGCGGCCTCGTCTTCTTCCTCGGCCGTGGCGAAGGCCGGCACCAGCGTGTCGGGCCGCGCTTCGGGTCTCAGCGAGCGGCCCGGCAGGATATAGACCGCCTGACGCGCGACCGCCGGCACGGGCCGGTTGCTCAGCCCGTCTGGGCGAAGCTCCGGGCGCAGCGAACGCTCGACGGCGGCGGCGGGCACGGCCTGCGCGACCAGCCCCGCAACGAACGCGAAGACTGCAAGGCGACTCCGGCAAGAAGCTGTCGTCATGATCTCGACCTGCTCGATCCCGTGGACGGGTTTTTCCGCAATCTACCGCGTTCGCCGCCGTCACGGAAGCGGCGATCGGCCCGCGGTGCCGGGGCGGCGCCCTACCGCCGCTTGCGCTCGACCTTGCGCGCGGATTTGGCGCCCTTCCGGCGGCGCTCGGCCTTGTCCTGAACGGCGGCGGCCTTGCGCTTGGCCTGTGCGGGCTTGCGGCCGGCCGGACGCCCCTTGCGCTTGCCCCGCTGCGGCCGCGCATCGGGCAGGGCGGCGTCCTCGAGTTCCAGCAGTTCGAGCGCGAGTCCCCCCGTCACCGGCGCGGCTTCCTCGAGTCGGACGGTGACGCGTTGCCCCGGCTTGATGACCGTCCCCGTGTCCGCGCCCATGAGCGAGTCCGAGGCGCGGTCGTAGATGAAGTATTCCCGCCCGAGATTGCGCATCGGCACGAGCCCGTCGGCCCCCGTCTCGTCCAGCTTCACGAAAGCGCCGAAGCGCGCCACGCCGCTGATCCGGCCGGTGAACTCCGAGCCGACGCGCTCGGACAGATAAGCGGCGAGATAGCGGTCGGTCGTGTCCCGCTCGGCGGCCATCGAACGGCGCTCGGTCTCGGAGATATGGGTCGCCGTGTGCTCGAGCTGTTCGATCTCCTCGCGCGACAGGCCGTCCTCGCCCCAGCCATGCGCCGAGATCAGCGCCCGGTGCACCACGAGGTCGGCATAGCGCCGGATGGGCGAGGTGAAATGCGCGTAGGATTGCAGCGCGAGGCCGAAATGCCCGAAATTCGCCGGCGAATAATAGGCCTGCGTCATCGACCGCAGCGTCGCCATGTTGATCAGCTCCGCCTCGTCGGTGCCGGCGGCCTGATCCAGCAGGCGGTTGAGATGCTCGGTCTTGAGCACCTGCCCCTTGGCGAGCGTGAAGCCCGCCGCCTGCGCCGTCTCGCGCAGCGCGTCGAGCTTCAGCGGGTCCGGCTCCTCGTGGACGCGGAAGAGCAGCGGCGACTTCTTCGCGATCAGGGTCTCGGCGGCGGCCACATTGGCCAGCACCATGAATTCCTCGATCAGCTTGTGCGCGTCGAGCCGGTCGCGGAAGTTCACCGAAAGCACCTTGCCCTCTTCGGAAAGCTCGACCCGCCGTTCGGGAAGGTCGAGGTCGAGCGGCTGGCGCTCCGACCGCGCGCGCCGGAGCGCGTGGTAGGCCGCGAAAAGGGGGTGGATCACCTCCTCCAGCAGCGGGCCGGTCCGGTCGTCGGGCCTGCCGTCCTCGGCCGCCTGCGCCTGTTGATAGGTCAGCGACGCCGCCGAGCGCATCAACCCCCGCACGAAGCGGTGGCCGATCTTTCGGCCATGGCCGTCGATCTGCATGCGCACCGCGATCACCGCGCGCGGCACGCCTTCGTGCAGCGAACAAAGGTCGCCCGACAGCCGGTCGGGCAGCATCGGCACGACGCGGTCGGGGAAGTAGCTGGAGTTGCCGCGCCGGCGCGCCTCGCGGTCGAGCGCGCTGCCCGGGCGGACGTAATGGGCGACATCAGCGATGGCGACCCAGATAACGTGCCCCCCCTCGTTCTTCGGGTCGTCGTCGGCATGCGCCCAGACCGCGTCATCGTGGTCGCGCGCGTCCTCCGGGTCGATGGTGACCAGCGGCAGATCGCGCATGTCCTCGCGGCCGGAAAGCCCCGCGGGCTTCATGCGGTCGGCCTCTTCCAGCACGTCCTGGGGGAAGTCGTGCGGGATGCCGTGCTGGTGGATCGCGATCAGCGACACGGCCCTGGGCCCGGACGGATCGCCCAGCCGCGCGACGATGCGCGCCCGCGGCAGGCCCATCCGGCCCCGCGGGCCGGCATGTTCCGCCTCGACGAGTTCGCCGTCCTTCGCGCCGTGGGTGGCGTCGGGCGCGACGGTCCATTCCTTGCCGTCGCCCTTGTCGATGGGAAGGATGCGCCCGCCTTCGGCCTGCTTGCGGAAGATGCCGAGCACGCGGCGCGGCGTGGCACCGATGCGGCGGATCAGCCGCGCCTCGTAGTTGTGGCCGTCGCCCTTGACCGGCGTCAGCTTCGCGAGGATCCGGTCGCCCGCGCCCAACGCGGGATCCGAGGCGCGCGGCAGCACGAGCACGCGCGGCTCGATCCCCTCGCCGTGCCACTCCAGCGGCCGGGCGAAGAGATCGCCCGCCTCGTCCGGGCCGGCGACCTCGAGCACGCTGACCGGCGGCAGCCGGTCGGGATCGCGGTAGGTCTTCTTGCGCTTCTCGAGGTGGCCGTCGTCCTCCAGCTCCCGGAGCAGGCGCTTGAGCTCGATCCGATCGGCGCCCTTGAGCCCGAAGGCCTTGGCGATGTCGCGCTTCGAGGCGAGGGTCGGGTTGTCCTCGACCCAGCGCAGGATGTCGTCCTTGGTGGGCAATGTAGCCATGCCTGTCGCGTATCACGCGCCGCGTGCGGCGTCACCGCGAAAAGGGGCGACGCGGGGGCTGCGAATTCTCGTACGAAGATCCGCGGGCGCCCATTTGGGACCGGCGAGGATTCTTCGATCGAAGAATCCTCGCCGGCGTCAGCCGAAGTAATCGCGCAGGATGCGTCTGTAGATCGCCTTGAGCGCGGTGACTTCCGCCTCCGGCACGTGTTCGTCGACCTGGTGCATTGTCCGCCCGGTCAGCCCGAACTCGACGACCGCGCAGTGATCCTTGACGAAGCGCGCGTCGGACGTGCCGCCAGAGGTTGAGAGCTCCGGACGCACGCCCGTCTCCGCCTCCACCGCCCGTGTCACGAGCTCGGACAGCGCGCCGGGCGGGGTCAGGAAAGCCTCGCCCGAGCGCTTGACCTCGATCGCGATCTCGACGCCGAAGGCCGCCGCGACCTCCGCCGCCTCCGACTCGAGCCAGCGTGTGAGGCTCTCGCCCGTGTGCCGGTCGTTGAAGCGGATGTTGACCGTGGCGCGCCCCTGGGCCGGGATCACGTTGGTCGCCGGATTGCCCGTGTCGATGGTGACGACCGCCAGCGTCGACGGGTCGAAATGCTCCGTGCCCTCGTCGAGCCGAGCCGAGGCCAGCCGGTCCATCAGCCGGACGAGCGCCGGCAACGGGTTCCGGGCCCGGTGCGGATAGGCCGAATGGCCCTGCCTGCCCGTCACCGTGAAGAAGGCCGAGAGCGAGCCGCGGCGCCCGATCTTCACCGTGTCGCCCAGCCGCTCGCGGCTGGTGGGCTCGCCCACCAGGCAGACCGACATCGATTCACCCTGCGCCGCCATCCAGTCGAGTAGCGCCGCCGTGCCGTCCACCGCGGGCCCCTCCTCGTCGCCGGTGATGGCGAGGATCACCGCACCGTCTTCGGGCGGGGTCTCGGTGACGAAGTCGATGGCCGCGGCCGCGAAGGCCGCGACGCCGGATTTCATGTCGGTGGCGCCCCGCCCCCAGAGCTGCCCGTCGCGCCGCTCGGCGCCGAAGGGCGGCACGCTCCAGGCCCCGGCGTCGCCCACCGGAACCACGTCGGTATGGCCGTTGAACCCGAATCGGCGCGCGGCGTCTCTGGCCCCCCAGCGGGCGAAGAGATTCGCGACGCCGCCCCGGTCCGCGCGATGGCACTCGAACCCCGCGGCCGCCAGACGTTCGGCCAGAAGGGTGAGCGCACCACCCTCTTCCGGCGTGACGGAGGGGCAGCGGATCAGTTCGGCGGTCAGGGCAACGGGATCGGTGGGCATGGACGGCACTCCTGGTCGAAGGGGCGTAGCGCGACGCTCCGGCGCGCGCAAATTCAGCCGCCGGTCGCGTCGTCGAAAAAGGGGGTCACCTGCGCCACGATCACCGCGTTCTCGGCGGCGGCACGCGCCATCAGGCCGGCTTCCTGCGCATCGATCTCGTGGCCCTGCGCGTGCCGTTCGTCGGCGGTGCCGTAGCCGGTGACGTCGAGCACGGAAAGCCCGGCCTGCCGCAGCACCGCCACGGTCTCGCGCACCGCCTCCGCCTCGTCCACGCCACCGGCGTAGCACAGCAGCGCGGCCCCGCTGGCGCCCTCGGGAAGCCCGTCGCCGGGCTTGCGCCCGGCCTCGACGAGCAGGGTGAACACGGGCTGATCCTTGGCTGCCATGGGCGCCCTGATACGCACGCGCGCCCGGCGCCGCCACCCCCTCCCAAGCTGCAGGCTTGACAAAAACATGAACAATGATTCAACATTCACATAGCAACGCGCACTGCGCATCGAGGGAGGAGTCGATGAAACGCATTCTGCTCGCCGGGGCGGCCGCCCTGGCGCTGGCCGGGGCCGCGTCCGCGGAGATCCGGATCGCCCATGTCTACGGCAAGACCGGCCCGCTCGAGGCCTACGCGAAGCAGTCCCACGACGGGCTGATGCTGGGCCTCGAATACGCCACCGACGGCACGATGGAGATCGACGGCGAGCCCATCACCGTCATCGAGAAGGACACCCAGCTCGACCCCGCCCGCGGGCGCGCACTGCTGGCCGAGGCCTATGGCGACGACGACGCGCATATCGCCGTCGGGCCCGTCAGCTCGGGCGTGGCGCTCGCCATGCTGCCGGTCGCGCAGGAGTACGAGCGCATCCTGCTCGTCGAGCCGGCGGTGGCCGATTCGATCACCGGGTCGAACTGGAACCGCTACATCTTCCGCACCGGGCGCAACAGCTCGCAGGACGCGGTGTCCAACGCCATCGCGCTGGCCGGGCCCGACGTGAAGATCGCCACGCTGGCGCAGGACTACGCCTTCGGCCGCGACGGCATCGCCGCCTTCAGGGAGGCGCTCGAGGGCACCGAGGCCGAGATCGTGCACGAGGAATACGTGCCGACCGACACGACCGACTTCACCGCGGCGGCCGAGCGCATCTTCAACGCGATGGAGGACGTCGAGGGCGACAAGAAGCTCTTCATCGTCTGGGCCGGCGGCGGCAACCCGATGGGCAAGATCCAGGCGATGGACCCGTCGCGCTACGGCATCGAGATCGCGACGGGGGGCAACATCCTCGCCGCGATGTCGGCCTACAAGCAGTTCCCCGGCATGGAGGGGGCGACCTATTATTATTACGAGATCCCGGACAACCCGGTGAACGACTGGCTCGTCGAGACCCACCAGGAGCGCTTCGGCGGCCCGCCGGACTTCTTCACCGCGGGCGGCATGGCCGCCGGCATCGCCGTGGTCGAGGCGATCCGGCGCGCGGGCTCGACCGACACGGAGGAGCTGATCGCGACGATGGAAGGCATGGAATGGGAGACGCCCAAGGGCACCATGCGCTTCCGCGAAGAGGATCACCAGGCGCTGCAGTCCATGTATCACTTCCGCATCAAGGTGGAGGACGGCGTGGAATGGGCGATCCCGGAGCTGGTGCGCGAGCTCACCATCGAGGATCTGCCGATCCCGGTTCGCAACCAGTGACGCCGAAGAGGGAGCGCTGCCCCCGCCGCCCGCCCCGACACGGGGCGGGCGACTCCCCCGGGATATTTCCTTCCAAGAAGAAGCACCGGGCCGTTTGCCCGGCGGAGTGCTGGCGATGACCCATCCCATTCTCGAGACCCGTGACCTGACGGTGCGCTTCGGCGGGCATGTCGCCGTGGATGCGGTGAGCTGCACCTTCCGGACCGGCGAGCTCTGCGCGATCGTGGGGCCGAACGGGGCCGGCAAGACCACCTATTTCAACCTGATCTCGGGGCAGATCCCGGCGAGCGCGGGGCGCGTCGTGCTGAACGGGCAGGACATCACCCGCGCGGGCGTTTCGCGGCGCTGCGACCTCGGCATCGGACGTGCCTTTCAGCTGACCAATCTCTTTCCCAATCTCACCGTTCTGGAAAACGTGCGGCTGGTGATCCAGTCGAAGCGGCGGATGGGCTTCGCGCTTTTCTCGACTGCGGCGAGCCATGTGGAGCTGACCAACCGCGCCGAGGAGATCCTCGATTCAGTGCGCATGATGCCGCTTTCCGGCTACAAGGTGAGCGAGCTGTCGCACGGCAACCAGCGCAAGCTGGAGGTGGCGCTGCTGATCGCGCTCGACCCGCTGGTCTACATGTTCGACGAGCCCACGGCGGGGATGAGCGTGGACGAGGCACCCGTGGTGCTTGACCTGATTGCGCGGCTCAAGGCGCAGACCGACCGCACCATCCTGCTGGTCGAGCACAAGATGGACGTGATCCGCAGCCTCGCCGACCGCATCGTCGTGCTGCACAACGGCGCGCTCGCCGCCGACGGCGCGCCGGCCGAGGTCATGGCCTCGGACGTGGTGCAGGAGGCCTACATGGGCAAGGAGCTGGACATTGCCTGAGCCGATCCTGTCGCTCGAGGGCGTCTTCACCGACATCGCCCAGTACCATGTCCTGCAGGGCGTGGACCTGACCGTGCCGGCGGGCGAGGTCACCATGCTGCTGGGCCGCAACGGCGTGGGCAAGACCACGACGCTCAAGACTGTGATGGGGCACTGGCGGGCGCGCGAGGGGCGGATCCTGCTGGACGGGACCGACATCGCGCGCACGCCCACGCCCGACATCGCGCGGATGGGCGTTGGCTACGTGCCCGAGGACATGGGCATCTTCGCCAATCTCAGCGTCGAGGAGAACATGGTGCTGGCCGCGGTCACGGGGCCGATCGACCCTGCGCGGCGCGACTGGATCTTTTCGGTCTTTCCGCCGCTCAAGACCTTCTGGTCCAGTGCTGCCGGCAACCTGTCCGGCGGGCAGAAGCAGATGCTCTCGATCGCCCGCGCGATGATCGAGGAGCGGCGGCTCTACCTGATCGACGAGCCCACGAAGGGACTGGCACCCGCGATCATCTCGACCATGGCGCGGGCGCTGCGCGAGCTGAAGGCGCAAGGCGCCTCGATCCTCCTGGTCGAGCAGAACTTCTCGGTGGCGAAGGCGCTGGGCGACGGGGTGCAGGTGATGGACGACGGTCGGGTGATCTGGTCGGGCCGCATGGCCGAGCTGGCGGGCGACGCGGCCCTGCAGGAGCGGCTGATGGGCCTGAGTCTGGAGGGCGCGTGAGCGCGCGCGGCTGCGGGCGCGCGCGGCGCGTCCAGAGATCATTGAATTGGCGGCGCGGCGCGTGGAGCGGGTGCCGGGCAGCAGGGGATTAGAGCGGGACACGCGATGGCACATGCCGAACAGAGGGAGGCGCCGCCGGCCGGGGACGAGGTCGCGCACAGGCCCACGATGACGCGGGCGGGGCTGACGGACCGCCTCGCGCCCTGGATGCCCTTCCTGCTGGTGCCGGTGCTGGCGGTGCTGGGCTGGCTCGCGATCCCCTCCACCTCGTCGTGGCTGACGCTGACGGTCTCCGGGCTGGCGATGGGGATGATGATCTTCATCATGGCCTCGGGGCTCACGCTCGTCTTCGGGCTGATGGACGTGATCAACTTCGGTCACGGCGCCTTCGTCTCGGTGGGCGCCTTCGTGGGCGTCTCGATGCTCCTGGTGCTGGCGAATATGACCGAGGCGCCCAGCCTGATGCTCAACCTGCTCGCCATGCTGGCCGCGGTGATCGCCGCGATGGTGGCCACCGGCGCGCTGGGCTGGGCCTTCGAGCGGGTGATCGTGAAGCCTGTCTATGGCGCGCATCTCAAGCAGATCCTCGTCACCATGGGCGGGCTCATCGTGATCGAGCAGCTGATCGTCGTGCTCTGGGGCCCCGAGGAGATCTACATCCTGCGCCCCGAGGCGCTGCAGGGCGCGGTGACCTTCGCGGGCGCGGCGCTTGAGAAATACCGGCTTGTCGCCGTGGGCATCGGGCTTGCGCTCTTCATCGCCATGCGGCTGGTGCTGCGGCGCACCAAGATCGGGTTGATCGTGCGCGCCGGCGTCGAGAACGGACCGATGGTCGAGGCGATGGGCTATCGCCTGCGGCGCGTCTTCATCGGCGTCTTCATCGCGGGCTCCGCGCTCGCCGGTCTGGGCGGCGTGATGTGGGGCCTCTACCAGGAGCTCATCACCGCGCACATGGGGCAGGAGATCATGATCCTGATCTTCATCGTGGTGATCATCGGCGGGCTGGGCTCGGTCGAGGGCTGTTTCATCGGCGCGCTGCTGGTGGGGCTGATGCAGAACTATGTGGCCTTTCTCGAGCCCAAGGCGGCGCTGGTGTCGAACATCGCGCTCATGGTGGCGATCCTGATGTGGCGCCCGCAGGGCATGATCCCGGTCGTGAAGGCGAAATGACATGCTGGTGAAACTCCTTTCGGGCGACAGCCCCCGCAGTCCGCTGCTGGCCCTCATCCTGCTGGCGATCCTGATCGCGCTGGCCTTCGCGCCCTTCCTCTTTCCCGGCATCCGCTCGGTGGACACGGCCGCGCGCATCTGCATCTTCATCGTTCTGGTGGCGAGCTACGACCTGCTCCTGGGCTACACCGGCATCGTCAGCTTCGCGCACACCATGTTCTTCGGCATGGGCGCATATGGCGTGGCGCTGGCCTCGGTGCACATGGGGCGCGGCTTCGACGCGCTGGCGGTGGGGACGCTGGCGGGCGCGGCGCTGGCCGCGGTTTTCGCCTTCCTGATCGCGCTCTTCTCGCTCCGGGTTCGGGCGATCTTCTTCGCGATGATCACCCTTGCCGTCGCCTCGGCGGTCGCCGTGCTGGTAAGCCAGCTTTCCCAGATCACCGGCGGCGAGGACGGGCTGACCTTTCTCATCCCGCGCGAGCTCACGCCGGCCTTCCGCTTCGGCGACGAGCTCTTCGGAGTGCGGCTGAACGGGAAGCTGCTGAATTACTACCTCGTCTTCCTCGCCTCTCTGGCGCTTTTCCTGCTGCTGCTGAGGATCGTGAACTCGCCCTTCGGCCGCGTGCTGCAGGCGATCCGCGAGAACGACTTTCGCGCCGAGTCGATCGGTTATCGCGTCGTGGCCTACCGCACGACGGCGACCTGCATCTCGGCCGCCGTGGCGGCCTTCGCCGGGGCGCTCTACGCCGTCTGGATCCGCTACGTGGGCCCCGATGCGGTGCTCAGCTTCGACATCATGCTCGACATCCTGCTGATGGTGGTGATCGGCGGCATGGGGACGATGTACGGCGCGGTGATCGGGGCCGTGCTGCTGCTGATCGCGCAGAACTACCTGCAGGAGCTGATGGGGCTGGGCGCCGGCGCCTTCGAGGGGGTTCCGATCCTGCCCGAGCTGCTCAGCGCCGATCGCTGGCTGCTGTGGCTGGGCATCCTGTTCGTCCTGTCGGTCTATTTCTTCCCCACCGGCATCGTGGGCCGGCTGCGGCAGGGGCGCTGATCCGGTGACCCTGCCCTGCCGCGACGCGGGCGAGGGGCCGGCGATCCTGTTCCTGCACGGCTGGACGATGCGGGGCGCGGTCTTCGACGATCAGATCGCGCGGCTTTCCGGGCGCTTCCGGTGCCTCGCGCCGGATCTGCCGGGGCACGGCGGCGCGCGCGAGCGACCGGGCGGGATCGGTGCCGCGGCGGATGCCCTGGCACGCCTGCTCGACGCCAGGGGTCTCGACCGGGTGACGCTGGTCGGCTGGTCGATGGGCGCGGCGGTGGCATGGCGCCTCGGCGCGCGGCACGGGTCGGAGCGGATCGCGGCGATGCTCTCGGTCGAGATGGGCCCGCGGCTCCGCAATGGCCCCGACTGGCGGCTCGGGCTGCGGCAGCAGGAGGGCGCGCCGCTGCCCGTGCCGGGCGACTGGGCGGCCGGTGCCGATGCCATCGCCCGCAGCATGTTCGCCCCCGGCGCGCCGGACGCGCTGGTGGAGCGCGCGGCGCGCTGGGTGCGCGACAACGACGGCGCCGCGATGGCCGCGCTCTGGCGCGAGCTTCTGGCGATGGACGCGCGGGAGGATCTCGCCGCGCTCAGCGGCGTGCCGCTGACCGCGGCCTACGGTGCGCGCAGCCGCGTCTATCCGCCCGAGACTGCGCACTGGGTCGCGCAGGCGGTGCCCGGCGGCCGTGTCCACCGCTTCGCCCGGTCGGGCCACAGCCCGCATCTCGAGGAACCGGAGGCCTTCGCCGCGCTGGTCGCCCGGATCGCCGCGGAAAGCGCGGCAAGGCAGGCGCGGCCCCTGCCCGCGCGCCGCGCACGCCTCTGACCGGCGCCGGGAGGCGTCAGCGCCCGCGCGCGAGCACCAGCGAGCGCCCCTCGCAGACGAGCGTGCCACCCGCCGTGCGCACGCTCGCCCACAGGTCGATCAGCGACTTCTCCGGTCGCACCCGCGTGACCTCGACCCGTGCGGTCAGCTCGGCGCCGATCGGCACGGCCTCGAGGAACTGCAGATCCTGCTTGAGCCAGTTGGTGCCGTGCCCGGGAAGCCGCGTGCCCAGAAGGCAGGAGATCATCCCGCCGATCAGCGGCTCGGGCACGTTCTCGCGCACCCCGGTTCCGGCGAGATGCGACAGCGCCTCGACCTCGGCGCGGGAAAAGGTCCGGGTCAGTTCCGCGCTCGCGCCGACCTCCATCACTGCACCTCCAGCTCGCCGATCAGCAGCTCGCTGTCGTCGATCGCCCGGATCGCGCGCAGAAAGACCGGCGCCCCCTCCTCTTCCTGCGTGACCTCCAGGCGCACCTCCTCTCCCGCGTAGCAGGGATTGGGAAAGACCAGCATGTGCAGTTCGGGCCGGGCCATCGGCCGCTCCTCGCGCAGCATGGCCCAGAGACGGGCGTAGATCAGCGTCCCGTGCGCGACCGGGCGCGGGAAGCCGCCGATCGCGTAGATCCCGTCATCGAGGTGTATCGGGTTGTCGTCGCCACTGATCCGGGCGAATTCCGCGAATTCCGCGTGCGTCGGCGTCCAGCGGGAGCTCAGGTTCAGCGTCATCTCGGCCAGTCCTTCAGCGCGGGCTTGCGGATCTTGCCGGAGGCGGTGCGGGGAAGGCTCTGGGCCTCGGTGAAGCCCCTGGGCACCTTGTATCCGGCGAGGCGCGCCCGGCACCACTCTGAGAGGGTTTCCGGCGCGATGCAATGCCCGGCCCGCGGCTCGACGAAGGCGTGCCCGACCTCGCCCAGGCGGTCGTCGGGCACCGCGATAACCGCGGCCTCGGCCACGTCCGGATGGGCGCAGAGCACGCGCTCGATCTCCGCCGGCCAGACATTCTCGCCGCCCGAGACGAACATGTCCCTGAGCCTGCCGACGATCTCGTGGTCGCCCTCGGCGTCGCGGCGGGCCACGTCTCCGGTGCGTAGCCAGCCCTCGGCATCGGTGGCGGGTCGGATGGCGTCCGGCCCTTCCCAGTAGCCCGGCGTGATCGCCGGGCCGCGCAGCCAGACCTCACCCTCGCCCGGAGCGCCGTCCGGCACGCCGTCCAGCCGTACCTCGGTCAACGCCTGCACCCGGCCCACGGCGCGCGGCTTCGCCTCGACCCGGTCCGCCTGCATGATGAAGCAGGTGGGCCCCGTCTCGGTCATGCCGTATCCGCTGCGAATGAGCGCGCCCTTCGCCGCGAAGTCGCGGATCAGACGCTCGGGCAGCGCGGCGCCGCCGCTGGCGCAGCGGATCGCTGACCAGTCGGGGCGCGCGGCCCCAACATGCGCGGCGAAGTCGTGCCAGACCGAGGGCACGCCGAAGAAGACGCTGGCCGCCCCCTCCTCGAGGAGCGCGAGCAGACGCTCCGCGTCGAAGCGCGGCAACACCCGCGTCGTGCCGCCCCAGAGGAAGACGGGCAGCGTGAAGAGATTCACGCCGGCGGTGTGGAAGAGCGGCAGATAGTTCACCGTGCGATCGGCGGCGGTCAGGTCCATCGCCTGCGCCGCGTTCACCGCCGCCGCCCAGCCCATGCCCGCGGTCTGCACCACGGCCTGCGGCCGCCCCGTGCTGCCCGAGGTGAAGAGCAGATACCAGGGCCGGTCGGCAGGAACCTGCGCCGGCGGCAGCGGGTCGGGCGTGGCCAGCAGGTCGGCCGCGCCGCGCGGTCCGCCCTCGAGCGCGGCGCGCGGGATCTGCCGGCCCTGCGCCAGCGCCTTCGCCGCATCGTGATGCTGCGCGTCGTGCAGCAGGAGCGCGGGCGCCACGATCTCGGCCTGCTCGGCCAGCTCTTCGGCCGTGAGGCGCCAGTTGAGCGGCACGAGGATCAGCCCCGCCTTCTGCGCGGCGAAGAGGGCGACGAACATCTCGACGCGATTGAACGAGAGCGCCGCGACCCGGTCGCCCGGCGCGAGCCCGAGCGCGCGCAGGCCCGCGCCCATCCGCGCGGCGGCATCGTCGATCTCGGCGAAGGTCCAGACCCGCCCGCCCGCGTCCTCGACGAAGGCCGTGGCCCCGGGAGAGAGCGCCGCCCGTTTCGCGGCCATGTCGGGAAGCAGACCCCACATGCCGTCAGCGGGCGCGGTGCCGGGCGCCGGCCCGTCCGCTCCTGCCGCGCACCATCCTGTCGGTCATCCGTGTCCCGTGCCCAGCCCGTCGCGGATCATGCGGAACGCCTCGTCGGCCACGTGGTCGAGCGGCGTGCCGTCGTTCCACAGAACGTAACGCTCGCCGAGCGTCTTGGCCATGCCCATCAGCGCCCAGGCACGCACCTCGGCGTCGCCCGGGCTGATCTCGCCCTCCGCCGCTGCAGTCTCTAGACCTTCGCGATAGGCCGCGGCGAAGGTGGTGAAATACGCGCGATAGGCCGGCGGATTGACGAAGCGCGCTTCCTCCACGATCCGGTAGAGTTCCGGCCGCTCCTGCACGAACTGCAGAAAGGCCAGCAACCCGCGCCGCTCGGCTTCCAGCCGGTCGCCGGACGCGGCGGCCACGTCCGAGAGCACGCGGCGCGTCATCCGCCCCATCTCGGCCACGAGCTGGGTGAAGACATCCTCCTTGGAGCCGAAATAGATGTAGAAGGTGCCGAGCGCCGTATGCGCCTCCGCGGTGATGTCGGCGATCGAGGCGTCGGAGTATCCCTTTCTGCCGATCACGCGCTCGGCCGCGCGCAGGATCTGTTCGCGCCGCTGGCGGCCGCGAGCGGTCTTGGGCAGGGGCGGATGTGTCATGTGCCGAAGCCTCAACATGAAAGGCGGTTCATGTTTCATATCCCCTGCGCTCCCCCGGGGTCAATCGCTTGCAGCCGCCGTGCGGACGTGCCAACGAGCGGCGGTTCGGGACAGGGAGGGGTCGACATGCGGCTGGGACTGGCGCTTCTGGGGCTTGCCTATGTGTTCAGCCAGTTCTTTCGCGCGTTCCTCGCCGTTCTCGCCGAGCCGCTGGCACGCGACCTGGGCGCGACGCCGGACGATCTGGCGCGCGCCTCGGGGCTTTGGTTCCTCGCCTTCGCGGCGATGCAGGTGCCGGTGGGCTGGGCGCTGGACCGGATCGGTCCGCGACGCACCTCCTCCGTTCTCTTCCTGATCGGCGGCGCGGGGGGCGCCGCGCTCTTCGCCCTGGCGCAGTCGCCCGCCCATGTCTCCGCCGCGATGGCGCTGATCGGCGTGGGCTGCGCGCCCGTGCTGATGGGCAGCTACTACATCTTCGCCCGCAGCTTCCCCGCCTCGGCCTTCGCGACGCTGGGCGCGGTGATGATCGGCGTTGGCTCCATCGGCAATCTGGCCGGCACCGTGCCGCTGGAGCTTCTGGTCGAAGCGGTGGGCTGGCGCGCGACGCTGGCGGGGCTCGCCGGCATCACCGGGGCGCTCGCGCTGACCATGTTCGTCTTCGTTCAGGATCCGCCCCGGCTCGACAGCGGGGAGACGGGCGGGCTGCTCGACGTCCTGCGCATCCCGGCGCTGTGGCTGATCATTCCGCTGATGCTGGTCAACTATGCGCCGGCGGCGGGTCTGCGGGGGCTCTGGATCGGCCCCTACATGGCAGAGGTGCAGAACGTGACCGCGGGCGTGCCCACGCTGATCATGGGACTCGCCATGATCGCGGGAACCTTCGCCTACGGTCCGCTCGACCGCTGGCTGGGCACGCGCAAATGGGTCGTGGTCGGCGGTACGCTGATGGGCGCGGCGGCCTGCCTCGCGCTCTGGGCGGCGCCGCGCGCGGACTATGTGACGGCGCTGGCGCTCTTCTCCGCGGTCGGGTTCTTCGGCATGGCCTATCCGCTGATGATGGCCCATGCGCGCGCCTTCGTGCCGATGCACCTGGCCGGGCGCGGCGTGACACTGATGAACCTCTTCAGCATCGGCGGCGTCGGCCTCTTCCAGATGGTGACGGGACGCCTGCACGCCGGCGTGGCCGCTGGCGCCGAGAGCGCGGTCGCCCCCTACACCGCGGTCTTCCTGCTCTTCGCGGCACTGCTCCTGGGCGGCCTGCTGCCCTATCTCTTCATCCGCGACCGCGTCGACTGACCCGGCGGGAGGGGCGCTCCCCCTTTCGCCTGCGGCAGGCTTCCTATATGAGGCGTGCGCACTTCGCGCCGGCATCGCGGCGCGGGGCAGAGAACAAGGAGCCGGAAATGGGCTACAAGGTCGCCGTCGTGGGCGCCACGGGCAACGTGGGCCGCGAAATGCTGAACATCCTCGCCGAGCGCGAATTCCCGGTGGACGAGATCGCCGCGCTGGCCAGCCGCCGCTCCCTCGGCACCGAGGTGAGCTTCGGCGACAGGACGCTCAAGACCCAGGATCTCGAGGCCTTCGACTTCACCGGCTGGGACATCGCGCTCTTCGCGATCGGCTCGGACGCGACGAAGACCTACGCGCCCAGGGCCGCCAAGGCCGGCTGCGTGGTGATCGACAACTCCTCGCTCTACCGCTACGACCCCGACGTGCCGCTGGTGGTGCCCGAGGTCAACGCCGAGGCGGTCGAGGGGTATGCGAAGAAGAACATCATCGCGAACCCGAACTGCTCGACCGCGCAGATGGTCGTCGCGCTCAAGCCGCTGCACGACCGCGCGAGGATCAAGCGCGTGGTGGTCTCCACCTACCAGTCCGTCTCGGGCGCCGGGAAGGAGGGGATGGACGAGCTCTGGGACCAGACCAAGGCCATCTACAACCCGACCGAAGAGATCGAGCCCAAGAAGTTCCAGAAGCAGATCGCCTTCAACGTGATCCCGCACATCGACGTCTTCATGGAGGACGGCTCCACCAAGGAAGAGTGGAAGATGGTCGCCGAGACGAAGAAGATCGTGGACCCGGCGATCAAGGTCACGGCGACCTGCGTGCGCGTGCCGGTCTTCGTGGGCCACGCCGAGGCGATCAATCTCGAGTTCGAGGACCATCTCGACGAGGACGAGGCGCGCGACATCCTGCGCGCCGCGCCGGGCCTCATGGTCGTGGACAAGCGCGAGGACGGCGGCTACGTCACGCCGATCGAATGCGTGGGCGACTTCGCGACCTTCGTCAGCCGCATCCGGCAGGATTCGACCATCGACAACGGCCTCAACATCTGGGTCGTCTCGGACAACCTGCGCAAGGGCGCGGCGCTCAACGCCGTGCAGATCGCCGAAGCGCTGGGCCAACGCTGCCTTAAGAAGGGCTGAGACGGCGCAAACGTCACAGAAATGCAGCAATCGCGCAGCGGGCCGGCCCCCTGCCGCGCGATTTTCTGTCTTTCGCCCCATTGCCGTGCCACTCTTGCTTCACCGTCGACGGATCACCGAACGGCGGAGGCCCGGAGAATGGCCGAGGACAACGAGGCGAGAGCAGACGACATGACCCAAGGCATGACCGCCGAGACGGCAGAGACCGAGCTCGTCACCCGATGGCGCACGAGTGCAGAGATGGACAGCGAGACGGCGATGCAGTTGCGCACGGCCCTCGCGCCCCTCTTTCAGCGCGCCGCGAGCTGGCAGGAGCTGCGGGCCGCGCTGGCCGCCAAGGGCCTGGATCTGGCGATCCGCGGGGGGCGGCTCACGGTGATCGAGACCGCGGGCGGCGCGGAGCTCTGCACCGGGCGATGGCTCGGGGCGCCGCTCGCCACGCTCGCGGCACGGCTGGGCCGGCCCTGCGTCAAGGCGCTGCCGGGCTCGGACGCGGCGGGCGAGTTCCTGAACTGATCCTTCAGACGGCCTGAAAGCCGTCGGCCTCGGCGTCATAGCACTCGAGGCTGCCGGCACCGATGTCGGTCCAGAGGCCGTGCAGGCTCAGATCGCCCGCCTCGACCGCCTCGGCCACGAAGGGAAAGCTCATAAGGTTGTCGAGCGAGATCACGACCGCCTGCTTTTCCAGCGCCTGCTCGCGCATGGATTCCGCCTTGTCCTTCACCCGCTCCCAGCCGGGGCGGAGGATGTCCATCCAGCGGCCGACGAAACTGGTTTCCTCCTCGAGTTCCGGCGCGTGCCCCTCGCACATCGCCATGCATCCCTGCACGCCGCCGCAGCCGGAATGGCCCAGCACGATGAGATGCGCGACATGCAGCGCGCGGATCGCGTATTCCACCGCGGCGCTGGTGCCGTGATGGTGCCCGCCCGGCTCGTAGGGCGGCACCAGGTTGGCGACGTTGCGATGGATGAAGAATTCGCCCTGATCGGCGCCGAAGATCGAGGTGACGTGCACCCGGCTGTCGCAGCAGGAGATCACCATCGCGCGCGGGTGTTGCCCGTGGCTGGCCAGGTGCTTGTACCAGGCGCGGTTCTGGCTGTAGCCCGTCGCCTTCCAGCCATGATAGCGCTGGACGAGATAGGCGGGCAGCGGGCTGGCGGTCGTCATGCCTCGGGGCGCATCCTTGTCGGGCCGTCGGACGGAACTCCGCGTTACGGCGATTTCGCCGCGAATTCGAGCGGAAAATCGCGGCGGGAGCAACCATTCGCTAATGCCGGGCAGGCAGGCTGCGGCGCCGCGGGGGCGTGAGCTTGGGATGGACGTGGTGGAGCAACCGATCGTGCTGAGCCGGGACGAGCCTGCGCGGCTCGACCGCGCGCGCATGCAAAGGCTTTTCGCCGAACTCGGGCCCGAGGCGGCCGAGGAGGTGGTGACGCGCGCGCTCGAGGAACTGGCGCTGCGCCTCGCGCATCTGGACCGCTGCCGGCAGGAGAACGACCTCGCCCGCCTGCGCAAGACCACGCGGGGCATGGCCGCGATTTCGCAACAGCTCGGCATGGACGCGCTCGCGCGCGTGGCGCTGGATGCTACGGCCTGCGTGGACGCGGGCGACGAGGTCGCGCTGGCTGCCGTTCTGGCGCGCCTGGAACGCCTGGGCGAACGGTCGCTGCTCGCGGTTTGGGACGAGTCCGGCGCGCCCTGAGCGCTTCCGCCACGTCGGCGTGACGCCGCCCGCGCCTGCGGCTAGGCTCGCCTCCGAGATTCGGGCGAAAGGACGAGCCATGACCGACATCGTCATCCTGAGCGGCGCGCGCACCGCCATCGGCACCTTCGGCGGCAGCCTCGCGAGCGTGCCGCCGATCACGCTGGGCGCCACGGCGGCGAAGGCCGCGCTGGCGCGCGCGGGCGTGGAGGGCGCGCAGATCGGGCACGTGGCCTTCGGCCATGTCATCAACACCGAGCCGCGCGACATGTACCTCAGCCGCGTCGCCGCGATGGAGGCGGGCGTGCCGGAGACCGCGCCCGCGATGAACGTCAACCGGCTCTGCGGATCGGGGGCGCAGGCGGTCGTTTCGGTCTTGCAGTCGCTGATGCTGGGCGATGCCGACTTCGGCCTCGCCGGCGGGGCCGAGAGCATGAGCCGCTCGCCCTTCATCATCCCCGATCAGCGCTGGGGCGCCAGGATGGGCGACGTGCGCACCCGCGACATGATGCTGGGCGCGCTCAACTGCCCCTTCGGCACCGGCCACATGGGCGTGACCGCCGAGAACGTGGCCCAGAAGCACCGGGTCAGCCGCGAGGCGCAGGACGCCTTCGCGCTGGAAAGCCAGCGCCGCGCCGGCCGCGCCATCGCGGAGGGGCGCTTCGCCGACCAGATCGTGCCCGTGGAGGTGCAGGTGAAGCGGCAGACCGTGAGCTTCGACACCGACGAGCATCCCAAGCCCTCGACGACGGCCGAGGGGCTGGCGGGACTTCGGCCCGCCTTCGCGAAGGACGGCAGCGTGACCGCAGGCAACGCCAGCGGCATCAACGACGGCGCCGCGGCGCTGGTGCTGGCGCGGGCCGAGGCGGCCGAGGCCGCCGGGCTGACGCCCCGCGCCCGCGTGCTCGGCTACGCCCACGCCGGCGTGCGACCCGAGGTGATGGGCATCGGCCCTGTGCCGGCGGTACGGTCTCTGCTGGAGAAGACGGGCCTGTCCGTCGCGGACTTCGACGTGATCGAGTCGAACGAGGCCTTCGCAGCGCAGGCGCTCGCGGTTTCGGCCGAGCTGGGCCTCGACCCGGAAAAGGTGAACCCCAACGGCGGCGCCATCGCGCTGGGCCACCCGGTGGGGGCGACGGGGGCGATCATCACGGTCAAGGCGCTCCACGAACTGGAGCGGATCGGCGGGCGCCACGCGCTGGTCACCATGTGCATCGGCGGCGGGCAGGGCATCGCGCTGGCGCTCGAACGGGTCTGAACGGCCTCGCTTGGGCCACGGCGGTGCGCCGTGCCCCGGCACCTGCGCGACACCCGGTCCTTGCTCTTGCGGGGAAAAACCCCGGGGGGAGTCCGACGCAGCCGGACGGGGGGCTGGCCCCCTGCGGCGTCGCCGCCCTCGCGCAGGGCGAGGCTCGGCGCGCCCTTCCCGGGCGCTTCTCGCCGAAACGCCGCGGCTCCAGCCAGGCGCCGGCCCGCGCGAGATGGTGCGTCAGCGCCACCGAGCGTCCTACAGAAGCCCCTCCGCGCGGAAGCTCAGCTCGCGCGCGCGGCCGATGACGAGGTGATCGTGCAAGGTGATCGACAGCGCCTCGGCCGCACGCCGTATCTGCTCGGTCATGGCGATATCCGCCTCCGAGGGCGTGGGGTCGCCCGAGGGGTGGTTATGCACGAGGATCAGCGCCGAGGCATTGAGCTCCAGCGCCCGCTTGACCACCTCGCGCGGATAGACAGGCACGTGGTCCACGGTGCCCCTGCCCTGCTCCTCATCGGCGATGAGGACGTTCTTGCGGTCGAGGTAGAGGACGCGGAACTGCTCGGTCTCGCGGTGCGCCATCGTGGCATGACAGTAGTCGATCAGCGCCTGCCAGCTCGAGACCACCTGCCGACGCAGCACACGCGAGCGGGAAAGCCTGTGCGCCGCAGCCTCGACCACCTTGAGCTCGCAGACGACGGCCGGCCCGACGCCCTCGGTCTCCGCGAGGCGGTCCGGCGGCGCGGAAAGCACCGCGTTGAAATCGCCGAAGCGGTCGATCAGCGCGCGCGCCAGCGGCTTCACGTCGCGCCGCGGGATCGCGCGGAACAGCACGAGTTCCAGCAACTCGTAGTCCGGCATCGCCGCGGCGCCGCCCGAGAGGAACCGCTCGCGCAGCCGGGCGCGGTGATCCTTCAGATAGCTGGGCGGCCGGCCGCCCGGCACAGACGGGGCGACCGCCGCCTCGTCGGCGTCGAAAATCGGCAGCGGGGCCTCGGCGAAGGCGGAGCGGGTCATGGGAGCGACCTCACCGGATTCGGGTGAACGGCGGGTTAACGGCGCAGGGCTTGCATCCCGCTCCGCGCGGTCCGAGATAGATGCGTGATCCAATGACGGAGCCCGCGATGCCCGATCCGAACCCCGCCGCGCTCGACTTCCTGCTTACGCGCCGATCGCGCCCGGCCAAGACCCTGCGCGCCCCGGCACCCACGGCGGAAGAGCTGCGCACGATCCTGACCGCGGCGGCGCGCGTGCCCGATCACGGCAAGCTCGAGCCCTGGCGCTTCGTCGTGCTGGAGCCCGCGGCGCTCGCCCGGCTCGCCCATCTCGCGCGCGAGCGCGCGGCGGCCGAGGGCCACGACGACGCCGGCATCGCCAAGGCCGCACAGCAGTTCGAGCAAAGCCCGCTCGCGGTGGCGGTGGTCGAGGTGACGCAACCCTCGGACAAGATCCCGGCGCTCGAGATGACCTATTCCGCCGGGGCAGCCTGCCTGTCGCTTCTGAACGCCGCGCTCGCCGCAGGCTGGGGCGCGAACTGGCTGACCGGCTGGGTGGCGCATGACCGCAGCTTCGCCACGGCGGCGCTGGATCTCGCCGCGAACGAGCGCATCGCCGGCTTCATCCACATCGGCACCGAGAGCGCCGCCCCGCCCGAACGTCCGCGCCCGGATCTCGACAGGATCGTCACGTGGCTGTCGGCGTGATCCTCGGTGCCTTTCTCAAGGCGCTGGGGCAGCTCGGCGATCCGCGGTTCCGGGCGGTGCTTCTGCGCGGGCTCGCGCTGACGCTCGGTCTTCTGGCGGCGCTGACCGCGGCGCTGGTCTGGGGCGTTGGCTGGCTGGTCGGCGATTCGGTGGTGCTGCCGCTGATCGGCGAGGTGGCCTGGGTGGACGACGTGCTCTCCTGGGCCTTTCTCGCGCTGATGATCGGGCTTTCGGTCTTTCTCATGGTGCCGGTTGCGGCGGGATTCGTCTCGGTCTTTCTCGACGAGGTGGCCGATGCGGTCGAGGCGCGGCATTACCCGGAACTCGCGCCGGCGGGTGACGTCACGATCCTCGACGGGATTCGCGACGGGGCCGCCGCGATCGGTCTGCTGATCGTGGCCAACGTGGTGGCGCTCGCACTCACCCTCATCTTTCCGATCGCCGGGTTGCCGGTCTTCTACGCGGTGAACGGGCTGCTGCTGGGACGGGAGTATTTCACCGTCGCGGCGATGCGGCGGGTGGGACGCGAGCGCGCCGCGCAATTGCGCCGGCGGCATGCCGGAAAGATCTGGCTCGCCGGCGTGCTCATGGCGCTGCCGCTCACCGTGCCGATCCTCAACCTGCTGGTGCCGATCCTTGGCGCCGCGACCTTCACCCACATCTTTCACGGGCTGGAGCGGCGCCGCTGAGCCTCACTGCGCGAGCGGCGATTCGGGCCCCATGCGGCCGAACATGTCGATGTCGCGCACGGTGATCGCGCCCGACACGATGATCCCTGCGACCACCGCCCAGAGAACCGCCGCGACCAGCGTGGCGATCCAGAGCTTCTTGCCGAGGTGATGGTGTTCCGGCGACCCGGCCGACGTGCCGGCGAGCACCTGACCGACGTCGCCCTGCGTCTGTATGCGCACGGGCAGGGCGATCAGGAACACCAGGAACCACAGCACCAGGTAGAGGACGATGGCCGAGGCGATGGACATGAGCTGCCTCCCTTTGCGACGTGACAGGCATAGCGCCGGGGCGCGCCGGGCGCAAACGGACCCGCTGCCGCAGGGGCGGGCGTCAGACTTCCTCGAGTTCGATCAGGCAGCCGTTGAAGTCCTTGGGGTGCAGGAAGAGCACCGGCTTGCCATGCGCCCCGATCTTCGGTTCGCCGTCGCCGAGGACGCGCGCGCCGCTGTCGCGCAGCCGGTCGCGGGCCGCGCGGATATCCTCGACCTCGTAGCAGACATGGTGAATGCCGCCGGCGGGGTTCTTCTCGAGGAAGCCCTTGATCGGGCTGTCCTCGCCCAGCGGATGCAGCAGCTCGATCTTGGTGTTGGGCAGCTCGATGAAGATCACGGTGACGCCGTGATCGGGCTCGTCCCGCGGCGCGCCGACGGTCGCGCCCAGCGCGCCGCGATACTGCTCGGCGGCGGCCTCGAGATCGGGCACGGCGATGGCGACGTGGTTCAGGCGGCCGATCATGGGCGGAAGCTCCTCGTGTCGATTTCAGATGCGGTTATGCGCCGCGCCCGCCCGCGGCCGCAAGGGGCGTGACGCCGCATCGGGCCGCGGCATGGTTAACCCGGTCTTCACGTTATGCCGCCGAGGATCGCGCCATGCAAAACCTCGGGAGAGCCGACATGGACGACCGCGACCCCTTCGCCCGTGCGCCCCTGCCCAGCGCACGCCGGCCCTTTCTCGGCCTGACCATCCTCGTGGTCGAGGACAGCCGCTATGCCTCCGAAGCGCTCCGCCTGCTGTGCCTGAAGTCGGGCGCGCGGATCCGCCGCGCCGACAGCCTGCGGACCGCGCGGCGCCATCTATCGGTCTATCGGCCCACGGTCCTGCTGGTCGATCTCGGTCTGCCGGACGGCTGCGGCGGCACCCTTCTGCAAGAGGCCGCGGCGGCGCAGCCCCCGGTCCCCGCGCGCCTGGGAATGAGCGCCGATCCCTCCCGCGCGGCAGAGGCGCTGGCGGCGGGCGCCGACGGATTCCTGGAAAAGCCGATCGCCAGCCTCGCCACCTTTCAGGCCGCCGTGCTGGAGCGCCTGCCGGACCGCGCACCGATGGCCTGCGACGAGCCGCCGGCGGACGAGCTGCGCCCCGATCCGGCGATCTACCGGGACGACCTCGCCACCGCGGCCGAGATCATCGGCGGAGAAATGGAGGAGGCCGAGCTCGACTATCTCGTGCAGTTCCTTTCGGGCGTGGCACGCAGCGCGGGCGACGCGCCGCTACGGCTGGCGACCGACGCGCTCGCGCAGGCGCGCCGCGAGGGCCGCCCCCGGCGCAACGATCTCGCCAGGCTGGCCGGACTGGTGCAGGAGCGGCTGACGGAGCGCGCGGCGATCTGAGGGGCCGCGCTACTCCTTCGGCACCACCCGCAACCCAAGCTCCATGAGCTGCTCTGCGGCGGGCTCGGAGGGCGCGCCCATCATCAGATCCTCGGCGCGCTGGTTCATCGGGAAGGGGATCACTTCGCGGATGTTGATCTCGTCGGCGAGCAGCATGACGATCCGGTCGATGCCGGCCGCGCAGCCGCCGTGCGGCGGCGCGCCGTAGTGGAAGGCGGTGTAGAGCCCGCCGAAGCGGCGGCGCACCTCTTCCTCGGAGTAGCCGGCGATCTCGAACGTCTTGAGCATCACCTCGGGCTTGTGGTTCCGGATCGCACCGGAGACGAGTTCATAGCCGTTGCAGGTCAGGTCATACTGGTATCCCAGCACCTCCAGCGGGTCGCCCTCCAGCGCATCCATGCCGCCCTGCGGCATCGAGAAGGGGTTGTGCTCGAAGTCGATCTCGCCGGTCTCGGGATCCTTCTCGTAGATCGGGAAATCCACGATCCAGGCGAAGGCGTAGCGATCCTCGTCGACATGGCCGAGTTCGCGCCCGATCACGTCGCGCGCCCGCGCCGCCACGCCGATGAAGTCCTTGGGACGCCCGCCCAGGAAGAAGGCCGCGTCGCCCTTGCCGAGGCCGAGCTGCTGCCGGATCGCCTCGGTCCGTTCGGGGCCGATGTTCTTGGCCAGCGGGCCGGCGGCCTCGACGCCGCTCTCGCCCTCGCGCCAGAAGATGTAGCCCATCCCCGGCAGCCCCTGTTGCTGCGCGAAGGAATTCATCCGGTCGCAGAACTTGCGGCTGCCGCCGCCGGGCGCAGGAATGGCGCGCACCTCGGTGCCCTCCTGCTCGAGCAGGTCGGCGAAGATCTTGAAGCCGCTGCCGGCGAAATGCGCGCTCACCACCTGCATCTTGATGTGATTGCGCATGTCGGGCTTGTCGGTGCCATACCACAGCATCGCGTCGCGGTAGGCGATCTGCGGCCAGTGCCTGTCCACCTTGCGCCCGTTGCCGAACTCCTCGAAAACGCCCTCGATCACCGGCTGGATCGTCGCGAAGACCTCGTCCTGCGTGACGAAGCTCATCTCCATGTCGAGCTGGTAGAAGTCGGTGGGCGAGCGGTCGGCGCGGGGATCCTCGTCGCGGAAGCAGGGCGCGATCTGGAAATACTTGTCGAAGCCCGAGACCATCAGCAGCTGCTTGAACTGCTGCGGCGCCTGCGGCAGGGCGTAGAACTTCCCGGGATGGAGCCGCGAGGGCACGAGGAAGTCGCGCGCGCCCTCGGGGGACGAGGCGGTGATGATCGGCGTCTGATACTCGCGGAAGCCGATGTCCCACATCCGCCGGCGGATCGAGGCGATCACGTCCGCGCGCAGGGTCATGTTGCGCTGCATCTCCTCGCGGCGCAGGTCGAGGTAGCGGTAGCGCAGGCGCGTCTCCTCCGGGTATTCCTGATCGCCGAAGACCATGAGCGGCAGCTCCTGCGCGCGGCCGAGCACCTCCATGTCGCGGATGAAGACCTCGATCTCGCCCGTCGGGATCTTGGGGTTGATCAGCGAGGGGTCGCGCGCCTTCACCTCGCCGTCGATGCGGATGCACCACTCGGAGCGGACCTTTTCGACCTCGGCGAAGACCGCGCTGTCGGGGTCGCAGAGCACCTGCGTCACGCCGTAGTGGTCGCGCAGGTCGATGAAGAGAACGCCGCCGTGGTCGCGCACGCGGTGGACCCATCCGGCAAGGCGCACGGTCTGCCCGACGTTGCCGGTGTCGAGCTGGGCGCAGGTGTGGGTGCGATAGGCGTGCATGATGCCCTCCGGGTCAGCGATCCGGCGCCGATACACTTGCCAGTCGGGCAGAAGTCAAGGGCAGGCGTCGCGCGGGATTTGAGGAAATCCGAATCGGGTGGCATAGTGACGCAACGGGAGCAACGTCAACCATCCATGCGCCATGGCGGTCCGCCGAGGCAGGAAGGGGGAAGTCATGTGGGAAAACGTCTTCGACAGGATGCTCGAGCGGCTGATCGTCCGCGGGCGCCTTGAGGTTACCGGTCCTGACGGCAGCAGCAAGGCCTACGGGCCCGGCGGCGACATGGAAGCCCGCGTGCGCTTCACCGACCCGGCCGTCTATCGCCGGCTCTGCCTGAACCCCGAGCTCGCCCTCGGCGAGGGCTACATGGACGGCACCATAGAGGTGGAGAAGGACGCGCTCTACGACCTGCTCGCGCTGCTGATCACCAACCGCGACGAGGGCACCTTTCCGCCGTGGATCCGCGCGATCGACCGGATCCGTTTCGCGCTTCGCCGCTGGGCGATGAAGAACACGCCGCTCACCGCCCGGCAGAACGTGGCGCATCACTATGATCTGAGCGACGATCTCTACGCGCTCTTCCTCGACGAGGACTGGCAGTACTCCTGCGCCTATTTCGCCCGCCCCGACATGACGCTTGAAGAGGCGCAGGCGGCCAAGAAGGCGCATATCGCGGAAAAGCTGATGATCCGCGAAGGCGATCGCGTGCTGGACATCGGCTGCGGCTGGGGCGGCATGGCGATCACGCTGGCGCGGGATTACGGGGCGCGGGTCGTGGGCGTGACGCTGTCGGAGAACCAGTTGGCGCGCGCCCGCGAGAGGGCGGAGGCGGCGGGGCTGTCGAAGCGGGTGGAGTTCCGTCTGCTGGACTACCGCAAGCTTGACGAGCCCTTCGACCGGATCGTCAGCGTGGGCATGCTCGAGCATGTCGGCATCCCGCAGTACCAGACCTATTTCGACCAGGTGGCGAAGCTGCTCGCGCCCGACGGCATCGCGCTGATCCACACGATCGGCCGGATCACCGAACCCACGGCCCAGTCGCCGTGGTTCAGCAAGTACATCTTCCCGGGCGGCTATGTGCCATCGCTCTCTGAACTTGCCGTGCCGATCGAGAAGTCGGGCCTGCACGGCACGGACATCGAGATCCTGCAGGGCACCTATCACTACGCCCGCACGCTCGAACACTGGCGCAGGCGATTCGAGGCCAACCTCGACAAGGTGCGCGCGCTCAACGACGAGCGGTTCATCCGCATGTGGCGCTACTATCTCGTGTCCTGCGAGGCGTTCTTCGACTGTGCCCGGCAGGGCGTGTTCCAGATCCAGCTCGCACAAAAGCAGCGGACGATCCCGGCGACCCGGGATTATCTCTACACGCCGCCGGTGCACGCCCAGCTCAAGGCGGGCGAATAGCGCTCAGGCCGCGCGCGCCAACTCGAACCGGCAGGCGGGCGCGCCCATGGCGCAACAGGTCGTCTCGGTGCAGCGCATGTGCGGATGCACGAGCGCGGCGTAGAGCGTGGTGAAGACGCCGCAATGCCAGTCGCAGAGCGGGTGATCGGCCCGCTCGCCCCGCACGATGGGGTTGTCGCGCAACTCGAAGACGAAGGGAGAGACGACGCGGAAGTCGCCCGAGCCCGCGAAGGTCCAGGCGTTGGCGGCGATCGCCCGCGACAGCAGCCGCGCCGCGACCGGCGCGGGCATCGCGACCAGCAGCGTCTGCGCCATGCGGGGGATGCGGTGGGCAAGGATGTAACGCCCCGTGCCCACACCGGCCTCGTAGGCGAGGTCGGCCGCGCGGTCGGGCGCGAGACGCCGCAGCTCCTGATGCACGCGCGCCACCGGCCGTTCGTCGATCATGCCGCTGCCGTCGGGCATCTCGGTCACGCCCGCGGCGGCATAGACCGGCCCGGCAAGCCCGGCCTCGCGCAGCAGGGGATGCAACTGCAAGAGCGCGTTGGGCCCGATCCGGGCCGACGCGGGATCGACCGCGTCGGCGCGCAGATCCGCTTCGGCGAGCGCGGCCATCTCAGGCGTCTTCCATCTGCTCTGTGCCGCCGCCGCAGGCCTTCACCTCGGCGCCGTTGGGCATCCGGAACCCCTCGCGCCGCTGTTCCGCGCGCTCCTTCATCTGCGCGCGTACGGCCTCGCGGCGCTCCTTCGCACGGGCGGCGCGGTCGGCCGCGGCCTCCCAGTCCTCCATCTGCGCCTCGGCGATCTGGCGGCTTTCGTCGAAGTGGAAATCCACCTTGCCCTTGGACTGCGGCCCCCAGTAGCCGGCCTTGCCGAGATCGTAGAAGGTGCGTGCGAAGCCCGCCTTCATGAAGGCCTTGAGGCAACCCAGCAGGTAACGGCGGCGATAGCCGGTGCCCCGCCACGGATAGTGGAAGAGCGCCTTCTGCATGTAGAAGCGGCGGTAGTTCTTCATCACGCCGTCAAGCAGCTCGCCCCGCTCCATCGCCGCGGGCTTCATGATGGGCGTGACGAAGTTGTACTTGGAGAAGTCGTAGATCTCGACCTTGTCCTTGAGTTCCTGGAAGAGCGGTGTGAAGGGCCATGGCGTGTACATCGCCCAGTTGGCGAGGTCGGGCTGCCAGTCCCAGGCCATGCGGTAGGTCTCTTCCAGCGTCTCCTTCGTCTCGTTGTCGAGACCCACGATGAACTGCGCCTCCACGAAAATGTCGGCGTCGCGCAGGAGCTTGATGGCCTGCTTGTTCTCCTCGACCTTGGTTTCCTTGTTGAACTGGTCGAGCTTCATCTGCGCCGCCGCCTCGGTCCCCAGCGAGACGTGCACCAGCCCCGCCTCGCGGTAGAAGGGCAGAAGCTCGCGGTCGCGGTAGATGTCGGTGACGCGCGTGTTGATGCCCCACTGCACCCGCCGCGGCAGGTCGCGGTCGATGAGCTCCTGGCAGAACTCGACGAACTTCTTGCGGTTGATGGTGGGCTCCTCGTCGGCAAGGATGAAGAAGCCGACGCCGTGATTCTCCACGAGATCCTCGATCTCGTCCACCACCGCCTTGGGCTCGCGCACCCGGTAGTCGCGCCAGAATTTCCACTGCGAGCAGAAGGAACAGGTGAAGGGGCAGCCGCGCGCCATGTTGGGGATGGCGACGCGGGTATTGAGCGGGATGTAGATGTATTTCTCCCACTCGAGGATCGACCAGTCGGGCTTGATCCCCTCGAGGTTCTTCACCGTCGAGGCCGCCTCGGTCGCCACGATCCGCTCGCCGTCGCGAAACGCAAGGCCCTTGATCTTCTGCCTGTCCGCGGGCCAGCGGCCTTCGGAAATGGCGGTCATCAGTTCGGTGACGATCTCCTCGCCCTCGCCGCGCACGATCACGTCGATCCAGGGCGCCTCTGACAGCACCTGCTTGAACATGAAGGTGCCGTGGATTCCGCCCAGGATGCGCACGGCGTCCGGCGCCCTTTCCTGTGCGATGCGCAGGATTTCCTCGGCCTTGTAGATCGAGGGCGTGATCGCCGTGACTCCGACGGCGTCGGGCTGCAGTTCCTCGATCCGCGCGCCCACTTCCTCGTCCGAGAGGTCGTTGGTCATGGCATCGACGAAATGGATATCGTCGAACCCCGCCCGTCGCAGGCTGCCCGTCAGATAGGCGACCCAGGCAGGCGGCCAGTTGCCCGCGATCTCCGCGCCGCCGGAGCGGTAGTTGGGATGGACGAACAGAATGCGCATGATCTTTCTCCCTCGTTGGCAGGGAGCGTGACATACGTGGTGTCAACATTTGTTGACGCAGATCAACCGGCCGCGACGGCACGCGCCGGCCCCTTGCGCCGCCCCGGCGCTCGACTATAACCCGCGCGACGTCGCGCGGCCCTTTCCTGCAGGTTTCTCCATGCCCAAACGCACCGACATCCAGTCGATCATGATCATCGGCGCGGGGCCCATCATCATCGGGCAGGCCTGCGAATTCGACTACTCCGGCGCGCAGGCCTGCAAGGCGCTGCGTGAAGAGGGCTATCGGGTCATCCTGGTCAACTCCAACCCGGCCACGATCATGACCGACCCGGGACTCGCGGACGCCACCTACATCGAGCCCATCACGCCCGAGGTGGTGGCGAAGATCATCGCCAGGGAAAAGCCCGACGCGCTGCTGCCCACCATGGGCGGGCAGACGGGGCTCAACACCGCGCTCAAGCTCGAGGAGATGGGCGTGCTGGCCGAACACGGGGTCGAGATGATCGGCGCCCGGCGCGAGGCGATCGAGATGGCCGAGGATCGCGCGCTCTTTCGCGAAGCGATGGAGCGCATCGGGCTGGAAAACCCGGCCGCGACAATCGTCAGCGCGCCCAGGAAGGACAACGGCCAGTTCGACCTCGAGGCCGGCGTTCAGACCGCGCTCGAGGCGCTGGACGAGATCGGGCTGCCGGCGATCATCCGCCCTGCCTATACGCTGGGCGGCACCGGCGGCGGCGTGGCCTACAACCGCGAGGACTACATTCACTACTGCCGGTCCGGCATGGACGCCTCTCCCGTCGGCCAGATCCTGATCGACGAGTCGCTTCTCGGCTGGAAAGAGTTCGAGATGGAGGTCGTCCGGGACCGCGCGGACAACGCCATCATCGTCTGTTCGATCGAGAACGTGGACCCAATGGGCGTGCACACGGGCGATTCGATCACCGTGGCCCCTGCCCTCACGCTGACGGATAAGGAATACCAGATCATGCGCAACGGCTCGATCGCCGTGCTGCGCGAGATCGGGGTCGAGACCGGCGGCTCGAACGTGCAGTGGGCGATCCACCCCGAGACGGGGCGCATGGTCGTGATCGAGATGAACCCGCGGGTCTCGCGCTCCTCGGCGCTGGCGTCGAAGGCCACGGGCTTCCCCATCGCCAAGATCGCGGCAAAGCTCGCCGTGGGCTACACGCTGGACGAGCTCGACAACGACATCACCCGGGTCACGCCGGCGAGTTTCGAGCCGACCATCGACTATGTCGTCACCAAGATCCCCCGCTTCGCCTTCGAGAAGTTCCCCGGCGCGCAGCCGGATCTCACCACCTCGATGAAATCGGTGGGCGAGGCCATGGCCATCGGCCGCACGATCCACGAATCGATGCAGAAGGCGCTGGCGAGCCTGGAAACCGGGCTGTCTGGGTTCGACGAGATCGCCATCGAGGGCGCCGACGACCCCGAGCAGGGCAAGGCGGCGGTGATCCGCGCGCTGAGCCGCCAGACGCCGGACCGGCTCCGCCTCGTCGCGCAGGCGATGCGGCAAGGGCTGTCGGACGACGAGATTCACGGCGTCACGAAATACGACCCCTGGTTCATCTCGCGCATCCGCGAGATCGTGGAGACGGAAGAGACCCTGCGCCGCGACGGGCTGCCCGTCACGGAGGAGGGCCTGCGCGCGCTCAAGATGATGGGGTTCACCGACGCCCGCCTCGCGCATCTGACGGGGAGGGACGAGGCGCAGGTGCGCCGCGCGCGCCGGAACCTCGGTGTGACGGCCGTCTTCAAGCGGATCGACACCTGCGCGGCCGAGTTCGAGGCGCAGACTCCTTACATGTACTCCACCTACGAGGCGCCCATGATGGGCGAGGTGGAATGCGAGGCGCGTCCCTCGGACCGCAAGAAGGTCGTGATCCTCGGCGGCGGGCCGAACCGCATCGGGCAGGGGATCGAGTTCGACTACTGCTGCTGTCACGCCTGCTACGCGCTCACCGATGCGGGCTTCGAGACCATCATGGTCAACTGCAACCCCGAGACGGTGAGCACCGACTACGACACCTCCGACCGGCTCTATTTCGAGCCGCTGACGCTGGAGCACGTCCTCGAGATCCTGCGCGTCGAGCAGGAGAACGGCACGCTCGCCGGCGTTATCGTGCAGTTCGGCGGGCAGACGCCCCTCAAGCTCGCCAACGATCTGGAGGCGGAAGGAATCCCGATCCTCGGCACCACGCCCGACGCCATCGACCTCGCCGAGGACCGCGAGCGGTTCCAGACGCTGGTGAACAAGCTGGCGCTGAAACAGCCCAGGAACGGCATCGCCGCGTCCAAGGCGCAGGCGCTGGCCATCGCCGAGGAGATCGGCTTTCCGCTGGTGATCCGGCCTTCCTACGTCCTGGGCGGCCGCGCGATGGAGATCGTGCGCGACATGGGCCATCTGGAGCGCTACATCGACGAGGCCGTGGTCGTCTCGGGCCGCAACCCGGTGCTGCTCGATGGCTATCTTGCCGGCGCGACGGAGGTGGACGTCGACGCCATCGCCGACGGATCGGACGTGCATGTCGCCGGCATCATGCAGCACATCGAGGAGGCCGGGGTGCACTCGGGCGATTCCGCCTGCTGCCTGCCGCCGCACTCGCTGCCCGACGACATCGTGGCCGAGATCGAGCGCCAGACGCGCGCGCTGGCGCTGGAGCTCGGCGTCGTCGGCCTGATGAACGTGCAGTTCGCGGTGAAGGACGGCGACGTCTTCCTCATCGAGGTGAACCCGCGCGCCTCGCGCACCGTGCCCTTCGTTGCCAAGGCGACCGACAGCGCCATCGCCTCGATCGCCGCCCGCGTCATGGCGGGCGAGCCGCTCTCGGCCTTCGCCCGGCGCGCGCCCTACAAGGATGCCGGCTACGCGCAGCCCCTGCCGCTCGCCGATCCGATGACGCTGGCCGATCCGGACATGCCGTGGTTTTCGGTCAAGGAGGCGGTGCTGCCCTTCGCGCGCTTCCCCGGCGTGGACACGATCCTCGGCCCAGAAATGCGCTCCACCGGCGAGGTCATGGGCTGGGACCGCAGCTTCGCCCGCGCCTTTCTCAAGGCGCAGATGGGCGCGGGCATGGTGCTGCCCTCCGAGGGCCGGGCCTTCGTCTCGATCCGCGATGCCGACAAGGGGCCGCTGATGCTCGAGGCGGCGCGGATCCTCGTCGATCTCGGCTTCGGCATCGTGGCGACGCGCGGCACGGCCCGGTGGCTCGACGGCCACGGCGTGCCCTGCGAGGTGGTGAACAAGGTCTACGAGGGACGGCCGAACATCGTCGACCGGCTCAAGAATGCCGAGATCGCGCTGGTGATGAACACCACGGAAGGCGCGCAGGCCGTGGAGGACAGTCGCGACATCCGCTCGGTCGCGCTCTACGCCAAGATCCCCTACTACACGACGGCCGCCGCCTCGCATGCCGCCGCGCTCGCCATGCAGGCGCGCGAGGAGGGCGAACTCGCGGTGAAACCGCTGCAGGCGTGATCGTCGAGGGACGCGCCGGCATGCCCTTTCAGGTCCGTCGCTAGGTGTAGGCCCAGATCAGCAGACCTGCGCCCAGCGCGATCCGGTAGAGAACATAGGGCGTGAAGCTCACCGAGCGCAGCAGCCGCATCATCAGCGCGAGCGCGGCAAGCGCCGCGACGAAGGCGAAAGCTGCGGCGATCGCGCCGTCGCGGGCCAGCGCCGCGTCCGCCTCCGCCGCGACCTCGATCGCCAGCAGCCCGCCCGAGGCGAAGATCGTGGGGATCGACATCAGCATGGCGAGCTTCGCCGCGCCGTGGCGCGTATAGCCCAGAAACCGCGCGCCGGTGATGCAGATGCCAGAGCGCGAGGTTCCCGGGATCAGCGCGACCGCCTGCCAGAGCCCGAGGATGATCGCGTGCCGGACCGACCACCCCTCGGCCTCGCGCGCCGAAGACGCGAAACGGTCCGCGACCCAGAGCAGCAGCCCGAAGCCCAGCGTCGTCCACCCGATCACGGCGACCGACCGCAGCGCCGCGTCGAGGCCGGCGAGGCGCAACGCCAGCCCGCCTGCCATCACCGGCAGCGTCGCGATGAGCAGCAGGAGCGCGAGGCGCGCCCCGGGCGTGTCCGCGCGGCCCGTGGCCAGCCGCGGCAGGCCGCCGAGCGCGTCGCGCACGTCGGGCCAGAAATAGAGCACCACGGCGGCCAGCGTACCCACATGCACCGCTACGTCGATGACGAGCCCCTGATCCGTCATGCCGGTCGCCGCGGGCAGCAGAATCAGGTGTCCGGACGAGGAGATCGGCAGGAACTCGGTCACGCCCTGCACGACGGCGACGAGGATGAGATGCAGCAGGGTCATGTGGTGCGCGATGCCGGGCCAGTCGGCGCCCGGTATAAGCCAATGGACTGTGGAGGAAAGCCGGTATTTAGGTCCGGTTGTTGACCTATTATTCCTGCATCAGGTCATGCAGATGCTGCCGCCAGACGGATCAATCTGCATTTAGGTCAGTTTACTTGACTTTTCTTTCAGCGCCGCTTCCTATATCCAATCCGTCACGGCAGCGGCCGGAAGGAGTGTGCGATGTCTGGACAGCAGATGCTCAAGTTCGTCTCGATCGAGCGGGCCATGCCCGAGAAGCGGGACGCGAACGTGCGCCGGCACGACTTCCACGAGATCTACGCGGAATATGCGCACGAGAAGGCGCGCGAGCAGGCCGGGCGCTGCTCGCAGTGCGGCGTGCCCTATTGCCAGAGCCACTGCCCGCTGCACAACAACATCCCCGACTGGCTGATGCTGACGGCCGAGGGCCGGCTGCGCGAAGCCTATGAGCTCAGCCAGGCCACCAATACCTTCCCCGAGATCTGCGGTCGCATCTGTCCGCAGGACCGCCTCTGCGAGGGCAACTGCGTGATCGAACAGGCCGGCCACGGCACCGTGACGATCGGCGCGGTCGAGAAATACATCACCGACACGGCCTGGGAAGAAGGCTGGGTCGAGCCGATCGCGCCGGCGGTGGAGCGCGACGAAAGCGTGGGCATCATCGGCGCCGGGCCCGGTGGGCTGGCCGCGGCAGACGTGCTGCGCCGCGCCGGGCTGCAGGTCACGGTCTACGACCGCTACGACCGCGCCGGCGGACTGATGACCTACGGCATTCCCGGCTTCAAGCTGGAAAAGCCCGTGGTCATGCGCCGCAACGAACAGCTCGAGGCGGGCGGCGTCGAGTTCGTGCTCGACTGCAACGTGGGCGAGGACATTTCCTTCGACGCGATCAGGGGCCGCCACGACGCGGTGCTGATCGCGACTGGCGTCTACAAGAGCCGCGAGCTGACGGGCCCCGGCGCGGGTTCGCAGGGGATCGTGCGGGCGCTCGACTATCTGACCGCCTCGAATCGCAAGAGCTTCGGCGACGACGTGCCCGAGTTCGACTCGGGCGAACTGAACGCCGAGGGCAAGCGCGTCGTCGTGATCGGCGGTGGCGACACCGCGATGGACTGCGTGCGCACCGCCGTGCGGCAGGGCGCGAAGAGCGTGAAATGCCTCTACCGCCGCGACCGGGCGAACATGCCCGGCTCGCAGCGCGAGGTCGCGAACGCCGAAGAGGAGGGCGTCGAATTCGTCTGGCTCTCGGCCCCCAAGGGTTTCGTCGGCGATCCGGTCGAGGAGGTCGTCGTGCAGCGCATGCTCCTGGGCACCCCGGATGCGACGGGCCGGCAGACGCCGGAGGTGATCGAAGGCGCGGATTATGCCGAGCCCGCGGACATGGTCATCAAGGCGCTGGGCTTCGAGCCGGAGGAATTGCCCAAACTCTGGGGCGTGGACGGGCTCGAGGTGACGCGCTGGGGCACGGTGAAGGCCGAGTTCACCACGGGACGCACGTCGATCCCGGGCGTCTATGCGGTGGGCGACATCGTGCGCGGGGCGAGCCTCGTCGTCTGGGCGATCCGCGACGGGCGCGACGCGGCGCAGGCGATTCTCGAGGATCTCGCCGCGCAGCCGGCGGTGGCGGCCGAGTAAGCGGCCCCAAGGCCATCCAGCAGGGAGCGGCGCGATGCGCGCGACGGTCGGAGACAGAACGGCGAAGTGCCTCTGCGGCGCGGTGCGCCTGACGCTGCGGGACATGCCGCGCGATTACGGCGCCTGCCACTGCGAGATGTGCCGCCGCTGGGCCGGCTCGGCCTTCGTCGCCGTGAACATCCCGTCCGAGCGCGTCGAGATCGCGGGTGCCGAGAGCGTCGCCCGCATCCAGTCGTCGGAGTGGGCCGAGCGCGCCTGGTGCGCGCGCTGCGGCTCGGGTCTGTGGTATCGTGTCACCGCGCCGGGCACCGCCGGTTACGGCGACCACGAGATCCCGATCGGGCTGCTGGACGACCCCAACGGGCTGGCGTTCCGCAACGAGATCTTCGTGGACTGCCGGCCCGACTCGCTGACCTTCGAAGGGACGGACGCGCGCGAGACGCTGACCCGCGCCGAGACCTTCGCGAAATATGCCCCCACAGAGGAGGGACACCAATGACCGAGCACGTCACCGACTGGGCCGCCGCCGAAGCAGCGAAGCGCCGCCGCGTCGCCGAAGCGGGCCTCTACCGCGAGGAGTTCGAGCACGCCTCCTGCGGCGTGGGCCTCGTCGTCTCGGTGGACGGCACGCCCTCGCGCAAGGTCGTCGAGCACGGGATCGACGCGCTCAAGGCGGTCTGGCACCGCGGCGCGGTGGACGCCGACGGCAAGACCGGCGACGGCGCCGGCATCCACGTGCAGATCCCCGTGCCCTTCTTCTACGACCAGATCCGCCGCACCGGCCACGAGCCCCGGGAGGATCAGCTGATCGCCGTGGGCCAGGTCTTTCTGCCGCGCACCGACTTCGGCGCGCAGGAGACCTGCCGCACCATCGTGGAGTCCGAGGTGCTCCGCATGGGACACTACATCTACGGCTGGCGCCACGTGCCGGTCGATGTCTCGGTGCTCGGCGAGAAGGCCAACGCCACCCGCCCCGAGATCGAGCAGATCATCATCTCGAACGCGACGGGCGTGGACGAGGAGCAGTTCGAGCGCGAGCTCTACGTGATCCGCCGCCGCATCGAGAAGGCCGCGCTCGCGGCGCAGGTGCCGGGGCTTTACATCGCGTCGCTGTCCTGCCGGTCGATCATCTACAAGGGCATGATGCTGGCCGAGCAGGTGGCCGAGTTCTTTCCCGATCTGAAGGACGAGCGCTTCAAGTCCGCCTTCGCGATCTACCATCAGCGCTATTCGACCAACACCTTCCCGCAATGGTGGCTGGCGCAGCCCTTCCGCATGCTCGCGCACAACGGCGAGATCAACACGCTGAAGGGCAACATGAACTGGATGAAGAGCCATGAGATCCGCATGGCGTCCAACACCTTCGGGGAGATGGCGGAGGACATCAAGCCGATCGTGCCCAACGGCTCGTCGGACTCCGCGGCGCTCGACGCGGTCTTCGAGGTGCTCGTGCGCGCGGGGCGCAACGCGCCGATGGCCAAGACCATGCTGGTGCCCGAGTCCTGGTCGCAGGCCCGCATCGAGCTGCCGAAACCCTGGCGCGACATGTATGCCTATTGCAATGCGGTGATGGAGCCCTGGGACGGCCCCGCCGCGCTCGCCATGACGGACGGCCGCTGGGTCTGCGCCGGGCTCGACCGCAACGGGCTGCGTCCGATGCGCTACGTCGTCACCGGCGACGGGCTGGTGATCGCGGGCTCGGAGGCGGGGATGGTCCCCACCGACGAGAGCACCGTGCGCGAGAAGGGCGCGCTCGGCCCCGGCCAGATGCTGGCCGTGGACATGGTCGAGGGCAAGCTCTTTCACGACACCGAGATCAAGGACAAGCTCGCTGCAGCCCAGCCCTTCGGCGAATGGGTCGGCAAGATCAACGAGCTCGACGAGGCGCTGGCCAGCCTCGACGAACGTCCGCTCTTTGCGGGCGACGATCTCAGGCGCCGGCAGATCGCCGCCGGCTACACGGTCGAGGAGCTGGAGCAGATCCTCGCACCGATGGCCGAGGACGGCAAGGAAAGCGTGGCGTCGATGGGCGACGACACGCCGCCGGCGGTGTTGTCGAAGAAGTATCGCCCGCTCAGCCACTACTTCCGGCAGAACTTCAGCCAGGTGACGAACCCGCCGATCGACAGCTTGCGGGAATACCGGGTGATGAGCCTGAAGACCCGGTTCGGCAACCTCAAGAACGTGCTCGACGAGAGTAGCGCACAGACCGAGATCCTCGTGCTCGACAGCCCATTCGTGGCGAACGCGCAGTTCGACGAAATGAAGCGCCATTTCAACGCCGAGATGGTGGAGATCGACTGCACCTTCCCGGTCGGGGCGGGCGAGGGCGCGCTGCGCAAGGGCCTCGCGCGCATCCGGTCCGAGGCGGAGGATGCCGTGCGCTCGGGCGCGGGGCACCTCGTGCTGACGGACCACCATTCCGGCGCGGAGAAGGTGGCGATGCCGATGATCCTCGCCACCTCTGCCGTGCACAGCCACCTCACCCGGCAGGGGCTGCGCACCTTCTGCTCGCTTAACGTGCGCTCGGCCGAGTGCATCGACCCGCATTACTTCGCGGTGCTGATCGGCGCGGGCGCGACCACGGTCAATGCCTATCTGGCCGAGGACAGCCTCGCCGAGCGGATCGAGCGCGGACTGCTCGAAGGGCCGCTCACCGAGGCCGTCGCACGCTATCGCAAGGCGATCGACCAGGGCCTGCTCAAGATCATGTCGAAGATGGGGATCAGCGTGATCTCCAGCTATCGCGGCGGCCTGAACTTCGAGGCGGTGGGACTCTCGCGCGCGATGTGCGCGGAGTATTTCCCCGGCCTCATCAGCCGCATATCGGGCATCGGCGTCAGCGGCATCCAGCGCAAGGCCGAAGAGGTGCACGCGCAGGGCTGGAAGACGGGCGGCAACGTCCTGCCCATCGGCGGCTTCTACAAGATGCGCAAGTCGGGCGAGACCCACGCCTGGGGCGCGCAGACGATGCACATGATGCAGATGGCCTGCAACAAGGGCTCCTACGAAGTCTGGAAGCAGTATTCGGCTGCGATGAAGGCGCAGCCGCCGATTCATCTGCGCGATTTGCTGGACATGAAGCCGCTGGGCAAGCCCGTTCCGCTGGAAGAGGTCGAGAGCATCACCTCGATCCGCAAGCGCTTCGTGACGCCGGGCATGAGCCTCGGCGCGCTCTCGCCCGAGGCGCACAAGACCCTCAATGTCGCGATGAACCGGATCGGCGCGAAGTCGGACTCCGGCGAGGGGGGCGAGGATCCGGCGCATTTCACGCCGGAGCCCAACGGCGACAACCCGTCGGCCAAGATCAAGCAGGTGGCCTCTGGCCGCTTCGGCGTGACGGCCGAATACCTCAACCACTGCGAGGAGCTCGAGATCAAGGTCGCTCAAGGAGCGAAGCCCGGCGAGGGCGGCCAGCTTCCGGGCATGAAGGTCACGAAGCTGATCGCGCGGCTGCGGCATTCGACGCCGGGGGTGACGCTGATCTCGCCGCCGCCGCACCACGACATCTACTCGATCGAGGATCTGGCGCAGCTGATCTACGACCTCAAGCAGATCAACCCGCGCGCCAAGGTCACGGTGAAGCTGGTGGCAAGCTCGGGCGTCGGCACCATCGCGGCCGGCGTGGCCAAGGCCAAGGCCGACGTGATCCTGATCTCGGGCCACAACGGCGGGACGGGGGCCTCGCCCGCGACCTCGATCAAGTATGCGGGCCTGCCGTGGGAAATGGGCCTGACCGAGGCGCATCAGGTGCTGGCGATGAACAACCTGCGCGAGCGGGTGACGCTCAGGACCGACGGCGGCCTGCGCACCGGCCGCGACATCGTCATGGCCGCGATGATGGGGGCCGAGGAATACGGCATCGGCACCGCCGCGCTCATCGCCATGGGCTGCATCATGGTCCGCCAGTGCCAGTCCAACACCTGCCCCGTCGGCGTCTGCACGCAGGACGAGTCCCTGCGCGAGAAGTTCACCGGCACCGCCGACAAGGTGGTGAACCTCATCACCTTCTATGCTCAGGAGGTCCGCGAGGTTCTGGCCGGGATCGGCGCCCGCAGCCTCGACGAGGTGATCGGACGGGCGGATCTGCTGGCGCAGGTGAGCCGCGGCAGCGCGCATCTGGACGATCTGGACCTCAACCCGCTCCTGCTGACGGTCGATGGCGCGCAGGACATCCGCTACGACCGGAACAAGCCGCGTCAGCCTGTGGACGACACGCTCGACGCCGAGATCGTGCGCGATGCCGAACGCTTCCTCGAGGATGGGGAAAAGATGCAGCTCTCCTATGCCGTACAGAATACGCACCGCACGGTGGGCACAAGGGTCTCGAGCCACATCGTGCGCCGCTTCGGGATGCGCAACGCGCTGCAGCCCGATCACCTGACGGTCAAGCTGCGCGGCAGCGCGGGGCAGTCGCTCGGCGCCTTCGCCGCGCCGGGGCTCAAGCTCGAGGTCTCGGGCGACGCCAACGACTACGTGGGCAAGGGCCTCTCGGGCGGCACCATCGTCGTGCGCCCGCCGATGGAAAGCCCGCTCACCGCCGCCGACAACACGATCATCGGCAACACCGTGCTCTACGGCGCGACCGCGGGCTATCTCTTCGCCGCGGGCCGCGCGGGCGAGCGCTTCGCCGTGCGGAACTCGGGCGCGCATGTGGTGGTCGAGGGCTGCGGCTCGAACGGCTGCGAGTACATGACCGGAGGCGTCGCGGTGCTGCTGGGCGAGATCGGGGCGAACTTCGGCGCCGGCATGACGGGCGGGATGGCCTACCTCTACGACCCCGAGGGCCGCGCGCCGCAGTTGATCAACATGGAAAGCCTCGTGACCTGCCCCGTGACGGTCGAGCACTGGGAGGCGCAACTCAAGGGCCTGATCGAGCGGCACCTAGCCGAGACCGGCTCGCGCCGTGCGGCGGACATCCTGCAGCATTGGGATACCGAGCGCGGCAACTTCCTCCAGGTCTGCCCGAAGGAGATGCTGGACAAGATCGACCACCCCCTCGGGCTCGAGGAATCGGCAATCCCGGCGGAGTGACCCCATTCACGGGCGGCGGCGAAAGTCGCCGCCCGATGCACGCGAGGCCCGGCCGCGGCCATGCGGGCGGCCCTGTGTTGGGTTTATCCAAAATTCGCCACATTCTCCTGTTTTGATGCGCCCCGATAAACGATCGGGAAGGGTGCCTGCGCCTACTTCCTGATGAGGGGCAGCGATCGGGCGACGGCCTAATGGGCTACAACATCAGCGAGACGACGGGCGCGGTCGGCGGCGGCACCGCGGGGCTCGACACCTGGACCTTCACGGTGGATTTCTCCACCGGTGGCGCGACCACGGTCAGCGGCGATTTCGACGAGGTGCCGATCGGCGGAGGTCCGCCCTCGGAGGCGGACGGCGGCTACAGCTTCGGGGCGCTCAACACCAATGCCTTCGGCAGCCTGAACACGGACACGACGACAGGCGAATTCACCTTCACGATCGACAAGCAGGCCTTCTTCGCCTCGGGCTCGGACCAGACGATCGAATTCACCGTCACCGGCACCGACAGCGATGGAAGCGATACCGACACCGTCTTCATCAACCTTCTGCTGTGCGTGGCGCGCGGCACCCGGATCGCGACGCCCGAGGGGGCCGTCCCGGTCGAGACGCTCGAGGTGGGTGATTCCGTGACGACGCTGAACGACCAGGTGCGGCAGATCCGCTGGATCGGTCGCCGCCGGCTGGGCCCCGCGGAACTCGCGGCACATCCAAACCTTCGGCCGGTCCGGATCGGGCGCGGCGCCTTCGGGCCGGACCTTCCGGAGCGTGACCTGCGGGTTTCGCCGCAACACCGGGTGCTCGTGTGCGGCTGGCGGGCCGAACTGCTGTTCGGCGAGGCGGAGGTTCTCGTGCCCGCGCGGGCGCTCGCCGGAGACGGTGCGATCCGCATCGATCACGCATGCCGCGAGGCGGAGTATTTCCACCTCCTCTTCGACGCGCACGAGATCATCCTGACCGAGGGACTGCCGACCGAGAGCTTCCATCCGGGTCGGCACGCCCTGGCCGCGATGGATCCCGGCGCGCGCGACGAACTGATCCACCTCTTCCCCGAATTCGGCACCGCGGCCGGGTTGCCCGAGACTGCCCGCCCTGCCCTGCGCCCGTGGGAGGGCCGGCTCGTTGCCTCCGGCGCGGAGCGCCGCAGCAACAGCGCCGGGGCGCGGGCATGACGCCGCTGACCGACAGCGCGGGCCGCCCCCTGCCCGAGATCGAGACGCCGGACGCCGAGCGCCTGCGCATCTACGGCGACATGATGTTTCTCGCGCTCCGCAGCGCGCGCCACGCGCGGATGCCCGTCGCCGACCTGCGCAGCTACCTCGAGGTGCCGATCCTGACCGGACAGTTCCGCATCTTCCGTTTCGACGGCATCCCACGCGGGATGTTCACCTGGGCGCTGCTGGACACGAACGCGCAGGAGAAGCTCGTGACGGGCCGGCCCCTCGCGCCCCAGGACTGGAACAGCGGAACGGCGCTGTGGATCATCGACATGATCGGCCCCTATCGCGGCGTGACACGGGGGATGGTCCGCTGGATCATGCAGCGGGGCAATTTCGCCAAGCGCGATTTCCACTTCCGGCGCGTGGGTGCCGGGAACGAGACGCGGCGCATCGTCCATGTCGACTTCGACGCGCCGCGGCTGTCGCGCGTGTTCACCGAGGCGGGCTTTCTGGAGCGCCTGCATGGCGGTCACGGCGGATAGCATGAGCGGCGCCGCACCGTCGGTGCGGGGATGGCCGGGCAGGCCGGCTCTGCTATGACGGGGGCCAGCATGGCCCGCCGCAATCCCGCCAGCTCGCCGAAGTCTGTCGAAAACGCCGCGCCGCCGCGCCGCGGCGGGTTCTTCCGTGCCGTGGGGCGGATACCGGGGCTGCTCTGGCGCGGCGTCACCCGCGCGCTGGTCTGGCTCGCCGCGCTCGTGCTCTTCGCGATCCTCGCCTACCGGCTCTTCGACCCGCCGATCACGCCCTACATGGCCTCGGAAAGCCGCCGCCTCGGCGGCGTGGCGCACGACTGGGTGCCGCTCGAGCGGATCGCGCCCGTCATGGCCCGCTCTGCGGTTGCGGCGGAGGACGCGAATTTCTGTCGCCACTGGGGTTTCGACCTGGAAGCGATCCGCGCGGCGCTCGAGGACGGATCGCGCCGCGGCGCCTCCACCATCACGCAGCAGGTGGTCAAGAACGTCTATCTCTGGCACGGGCGCAGCTGGAGCAGGAAGGCCATCGAGGCCGGCCTCACCCCCCTGGTCGAAGCCGCCTGGCCCAAGCGCCGGATTCTCGAGGTCTATCTCAACGTGGCCGAGTTCGGCGAGGGCGTCTTCGGGGTCGAGGCCGCTGCGCGGCACCACTTCGGGGTCGCGGCGGCCGAGCTCACGGCCGTTCAGGCCGCCCGCCTCGCCGCGGTTCTCCCCTCGCCCAAGACACGCTCCGCCGCGGAACCCTCGGCCTTCGTCCGGCGCCGGGCGGCGGGGATCATGGACGGGGCGGCGACGATCGCCCGCGACGGGCGCGCGGCGTGCTTTCGCGCTGCCGAGGATTGAAAAACCAGCCCCGTCAGGGCAAGTCTGGCCCACCCCAGGCATCGGAGTCCGCCCAGGAATGGCACGCCTCTATCACGTTCCGCTCTCGCCCTTCTGCCGCAAGGTCCGGCTGACGCTGGCCGAGAAACGGATCGAGGTCGAACTCGTCGAGGAGCGCTACTGGGAGGGCGACCCGGATTTCCTGCGCCGCAACCCGGCCGGCAAGGTGCCGGTGCTCAAGATCGACGGCATGACGCTCGCCGAGAGCGCGGCGATCTGCGAATACCTCGACGAGGCCTATCCCGATCCGCCCCTCATGCCGAAGAGCCCGGCCGCGCGCTGCGAGGTGCGCCGGCTCGTCGGATGGTTCGACGACACCTTCCACGACGAGGTCACCTCGAAGCTGCTCTACGAGCGGGTGAACAAGAAGGTGATGAAGCAGGGCTACCCGGACAGCCGGAACGTCAAGTACGGCGCCCAGCGGATCAAGTTCCACCTCGACTACATGCACGGCCTGCTCGATCAGCGCCGCTGGCTCGCCGGGGACACGATGACCCTCGCCGATTTCGCGGCGGCCGCGCATCTGTCGGCGCTCGACTATATCTCGGACGTGGACTGGCACCGCTCGGAGGTCGTCAAGGACTGGTATGCCAAGATCAAGTCGCGCCCGGCCTTCCGCGGGATCCTGTCCGACCAGGTGCCGGGGTTCCCGCCGCCCGCCCATTACGCGGACCTCGATTTCTGACGCGGGCCGGGGGGCGCTGCCCCCCGTCGGCCTGCGGCCGACTCCCCCCGGGATATTTGGACCCAAGAAGAAGCATGGGACGCGAGCTGAAGGATCGGTTGATCGAGGAGGCCCGCGCGGCCGGCTTCGACGCGGTGGGCGTCTGCCGGCCCGACGCGGTGCCCGAGCTGCCCGCGCGGCTGCGCGCGTTTCTGGAGGCCGGCTATCACGGTCAGATGGGCTGGATGGCGGAGCGCGAGGCCTGGCGGGCCGATCCGGCGACGCTCTGGCCGGAGGCGCGCTCGGTCGTGATGCTGGCGATGAGCTACACGCCGGAAAGCGACCCCTTGGCGACGCTGTCGCAGCCCGAGGTGGGCACGATCAGCGTCTACGCGCGCGGGGGCGACTATCACGACGTGATCAAGAAGCGGCTCAAGCGCGTGGCGCGTTGGCTGATCGGGGCGGCGGGCGGCGAGGTGAAGGTCTTCGTCGATACCGCGCCGGTGATGGAGAAGCCCCTGGCGCAGGCGGCGGGACTGGGCTGGCAGGGCAAACATACCAACCTGCTCTCGCGGGAGCTGGGCAACTGGATCTTCCTGGGCGCGATCTTCACCACGCTGGAACTGGCGCCGGATGCGCCGGGCGAGGCGCACTGCGGGAGTTGCCGCAAGTGCCTCGACATCTGTCCCACAGACGCCTTTCCGGCGCCGTTTCAGCTGGATGCGCGGCGGTGCATTTCCTACCTGACGATCGAGCACGCGGGGCCGGTGGACGAGGCGCTGCGGCCGCTCCTGGGCAACCGGATCTACGGCTGCGACGACTGCCTCGCCGTCTGCCCCTGGAACAAGTTCGCGGTCGAGGCGCGGGAGGCGAAGCTTGCCGCTCGGGAAGAACTCGGGGCGCCGCCTCTTGCGGAGCTCGCGCGGCTCGACGACGCGGGCTTTCGCGCGATGTTTTCCGGCAGCCCGATCAAGCGCATCGGGCGCGACCGTTTCGTGCGCAACGTGCTCTACGCCATCGGCAACTCCGGGCGGGCGGAACTGCGGCCGGTGGCGGCGGAGTTGACGGGCGACCCCGATCCGGCGGTCGCCGACGCCGCGCGCTGGGCGGTCCGGCGGCTGCAGGGGGTTTGATTTTCGCTCGGGCGTGCCATCTTTGGGGCGAGGATCGACCGGAAGGAACGCGCATGAGCAAGTGGGAAAAGCGGCCCGAGGCGGTGGCCGCGCTGGACGAACAGCAATACTACGTGACGCAGCAGAACGGGACGGAGCCGCCCGGCACAGGCGCGCTCCTGCACAACAAGGCGCCGGGGATCTATGTCGACGTGGTCTCGGGCGAGCCGCTTTTCGCCTCGGTGGACAAATACGACAGCGGCTCGGGCTGGCCGAGTTTCGTGCGGCCGATCGAGCCCGCGCATCTGCGCGAGATCGAGGACCGCAGCCTTGGCATGCTGCGCACCGAGGTCCGCTCGGCGCATGGCGACAGTCATCTGGGCCACGTCTTTCCGGACGGGCCGCGCGACCAAGGGGGCCTGCGCTACTGCATCAACTCCGCGGCGCTCCGCTTCGTCCACCGCGACGACATGGAGGCCGAGGGCTATGGCGACTATCTGACATTCGTGGAGACCGAACATGGCTGAGGAACGCGCAGTCCTGGCAGGCGGCTGCTTCTGGGGGATGCAGGATCTGATCCGGAAGCTGCCGGGCGTAATCCGCACGCGGGTGGGCTACACCGGCGGCGACGTGCCCAATGCCACCTATCGCAACCACGGCACCCATGCCGAGGGGATCGAGATCATCTTCGATCCCGACCAGATCAGCTATCGGCGTATTCTGGAATACTTCTTCCAGATCCACGACCCCACCACGAAGAACCGGCAGGGCAACGACATCGGCATGTCCTACCGTTCGGCGATCTACTATGTGGACGACGAGCAGCGGCGCGTGGCGGAAGACACGATCGCGGATGTCGAGGCCTCGGGCCTCTGGCCGGGGCCTGTGGTGACCGAGGTCGAACCGGTGGGCGACTTCTGGGAGGCGGAGCCCGAGCATCAGGATTACCTGCAGCGCTTCCCGGGCGGCTATACCTGCCATTTCCCGCGCAAGAACTGGGTGCTGCCGCGGCGCGCCGCGGCGGAGTGACCGACTGAACGACGAAGGGCCGGAGCGATGCTCCGGCCCTTTTGTTCTCGAGCGATGCGGCCGCCTCAGAAGCGGAAGGTACCGCGCACCTGGAGCGTGGTCGCGTTCACATCGACGCCGGAGCCGTCGAAATCCTCGAACTCGTGCCAGAGCGCCTCGGCACCGACCGAGAAGCTGTCGCTGACCATCTGCTCGTAGCCGCCGCCCAGGAAGTAGCCTGTGTCGGTGCCCAGTGCACCGGCATCGGCCTGCGCCGCGCCGCCGGTGGCATAGAGCAGCCCGCTCTGGCCGAGCTTGGCGCCGGCGCGCAGCTTGGCGCGCGCCACGTTCTCGAGCGTCGCGGCGCCGCCGACGTCGACATCGGCGAAATCATAGTCGAGGGCGCCGCCGACGACGTAGTTGCCGAAATCGTAGTCATAGCCCAGTGTCAGGCCGCCGATGGCGCCGTCGCCCTCGAGCCCGCCGTCCGCCTCGACATCCGCGAAGCCAAGTTGCGCGCCGCCGTAGAACCCGGTCCAGTCGACTGAGGGTGCAGGCGCCGGTGCCGCAACCACCGGCTCGCTCGGGGCCGGCTCGGGGCTGCCGGCCAACGCGGCCGCCGGGCTCAGTACGGCGGCCAGCGCGATTGCACTCACGATGCGCGTGGTCTTGTCGCTGTTGCCTCTCATTTCTCTGCCTCTCGCTTATTCCGCAGCGCGGCTGGATGCCGCGACTACGAATGCAAGTAGCAAGCCGGCCCTCCGGTTTCATCCGTCACGCACGAGACCGTGACCGGCATCGGCCGAACGCCGCCGTTCGATCGGCAATGCCCCGCCGGTTGCACTTTCACGCAGGCGGCGCGAATGTCGCGCCCGGCAAGGAGAGGTGCATGCAGCCGGGTCTCGGGATCGCGCTCAAACTGGTGTCGGTCCTTCTCTTCATCGTCATGGCGTCCCTCATCAAGGCCACGTCGGACCACGTGCCGCCGGGCCAGGCGGTGTTCTTCCGGTCGCTCTTCGCGCTACCGGTCATCGTGGTCTGGCTCGCGCTGCGCGGCGATCTGAAGACCGGCTTTCGTGTCGAGAGCCGCATGGCCCATGCCTGGCGCGGACTGATCGGCACCTCGGCGATGGGCTGCGGCTTCGCGGCGCTTGGCCTCCTGCCGCTGCCGGAGGTCACGGCGATCGGCTATGCCGCCCCGCTGCTCACCGTGATCTTCGCCGCCCTGATGCTGGGCGAGCGGCTGCGGCTGTTCCGGCTGACGGCGGTGGGAATCGGCCTCGCCGGGGTGCTGGTCATTCTCTGGCCGCGGCTCTCGCCCGGCGATCTGACGGATCTGGCATTGCTGGGCGCGGGGCTCGCCCTCGCCTCGGCCGCGCTGCGCGCGCTCGCGCAGATCCAGATCCGCCGCATGGTCCAGACCGAGGAGACCTCGGCCATCGTGTTCTACTTCTCGCTCTCGGCCACGGGGTTTTCGCTGCTCACCCTGCCCTTCGGCTGGGTCGTGCCGGCTCTGTGGGAGTCGGCCCTGCTGATCGCGGCGGGGCTCATTGGCGGGATCGCGCAGATCTTTCTGACCTCCGCCTACCGCTTCTCGGACGCCTCGGTGCTGGCGCCCTTCGATTACGCCTCGATGCTCTTCGCGCTGGCGATCGGCTATTTCGTCTTCGCCGAGATTCCCACGGGGCCGATGCTGGGCGGCGCCGCGCTCATCATCCTCGCGGGCGTGGTGATTGTCTGGCGCGAGCGGCAGATCGGGCTCGCGCGCGGCCGGGCGCGGCCGGGGCTCACGCCGCACGGCTGAACCGCCCGCTCATCGGCCCGTGCCGGGCCTCTTCGCTCAGCGGTCGGCCCAGGCGCGGAGCGCATAGGCAGGCACAAGCGCCGCGCGGCGGAACCGGCCGAAGGGGAAGCGGCCCGGCGCGTCGCGCATGGCTGCGGGGTAGATCGTCTCGGGCGCGCGGTCGCGGACCAGATCCGCGAGCAGCCGCCCCGCGTAGCTGCCCATCGAGACGCCGTTGCCATGGTAGCCGAAGCCCGCGAAGAGGCCCGGTACCCCGGGCACCGCGCCCACGAAGGGCGTGAGCGGGCGCGTGAGGCAGACCAGTCCGGACCACAGCCAGGGAGTCTCGACCTGCGCCCAAGCCGGGAACATCCCCTCGAAGTCGGCGCGGATCTTCGCCTGGAGCGCACGGCGCTCGCGGGGCGTGTCGAAAATGCCGCCGCGCATGCCGAAGAGAAAGCGGTTGTCGGGCATCAGACGGAAATAGTGCAGCAGGTTCCTCGTGTCGTAGGCCATCTGCCCGCTGGTCCAGCCGGCGGCCTGAAGCTCGTCGCCGCTCAGCGGGCGGGTCACGATGACGTTCGACGCCACCGGCATGGTCCGCGCGCGCATCCAGCGCGGGATATCCTCGGCCGAATAGCCGTTCGTGGCGACGATCACGCGGCGCGCGCGCAGCGTGGCCTCGGGCAGGACGAGGCGCCAGCCATCGCCGTCACGCTCCAGCCTCCGTACCGGCGCGGGTGCATGGAGGCGGGCGCCGGCGGCCTCGGCTGCGCGCGCCAGGCCCGCGGCATACTTGCGCGGGTTCAGCGCGAAGCCCAGGGGTATGGTGAGCGCGCCGTGGAACGGGCCGGCCATCCCCTCGGCGGCAAGCTCGGAAGCGGGCGTCAGGCGCGGCTCCACGCCGTAATCCTCCGCGGCGCGCTCCGCGTCGCGCTGCATCGCCTCCCAGTCCGACGCGCGGTGGGCGAGCAGCGTTTCGCCCTCCGAGTGGCGATCAACCTCCAGGTCGAGGCGTCCGATCAGCCGGTCGACGAACTCCACGGCCGCGCGCTCCGTCGCCCGCCACGCGCGCCGCCCGTGCTCGCCATGGCGGCGTGCGAGGGTGGCGTCGTCGGCCTTGGCTCCGCCAAGACAGCAGAAGCCGCCGTTGCGCCCCGACGCGCCCCAGAACGGCGCCTCCGCCTCGCAGAGCGCAACGTCTTCGCCTGCCTCGGCCAGGTGCAGCGCGGCGGAGAGTCCGGTGAAGCCGCCGCCAATCACCGCGATGTCGACGGTGAGCGCCCCCTCGGGCCGCGGCCAGACCGGCGTCTCGACGGTCTCCGCCCACCAGCAGCGCGCGACAGGCTCCGGCCCGTAGGTATAGGGCAGGCCGATCCGCCTCATGCCGGGGCGCGGACCGCCTCGCGCTCTTCGGCCGCCTGGCGCACCGCGGCGCGCTTGGAGACCAGCGAGGCGGTGATCACACCCGCCGCCACGATGGCGATCAGGATGGTCGAGAGCGCGTTGATCTCGGGGCTCACGCCGAGCCGGATCGAGGAGAAGATCTTGATCGGCAGCGTGGTGGCCGACGGCCCGGCGGTGAAGCTCGCGATCACCAGGTCGTCCAGCGAGAGGGTGAAGGCCAGAAGCCAGCCGGAGATCACTGCCGGCAGGATGATCGGCAGCGTGACCAGACGGAACGCCTCGAAGGGCGAGCAGCCGAGATCGAGCGCGGCCTCCTCCAGCGAGCGGTCGAAGCTCACCAGCCGCGAAGAGACGACCACCGAGACGTAGCACATCGAGAAGGTCGTATGCGCGAGAATGATCGTCAGAATCCCGCGGTCGAGCCCGATGTTGATGAACAGCAGCAGCAGCGACAGGCCGGTGATGACTTCGGGCATGACGAGCGGCGCGTAGATCATGCCGGAAAACAGCGTGCGCCCCCAGAACCGCCCGGCGCGCACCATGACATGCGCCGCCATCGTGCCCAGCACGGTGGCGATGGTGGAGGAGGCGACCGCGACCTGCAGCGTGACCCAGGCCGCGTCGAGGAAGGCCTCGTCGCGCAGCAACTCGCCATACCAGCGGGTCGAGAAGCCTGCCCAGACCGTCACCAGCTTGGACGCGTTGAAGCTGTAGACGATCAGGATGATCATCGGCAGGTAGAGGAAGGCGAAGCCGAGCGTGAGCGAGGTCGCGTTGAACCAGGAGAAGCGTTTCATGCAACGCGCCTCCGCGAAGAATCTTCGATCGAAAAGCCTTCGAACCGATCAGCTCCGAAAGATTTTCGGCGAAAATCTCTCTCCGCGCTCATCCCTCGGCCTCCCGCTGCTTCTGTTCGTTGCGCTGGAAGAGCACGATGGGGATGACGAGGATCAGAAGGAGAACCGTCGCCACCGCCGAGGCCACGGGCCAGTCCCGGTTGTTGAAGAATTCCTCCCAAAGCACCTTGCCGATCATCAGCGTCTCGGATCCGCCCAGGAGCGAGGGGATCACGAATTCGCCGATCGCCGGGATGAAGACCAGGAAGCAGCCCGCGATGATGCCGGTCTTCGACAACGGCACGGTGACGAGCCAGAAGGCCGAGATGCGCGAACAGCCCAGATCCTCGGCCGCCTCGAGCAGCGAGTCGTCCATCTTCTCCAGCGTCGCGTATATGGGCAGGATCATGAAGGGCAGGTAGGTGTAGACGATCCCGATATAGACCGCGATGTTGGTGTTCAGGATCGTGAGCGGCGCGTCGATGAGCCCGAGCCCCATCAGGAACTGGTTGAGATAGCCCTCGCCCGACAGGATGCCGATCCACGAATAGACGCGGATCAGGAAGCTGGTCCAGAAGGGCAGGATCACCAGCATCAGGAGGGTCGGCCGCCATTCGGGCGCCGCGCGCGCCATGCCGTAGGCGATGGGATAGCCCACCAGTAGCGCGAGAAAGGTCGAGACGGCGGCGATCCAGACCGAGGAGAGATAGGCCTTCCAGTAGAGGTCGTCGGTCGTGAGGAAGACGAAGTTCTCGAAATCGAGCGCCGCGAAGAAGTCGCGCACACCCTGCCAGCCTTGGGAGAGATCGAAGGTGGGCGTGTAGGGCGGGATCGAGAGCGCATAGTCCGACAGCGCGATCTTCAGCACGATCAGGAAGGGGATCAGGAAGAGCGCGAGGAGCCAGGCGTAGGGCATCGCGATCAGGGCGAAGCGGCGCATGGGCTCAGTCCTCCAGCAGCACGCCGGCCGTCGCGGTCCAGCTCAGCCAGACCTCGTCCTCCCAGGTGAAGGCGCGGCGGGCGATGCGTCGGGTGTTGGCGGTCTGGGCCTTGACGACATGGCCTGTCGGCAGCTCGACGTGGTAGGTCGAGATGTTGCCGAGATAGGCGATGTCCAGAACCTTGCCCCTGACCGCGTTGGCGGCGTCTTCCGGCCGGTCCTGCGTGATGGCGATCTTTTCCGGCCGAATCGCGAACCAGGCCTTCTGCCCGGTCTCGAAGCGGCGCCGCGTGGTGCCGCGGATCGGCGGCTGCCCTTCGGCCCAGGCGACGTTCACGCGGCCCTCGCCGTCGTCCGGCACCGGCGTGGCGCGGCCCTCGATGATGTTCACGTCGCCGATGAAGTCGGCGACATAGACCGATGCGGGGCTTTCGTAGATCACGTCGGGTGTGGCGACCTGGATGATCCTGCCCTCGTCCATGACGGCGACGCGGCTGGCCACGGTCATCGCCTCTTCCTGGTCGTGGGTGACGATGACGAAGGTGGTGCCCGTCTTCTCCTGAATGTCCATCAGCTCGAACTGGGTGTCCTGGCGCAGCTTCTTGTCCAGCGCGCCCAGCGGCTCGTCGAGCAGCAGCAGTTTCGGCGCCTTGGCGAGGCTGCGCGCCAGCGCCACCCGCTGGCGCTGGCCGCCCGAGATCTGATGCGGCTTGCGTCGGGCGAACTTTTCCAGCCGCGTCAGCCGCAGCATCTCGTCCACGCGCTGGGCGATGCGGTCCTTCTCCATCCGGTCGCGCTTGAGCCCGAAGGCGATGTTCTCCCAGACGCTGAGATGCGGGAAGAGCGCGTAGGACTGAAACATCATGTTCACCGCCCGCTTGTTGGGCGGCACCGGCGCGATGTCCTGCCCGTCGAGCAGGATGGTGCCCTCGGTGGGCGCCTCGAAGCCTGCGAGCATCCGCATCAGCGTGGTCTTGCCGCAGCCCGAGGGGCCGAGCAGCGCGAAGAACTCGCGCCGGAAGATGCTGAGCGAGACGTCGTCGATCGCGGTGAAATCGCCGAACCGCTTGGTCACGCCGCGGAATTCGATCAGCGGCTTCTCGTTCGGATCCTCCCAGGGGGCGAAGACCTGCTGCGGCGAAGGCTGCGCCATCGGCGGACTCCCGGTTCAGGGCAGGGAAAGGCCCGCGCGCGGTCGCGCGCGGGCCGGTGGGCGCGGGCCGCTCAGGTGCCCGACTTTATGCGGGTCCAGAGCCGCGTGACCGTGCGCTGCACGCGCGCCGGATAGGGCGTCGTCGTGTAGAGGTTCTCCAGCGTCTCCTCGTCCGGATAGATCGCCGGATTGTTCAGCACTTCCTCGTCCAGAAGCTCCTGCGAATCGATGTTGCCGTTGGCGTACCAGACGTAGTTCGACGCCTGCGCGATGTTCTCCGGCTCAAGCATGAAGTTGATGAAGGCATGCGCGCCCTCGGGGTTGGGCGCGTCGGCCGGGATCGCCATCTGGTCGAACCACATCAGCGCCCCTTCCTTCGGCGGGTAGTAGGCGATGTTCACGCCGTTTTCCGCCTCCTCGGCGCGCCAGCCCGCCTGCAGCACGTCGCCGGACCAGCCGAAGGCCACGCAGATGTCGCCGTTGGCGAGCGCGTTGATGTATTCGGAGCTGTGGAACTTCTGCACGTAGGGCCGGATCGGCATCAGCACGTCGGCCGTCTTCTCGATCACCTCCGGGTCATGGCTGTCGGGATCCTCGCCGATATAGGCGAGCGCGGCGGGGATGAGCTCGGAGGGCGCATCGAGGAAATGCACGCCGCACTCGGCCAGCTTTTCCATGTTCTCCGGCTCGAAGATCAGCGAGAGCGAGTTCATCGGCGCGTCCTCGCCGAGCGCCGCCTTCACCTCGTCCACGTTCACGCCGATGCCGGTCGTGCCCCACATGTAGTTGACGGAATACTCGTGGCCGGGATCGTAGGTCTCGGTCCGGTCACGGATCACCCCCCAGAGATGCTCGGCGTTGGGCAGCTGCTCGTAGTCGAGCTTCTGGAAGGCGCCGGCCTGAATCTGGCGCGCCAGGAAGGTGCCCGAGGGCACGACCACGTCGTAGCCCGAGCCGCCGGCGAGCATCTTGGTCTCCAGAAGTTCGTTGGAATCGAAGACGTCGTAGATCAGGTCGTAGCCCGTCTCTTCCTCGAATTTCTCGAGAAGCGCCTCGTCGATGTAGTCGGACCAGTTGTAGACGCGCACCTCCTGCGCGGCGGCGGCCCCTGCGCCGAGCGCGATCGCGGTCGTCGTCAGGATCATCTTCTTCATGTCGGTCTCCCGTTGGATCGGTCGTCTGGGCCGGTTGCCCCAGCTTGGCGTATTTGATCAAATACCGGACGACCCGGCCATGTCGAGATGTTTTCACGCAGGCTGGTGCGGCGCAAGCGGCGACGGAGGCGGGAACCCATGCAAGAGGCGCAGTTGCGCGCGACGGCGGCAGACGGCGCCGCCCTGCCCGCGCATGAGCAGGTCTATCGCGCGCTGCGCGACCGCATCCTCTTCGGAGAGATGGCCCCGGGCGAGCCGGTCACGATTCAGGGCCTCGTCGCCGCCACCGGGGCCGGCATGACGCCCGTGCGCGAGGCGATCCGCCGCCTGATCGCCGAGGGCGCGCTCCTCGCCCATGGCAACCGGCGCGTCTCGGTTCCCGTTCTGGGCGCGACCGACGTGGAGGAACTCCTCTTCGCCCGCCTCGCGCTGGAGCCCGAACTGGCGCGGCGCGCGACGCTGAAGGCGGATCGCGCGGATCGAGACCGTCTCGCTGCCGAGGACGCGGCACTCGACGCGGCCATCGCGCGGGGCGACGTGTCGGGCTACCTGCGGCGCAATCACGGCTTCCACTCCCTGCTCTACGCGACCGCGGCTGCCCCGGTTCTGGAAAGCCTCGCCGCCGGGCTCTGGCTGCGTTTCGGCCCCTCCATGCGCGTGGTCTGCGGACGCGCGGGCACCGGCCGGATGCCCGACCGGCACAAGGAGCTTCTGGCCGCCCTGGCGGAGGGAAACCCCGACGCCGCGGCCGAGGCGATGCGCCGCGATGTCGGCGACGGCATGGCGCTGCTGCGCGAGGCGCCGGGCGATTCGATTGACAGCGCATAATTTGATCATATTCTCGCAGCGATACCTTCGCGCGATCTGCTCCAACCGAAAGGCAGCGTTTTGAACAAGATCACGAATCATATGCCCACGGCCGAGCTGCAGCGTCTCGACGCCGCGCACCACCTGCATCCCTTCACCGATCACGGCGCGCTACGCGAGAAGGGGGTGCGCGTCATCACCGGGGCCGAGGGCGTCTGGCTGAAGGACAGCGAGGGGCACCGCATCCTCGACGGCATGGCGGGCCTGTGGTGCGTCAACGTGGGCTACGGCCGGGACGAACTGGCCGAAGCCGCCTATCGCCAGATGAAGGAGCTGCCTTACTACAACACCTTCTTCCAGACGACGCATGTGCCCGCCATCGCGCTTTCGGCAAAGATCGCGGAACTGGCGCCGGGCCACCTGAACCACGTCTTCTTCGCCTCCTCGGGGTCCGAGGCGAACGACACCAACATCCGGCTCGTGCGGCACTACTGGGCGCAGAAGGGGCAACCCGAGCGTCAGGTCATCGTGGCGCGCAAGAACGGCTATCACGGCTCGTCGATGGGCAGCGCGAGCCTCGGCGGCATGGCGGCGATGCATTCGCAGGGCGGGCTGCCGATCCCGGGCATCCACCACATCGACCAGCCCTACTGGTGGGGCGAGGGTGGCGAGATGTCGCCCGAGGAATTCGGCATCGCGCGCGCCCGCCAGCTCGAGGAGGCGATCCAGCGCATCGGCCCCGACAAGGTGGGCGCCTTCATCGCCGAGCCGGTGCAGGGCGCGGGCGGCGTGATCGTGCCGCCCGAGAGCTACTGGCCCGAAATCCGGCGGATCGTGAAGGAATACGGCATCCTGCTGATCGCCGACGAGGTGATCTGCGGCTTTGGCCGCACGGGCGAATGGTTCGGTTCGCAGGGCTACGGCATCGAGCCGGACATCATGACCATCGCCAAGGGGCTGTCCTCGGGCTACCAGCCCATCGGCGGCTCGATCGTCTCCGACGAGGTGGCCGAGACCATCGCGAAGGACGAGTTCTTCCATGGCTACACCTATTCCGGCCACCCGGTCGCCTGCGCCGTGGCGCTGGAAAACCTCCGCATCCTCGAGGAGGAGAAGATCGTCGAGCGCGTGCGCGAGACGACGGCGCCCTATCTGAAGAAGAAGTGGGAGAGCCTCGCGGATCACCCGCTGGTGGGCGAGGCGACGATCCGCGGCATGATGGCCTCGATCGCGCTGACCCCGGACAAGGCCAGCCGGGCGAAATTCGCCTCGGACCCGGGGACCGTCGGCCTGATATGCCGCGAGCGAAGCTTCGCCAACGATCTGGTGATGCGGCACGTGGGCGACCGCATGGTGATCTCGCCGCCGCTGGTGATCAGCCAGGCAGAGATCGACACGCTGATCGAGCGCGCACGCATCGCGCTGGACGAGGCGATGGAAGAGATCGAGGCGCAGGGCCTGATGCAGGCGGCCTGAGCCGGCCGCAGCCCGGCGGGCCGTTCAAGCTGTGCACAACAGGCCCGCCGGCCGCCTCGAGATTGGGCGTAGCGACAAGATTTTTCGGAAGAATCCCGAAAACGGCACCCTTCATGTCGTTTTGGGACTGTCGTGATGTGCACAACCGGGCGACCATGCGTCAGTTCTCTCGCTCCCCGGAGGTGCCGATGATTCGCAAGGACCTGCCCTTCTCGCTGTCGGAATACGAGCGCCGGCTGGCGCGCACCCGCGTCGCCATGGAGGCCGCCGGCCTCGATGCGCTCGTCGTCACCGACCCGTCGAACATGGCGTGGCTCACGGGCTACGACGGCTGGTCCTTCTACGTGCATCAGGGCGTCATCGTGACCAAGGACGGCGATCCCCGATGGTGGGGGCGTGCGATGGATGCCGAGGGCGCGCTGCGCACCGTTTGGATGGCCGACGATCACGTGCACGGCTACGACGACGGCTTCGTTCAGTCGATCGAGCGCCACCCGATGCAGGATCTCGCGCTGCGGCTGGCCGAGCTGGGGCTGGAGCGCGCGCGCATCGGCGTCGAGATGGAAAACTACTACTACTCCGCCAAGGCGCACGCCGTGCTGACCGAAGCGCTGCCGCATGCCCGGTTCGACGATGCCACCGCGCTCGTCAACTGGCAGCGCTCGGTGAAATCCGACGAGGAACTCGTCTTCATGCGCCGCGCCGCGCGCATCTCGGAGGCGATCATCGACGGCCTGGTGGAGCGCACGGCCGCCGGCGTGCCCAAGAACGAGGTGGTGGCCGAGGCCTGGCGCGACGCCATCCTGGGCGCGGACGGCCACTGGGGCGATTACCCGGCCATCGTGCCCATGCTGCCCTCGGGCGCCGACGCCGCCGCGCCGCACCTCACGTGGGACGGGCGCGAATTCGCCGGCGGCGAGGCCACCTTCTTCGAGATCGCGGGCTGTTACCGGCGCTATCACGCCCCGCTCTGCCGGACGATCTTTCTCGGCCGGCCGCCGTCGGACATCCTGCGCGCCGAGGCCGCGCTCGTCGCGGGGCTCGAGGCGGGCCTCGACGCGGCGCGCGCCGGCAATACCGCGGGCGATGTGGCAGAGGCGATGAACCTCGCGCTGGCACGTGCGGGGATCGAGCGGAAGGGCCGCTGCGGCTACGCCATCGGGCTTTCCTACCCGCCCGACTGGGGCGAGCGCACCGTCTCGCTGCGCCCAGAGGACCGCACCGTGCTGATGCCGGGCATGACCTTCCACTTCATGCCGGGGCTCTGGATGCGCGACTGGGGGCTCGAGATCACCGAGTCGATCGTCATCCGCGAGGACGGCCCGGCGGAAACCCTTTGCAACCGGCCCCGCAAGATGTTCGTGAAAGAGCATGAGCAAGCTGTCCCGCGCCCGTTCGATATTGGCGGACCTGATCGCGTTTCCGACCGTGTCGTCGGATTCGAACCTGGAGATGATGGCCTATCTGGCGGACCGGCTGACGAGCCTCGGCGCCAGAACTGAGCTCTTCACCGACCCCTCGGGGCACAAGGCCAACCTCTTCGCCACGATAGGCCCGGAGCGGTCCGGGGGCATCGTGCTCTCGGGCCATTCCGACGTGGTGCCCGCGGTGGCGGAGGACTGGGCCAGCGATCCCTTCGAGATGGACGAGCGCGACGGCCGGCTCTACGGCCGCGGCGCCTGCGACATGAAGGGCTTCATCGCCGCGGCGCTCGCCACGGCGCCGGACTATGCCGCGCGCGATCTCGCACGGCCGGTGCATTTCGCCTTCACCTACGACGAGGAGGTGGGCTGCCTCGGCGCCCGTGCGCTGGTGAAGGAACTGGCCCGGCGCGAGCACCGGCCGGCGATGGCGATCATCGGCGAACCCACGCTCATGCATCTCGTCGAGGGCCACAAGGGATGCTGCGAGTACACCACGCGCTTCACCGGCGCGGCCGGGCACGGCTCGGACCCGGACCGCGGCGTGAATGCGGTGGAATACGCCGCACGCTACGTCGCGCGCCTGCTCGCGCTGCGCGACGAGTTGCGCGCCCGCGCGCCGGCCGACAGTCCCTTCGATCCGCCGTGGTCCACGATCAACGTGGGTCGCGTCGAGGGCGGAGTGGCGCATAACGTCATCGCATCCCACGCCCAGGTGGAGTGGGAGACGCGCCCGGTGCGCCCCGAGGACGGTCCCTTCGTGACCGAGACGATGCGGCGCTACGCCGAGGAACGGCTGCTGCCGGCGATGCGTGCGGTGAGCCCCGACGCCGCGATCGAGACCGAGGTGGTGGGCGAGGTCGAGGGCCTGATCCCGATGGAGGAGAACGAGGCCAGGCGTCTCGTCGCCGAACTCACCGGCGCCAACGGGGCGGAGGTCGTGGCCTTCGGCACGGAGGCGGGCCTGTTCCAGTCGCTCGGCATGTCTGCGGTGGTCTGCGGGCCCGGCAGCATCGAGCAGGCGCACAAGCCCGACGAATTCGTCGCGCTCGACCAGCTCTCGGCCTGCCTGGGCATGCTCGATCGGCTGGGCGACCGGCTGGAGGCGGCCTGACAGGCTCGGTGAGCGCGCCGCCTGCCGGAGTGGAGGTGCGTGCCGAGCACGCACCCTACGGGGGCTGGGGGTGCGTGCCGAGCACGCACCCTACCGGGGCGTGACTGCGGCGGCGCTGCTGCGCGGGCTGTCGGGGCCGGCTTGTGCGGCGGGACGGATTTGGCTTACCTGCGACCATGACCACCGCCCTTCTCACCCACTCAGACGCGCTCGGCCATGTCACGCCACCCGGCCACCCCGAGCGCGTGGCCCGGCTCGAGCATGTCCTGCACGCGCTGGAGCCGCTGGACCTGATGCGCGTGACCGCGCCGATGGCCGCCGAGGACGACCTGCTGCGCATCCATCCGCGCAGCTACATCGACATGCTGCGCGATGCGCTGCCCGAGGAGGGCTTCGCGCAGCTCGACCCGGACACCTTCCTCTCGCCCGGCTCGCTCGATGCCGCCTGGCGGGGGGCCGGCGCGGCGGTGCGCGCGGTCGATCTCGTGGCCTCCGGCGAAGCCGGCAACGCCTTCTGCGCGATGCGCCCGCCCGGCCACCATGCCGAGACCGAGACGCCCATGGGCTTCTGCCTCTTCGGCAACGCGGCGCTGGCGGCGCGCCATGCGCTCGACCATCACGGGATGGGTCGCGTGGCTGTGGTGGATTTCGACGTGCACCACGGCAACGGGACGCAGGATCTGCTGTGGGACGAGCGTCGCGCGCTCTTCGTCTCGTCGCACCAGATGCCGCTCTGGCCGGGCACCGGCGCGCGGGACGAAACCGGCGCCTACGACAACGTGATGAACGTCCCGCTCGCGCCTGGCACCGACGGCGGCCGGATGCGCGCGGTCTATCAGGAGGAGGTCTTTCCGCGCCTGCGGGCCTTCGCGCCGGAGCTCATCCTCGTCTCCGCCGGCTTCGACGCCCATGCCGACGATCCTCTCGCCAACCTCGAGTGGGAGGAAGAAGACTTCGCATGGCTTACACGGGAACTCTGCGCGCTGGCGGACGAACTTTGCGGTGGCAGGCTGGTCTCGGTGCTCGAAGGCGGATACGACCTCGCCGCGCTGGCCGCGAGCGCCAGGGCGCATGTCACGGAACTGAAGGAGGCCGCGGGATGACGGAGGCGAAGCCGGTGGAGCAGATGAGCTTCGAGGAGGCCATGCGCGAGCTCGAAACCGTCGTCACACAGCTGGAGCGCGGGGACGTCGCGCTGGAGGAGTCGATCCGGCTCTACGAGCGCGGCGCGGAACTCAAGGCCCGCTGCGAGACCAAGCTGAAGGAAGCCGAGGAGAAGGTCGCCCAGATCACCCTCGACGGGCAGGGTCAGCCCACGGGCACGACACCCGCCGGAGACCTCTGAGTGTTCCGCACGCAGCTTGCCGAGGCGGCGGAAAAGGTCGGCGCGCATCTCGCGGCTCAGCTCGCGGAGCACGGCGATCTGCCCGTCGGACAGGCGATGGCCTACGCGGCCGGCGGCGGCAAGCGGCTGCGCGGCTTTCTCGCGCTGGAGGGCGCGCGGCTCTGCGGGGTGGCTGAGCGCAACGCGCTCTGGCCCGCGGCGGCGATCGAGGCGGTGCACGCCTACAGCCTCGTGCACGACGATCTGCCCTGCATGGACGACGACGACCTGCGCCGCGGCCAGCCCACCGTGCATGTGAAGTGGGACGAGGCGACAGCGGTGCTGGCCGGCGACGCGCTACAGTCGGCCGCCTTCGAGATGCTGCTCCGCCCCGAATGCCACCCGGAGGCGGAGGTGCGCGCCGATCTGGCCCTCTCGCTCGCCCGCGCCGCGGGCGCGGCCGGCATGGTGCGCGGTCAGGCGCTCGACATCGCGGCCGAAAGCGCGGACGTGCCGCTGACGCTCGACGAGATAGAGACGCTGCAGGCGGCCAAGACCGGCGCCCTCTTCGGCTGGGCCGCCGAGGCGGGCGCGCGAATGGCGCGCGCCGACACCGCCCCGTTCCGCGATTACGCTTCGGCGCTCGGATTGGCCTTTCAGATCGCCGACGACGTGCTGGACGTCGAGGGCGACACGGCGAAGGCGGGCAAGCGCCTGCAGAAGGACGCGGAGGCGGGCAAGGCGACCTTCGTCTCGCTTCTGGGAGTGGCGGGCGCGCGGGAACGCGCCGAGGAACTCGTCGAGCGGGCCTGCGACGCCGTGGCGCCGTTCGGGGATGCCGCGGGAACCTTGAAGGCGCTGGCGCGCTTCGTTATCTCCCGCGAAAGCTGACCCGAGAGGCGCGCGAGGATGAGCCACGCCCCCCAGACGCCCCTGCTCGACCGGGTGCGCACACCTGCCGATATCAAGAGCTTCTCGGACAGCGAGCTGCGCAAGCTGGCCGACGAGCTGCGCGCCGAGACCATCGCCGCCGTCAGCCGGACGGGCGGGCACTTGGGCGCGGGGCTGGGCGTGATCGAACTGACCGTGGCGCTGCACGCGGTCTTCGACGCCCCGCGCGACAAGATCATCTGGGACGTCAGCCATCAGTCCTATCCCCACAAGATCCTGACCGGCCGGCGCGAGCGGATGCACACGATCCGGCAGAAGGGGGGGCTCTCGGGGTTCACCAAACGGTCGGAAAGCCCCTACGACCCCTTCGGCGCCGCGCATTCCTCGACCTCGATCAGCGCGGCGCTCGGCTTCAAGGTGGCCGCGGATCTGGGCGGCGACTCGCCCGTGGGCCACGGCGACTCGATCGCGGTGATCGGCGACGGCGCGATGAGCGCAGGCATGGCCTACGAGGCGATGAACCACGCGGGCGACCTGGGCCGGCGGCTCATCGTGATCCTCAACGACAACGAGATGTCCATCGCGCCCCCGGTGGGCGCCATGTCGCGCTATCTCAGCCGGCTCTACGCCGAGGCGCCATTCCAGGATCTGAAGGAGGCGGCGAAGGGCGCCGTCAGCCTGCTGCCGCCGCCTTTCCGCGAGGGGGCGAAGCGCGCGCGCGATCTCATCAAGGGCATGGCGGTCGGCGGCACGCTCTTCGAGGCGCTGGGCTTTTCCTATCTCGGCCCCATCGACGGGCACGACATGGAGCAGCTTCTGCCCGTGCTGCGCACGGTCAAGGCGCGCGCCGACGGGCCGGTGCTGATCCACACGATCACGCAGAAGGGCAAGGGCTACCGGCCGGCCGAAAGCGCGCCGGACCGCGGCCACGCACGGGCGAAGTTCGACGTGGCCACCGGCGAGCAGAAGAAGGCGCCGTCCAACGCGCCCTCCTACACCAAGGTCTTCGCCCGCAGCCTGATCGACGAGGCGAGCCGCGACAGCCGCATCTGCGCCGTCACCGCCGCGATGCCGGACGGCACCGGACTGGATCTTTTCGGGGAACGCTTTCCGTCCCGCTGCTTCGACGTCGGTATCGCCGAGCAGCATGGCGTGACCTTCTGCGCCGGGCTCGCGGCGGGGGGGATGCGGCCCTTCGCGGCGATCTATTCCACCTTCCTGCAGCGCGGCTACGATCAGGTGGTGCACGACGTGGCGATCCAGCGCCTGCCGGTGCGCTTCGCCATCGACCGCGCGGGGCTGGTGGGGGCCGACGGCGCGACGCACGCGGGCAGCTACGACGTCGCTTATCTCTCGAACCTGCCCGGCTTCACCGTCATGGCCGCCGCGGACGAGGCGGAGCTCGTGCACATGGTCGCCACCGCCGCGCGCCACGACGAGGGGCCGATCGCCTTCCGCTACCCGCGGGGCGAGGGCGTGGGCGTCGAGATGCCCGAACGCGGCGTGCCGCTGGAGATCGGCAAGGGCCGCATGATCCGCGAGGGCGGGCGCGTGGCGATCCTGTCCTTCGGCGCGCGACTCAAGGAGGTGCTGGAGGCCGCCGAGGCGCTCGAGGCGCGCGGCGTCGCGCCAACGGTGGCCGACGCCCGCTTCGCCAAGCCGCTGGATCGCGAGCTTGTCCTGACGCTCGCGCGCGAGCACGAGGCGCTCGTCACCATCGAGGAGGGCGCGGTGGGCGGCTTCGGCAGCCATGTCGCGCAGCTTCTGGCCGAGGAAGGCGTCTTCGACAGCGGGCTCAAATACCGCTCCATGGTGCTGCCGGACATCTTCATCGACCAGGCGAAGCCCGAAGAGATGTACGCGGTCGCCGCGATGAACGCCGAGCACATCGAGGCGAAGGTGCTCTCCCTGCTTGGCGTGGCACAGGTGGCTGGCCGCCGGGCCTGAGCGATCCGCCGCGGTCCTGTGGCCGCGCCAACAGACATGCTGACGTGTCCGGCCCAGGCGGTGGTTGCGGCGCGTGCCCTGCTGTCCTACCCACGAGGCCGAGGGAGGGACACAACGCATGGAATTCACTGAAAAAGCACCGATCGAGGAGGGCTTCGCGCCGGTCTTTCAAGATCGTCTCGCGCCGGAACTGGAGAGGCTGGAAGAAACGCGGCAGACCCTGCTGGCAAAAGCCAAGCGTCATGCCGGCATCGCGCTGGCCGTCGCCGCGGCGCTCTCTTTGCTGTCGGTCGTCTACGGCAGCGGCGATGTCTGGGTCGGACCGATCGTCCTGATGGCCTTCGGCGGGCTCGCCGCCTGGTTTCTGTGGCGACGGCAGGCGCATCGCTGGTCGGGCTCGATGGCCGAAGTCGTGATGCCGCCGGTCTGCGACTTCCTTGGTGGGCTCTCCTATGACCGCGCGGCGCTGGACCGCTTTCCGCTCGATCGCGTCGTCTCGCTCGGCCTGCTCGACGAGCACAACCGCACCAGCCTTCAGGACAGGATCGAGGGCAGCTACCGGGGCACCGGCTTCGAGATGGTCGAGGCGCATTTGCGGCGCCGGACCCGCAGCGCGGGAGACGACGACGACGACAGCTCGGAAAAGACCGTCTTCAAGGGGCTTCTGTTTCGCATCGACGTGCCCGAGCCTGCACCGACGCCGATCCTGATCGCCCGCGACTTCGGCAGCTTCGGCAACAAGCTCAACGCCTTCTTTGCGTCGGGCCGCGGCCGGAACATGCCCCGGGTCGAGGTCGATCACCCCGAGTTCGAGCAGCATTTCGAAATGCACGCCGAGGATCCGGAGGCGGCGCGCGGCTATCTTCCGCCGGAGTTTCTCGACAACCTGATCGCGATCGCGAAGCACGAGAGCGACGAGGGGCTCGCCGGCATGACCGCAGGCTTCCAGCGCGACTCCTTCTACCTCGCGCTCGCGCGCAAGACCGACTTTCTCGAACTGGGCGGCTTGCGCCAGCCCGTGGGCGAGATCGAGGGCGAGTTGCACGAGGTGTTCGAGGATCTGGCGATGGTGCGCCGGATCATCGACCGGCTGCACGGCGACGCGCCGGAGGTCTGAGACGTCAGACTGTCCCCGCCTTCTCCGCCGCGAGAATGGCCTGCAACCCCGCCCGATAGTCCGGGTAGAGCAGGCGCACGCCGAGCTCGCGCTTGATGCGGTCGTTCCGCACCCGGCGCGACTCGGCGTAGAAGCCCGCCGCCATGGGCGAGAGCTCCGCCTCCTCGAAGGGGATCGCCCGGGGCACGGGCAGGCCCAGCAGTTCGGCTGCGTAGGCGATGACCTCGTCGGCGGGGGCGGGTTCGTCGTCGGCCACGTTGTAGACCGCACCGGGGTTCGGTCGCGCGATGGAGGCGGCAAGCACCTGCGCGATGTCGTCCACATGGATGCGGCTGAAGACCTGCCCCTCCTTCACGATCCGCCGCGCCGTGCCCGCGCGCAGCCGGTCGAGGGCGCTGCGCCCCGGCCCGTAGATGCCCGACAGGCGAAAGACGTGCAGCGGCAGACCGGGCACGGCGGCCCAGGCGCGCTCGGCCTCCAGCCGCCGGTCGCTCCGGCCCTTGGCGGGCGCGGGCGGCGTGGTCTCGTCCACCCACCGACCCTGATGGTCGCCATAGACGCCGGTGGTCGAGAGATAGCCGGCCCATTCGAGATGGGGCGCGGCCTCGGCGATGGCCTCATCCGCGGCACGCAGCACCGGATCTCCCTCGGCGTCGGGGCCGACCGACGAGAGCAGATGCGTGGCGTCTGCCAGCGCCGGGCGCAGGTCGGCGCCGGGCCAGATCAGCGGCTCGACGCCCTCTGCGGCGAGGCGGTCTGCCTTCTCCGCGCTGCGGGTCGTGCCGATGATTCGCCAACCCTGCGGCGCCAGCAGGCGGGCAAGCGCACGGGCGGAATAGCCGTGACCGAGCGAGAGAAGAACACGATCCATGAGGCATTTCATGGAGATGGCGGCGCTCCGGCGCAAGTGTTACAAAAAATCCTTGGAGCAAGCCATTTCGTAACATATACTCTGCGTAAGCCTTTAGGAGGAGATGCGCGATGTATGCACAGGGTCTGATCGGAGCCGACGGAAAGACGGGCGAGAGCCCCGAGTTCCTCGAGGCGTTCCAGAAGCGGATCGACGCGGAGGAAAAGATCGAGCCCAACGACGCGATGCCGGAGGGCTACCGCAAGACGCTGATCCGCCAGATCGGCCAGCACGCCCATTCCGAGATCGTCGGCATGCTGCCCGAGGGCAACTGGATCACCCGCGCGCCCTCGCTCAAGCGCAAGGCCGCGCTGCTCGCCAAGGTGCAGGACGAGGGCGGCCACGGCCTCTACCTCTACTCCGCCGCCGAGACGCTGGGCGTTTCCCGCGAGCAGATGACCGAGGAGCTGCACTCCGGCAAGGCGAAATATTCCTCCATCTTCAACTACCCCACGCTGACCTGGGCCGACATCGGCATCATCGGCTGGCTGGTGGATGGTGCTGCGATCATGAACCAGATCCCGCTCTGCCGCTGCTCCTATGGCCCTTATGCCCGCGCGATGATCCGCGTCTGCAAGGAAGAGAGCTTCCACCAGCGGCAGGGTTACGAGATCGTCATGACGCTGGCGCAAGGCACGCCGGCCCAGCGCGAGATGGTGCAGGACGCGCTGAACCGCTGGTGGTGGCCGGTGCTGATGATGTTCGGCCCCCATGACAGCGACAGCCAGCACTCCGACCAGAACATGGCGTGGAAGATCAAGCGCTTCTCGAACGACGCGCTGCGCCAGAAGTTCGTGGACGCGACCGTGCCGCAGGGCGAGTACCTGGGCCTCACCTTCCCCGACCCGGAGCTGAAGTGGAACGAGGAGAAGGGCGGCTACGACTTCGGCCCCATCGACTGGGACGAGTTCTGGCGCGTGGTCAAGGGCGGCGGCGTGATGAACCGCGACCGCATCCGCGACCGCAAGGCGGCCTGGGAGAACGGCGCCTGGGTCCGCGAGGCGGCGCTGGCGCATGCCGAGAAGCGGCGGCAGCGGGCGGCCGAAGCGGCGCCGATCGCGGCCGAGTGACAAGGGTCCGGGCGTAGCGCGGGGGCGCTGCCCCCGCACCCCCGGGGTATTTCAGGACCATTGAAGGGAGTGGGCGCGATGAGCGGTGAAGTGCCTCTTTGGGAAGTGTTCATCCGGCCCCGCAACGGGCTGAGCCACAAGCATGTGGGCAGCCTGCACGCGGCCGACGAGGTCATGGCGCTCAACGCGGCGCGCGACGTCTACACGCGGCGGGGCGAGGGCACCTCGATCTGGGTGGTGCCGTCCAAGGCGATCACGGCCTCCGACCCTGATCAGGCGGCCGAGAACTTCGAGCCGACGGCGGGCAAGGTCTATCGCCACCCGACCTTCTACGAGATTCCGGACGACGTGGGGCACATGTGATGGCGCTGTTCGAGGCTCTTCTGGAACTGGCCGACGACCACCTGGTGCTGGGCCACCGGCTCAGCGAGTGGTGCGGCCATGCGCCGATGCTGGAGGAGGATCTGGCGCTGCCCAACATGGCGCTGGACCTGATCGGCACGTCGCGCACGCTCTACACCTACGCGGGCGAGGTCGAGGGCGCGGGGCGCGACGAGGATGCGCTGGCCTATCTGCGCGACGAGATGGAGTATCGCAACTGCCTGCTGGTGGAGCGGCCGAACGGGGACTTCGCCCAGACCATGCTGCGCCAGCTCTATTTCGCGGCCTTCATGGAGCCCTACTGGAAGGCCGCGCTGGAAAGCCCCGACGAGACGGTGCGCGGCATCGCGGGCAAGGCGGTGAAGGAGATGGCCTATCACATCCGCCATGCCGGGGAGTGGGTCATCCGGCTGGGCGACGGGACGGAGGAAAGCGCACGGCGCATGCAGGAGGCCGTCGAGGAGCTGCACCGCTACACCGACGAGCTCTTCCACAGCTCCGCGGCGGCCAGGGGCGTGGACGCCCTGCCCGACCGGGCGGCGATCCGGCCGGAATGGGACCGGGTGATCGGCGAGATCTTCGCCGAGGCGCGACTGGAGATCCCGCAGGTGCCCTTCCCGCAGCAGGGCGGGCGCGAGATGCAGCATGGCGAGGCGCTGGGCCACATGCTGGCCGAGATGCAGGTCACGCACCGCGCGCATCCGGGGGCGGTCTGGTGAACGTCTGTCATCAGGAAAGCGCAGAGGCGGCCTGGGAAGCGGCGGCCGCCGTGCCCGACCCGGAGGTGCCCTGCGTCACGGTGGCCGATCTCGGCATCCTGCGCTGGGTGCGGCTGGAGGACGGGGTCGCCGTCGCCGGCGTCACGCCCACCTACTCGGGCTGTCCCGCGACGCTGGCCATCGAGTTCGCCGTCGAGCAGGCGCTGCGCGAGGCGGGGTTCGAGGCACGGGTGGAGCGGGTGATGAGCCCGCCCTGGACCACGGACTGGATTACCGCGGAGGGGCGCGAGAAACTGCGCGACTACGGCATCGCGCCGCCCGTCGAGAGCGGCGGCAAGGCCACGCTCTTCGGCGCGCCCACGGTCGCCTGCCCGCGCTGCGGTTCGACCGACACCGAGCGGCTTTCGGAGTTCGGCTCGACCCCCTGCAAGGCGCATTACCGCTGCAAGGCCTGCGCCGAGCCCTTCGACTACTTCAAGTGCCTCTGAGGAGGAGCGACATGTTCCACGAGCTGACCATCGCCGACGTGCGCCGCGAGACCCCCGACAGCGTCGCGGTGAGCTTCGCCGTGCCCGAGGATCTGAAGGAGGCCTTCGCCTGGAAGCCGGGGCAGTATCTGACCCTGCGCGCCGAGGTCGAGGGCCAAGACGAGCGGCGCTCCTATTCCATCGCCTCCGCGCCCGGCAAGCCGCTGACGGTGGGCGTCAAGCATGTCGAGGGCGGGCTCTTCTCGACCTTCTGCCAGGGGCTGGAGCCGGGGCAGGTGATCCGGGTGATGCCGCCCGAGGGCCGCTTCGTGCCGAAGAACGAACGGAAGCTCGTGCTTGTCGCCGCCGGCTCCGGCATCACGCCGATGGTCTCGATCGCGGCCGAGCGGCTGGCCGCGGGCGCCGAGGTCACGCTGATCTACGGCAACCGCGACACGCAGCACATCATGTTCCGCGAAGAGCTCGAGGCGCTCAAGGACCGCTACGTCGACCGCTTCACGCTGATCCACGTGCTCAGCCGCGAGCCGCAGGACGTGGAGCTGCTGAACGGTCGGATCACCGGCGAGCGGATCGTCCGGCTGGCCAATGCCGGCGCGGTGGACATCGAGGGTGCCGACGGCATCTTTCTCTGCGGTCCCGGCGGCATGATCGACGACGTGGCAGAGGCGCTGACGGGCAAGGGCGTGCCGGCCGAGCGCATCCATTTCGAGCGCTTCTTCACCGAGGGCGAAGGCCCCCGCCCCACCCGGTCCGAGGCCGCGCAGGCCGCCGCCGAGAAGGGCGTGCAGGTCGAGGTCGTGCTGGACGGGGCGCGCCGCGCCTTCTCCGTGGGGGCCGAGGACGACACGGTGCTCGAGGCCGCCGAGCGGCAGGGGCTGGAATTGCCCTATTCCTGCCGGGGCGGCATGTGCTGCACCTGCCGCTGCAAGGTCGAGGAGGGCAGCGCCGAGATGGCGGTGAACTATTCGCTCGAACCCTGGGAGATCGAGGCGGGCTTCGTACTGGCCTGCCAGTCGCGGCCGACCTCCGACAAGCTGGTGCTGGATTTCGACGCGGCCTGATCCGGCCCGTCAGGGCGCGCCGCTCTCGGCGGCCGCCTCTTCCTGTTCGGCCAGCTCCTGGGACCATTCCTGCGCCGCTTCCAGCGCCACCGGCGATGAGGTGGGCATGACGCCGACATAGGCGCCTGTTTCGTCCACGGGCACCGCCGGGCGGCGCGTCATGCGCCAGGCTGCATAGGCGGCGATTGCGGCGAAGAGAGCGAGCAGCACCAGCCAGAAGCTTTCGGCGCCACCCGCTTCCATCGCCGCCCCCGTCACCAGCGGCCCGGCGATCGCGCCGAGGCCGTAGGTGAAGACAAGTCCGCCGGAGGCGGCCGGCATGTCCTCGGTCTCGAGGAAGTCATTGGTATAGGCGATGAAGAGCGAATAGAGCGGGTTCGCCATGCCGCCCATGACGAAGGCCGCGACGAGCAAGGGCGCCAGAGCTGCGTCCGAGAGATAGCCGAGGGCGCCCGCCGCCGCGCCGATGGCGGCGAGACCGAGAATGAGCACCCGCCGGTCCATCCGGTCCGAGAGCCAGCCCACCGGGAACTGGAACACCGCGCTGCCCACGAAGATCATGGCGACGAACAGCGCGATCTCGTCCACCGAAAGCCGCGCCTGCGCGCCATAGACCGAGGCCATGCCGAACTGTGCCGCAAAGACCCCGCCCAGCAGGAATACGCCCACGGTGCCCAGCGGAGAGCCCTCGTAGAGGCGCCGCAGGCTCATGGGTTTCGTCAGCTCGGCGGCGGGAAGCGGCACGGCGGAGAGCAGGATCGGCGCGAAGGAGAGCGAAACGAGGATCGACGCGCCGATGAAGAGCGCCGGGCCTGCGGCGTCGGCCACGGTGACGAGCCATTGCGCGGCGATCATGCCGGCCATCTGCGCCAGCATGTAGGCCGACAGCAGCTTGCCCCGCATCTCGTTCGTCGCGGCGTTGTTGAGCCAGCTTTCGGCGGTGACGTAGACACCGGACATCGAGAAGCCCAGCGCGATCCGCAGCAGCGTCCAGGCCCAGGGATCGGCGATCAGGGGAAAGGCGATCAGGGCGGCGGACATGAAAGACCCCAGCGCGGCGAAGACCCGCACATGCCCCACGCTGCGTATCAGTCGCGGCGCCAGCTGCGCCCCCGAGAGGAAACCGAGGAAATAGCCCGCCGTCACGATGGAGAGTTCGGCGGACGAGAAGCCCTCGATGCCGCCGCGCACGCCCATCAGCGTGGCCTGCATGCCGTTGCCGATCATGATGAGCGCCATTCCGAACAGAAGCGCCCATACGCCGCCCAGAACCTGAAGCATGCGGCACTCCTTCGAGGGGCGGCCGGTCACCGGCGTGCAAGCTCCGACGGAGGCCAAACCGATTCGATCCGTCGCGTCAATCGGCTTGCGCACCGTGCGCGGGCGCGGTTTCATGCGGCCATGGCACAGCAGAAGACACCCGACGTCGACGCTGCCTACGGGCTGGACGGGCCCGAGGCGGCGAAGCGGCTCTACGAGGGCTGGGCAGAGACCTACGATACCGACTTCGCCGCGGCGAGCGGCTACCGAGCGCCGGGCGTGGTGGCGGCGGCCTATGCCGCGGCGGGGGGCGCCGGCCCGGTTCTGGACGTGGGCGCCGGCACGGGCCTCGTGGGCGAGGCGCTGGCGACGCTCGGCGTCGGGCCGGTGGACGCCACCGACCTCTCGCCCGAAATGCTGGAAATCGCGCGCGGCAAGGGCGTCTATCGCGCGCTGATCGAGGCCGATATCCTGCAGGGCCTGCCGGTCGAACCCGGGCTCTACGCGGGCATGGTGAGCGCCGGCACCTTCACCCACGGGCACGTCGGCCCCGAGGCGCTCGACGAGCTGCTCCGGGCGGCGGCGCCGGGCGCGCTCTTCGTGCTTTCGGTGCACGAGGGCGTCTACGCGCCCTCGGGCTTCGAGGCGAAGCTCGACGCGCTGGGCGAGGCGATCACGGCGCTTTCGCTGACGCCCGAGCGCATCTACGCCGAAGGCTCCGACAGCCCGCACGCCGACGACCGCATGTTCGTCGTCGCCTTCCGCAAGGCCCTCTGAGGCGAAGATTTCTCGCGGCTTTTCGCGGCGGACCTTGAACCGTCGCCGCGCGTTCCGATCTCAGCTGGCCGGCGCGCATCGGGGCGGCGCGCCGGCGACCCTGTTCAGGCCGGATCGCCCCGTGAAAGGCATTGCAGAATGGAGAACTGGGCGTTGGTGGCAGGCGGGCTCGTCCTGCTTCTCGGCGGTGGCGAGATGCTCGTGCGGGGCGCCGTCGCGGCGGCCGTGCGGCTGGGCGTCTCCCCGCTGATGATCGGGCTCACGCTGGTCGGCTTCGGCACCTCGACGCCGGAGCTCGTGGCGAGCCTTCGCGCGGCGCTCGACGGCGCGCCCGCCGTAGCGCTGGGCAACGTCGTGGGCTCCAATATCGCCAACGTCCTGCTGATCCTGGGCGTAGCCGCCCTGCTGTCCCCGATGATCGTGGAGCGGCGAAGCTTCGCACGCGACGGCGCCGTTCTGGTGGCCGCGAGCCTGCTGCTCACGGGCCTGGTGCTCGCGGACGGCTTCGGCGCGGCGACCGGGGCGGCGCTCCTTCTGCTCGTGCTCGGTTATACCTGGTTTGTCTGGAAGACCGACAGCGCAGCGGGCGCCGCTCTGGCCGGTGAAGTGCCGGACCGGCCGGCGCTGGGGCTGGGCGCGGGCCTGAGCGTCGCGGCAGCCGGTATCACCGGTGTGGTGATCGGCGCAGGGCTGCTGGTGGACGGCGCGGTAGCGCTGGCGCGCGCTGCAGGCCTGTCGGAAGCGGTGATCGGTCTCACCCTCGTCGCGGTCGGCACCTCGCTGCCCGAGCTGGTCACCTCGATCGTCGCGGCGCTCAAGCGGCAGGGCGCGGTGGCTTTCGGCAACGTCATCGGCTCGAACATCTTCAACGTGCTGGGCATCCTCGGGGTGACGGCGCTGGCTGCGCCGCTGCCGGTGCCAGCCGAGATCGCGCGCCTCGACATCTGGGTGATGCTCGGCGCGGCGGTCGCGCTCACGCTCTTCGCGGTCACGGGATGGCGCCTCAGCCGGTGCGAAGGCGCCGCGCTTCTGGCGGCCTATGCGGTCTATCTCGGCGTCCTCGTCCTGCCGGCGATCTGAGCTAGCGCCGCAGCATGGCCAGGACATCCGTGGCGAGCCTGTCGATGCGCGCGGGATCCGCGCCGTCGATCTCGGCCATGTCCGCGGCGACCGCGCGCGTCGCCATCGGCCCGATGAGCCGCATCGACCAGTCGTCGAACCGCCGCCGGATCAGCCAGCGGATCGCGAAGGGCAGGATCTCCGAGTGTCGCGTGTCCGCGGAGATCGAGGAGAACAGCCGCGTCACCTGCTCGAGCGGCCCCTCGAGAATCTGCAGGAAATAGCGCCCGTCGTGCAGCAGCACGCCGGTGATGCCGGCGCTTGCATTGAACCGCTGCGCCTTGGTCACCATTCCGTCGATCGCGGGCTGGCTGAGATCCTCCTGCGCCACGCTCCGGTAGCTCAGGGTCATGAGATCCGAGGCGTCCTGACCGGCCGGCCGCGGCCCCTCGGGCACGAGGCGCGGGTCCGTCATGTCTCTCCTCCCTGCAGGCCCTCCCGCGTGGCCGCGTCACTCGGCGTAGTCCGACCCTTCCGCGTCGAGGATCGCGCGCAACTCGGCCAGATGCCGCCCCGCGTCGCCGGGGTAGCTCTCGAGTTCGCGCGCCGTCTTTTCGGCGATCTCGTCCGGCAGGACCGACAGGGCGCGGCCCGTCCAGAGCGCCCGGATGTAGGTCGCCGCCGCGCGTTCGAAGTAGTAGAGCCGGTCGAAGGTCTCGCCCACGGTCTCGCCGATCGCCAGGACGCCGTGGTTGCCCATCAGCATGACCTTCTTCTTGGGATCGTCGAAGAGCGCGGCGCAGCGCGCGCCCTCCTCCTCGAAGGCGAGCCCGCCATAGTCCCGGTCCACCACCACCCGATCGAAGAAGGCGCAGGCGTTCTGATCGAGCGGCGGCAGCCTGGGATCCTCCAGGCAGGCCAGCACCGTGGCGTAGGGCGAATGCACATGCATCACGCAGCGCGCCTGCGGCACCTCGCGGTGCATCGCGCCATGCAGGCCCCAGGCGGTCGGATCCGGTGCGTCGGGGCGGTCGAGGGTGGCGGGATCTTCCGCGTCCACCTCGATCAGGTCGGAGGCGCGGATACGCGCGAAATGCATCTGGTTCGGATTGATGAGAAACCGCCGCCCCTCTGCGTCGAGGGCGACCGAGAAGTGGTTCGCCACCCCCTCGTGCATGTCGAGCCGGGCCGTCCAGCGGAAGGCGGCGGCGAGATCGGCGCGCAGGTCGGGCTGGTCGAGATCGGCGGCACGGTGCGGTGCGTTCATTGCGGCGTCTCCTCTGGCGAAAGCGGGCAGGACGGCAGCCAGGCGTAGCCGTCGGGATCCAGGATCACGGCCTCGCGCAGACCGTGCGGCTTGTCGCGCGGCGGGGCGAGCACCTGGCCGCCTGCGGCAGCGGCGCGCGCCGCAGCGGCGTCGGGATCGCTGTCGTAGAGCCGCAGCTCGATCCCGCCGCCGCGCGGCCCGGCCTCGGGCAGCATTCCCAGCAGCACATTGGCCCCGTAGGTGTGGTCGCCATGCAGCTGGAACCGCGCGCCGCCGTATTCGACGATGGCGAAATCCCGCGACAGGCGATGCGCCTGCATGCCGAAGGCAGCTTCGAGGAAGGCCGCGCTGCGCGCCACGTCGCGCACGAGCAGATTGAGGCCGAGTCCGCGCAGGGCGCGGCCGAAATCCGCCGGGCTGACCGTCTCGTAATCCATGCACGTCCCCTTGCCGCGGCAGCTTGATCGCGCCCGGCCAAGCTGTCAACTTGCGCGCGACCTGCCCACGGGCAGACCGTTCCAGGATGCGCCCCATGCCCCATGCCACGACGCACGTCGTGACCCCCGACATGCCTCCGCCGCGCCGCTTCACCGAACCGGACGCGGCCGTCGCGCATCTGGCGGAGCTCTACCGGACGGCCACCACCTTTCTTGCAGAGGGGTTCGAGCGCTGCATGCGCGAGGGCCATCCCGGCCATCGCTACCGCGCCTTCTATCCCGAGATCCGCCTGACCACGACGAGCTTCGCGGAGGTGGACAGCCGGCTGAGCTTCGGGCACGTGGCCGCGCCCGGCACCTATGCGGCGACGATCACCTGCCCCGAGCTCTTCGCCAACTACCTGCGCCAGCAGCTCGACCTGCTGATCCGCAACCATGGCGCGCCGGTCGAGATCGCCCCGTCGAGCACGCCGATCCCCGTGCATTTCGCGGTGGCCGACCGCCCGGGCCTTTCGGTTCCGCAGGAGGGCGCGGCGCGGTTTCCGCTGCGCGATGTCTTCGACGTGCCGGACCTGACGACCACCAACGACGACATCGTCAACGGCGTCGCCGGGTCCGGCCCCGGCGGCGAGTTGCCGCTCGCCCCCTTCACCGCGCAGCGGGTCGATTATTCGCTGGCGCGGCTGCGGCACTATACCGCCACGGATCCGGGCCACTTCCAGAACCATGTGCTGTTCACCAACTACCAGTTCTACGTGGCCGAGTTCGAGGCGGTCGCCCGCGCCAAGCTCGCCGACCCGGACAGCGGCTATACCAGCTTCGTCGCAACGGGCGACGTCGAGATCACCGAGCCCGATGCGCCGCTGCCCCCGCCCGCCAAGCTGCCGCAGATGCCCAGCTATCACCTCAAGCGGCCTGATGGTCAGGGCGTGAGCCTGGTGAACATCGGCGTGGGGCCGTCCAACGCCAAGACGGCCACCGACCACATCGCGGTCCTGCGCCCGCATGCCTGGATCATGGTGGGCCATTGCGCCGGGCTCAGGAACTCGCAGAGCCTGGGCGACTTCGTGCTGGCCCACGCCTATCTGCGCGAGGATCGGGTGCTGGACGACGATCTGCCGGTCTGGGTGCCGATTCCCGCACTGGCCGAGATCCAGATCGCGCTGGAGCGCGCCGTCGCCGAGGAAACCGCGCTCGAGGGCTACGACGTCAAGCGGATCATGCGCACCGGCACGGTTGCCAGCGTGGACAACCGAAACTGGGAACTGCGCGAGCATACAGGCCCGGTCCAGCGCCTGAGCCAGTCCCGCGCCATCGCCCTCGACATGGAGAGCGCGACCATCGCCGCCAATGGTTTCCGCTTCCGCGTGCCCTACGGCACCTTGCTCTGCGTATCGGACAAACCCTTGCAGGGAGAGCTGAAATTGCCCGGCATGGCGTCCGAGTTCTACACCACGCAGGTCGCGCGGCACCTGGCGATCGGCGTGCGCGCGATGGAACTGATCGCGGCGATGCCGCTGGAGCGCATCCACAGCCGGAAGCTGCGCAGCTTCGACGAGACCGCCTTTCTGTGACGCCGCCGCGCCACGCTTCGGCGGCCAGTGCCGCGATTTGGACTTGTCAAACACCACTATTTGTTGTGTTTGCATGCCATATGCAGTTAAATCGGGTCAGTTTGGCCCAAGGATCAGGGGCAGTGAAGGGAGATTCAGAATGGCCAAGGCGATGACCAAGACCCAGCTTGTGGCCGCGCTGGCGGAGGAAATGGGCAGTGACAAGAAGACCGCCGGCGCGGCGCTCGACGCGGTCTGCAATGTCATCACCCGAGAAGTGTCGGATGGCGGCGCCGTGACCCTTCCGGGCGTGGGCAAGTTCTATCTGCGCGAGCGCCCCGAGCGCATGGTGCGCAATCCGGCCACGGGCGAGCAGTTCAAGAAAGAGGCCGACAAGCAGGTGAAGGTCACCATCGCCAAGGCCCTCAAGGACAGCGCGAACGGCTGACATCCGTCGCGCCGGGCGGGGTCCGGCTGCCTGAAGACGGCCGGGATCGCGCCCGGCCGTCGAACGCATGGCGCCAGGAAGAATTTTCGTACGAAAATTCTTCGGTCGTCTGTCCGGCGCCTGAAAATCTTTCGTTCGAAAGATTTTTGTATCGCGGCCCGAGAAAACACGGAGGGTCCGGATGGATCTGCGCGCGATCGGCATGGGACTCGCCTTCGCGCTCATGTGGTCCTCCGCCTTCACTGCGGGCCGCGTGATCTCCACCGCGGCACCGCCGCTCACGGCGCTGTCGCTGCGCTTCTTCATTGCCGGCGCCCTCGGAATCGCGCTGGCCCGTGCGCTCGGGCAGAGCTGGCATCTCACCCGCCCCCAGTGGCGCGCGACGATCGTCTTCGGCATTTGCCAGAACGCGCTCTATCTGGGCCTCTACTGGGTCGCCTTTCAGACCGTCGAGGCCTCGCTCGCCGCGATCATCGCCTCTTCCATGCCGCTTCTGGTGGCGCTCGCCGGATGGCTCGTGCTGGGCGAGCGGGTGCCGCCCCTCGGGGTCGCCGGCCTGCTGGCGGGCTTCGCGGGCGTGGCGCTCATCATGGGCGCGCGGTTCCAGGGCGGTGCGGACCCCTTCGGCGTCACGCTCTGCGTGATCGGCGTCCTCGCGCTGACGGTGGCGACGCTGACGATGCGCGGGGTGAGTTCGGGCGGCAACTTCCTGATGGTCGTCGGACTGCAGATGCTCGTGGGCGCGGTGGCGCTGCTGCCCTTCGCGCTCCTGCTCGAAGAGGTCAGGGTGGCGTGGTCGTGGCAACTCGTCGCGGCCTACATCTACACCATCCTCGTGCCGGGCCTCGCAGCCACGCTCGTCTGGTTCCTGCTGGTCCACCGGATCGGTGCCGTGAAGGCCGCGACCTTCCATTTCCTCAACCCGTTCCTTGGCGTGGCGATCGCCGCCGTGCTCCTACGCGAGCGTCTCGGTCCGATCGACATCCTGGGCGTCACGATCATCGCCTTCGGCATCCTTGCGGTTCAGCTCGCGAAGCAGCGCGCGGTCGAAGCGGCGAGACGCTAGCTCAGAATCGCGAGAAGACCGGTCAGGGTGAAGAACGCCCCCGCGGTCGCACCGAGAAGCGCGAGCGAGGCGATGCCTTCGTGCCCATAGTCCTGGGCGAGCAGCGCGTAGATGCCGAACATCGGCATCGCCGCCGACAGGATCACCGCCATTTGAAGGTCCGGATTGATCAGCGGCAGCCCCGTGGCCAGCGGCAGGAAAACCAGGGCCAGCGCGGTAAGCGCCGGATGCACGAGCAGCTTGCCGGCGACGATCTCGGCCGCGAGCGACCGGTTGCCCTTGATCGGCAGGCCCACCAGCGATCCGCCGATGACGAAGAGCGCGATCGCCCCGGTCGACTGGGCCAGCAGATCCAGCAGCCGCGTGAAGCCTGACGGCAGCGACAGGCCGGCGAGCGAGACCGCGACACCGGCGATCAGACCCAGCACCATCGGTCGTCGGATCACGCCCCAGAAGAGCGCCGAGAGCCGCGACCAGAGGCCCGCGCCGTCCCGCGGGCGCGAGCCCTCGAGCAGCAGCAGGGTGAGCGGGATCAGCACGAAATTCTCGACGACGAGGTTCATGGCCAGGATCAGCCCCGCCTGCTCGGGCAGCAGCAGAAGCATCAGCGGGTAGCCCACATAGCCGGAGTTCGGGCACGTCGATCCCATCACCGCGATCGCCTTGCGCGCCGGCCCCGTCCCACGCGCCGTGTGCCAGAGCCAGGTGACCACGATCGTCGCGAGCCCGCCCGCCAGGAAGACCGAGAGATAGGCGGGGCTCAGCGTCTCGGTCAGAGACCGCTCGGCCACCGCGTTGAAGAGCAGCGCCGGCAGCGCCACGTTCATCACGAAAAGCCCCAGTGCCCGCATGTCCGAGGGCTGGAAGGCGCCGAAGCGCACCGAGCCGTAGCCCAGCGCGACCAGCGCGAAGATCGGGAAGGTGATGGCGAGGATTTCCAGCAAGGGCCTAACCGATCGGGCCCCGCGCGCCCCCTGTCTGCGCCCTGTCCAGAAGCAGGTGGTCGAGCAGCACGCAGGCCATCATCGCCTCGCCCACGGGCACCGCCCGGATGCCCACGCAGGGGTCGTGCCGCCCCTTGGTCACGATCTCGGCGGGTTCGCCGGCGGTGGTGATCGTGCGACGCGGCGTGAGGATCGACGAGGTGGGCTTGACGGCGAAGCGCACCACCACGTCCTGCCCTGTCGAGATTCCGCCGAGGATGCCGCCCGCGTGGTTCGAGGCGTAGGCCGGACGCCCGTCGTTGCCCATGAAGATCTCGTCGGCGTTCGCGCTGCCGGTCAGCGCCGCCGCCGCCATGCCTTCGCCGATCTCCACGCCCTTCACCGCGTTGATGCTCATCATCGCGGCGGCGAGGTCGGCGTCGAGCTTGCCGTAGACCGGCGCACCCAGGCCCTCGGGCACGCCGCGCGCCACCACCTCGACCATCGCTCCCGCGCTGTCGCCGGACTTGCGCAACCCGTCCAGGTAATCGGCCCAGCCCTCCGCTGCCTGCGCATCCGGGCACCAGAACGGGTTGCGGGCGATCTCCTCCGCGTCGAAGCGGCCGCGGTCTATCGGATGCGGGCCGATCTGCACCATGTACCCCTGAATCGAGAGCGCAGGCGCGAGTTCCGCAAGCGCCGCGCGCGCCACGCCGCCCGCCGCCACCCGCGCCGCGGTCTCCCGCGCGGACGACCGCCCGCCGCCGCGATAGTCGCGCAACCCGTATTTCTGCCAGTAGGCGATGTCGGCATGGCCCGGCCGGAACTTCCCGGCGATCTCCGAATAGTCCTTGCTGCGCTGGTCCGCGTTGCGGATCAGAAGCTGGATCGGCGTGCCGGTGCTGCGCCCCTCGAAGACGCCCGACAGGATCTCGACGGCATCGGGCTCGCGCCGCTGGGTGACATAGCGGCTCTGGCCGGGCTTGCGGCGATCGAGCCAGACCTGCAGATCGGCCTCCGCGAGCGGCACGCCCGGCGGGCAGCCGTCCACGACGGCACCCAGCGCGGGTCCGTGGCTCTCGCCCCAGGTGGTCACGCGAAAGACATGGCCAAAGGTGTTGAGGCTCATCGCCGCCCTCCTCTGGCGCGCGGTCTAGCCCCCGGGGCCGGCGCTCACAAGCCGTTTCGCCCCCCGCCAAGGCGCGGCGCCGGAGCGCGTCGGGCACACCATGGGTCCATTTCTTCCTCTTGCCGGAAATACCCCGGGGGAGTCGCGCGGGGGACCGCGCGACGGGGGCAGCGCCCCCCGCCGCCGTCGCAGCCGGGCGCCCCCTTGTCCTCTGCGCGCCACAGGATTAGCTTTCCACCTACCTCGGGGTGCCCTTTGGGGCTGAGATGCGCAAGCGAACCCGTTGAACCTGACCCGGTTAGGACCGGCGGAGGGAAGGTAAGGGGATCCGAAGACATCCCCCGACTTGCTCCGCCCGTCGCGACGAAAGGAGCAAGACCATGCGATCCCTTCTGATTGCTGCGGGACTCGTCACCGGCGCCGCCGCCGCCCAGGCGCAGACGCCGGAACTCACCGTCTACACCTACGACAGCTTCGTCTCCGACTGGGGGCCCGGCCCGCAGATCGAGAGCGCCTTCGAGGAGGTCTGCGGCTGCGACCTGACCTTCGTCGCCGCGGGCGACGGCGCCGCGCTGCTTTCGCGGATACGACTCGAGGGCGAGAGCACCGAGGCGGACATCGTGCTCGGGCTCGACACGAACCTCACCCATGCCGCGCGCGAAACGGGGCTCTTCGCCGGGCACGGCCTGTCGCCCGAGCTCGACCTGCCGGTCGCCTGGGAGGATCCACACTTCCTGCCTTTCGACTGGGGCTATTTCGCCTTCGTTCACGACGCGGACTTCGACGCCCCCGGATCCTTCACCGAACTGGCCGAGAGCGACGCCAGCATCCTCATTCAGGATCCGCGCTCCTCGACGCCCGGCCTCGGACTGGTGATGTGGGTCAAGGCGGCCTACGGCGACGAGGCGCAGGCGATCTGGGACGGGCTGGCCGACAACGTCGTGACCGTCACGCCCGGCTGGTCCGAGGCCTACGGCCTCTTCCTCGAGGGCGAGGCGGACATGGTTCTGAGCTACACGACCTCGCCGGCCTATCACCTGATCGCCGAGGACGACCCGACGAAGGCCGCGGCCCCCTTCGAGGAAGGCCACTACATGCAGGTCGAGGTCGCGGGGATGCTGGAGGGCACCGAGGAGCCCGAGCTCGCGCGGCAGTTCCTCGAGTTCATGACGGGGCCGGCGTTCCAGTCGGTGATCCCGACGACCAACTGGATGTATCCGGCCGTCACGCCCCCCGAGGGCCTGCCGGAAGGGTTCGAGACGCTGATCACGCCGGACGAGGCGTTGCTCTTCACGCCCGCCGAGGCCGCGGAGATCCGCGACGCCGCGCTCGAGGAATGGCGTGTCGGTCTCTCCCGCTGACGGCGCGGCGCAGGGGCAGGCCACTCGCCCCGCGCGCGCCGACGCGGTGAGCCCCGGGAGAGCGGCGCGGTTGGGGATGCCCGCGCTTCTCTCCCGGCTGGCGGGGGCGCTCGTCGCCCTCGCCGTGCTGCTGCCCCTGGCGGCCGTGTTCTGGCGCGCCGGGGGCGCCAGCGCCCTCGGCCCCGCGGACTGGGCCGCGGTGCGGTTTTCCCTGACGCAGGCGTCGCTTTCGGCGCTCCTCTCCGTGGCGCTCGCCGTTCCGGCCGCCCGCGCACTCGCGCGGCGCCAGTTTCCCGGGCGGTCCCTTCTCGTCACGCTGCTCGGCGCGCCCTTCATCCTGCCGGTCGTCGTGGCGGTCTTCGGCCTGCTGGCGGTCTTCGGCCAGAACGGGATCGCAAGCCGTGCGCTTGTGCTCCTGGGCTTCGAGCCGCTCTCGATCTACGGTCTGCACGGCGTCGTTCTGGCGCATGTCTTCTTCAACCTGCCGCTCGCGACGCGGCTGATCCTGCAAGGGTGGCTCGCCATCCCGGCCGAGCGCTTCCGCCTCGCCGCGACGCTCGGGCTGCCGCCCGGCGCGGTCTTTCGCCTGCTGGAAGTGCCGATGCTGCTTCGGGCGGCGCCGGGCGCGCTGGTGGTGATCTTCGTCATCTGCCTTTCCAGCTTCGCGGTCGCGCTGACGCTGGGCGGGGGCCCCCGCGCCACGACGGTGGAGCTCGCCATCTACCAGGCCTTCCGCTTCGAGTTCGACCTGGGCCGCGCGGCGCTGTTGTCGGTGGTCCAGCTTCTTCTGGCGGCGGGCGCCGCGGCACTCGCCGCACGGCTGGCTCTGCCGCCCGCGATGGGCGCGGGGCTCGACCGCGTGACGCCGCGCTGGGACGCCGCGCGCGCGGCGCTGCGCGCGCAGGACGCGGCCTGGCTGACCCTGGTCGCCGCCTTCCTGCTGGTGCCTCTGGCCATGATCGTCGCGCGCGGGGTGCCGGGGCTCTTCGAGATGCCCGCGCAGGTCTGGCGCGCGGCCGGCTATTCGCTGGCGGTGGCTCTCGGATCCACCGTGCTGACGGTCGCGCTCGCGCTGCCGCTGGCCTCGCGCGGCGGCGAGGTGCTCGCGGTCTCGGCGATCGCCGTGTCGCCGCTCGTGCTGGGGACCGGGCTTTTCCTGATCCTGCGGCCGGTGGCCTCGCCCGGCGACGTCGCGCTGCCGGTGACGGCCGCGGTCAACGCCTTGATGGCCCTGCCCTTCGCTCTCCGGGTGATCCGCCCCGAGCTGGAGGCGGTGCGCAGCGACTACGGCCGGCTCTGCCTGTCGCTCGGCCTCACCGGGCGATGGTTCTGGACGCGTGTGGCGCTCCCGCGGCTGCGCCGGCCGCTGGGCTTCGCGGCCGGCCTGACGGCGGCGCTCTCGGCGGGTGATCTGGGCGTGATCGCGCTTTTCGCTGATCCGGAGCGGGCGACGCTCCCGCTGCAGATGTATCGTCTGATGGGTGCCTACCGGATGGAGGCCGCGGCGGGCGCGGCGCTTCTACTGCTGGCGATGAGTCTCGCGCTCTTCTGGGCCTTCGACCGCGGAGGCCGCGTTGCTCGAACTTGAAGCCTTGTCCGCCGGGCACGGCGACTTCCGTCTGACGGCCGACTGGACGCTCGCGCCCGGCCGCATCGCGGCGGTGCTCGGCCCGTCCGGCGGGGGGAAGTCCACGCTGCTCGACGTGGTGGCAGGCTTTCTCGCGCCCGAGGCCGGGCGCGTGCTCTGGCAGGGCCGCGACCTCACGCCGCTCGCGCCGGGCGCGCGCCCGGTGGCGATGCTTTTCCAGGACAACAACCTCTTCCCCCACCTGACCGCGGCGGAGAACGTCGCGCTGGCGCTCACGCCGAAGCGGCGGCTGACGCCCGAACAACGGGAAAGGGTCGAGGCCGCGCTCGATCGCGTCGGCCTCTCCGGTTTCGGCGCGCGCAGGCCCGCGCAGCTCTCCGGCGGCCAGCAGGGGCGCGTGGCGCTCGCCCGCGCCCTTCTCCAGCGCAAGCCGCTGCTGCTGCTGGACGAGCCCTTTTCGGCCCTCGGCCCGGCGCAGCGTGGCGAGATGCTCGACCTTGTGGCGGAGCTGGCGCGGGCGGAAGGCGCGACCGTGCTCATGGTCACCCACGCGCCGGAGGACGCGCGGCGCGTGGCCGACGCGGTGGTGCTGGTGGCCGAGGGCCGCGCCGCCGCGCCCGCGCCGACAGAGGCGCTCTTCGCCAACCCGCCGCCCGCGCTGCGCGCCTATCTAGGCTAGCCGCTGCCGATCAGCACGCCCGCCGCAAAGACCAGCGCGCCGCCCAGCACCACCTGAAAGGTCGCACGGAAGAAGGGCGTGTCCATGTAGCGGTTCTGGATCCATGCGATGGCCCAGAGTTCGACGAAGACGACGAGCACCGCGATGGTGGTCGCGGTCCAGAAATCGGGGATCAGATAGGGCAGCGCATGCCCCAGGCCGCCCAGGGTCGTCATCACGCCCGAGGCGACCCCGCGCTTGACCGGGGAGCCCCGCCCGGAGAGTTCGCCGTCGTCCGAAGCGGCTTCCGTGAAACCCATCGAGATGCCCGCGCCCACCGAGGCCGCGAGCCCGACGAGAAAGGTCGTCCAGGTATCCTGCGTGGCGAAGGCGGTGGCGAAGATCGGCGCGAGCGTGGAGACCGAGCCGTCCATCAGACCGGCGAGCCCCGGCTGGACCCAGATCAGGACGAACTGCCGCCGCGCCGTGCGATCCTCGGCGGTCTTCGCATCCTCGGCCAGATGCTCTTCGGCGAGCCGGTCCGCGGTCTGCTGATGCGCGGCCTCGGCTGCGGCCAGATCGCCCAGCAGCTTGCGCGTCTCGGCGTCCGTGCTGCGCTGCGCCGCGATGTGGTAGAAATGCTCGGCGTCCCGCTCCATCATCTCGGCTTCCGCGCGGATCCGCTCGATGCCGAGGTTCTCGACCAGCCAGACGGGCCGGCGGGCATAGTAGCCGGCGACATGCTCGCGCCGCAGCAAGGGGATCGTCTTGCCGAACCGCTTTTCATGGAGCGCGATCAGACGCTGGCGGTGGCGGTCCTCCTCCTCGGCCATGCCCTCGAAGACGTGGGCTGTGTCGGGGTAGTCCGCGCGCAGGCGCTCGGCATAGCTGCGATAGATCCGGGCGTCGTCCTCTTCGGACGAGATGGCGAGCGCGAGCACCTCCTGCTCGGAGAGATCGCTGAAACGCCGGCGCTGGCTGAAGAACCGCATGCGCGACTCCATTCATGAATTAGAATGGTTCTAAACTAATAGAACAACCGGGAACGGCAAGGGCCAAGTCCGTGTTGCCGATACTGAACGGTTCGGTTTATCGTCTTGAGCGAGGAGGATCCGTGATGAACGCACCCGCCCGGACGGCGCGCGGCCCCGCGCAGAAGGGCCGCAAGTACGATCAGGTGCTCGAGGGCGCGCGCCGGGTCTTCATGGCCGACGGCTACGAGGGCGCGAGCGTGGACGCGATCGCGCGGGAGGCGGGCGTCAGCAAGGCCACGCTCTACAGCTACTTCGCGGACAAGCGGCTGCTCTTCATGGAGGTCGCGCGGACCGAATGCGCGCGACAGGCCGAAGAGTCGCTGCAGCTCATCGACCTGTCCGCGCCGCCGCGCACCGTGCTGCGCCTCGCCGCCCAGCGGATGCTGGACTTCATCCTGTCGGACTTCGGACAGCGCGTCTTCCGTATCTGCGTGGCGGAGGCCGACCGCTTCCCCGAGCTGGGTCGCGAGTTCTACCAGAGCGGGCCGGCGCTGGTGCGTGAGCGGATGACGGAATACCTGCGCGGCGCTGCCGCGCGCGGAGAGCTCGCGATCGAGGATTACGACCTCGCCGCCGACCAGTTCGCCGAACTCTGCAAGGCGGATCTCTGGCCCAGGCTCGTCTTCGGCATCGACCGCCGATTTCCCGAGGCGGAGGTCGCGCGCGTCATCGAAGGCGCGGTCGAGACATTCATGGCGCGCTACGGGCGCGGCGATAGACCAGAAGATTCTTCGTACGAATAATCTTCGTCAGTCCACCCGCCGCACCAGAAGCTGGTTGTTCGGCCCGCGCTTGGTCTCGAACACCTTGAGCTCGGACACGAGGTCAGACAGCTTGCGCTTGCCGTAGGTGCGCGTGTCGAAATCCGGATGGTCGGCCTGGATCTGCTGTCCGATCCGGCCAAGTGGGAACCACTCGTCCTCGGCGTCGAGCTTCTCCATTGCGTCGAAGAAGAGATTGCGGGCCTCGGTGATCGAATTGCCGGTCAGCTTCTCGGCCGCCTTGTCCTGCGCGGGTTTCGAGTCGTCCTCGTAGACGTTCTCGATCGCGACGAAACGGTTGCAGGCGTTCTTGAGCGCGTCGGGCGCCTTGGCCTCGCCGATCACGATCACGGTCAGCCCCTGCTCGCGGATGCGGGAGGCCAGCCGCGTGAAATCGCTGTCCGAGGAGACGAGCACGAAGCCGTCGAAGTGGCCCGCGTGCAGGATGTCCATCGCGTCGATCACGAGGCCGATGTCCGAGGCGTTCTTTCCCTTGGTGTTCGCCGTCTGCTGGTGCTGGACCAGACCCAGTTCCTGCGCCGTCCGGGTCCAGCCCGACAGCCGCTGGTTCGACCAGTCGCCGTAGACCCGGCGCAGGCCCGGCTCACCGTATTTCGTGATCTCCTTCAGGATCGCGCGGGCGTATTTCGCCGGCACGTTGTCCGCGTCGATAAGGACGGCGAGGAGCTTGTTGCGGTCGTCGTTGGCCATGCACCCTCCGAATGGTCGGGGCCACAATCGCGCATCCCCGGCGCCGGCACAATGCGCGGTCACAGCGCGCGGTGCATCACCAGCGCGTCCACGCGCCCTTCCGTGGGGTGACGGAAGGCTCCCGGCAGGCGGCCCACGACCGCGAAGCCCGCCCGCGCCCAGGTGTCGATGGCGCGCGTGTTGGTCTCGACCACGAAGTTGAACTGCATCGCGGTAAAGCCGCGGGCGCGCGCCTCGTGCAGCGAATGGGCCAGAAGGGCGCGGGCGACGCCCTGCCCGCGTGCCTCCGGCGCCGTGCAGTAGCCGGCGTTCGCCACATGCGCGCCGCCGCCGGCGTGATTGGGCTTCAGGTAGGAGGTGCCGAGAGTCTGCCCCCCGACCTCGGCCACGAAGTTCGAAGCGCCCGGCGGCCGCCAGTAGGCGAAGGCGCCCGCGCGCCCGCCGCGCGGATCGGCGGTGAAACTGTCGCCTGCCTCTATCGCGGGCTTGAGGATGGCCCAGATCGCGTCGTCGTCCGCGGGCGTGGCGGGTCGGATCGTGACTTCCGGGACGGGATCGGGCAGCGGCGGCGCCTCGGGCGCCGACAGCCCGCGCAGGCGGGCCAGCGCCGCCTCGGCCCGCTCGGCCGGGACGAAAAGGTGGTCGTGCTGCACGCCCGCCACCACGTTGCAGGGGATGCCGGCCGCGGCGAGAGCCTGCGAGACCGCCGCCGTCAGCCCCACGCCGTCGAGCGCGGAATGGACCGTCAGCGTGATGCAGGCCATGGACAGCCCGGTGTCGAGGCCCGCGGCCGCCGCCACCTCCTCGGGCAGGATCGCGGTGGTGCCCTCCTCCTCGCGCACCACCGCGAAGGCGCGGGCAAGCAGCGCCGCGTCCTCCGTCTCGGCGAAGACGAAGCGCCCGCGCCGCAGGACGGGCGCCATGCCCGCGATCATCGCCGCAGTATCGCGGACCGGCCCACCCATCGGCTCAGTAGACGACCACCGACCGGATCGACTCGCCCGCGTGCATCAGGTCGAAGCCCTTGTTGATCTCGTCGAGGCTGAGCCTGTGCGTGATCATCGGATCGATCTCGATCTTGCCGTCCATGTACCATTCCACGATCTGCGGCACGTCCGTGCGCCCGCGCGCGCCGCCGAAGGCTGTGCCCTTCCACACCCGGCCGGTGACCAGCTGGAAGGGCCGGGTGGAGATCTCGGCGCCCGCCGGCGCCACGCCGATGATCACCGACTCGCCCCAGCCGCGGTGCGTGCATTCGAGCGCGGCGCGCATGACTTCGACATTGCCCGTGCAGTCGAAGGAGTAGTCGGCGCCGCCGATCCGGTCGGCCCTGGTCTTGGTGAGTTCCACGATCTCCTGCGTGACGTTCTCGACCTCGTTCGGGTTGACGAAATGCGTCATGCCGAAATACTCGGCCTTCGCCTTTTTGTCGGGGTTGATGTCCACCCCGATGATCATGTCCGCCCCGGCCATGCGCAGGCCCTGGATCACGTTGAGCCCGATGCCGCCGAGGCCGAAGACGGCGGCCTTGGCCCCGATCTCGACCTTCGCCGTGTTGATCACCGCGCCGATGCCGGTCGTCACGCCGCAGCCGATGTAGCAGACCTTGTCGAAGGGCGCGTCCTCGCGGATCTTCGCGACCGCGATCTCCGGCAGCACCGTATGGTTCGAGAAGGTGGAGCAGCCCATGTAATGGTGGAGCGTCTCGCCATCGAGGGTCGAGAAGCGCGACGTGCCGTCGGGCATCACGCCCTGTCCCTGCGTCGAGCGGATCGCGGTGCAGAGGTTCGTCTTCTGGCTCAGGCACGAGGGGCAGGCGCGGCATTCGGGCGTGTAGAGCGGGATGACGTGATCGCCGGGCTTCACGCTGGTCACGCCCTCGCCCACCTCGAGCACGACGCCCGCCCCCTCGTGGCCCAGGATCGAGGGAAAGAGCCCCTCGGGATCGCCGCCCGAGAGCGTGAACTCGTCGGTATGGCAGATTCCGGTGGCCTTCACCTCGACCAGCACCTCGCCGGCCCTGGGGCCGTCGAGATTGACTTCCATGATCTCCAGCGGCTTTCCGGCCTCGAGGGCCACGGCGGCTTTGGTGCGCATCGGTTCCTCCCTGCGTTGTCGCCGTGAAACCTGCGCCACCAGCTTTGCGTTTGCAACGCGCAAGCGGCCCTCTGGCGCGCGTTCGCGACAGAGTTTCGGAATCTCGGCAAGGGAGAACGCAGATGCCCGTGCGAACCCTGACCGCTCCGGCGGTGGTCGCCCTCGCCGCCTGCGCATCCATGCAGCAAGGCACAGGCGCCCTCGAACCCTGCGACGCACAGCACCTCGCCGTGCTCGTCGGCGAGCCCACGGAAAAGCTGGAGGAAGTGCCGTTGCCGGAGCCCACGCGCATCGTCGCGCCGGGCGATGCCGTGACGATGGATCACCGCCCCGAACGGCTGACCGTGCTCGCCGCCGACGGCGGACCGATCTACGGGATGCGCTGCGGCTGAGGGCCTGCCCGGGGCTCTCAGTCGTCCAGCCGGTAGTCCTCGTGGCAGGCGCGGCAGCTTTGGCCGAGATCTGCGAAGCTGTTCCGCAGCGCCTGCGCGCTGCCGGTTTGCAGATCGCGCGCGGCCGCCTCCATCGCCTCGGCCTGCGCGACGAAACCGGTCCAGTCTTCCCAGACGGCCGGCAGCGCCTCGCTTTTCGGGTCGGTCTCGCGCGCCTCGAAGAGGGACGGAATGCGGGCGGCGGCCTCGGTGAGCGCGGCCCTCGCCTCTGCCGCGCGGACCGGATCGAAGGCGGTCTTGCCCTGCACCATCTCGCCCAGCGCCCTGGTCTCCGCGCCGATGCCCTTCATCAGGTCCATCCGTTCCATGACGGCCGGGTTCTGAACCCCCTCGTGAGCGAGCGCCGCGCCGGCGGCGAGGGTGACGGTCAGGGCGAGGGCACTAAGGCGCATGGGCTGTCTCCTGTTCGCGTTCTTGGCGGCAAACCTACGCGGCCGTGGGGCCGAGGCAAGGCGATGACTCGACTCCGCGCGCCTGTGGCTCTAGTCTCGCAAAGAACATTTAGCGAACATCCTGCCGTCCTCCGATGCCCGCCCGCCGCATCCTGTCGATCTGGTTTCCCCGGCTCGCCGCCGAGCGCCTTTTGCGGCTTGGCGAGGCGGAGCCCGATGTGCCCTTCGCCGTCGTCCGGGACGAGCGGCAACGACAGGTGGTGGCCGCGCTTTCCGCCGCGGCCGAGGCGGCAGGGGTCACGCGCGGCCAGCCACTGGCCGACGCGATGGCGGTCTACCCCGATCTGGTCACCCGCCGGGCGAGCCTGCCGGCAGAGGCGGGGTTTCTCTCGGCGCTCAGGCGCTGGGCGGGGCGCGTGAGCCCCTGGGTGGCCGAGGCGCCGCCCGAGGGGCTGGTGGCCGACATCACCGGCTGCGCGCATCTCTTCGGCGGGGAAGCGGCGCTGATCGACCGGCTGGCAGAGGACTGCGCGGGCTTCGGCCTGACCATGCGCTGCGCCATCGCCGACACGCAGGGCGCGGCCTGGGCGCTTGCGCGTTACGCGGGCGATGGTCCGGCGCCCAACCGCTCGGGCGACGCCATCGAGCAGGAGGCGCGCGCGACCCGCTCGAAGGCCGCCAGACGCCGGCGGGAAACCGGCGCGACGCTGAAGAACGGCGGGCGCATCGCGCCGCCCGGTCAGACGCGCACCGCGCTCGCCCCCCTGCCGGTCGCGGCGTTGCGGATCGAGCCCGAGGTCGCCGAGCAGCTTGCCCGCCTCGGCCTGCGCGCCATCGGCGATCTGGCCGGCCAGCCGCGCGCGGCGCTGGCTCGGCGCTTCGGCCCCGGCCTGGTGGCGCGGCTCGATCAGGCGCTGGGCGCGGCGCCCGAGCCCGTCTCGCCCGCGCCGCCGCCCCGGACCTTCGCCGCGCGGCTCTCGCTGCCCGAGCCCATCGGGCTCGAGACCGACATCATGGCCGGTCTCGACCGGCTGATGGCGCAGGTCTGCGCGCGGCTGCGCGAAGCGGGACGCGGGGCGCGCCGGCTTCGGCTGGAGGCGCTGCGCAGCGACCATGCGACCGAGGTGGTGGAGGTGGGTCTCGCCCGTCCCTCGGCCGATCCCGAGCGCATCCGCCCGGTCTTCGCGCTGAAGATCGGGGGCATCGACGCGGGCTTCGGCATCGACATGCTGCGGCTCGAGGCGGTACAGACCGAGCCGGTCACGCCGCGCCGCCCGGCCGGGCACCTGGACGCCGCGCAGCGGGCGATGCGTGCGCCCGCTGCGGAAGAGGCGGTGGCCGACCTGATCGGGCGGATCGGTGCGCGCATCGGGCTCGAGGCGATCACCCGCCGCCACCCGGCCGACAGCCACATCCCCGAAAAGACCGCCACCGTGCTTGCCGCCGCCTGGTCGGAGCCGCACTGCGAGGCCTGGCCGCGCCCGCCCGCGCCGCGCCCGCTGCTCTTGTGGCGGCCAGAGCCGGTGGGCGCGCCGGACGATCCCGCCCCGCCCGCGCGGTTCCGCTGGCGAGGCCGCGACCTGACCGTGGCGGCGGCCGAGGGGCCGGAGCGCCTCGCCCCCGAATGGTGGCTGGACGATCCCGACTGGCGCACCGGGCAGCGCGACTACTGGCGCGTCACCTGCGCCGAGGGCGACCGGCTGTGGCTCTACTACGCCCACGGCGCGGCGATGTCGCCGGGCTGGTTCTGTCACGGGGCCTTTGCCTGAGGCGTGCCCGGGCACCGCGATCGGGTCGGCCTCTCCGGGGCAGCCGTGATCGCCGCCTCAAGACCCCTGGCCTCGGCTTGCCCCTCCGGCGATGCGCTACTGCGCCTTTTCGGAACGCAGACGCCAGGCCCGCATCACCTCCCCCGGCAGGATCGCGGCGCAGCGCGCGTAGCGGGGGCCGAGCCGCGCGGGGCTTGACAGCATCCGCCAGAGCCATTCCATCGCCACGGCCTGCACCCAGCGCGGCGCGCGCCGCTGCGTTCCGGCGAGAAAGTCGAGGCCCGCGCCGATGCTGGCAAAACCGACCCGGGGGGCCAGACGGCGTCCCCGCGCGGCCAGCCGTTCCTGCTTGGGCGCGCCCAGCGCGAGGAAGGTCAGCCGCGCGCCGCTCTCGTTCAGCTCCGAAAACAGCGCGTCGGCGGCGGGGCTGTCGGGGTCGAAGCCCATCGGCGGTGCGATCCGGGTCACGATTTCCAGCCCCGGCGCCGCACGTTCCATCGCGGCGCCCGCAGCGGCGAGCGCCGGTGCCGTGCTGCCAACCAACGCAACGGGCGCCCCCTCCTCCGCGGCGAGGCGGGCGAGCGGGATCACCAGTTCCGACCCGGGCACGAGGCTCACCGGCCGCCGCGCCAGACGCGACAGCCAGACCACCGGGTTGCCGTCCGCCACGACGATGTCCTGCGCCGCGTAGGCCTTTGCAAAAACGGCATCCCGGCGCAGCTTCACCAGGTGGTCGAGGTTGATGGTGGCGAGCGCAAAGCCACGGCCCGCGCGCAGCCGATCGCGCACGGCCGAAAGCGCCGCGGCGCGGTCAGGCGTGGTCACCCGCACCTTGAAGCCACCGGCCCCGATGAATTCCACCCGTTCCTCCGCCTTGCCCGACCTTTCCCGATCCTTGCCGCGCCGCCGCCACCCTGCCAAGGGACTGCTGCGAAATTGACAATTTCGCGGGGCATGACAGACAGAACAGGGGATAGCGTGGGCGCGGGGCGCGGATGCGCGATGAGACAGTGAGCGAGGCCGGAACTGTGGCCGGCGCCGTGCCGCGCCCGGCGGGGCCGGTCGCCTATGTCACGGGGGGCTATCCCAAGGTCTCGCATACCTTCATCCAGCGAGAGGTGGCGGCGCTGCGCGCCCTCGGGCTCGATGTCGTGACCTGCACGATCCGCCGCCCGCCGCCGTCCGAGGTGGTCGGCGCCGCGCAGGAGGCCGAGGCGGCGCGCACCTTCGGCGTGCTTGAGGCGGCGAAGAACCCGCTGCATCTGCTGGCAGCTCATGCGCGCGTGCTCGCCCGCAGCCCGGGGCGCTGGGCCGGTGCGGCGGCACTCGCCTGGCGGGCGCGCAGCGACGGGCTGAAAGCCGGGCTCTGGCAGGTCTTCTATTTCCTGGAAGCCGCCGTGCTGGCCCGGCATCTCGAACGCACCGGCGCGGTGCATCTGCACGACCACTTCGGCAGCTCCAGCTGCACGGTCGCGATGCTGGCCGCGCGGATGGCCGGCATCCCCTTCAGCTTCACGCTGCACGGGCCGGACGTGTTCTTCGAGGCGCATCGCTGGCGGCTGGACGTCAAGATCGCCGAGGCGCGCTTCGTCGCCTGCATCAGCGCCTTCTGCCGGTCGCAGGCGATGCTGTTCTCCGATCCCGAGACCTGGCCGAAACTGCACATCGTGCACTGCGCCGTGGCGCCCGCACGCTACGCCACGGGCGCGCGCGACGGACGGCAACTGCTCTTCGTCGGCCGGATGGCGGCGGCGAAGGGCGTGCCTGTGCTGCTCGACGCGATGGCGGCGCTCGCGCGCACACATCCCGAAGCGCGGCTCACCCTCGTGGGCGACGGCCCCGGTCGCGCGGCGCTCGAGGCGCGGGCGGCGGAGCTGGGACTGGAGAATCGCGTCGCCTTCGCCGGGTATCGCGACCAAGACGGCGTGGCCGAGGCCCTGGCCGGTGCGGACATCTTCGTGCTGCCGTCCTTCGCGGAGGGGCTTCCGGTGGTTCTGATGGAGGCGCTGGCGGCGCGCTGCGCGGTGGTGGCGACGCGCATCGCCGGTATCCCCGAGCTCGTCCGCCACGGCGAGACGGGCCTTCTCGTACCGCCGGGAGAGGCCGCTGCACTCGCGCAGGCCGTCGCGCAGCTGCTCGACGATCCGGCACTGCGCGCACGCCTGGCCGACGCCGGCCGCGCGGCCGTCGAGGCGGAGTTCGACCTCGGCCGCGAGCCGGCGAAGCTGGCGCGACTCTTCGCGGGGGACACGCCGTGAGTCTCGGCGTCGTTCTGATCGGACGGAACGAAGGCGCGCGGCTGGAACGCGCGCTCGCCGCGCTCGAGGGGGTCGAGGCGCGCATCGTCTACGTGGATTCCGGCTCGACCGACGGCAGCGTCGCGGCGGCCCGTGCCGCAGGCGCGGAAGTGGTGGAGCTCGACGCCTCGCGCCCGTTCACCGCCGCGCGGGCGCGCAACGCGGGTTTCGCGCAGCTCGAACGGGGCGATGCGCCGGAACACGTGCAGTTCATCGACGGCGACTGCGCGCTGGTCGACGGGTGGCTCGACGCCGGACAGGCGGCGCTGCGCGCGGACCCGGACCTTGGCCTCGTCACCGGCTGGCGGTCGGAGATCCGGCCCGAGGCCAGCCTCTACAACGCGCTCGCCGACGTGGAATGGCATCGGCCGGCGGGTCCGATCGAGGTCTGCGGCGGCGACATGATGGTGCGCGCTGCCGCCTTCCGCCAGATCGGCGGCTTCGATGCCCGTGTCATCGCGGCAGAGGACGACGAGTTCTGCCTGCGCCTCGGGCAGGCTGGCTGGACGCTGCGGCGACTGCCGCAGGAGATGACGCGCCACGACCTCGCGATGACACGCTTCGGCGCTTGGTGGCGGCGGGCCGTGCGCGCGGGCCACGGTTTCGCGCAGGTCGGCGCCATGCACCCGGGGCACTTCCGCGCCGAGCGGCGCCGCGCCTGGATCAACGCCATCTCTGCGGCCGCGTTGCTGGCCGGCTTCGTCGCGGGAGTATGGTGGCTCGCGGCATTGGCCGGCGCGTTCTTCGCCCTGTCCTACCTGCGGACGACGCAGGGCCTCGTGCGGCGCGGCCAGCCCCTGCATCGCGCGCTTCCTCTCGCCGCGTTGCTCGTGCTGTCGAAGTTTCCCAATCTCGTCGGGATGCTGGCCTACCACGTGCGGGCGCGTCGCGGGGCGGACACCGAACTGATCGAATACAAATGAGGGCGGACAGGCATGGCTGATACCGAGTTGCGCGCGGGACTCGTGGGAGCGGGCTACATCGCGGACTGGCACGCCGCGGCGATCGCGGCGAGCCCGGGCGCACGGCTCGTGGCGGTCGCCGACCGGGCGGCCCATGCCGCCGAGGCACTGGCCGAACGTCATGGCGCGCGGGCTTACGCCGACGTTGCGGAAATGCTGGCCAGGGGCGGATGCGACATCGTGCACGTGCTCACGCCGCCCGCAAGTCATGCGGCGCTCGCGCGGCAGTGCCTGCGCGCCGGCACACACGTGCTGGTCGAGAAACCCGTTGCCCTCTCGGCCTCGGAAGTGGCGGAAATCGAGGCAGAGGCGCAGGCCTCGGGGCGGGTCTTCGCAGCCGGGCACAATTTCCTTGGCCTGCCCTCCTACGAGCGGCTCAAGTCCGCGCTGGCCGAGGGTCTGATCGGACCGGTGGACACGGCCGAGCTCACTTGGGCCCTGCCCTTCCCACCGCTCCGCTCGGGGCCTTACGGGCTGTGGCCGCTGCAGGCGCCGGAGAACCAGTTGCTCGAGACCGGTCCGCATCTGCTCGCCTTCGCGACCGATCTTTTCGGACCCGTGGAGATCGAGCATCTCTCCCTTGGGCGCCCGGTCGAACTGCCGGGCATGGGCCGGCGCCCGCAGCTGTGGCGGATGACCGGGCAGGCGGGCGGCGTGGCGCTGAGCCTCACAATCTCGTCGGTCGAGACGTGGGACGAGCGCAGCCTGACGCTGCGCGGTCCAGCGGGGTTCGCGCGGCTCGACTACGCCGGCGACACGCTGCTTCTGCGGCGCGAGAACGCCTCCGATCTGATCCTGAATCCCCTCCGCAAGGAGCTTTCCACGGGCTGGCAGCATCTGCGCGGAGGGACGGCGCGCGCGCTTCGCGAACTCTCCTCGCTCAACCGCGCCTCGCCCTACGCGCTGAGTTTCCGCGGCATGCTCGCCGAGGTCTATGGCGCGATCCGGGCCGGCCGCGCGCCGGATGTGCGGTTCGCCGGGCGCTCCGCCGTGCCGGTCATGCGCGCAGTGGAACAGGCCTGCGCGCGCATTCCGGCCGAATGGCGCCCGCCCGCGCCGCCCGTGCGCACGCGCAAGCCTGCGCCACAGGTCATGGTGATCGGCGGCACCGGCTTCATCGGCCGGAACCTGACTCGCGCGCTGGCGGCGCGCGGGACCGACGTGCGCGTCGTCAGCCGCGGCGGTCGCGGACCCTTCGACGATCTTCCCGACCGGGTCGAGACCGTCGCGGTCCCGCTTCGCGACCGCGCCGCGCTGGCCGAGGCGATGCGCGGCGTGGACTGCGTGGTCAACCTCGCGCGGTCGGCCGACCCGACCTGGCAAAACGCGCTCGAGAACGACGTGCGCGTGACCGTCACCATCGCCGAGGCCGCGCTCGACGCCGGCGTCCGGCGGCTGATCTACACCGGCACCATCGCCAGCTACGACATGTCGGACCCCGCCGCGACGATAACCGAGGCCACCGGCTTCGCGCCGGACATGTCGGACCGCAACGTCTATGCGCGTTCCAAGGCCGAATGCGAGCGGCGGATGATGGAGATGCACCTGACGCGCGACCTGCCCATGCTCATCGCGCGGCCCGGGATCGTGATCGGGCCCGGCGGGCCGCTGCAGCATTGGGGGATCGGCCGGTGGCACGGCTCTGGCGCCGTCCGGCTCTGGGGCGACGGCCGCAACAAGCTGCCGTTCGTGCTCATCGAAGATGTGACAGATGCACTTATCCGCATGATGGATGACGATATTCCAACGGGCGAGAGCTTCAACCTGGTAGGGCCGCCCCTCCTGTCGGGTCGCGAGTATTTCGAAGCGATCCGCACCGAACTTGGCGCGGCGCTCACGGTGCGGCCCGGAAATCTGACAGCCATGTGGGCCGGCGATGCGGTGAAGCATGTGCTAAAGCGCCATGTGCTACGGCGCAGGGGCCTCGTCCGTCCCTCGCTGAAGGATTGGAAGAGCCGCGCGCATCTGTCGCGTTTCGACAACACGCACCCACGGCGGCTGTTGGGCTGGACGCCGGTCGACGAGCGTGAGAGCCTCATACGCAGGGGCATCGTCGAAGCCAACCTGCTCGGGTTTTGAATGATGTGGCTCCGGGGCTATTGTTTCCGGATCGCGAAATAGCACCACAACCGGCGCATTTCGGTCAGATTTTCGTGGTCATCTGAATCTGATGGACAGTCCGGCCGGAGAGTCGTCGCTGGGAGCGGATCCCGCGCGAAGCACTAGGGCCTTGCTCCTGCGTACCGCGGCGGAGCACACCATGACGGAGCACGACGGTGACAACGGGAAGGCGAGGCACGACGCGATGAACACGCAGAACCGTTCGTTGTCGGACATCGCCGAGCGGAGCCAGGCAGGCTTGCCACGGCGCGGCATGCGCACCGGGCACTCCACCCGTACGCCTGTGGCGCGCGAGGCCCCCCCCGCGCATTCGCCGGGCGAGACCGCGCCGGAGCGCACGCGTCCGTCCGAGCGCCCGCAACTGCCGGAACCGTGGGAGGGCCATGCCGACGAGGCCGCAGCGAGCGAGACGCGGGACGCGACCGGGCCGAGGCTTCAGGACGACACCGTCGAAGCGGCGGGGGCCGAAGCCCGCGCGCCCGACTACGGCGCGCCGGTGCCGGCGGCCGCAGCCCGCGCGCCCGCCCTGTCGATCCCCCCGGCCTGGGACAAGCTGGGAGAGGTGCCGCTCGACCCGTACCACCTGGAGAGGCACCGGATGATCAGCGCCGCGCGCGAGGACCCCTCGCACGCCGCCTTCGACGTGCTGCGCACGCGGCTTCTTCAGGCGCTGGCGGACAACGGTTGGCGTCGGGTGGCCATCACTTCGCCGACGAAGAACTGTGGCAAGAGCTTCGTGGCCGCCAATCTGGCCCTCAGCCTGTCCCGGGCCGAGACCGCGCGCACCCTTCTGCTCGACGTCGACCTTCGCAATCCGTCGCTCGCCAAGCTGCTCGGCGTCCGGCGCCCCGGGGCGCTGGGTGATCTGCTGCGCGGCCTCGTGCCGCCGGAGCACCATATCGTCCGCTTCGGAGAGAACCCCGTCGGCGTGGGGCCGAATCTGGGCATGGGCCTCAACGAGCGTGTCGAGCGAGGGGCGGGCGAGCTTCTGCAGAGCCCGGAGGTCGCCGCCGCGCTCGCGCAGCTCGACGACCTGCTGCGGCCGGACGTCGTTCTCTACGATCTGCCGCCCGCGCTCTACCACGACGACGTGCTCGCCTTTCATCGGCACTACGACGGCGTGCTGCTCGTCGTGGGCGGAGGGATAACCAAGCCCGACGAAATCAGCGAGGTTTCCAGGCGTCTGGCCCAGCATACCCCGTTGCTCGGCGTGGTGCTGAACCGCGCGGAGGGCCCCAGCATCCGCGACTACAGCTACTGACGCGGCCCTTGCGCAGCCGGGTCAGCTCTGTGGCAGCGCGGGCAAACGTTCCGCCAGCGGCCGCAGCGCCGGGACGTGGCTCGAGGCGAGCCGCAGGAGGATCGGCAGCCCGACCGCGATCAGCACGAGCCCGGCCGTGCCGAAGATCCATCGGCGGCGCACCTCCCAGCGGGTCCGCACGGTCGGGATCGTGACGACCGGGCGGATCTGCAACGCCTTCTCCAGCTGCGCGGCCGTGCGAATCGCCGGGTTCAGAAACTCGAGCAGCGCCGCCACGATTGCGGCGGCCGCGAGGCTCGCCACGCCGCCCGCCGTGGCGATCGCACGCCGGCTGCGCGAGATAGGGTACTCCGGTGGGATTGCCGTCTCGAGCACCTCGAAGATCTCCGCGTTCTGCCGGTCCTCGAGAATGCGGGTCATCTCGGCCTCCGCGCGGCGGCGGGTGACCATCTCGAACTGTTCCTGCAGCTGCGCGAGCTCACGGGTCAGCGCGCGATACTCCTGCTCAATTCGGGGCGCGCGTGCCAGCGTCGCCTCGATCTCGTCGATGCGATCGCGCAGAAGGTCGCGCTGATTCTCGAGCATCGCGCGCTGCCGCTGGAGCACCTCCAGCCGCTGCCGCTCGCCGGTCGTGTCCAGCGCGAGGATCTGGCGCTCGACCTCGAGTTCTGCCTCGCGCAAGCCGGAAAGCTGCGTGCGCAGTGAGGTCAGGTTTTCCGGCAATCCCTCGGCGTGCTCCTGCTTGAAATCGGCGATTTCGGCCTCGAGCGCCTCGATCTCGGCGCTCACGCGCGCCTCTTCCTCGACGAAGAAGGTCTCTGCCGTGCGCGCCTGTTCGATGAGCCCGCGGCGGCTGGCGGCGACGACACGACCGAGCAGGTCGTTCGCCACCACGGCGGCAAGCTCGGGATCGCCGAGGCGCACCCTGATGATCATGCCCGCCGGGATCCGCCCCTCCGGCGTGTAGGGCGGCGCATCGTTCGCCATCTCTTCCAGCTCGACGGCCTCGCGCATGAGGCGCACCTTTTCGAGCGTCGTCAGATTTGGAAGATCCGAGAAGAGATCGTAGGTCTCGACGAGGGCGGCGAGATTGTCCCGCGCCATCACGCGGCGTTCGATGAGGTCGAGTTGATCGGCGACGGTCATGCGTGAGGCGCGCCCTGCCTCTTCGACCACGGGGCCCCGGATCTGCATCGCCGCCACCGCCTGGTAGGCCCGGGGCTGATTGAGCGCATACCAGACCGACGCGGCACAGCCGGCGACCACGATCGCCGCCATGAGCCAGAAACGGCGGCGAACGATGCTGAGCACCTGATCGACAGGAGCGAGACCAGTCATTCCGATCCTCCGAGCGCAGCGCCACGCGCTGCGGTCCAAATTCGGCCCCACCGAGGCACTGGATAGCGCCCGTGCCACGAAAAGGCCATGTTTGCGTTCGGATTGTGGCGGAAACAGAGCGTTTCCGCCATCTTTGCGCCAGGTATCAGCGTCCGGGCGGCGGGATCGCCTCAGGCCGCAGGGCGACGATGGCGAGTATCGCTCCCGCCACTCTGCCGATCCGACCTTGGACGGACCTGCCGGGCAGGAAGGGGCCGAAGGGCCGCCGTATCCGCGCGGCGAAACGCCCCGTCTCGGGGAAATTCACGGTGACAGCGTCAAAGTCCAGCATGAGCCCCGTCAGCGGATACTGCGCCTTGAAGAGCGCCTCCTTCGCCACGAAACGGTCGAGTGCGGCGCGCCCGCGCGCCTCTTCTGAGAGGCGCGCGAGATCGCGGCGCTCGTCGTCTGTCAGGATCGAGGGCCACAGGTCGGGCGGCAGCGGCGCATCGCGCTCGAGGTCCACGCCGAGGGACGAAACGGCGTCCTTGCACGCCGCAACGGCGATGCCGCCCTCGGCGCAATGCGCGATGCTGCCCGTCACGCCGTCGGGCCAGACCGGCGCGCGCCCCTCGCCCACCGGGATCGGCGCGGGCGTGATGCCCAACTGCACAAGCGCAGACCGCGCGGCCGCGCGGCCGGCGGCGAACTCGCGGCGCCTCGCGGGCACTGCGCGCGCGACGGCGCGGGCTTCCTCTGCGTAGGTCGTCCCGTCCCCGTCAGGGCGAAAGATGGCGACGGCTGCGCCCGCAGGGGCGAGGTCGCGCGCGAGCCGCGACAGCGCCTCCAGGCGATCCTCGCTCGTGATCATGCCCTTCGACGTGCGCGCATCGCGCGTCGCCGTTCCATGGCCCGGGCGCGCTGTGCCTGCCGGTCGTTCGCAGGCTCCGGCGGGGAGTCCGCCTCGGCCGGTGCCTTTGCGGCCGGCGCGGAGAGATGTCCGCCCGACAGTTCCTCGACCCGCCCGGCCAGCGCACCCAGGGTGGGGAAGCGGAAGATGTCGGTGATGGCGAGGCCCGCGACGCCAAGCTCCGCACGCAGGTCGCGGTGCACCTGAACGGCCAGCAGGGAGTGACCGCCGAGGTCGAAGAAGTTGTCGCGCGGCCCCGGCTGGGGCACGCCCAGCACGCGGGCCCAGATCGCGCCCACGCGGTTCACCGCCTCGCCCGCGGCGAGCGCCGGGCCTTCGGCCGTGGCAGGCCCCTCCTGCGCAGGCGCTTCGGTGGCAGGCGCTTCGCCGGCTGGCGCGTCCGCCCTGTCCGCGTGCCTCGGCCCAGGAGGCGGCAGCGCGTTGCGGTCAACCTTGCGATTGGGCGTCAGCGGGAAGGCCTCGAGGGTCACCACCCGCCCCGGCACCATGTGCGGGGGCAGGCGCTCGGCCAGATGCGCGCGCATCGCCTCTTCCTCCAGCGGCGCCGACAGCGTGACGTAGCCCACAAGCCGCTGATCGCCCGGCGTGTCCTCGCGGGCAAGCACCACGGCCTGCCGCACGCCCTCCATCTCCTCCAGCGCGGCCTCGATCTCGCCCAGCTCGATCCGATAGCCGCGGATCTTCACCTGATGGTCGGCGCGGCCGAGGAAGTCGAGCCTGCCGTCCGCCCGCCGCCGGACCAGATCGCCGGTGCGATACATCCGGCCCTCGCCGCGGAAGGGATCGGGGCGGAAACGCTCGGCGGTCAGTTCGTCGCGGCCCCAGTAGCCGCGCGTGACGCCCGCGCCGCCGATCCAGAGTTCGCCGGCCACCCCGACGGGCACGGGGCGCTGCGCCTCATCGAGGACGTAGAGGGCAGTGTTGGCGATGGGGCGGCCGATGTTGACGACGTTTTCGTCGGGCGTGGCGGGTTCGGTCGCCGACCAGATCGTGGTTTCGGTCGGGCCATACATGTTGGTGATCGTGGCGTCGGTCAGCCCCTGCAACTCGCGCACCAGCGCGCCGGGCAGCGCCTCTCCCCCGATCATCAGGTGCCGGACATGCGCAAGCGCCGCCGCCGACTCGTCGTGCATGGTCAGCATCCGCGCCATCGAGGGTGTGCATTGCAGGTGCGTGACCCCGTGACGCGCGATCTGCGCGGCGATGGAGTGGTCCTGCGCGCCCTCGTTCGCGCGGCGCAGCACCTCCGACAGCGGGCCGAGGCCCTCCAGCACCTGCTCGACCGGGATGCCGTAGTCGATCAGGCAGGCGATCTCGCCCACGCCGATGGCGCGCACCTGCTCGACCCGCGCCAGCGCGTCCTCGACCGTGCCGAAGAGGCCCGAGTCCTCGAAATACCGCTGGAAGGCGAAGTCGAGGATCGCGTCCAGTTCCTCGTCCGTCAGCGTGCCGAGGTCGAGCTGCATGGGCGTCTCGACGCCCTTGGGTTTCTTGAAGGCCGGGAAGGCCCAGGCGTAGTTCTTGATGAGCCCCGCGGCGGAGCGCAGGTAATCCTTCATCGGCTCGCGCGCCACCTCGCGCACCGCGTCGCGGTCGTGGCCCACATAGGTGTGCAGCATCAGCGTGACGGTGCGGGAGTCCGGATCATGCCCCGCCTCGGTCAGGGCGGCGCGATAGAGCGCGATCTTCTCGCTCACCTCCTCGATCGTCTGGCCCAGAAGGTGGGTGAGCACGTTGGCGCCCATGCGCCCCGCCTCCTTCCAGGTCTCGGGGTTGCCGGCGGTGGTGACCCAGATCGGCAGCTCCTCGGACACCGGGCGGGGCTGGGTGACGACGGCGTGGGTGGTGCCGTCCTGCCGGGGGAAGGCCACCGCCTCCCCCTTCCAGAGGCGGCGCAGGTCGCGGATCGCTTCGGCCATCGCGGGCTTGTTGTTGGGCGGCGTGTTCTCGGGGCGCAGGACGAAGTCGTCGGGCTGCCAACCACTTGCAATGGCAAGCCCCGCGCGCCCGTTGGTCAGGTTGTCGATCACCGCCCATTCCTCGGCGATGCGCGCCGTGTGGTGCAGGGGGGCCACGCAGCTTCCCGCCCGCACCGCGATGTTCTTCGTCACCGCCGCTACCGCCGCCCCCGTCACCGAAGGGTTGGGGTAGGGGCCGCCGAAGGCGTGAAAGTGCCGCTCCGGCGTCCAGACCGCGCAGAAGCCGTTGGCGTCCGCGACGCGCGCCCCTTCGAGCAGCAGGCGATACTTGTCGCGCCCCTGCCCGTCGTCGTTGCCCCAGTAGTAGAGGCTGAACTGCATCGACTGGTCCTCGACGGCGACGGGGCCGGAGACCAGCGCGCGCTCCTCGTCGCCCATCAGCACCAGCTTGAAGCCGCGCGCGAGCGTCCAGAAGAGCTCCAGCACCGAGATGTCGAAGGAAAGCGAGGTAACGGCCAGCCAGACGCCCGCCGGATCGTGGTCGATCACCGCATCCATGCCGGTGAAGAAGTTGGCGACGTTGCGATGCTCGACCATCACGCCCTTGGGCCGCCCGGTCGAGCCGGAGGTGTAGATCAGATAGGCGAGATCGTCGGGCCTGGCGCCGCCCTCGGGCCGGCTTGCAGGCGCCTCCGCCAGCCGCGGGTCGATGTCGAGGCAGAGGGTCTGCGCGCCATGCGGCGGCAGCTCGGCCTCGACGGCGGCCTGAGTCACGACGACCGATGCGCCGCTGTCCTCGAGATAGAGCGCCAGCCGGTCCTTCGGATAGGCCGGGTCGAGCGGCAGATAGGCGCCGCCCGCCTTCAGGATCGCCAGAGCGCCCACCAGCAGGTCCGGCGAGCGACGCGTGGCGAGCCCCACGACGGTGCCGGGCGCCACGCCCATCTGCCGCAGCACATGCGCGGCGCGATTGGAGCGCGCGTCGAGTTCGGCGTAGGTGAGGGTCGTCGCCTCGTGCACCAGCGCGGGCGCGTCCGGCGTCGCCTCCACCTGTCGCTCGAAAAGCGCGTGCACGCAGGCGCTGTCGAACGGCGTATCGGTTGCGTTCCGGCCATGCAGGACGGCCCGGCGCTCGGCCTCGGGCATGACGTCGATGGCGCCGATCGGCGTCGCGCCATCGATCTCCGCATGCGCCAGGTGCTCGAAGCGCGCGGCCATCAGCTCTGCCAGGTCGGGCGCCATCGCCTCCGAATCGTAGCGCAGGGCGGGCGCCGCGCCGAGCGCGAGCGTCAGCGCGGTCCCCGGGATCAACCCGCCGGCCTCGCTGAAGTCCAGCCCGATCTCGGGCCCCCGGCCGTCCAGTTCGGGCATCCGCGCGGCGAGGTCCGGCGCGAAGGCCCCGGCCCGCCGCGCGCGGGCGAGCTCGCGCGCAAAGGCGCCTTCCGCGAAGCTCAACGGCGTCTCCACCCCCGCCTCGAGCCGCAGCGGCGCCCAGTCGCTCACATGCCCCGGCCAGGCGAGCCCGGCGCTTTCCGGCGTGCGCAGGGCCAGATCCGCGCTGCCACGCCCCATGCTGCGCGCCGCCCAGAGCGCGGCGAGGAAGGCCGCGCGCTCGGGCGGGAGCTCCGGGAGGTCCAGCGGCCGCTCGGAGAGGCCGCCGCGACCGGCCCGCAACGGGAGCCCGCACGGCTCCACCTCAGCGAGCCTTCGGCGCACATGGCTCTCCATGGGCGCGATGCGCGCGATACGGCGGGTCAGCTCGTCGGCCTCTTCGGGCGTCAGGGCTTCGAGGCGGTCCCCTGCTGCGGCCACATCGGCCCCAGCCACTGTCGCGCCCTCGGGCGTGCGCAGACCCGAGAGGCGCACCGCGCCCTCGGCGCAGGCCACGGTGAGCGCGCCGGCCGCGACCTCGAGAACCGTGCCGGGGGCGCCCGCCCCGGCGACCGGCTCCGCCGCGCCGACGAGCCAGACCCCTCCGCCGCGCGCGATCTTGGGGCAGGCCACCGGGTTGGCGTAGTCGCCATGATCCAGGGCGCGCACCAGGCGCGCGAGCGACGCGGCCGGTTGCGCGAAGTCCAGCCGTGCGGCCGCGCGCGGACGATCCGCGAGACCGTAGTAGCTGCGCCGCGCGGCATCCTGCGGCGTGCCGGGGTCGTCACGCTCCAGCGCGTCGAGCAGCGCGGGAAAGCTCTCGATCCCCGCCTCGTAGGCCTTGGCGTTCGCCGTCAGTGCCGTGTCCTCCGGCGAGAGGTCGAACACCCGCTGCGCGAGGATCGCGCCCGTGTCGATCCCGTCGCCGATCCTGTGCCAGGTGACGCCGTGGCGCGTCTCGCCGTTCAGCAGCGCCCAGACCGGCGCGTTCAGGCCGGCATAGGCCGGCAGCGGACCGTCGTGGAAGTTCACTGCGCCGCGGCGGGCACGGCCGAGCACCGCCTCGGGGATGAGATCGAGGTTGGCGACGGAAAGCAGCCAGTCGGCCTCGGGCAGCCGCTCCTCCAGCCCGGCACCGGGCGCCTCGATCGTCAGGCCCTTCGCCGCGGCCCAGTCCGCGACGGCCGGGTGTCGCGTCACCACCGCCGTGAGGGTGTGCCCCCGCGACAGAAGGGCCTCGCCGCATTGCAGCGCCAGCGTCTCGTTGCCGATCAGGATCGCACTGAAGGGAGTCATGATGTCTCTCCGCTGGGCAGCGCGGCGGGCGGCTCCGCCACGCGCGGCGCGCGCCCGAAGAGCGCGCGCAGGTCATGGATGACGAGATCGCGCAGGAAATGCGGCCGGTCCCCGCGCGGCTTTCCCTGCAAGAGCATCCGGGAGCGCCAGAGCAGCCCCCCCGCCAGATGCGCGAGCGTGGCGGCGGCGGCATAGGCGCGGCCGTGCGTCTTGGCGAAATAGTGCCAGCGGGAGTCGAACCAGAAGCCGGGGACGCGGTCCCAGCTCTTCATGCCGGTCGAGGCGGAGCCCACATGCGCGACATGGCTTTCGCGGACGTAGAGCGTGGGCCAGCCCGCCCGCGCCGCACGGCGGCAGAGGTCCGTCTCCTCGAAATAGAGAAAGAAGGTCTCGTCGAAGAGCCCGATCGCGTCCAGCACGGAGCGCCGCATCATCAGGCTCGCGCCAGCCAGCCAGTCCACCCGCCGCGTCGCATCCGGCACGCCGATGGACACGGAATACCCGCGCAGCATGCGGCTGAGCGGACCGAACCGCGCCGCGCCCTCCAGCTCCGACAGGATCGACGGGAAGCGGAAGGCCGTCACATGCGGTGTGCCGTCCGGCCCGTGAATGTAGCTGCCCGCGAAGCCCAGCGTCGGATCGCTCTCCAGTGCCTCGAGCAGACGGCGGATCGCGTCGGGGGCCGGAAAGGCGTCGGAGTTGAGGATGTAGACGTAGTCGGGCGCGCGCCCGTCCGAGAGACCGGCGCGAATGCCCACGTTGTTGCCGGCGCCGAAGCCGCCGTTGCGCCCGGACTGGATGACGCGCACGCGGTCCCCTGCCGTCCAGCCCCGCGCCCTGGCCTCTCGGCTGAGACGCTCGAAGGAGCCGTCGCCGGAGTCGTTGTCCACGATCACCAGTTCGCCAGCGATCCCCTCGAGCGCGCGAAGCGCGGCCTCGGCCGCGTCGAGCGTCATCTCCGCGGTGCGGTAGTTCAGCAGGACGGTCAGCAACCGTGGCATCGGCTCACTCCGCTGCCTGCCGCGCGGTCGAAAGGGCCTGTGGCGTCCCTGCCGCGCGGTCGCGCTCGGCCGCCTCGATCGCCTGCCGCATCCGTTGCGCAAGGACGCGTGCGTTGGGTTCCAGCACCATCGAGTCGTGGTCGCCCGGCACCTCGTGCACCTCCACGCCCGGCACCCAGGCGCGCCAGCCGTTGTCCTCGTAGAGATAGGCGCGCTCTTCGCTCACCATGCGTCCGCCCGAAACGATCCAGCGCGGCTGCAACGCCGGGCGGAACAGCACGAGCCGCCCGTCCCACGGCCTGACCTCGTAGCGCGCCAGCGCCTCGTAGAAGGCCGCCTCGATCTCGGCATTGTGGAAGGCATGGTCGGGTGACGGCTCGGCGGCGGCCTTCTCGCGCATTTGCCGACGATAGCGGATCTTGCCGGCGAGCCAGCGCAGCGGATAGGCCGCGCCTTGCCGCCGCAGTTCCTGCCAGTGGATCAGCAGGCGATCGCGTCGCGGAAGGTCGTGGCGGCCCGGCAACGGGGTGTCGAGCAGCACCACGATGCCGACCTCCTCGCCCGCCGCGGTGAGCTGGCGCGCCATCTCGTAGGCGGTGAGCCCGCCACCCGAGAAGCCGCCCAGAAGATACGGACCGTGCGGCTGGACCTGGCGAATCTCGGCGATCATGTCGCGCGCGGCCTCCACCAGATCGCGATGCGGCTCCGCGCCACCGTAGAGGCCGCGCGCCTGCAGGCCATAGAACGGCCGGTCGGTGCCGATCAGATGCGCGAGATGGCGCAGGTTGAGCACGTTGCCGAACATGCCCGCGACGAGGAAGAAGGGCCGGCGCGGCCCGCCCTCGCCCTCATGCATGGGCACCAGATGAATGAAGCGGCGCAGGGCCGGGGTCTGACCCGTCCCGGTGTCCTGCGCGCCCTCCTCGGCGCCGCCGCCTGTCTCGGCGTCGATGAGCGCGGCGCAGGCGCGGATCGTCGGCGCCTCGAACAGCACCGAAATCGGCAGGTCCACGCCGAACCGCTTGCGGATCTGCGCGAAGAGGCGCACGGCGATGAGCGAGTGTCCCCCCAGATCGAAGAAACTGTCCTCGACGCCGATCCGCGCGACGCCCAGAAGATCGCTCCAGAACTGCGCCAGCACTTCCTCCGTGGCGGTTTCCGGCGCGACGTAGTCGCCCTCGAGCTCCGGTCGGTCGAAACGCGCGCCAGACCCGCCCTCGGCCTCGCCCTGCCGCGCCTGCGCCGCCAGCGCATCGAGCGGCAGCGAGCTCACGATCACCTGCGCCCCGTCCGAGCCCAGCGCACGCAGGAAGGCCTCCGCCCCTTCGTCGGGCGTGATGCCCTGCGATAGATTGTGGATCAGCCGCTCCTCGGCCGGCGAAAGCGGCGCGTCGGCTTCGCTTGCCGTGTCGAACTCGACCTCGCGGGCTGCGGGCGGGGCGAGCTCGCCCAGACCCTGATCCATGCGCCGGATCTGGAAGCCCTCGATCTCGACGCAGACCGTGCCGTCGGGCTCGGCGAGCGTCACGTCGAAGCGCGCCACAGCGCCGTCGGCCCTGTTGTCGTCCGCGTTGCGGACCCAGCTCACGATCTCGACAGGCAGGGGGCGATGCACCCGCATGCGGGCGTAGCTCATCGGCACCCAGAGCTCGCGCCCGTCGTAGCCCACGATAAGCTCCATCGCCCAGCCCGTTGCGATGTCGAGCAGCGCGGGATGCAAGGCGAAGCCCCGGTCGCCCGCGGCCGCCGGGGGAAGGCGCAGGCGGGCGATGCCTTCGCCCGCGCCCAGGGCGCTGCGAGTCAGCACCTGCCAGCGCGGTCCGAAGGCCAGATGCGCCGCCTGCGGGCCGGCCATCCCCTCGGGCGCCTCGGTGACGGCGCGGGTGCAGCGCGCCTCGAGCGCGGCGATGTCGAGCGGGCCGGGCGTGTCCATCGGCAAGAGCGCGAGCGTCGCCTCGGCGTTGCGCTCCCACGCGCGGCGCCCGTCGAGCTCGGCCGCCGCCTGCACTTCCATCGCGTAGCCCGCGTCGGCGCGCGCGAGCCGCACGCGGATCTCGCGCTCCGCCCGGTCGGCGAGCGCCAGCGGGCGCAGGAACCACAGGTCGCGGATCTCGAAGCCGCCGGTCTCGCCCTGCGCCTTCAGCGCCTCGGCCGCGAGTTCGGGGTAGCCCGTGCCGGGGAACAGCGCGCGGCCGTCGCGCGTGCGGTGCTCGTCCAGAACCCAGCGATCGGCGGTCCGCCACCGTGCGGTCAGGATGCGGTGACCCGCGTCGTCGAAGCTCGCCGCGTCGAGCAGCGGCGCGTCTATCTCCGTCACCGGCGGCTCGGGCAGATCGCCGGTGCGCCGCGCCACCGCCTCGGCGGCCATGCCCACCTCGGCCCAGATGCCCCAGTTCAGCGCCAGAACGCGGGTCTTTCCCCCGCGCCGGCTGCGCGCGAAGGCGTTGAGGTATTCGTTGGCCGCGACGTAGTCCACCTGCCCCGCCGGCGCTGTGACGGTCGAGGTGGAGGAGAAGAGCACCATCCAGTCCAGCGCCCCGTCGGGAAAGAGCGAAGCAAGCACCTGTGTGCCGTGCAGCTTGGGCGCCAGCACGTCCTCGACCGAGGACAGGGTCTTGGCCATGAGCGGCGCATCGTCCACCACGCCGGCGGCGTGGATCACGCCTGCGATGCGGCCGAACCTCTCGGTGGCCGTGGCGACCGCCGCGCGCATCTCCTCCGCGTTGGTCACGTCCGCCTGCACGACCAGCACCTCAGCACCTGCCGCCTCCAGGCGCTCCACCGCCCGCAGACGGGCGGCCAGAGGATCGGCGGGAGCGCGGCGCATGAGCTCGGCCGCCCAGTCCTCGCGCGGCGGGAGCGCGCCGCGCGAGACCAGCACGATTTTGCACCGCCGCTCACGCGCCAGCCGCTCGGCCACGGTCAGGCCGATGCCGCCGAAGCCGCCGGTGATCAGCACCGTGGCGCCTTCGGCGACCTGCGGTGCCGCGGCCTCGGGCAACGGACTCTGCACCGGCGTCTGCACGAAGCGCCGCCCCTCCCGCAGCGCTGCGGCATGATCCGACGGCTCGGCGAGGAGTTCCTCCAGCAACTGGAGCGTCAGCGCCTCCATCGCGGTCTCGCGCGCGCCATTGGCGCGTAGAGCTGCCCGCCCCCGGCGCGGTGCCTCCGGCAGGGCGATGTCGAGCGTCGCGCAGGTGACGCCCGGCAGCTCGCGCGGGATCACGCGGGCGGGGCCGGCGACAGTCGCCTTTTCGGGGTGCGCAAGCGGCTCGTCCCGGACCTGCGCCGCGCCCGAGGTGACGACCGTCAGATGCGGCGGCACGGGCAGCGTCTCGCCCGCAAGGGCCTGCCCGAGGAAGAACAGGGACCAGAACCCCTGTTCCTGGTTGCGATGGAAGAAGCTCGACCCGGGGCGGAAGCTCTCACCCTCGGTGACAAGCCAGAAATGCGCGATCCGCTCCGGCGCGAGCCCGCGCGACAAGAGCGCACCGATCAGCTGCTCGTAGCCCGCGCGGCCCTGTTCGGGCGCGAGCGTATAGGCATGCTCGCCCAGCTGCGCGAAGGCGTCGCCGGGGCGCACTTCCATCACCGTATGTCCGCCAGCACGCAGGCGCGCGGTCACGCGATCGGCGAGCCCCGCCTCGTCGGCGAAGATCAGCCATGTGCGGGGCGGCCCCGTCTCGCCTGCCGCGACGTCGAGCGCGCAGTCGGCATAGGCCGGCTTCCATCTTAGGCGCCAGCCCCAGTTCTCGACGCCCTCCACCCGCATCGGCAGCGTCTCTTCCGCTGCCGCGGCGGGTGCCGCACGCTCGATGAAATAGGGGGCCTGCTGAAACGCGTAGGTGGGCAGCACGACGCGGTTGCGCCGCGCCGCGCCCCAGATCTGGCCCCAGTCGAAGGACGCGCCCAGCGCCCAGAGCCGGCCCAGCGTGCCGATGAAATGAACGTCGTCCGGCACCGCCTCTTCGGGGTGGCGCAGGGCGTTGACCACCCGGTTCGCCTCGATGCCGGGCTGCGCCTTGGCGAGCGCCGAGAGCGCCTTGCCCGGCCCCATCTCGAGGAAGATGCGCGCGGGCTCCTGGGCCAGCGTCTCCATCCCCGCGCCGAAGCGCACCGTGCCGCGCAGATGCGCGACCCAGTAGTCGGGATCCGTCGCCTGCTCGGCCGTCAGCCAGGTGCCCGTGCGGTTCGAAACCACAGGGATCTGCGGCGGCGACAGGGGGATCGAGCGCAGGTAGTCGCGGAAGCGGTCCAGCACCGGGTCGAGCAGGCGGGAATGCGCGGCGATGTCGATGGCGATGCGCGTCGCCTCGATCTCCTCCGCGGCAAGCTCTGCCTGAAGCCGGTCGAGCGCGGCCTGCGGGCCGGAGGCGACCGAGAGGCCCGGTGCGTTCTCCGCGGCAAGGTCCAGATCGGGGCCGAGCCGCGCGCGCAGCTCGTCCGCCGGCAGCGCGACGGACAGCATCCCGCCGCGCTCCGCCTCGTCCATCAGCCGGCCGCGGAGGTGCACCAGCCCGATGCAGTCCTCGAAGCGCATGACGCCCGCCACGCAGGCCGCCGCGTTCTCGCCCATCGAATGGCCGATCAGCGCGGCGGGCGCGACACCCCAGCTTTCGAAGAGGCGGGCCAGCGCGACCTCGACGATCATGATGAGTGGCAACTGCACCGACGGCGTGGTCAGGCGCTGCGCGGCGGCCTCCGCCTCGGCCCCTTCGGCCAGCCAGAGCGCGCGGATGTCGTAGTCGAGCTTCGGCTGCAGAACCTCACGGCCCCGGTCGATCCAGTCGGCAAAGACCGGCTCGGTCTCGTAGAGGTCGCGCGCCATGCCGACGTATTGCGCACCCCCGCCAGGGAACATGAACACGGGCTGCGGCGTGCCGGGCAGCGCGCGATGGGTGAAGACCCGGGCCCGATCGCCGGACTCCAGCAGCGCCGCCGCCTCCTCGTGGCTTTCCGCCACCACGACGCGGCGATGCTCGAAGGCGCGGCGGCCCTCTTTCAGGGTGAAGGCGACGTCGGCCAGATCCTGTTCGGGATGCGCGCGCAGGTGCTCTGCCAGCCGCGCCGCGTTGGCGTCGAGCGCCGCCTTCGAATGCCCCGAGACGGTCAGAAGCTGGAAGGGCCAGTCCGAGGGTGCGGACGCCGCGCGCGCCGGCGCTTCCTCGAGCACGACATGGGCGTTGGTGCCCCCCACGCCGAGGCTGTTGACCCCCGCCCGCAGCGGCCCCTTCGCGCTTTCGAAGGGGGTCAGCCGGTCGTTCACCCGGAAGGGGCTGTTGTCGAAGTCGATGGCCGGGTTCGGGGCCTCGTAGCCGAGGCTTGGCGGGATTTCCCGATGATGCAGCGCGAGCGAGGCCTTGATGAGGCTCGCCACCCCGGCGGCCGTGTCCAGGTGCCCGATGTTCGTCTTGACCGAGCCGATGCGGCAGTAGCCGGTGGCGTCCGTCGTCTCGCGGAAGGCCTGCGTCAGCGCGGCCACCTCGATGGGATCGCCCAGGTAGGTGCCGGTGCCGTGGCATTCGACGTAATCGACTGTGTCGGCGGTGATGCCCGCGATGGCCTGCGCGTCGGCCACGGCCTCGGCCTGCCCCCCCACCGAGGGCGCGAGGTAGCCCGCCTTGTCGGAGCCGTCGTTGTTGACCGCGCTGCCCTTGATCACCGCCCAGATGTGGTCGCCGTCGGCCAGCGCGTCCGCGAGCCGGCGCAGCACGACGACGCCGGCGCCGGAGCCGAAGACGGTGCCCTTCGCCCGGTGGTCGAAGGCGTGGCATTCCCCGTCGGGCGAAAGGATCTCGCCCTCCTTGTAGAGGTAGCCACGGCCCTGCGGCAGCTCGATCGTCACGCCGCCCGCCAGCGCCATGTCGCATTCACCGTTGAGCAGCGCCTGCGCGGCGTAATGCGTGGCCACAAGCGATGTCGAACAGGCCGTCTGCAGCGTCAGCGACGGGCCGCGCAGGTCGAGGATGTGGGAGAGGCGCGTGGAGAGGAAATCCTTGTCGTTGCCGGTATGGCGCAGCAGGAACATGCCTGTGTCGCGCACGAGTTCCGGGTGCGAGCAGACGTTGAAGTAGAAGTAGCTGCCCATCCCGCAGCCGGCGAAGACGCCGACGGGCCCCTCGATAGCTTCGGGCGGATGCCCCGCCACCTCCAGCGCCTCCCAGGCGACCTCGAGGAACTGGCGGTGCTGCGGGTCCATGATCGCCGCCTCCTTGGGCGAGAGCCCGAAGAAGTCGGCATCGAAGTATTCGTAGCGCTCCAGCGGCGCGGCATGGGGCACATAGTCCTTCCGCGCGATCAGTGCGGGCGCCTCGCCCGCGGCGCGCAGCTCGTCCTCGCTCAGACGCCGGATCGCGCGGCGCCCGTCGCGCAGCATCTGCCAGTAGTCGCCGAGACTGCCCGCACCCGGCAGTCGCGCGGCCATGCCGACGATGGCAATATCGGTCTCACCCGACGGGGCGGGATCGTCCCGGCTCATCCTGTCTACTCACTCTGTCCCGTGTCGGGTGCCTGACACTCAAATGGGCGAATTTTATGGCGAGGCCTTGGCAGGCCGCCGCCATTGCGAACATGCGGTACTCTACGCGATTTTCAGCCGACTGTCAGTGGGATAGAAAGTCACTGCAACCCCTGCCAGCGCTGCCACCGCCGGCCAGTCGAGCCAGACGGCGCCCGCGGCGAACAGCGCGCCGAACGACATCAAACCGGCATCATCCGCGGGATCCCAAACAGATTGTCTGCGTGTGCGCCAGACAAGCACCGAATAGGCCAGAAGCGCGCCCACGCCTTGTGCGATCAGCGCGCCGGGCAGACCGGCCAACTCGAAGCCGCCGACGAGCGCGCCCGGCAGAAGCACGGCCCCGGCGGCGGTGATCACGAAGAAGCGTCCGGCCGGAAGGCTCACCGGCCGCGACTCCAGCCCTGGGCGCGGCGAGCCGTCAGACGGACCGCCGCCGCGACCCCGCCATAGACGGCAAAGGCAAGCGGGTCACCCGCCGCGCGCCGCAGGATGTCACCCGCGCGGAAGGGCGGCTTGTCCTCGTTGGCCATGAGCTCGGGAAACCGGCGGGCGATCTCGGCCACGCCCGCGTCCTGCCGCCGCCGCACCCGCACCAGATTGGACCACCCCTCGACCAGAGGCCATTCGTATCCGGCCGGGACGCCGACACGCTCGTGGGGCGCGAACTGCAGCCGCGCGAAGATGTCGTCGGCGATCACGTCCGGAAAACGGTCCCAGCGCGCCCGTCCCGCCGCGTTGACCGCGAAGAAGCCGCAACCGGGCACGCCATGCGTCATGAAGGGAACGCCGAGGTAGAAGCGCCGATAGGCCCGGCTGGCCGCCGTCGAGGGGCGCGGGATGCGAACAGATCCGCTGGCGAACACGGGCGTGTCGCGGTCGAGCGCGGTGACGATCTGCCCGAGCAGCGGCCTGCTCAGCTTCACGTCGGCATCGAGATAGGCGCGCATCGCGCCCGGCGCCGCCGCGTCTCCCGCGTTCAGCGCGGCGATCTTCCCGGGCTCGGGCAGGTCGAGCACGCGAAAGCCCCAGCCTCGCGCCTCGAAGCGCGGCGCGAAGCCCTGCGCCTTGGCAACCGTGGCATCCGTGCAGCCGTTCGCGGCGACGACCACGGTCACCGGCAGGTCGCGCGGCACGGCACTATCGACGAGGGCCGTGAGGCAGCGGCCGATCGTCGTCTCTTCGTTGCTGGCCGGCACGACGACCGCCAGGCCGCGCGCGCGCGTCGCGGCGCAGGCGGCGCCAGCCGGCGCGGCAGGATTCTGCGCTGAAGGTGTGCCGTTCAGGGTCATGACGAAATGTCTGCCTGGGCTCGGCGGCGTGTCTGTCTCTGCCGGTGGCGCGGGGATGCTTCGAACACTATAGAGAGTATCTCGGCGGTGTGATGGAAACAAAGGGGCAAATCATGGCGGACCCGCCGCGGCTCGGCATACTGATCCCCGAGTTTCCCGGACAGACGCATATCTTCTTCTGGCGGGAGATCCGCGCGCTGGAAGCGATGGGCGTGCCGGTCGAGCTGCTCAGCACCCGCAAGCCGGCGGCCGGCCTTATCGCGCACGAGTGGTCGCAGGCCGCGATGGCGCGCACGACCTATCTGGGTGCGCCGCGGCTCGGGGCCGCGGCCTCTGCCCTGCCCGAGTTGCCGTGGGGCGAGCTGCTGGCGGAGGTGCGCCGCGACGGGATGCCGGCGGCGCGGGACATCGCCTTGGTCGCCTCGGCGTCGCGGCAGCTCGTCTCGGCTGCGCGATCCCGGGGAATCGCCCATGTTCACGCCCATTCCTGCGGCCGCGCGGCCCTGATCGCGGCCTTTGCACAGCGCCTCGGCGGACCGAGCTACAGCCTCACGCTGCACGGGCCCCTGCGAGATTACGGCCCGGCCCAGCGATTCAAGTGGCGGCGCGCGGCCTTCGGCACCGTCATCACGCGCCGGCTTCTGACCGAGATCGGCGAGCGCCTGGCCGGCGATCTGCCCGAGCGGCTCTTCGTCCGGCCGATGGGCGTGGACACCGAGGTTCTCCGGCGCGACGCTGCCTACGCGCCGGCGGTGCCCGGCGGACCGCTGCGCGTCTTCTCCTGCGCACGGCTCAACCTGGTGAAGGGGCACCAGCATCTGTTGCAGGCGATCCGCATCCTGCGGGATGCCGGCATGGACGCCCGCCTGGAGATCGCGGGCGAGGACGACATGGGCGGCACAGGCTTTCGCGCGGTACTGGAAGCGCGGATCGCCGAGCTCGGTCTGGAAGAGCATGCGCGCCTGCTGGGCGCGATCGACGCGGACCAGGTCAAGGCGAAACTGCTGGAGGCGCATGTCTTCGCGCTCGCGAGCTTCAGCGAGCCGCTGGGCGTGGCCTATATGGAGGCGATGGCCTGCGGCGTACCGACGATCGGCACCGACGCCGGCGGCGTACCCGAGCTCATCGAAGACGGCGTCGACGGGTTGCTCGTCAGCCCGCAGGCGCCGGAGGAGCTCGCCGCGGCGATCCGGGCGGTGGCCGAAGATCCCGCGCTCGCGGAGCGGCTCGCCGCAGCGGGCCGGGCGAAGGTCGAACAGGGCTACCGGGCCTCCCTCGGCGCGGAGCTGCTGCGCGACGAGTTCCGGCGGATCACCGGGGCTGACGCAGCGATGCGGTGAGAAAGACGAGATCATCGTCCGCAGCGAAGACGACCTCTTCCACCGCCACCATCCGCACGCGCGCACTGTCGCTTTCGGCGATGACCGCCTCGCCCTCGGTCCGAAACAGCCAGGCGGCCGCGCTGCCCGGCAGCACCGCGCGATCGGTGCCGGGGCCGCCGTGCAGGCGGTCCGCCCCGCCGCGCCCGTCGAGGCGATCGTCGCCCGGCCCGCCGATCAGCGTGTCCTCTTCCGGCGTCCCGCGCAGCTCGTCGGCGCCGGGGCCTCCCTCACGCAGGACGCCGTGCAGGAAGGTGCCCGGCGCGCGTTCCTCCCAGGGAGCCGCGGAAGCATTGTAGGCCATCAGCGCATCCCAGCGGGGATTGTCGTCCCACAGGTGCCGCAGCGCGCCCCAGCTTCCGAAGCGCGAGGGCCCGCCGACCTCGACGAAGGCGTTGAAGAGCGTGCCGCCCGATTCGCGCCAGCCCGCGAGCAGCCGCTCGTAGAGCGCGCCCATCTCGGGAGAGTAGTTGAACTGCGTGAAAAACGCGGTCAGCGCGCGGTCCTCGACCCAGGGGCCGATCCCCACGACATGGGTGCCGCCCTCGTACATCACCATCTCCATCCCGTGGTCGGCGGCGACGCGGGCGTGATAGGGCAGCCGCTCCTCGATGAGCGCGGCGAGCGAACCCGCGCGCAGCGCCTCGGCCACGCGCGCGGTCGTCTCGGCCGCGCCCTCGCGCTCCAGCCAGTCCTTGATGCGGGGCGCCCAGTCGTCGGTGCCCATCTCGTAGCCGAAGTAGCCGGTCACGGCGTAAAGATCGAAGCTTTCGGCCGGGCGCGGATTGCCCTCCGCCACCCACAGAGGCGCCTCGAGCAACGGCTTTTCCAGCCCGAGCCAGCCGGTCTGGACGCCCACGACCGTGCGCAGCCGCGCGTCCGCCTCGGGGCCGAACACCTCGCGCCAGATATCGGCAACCTGCGCGGCGCGGCCGCCGGCGAACTGCATCCACCCGGCATCGTCCGCCGCATCGCCCCATCGCGCTTCGGCCTGCGCGCGCGCCCACTGCGCCTGGGGCAGGATTTGGTTCCAGAGTTCGTTGGAATACTCCGCATGGACGCGGAGCCGCGGATCGAGCGTGTCGCGGACATGTTCTGCGAAGCGGCGCACGAAGTCGTCGTCCGCCAGATGCGGCAGCGTGAACCACGGATCCGCGCCGATCTCGTTCGCCAGAGCGACCATGACCTCCACCGGCACGCCGTGCCTTTGAACGGACCAGGTCATGTCTTCGGGGCGCGGACGGTCCTCCCACCGCACGAGGGTCGACCCGTTGGTATCCATCCAGTTCATGAAACGAACCGCCCGAAGATCACGCACCAGAGCGAGCCATGACGGGTTGAACAGCGCACCCGCCTCGTGGAGGGCAAGATGGTCCTCCCGGACCAGCGAGATATCGCGGATATGGTCGCCCGTTCCCTCGGGATCGGTCGATTTGACCTCCACCGTCACCGCGCCCGGCCCCGGCGTGTAGTTGAACACGATCTCGCCGGGACGCTGCGCAACGAGCCTTGCGCGGCCGCCGACTTCCAGGTGTCCCTCGCCCGTCCACCGCAGGATGTAGCGGCCCGCGAGTTCCTCGGCTTCCTCCGGCTGATCGGTCAGGACAAGAGACTCGAGCTTCGTCGCACCCTCGGGAAGGCTGAGCGGCCAGCCCTCGGCGCTCACATGACCACCCGCCTCGAGCGCTGCGGCGTCCCAGCGGCCCCATTCGTCCGCGGTGTGACCGATCCAGGGGCGGGCCGTCTTCATCCGATCGATGAACGGCTGCTGCACGGACCAATCCATGACCGCGTCGAGCCCGGCGGCGAGCTTGGGATCGGCGAGTCCAGCGCCCGGTGTCCCTGTCGCCTGCGCATCCGTGGCGAGCGTCTCCTCGATGTCGGCGATCCGGTGGATCAGGCCGTCGTCATCGGCCCGGAGATCCCCGGCCTGCGCTGCGGCGGCGCCCGCGAACACGAGCACCAATAGACATATTCCGAGGCTGTGCATCGTCGCTCCATCGCGCTGGCCCGCCGCGATGATGGGGGTTGCCCGGCGTGTTTTCCAGCCGATTCGCGCCGCCGCGCCGCGGTATGGGCCAGCTCGTTCCGAGCGGTCAGCGGGCCGCGTCACGGAGCGTCTCGAGCGAGATCGCCCCGCCGAGGCCGTTCGACCCGTAGAGCCAGCCGATCGTGTCGTACCAGTCCTGCGGCGTCTTGGCCCGGATCACGGCGTTGCGCAGCGCGGCATGGGCGCCCGCGGGGTGGTAGATGTGCTCTCCCACCGCGCGCGACTGTAGCTGCACCCGCGCCGTGCGCAGATAGCGCCGCGCATTGTAGGCCGGCAGCGCGCGCGGAATGTCGCCCTCGGCCGCCTCGACCTCATGCGCGAGCGCCACGGCGTCCTCCATCGCCATGCAGGCGCCCTGCGCCATGTATTGCAGCATCGGGTGCGCCGCATCGCCGAGCAGCGCCACGCGCCCCTCCACCCAGCGCTCGACCGGCTCGCGGTCGCAGAGCACCCAGAGCTTCCAGTCCTGCCCCTTGTCGATGATCTGCCGCGCGATCGGCGCGACGTGTTCGAAGCCGCGCCGCACCTCGTCGTGACTCACCGGCTTGCCGGCGACAGGCTCCGGCGCATCGTTGTGATAGGTGACGACAAGGTTGAAGGTCTTCCACCCTGACAGCGGGTAATGGACGATATGGCACTTCGGGCCGGCCCAGAGCGTCGCCGCGTTCCAGCGCAGCTCCTCCGGCATCGCGTCCACGGGGATCACGCTGCGGTAGGTGGTGTGGCCGGAGACGCGCGGCGCGCCGTCGCCCACGAGCTGCGCGCGCACCGGAGACCACAGGCCGTCGGCCCCGATCAGCGCGGCGCCGGTCACGCGCTCGCCCGACTCGAGGATCGCGGTGGCGCTCTCGCCGTCCTGATCGTAACCGGCCACCGCGGCGGAGGTTCTGAGCTCCACCAGCGGGCTCGCCTCGCAGGCCTCGAGGAACACGCGGTGCAACTCGCCCCGATGCACCACGGCGTAAGGGTTGCCCATACGCGCGCGGAACGCCTCCCCCAGCGGCACGTGGCAGATCTCTTCGGCCGTCAGCGCGTCCATCAGGCGCAGACTGTCCACATAGACCGCCATGTCGCGCGCGCGGTCGCCGACGCCCAGGTAGTCGAAGGCGTGAAAGGCGTTGGGGCCGAGCTGAATGCCGGCGCCGATCTCGCCGAGCTGGCGCGCCTTTTCCAGCACGGTGACGCGGAACCCCTTCTGCGCGAGCCCGCAGGCGGCGGCCAGCCCGCCGATACCGCCGCCGGCGATCAGGATGGGGGCCTCGGCCATGCGCCTACTCCGGGTCGCCGATCGTGAGTTCGATCGGCGCCAGCCCCTCGATACCGCCGGTGATGCGGTCGCCCGGCTCGACCGGGCCGACCCCCGCGGGCGTGCCGGTAAGGATCAGGTCCCCGGGGCGGAGGTGATAGAACTTCGACAGATCCGCCACGATCTCGGGCACCGAATGGATGAGCTGGTCGAGCGTCGCGTCCTGCTTCACCTCTTCGTTGACCTCCAGGTGGATGCGCTGCGGGCCCAGCGGCGCCACCTCCGCCGCCTTCGTCATCTCGGCGAAAACGGCGGAGCCCTCGACATCCTTGCCGAGATCCCACGGCCGCTGCTTCTCGCGCGCCTTGAGCTGCAGATCGCGGCGCGTCATGTCGAGCGCGCAGCCATAGGCGTAAATCGCCCCCTGCGCCGCCTCGGCGCTCACCCGGAAGGCCTCCGCCCCGATGGCGAGCGCGAGTTCCATCTCGTAGTGGAAATTGGCGGTTCCGGGCGGATAGGGCAGCGTGCTCCCCGAGGCCAGATACGCCGAAGGAGACTTGGTAAAATAGAACGGTGCCTCGCGATCCACCTCGACTCCCATCTCGGCGGCGTGGGCGGCATAGTTCCTCCCCACGCAGAAGATGCGGCCCACCGGATAGAGCCCCCTCTCGCCTTGCACCGGAATGCCCGGCACTGCGGGCGGCTCGAAGATGAAATCGGCCATGACGCTCCTCCTGTCCGCGCGTTCCCTGCCGTCGCGCCTGAACGTCGCATACTTATGATAAGTATACTTGTCAATTAGGCTGCCGCACCATACAGTTTCGCCATGCGCGACCTCTACCGGATGCCCGGCCATCTGATCCGGCGGATGCACCAGATCTCCGTCTCGGTCTTCGCCGCGCGGATGCGGGCGGCGGGGCAGGATCTGACGCCGGTGCAGTTCGCCGCCCTCGCCGCGCTTTCGGCACACTCCGGCGTCGACCAGGCCACGCTCGCTGGTCTGATCGCCTACGACCGCGTGACGCTCGGCGGCGTCGTGGACCGGCTGGAGGCCAAGGGCTACCTCGTCCGCGAGGTGAGCGAGACGGACCGCCGTGCCCGAATCCTGCGGCTCACGCCCGAGGGAGAGGCCGCTCTCGACCGCGCCCGGCCGGTGGTGGACGCCGTGCAGGACGAAATGCTGGCCGGACTGACACGCGCCGAGCGGGACGAGCTGCTGCGCCTGCTGCATAAGGCGGCGGAGGCCGGCAACGCCCGCAGCCGGGCCCCCCTGCGCGCCCCCCAGGCCGAGCGCCCCGCACAGGGCTAGGTGCGGATCACGGTTCCCGCTACGCCGGCGCGTGTGAGCGCATGGGCGGCGACGGCGGTGTCCTGTGCGCCGGTGCCGGTCAGATCCGCGATGGTGATCTCGGTCTCCGCCTGCCGGCCCGGGACGGCCCCGGTGACCACCTGGCCGAGCTCGGGCGGCGATGCCTGAACGAGCCCCGCGGCGCGCGCCGCGCGCAATTCGCCCATCGCCTCGGCCTGCGCCACCCTGTCAGCGACGTAGAGATGCGCCTGTGCCAGCGCGGCAGGCTCGATCTCGTTCTTGCCGGGCTGGTCCGAGCCCATCGCGGTGACATGCAGGCCCGGATGCAGCCAGGACGCCCGCAGCACCGGCGTGGTCGCCGGCGTCGTGGTTACGACCAGCTGGCTCTCGGCCACGAGCCGGGCCGGGTCGGTCGCGACCTCGGCCTCGACCCCGAGCGACGCCCGCAGATCCGCGGCGCAGACCTCTGCCTTTTCGCCCGACCGGCCCCAGACCAGCACGCGCGGGAAGCCGCGCACGAGATGCGCCGCCTGTATCTGAAGCCGCGCCTGCACGCCGGTGCCGATCACCCCGGCCGTCTCGACATGGCGGGGCGCGAGGTGCTTCGCCGCCACCGCCCCGGCGGCGGCGGTGCGGATGTCGGTCAGATACCCGTTGTCGAGAAACACCGCCTGCACCATCCCCGTCTGCGCCGAGAGCAGAACCATGAAGCCGTTGAGCGAGGGCAGGCCGATCTTCGGGTTGTCGAAGAAGCCGGGAGAGACCTTGACGGCGAAGCCGTCGAAGCCCGGCAGATAGGCGGTCTTGACGTCCACCTCGGCGTTGCGGTCGTGCAGCGCCATGGACATCACGGGCGGCATGACCACGCCTTCGCCGGCCAGCGCCGCGAAGGCACGCTCGATCGCCTCGACGAGCGCATGATCGAGCTGCACCGCGTGGCGCAGATCGCTCTCGGTCAGGATGCGAATCTCCTGCGACATCGGCCGGACCTCCCCTCGTGCCTCGCGCTCATCGTGCCGCGACGGGCGCGGCGTGCAAGTCCCGTGCCACACGACGGGCGCGACACGCGACACGGCGCTAGTCGGGCGCGAGCATGTAGCCCTCGCCGCGCACCGTCTGCAGGTAACGCGGCTGCTTGGGATCGGCCTCGAGCTTGCGGCGCAGGCGGGTGATCTGAACGTCCACGGCGCGCTCCTGCACCTGGTGCCCGCCGCGCCCGAGATCCGCGACGAGACGTGCGCGGCTGATCGGCTCCCCCGGCCGTGCCGCGAAGAGCCGCATCAGCTGCGCCTCGGTCGAGGTGAGCCGCACGGGCGCATCACCGTTCCAGAGCTCCGCGCGCGCCACGTCGTAGCGCAGCGGCCCCATGTGCAGCAGCTTCGGTGCGGCGTCTTCGGATTCCGCCTCGGGCACCCGGCGCAGGATCGCGTTGATCCTGAGAAGCAGTTCCCGCGGCTCGAAGGGCTTGGCGAGATAGTCGTCCGCGCCGGCCTCCAGCCCCGCGATGCGGTGTTCGGTCTCGCTGCGCGCGGTGAGCAGGAGCACGGGCGTGTCGCGCTCGGCGCGCAGCATGCGCGTGAAGGCGATGCCGTCCTCGCCCGGCATCATCACGTCGAGCACGATAAGGTCGAAGTCGAGCCCGGCCATGATCCGCCGGGCATGGTCCGCGTCACGCGCGGTGGTCACGAGAAAGCCGTTGCGCACGAGGAACTTGCGCAGAAGGCCGCGCAGCCGCTCGTCATCGTCGACGATCAGCAGATGCGCCTCGCTCCCGCTCATCCGCGGCCCTCGCGCAGCGCCCGGTAATGCCGGCGCATCTCGGGATCCATCATCGCCTCGAGGACGGTTCGGAAACCCGCCACCGCCTCTGGCCCCGCAGCCCGGTAGGCGGCGCGCATCCGGGCGCGCTGCGCGTCCGACAGCTGCCGCTCGAGTGCCTCGCCCCGCTCGGTCAGGTAGAGATGCCGCTCACGCTTGTCCGAGCGGCCCACGCGGCTTTCCACCAGCCCGTCGGCGATCAGGGTGCGCAGGACGCGGTTGAGCGACTGCTTGGTCACGCCCAGGATCGACAGAAGGTTGTTGACGGTGGTGCCGGGGGCGCCGTTTATGAAGTGCAGCGCCCTGTGATGCGCGCGACCGTAACCGTAGTCCGCGAGTATGCGGTCGGGATCTGCGGTGAAGCCCCGGTAGGCGAAGAACATCGCCTCGATCCCCTGCCGCAACTGCTCGTCGGTCAGGAAGAGAAGCGTCTCGCTTCCGGTTGCCGCGGCGCTGCGCCCGTCGCTCATGCTGCGCCTCCCTCGCTTGGGGAGAGCTTACGTCAGCCTTATTGACATTCCAAGAGCCGGTTGGTAGCGAGTCGCGCATTTTGCGCAATTTTATGTCCACTTCGGACGTAAGCCGCGCAACAATCGGAAAGCGCCGGCGAGGGAAGGGCACCGGAGATGACAGGCTACGACGATCGCGACGGGAAGATCTGGCTGGACGGAGAGCTCGTGGACTGGCGCGCGGCCAAGGTGCATGTCCTCAGTCATGCGCTGCACTACGCAAGCTCGGTCTTCGAGGGTGAGCGCGCCTACGGCGGCCGCATCTTCGCCAGCCGCGCGCATTCCGAGCGACTGCGTGCGAGCGGCGAGGCGATCGACATGCCCGTGCCCTGGACCGTGGACGAGATCGAGGCGGCCAAGGCGCAGGTGATGCAGGCCAACGGGCTCTCCGACGCCTATGTGCGCGCGGTCGCCTGGCGCGGCGCCGGCGAGGACATGGGCGTGAGCTCCGCCCGCAACCCCGTCCGACTGGCCGTCGCGGCCTGGGAATGGGGGGCCTACTACGGCGATTCGAAGACGCGCGGCGCGAAGCTCGACATCTCGAAATGGAAGCGCCCCAGCCCCGAGACGATCCCCAGCCACGCCAAGGCCGCCGGCCTCTACATGATCTGCACCATGTCCAAGCACGCCGCCGAAGCGAAGGGCTGCGCCGACGCGATGATGTTCGACTACCGCGGCTATGTCGCCGAGGCCACCGGTGCCAACATCTTCTTCGTCAAGGACGGCGAGGTGCACACGCCGCTGCCCGACTGCTTCCTCAACGGCATCACGCGACAGACGGTGATCGGCCTGCTGCGCGACCGGCAGGTGAAGGTGCACGAACGCCATATCGAACCGGCCGAACTGGAGGGCTTTCAGCAGTGCTGGCTCACCGGGACGGCCGCGGAGGTCACGCCCGTGGGGCAGATCGGCGACTACGCCTTCGAGGTCGGCGCGCTGACCCGCGAGATCGCGGAGGCCTACGAGACGCTGGTGAGACGTTGAGTTCGCCACGCCCGCGGCGCGGCTCTGTGGGCTTTTCATTACCGACGGAGAAAGACCGCAGGGAAAAACAGGCCCGGCGCATGCCTCGCGCGCTGCCGGGCACCTGTTTCAGTGCGCCGGCGCCGCCACCGGGTCGAGCAGGGTGCGCCCGCCGTCCACGGTCATGATCTGCCCGGTGACGAAGCCCGCGCCCTCGGAGGCGAGAAACTGCACCGCCTCGGCCAGCTCGCCCGGCGCCGCGATGCGGTTGAGCGGCGTGTGGTCCTCGATGTCCTCGCGGTAGGTCGCGTTCTGCTGCAGGGCGCCCTTGAGGCTCGAGGACATCACCGAGCCGAAGGCCACGGCGTTCACGCGGATGCGATGCGGCGCCAGCGCCACGGCAAGCGAGCGCGTCATCTGGTCGAGCGCGGCGGACGAGACCGAATAGGCCATGAGATCGGGATGGGTGCGTCGCGCGGCGATGGAGGACATGTTGACGATCGCGCCCACCTGTCCCTCGCTCTGGCCCTCGGCCTGCTTGATCATGCGCCGCGCCACCATCTGGCTGAGGCGAAGGCTGGTCAGCAGGTTCTGCTCCAGAAGCGTCTCGACCGACTCGTCCTCGGGGTCGAGGGGGTCGGAGGCCAGCATCTGACGCGAGGCGTTCACGAGGATGTCGATGCGGTCGAAGGCGTCGATGGTGGCGGAGAGAAGGTTCGCCACGGTCAGCCGCTCGCGCAGATCGCCGGCGAAGTAGCGGATCGCGCTGTCGTCGGCGAGTTCACCCAATTCATGCGCCAGCGCCGCCTCGTCCATGTCCGCGAACATCACGTTGGCGCCGCGGTCGGCGAAGTGCCGCCCGATGGCGAGTCCGATGCCGCGCGCGGCGCCGGTGACGATGGCGGTCTTGCCGTCGATGGAAAAGCTCATGAGTCCCTGCCTTGTCCGGGCATGTCAGCGCGCCGGCCGCGCCGCCTCGATCACCTTGTAGCGCGCATCACCCGCGATCTCCCGCACCGCGCCGAAGCGGCGCGAGAGTTCCGCCTCGTAGGGCAGATGACGGTTGGCGACAAGCCACAGCCGCCCCGAAGGCGCCAGCATCTCCGCGGCCGCGGCGACGAAGGCGCGGCCGAGGTCGGGATCGTCGGCGCGGCCGGCGTGGAAGGGCGGGTTGGTGACGACGCCGCCCAGCGGCGTCTCGGGTCGCCAGCATCGCGCGTCGGCCCAGTGGAAGACGGCGCGCGGATCGGTCACGTTCTCGCGCGCGCAGTCGAGCGCGATGCGGTCGGCCTCGACGAGGTGCAACTGCCGGATCTCGGTCCGTTCCAGCACGCGCGTGGCGAGATAGCCCCAGCCCGCACCGAGATCCGCCATCTCCTCCGGCAGGCGGGCCGGCAGCGCCTCGGCCAGCAGCACCGAGCCGGGATCGGGCCCGTCCGCAGAAAAGACGCCCGGCGCGGTGACGAAACCACCCGCCACGCGCTGCCGCGCGGGCGGCGCCCATCCGGCGGGCGCGCGGTCTGCGGGAAACCAGAAGAGCTTGCCATGTCCCTTCGAGATCGGTGCCGAGACCGCAAGCTCGCGCCGCAGCTCGCGCAGGATCGATTCGACGCCGTCGGTCTTCTGACCGTCGACGATGACCGGCCCGCCGACGACGACTTCGCGCGCCGCGGCCGCGATCAGCCCGCGCGCGAGCGCCTTGGCGCGCGGCAGGATCACGAGCGCGGCGGCATAGGGGCCGCCCAGGGCGGGCGCGACCGCGAACCCCTGCCGCGCGAAATCGTCGTGCATCGGCTGCACGGGCTGGACCACCTCCACGCGGTCGCGCGGCAGGCTCGACAGATCGGTGTCCGAACGCGGGTGCACGACGGCGATTCGCCCCTCGGGCGGCAGGGCGAGGGCGCCGTCCTCCAGCGCGAGCCTGAGGCGCGGCGCGGACATGACGCGCCGCCTATTCCTTTTCCATGGTGCACTGGAGCGGATGCTGATGCCGGCGCGCGAAGTCCATGACCTGCGCCACCTTGGTCTCCGCGATCTCGTGGCTGAACACGCCGACGACCGCCACGCCCTTCTTGTGCACGGTCAGCATGATCTCGAAGGCCTGAGCGTGGCTCATGCCGAAGAAGCGCTCGAGCACGTGCACGACGAATTCCATCGGCGTGTAGTCGTCGTTGAGCATCAGCACCTTGTAGAGCGGCGGCCGCTTGGTGCGCGGCTTGGTCTCGATCACGACATTCGTGTCCGCCCCGTCCCCGTCGGGCCGGCCGGACATCACTATGGGGGTCCGGATCGCAAAGCTCATGGGAGTGTCGTGCTTCTGGGCCACTTCGGCGGGAATATAGCGGCTCATGCGCGTGAGAAAAGAGGGCGCGGCCGCCGAGTTTCGGCAGCTTGCCCTGACGACCGGTATGGCAGGGCTTCGCGCCACGGCCCGAAGCGACAGGGGCCGCGGCGCGATGGCGCGACGGCCGAGGAGGAAGATCGCTGATCTTGCGTTGGTGGCGAGCGCGTCCACCAGATATCGCGAGGCCTCGCGAACATCAGGGGAAAAAGCTTTCAGTGAAAGGCTTTATCGCGCATTCTTCTTGTGGTATATGCTGCCCAAACAAAAATCGTCGGCGCGCAGTGCGCCGGCCCGAGGCAGACGAGGCAAGACAGTGAAGAGAGGGCAGCCCCCGCGGCCCGTCCGGATGGGCCTCTATTTCATCGCGTTTCTCTGGTTCGTCGCGGTCGTTCCGCTGAGCGTCGCGGCCGCGCCCTACGCGGCGATGGTGATGGACGCACGCAACGGTCAGGTGCTTCATTCCGAGAACGCCGACACCCGACTGCATCCCGCATCGCTCACCAAGATGATGACGCTCTACGTCGTCTTCGAGGCGGTCGAGAACGGCGAGATCGGTCTCGACGACATGGTGACGATTTCGCGCGCGGCGGCGGCGGAGCCGCCGTCCAAGCTGGGCCTGCGCAGCGGACAGAAGATCAAGCTGCGCTATCTCATCCGGGCCGCAGCCGTGAAATCGGCCAATGACGCGGCGACAGCGCTGGCCGAGGCGATCTCGGGCTCGGAAGCCGCCTTCGCGCGTCGGATGAACCGCACGGCCAAGGCCCTCGGCATGACGCGGACGACGTTCCGCAACGCGCACGGCCTGACCGAGGAGGGGCATCTCTCCACCGCCCGAGACATGACGATCCTGGGGCGGCATCTGTTCTACGACTATCCCGAGTACTACAACCTGTTCTCGCGGCGCTCGACGCATGCCGGCATCAAGACCGTGCCCAACACCAATCGCCGCCTGCTCGCCGCCTATCGCGGCGCGGACGGGATCAAGACCGGGTATACACGTGCCGCGGGCTTCAATCTCGTCGCATCGGCCGAGCGCGGCGGCGAGAGGGTCATCGCAACGGTGTTCGGGGGCCGGTCCTCGGCGTGGCGCAATCAGCGCGTCGCGGAGCTGCTGGATCTCGGGTTCCGCGAGGCGCCGACCCGCGTCGCCGTGCGCCGCCCCGCCCGGCCCGCCTACGCAGGCCCCGTGACCGACGGACGGGTCGGCAAGACCGTTCGGGTGAGCGGGCTGGTGACACGCTCGCTGCGGCCGTTGCCGCGCCCCGGCCCGGCCGCCGACGCGGTCGCCGTGGCAGAAGTCGTGGCTCAGACCGTCGAGGCGGTGGTGCTGGCGGAGGCCGGAGAGGCCGCGGAGGTGGCGCAGGGCGCGGCCGGCGCACCCTCCGCGAGTCCCGCGCCGGCGACCCGGCCTGCCGCGATCGCGGCAGCCATGACGACCGAACAATCCCAGCCCGAGGTGGTCACGCGCGTCTCGACCTCCGGCGGGCGGCACTGGGCGGTCAACGTGGGCCGCTATCCCTCGCGCTACGATGCGGAGAAGGTGCTGCTGACCACGGCGCTCACGGACATCTCTGCGCTGGACGGCGCGTTGCGCAAGGTGGTCCGGCGGTCGGGCGGCTTCGACGCGCAATTCGTCGGACTGACCCGCGACGGCGCAGATCGCGCCTGCCAGCGGCTGCAGGCCCGCAACATCACCTGCTTCATGGTGGGGCCAAGCTGAGGCGCACCGCTCGGTCGCGTCCTCTTCGGGCGCGCCGCGCTAAGAGGCCCCGCACGGGGCCGATGAGCGCCGCAGTCAGGGCTTCGGCGCGTCGTCGTAGTCGTCCGACAGGATGCGCCGCGCGTCGCCCTCGGGGTCGTCGTATTGCCGCGAGCGCACCGTGTAGATGAAGAACACGAGGCCCATGCCGCCCAGAAAGACGGAGATCGGGATCAGATAGGCCAGAACGTTCATGTCCGCCCCTTCAGCCTGAGCGCGTTGAGCGAGACGGTAATCGAAGAGGCCGACATCGCCAAGGCCGCGACCAGCGGCGTGGCCCAGCCCACCACCGCGATCGGCACCGCGATCACGTTGTAGAGCGTCGCCAGCCGGAAGTTCTCGTGGATTCGTCTCGTGGCCGAGCGCGCCACCGCGATCGCATCGGCCACCGGCGAGAGATCCCCGCCCAGAAGCACGATGTCCGAGGCCACGCGCGCCGCATCGAGCGCCGAGGCGGGCGAGATCGAGACATGCGCGGCGGCGAGCGCCGCGGTGTCGTTGAGCCCATCGCCCACCATGAGCACATGCGCGCCCTGGCGCTCCAGTTCGGAGATGCGCGCGGCCTTGTCCTCGGGCCGCATGGCGGCCTGCCATTCGCCGATCCCGAGCCGTGCGGCCAGCGCCGCGACCGGCGCCTCGGCATCGCCCGAGAGCAGCAGGATCCGCTTGCCGTCGGCCCCGAGCGCCGCGACGGCCTCTTCCGCGCCCTCGCGCAGCCGGTCGGTGAAGGCGAAGGCCACCGGCGCGGCGCCCTCGAGGCCAAGCCACGCCTCGGTCGTCTCGCCCTGCGGTGCGCCCAGCCAGTCGGCGCGGCCCAGCCGGACGGTCCTGCCCTGCCAGAGCGCCTCGGTCCCCTGCCCCGGGATCTCGCGCAGGGTCTCGATCTCGGCGGGCGCGATCCCGCGGGCGGCGATCGCCTGCGCCAGCGCCTTCGACAGCGGATGCGCCGAGCCTTCCGCCAGTGCGCGGGCGAGCGCCAGCTCCGCCTCGGTCCGGTCGTCCAGATTCACGGGCTCCGGCATACCGGCAGTCAGCGTGCCGGTCTTGTCGAACACGACCGTATCGACCGCCGCCAGCCGTTCCAGCGCGGTCGCGTTCTTGATCAGCAGGCCCTTGCGGAAGAGCCGCCCGGAGGCGGCCGTCGTCACCGCCGGCACGGCGAGGCCCAGCGCACAGGGGCAGGTGATGATGAGCACGGCGGCCGCGATATTGAGCGACACGCGCATGTCGCCCGACCAGATCAGCCAGCCGAGGAAGCTGAGGCCCGCCAGGATATGGACGCCCGGCGCGTAGAGCTTGGCCGCCTTGTCGGCGAGCGGCGTGTAGCGGGAGCGGCCCGACTCCGCCACCGCGACGAGTTCGGCCATGCGGTGGAGCGAGGTCTCCTCTCCCACCGCCGTGGCGCGGACCACGAGCGGCCCGGTCAGATTGACCTCGCCTGCGCTCACCTCCATGCCGGCGTCCGCCCGCACGGGCAGCGTCTCACCGGTCAGCAGGGACCGGTCCAGCTCGGAGGCGCCCTCCACGATCACGCCGTCCACCGGCATCCGTCCGCCGGGCTTGACCCGCACCAGGTCACCCGCGGCAAGATCGGACACGGCCACAGTCTCTTCCGCCCCGTCGCGCAGGCGAAGCGCGCGCGGCACCTCGAGCGCGGCGAGCTCCTCGGCCGCGGAGCGGGCGACGGCGCGGGTGCGGTGATCCAGCCAGCGGCCGGCGAGAAGGAAGAAGGTGAGCGCGATGGCGGCGTCGAAATAGGCGTGCTTGCCCGACAGCGCCGTTTCCCAGAGGGACGTGACGACCGCGAGCGCGATGGCGAGCGAGATCGGCACATCCATGTTGAGCCGCCCGGCGCGCAGAGCGCCCCAGGCGTTGCGGAAGAAGGGCTGCGCCGAGAACGCGATCGCCGGCAGCGCGATGGCGGCGGAGACCCAGTGGAACAGGTCGCGCGTCGGCCCCTCGGCCCCCGACCAGACGGCGATCGAGAGCAGCATGACGTTCATCATGGCGAAGCCCGCCACCGCCATGCGCATCAACAGGTCGCGGCCCGCGCGGTCCGTCTCGGTCACCGCGATCGCGCCGGCGTCGAGTTCGTGCGCCTCGTAGCCGGCCCGCTCCAGAACCGGGATAAGATCCGCGGCGGTGACGCCCGGATCGGCCTCGACTGTCGCCCGCTTCAGCGTGAGGTTCACCCGCGCCGAACGCACGCCCGGCGCCTCGCCCAGCGCCCGCTCGACGCCGGAGATGCAGCCGGCACAGTGGATCTTGGGCAGCGAGAGCGCCACGCGCGTGCCGCCCCGCGCGGCGGCACGTTCGGCGATCTCCGCCGCAGCGGGGGCGGCGGAACAGGCCGGACAGGCCGAAGCGGCTGGCGCCTGAAGCGTGCTCACCTGCGTCAGCCTCGCACTCGAAGCTCCAGCCGCTGCTCGAAGCGTGTGCCGTCGGCAGCTTCGGCGTCGACCCGGACGGTCCAGTAGCCCTCGCCCAGGTCGGCGGGACCGACGAAATCGCGCCCGTCGAAGGTGAGCTCGGGGCGGAAGTCCTGCCGGACGTGCGTTGGCCGGCCGACCAGGGCCTCGAACCGATGGGGCTGCACGGGCGCGCCGGCCGAGTCGCGGATGGAAAGAACGAGATAGCCGTCTTCCAGCGCCGCCTCGGCCTGCCAGCCCAGCGCCTCCTGGGCCGCGCGCCGGTCGTCGAAGCTCTGCGAGGCGATGTAGGAGTTCTTCACCTCGAGCCCCGGGAAGGTGGCCACCGCGTTCCACGCGAGCGCCAGATTGACCGAGATGATGATGCCGAAGGCCCCGATGAAGATGGCTGCGGCGTGCCGGCCGGTGAACTTGCGTTCTTCGCTCACTGGATGTCCCTCCCGAAGAAGACGGTGTCGTTGTGGGCGCGTTCCGCGTTGGTCAGGTCCTCGACCCAGAAACGGAACTCGGTGCGTTCGCTGACCGCAGGCCCTGAGTTCGGCGGCGCGATGACGTAGACCCGCTGCAGGTAGGTCTCGTTCGCGGGCACGGTCACGGTCTCGTAGGGGGTGCCTTCGAGCTGAACCCGCAGCTGCGGATGCCCGGTCAGCGAGATGCGGAACGGCCGGTCTTCGCCGTGCTTGTTGAGAAGCCGCACGTCGTAGGTGTTGCGCACCGATCCGTCGGACAGGATCACGTTGATCGGGTTGCGCTCGGGCGCGACGGTCATCTCGATCTCGGGCCGGATGAACAGCGCGAAGAGCAGCCCCAGCCCCACCAGCGCCCACAGCGTGGTGTAAAGGATGACGCGCGGGCGGAAGATGTGCTTCCACACGGGCTTGGGCGCGCCTCCGGCGCGCTCGCGCTCCTCGTCAGAAAGCGCGATGTAGTCGATCAGGCCGCGCGGCTTGCCGATCTTGGCCATCACGTCGTCACAAGCGTCGATGCAGAGCGCGCAGGTGATGCACTCGAGCTGCTGACCCTCGCGGATGTCGATGCCCATGGGACAGACGTTCACGCAGGCCATGCAGTCGATGCAGTCGCCGGTTTCCTGCTCCATGTCCTCGGGCCGCACGCCGCCCGGCGCGTTGGGCTTCGGCGTGGGCGCGTAACGCGGCGGGCCGTCGCCGCCGGCGGCGTGCGTCGCCTCCTCTGCGGCCTCTGCCGCCTTGACGCTCGCGCGGCGGACGTTGTGCTTGCCGCGAGGCTCGCCCCGCCAGGCGCGATAGGCGACGGTCAGCGTCTCCTCGTCCATCATCGCCGCCTGAATGCGCGGCCAGGGACAGGCGTAGATGCAGATCTGCTCCCGCGCGAAACCGCCGAAGAAGAAGGTGGTGCCCGTGAGGATCGCGACGGTGGTATAGGCCGCCGGATGCGCGTTCAGCGTGAAGAGATCGACCAGCAACGTCGGCGCGTCGGCGAAGTAGAACACCCAGGCCCCGCCGGTGGCCACGGCGATCAGCAGCCAGGTGATCCACTTCGTGAGCCGCAGGCGCGCCTTGCGGAAGTCGAGCTTCTTCTGCCGGTGCAGGCGCAGGCGCGCGTTGCGGTCGCCCTCGATCCAGCGTTCCACCAGGATGAAGAGGTCGGTCCACACGGTCTGCGGGCAGGCGTAGCCGCACCAGACACGGCCCAGCGCGGATGTGAACAGAAACAGCCCGAGCCCCGCCATGATCAGAAGACCCGCGACGAAGTAGAACTCGTGCGGCCAGATCTCGATCCAGAAGAAGAAGAAGCGGCGGTTGGCGAGGTCGATCAGGACGGCCTGATCCGGCAGCTGCGGGCCGCGGTCCCAGCGGATCCAGGGCGTCACGTAGTAGATCCCCAGCGTGACGATCATGATGATCCACTTGAGGTTGCGGAACCTGCCCGACACCCGGCGCGGGAAGATCGGCTCGCGCGCGGCGTAGAGTTTCGGGGCTTCGCTGTCGCTGCTGCTCACGGGGAATCGCTCCGGAAAATCTGGCTATCCGTTGCAGGATTTCTGTCAGGCCCGGGCGTGCCGAACCTTGACCTGCATCAATCCTGTATCTGTGATCTACCTATTGCGCCTGCGCTGCGGCTTCACGCCGCATCCATGCGCAGAAGGCCCGCGCCGCCGGTCGCAGGACACCCGGCCGCGTGACCAGGTGATAGGCGCGCCCGTCGCGCTCCTCGTGGATCAGCTCCAGCCGCCCGGCCTCGAGGTCGCCGTGCACGAAGAGCCGCGCGGTGACGGCAACCCCCTGCCCCGACCGCGCCGCGTCGAGCATCAGGTTGCCCGGAAGCTGCAAAAGCCCGCCCAGCCGCCGCGCCTCGACCCCGCGGCGCGCGAGCCAGTCGGTCGTCTCCGAGGTGCCGAGCTCCTGCAGGACCGTGAGCCCGTCGAGGGCGGCCAGGCCCCGCTCCGGCCGCTCCGCGAGCAGCGAAGGCGCGGCGACGAGCACGGTCGTGGTCGGGATGACCTCTTCGGCCTCGAGCCCTGCGAAGGGCGGCGTGCCGTAGCGAACCGCCACGTCGATTCCGCCCGGATCGAGCGACACGAGCGCCGGCGTCGGATTCACCATCAGGTCGATGTCCGGGTGACGCTCGCGGAAGCGGGCGAGCCGCGGCATGAGCCAGTTGGCGGCGAACGCCGGGGTGACGGAGACCTGCAGCGGCCGCGCGGCCTCGGCCCCGGTGAGCGCCTCGACGGCGCGGCCCATCTCGGCGAAGCCGCGGCGCAGCGCGTCGGCCAGCAACACGCCCTCCGGCGTCAGGCGCTGCGGCCGCGCCGCCCGGTCGAGCAGCGCGACGCCGAGGTGTCCCTCCAGCGCGCGGATCTGCTGGCTGACGGCGGCATGGCTCACGTTGAGCGCGCCGGCGGCGGCGACGACGGAACCGGAGTCGGCATAGGCCGCGAAGGCCCGCAGCGCAGCGAGCGGCGGCAGGGCGCGCCAGTCCATGTGTAAGCCTGCCTTACAGTGTGGAAACTTTCCTGAGTGGCAGGATGCCCCAATAGCGCGCATTTTCAAGCGCAGAACGCACGAGGTTGGAGGTCACCCCATGTTGGATCTGCTTGCACGCTCGCTCATGCTCGCGACATTGCCGGACCGCCGGCCGCCCGAGCGTCGGCGCGCGCCCGGCACCACGTCGCGCGAACTTCCGCGCCTCTGCGCCCGGCCGCGTGGAACCGGCGAGGAGACGCACGCCTGAAAAGGCGAACGGCGCCCCGGTCGAACCGGGGCGCCGCCCTGACGCTTGCGCTGTGTTGGAGCGGTCAGGCCGCCTTGCGCGCCGCCGCCCGCTTCAGATCGAAGCGATCGAGCTCCATGACCTTGGTCCAGGCATTGACGAAGTCCTTCACGAACTTGTCGCCGTTGTCGTCCTGGGCATAGACCTCGGCCAGCGCGCGCAGCTGCGAGTTGGACCCGAAGACCAGATCGACGCGCGTGGCCGTGTGCTTGACCTCGCCGGTCTTGCGGTCACGCCCCTCGAAGACCTGATGGCTGTCGTCGGCCGGCTGCCACTCGATCCCCATGTCCATGAGCGTGCGGAAGAAGTCGTTGGTCAGCGCGCCCACGCGGTCGGTGAAGACGCCGTGCTTTTCCGACTGGGCATGGTTGGCGCCGATCGCCCGCATGCCGCCCAAGAGCACGGTCATCTCCGGCGCCGAGAGCGTGAGAAGCTGCGCCTTGTCCACCATCAGCTGCTCGGCCGAGATGTTGTACTCGGTCTTGAGGTAGTTCCGCCAGGCGTCGGCGAAGGGCTCGAGCACCTCGAAGGACTCGGCGTCCGTCTGCTCCTCGGTCGCGTCGGTGCGGCCGGGGGTGAAGGGCACCTCGATGTCGTGGCCCGCGGCCTTCGCCGCCTGCTCGACCGCGGCGCAGCCGGCCAGCACGATCAGGTCGGCGAGCGAGATCTTCTTGCCGCCCGAGGCGCCGGCGTCGAAGTCCGCCTTGATGCCTTCCAGCGTCGAGAGAACCTTCTGCAGTTCGTCGGGCTGGTTGGCCTCCCAGTCCTTCTGCGGCGCGAGGCGGATGCGCGCGCCGTTCGGCCCGCCCCGCATGTCCGAACCGCGGAAGGTCACGGCAGAGCCCCAGGCCACGCGGACGAGCTCCTGCGTGCTGAGTCCCGAGTCGAGCACCTTGGCCTTGAGCGCCTTGATGTCGGCGTCATCGACCAGCGGGTGATCCACCTCCGGCACCGGATCCTGCCAGATCAGGTCTTCTTCCGGCACCTCGGGACCGACGTAGCGCGTCTTGGGCCCCATGTCGCGGTGCGTGAGCTTGTACCACGCGCGGGCGAAGGCGTCGGCGAACTCGTCGGGGTTCTCGTAGAAGTGACGCGAGATCTTCTCGTACTCGGGGTCCATCCGCATCGCCATGTCGGCGGTGGTCATGATGGTCGTCACCTTCTTCGACGGATCGTCGGCGGCGGGCGCCATGTGATCCTCGTCGGGGTTCTTGGGCTGCCACTGCCAGGCGCCGGCGGGCGACTTCACGAGCTCCCACTCGTGCTCGAAGAGCATCTCGAAGTAGCCCATGTCCCATTTGATCGGGTTGGGCGTCCAGGCACCCTCGATGCCCGAGGTGATGGCCTGCGCGCCCATGCCCGAGCCGAAGCGCGACTTCCAGCCCAGGCCCATCTCGGTGATGTCCGCGCCCTCGGGCTCGGCACCGACGAGGCCGGCATCGCCTGCGCCGTGGCACTTGCCGAAGGTATGGCCACCCGCGGTCAGCGCGACGGTCTCGTAGTCGTTCATCGCCATCCGCGCGAAGGTCTCGCGGATGTCCTTGGCCGAGGCGAGCGGGTCGGGCTTGCCGTCAGGGCCTTCGGGGTTGACGTAGATCAGGCCCATCTGCACCGCCGCGAGCGGGTTCTCGAGTTCGCGCTCGCCCGAATAGCGGCTGCCCTCCTTGTCGGAGGTGGCGAGCCACTCGCGCTCGGAGCCCCAGTAGACATCCTCTTCGGGGCCCCAGACATCCTCGCGTCCGCCGCCGAAGCCGAAGGTCTTGCCGCCCATCGATTCGATGGCGACGTTGCCGGCGAGAACCATCAGGTCCGCCCAGCTGAGCTTGTTGCCGTACTTCTGCTTGATCGGCCAGAGCAGGCGGCGGGCCTTGTCGAGGTTCGCGTTGTCCGGCCAGGAGTTGAGCGGCGCGAAGCGCTGCTGCCCCGAGCCCGCGCCGCCGCGGCCGTCGCCGGTGCGGTAGGTGCCCGCCGAGTGCCAGGCCATGCGGATGAAGAGGCCGCCGTAGTGGCCGTAGTCCGCCGGCCACCAGTCCTGGCTGTCGGTCATCAGCGCGGTGAGATCCTTCTTGAGCTGATCGTAGTCGATCGACGCGAAGGCCTCGGCATAGTCGAAGTCTGGATCCATCGGATCCGCGGCGGGCGGGTTCTGGTGCAGGATGTTGAGGTTGAGCTGGTTGGGCCACCAGTCGCGGTTGCTGCGCACGTTGAAGGTGGTGTGAATGCCCATACCGTGCATCACCGGGCATCCGCCCTGTGCTTCGTCGTTTCCGTCCATGGATTCTCTCCCGTTCGTCGTCCTGTCGTCAGACTGTCGCTGCAGGGAAGGCTCGACCATGCGCCGCGGCGTATCGCGGCGGGCACGCAGGATGGAGCGCGGGTAGATTCCGCACGCCCGGCAATGCTGTCATGGTCCGCTCCTCAGCTCCCTTTTAGAACGTATCAAAAGAAGGCCATTAGCCAAAGTTGTATTTTCTCATGAGAAGCATAGGAAAATCTTATGATAAACTCGGCGAAACGGGCGCAGACCGGACCGCAAGACACGCTTCGGCACCGGCAGCGCCCGCCCCGTCGTCAGGCCGAGGCCGTCTCCATGCCCTCCGCGCGCAGGCGCGCGGACACCAGCGCGGACAAGGCGACCATCGCCGTCGCCATCCCCAGCATCAGGGCGAGGCCCCCGATCTGATAGGTCAGCCCCGACAGGACGGTGCCAAGAAGGCGCCCGCCCGCGTTGGCCATGTAGTAGAAGCCCACGTCCATCGTCACACGCTCGGCCTTCGTGAAGGCCAGGATCAGGTAGGAATGCAGCGACGAGTTGACCGCGAAGGTCGCGCCGAAGACCAGCAGTCCGGCGACCAGGGTCACGGTCAGCCAGAGCTGCGGCGCGGGCGATGCGAGCGCCGCGATCGTGAGCGCCGCGGGCACCGCGGCCAGCGCCCAGGCCCAGCCGCGCGCGGCGGCCACGAGCTCGTCCTCGGGGCGAGTCGCGGCGCGCAACAGCCGCGGCGCGAGCGCTTGAACAGCGCCGTAGAGGATGATCCACCCCGCCATGAAGGTGCCGATCATGAAGAAGGCGGCGCGGTCGCCCGCTTCGGTGCCGTCGGAGAGCACGGCATAGAAGTAGATCGGGATGCCCACGACGAACCAGACGTCCCGCGCGCCGAAGAGAAACACCCGCGCCGCCGAGAGCCAGTTGACGTTCGCGGACTTCGAGAAGACTTCGGAGAACTTCGCCCCCTTCCGCCCCCGCGGCAGACCGGGCGGCATCGCGATCAGCACGGCCACGAGAATGACGGCGAGCACCGCGGCCATCCCCAGCACCGCCCAGGCGAAGCCCAGCGTGGCGAGCAGGCCGGCGCCGAGCAGAAAGCCCAGCCCTTTCACCGCGTTCTTCGATCCCGTGAGCAGGGCCACCCAGCGGAAGAGCCCGCCGTCGTCCGACGGCGCCAGAAGCTTGACGGCGGACTTTGACGACATCTTGGCCAGATCCTTGGCCACGCCGCTCGCCCCCTGCACGACCATCACGTAGGCCACGGAGAGGCCGAGCGCCCAGCCGGGCTCGAGCTGCGCCAGCGCCACCAGCGCCACGACCTGGATCCCGAGCCCCGCGTAGAGCGTCGAGGTCAGCCCGAAGCGCGCGGCAATCCAGCCTGCCGAGAGATTGGTGACCATCCCCGCGATCTCGTAGAGCACGAAGAGATAGGCGAGCTGGACGGGCGTGAAGCCCAGGGTGTGAAAGTGCAGCAGCACCAGCATGCGAAGCGCGCCGTCGGTGAGCATGAACGCCCAGTAGGCCGCCGTCACCGCGATGTAGGCCGACAGGCCCTCGGGCCACGCGGTCACAGCCGCGCTCCCACCATCAGGGCCACGTCCACCAGCCGGTGAGCATAACCCATCTCGTTGTCGTACCAGGCATAGACCTTCACCTGCGTGCCATTCACGACCATGGTCGAGGGCGCGTCCACGATCCCCGAGCGGGGATCGTTCACGTAGTCGGCCGAGACGAGCGGGCGCTCCTCGTAGCCGAGTATGCCTTTCAGTTCGCCCTCCGCCGCGGCGCGGAAGAGCGCGTTCACCTCCGCCGCGCTGGTCTCGCGCGTCACCTCGAAGACGCCGTCGGTGATCGAGGCGTTGAGCAGCGGCACGCGCACGGCATGCCCGTCGAGCCTGCCCTCGAGGTCGGGGAAAATGGCGGTGATCGCCGTGGCGCTGCCCGTGGTGGTCGGGATCAGCGAATTGAGCGCCGAGCGTGCGCGCCGCAGGTCCTTCGCGGGACGATCCACGATCACCTGCGTGTTGGTCACGTCGTGGATCGTGGTGATCGAGCCGTGGCGGATGCCCAGTCCTTCGTGCAGCACCTTCACCACCGGTGCGAGGCAGTTGGTCGTGCAGGAGGCAGCCGTGATGATCCGGTGCCGGGCGGGGTCGTAGATGTCGTCGTTCACGCCGTAGACGATGTTGGCGGCCTCCGCGTCCTTCACCGGGGCGGAGACGACGACCTTCTTCACGCCCGCGTCGAAACAGGGCGCGAGCTTCTCCGCCGACTTGAACACGCCGGTGCAGTCGATGAGCACATCGACACCCTGAAGCGGGAGATCCTCCAGTCGCCCGGCGCCCGGGAAGGGCAGCCGCACGCCGTCGATCGTCACGCTCTCCGGGTCGTGGGCGAAGGCCGCGTCCCACCGCCCGTGCACCGTGTCGAACTCCAGAAGATGCGCGTGCATCTCGGGGTCGCCCACGGCGTCGTTGATCCAGGCGATCTCGGCGCCCCGCTCGAGCAGCGGGCGCAGCGCCAGTTTGCCGACCCGGCCCAGTCCGTTCAGCGCATAGACGGTCATGCCGGCTCTCCCGCATCGCTGCGGGCAAGGTCGTCCACGGCCTTCTGGAGAGAGATCCGGTCGAGCTGGTCGATCGGCAGCGCGGTGAAGGCGAGCAGGCGGTTGCGGAGCGCGCCGTAGGCCTGCTGGAAGGCGAGCGCCTTCTCGGCCTCGGTGCCCTCGACCTTCACCGGGTCGGGCATCCCCCAGTGCGCGCTGATCGGCTGGCCCGGCCAGGGCGGGCATTCCTCGTTCGCCGCCTGGTCGCAGACGGTGAAGACGAAATCCATCTCCGGGGCGTCCGGCCGCTGGAACTCCGAGACGTTCTTGGCCCGCAGGAGCGAGACGTCGTGCCCCTTGTCCTCGAGCACCTTCACCGCGAAGGGGTTGAGCTCCGAGTAGGGGCGGGTTCCGGCGGAATGAGCCTCGAACCGATCGCCCGCCATGTCGCGGAGGATCGACTCGGCGAAGATCGAGCGGGCGGAGTTGCCCGAACAGATAAAGAGCACGTTGTATTTGCGGTCGGGCACGGCGCGGCGTCCTGTGACAGAGGGGGAAGGGAGCGGCGGGCAGAGCCCGGGCCGCCCGCGGCAGCAGTCCTCGAGCAGGAATTCCATGATGTCGCCCACCGCCGACACCTCGGCGCGGTAGAGCAGCGAGGTGCCCTGCCGGCGCTGGCCGACGAGGCCCGCCTGCGCGAGCGCGGAGAGATAGACCGAGAGCGTCGAGGGCTTGACGCCCAGGGCGCGCCCGATCTCTCCGGCCGGCACATCGTCGGGCAGCCGCCGCATGAGCAGGCGAAAGACGGCCATGCGGCCGGGGTGCCCGAGCACCGTCAGACGGTCGAGAATCACGGCTTCCATAATTCACGAATAATCGAAATACCTCTGACGCACAAGGAGCTCTGACACAGAGGCACGCACGCCCGAACGCGGTCCGCGCCCGCCCCTCAGAGGAAGGTGAAGTCCTCCAGCCCCAGCTCCGCGGCCGCCACGCCTTCCAGCAGGATGCTGTGGCCCTGGTGGTTCATCAGCACGCCTTGCGCGGTATCGGTGATGTTCAGCGCGTCGATATAGCCCTCGAGGCCCGAGCCGGGCGCGTTCTCGACCCCTCGCATGACGAAGCTGTCCACGCCGTCCTCGAAATCGGTGATCACGTCGTCGCCGACATCCTGGAAGAAGTTGTAGACGAACTCGTCCGCGCCCTCTCCGCCGGTCAGCGTGTCGTCGCCCTCGCCGCCGTTGATCCTGTCGTCGCCGTCGCCGCCGTCGATCGAATCGTCGCGCCCGCCGCCGGCGAGGAAGTCGTGGCCCTCCCCGCCTGCGATCACGTCGTCGCCCTCGCCGCCGCCGACGCTGTCGTCGCCGTCGCCCGCGTCGATCACGTCCCGGCCGAGGCCGCCGCCGATGGCGTCGGCGCCTGTCCCGCCCGCGACGGTGTCGTCGCTGA
>NZ_QNTQ01000058.1 GCF_003298775.1 Rhodosalinus halophilus | reverse complement strand
CATATATATAATGTTATAGTTACTGCTCATGCTTTTGTAATAATTTTTTTTATAGTGATACCAATTCTTATTGGAGGATTTGGTAATTGATTGGTACCTTTAATATTGGGAGCTCCTGATATATCTTTTCCTCGAATGAATAATCTTTCTTTCTGATTATTACCTCCTTCTTTATTTTTGTTATCTATATCTTCTATAGTGGAGATAGGGGTTGGT
>NZ_QNTQ01000057.1 GCF_003298775.1 Rhodosalinus halophilus | reverse complement strand
CACCATGCCCATCGCCGGCACGCGGCTGATCCGCGAATGGCGGGGCGTCGAGCACGTCGTCACCGTCACATCGGACGGCTTCGAGTGGCAGGGACGGCCCTACAGGTCGCTCTCGGCCATCGCTCGCGCGATCACCGGGACGCGCTGGAATGGCTGGGTGTTCTTCGGCCTCAAGAATCGGAGGGCGCGGACATGACGAAGGGCCCTGCGAAATCAGGAATGATCCGGAAACAGCGGTGCGCGATCTATACG
>NZ_QNTQ01000056.1 GCF_003298775.1 Rhodosalinus halophilus | reverse complement strand
GAAACAGCGGTGCGCGATCTATACGCGCAAGTCCTCCGAGGAAGGGCTGGAGCAGGAGTTCAACTCGCTCCACGCCCAGCGCGAGGCCTGCGAGGCCTTCATCGCCAGCCAGCGATCGGAAGGCTGGGTGCTCGTCCGCGATCAGTATGACGACGGCGGCATCTCGGGCGGGACGCTGGAACGCCCGGGCCTGAAGCGTCTGCTGGAGGACATCGAGGACGGGCTGGTCGACGTGGTGGTCGTCTACAAGATCGACCGCCTCAGCCGCTCGCTGGCCGATTTCGCCAAGCTGGTCGAGGTG
>NZ_QNTQ01000055.1 GCF_003298775.1 Rhodosalinus halophilus | reverse complement strand
GGTGGCAGACCGAGACCGGCGGGCATCTGATCACGCCGCTGCCCGGCGCACACGCCACCAAGCCCGGCGCGGCGATGACGCCCTTCTTCGGCGTGGAGCCGGTCGTGCTCGACCCGCATTCGGGCGCGGAGATCACCGAGAACCCCGCCGAGGGCGTGCTGGCGATCAGGGCCTCATGGCCGGGGCAGATGCGCACCGTCTGGGGCGATCACGCGCGCTTCGAGAAGACCTACTTCGAGCAGTACAAGGGCTACTACTTCACCGGCGACGGCTGCCGGCGCGACGAGGACGGCCACTACTGGATCACCGGCCGCGTCGACGACGTGATCAACGTCTCGGGCCACCGCATGGGCACCGCCGAGGTCGAGAGCGCGCTGGTGGCCCATTCCAAGGTCGCCGAGGCCGCGGTGGTGGGCTACCCCCACCCGATCAAGGGCCAGGGCATCTACTGCTACGTCACGCTCATGAACGGCGTGGAGCCCACCGAGGCGCTCCGCAAGGAACTCCGCGACTGGGTCCGCCAGGAGATCGGCCCCATCGCCAGCCCCGACCTCATCCAGTGGGCCCC
>NZ_QNTQ01000054.1 GCF_003298775.1 Rhodosalinus halophilus | reverse complement strand
ATAAGTTTAATCCTATTTAATAATTAAATCAACCTAAAAACAAGATTTAGAGATAAAAGTACTCTACCAGTCTTATCACTAATTTATTTACTTTACTCAATAAAATCCCAATTTTCTTTCTATTAAGATTTATCAATAAATTTATAAGTAATTTTTTATAAAAAAATAAACAACTCAGCAATAATAACATCGTCTGTTTATCAAAAACATAGCTTTATGAAATTATATAAAGTACATCCTGCTCAGTGTCTATAAACAGCCGCAGAACTTTATACTGTGCTAAGGTAGCATAATCACTTGTCTTTTAATTTAAGAATAGAATGAATGGAAAAACGAATATTATTCTGCTTCATTCTTTTAAAATAAAATTACTTAAAAGTAAAAATTCTTTTTTCAAAAAAAAAGACGATAAGACCCTAAAGAACTTAACTACAGTTAAGCTGGGGCGGCATTGTAAAAAAATCTTACACTAACCCTTTAATAACTCCTAACT
>NZ_QNTQ01000053.1 GCF_003298775.1 Rhodosalinus halophilus | reverse complement strand
AAGACGATAAGACCCTATAGAGCTTGATTTTGAAAATTAATGTCAATTATAGTTGTGGGGAGATCTTATTTTTTTAAAGTTTAATTGGGGCAATTAAAGAATAGAAAAAACTTTTTTGAATTCTTAAATCTTAAAATTTAAAAATGAAAAAGTTACCTTAGGGATAACAGCATAATTTAATTTTAAAGCTCTTATAAAAAATTAAGATTATGACCTCGATG
>NZ_QNTQ01000052.1 GCF_003298775.1 Rhodosalinus halophilus | reverse complement strand
TCTGTCGGAATACGACTTCCCCGGCGACGACATCCCGATCGTCGCGGGCTCTGCGCTTGCGGCGATGGAGGGCAACAATCCCGAGATCGGCGAGGAGAAGATCAAGGAGCTGATGGCGGCGGTGGACGACTACATCCCGACGCCGGAGCGGGCGGTGGACCAGCCCTTCCTGATGCCGGTCGAGGACGTGTTCTCGATCTCGGGCCGGGGCACGGTGGCCACGGGCCGGATCGAGCGCGGGGTGATCAAGGTCGGCGACGAAATGGAGATCGTGGGGCTGAACAAGAACAAGAAGACGACCTGCACGGGCGTCGAGATGTTCCGCAAGCTCCTCGACCGCGGCGAGGCGGGCGACAACGTGGGTCTGCTGCTGCGCGGCATCGAGCGCGACGGGGTCGAGCGGGGCCAGGTGCTGTGCAAGCCCGGCTCGGTGACGCCGCACACGAAGTTCGAGTGCGAGGCCTACATCCTGACCAAGGACGAGGGCGGGCGTCACACGCCGTTCTTCGCCAACTACCGGCCGCAGTTCTACTTCCGCACGACGGACGTGACCGGCACGGTCGAGCTGCCCGAGGGCACCGAGATGGTGATGCCCGGCGACAACGTTGCCTTCACCGTCGAGCTGATCGCGCCGATCGCCATGGAGGAGAAGCTGCGCTTCGCCATCCGCGAGGGCGGCCGCACGGTGGGCTCCGGCGTCGTCTCCAAAATCATCGAGTGATCGC
>NZ_QNTQ01000051.1 GCF_003298775.1 Rhodosalinus halophilus | reverse complement strand
TATAGTATTTAAAAAGTATAATAACTTACACTAATAAAAATTCTCAAATTATAATATTTTTAAAAATATTACATAAAAATATAATGATAATATAAGTAAACTATTAATATTTTTAATAAAAACTCATCCAAAATTGAGTGACTGTTTAACAAAAACATTTTTATTAGCATTAATTAATAATAAAGTCTGCTCAATGAAATTTAAATAGCCGCTTTTGTGCTAAGGTAGCATAATAATTTGTCTTTTAATTAAAGACTAGAACAAAAGACTTAACATCTCAATAGATTTTTTTTAAAAAATTATTTAAATTATTTTAATTGTAAAAAAACAATTTTTAAAAAGAAAGACGATAAGACCCTATCGAACTTCACTTCAGTTTAACTGGGGCAGTTAATTAATTATTACTTTAATAATATTAAATATTTAATTTGACCTAATATAATTAATAACATAATTAAGTTACCGTAGGGATAACAGTGTAATAAAATTTTTAAGATCTTATTTAAAATAAAGATTGCAACCTCGATGTTGATTTAATATTCTAATTTACGCAATAGTTAATTAAGAAAGTCTGTTCGACTTTTAAAAAATTACATGATTTGAGTTCAGACCGGTGTAAACCAGGTCGGTTTCTATCTTCTAACAAAATTCTTCTAGTACGAAAGGACCTAAGAAAATAATAGTATTATAATATTGGCAGAATAATGCATTAGAATTAGAATCTAATTAACTATATATAATTACCTCATTTTTAAATTTTATTTTGATTTCCCTTAGAATTCTAATCAGAGTAGCTTTTTATACATTATTAGAACG
>NZ_QNTQ01000050.1 GCF_003298775.1 Rhodosalinus halophilus | reverse complement strand
TCGGATCTTGTCGGCCGCGACCTCGGCATGGCGCGCGAGGATGCCACCGACTGGATTGCCGACCGGATCGGCATGGCGGCGCCGCCCCGGCCGATCCGTCAGCCGTCGACACGTGGCGCGACGGCGGCGAACGATCCGGCCGAGCCACCAACGACGCTGGCCACGGCGCCGCCGCTCGAGAGCGACCCCGATGACAAGGCCGGGCTCGCACCGAACCGCGCGGACGAGGCCGCCGCGCGCGCGGCCCGGATCTGGGGCAGCGCCCGTCCCGCCCCGGAAGACCATCCCTATCTCGTCGCCAAGCGGGCCACGCCACTCGCCCTGCGCATGGACGCGGGCCGCCGCCTCGTCGTGCCGCTGCAGGACATCGACGGCCGGATCCACAGTATCGAGACCATCGCGCCGGACGGGGCCAAGCGTTTCCTCGCTGGTGGCGCGAAGAAGGGGCATTTCGCAGTGGTGGGCGCGGAGCCGGTACCGCTCCCTGAGCCCACCTGCCCCGTCCTGATATGCGAGGGTTGGGCGACGGGCGCGAGCCTGCACATCGCCACGGGCCATACCGTGATCGCGGCGATGGACGCGGGCAACCTGATGCCCGTCGCCGAGGCGCTTCGGGCCCGGTTCCCAGACGCAGATCTCGTCCTCGTCGCCGACAATGACGCGAAGCCCGACCGCGATGGCAATCCCGGCGTCGATGCCGCCCGCAAGGTCGCGCTCGCGGTCGACGGCCGCCTCGCCGTGCCTGAGCGCCCGGGCGACGCCAACGATCTGTTCTGCGCCGAGGGGCTGGACGCCGTTTCAGCGCTCGTCGCCGGCGCGGCCCGGATCCCGCCGCCACCGCCGACCTATCCGGCGCCGGTCCTTTCGCCCGACGAGGCCCGCGTCCGCCTGGCCGAGGCCATCGACGGCTTCATGGCGGCGATCCCGGACTATTGGGCGGCTGTCGAGGCGGCGCAGGAGGAGGCGAAAAGTGCCGACGCCGGCCGCGACCCGCTGGATTTCAACCTCGTGGCGCGGGCGGCGCTTCCGCCGCTTCTCGGCTTGCCGGTCGATGTGGGCCTCGGAAAGACCTCGAGCGCGCGCGCCGCCATCGC
>NZ_QNTQ01000005.1 GCF_003298775.1 Rhodosalinus halophilus | reverse complement strand
CGACCCGATCAGGCCGGTAAACCCCTCCGCCAGCGCGTGCAGATCGAGGCGGATGGCCTCGAACTTCTCCGGGTAGTCGCTGTCGCTCGGCGCGGGGATCCGGTGGAAAAGATCGCCGTCGGAGATCGCCTGCACGGCCTTCGCGATGTAGCCGAAGGCGATTTCCTGCTCCTTGCCCTGCGCTTGCAAGTAGGCGTCGATCACCAGTTCGATGTCCATGGTGAAGGCGCGGCTGAGGGCACCCAGCATCGCGGAGGTTCTGCCCGGATGGAAGGCCATGCGCCCCCGTCCGATGCGGCGCAAGAGCATCGCCTGAAGGCTTGACGCGCTGCGGGCGTGGCACGAAAGGTAGAGCAGGAAAGAAAGCTCCATCCGGAAATACGCCTGGCCGACTCGCCGGGTCGACTCGAAGTAGTCGCCGTCGAACCGGCCTGCGAGCAGCCTTTTCCAATGCGCCTTCTGCACGTCGCGGGCGTGTGCGACCTGCTGTTCGTCCGCGAAGAACGCCGACATCCTCTCATCGGACCGGGCGGGTTCGTGGAACCGGTCCAGAACCTTGTCGAGGTCTTCCGTGAGAAGCTCGCCGGCCTGCTTCACGAGCGCCTGATCAGGACCGGCCAGCCGGAAAAGCTCCAGTCGCTCGCCGAGAATGTCGTCCATGGCCACCTCCATCGCGGGGACGGCCGAGGCTTACACGGCGTGCTCCTTCGAAAGGCTTAACGTGGCCGCATCGGCGAGTGCTCGCACCACCGCGGCCAAGGCGCCCTTGCGACCTGAAGCGCTCGGACGCGTGTCCTGCGGCCGCAAGCGGTCCTTCGGTGCGAGCGTTCAGAAAAGGTCGCGGTGGCCGTCTCCGCGTTCCCGGTCGGTCGGGCGGCGCAGCTTCGCCTGACGCCGTCGGCGCGCGCATGGAAAGCCGCGGGCCGGCGGCGGACGGCCGGCGCTTGTTGACAGTGCCGGAGGGGTTCCCGATACAAGGTCCGCCGCGGTCATTCGCAAGGACGCCCCAAACAAGATGACCCATGCCGCTGACCTTTCCTTCGAACAGCAGGTCAAGCTGATAAAGCGCTCCGGAGAGGTTCATTCGACCTGGTATCGGACCACCTATCCCGACGTGGCCATGATCGGAATGGAGCCCGCCGAGCACTATCTGCGCTACGGGGCCGAGCTCGGGCGGGATCCGGGCAAGAATTTCAGGACGCGCTTCTATCTGGATACCTATCCGGACGCGGCGCGAAGCGGGCTCAATCCCCTCGTGCACTACGTGCTGCATGGGCGGGAGAAGGGCTACAGGCGCAAGCCGAACGCTCAGGATAACACGCGTCAGGCGCTGCAACGGGTCGAGGTGATCCGCACCAGGCTCCAGACCCTCGGGATCACCGACCGTGCGCTGGCCGATCTGCAGCATATCCTCGACACCAGCGATCAACCGGCGGCGCGGGCGGCCGCGGGACGGGAACTGGCGCTCTGGCATCTGCGAAGCGGCGAGCGGGAGGGGTTCCGCAAGGCGCTGGACTTCCTCCAGCAGGCCCGGGAGCATGCCGAGGACATCGGGCACCGTGCCCGTCTGGGGGTGTCGGAGTTGCTGTGCCACTTCTTCCTTGCGGACAAGGCCGGCGGGAAGGCCACCTTCGAGCGGTTGCGCGACTCCGGCGAGCTGAATGCGAATACCCTGCTCGCCTGGTCCAACTTCCATGAGGTGCCGGAGGACAAGCTCGTCTGGATCAACCAGGTGCTGAGGATGTTCGACATCCCGGCCGTCGACCTGCTGCCCGACGATGGCAGGCCGCTCTATGATCGTCTCTACTGTCCGTCGGAATTGCCGGTCGTCGAAAGCGGGCCGACGGTCAGCGTGCTGATCGCGGCCTACAACGCGGCGGAGATGATCCCGACGACCCTGCGGTCGCTTCAGGCGCAGACCTGGCGCAACCTCGAGATCATCGTGATCGACGACGCGAGCCCCGACGACGACACCTGTGGCGTGGTGGAGCGCTTCGCGGCCGAAGACCCGCGCATCCGCCTGATCCGCATGCCCGAGAACGGAGGCGCCTACGTGGCGCGCAACCGTGGCCTGGACGAGGCGACGGGCGCTTATGTCACGCTCCATGACGCCGACGACTGGTCCCATCCGCTCAAGATCGAGACTCAGGTGCGCTACATGGAGGCCAACCCGCGGGTCATGGGCTGCACCTCGCAGCAGGCGCGCGCGACGAACGATCTGGCGTTCACCAAGATCCGGTCGAACGGCGGCGTGATTCTCTTCAACACCTCGTCCTTCATGTTCCGGCGCGCGCCGATGCGCGAGAAGCTCGGCTACTGGGACACCGTCCGCTTCGGCGCCGACAGCGAATTGCTGCGCAGGTTCCGCAAGGTGTTCGGCGCGGGCGCGGTCGTGAACCTCGAGACCGGGCCGCTCTCCTTCCAGCGCGAGGCCGACAGCTCGGTGACCGTCGATCCCGTCAAGGGCGTGAAGGGCTTCTACTACGGGGTGCGCCACGAGTATTTCCAGGCGCAGACCCATCACCACGAGACCGCGACCTCGCTGAAATACGGCAACGACCGGCACCGCAACCCCTTCGCCAGCCCGGACATGATGAGCGCGATCAAGCGCTCGAAGGACGCGCCGCCCGAGCATTTCGACGCGATCTTCGCCGGGGATTTCAGGCTCCATGACGCCAAGACGAAGGCGGCGATCCGCGGCATCGAAGAGTTGAAGGAGCGGGGCAGGAAGATCGGTATCGTCTTCTATTACGACTACGATCTCGACACCGCGCGGCTGCGCATGGCCGACGAGATGCGCGCGCTGGTCGACGGGGAGCAGGTGAAGGTGATCGTCTTCGGCGACGAGGTGACCTGTTCGAAGATCCACGGCGTGGGCGTCAGCGATCAGAGCATCCGGCAGAGATACACGCCGGTTGTGCGCCGTGTTCCGGCCAGTATGCGGAAAAAGGAAACGGAAAGCGCATGAGCCTTTATGAAAGCCAGAAATACTGGCGCCAGCGCAGCGATATGCTGTATTATAGCTATATAGACTATATCATGCGGACTGTCGGAGCCAAGGCCGAAAGCTTGATCGACGTGGGATCCGGCAATTGCCCCTACCTCGACTGGTTCGACTGGATTCCGGAGCGGGTGTCCGTAGACATCCGCGTTCCCTACGAGTCCGAGGGCGTGAAGGCCATCAAAGGCGATATCCATACGCTCGCCTTCGACGACACCTTCGATATCTGCACCTGTTTCCAGGTTCTCGAGCATGTTCCGGATGCCGGGGCCTTCGCGCATCGGCTGCTCGAGCTGGGCGAACTCGTCGTCGTCTCGGTGCCCTACAACTGGAAGAACGTACCGCGACCGACGCCCGGACACGTCCACGATCCGGTGACCTACGAGAAGCTCACCGGCTGGATGGGCCGCGAAGCGAACTACAAGATCATCGTGGAAGAGCCGTTCCAGCGGCACAAGAGCAAGCGGCTGATCGCGCTCTACGACCGCGACCCGGAGCGGACCTTCGATTCCTCGATCAAGAAGGGGCGGATCATCCGGTAGCCCTTCCCGCGAAAACGGTCCCGCGTATCGGACCGCCTCCCGAGGATGACGGGCGGTCAGAACCGGCCCGCCAGAAGTCCGAACAGCGCAAGCGCGAGCAGGGGCAGGAGCGCGGCGCTCGCCTGTCGGCGCAAGAGCGCACGCTCCCCGCGCGCGACGGCATTGCGGAGCGCAGCCGCCAGCTTCGCGGCGTCGATGGCGCGCGCGGGTAGTTCGGGCCATCGGGGTGTCGCGCGGCGCCAGCGGAGGGGCAGGGTCAACAGATCGCCCGGCGGCTTCTCGGGTAGCGGGAACCGCAGCAGAATCAGCGCGCCCAGGCCGCCGGCCGCCACCGGCCAGAGCGCGGCGCGCAGCGCGTCCGGCGCGAGCGCATAGACCGGCGCGCGGCCCGTCCAGTCCTGCCAGAGCGCCCAGGGCGCGGCGAACGCGAGCGCGGTCAGCACCGCGGGCAGCGCGAGCGGCAAGGCGGACCGATGCGCGCCGCCGGTCCGCGCCAGACGGTGCAGGAACCAGCCGAGCGCCAGCGTCGTGGTCACCGAACTCAGGCTCAGGGCCTGCGCGAGCGCTGCCGGCAGCTCGGACTTGACGGCCGCCTTGGCGAGCGCGCCGCCGCTGAGCGGCGCGCCGGCCACCGATGCGGCGGCGACGGCGGCGAGAGCCAGGCAGGCCGCGCGCTGCCGCCGCGAGCCCGCCGCGAGCATCGCGCCCACCAGCAGGAAGAGCGCCCCCTTGGCCAGCCCGTGATGCAGCGCGACGTAGGGCGCGGCCTCGCGCGCCGCCCCGCCCGCCCCCACCAGCATGAGAATCAGCCCCATCTGGCTGACGGTGGAGTAGGCGAGCACCGTCTTTGGGTTGCGCTGGGTCAGCGCCCAGAGCGCCGCGCCGTAGGCTCCGGCGAGGCCCAGCGCGATCAGTGCCGGGCCGGCCGCGCCCTCGGGCAGGAAAAGCAGCATCCCGGCCAGCCCCGCCTTCACGATCGCGCCCGAGAGCACGGCGGAGGCCGGCACCGGCGCCGCCGGATGCGCCAGCGGCAACCAGACGTGCAAGGGCACCAGCCCGGCCTTGATGCCGAAGCCGATCGTCAGCAGCGCGACGGCGAGCGGGCCGCCGGGCGAGGTGCCCAGCGCCGCGCGCACCTCCGCGATCGCGGTTGCGCCCGCCGCATGCGCGCCGATCAGCAGCCCGACGAGAAGACAGACCTCGCCCGCGAGCGCGACCACGATGTAGACGCGCCCCGCGGCGAGCGCCGCGTCGGTGCGCTCATGGACGACGAGAAACCAGGCCGCCAGCGAGACCGCTGCGAAGGCGACATAGAAGGTCACGACATCCTGCGCGAGGAAGACCGCGAGATTCCCGGAGAGCGTGAGGCACCAGAATCCGGCGAAGATCGCGGCGCGTGGCCGCTCGGCCATCGGCTGGGCGGCGAGGCCCGCGACGATCCAGAGCGCCGCGGTCATGCCAAGGAGAAGCCGTCGGCCCGGATCGAGCCCCAGGGTCACGCCCAGCAGCAGATCGGGCGCCAGGGTCGCGGCACTCTCGCCCGCCAGCGCCAGCCAGAGCGCAGGCAGCGGCGCGAGCCACAGCAGCCGCATCGCGCGGTCGCGCACCCCGGGCAGCGCGGCCGCCGCCCCGATCAGAAGCGGCCAGACCAGCGCCGCGAGCGGCAGAAGGGGGCCGACCCAGAGCGTCATGGCAGCCAGGCCCGCTCGGCCAGAAGCGTCGCCCAGGCGAGCGGGCTCACCGGCGCGGCGGCGAGCGCCCCCACGCCCAGCGCGCCCAGCGCTGCGACCACGGTCGGCGCGACCAGCGCAGGCGCGCGCTCGTCGCCCTGCACCTCCGGCGCGGGCTCCCTGAACCAGAGACGGTAGAGCAGCGGCAGGAAATAGGCCGCGTTGAGCAGGGTCGAGGCCGCGAGCACGGCCAGCACCCAGGGCGCCCCGCTCTGCAGGCCGCCGAGCCCGAGGTATATCTTGCTCACGAAGCCGGCCATCGGCGGCAGCCCGATCATGCCCAGCGCGCCGAGCGAGAAACAGGTCGAGGTCCAGGGCATCCGCGGCCCCAGCCCATCGAGTCCCTCGATCCGCTTCACGCCCGCCCGTTCGTCGTAGATTCCGGCACAGAAGAAGAGCGTGATCTTCATCAGTCCCTGGTGAATCAGATGGGCGAGGCCCCCGATCACCGCGAAGGGGCCGATGAGCGAAATGCCGAGCACGATGTAGCTGACCTGGCTCACCGTCGAATAGGCGAGCCGTTTCTTGATCTCGCGCTGGCCGAGCGCGCGCACCGAGCCCCAGAGGATCGTGACCGAGGCCAGCGCCGCCAGCGGCAGGCCGAGCCCCAGCTCGCTCATCCGGTCCATCCCGAAGACGTCGTGCACCACCCGAATCACCCCGAAGGCGCCCGCCTTGACCACAGCGACCGCATGGAGCAGCGCCGAGACCGGGGCCGGCGCCGCCATGGCCGCGGGCAGCCAGCCATGCAGCGGGACGATGGCTGCCTTCATTCCCATTCCCACGATCAGCAACGCGAAGATCGCCCGCTGGGCGTTTGGCGCGAGCGTCCCGAAGTCCGTCGGCGCGGCGAAGATCACCGGGCCGGTCGCGCTTTCCAGCCACACGATGGCCCAGAGCAACGCCGCGCTGCACGGCATGGCGTAGAGCAGATAGCGCCGACCCGCCGCGAGCGACGGCGCGTCCTGCTTGTGCGCGACGAGCGGCCAGGTGCTGAGCGTGAGCAGTTCGAAGAAGATGAAGAATGTGAAGAGCGAACCGGAGAGCGCGATCCCGGTCGTCGCGGCGACGCAGAGGCTGAAGAAGCCGAAGAAGCGCGAGAGCTGGGGCTTCGTGCCGAAATAGGCGATCGCGTAGATCGTCGTGAGCAGCCACAGGATCGCCGAGAGCGACACGAAGAGCAGCGCGAGCGCGTCGATCCGGAGCAGCAGCATCAATCCGGGCGCCGGCGTCAGGCCTGCCTCGTAGCTCGCGCCGCCCGCGACCGCGAAGAGCATGGCCACGATCAGCGCGACCTTCAGAAGCGCGCCGCCGAGGCTCAGGGCGTTGCGCAGCCGGTGGGCCTCTTGCGGCAGGAAGAAGGTCACCGCCGCCGGCACAAGCGAGGTAAGCAGCAGCAGAACGGGCAGCGGCACCGTCATCGCACCACCGCCTGTATCGGGGGCTGTCCGTTCGCGAGAAGCGCCAGCGGCTCCGCCGAGGCGAGGCCCAGGGCAATCCCGCCGCCGGCGAGGGCGAGCGGCACCGCCTGCCGCGCGCGGGACGGCGCCGCCACGGAAGCCCCCTCGCGCGCGAAGAGCGCCGCGAGCGGGCGGTAGAGATAGGCCGCCGCCAGCAACCCGCCCAGCGCCATCGGCAGCGCCCAGACCCACTGCCCCGCCGTGAAGGCCGCCGTCATCACCATATACTTGCCGAGAAAGCCGCCCGAGGGCGGCAGCCCGGCGAGCGTGACGGCCGCGAGCGCGAAGGCGAAGGCGCTCATCGGCATCGCCTGCGCCAGGCCCCGCAGCTCTTCCAGCCGGTCGCCGCCGGCCGCCGCCATCCACTGCCCCACGGCGAGGAACATCGCCGCCTTGGCCAGCGCGTGGCTGAGCGCGAGAAAGATCACGCCGCTCCAGGCCGCCTGTGCGAGCGGCAGGAGCGGGAAAACCGCGAAGAGATAGCCGATCTGCGCCACGGTGGAATAGGCGACGATCAGCTTCACGCGGCTCTGCGCCAGCGCACCGAGGCTGCCCCAGACCACCGCCGCGACGCCCAGCGCGCCGATCAGCGTCAGGGCTGCCGGCGAAGCCTCATCCGGCAGCGCCTCGGTCCAGAGCCGGAGCAGGATCACGAAGGAGGCCTTCGGCACCAGCGCCGAGAGCATGGCCGAGGCCGGGGCCGGGGCGCCTGCATGCGCCGGCGGCAGCCAGACGTGAAAGGGGAAGAGCGCCGTCTTGGCCGTCAGCCCCGCCGTCATCAGCGCGAGCGCCAGCGCGTCGGTCCCGGACGGGCGACGGCTCGCCAGAAGGTCGATGTCGAGCGCGCCGTGAGCGGCGTAGATCAAGGCGACGCCGGCGAGATAGAGCAGCGAACCGGCGAGGGCGAAGAGCATGTAGCGCATCGCGGCGGCGAGCGCCTCGGGCTTGCCGCCGATGGCGACGAGGCCGACGGCGGCGAGGCTCAGAAGCTCGATCCCGACATAGAGGTTGAAGAGATCGCGCGAGACGAAGACCGCGTTGAGCGCGGCCCAGAGCATCAGCGCCAGCGGCCAGAAGCCGAAAGCGATGCGCGGCCCCGCCAGGCCGGCCGCCATCGTGTGACGCGCCGCCAGCAGGACTGCGGCCATCACCGCCGCCGTCGTCACGAGCAGCGCGGCGGACAGACCGTCGGCGGCGAGCGCAATGCCCAGTGGCGGCGGCCAGCCGCCCAGCGCGATCCGCGGCGGCGCGCCTGCTGCGACCTCTGAGGCGACCGCGAGCGCTGCCGCGACCGTGCCGGCCGCTGCGGCCAGCGCTGCCCCGCGCGCGACGCCGGCCGGGAACGCGACCGCCGCGAGCGCCCCGCCAAGCGGCAGCGTCAGCAGGACGACAAGGGCGTTCACTCCGCCTCCTCCGGCAGCGTCGCCCGTCCCGAGAGCCGCGCGCCCGCCACCAGCAGCCCGACCGCCAGCGCGCTCGCCGAGAGTGCGACGACGATACCGGTGATGATGAGCGCCTGCGGCACGGGGTCGGGGCCATCGCCCCGCGCGCCCGCCGCGCCCAGATACAGAAAGAGCCCCGAGCCCAGCAGGTTGAAGGCCACGATCCGGCGCAACAGATGCCGCGCCGCGATCAGCCCGTAGAGCCCAAGGCCGATCAGCGCAGCCCCGGTGAGCGCGTAGAGCGTAAGCGCCGTCATCGCGTGATCGTTTCCTCCGGCGGGCCGAGGACGAGGAAGGCGAGGGTCACGGCGATGGACGCCGCGAGCGCCACCTCGATCGCGAAGAGCGCCGCCCCCGCGATCTGCGGCGGCAGCGTGAGAAACCCCGCGCCGAGCGCGGCGCCGGCGAGCCCGGCCAGAAGGAACACGAGCGGTCCGGCCACGAGCGCCGCCCGCCAGCGTGTCGCGCCGATGCGCGGCGGCCGCACGGCCCCGGCCAGCGCCGCGACGAGCCCCACAGCGGCCAGGACCGTGCCGCCCTGAAACGCGCCGCCGGGCCGGTCCGCACCGATGTAGACGAGATAGACGCCCACGAGCAGCCCGAGCGGCGGCAGCACGCGTCCGAAGCCAGCCATCACGCCGTCGGGCCGGACATGCTGCGGCAGGCCGATCCGCCCGCCCCAGGCCGCGTCTCGGGTGAGCATCCAGAGCCCGGTCAGGGCGGCCAGCAGCACGACGCTTTCCAGAAGGGTGTCCCAGGCGCGGAAGTTCAGCAGCACCGCCGTCACGGGGTTCTCGACGCCAGACATGGGCAGGGCTTCGGCCAGTTGGGGCCCCGGCCGGTCGGGCAGGGGCAGGGCGCTCCACGCCCAGCCGAGCGCGCATGTCACGCCGAGGCCCGCCATTGCCGCCGGCAGATGGGCAGGCGCGGGCGCATCGCCCCCGGCGCCCTCCCGCCCGAGCCGGCCGTAGGCGGCCAGAAACAGCACGCCGGTGAGTCCCGCGCCGATGGCCGCCTCGGCGAGCGCCACGTCCACGGCGCCCAGCCGCACCCAACCGACGGCCACCAACAGGCCGTAGACGATGAAGAACACGATCGCCCGGAACACCCCGTGTCCTGCGATCGTCGCCGCCGCCACGCCGAGGATGAGCGCGCAGAGCACGGCGTCGAGCACGAAGGTCATCGCGTCTCCTCCTCGCCGAGCGCCGCGCGCGCGACCAGTTGCGAGACGGTTCCCGCGGCGAGCAGCGCCAGCGCCCAGATCAGCGCCAGAAGCGCCACTTCGCGCCATGTCGCGGCCTGGAAGGCGACGCCGAGGGCGATGAAGCCGAGGCCCAGATTGTCGGCCTTGGTCAGCGCGTGCAGCCGGCTGAAGGTGTCGGGAAACCGCATGAGCCCTGCCGTCCCCGCGAGGAAGAAGAAGAGCCCGATGCCGGTGAGCACGACCGTCGCGACGTCAGCCATCGGCCTTCCTGCGCGGTGTCTCCTCCTCCTCTTCCGGGTCGCCGGCGCCGTCGGGGCTCGTGGCCTTCACGAAGCCGACCGCCGCGAGCGCCGCGAGCAGCGCCAGCACCAGCGCGACGTCGAGCGCCGCCCAGCTGCCCAGCGGCGCCAGCAGCATCAGCACGGCCACGCCGCCGGTCCCGACGAGCTGCGCCCCCATCATCCGGTCGGCGCGCCGCGGACCGCGCCAGACCCGCCAGAGCGCGCCCGCGAGGCTCGCCAGCACGCCCGCCGCGACGAAGGACAGCCAGAGCGTCATCGTGGCGCGCCGTCCGTCATGGCCGTGATGGCCGCCGCCGCGTCGCGGATCGTGCGCTCGAAGCCCGCGTCGGTGTCGAGGACATGCACCAGAAGCCGGTCCTGGCGGCTGCCCGCGGCGAGCGTTCCGGGCATCAGCGACAGCTCGCCGCCCATCGCGGCGCGGCCCCCCGGCGGCAGATCGAGCGGCACCTCGACCCAGCCGGGCGCGAGCCGCAGGCGCGGCGCCAGGGCGCGCCGCGTCACGTCGATCCCGCCCCGGAGCGAGCCCGCGAGAAAGCGCGGCAGGTGACCTGCGAGCCGCCAGAGGCGCAGCGGAGCGCTGGCGGGCAAAAGCCGAAGGCTCATCCACAGGGCCACGGGCACGGCCGCCGCGCCGAGCGCAAGGCCCTTGGCCTCCCCGCCCGTGAGCACCACCCAGACCCCGCCGAGAAGCAGGGCACGGTGCAAGATCGCCGTGAACTTCGGCCCGTCCATGGCGGAAAGCTCAGCCGATCCGCGCCCGCGTTTCAAGAGCACGGCGAGTGCCGCCGCCCTGTGACAGTCCGTCGCCCTCCGGCGGCCGCATGTTCAGCATCCGGATCGGGCGGCGCCGCTGCGCCGCGGCTGGGCCTTCCCGGAAAGCTGTGCTACCCGACGCCCGGCAGGATCATTGCCGGGCAGGAGGGCGGAACGTGCAGATCGAGGTCACCCGTGAAAGCTTCCGGCTGCGCGAGGCCTTCACCATTTCTCGGGGCTCGCGCACGGAGGCCGAAGTGCTGACGGTCCGCGTCGCGGCCGAGGGCGTGACGGGGCAGGGCGAATGCGTCCCCTACGCCCGCTACGGCGAGACGCGCGACAGCGTGGAGGCCCAGATCGCCGCGCTGCCGGAAGGCCTCGACCGGGATGCGCTGCAGAGGGCGCTGCCGCCCGGCGCCGCCCGCAACGCGGTGGATTGCGCGCTCTGGGACTGGGCGGCGAAGCGCGCGGGTCGCCGGGTGTGGGATCTCGCCGGGCTTGCGGCGCCCGCGCCCCTCGTCACCGCCTACACGCTGTCGCTCGACGCGCCGGACAGGATGCGCGACGCCGCAACGCGTGCGGCGGACCGGCCGCTGCTCAAGATCAAGCTGGGCACGCCCGAGGACATGCCGCGCCTCGAAGCCGTGCGGGAGGGTGCGCCGGAGGCGCGGCTCATCGTGGACGCCAACGAGGGCTGGACGGCAGAGGTTTACGCGGATCTCGCGCCGCATCTGCTGCGCCTGGGCGTCGAGATGGTCGAGCAGCCGCTTCCCGCCGGAGAGGACGACGCGCTGGCCGAGATCGCGCGCCCGTTGCCGGTCTGCGCCGACGAGTCCTGCCACGACCGCGCCTCGCTGGCCGGACTCGCAGGCAAGTACGACATGGTAAACATAAAGCTCGACAAGACCGGCGGGCTCACGGAGGCGCTGGCGCTGCGCGAAGCTGCGCGGGCACAAGGCTACCGCATCATGGTGGGCTGCATGGTGGGCTCGTCGCTGGCGATGGCGCCCGCGGTGCTCCTGGCGCAGGGCGCCGAGGTCGTGGACCTTGACGGCCCGCTCCTGCTGGCCGAGGACCGGGAGCCGCCGCTGGTCTACGACGCGGACGGCGTGCACCCGCCAGAGGCCGCGCTCTGGGGCTGACAAAGGAGAGGATCATGCGCACCGTCTATGTCAACGGCGAGTATTTGCCCGAGAACGAGGCCAGGGTCTCGGTCTTCGATCGCGGCTTCCTCATGGCCGACGGGGTCTATGAGGTCACCAGCGTGCTCGACGGCAAGCTGGTGGATTTCGACGGGCACGCCGTGCGGCTCGACCGCTCGCTCAGCGAGCTTTCCATGCGCGCGCCGGTGACGCGCGACGAGCTGCTGCAGATCCACCGCGAACTGGTCGCGCGCAACGACCTGACCGATGGTCTGGTCTATCTGCAGATCACCCGCGGCGCGCCGGCCGACCGCGACTTCGCCTTCCCCGACCCGGACGAGGTGCCGCCGACCATCGTGCTCTTCACCCAGTCCAAGCCCGGCCTTGCCGATGCGCCGGCGGCGAAGACCGGGATCAAGGTGATCTCGATCGACGACATCCGCTGGGGCCGGCGCGACATCAAGACGGTGCAGCTTCTCTATCCCTCGATGGGCAAGATGATGGCCAAGGCCAAGGGTTGCGACGACGCCTGGATGGTCGAGGACGGCTACGTCACCGAAGGCACCTCGAACAACGCCTACATCGTCAAGGACGGCCGGATCGTGACCCGGCCGAAGTCCAACGACATCCTGCACGGCATCACGCGCGCGGCCGTGCTGCGCTATGCCGCAGAGGCGCAGATGGAGGTGGACGAGCGGCCGTTCACGCTGGAGGAGGCCAAGGCGGCGGACGAGGCCTTCGTCACTTCCGCCTCGACCTTCGTGATGCCCGTGGTCGAGATCGACGGAACGCCGGTCGGAACGGGCGCCCCGGGGCCCGTCGCAGCGCGCCTGCGCGAGATCTATCTCGAGGAGAGCCGCAAGGCCGCGATCTGAAGGCCGCCGCATCCTGGCGTCCGGACGGGCCGCCTGCAGTCTGCGCTCAGCCGCGAGCTTGGACGTCCGCGCCGTTCTGCGGGCGTAGGCGGGTTTTGCTGCGCCTCAGTCCGCCGCATCTCCGATGATTGTCGCCGGTGCGCCGCCTGCCGGGATCAAAGCATGCGCCGGGCGCCGATGGTCCGCGCGCGATACGGCTCTCCGCCATCGCGTCCCGCGAGATACCCCGAACCGTTCGAACCAGTGCCTCGCGCCGGCAGTCGAAGCCCTCTTCGGCTGCAGCATTCCTCACGCCGCCTGTGAGGTCTGCGCGCATTTGCAGAGGGCGGCTGCATGCGACTGCACACAAGCCTGCGCGAGGTCTGGGCGGCGGCCCCTTGCAGCGGCGTCGAGGGCAAGCCGGAGATGACGTAAGTATTTGTTTGAAAGTTTAATTTTCTGGCTGACCTTTGTTCACGAAGCTCTCAGGCACAAACACATTCTGTTGATAGCATGTGTTTTGAAAACCCGCCTTCGGCGCGCCATCTCTGCTACACGCAACGACGACAGCAACCGCCCGGACCGGCCCGGCCGGGAAGGGCATGAAGAGGAGAGAACGACATGAAACTCAGCATCGCCACTATCGCCGCGACCGTTCTGCTGACCGGCGCCGCCACCGCCATGACCGAGCGCACCAGCCCGTTCCACGAGCCGCGCGACGCCGCGCTCGGCGGCAACGGCCTCGTGACCGCCGGCGAAATCGTCCGGAAGGATGCCGACGAATTCTTCGAGCCGCGTGCCAAGGCGCTCATCTCGGCGGAGACCGTCGACGTGACCGTCTTCGAGACCAAGGACGAAGAGCCCAGCGACCGCGCCATCCGCTGAGCTGCCCGCTTGCCCCGCTCCGGCGCTGCCGGAGCGGGGTCTACGCGCCTGGCTTCACTCCGGCTTGCCCACGTTTTCCGCGAAGCTCTTCTCGAAGTCGGCCTTCTGCGCCGCGGAGGCTTCCGTCTGATGCTGCGCCTTCCACTGGTCGTAGGGCATCCCGTAGAAGACCTCGCGCGCCTCTTCCTTGCCCATCTCGATGCCGCGCTCGGCCGCCGCTTCCTGATACCAGCGGCTCAGGCAGTTGCGGCAGAAACCGGCCAGGTTCATCAGGTCGATGTTCTGCACGTCCGGCCGGTCCTCCATCAGGTGCTGACGGAGCCGGCGAAAGGCCGCGGCCTCGAGTTCGGTGCGGGTCTGATCGTCCATCAACTGCACTCCTCTGCTCCATGGAGTCTGAGTCCTCGGTGCTACTGAATCAAGCGGCGCCTCAAATCCCGGTGTCCGCGAGCGCCGCTTCCAGCGCCGGCGCCAGCCGGTCGGCCCATGCGGCCTGTTCGGCCTCCGTCCCGATCAGGTCGTTGCGCAGCTCCACCAGCACGTTGAGCCGCCCCTCGGCGAGCGCGTGGCGCGAGATCGCATCGCCTGGCAGGTGGCCGCCGTAGGGCTGATTGCGCCCCACGCAGAGATCGGGCTCGGCCGACAAGCGCGCGATCAGCGGGTCGGCGAGCCGCGCGTCGTGACCGTGCAGCACGCCGATGTGCCAGGGCCGCGGCTCCCGCCCGCGCAGTTGCGGCGTGAAGGAATGGATCGACAGGATCACGACGTCGTCCCGCCGCCCCGCGAGATCGGCAAGCGCGGCGTGATAGGGCCGGTAATAGGCGTTCAGCCGTCGCTCGACCTCGTCGGCATCGGCATGGCGGTTTCCGGGGATGATCGTGCCGTCGTAGAGCTTCATCAGCAGCGTGGGGTCGTCCTCGCCCCGATTGGGGTCGATCACCAGCCGCGAAAAGTTCGACAGGATCGCTGGCGCATCGAGCCGATCCGCGAGCGCGAGCGCAAACCCCGCCGCGCCCACGTCGTAGGCGATGTGGCGCGCCATCTCCTCCTCGGGCAGGCCAAGCGTGCCGCCGTTCACCTCGGCGGGCACGAGGTTGCTGGCGTGATCGCAGGTCACCAGCCAGCGGGCGGGGCGCGCAGCCCCGTGGATATGATAGGGATGATATGTCATGTCCGGGTCACCGTGCCGCGGCATGACATACGCGGGTTGCAGGCGGAAGGGAATTGGCCGTAAGCCGCAGTTTCGTGAGGCACCGAGCGGAGGACCGCAGATGCGCCGCATGCGCAACGTCAAGATCGTGGCCACCCTCGGCCCCGCCTCGAGCGACCGCGAGACGATCCGCGCGCTCCATGCCGCAGGCGCCGATGTCTTCCGGCTGAACATGAGCCACGGCACGCACGACGAGATCGCCGCGCGCCACGCGATCATCCGCGCGCTCGAGGCGGATCTCGACAGCCCGATCGGGGTGCTGGCGGACCTGCAGGGCCCCAAGCTGCGCGTCGGCACCTTCGCCTCGGGCGCGGTCGAGCTCGAGGAGGGCGCGCGCTTCCGTCTGGACCTCGACGAGGCCGAGGGGGACAGTCATCGCGTGCGCCTTCCGCACCCCGAAATCTTCGCGGCCCTCGAGCCTGGGGCGGAGCTTCTGGTGGACGACGGCAAGGTGCGGCTTCGGGTCGAAGACTGCGGTGACGGCTTCGCCGAGTGCACGGTCGTCACCGGCGGCACCATCTCGAACCGCAAGGGCGTCAACGTGCCCGACGTGGTCCTTCCGGTCGCGGCGCTTTCCGACAAGGACCGCGAGGATCTGGAATTCGCCTGCGCACTGGGCGTGGACTGGATCGCGCTGTCCTTCGTGCAGCGCCCCGAGGACGTCGAGGAGGCGCGCGCCCTGGTCGATGGCCGTGCCGCGGTGCTCTCCAAGATCGAGAAGCCGACGGCCGTGCGCCGCATCGACGAGATCATCGCGGCCTCCGACGGGATCATGGTGGCGCGGGGGGATCTGGGCGTCGAGCTGCCGGTGCAGAACGTCCCGCCCATTCAGAAGCGCATCGTGCGCAAGTGCCGCGCGGCGGCCAAGCCGGTGATCGTGGCCACGCAGATGCTCGAGAGCATGATCGAAAGCCCGATGCCCACCCGCGCCGAGGTCTCGGACGTGGCCACCGCGATCTACGAGGGCGCCGATGCGATCATGCTCTCGGCCGAAAGCGCGGCCGGCCAGTATCCCGTCGAGGCGGTCACGACGATGGACGCGGTCGCCCGCGAGGTCGAGGACGATCCGACATACACCGAGATCCTCGAGGCCTCGCGCGTGGCGAAGCGTGAAAGCGTGGCCGACGGTATCGTCGCCGCCGCGCGCGAGATCGCCGAGACGACGGAGATCAAGGCCATCGCCTGTTTCACCCAGTCGGGCACCACCGCCGCGCTGGTCGCGCGCGAGCGGCCGCGCGTGCCGATCATCGCGATGACGAACCTGCGCGGCACGGCGCGGCGTCTGGCTCTCACCTGGGGGACACACTGCGTGATGACCGGCGAGCTGACCCGGTTCAAGCAGGCCGTGGTCAACGCCGCCCGCGCCGCGCGGGTCGAGGGCTACGCGACCGAGGATGACCAGATCGTCGTGACCGCCGGTGTCCCCTTCAACATCCCCGGTACTACCAACATCCTGCGTGTCGCGCCCTGCGACGAGCGTTTGATCTGGGCGACGGATCCGGAGTAGTCTTTCTCTCCGTTACAGGGAGGCAGGGGGCATGAACCCTGATGTGGCGCTCGTCGTCGGTCTCGTCGTCGGGGTGTTCGCGATCCCCGCGATGGTCTCGTCCTATTCCGAGGGACGCGCGCCGCGCGTGGCGGCCTTCGCGGCGATCGTGGCCGGCGGTCTCGTGCTCTGGGCGCTGACCACGAAGCCCGGCGGCTACCGCTTCGAGGAGATCCCCGAGGTGATCGTGGGGGTGATCGGCGGCTTTCTGCCCTGACGTGCCCGCTCTTGCGCCTCGGCCGAGGATCGCCTATACGCGCGACCTCACTTCGCGCGGCCGGCCCGGACGGCATGCCGAGTCGCGCGCCACACCGACCGATCAGGAGACGGAAATGCCGAAACTCAAGACCAAGTCGAGCTGCAAGAAGCGGTTCAAGGTGACGGCCAAGGGCCGGGTCAAGTTCCAGCAGGCCGGCAAGCGCCACGGGATGATCAAGCGGACGAACAAGTTCATCCGCAACGCCCGCGGCACCGCCGTGATGTCGAAGGCCGACGAGCAGATCGTCAAGCCGATGATGCCCTACCAGCGCTGAGGAGCACCGACCCATGTCCCGAGTCAAAGGCGGAACCGTCACCCACGCGCGCCACAAGAAGGTCCTGAAGGCCGCCAAGGGCTACTACGGCCGGCGCAAGAACACCTTCAAGGTCGCCCGCCAGGCGGTCGACAAGGCCAATCAGTACGCCACGCGCGACCGCAAGAACCGCAAGCGCAATTTCCGCGCGCTCTGGATCCAGCGGATCAATGCGGCCGTGCGGGCGCATGACGAGAGCCTGACCTATTCGCGCTTCATCGACGGCCTGAACCGGGCCGGCATCGAGGTGGACCGCAAGGTGCTGGCCGATCTCGCCGTGCGCGAGCCCGACGCCTTCGGCGCCATCGTCGAGAAGGCCAAGGGCGCGCTGGCGGCCTGAGCCGTGCCGCGTGACGAATGACAGGGGGGCCGCCTCGGGCGGCCCTTTCTCGTTTCCGCGGTCGCATCGGTCTACCGGCCGGCGACAGCCCGGCGAAAGGCGGCGAGGCACCCGGGCAGCAGTGCTTCGGCTTCCTGCTCCGTCATGTGCCCGCCATCCGGGCGCAGGCAGCGCAGCTCCTGACCGGCGATCACCATCAGCGCCAGCGCGGTCTTTTCACCGCCGCCCAGCACCCCGGCGACGCGGGCGCGCGCCGCGCGCGCGTCCAATCGCGGCCCGGCCCGCACCGTCACGCGGCACAGCGCGGCGACCGTGCCATGCGGCGTCTCGACAGGCGCATCCAGCTGCACGCGGCTCACCTGTTCCACAGCACCCTCCAGCCAAAGCGGATCGCCGCGCCAAGCGCGGGCGCCAGAGTCACCGCCACCCGTCCCTCCGCTTCCCCCGTCAAGCTGGGGCCGTCGAACACGGGCCGCAGCGCGATCTCGCGCCGCGCCGAGGGTGGCAGCCCGTAAAGCAAGGGGCAGAGCAGGCCGAAAAGCTGGCCCGTGTCCGCAGGGTCCAGCAGGCCAAAGGCGCCGTCCACGCGCAGCCGCTCGACCCGGACCGCGCGAAGGAGACCGCGCGTCAGGTCGGGGGCCGCGCGCAGCATGGCGCCGCCGCGCCGATACCGGCGCCAACGGTGCGACCTCTCCCGCGCCACGGGCTCGGGGGCCACGGCCCGGGGCCGCGCGCGCCTGCCGCCGATCCGGATCGGGAGCAGCCCGCCGAAAAGCCCCAGCGTCAGCCGCGCTTCCACCCGCTCGGCGCGCGCCAGCCGCCCCTCCACCCGGATCGGCAGCCAGATGAGCCCGGCGAGCGTGGCCAGCACCAGCGCCGCGAGCGTCCAGAGGGCTGCCGCGAGCATCGCCCGCGATCAGCTCTCGCCCGCGCCGCCGGCGGATTTCGCGCCGCGCTCGACCGCCGCCGCGGCCACGTCGCGCACCACGTCCGCCATGCTGGACATGGTGCCCTTCACGGCCTCGTCGCGCGCGCCGTCGGCGTCGAAGACGATGGCGCCCACCGGCTTGATGCCGCCGCCCGCGCCGGTCCCGCCCGAGGGGCCGGTCTTGGTCTGCGCGCCGCCCGCGCCGAAGCCGAAGCCGTAGCTCACGATGGGGATGACCGTCGCGCCATCCTTCTCGATCGGCGCGCCGAGCACGTTCTTGGCGCTGAGCAGCCGATCCAGTTCCTCGACCGTGCCCTTCAGCAGCTTCTCTACATCGTCCATGACCGCGTCTCCCTCGCGAAGCGCGCCCGGCCCGGGCGCAAGGGCAGCATAGCCGCCGAGTCCGACAGCGCATTGACGTGCGTCATGCCGCGCGCTTGCGCTCTTTCGGCCTGCAGGCTAGCACCGGCGCGGCGCTCAAAGGGGATGCGGACATGGACGATCTTCGCGAAAAGTGGCTGAAAGCGGTCGCCGATGCGGGCGACGCGGCCGCGCTCGAGGCGGTGCGCGTGGCCGCGCTCGGCAAGAAGGGCGAGATCAGCGCGCAGATGCGCGAGCTGGGCCGCATGACCCCCGAAGAGCGCAAGGAGGCCGGCCCGCGCCTCAACGCGCTCAAGGACGAGATCAATTCGGCCATCGCCGCCAAGCGCGCCGCCCTCGCCGACGCCGCGCTGGAGGAACGCCTGCGCACCGAGTGGCTGGACGTGACCCTGCCCGCGCGGCCGCAGCGCATGGGCACCGTGCACCCCATCAGCCAGGTGACCGAGGAGGTCACGGCGATCTTCGCCGACATGGGATTCTCGGTGGCCGAAGGCCCGCAGGTGGAAAGCGACTGGCACAACTTCGACGCGCTCAACATCCCCGGCCACCATCCCGCGCGGGCGGAGATGGACACCTTCTACATGGCCCGCGCCGAGGGCGACAACCGCCCGCCCCACGTGCTGCGCACCCACACCTCGCCGGTGCAGATCCGCGCGATGGAGATGGCGGGCGCGCCGCTCCGGGTGATCTGCCCCGGCCGCGTCTACCGCGCCGACTACGACCAGACGCATACGCCGATGTTCCACCAGGTCGAGGGGCTGGCCATCGACAAGGATATCTCGATGGCGAACCTGAAATGGGTGCTCGAGGAATTCGTGAAGGCCTTCTTCGAGGTGGACGAGGTCGAGCTGCGCTTCCGCGCCTCGCATTTCCCCTTCACCGAACCCTCGGCCGAGGTCGACATCCGCTGTTCCTGGGAGGGCGGCACGCTCAAGGTGGGCGAGGGCGACGACTGGCTGGAGATCCTCGGCTCCGGCATGGTCCACCCCAAGGTGCTCATGGCCGGCAACATCGACCCCGCCGCCTGGCAGGGCTTCGCCTTCGGCATGGGAATCGACCGGATCGCCATGCTGAAATACGGCATCCCGGATTTGCGCGCGTTCTTCGATTCAGACCTGCGCTGGCTGCGCCACTACGGCTTCGCCGCCCTGGACGTGCCGACGCTGCACAGGGGGCTGTCGCGGTAGCGGCAGTCTGATGGCGGGCGTGCATGGTTGCTCCTTCCCCGCCTGATCGCCTTCATGGATCGCTGGCTCATGGCGGAGGCCTCGGAGCTGGCTCCCGGGCCGGTCTGCATGGAGGTGGAGGCCGACGTGACCATCGCCGGGATCGGGCGCGACGCGGCGCGCACCATCATGGCCGGGATCGACGCGAAGGCCGCGCGGCGCGGGTGACGCGGTGGCCCCCGGCCGCTAGGCTGGGGCATGGCCTGCGCCTTGCGTCCCCTCCTGCTGGCAGCGTTCTGCGTGATCCTGCCCGACCTCCCGCGCGCCGAGATCGCCGGCGAGCACGCCTTCTGCCTCCGCCCGCCCGATGCGCTGGTGCAGGAGCTGCTCGACTGGATCGAGGAGGCGTCCGACTACGACGTGAGCCCGGCGCGTGCCGACCCGCCGCTGATCCTGTTCTGCGACGAGGGCGACGCGCTGGACTACCCCGGCGGCGGCACGCTGGTCCAGCCGGGCGAGGGCGGCGTCTACGACTACCAGGCGCGGGTGATCTACCTGGTCTCGCCGTGGTCACCCGGCGACACATGGCACCGATCCATCCTGCTGCACGAGCTGATCCACGACGTGCAGTTCCTCAACCGAACCTGGGAGTGCCCGAACGCCAGCGAGATGGAGGCCTACACGCTGCAGGACGACTGGCTGAAGGCCCAGGGGGTCGCGCACGACTTCGACTGGCTGGCGATCTGGTTCTGGTCGAAATGCGGAGACGGGCCGCATCCGTGACCCCGCGCGGCCGCGCGCTAGACTGACCGTCATGCGCATTCTCTTCGCCCTTGTCGTCGCGGCACTGGTGGTTGCAGGGCACGTCGGGCTCTGGACCTCGGACCGCGTGCCGGCAGAGCTCAAGGCCGACCTCACCCGGATCAATGCCACCGCCTGGGCCGTTGTGCTGATGCCGGCGGGGGCGGTGGCGCTCTGGCGGCGCGCGCAGCGCCGCCGGGGACGCGAACGGCGGAACCACGACAGGACGGAGTGACGCATGCAACTCTTCAGGCTCTCGAACCGCGAGCGTAACGAGAATTCGCGCCGGATCTGGGCGCTCTGGGAGATCGCCTATACCTGCGTCGACTTCGGCGCGGCGCTCTGTTTCACGGTGGGCTCCGTGCTGTTCTTCTGGAAGCAGTACGAAACCGCCGCGATCTGGTTCTTCACGGTGGGCTCGGTGCTCTTCATGGCCAAGCCCAGCATCCGTCTGATCCGTGAGTTGCATCTGCTGGCCATGGGCGACGATGACGACCTCGCCCGACGGCTTCGGGGATGAGCGGCGGTTGACCGAAGCCGCGCGGCCGCCTACGGGCGGCCCGACCCGTAAGGAGCCTCGCCATGTCGCAGAGCCTGACCCTCGCCGCCGCGCAGTTCGCGAGCCATATCGGCGACCTCGACGCCAACTTCGAGACGCATCACGCCTGGGTGGCACAGGCGCAGGCGGCGGGTGCCGATGTGCTGGTGTTCCCCGAACTGAGCCTCGTCGGCCACTACGGCGCCGAGCGGCTGCTCGACGTGACGATGAAGCGCAACGATCCGCGGCTGCTGGCGCTCTCGCGCGCGGCGGGGGAGACGATCCTGATCCTTGGCTTCATCGAGGAAGGGCCGGCTGCGCAGTTCTACAATGCCGCGGGCGTCTACAAGGCCGGGCGCTGCATCTACCTGCACCGCAAGATCAACCTGCCCTCCTACGGCAAGCTGATCGAGACCAAGTACTACGCGCAGGGCCGCTTCGTGGACACCCACGCCATCGCCGAGGACTGGCGGCTTGGCCTGCTGATCTGCGCCGACCTGTGGAACCCGGCGCTGGTGCATCTGGCTTTCCTGCATGGTGCGACGCTCCTGGTCTCGCCGATCTCCTCTGGCGTCGAGGCGGTGGGCGACGGCTTCGACAACCCCGCGGGCTGGGCGGCGACGATGCATTTCTACTCGATGATGTACGGGGCGCCCTCGGTCATGATGAACCGCGTGGGGCCGGAGGAGGATCTGACCTTCTGGGGCGGCTCGCGCATCCTGGGCCCCTTCGGCGAGCCGCTGGCGGTCGCGGGGACCGAGCCGGAACTGATCTCGGCGACGCTGGACTACGCCGAGGTGCGGCGCGCGCGGGCCCTGCTGCCCACGGTGCGCGACAGCAACATGGGCCTTGTCGAGCGCGAGATGAACCGGCTGATCGACCGTCTGGGCGTGCCCGACATCATCCGCGACGACGACTGAGGTCCCCGGCGATTCTTCGTACGAAAAACCGCCGCCGCCTCCGGACGGATCCCGCCTTCGGGGGCGTCGGGCCGAAAATTCTTCGTGCGAAGAATTTTCTGCGCGCCCCGGTGGCGCGGGCGGGCTCTTCCACCGGGACGCCCGATCGGCTATCCCGCGCGCGATCGAGGCCCAAGGGACGCGCAAGATGAAATTCACCCTCTCCTGGCTCAGGGACCATCTGGAAACCACAGCCACGGTCGACGAGATCGCCGAGTCGCTGACCGATCTGGGCCTCGAGGTCGAGGAGGTCTTCGATCCCGCGAAGCGGCTTGCCGGCTTCACGCTGGGAAAGGTTCTGGAGGCCGAGCAGCACCCCGACGCCGACCGGCTGCGCGTCTGCCGGGTCGAGACGGATCAGGGCGAAAAGCAGATCATCTGCGGCGCACCCAATGCGCGGGCCGGCATCATCGCCGTCATCGCGCATCCGGGCACCTACATCCCCGGCCTCGACACCACGATTCAGGTGGGCAGGATCCGCGGCGTCGAGAGCCACGGGATGATGTGCTCCGAGCGCGAGATGGAGCTCTCCGACGAACACGAGGGCATCATCGAGCTGCCTTCGGGCGATGTGGGCGAGCGCTTCGTGGACTGGCTGGCGGCCCATGACCCGGCCAAGGTGGATCCGGTGATCGAGATCGCCATCACCCCCAACAGGCCCGATGCGCTCGGCGTGCGCGGCATCGCGCGCGACCTCGCCGCGCGCGGCCTCGGCACGCTGAAGCCGCGGGAGTCGACGCCGGTTCCGGGCGCCTTCGCCAGCCCCATCGGCGTGACCATCGACGCGGATACGCAGGATGGCTGCCCGGTCTTCGCCGGCCGCGTCATCCGTGGCGTCCGGAACGGCCCCTCGCCACAGTGGCTGCAGGACCGGCTGCGCGCCATCGGGCTGCGCCCGATCTCGGCGCTGGTGGACATCACGAACTTCTTCACCTTCGACCGCAACCGCCCGCTGCATGTCTTCGACGCCGCGAAGGTCGCGGGCAACCTGCGCGTGCATCGTGCGGCGGGCGGCGAGGAGCTGCTGGCGCTCGACGAAAAGACCTATCGCTTCCCCGAGGGCGCCATCGTCATTTCCGACGACAGCGGCCCCGAGAGCATCGCGGGCATCATGGGTGGCGAGCCCACCGGCGTGACGGAAGAGACGACCGACGTCTTCCTCGAAAGCGCCTACTGGGACAACGTGCAGATCGCGCTGACCGGCCGCGCGCTCAAGATCAATTCCGACGCCCGCTACCGCTTCGAGCGCGGGGTCGACCCGGCCTACACGGTCAAGGGGCTGGAGGACGCGACGCGGATGATCCTCGACCTTTGCGGCGGCGAGCCCTCCGAGGTGGTGGTTGCGGGTGGCATTCCGGACCATTCCCGCGCCTACCGGCTCGACCCGGACCGGGTGCGTTCGCTCGTCGGCATGGATCTGCCCGAGGCGGAACAGCGCCAGACCCTCACCGCGCTGGGCTTCACCCTCGAGGGCGACATGGCGCATGTGCCCTCCTGGCGGCCCGACGTGATGGGCGAGGCGGATCTCGTCGAGGAAGTGGCGCGGGTGGCCAGCCTCACCCGGCTGGAGGGCAGGCCGCTGCCGCGGCCCACGCAGGGGGTCACCGGCCCCGTGCTCACGCCGCTGCAGCGCCGCGAGCAGGCCGCGCGCCGCGCGCTGTCCGCCGCGGGCTTCAACGAATGCGTCACCTACAGCTTCATCGACCGGGAGGCGACGCAGCTCTTCGGGGGGGACGACAGGCTGGCGCTCGAGAATCCGATCAGCTCGGAGATGACGCACATGCGGCCCGACGTGCTGCCCGGCCTCCTGCAGGCGGCGGCGCGCAACCAGGCGCGCGGCTTCGCCGATCTGGCGCTCTTCGAGATCGGCCCGGCCTTCCACGGGCCGGAGCCCGGCGAGCAGCACCTGCAGGTGGCGGGCGTGCTCGTGGGCCGCGCGGTGCCGCGCAACGTGCATGGGGCCAGCCGTGACGCCGACGCATTCGATGCCAAGGCCGCCGCGGAGGCCGTGCTCGCCGCGCTCGGCGCGCCCGCGGGCGTGCAGGTGCTGCGCGGCGGGGCGGCGTGGTGGCATCCCGGCCGGCACGGCCGCCTCTGCCTCGGCCCGAAGAAGACGCTCGGCACCTTCGGCGAACTGCACCCGCGCGTGCTTCGGGCGCTCGACGTGAAGGGGCCCGCGGTCGCCTTCACGCTCTGGCCCGAGGAGATCCCCGCGCCGCGCCGGGCGGGTGCCGCGCGCCCGGCGCTCGCGGCCTCCGATCTGCAGGCGGTGGAACGCGATTTCGCCTTCGTGGTTGATGCCGGGGTGGAAGCCGCGGCTCTCGTCAACGCGGCGCGCGGCGCAGACAAGACATTGATCGAGTCGGTCGAGGTGTTCGACGAGTTCGCCGGCGGCGGTCTCGGAGAGGGACGCAAATCGCTTGCGCTCTCCGTGCGCCTTCAGCCGCGGGACAAGACGCTGACCGAGGCCGAGATCGAGGCCGTCTCGGGCCGCATCGTCGACAAGGTCCGTGCCGCGACGGGCGCAGAGCTGCGGGGCTGAACCGCCGCCGGCTTGCGCCCGGTCAAGGCGTCCGCGCCCGGATCGCGGCAGGCTGCGTCCCGCGGCGCGACACGGGAGAGACGCGATGTTCGAGGACCGGAAGCAGGCAGGCGAGCAGTTGGCCGAGGCGGTCGCCGCCGAGCGCCCGGCGCGTCCCGTCGTTCTCGCGCTGCCGCGGGGCGGCGTGCCGGTCGCGGCGGTCGTGGCCGAGCGGCTGGGCGCGCCCCTCGACCTTCTGCTCGTGCGCAAGCTCGGCATGCCGGGGCATGAAGAGCTCGCCGCCGGTGCGCTCGTGGACGGCGAGCCGCCGCAGGCGGTCTACAATCCCGAGGTGCTCGCCATGGCCGGTCTGGACGAGCGCGACTTCGCCGTCCAGATCGAGGAGAAGACGCGCGAGATCGCCGAGCGGCGCGCACGCTGGCTCGCCGGCCGCGCGCCGACAGACCTTGCCGGGCGAACGGCCATCGTCGTCGATGACGGGATCGCCACGGGCGCCACGATGCGCGCGGCGCTGCGCGGCCTGCGCGCGCGCACGCCGGAGGCGGTATGGCTCGCCGTGCCGGTGGCCCCGCCCGACACGCTGGAGCGCCTCGCGCATGAGGCCGACAACGTGATCTGCCTGTACCGACCTCGCGCCTTTCAGGCCGTCGGCCTGCATTATCGGCGCTTCGGACAGGTGAGCGAGGCCGAGGTCTCCGACATCCTGAAGAATTTCGACCAGCCCGAGCGGAGGAGCGAATGACCCTGACCGTCTATCTCGCAGGCGAGATCCACAGCGACTGGCGCGACGAGGTGAAGGCCGCGGCCGAAGGCCTCGGCATCCGGTTCACCGCGCCGGTGACCGATCACGCGGCGAGCGACGACTGCGGCGTGGCGATCCTCGGCGCGGAGGATGACAAGTTCTGGCACGACCGCAAGGGAGCGCTGCTCAACGCAATCCGCACGCGCACCGCGCTGGAGGAAGCGGATGTCGTCGTCGTCCGCTTCGGCGACAAGTACAAGCAGTGGAATGCGGCCTTCGACGCGGGCTACGCCGCCGCGCTGGGCCGGCCGCTGATCATCCTGCATCCGCCAGAGCACGACCACGCCCTGAAGGAGGTGGACGCCGCGGCCAACGCCGTCGCGCGCGAGCCGCGCCAGGTCGCGGAGATCCTGCGATATATCGTCGAAGGGCGTCTTCCCTAGCGCGTGCCGCGTTGGGGCCGGCGCCCTGCGGGCTCCGGCCCGGTGGTCGGGGGCGTGCCACGCCGGGACTCTAGGCTGGCGACACGGGCTGTGGGGCGTCCTGAGCCTCGACTTGGGCGGCCGGCAGCGGCGCACGCCCGAGCACCGCATCGGCCAGTTTCTCCGCGATCATGATCGTCGGCGCGTTGGTGTTGGAGTTCACCACCTCCGGCATCACGGAGGCGTCGATCACGCGCAGGCCGGGCACGCCATGCACCCGCCCCTGCGGATCGACGACGGCACCGACGTCATCTGCCGGACCCATGCGCGCGGTGCCGGACAGGTGCCACTGGCTCAGGCAGTTGGCGCGCAGCGCCGCCTCGAGCGCGGCCTCGTCCCGCACCGGCTCGCCCGGCGCGATCTCTTCGCCGCGCAATCCGTCGAAGGCCGGCTGCGCCACCAGATCGCGCGTGAGCCGGATGCCGGCGAGCATCGCGTCCACGTCGCTGCGTTGGCTGAGGTAGTTGCACAGGATGCGGGGCGGCATCAGCGGGTCGGGCGCGCGCAGGGTGATCTCGCCCCGGCTCGCCGCGCGCATCAGCCCGACATGGATCTGAAAGCTGTGGTCCGCGACCGGCTCCCAGGTCAGGCCCTGCATGGCGATGGGCGCGATGGTGAGCTGCAGGTCGGGGTAGTCCACGCCGGGGCGCGAGCGGATCGCGGCCACCACGTCGAAGTGGTTCGTCCCCACGACCCCCTCGCCGTTCAGTAGCCAGCGAACCCCTTCGATGTAGCGCCGCGGAAAGCGCGTCTGCGGCCAGACCGAAACGGGTTTTGTGGCGCGCCATTTCAGCACGTAGTCCGGATGGTCGTTGAGGTTCTGCCCGACGCCGGGGATGTCGCGCGCGACCGCGATGCCGTGCTCGGCCAGCTGCGCGGCCGGTCCGATCCCCGAGAGCATCAGCAGATGCGGAGAACCCACCGCGCCGGCCGAGAGAATCACCTCGCGCGCCGCCTCGATCACCTCGGTCGCGCCGTCCGGGCGACGCAGTTCCACGCCCGCGGCGCGGCCCTCGCGCAGGACCACGCGCTTCACCGTCGCGTCGGTGCGGATCTCCAGATTGTCCCGCCCGCGGGCGGGGTCGAGATAGCCGCGCGCCGTGCTCCAGCGCACGCCCTGATGCACCGAGCGGTCGAGCACGCCGAACCCTTCCTGCCGCGCGCCGCAGATGTCCTCGGTCTCGGGATAGCCCGCCTGTCGCCCGGCTTCGAGAAAGGCGCGGGAGAGCGGGTGATCGGGCCGGGGCCGGGCGATCCGCATCGGCCCCTCGCCGCCGCGGAAATCGTCCGCGCCCCCCGCGTAGCTCTCGGCCCGCCGGAAGTAGGGCAGCACCTCTGCGAAGCTCCAGCCCTCGCAGCCGCGCTGGCGCCATGTGTCGTAGTCGCGGGCATGTCCGCGGATCCAGACCATGCCGTTGATCGAGGAGGAGCCGCCCAGCACCCGCCCGCGGTCGTGCACGAAGCTGCGCCCGTCCAGCCCCGGCTCGGGCTCGCCCGGATAGGCCCAGTTGTAGCGGTGGCTCGTGAGATTCTGCACCATCGCGGCGGGCGCGCGCAGGCTGAGCGCCCCGTCCTTCGGCCCGGCCTCGAGCAGAAGGACGCGCAACCGCCCGTCCTCGGTGAGACGGTTGGCCAGCACGGCGCCGGCCGAGCCGGCGCCGACGATGATGATGTCGGGCTGCATCAGGGCGTCAGCGATGGATCGCCTGATACACCAGCGTGTGGAAGTGGTGCAGCAGATGCTCCGAGTTCGGCCCCCGCTGGGCGTCGATCATGTAGCGCCCCTGATCGAAGGCCATCGAGTGCAGGCCCCGCTGCACGTAGAGGTTCAGGTCGATGTCCTCGGGCCCCAGCTTCTCGTTGAACCAGGCGATCGCGGCCTTGCTGAGTTCGCTCTGCGGGCGCGATTTCGGCACGTAATGCCCGAAGCGCAGGAGCGTCCTTTCCGGCCCCAGGGGGATCTGGTTGAAGCTGCCGATCGCGTCGGCATAGGGGAAGGCGTAGAAGGTTGTCGTGGGCCAGAGCTGGATGTTGTAGAACCAGTTGGTCTGGTATTTCTCGTCCTTCACGGGATGGCCGAAGGCGGTGTCCACGTCGCGCGGCGGCCCGACGAAGTCCCACCACTTGCCGTGCTGCGTCAGCGTGTAGCCGTCGAAATCGATCAGCGCGGCGAGCTCCTTGTGGTGCGGCCCCGAGAGCTTGAAGTGATAGCCCTCGATCTGGTTGTCGACGATCACCTTCCAGTTGGCGTCGACATACATGTCCACCTCCTCGACGAAGCGCAGGTCGTCGAGGTCCGGGAAGAAGGGGCGCATCGCCTCTTCCGCGCCGGCGAACTGCTCGGCGGCGGGTGCCGCGTCCGGGTCGAAGTTGACGAACCAGAAGCCTGCGTAGTTCTCCAGCCGCACGGGCACGAGGCCCCAGTCCTCGCGCCGGAAGTCGGCCAGCTTCTCGCAGCGCGGCGCGTGGCGCAGCCGACCGTCCAGGTGATAGGACCAGGCGTGATAGGGGCAGGTGATCATCGAGGACAGCCGCCCGCGCCGGGCCTGCACCAGCCGGGTGCCGCGATGCCGGCAGACATTGTGCAGCGCGTGCACGCCGCCGTCCTCGCCCCGCACGACCAGCACGCTCTGGCCCAGGATCTCGAAGTTCACGAAATCGCCCGCCTCGGGAATCTCGCAATCGTGGCAGACGCAGTGCCACGCAGGCGTGAAGATGCGCTCGACTTCCTTGTCAAAGATCTCCTGGTCGAAGAAATACCGCGACGGCAGCGTCAGCGCGTGCTCGGGATCCTGGCTGTCCCAGGTCAGCACCTTCTGTTCGATCATTGCGGCCTCCCGACTGGTTGCGACGCGACCCTAGCCGCCTTGTCCCGGCCCGGTTTGACCGGAATCGACAGGACTCGCGCGCCGGATCGGCGGCGCGATCGCCTCGGCCGTGGCGCCGAGGATGATGAGCGCGGCGCCGACCGCTTCCGGCACGCCGAAGGGCTCGGCCAGGAAGAGGGCGCCCGAGACGACGCCCGCGATGATCTCGGCCGTCAGCAGAAAGCTCATCGTCGCAGGGGCGAGGCGCTGCGCCGCCCATATCGTGACCAGAAGTACGGGCACGATGTAGAGCAGCCCCGTGGCCAGTGCGAGCGGCACGGCCTCCAGCGCCTGCGCGCCACCCGGCCAGCGCCCCGCGGCCGCGCCGCCGATAACGAGCACCGCCGCCGCGGCCAGCACCAGCCCGAGGGTGGCGAAGAAGGACAGGGCGACCGGCCGCCCGCCCGGCCGGGAAAAGACCAGCGCCGCGCCCACGGCCCAGGCCAGCCCGGAGAGGAGCGCGGCCAGGTCGCCGGCCGCCAGATTGTCCAGCGTGACGTCGAAGCGGAAGATCGTGGCAACGCCCAGGAACGACAGCCCCAGCGCGATGCCGCTGCGCAGGCTCCAGCGGCGGCCCATGAACAGGCATTCGATGGCCGTCGACCAGGCCGGCGCGAGATAGAAGATCACCACCGCGCGCACGACGTCGGTGAAGGCCAGCGCCGCGCCGTAGAGCATCGCCGCGAGACCCATCAGCAGAGCGCCAAGCAGCGCCTGCGGCGCGGTGACCGCGCCCGCGCGGTCCCGCAGCGCCATGAGCCCGAACACCGGCAGGGCCGCGAGCCCCATGGCGAGGCTGGCCCAGACCCCTTCGAGGCCCTCGGCCTCGAGCCAGCGAATGGGCATCCACCAGACGCCCCACAGCAGCGAGGCGGCCAGCGTGAGACCCACCGCGCCGCGATATCCCAGCCCGTCGAGCGCCTGCATGACGCCGTGCCTCCGCCCTCTCGATCCGTCGTGAAAAGCGCGCCGGAAGCCCGGCGCGCGCCGCGAGCCTATCCGCTCTTGCACGACGGACCTGACGATTCGCGACATGCCGCAGGGTATCCGTTCGCCCGCACGCGGCGCGCTCCGACCTGGGCCGCAGGGACGCGAGGGCCGGGTTGGACAGCGGCCGCGCTCGGGGTATGAGGGGCCAGCCGATGCGAGCCCCGAGATGACCGCGCCCGACACGCCCCGCCAACCCTCCGCTTCCGAGATCGCCCGCGAGGTGCTCGCCACCGAACAGGCGGCGCTCGCCCGGCTCATCGACGAGCTGCCTGCGAGCTTCGACGCGGTCGCGTCGCTGCTCATCGGGGTGCCGGGCCGCATCGTGGTTTCTGGCATCGGCAAGTCCGGCCATGTGGCCGGCAAGATCGCGGCGACGCTCGCCTCGACCGGCACGCCGGCGCAGTCCGTGCATCCGGCCGAAGCGAGTCACGGCGATCTGGGGATGATCACTCGCTCGGACGCGGTGATCCTGATCTCGAACTCCGGGGAGACGCGCGAGCTCGCCGACATGATCGCGCATACCAAGCGCTTCGGCATCCCGCTGATCGCGATCACCCGCAAGCCGGAGAGTTCGCTGGCGCGCGCCGCAACGCATGTTCTGACCCTGCCCGACGCGCCCGAGGCCTGCGCGATCGGGATGGCGCCCACCACATCGACCACGCTCACCATGGCGCTGGGGGACGCGCTGGCGGTGGCGCTGATGCGGCAACGCGGATTCGACCGGGCCGACTTTCTCGCCTTCCATCCGGGCGGCACCCTGGGCGCGCAGCTTCTGCAGGTCTCGGCGGTGATGCATACCGGCGACGAGCTGCCGGTCGTCGCGCCCGAAACGCCGATGGGCGAGACGCTCGTCGTGATGAGCCAAAAGGGCTTCGGCGTCGCGGCGGTGCTCGCAGAGGGGCGGCTGGCCGGCGTCATCACCGACGGCGACCTGCGCCGCAACCTCGACGGTCTGATGGATCGGCGCGCGGGCGAGGTCGCGACGCGTTCGCCCCGCACGATCCGGCCAGACGCGCTCGTGACCGAGGCCATCGGCATCATGAACGAGAACAAGATCAGCGCGCTCTTCGCCGTCGACGACGCGGGCGAGCTGCTCGGCCTCATCCATATCCACGACGCGCTCCGGGTGGGCGCGGCCTGATGCGCGTGGCCATCGTCATCCCGGCGCGCTACGCCTCGACGCGCTATCCCGGCAAGCCGCTCGTGCCGCTGCGCGGCGCGACGGGCGGCGCCAAGCCGCTGATCCGCCGCAGCTGGGAGGCGGCGCAGGCCGTGCGCGGCGTGGCCGAGGTGCATGTCGCCACCGACGACGACCGCATCGCCGAGGCGGCGCGCGGCTTCGGCGCCTCGGTCGTGATGACATCCGCCTTCGCGCGCAACGGAACCGAGCGCTGCGCCGAGGCGCTGGCCCGGATGGATCCCGTCCCGGACGTGATCGTGAACCTTCAGGGCGACGCGCCGCTCACGCCGCCCTGGTTCGTCGAGGCCTTGATCGAGGCCATGGAGAGCGACGCCTCCGTGCAGATGGCCACCCCTGTCCTGCGCTGCTCGCACGAGGCGCTGACACAGCTTCTTGAAGATCGGCGCGCGGGCCGTGTGGGGGGGACCACGGCGGTCTTTCGCGGGGACGGGCGGGCGCTCTACTTTTCCAAGGAGGTGCTGCCGCATGTCGGCGATCCCGGCGCGCCCCCGCCGGTGTGGCATCATGTCGGCGTCTACGCCTACCGCCCTGCAGCGCTCACGGCCTATGCCGGCTGGGCGGAAGGGCCGCTGGAGCGGGCCGAGGGCCTCGAACAGCTGCGCTTTCTCGAAAACGGGACGGCGGTGCACTGCATCGAGGTCGAAGCGCGCGGCCGCGCCTTCTGGGAACTCAACAATCCGGTGGACGTGACCCGTATCGAGGCCGCGCTCGCCGAGGAAGGGATCGCATGACGACCGTCACGGTAGGCGACATCGAGATCGCGCAGGACCGTCCCTTCGCGCTGATCGCCGGACCCTGTCAGCTCGAATCGCGCGATCACGCGCTGATGCTGGCCGAGCGGCTGGCCAGGGCGGCCGAGCTGGCGGGCACGCGCTTCATCTTCAAGGCGAGTTACGACAAGGCCAACCGCTCGTCCCTGGCCGGCAAGCGCGGCATAGGCATGGAGGAAGGGCTGGAAATCCTCGCCGCCGTGCGGGCCGAGATCGGCGTTCCCGTGCTCACCGACGTGCATGCGCCGGACCATTGCGCGCCGGTCGCCGAGGTCGTGGACGTGCTGCAGATCCCGGCATTCCTCTGCCGGCAGACCGATCTGCTGCTTGCCGCCGGCCGCACCGGGGCCGCCATCAACATCAAGAAGGGGCAGTTCCTCGCGCCCTGGGACATGGCGAACGTGGCCGAGAAGGTCGCCAGCACCGGGAACACGCGCATCCTGCTCTGCGAGCGGGGCGCGAGCTTCGGCTATAACATGCTCGTCTCGGACATGCGCGCGCTGCCGATCATGGCGCGCACGGGCTATCCGGTGGTCTTCGACGCCACACACTCGGTGCAGTTGCCCGGCGGGCAGGGGACGAGTTCGGGCGGCCAGCGCGAGTTCGTGGCGCCGCTCGCGCGGGCGGCGGTGGCCGTCGGCGTGGCCGCGGTCTTCATCGAGGCGCACGACGATCCCGACCACGCGCCCAGCGACGGACCCAACATGGTGCCGCTGGAGGCGATGCCGGAGCTTCTCCGGCGGCTGCGGGCGCTGGACGATCTGGTGAAATCCGGTTGAGCCGCCCGCCTGGGGTGCGGGGCGCTCACACGCTCTTCTGAATCTCGACCGAATGCGGATAGGGGATGGTCACGCCCTCTGCGTCGAAGGCCTCCTTCACGCGCTTGAGCATGTCGAACTTCAGCTCCCAGTAATCGTCCGCGGCGCACCACAGGCGAACGCCCAGGTCCACGCTGCTCTCGCCGAGACCGACCACCCGTGTCCAGGGGAGCGGATCGTCCATCACGCGCGGGTCGGCCTCCGCGATCCGCAGGATGATGCCCATCGCGCGCTCGGCGTCGTCGCCGTAGTCGATGCCGAAGGTCAGATCCAGCCGGCGCGTGTCGTGCGCCGAGTAGTTGGTGATGATCGAGCCCCAGGCCTGTCCGTTGGGCATGATGATCTGCACGTTGTCCGGCGTCACCAGTTCCGTCACGAACAGGTCGAGGTTCTGCACCGTCCCGGCGGTGCCGCCGATATCGACATACTGCCCGACCTTGTAGGGGCGGAAGACGATCAGCATGACGCCCGCGGCGAGGTCCGAGAGCGTGCCCTGCAGGGCGAGCCCGATCGCGAGCGTCGCGGCGCCGAGGATGGCGACGAGGCTGGTGGCCTGAATGCCGAAGATGCCCAGCACGGCGATCAGCACGACGAGCAGCAGCACCCATTTCACCAGGCTGGCGGCGAAATTGCCGAGCGTCCTGTCGATCCGCGGGGTTGCGTTGACCCGCCGGCGGACCATCCCGCTGACGATGCCGGCGACGATCCAGCCGACGATCAGGACCGCGAGCGCCTTGACGGCGTTCCAGACCAGCGGGCCGTAGCCCGCGGCCGTATCCATGAGTTCCTGCACCTGTCAAATCCTCCTTGATACCCGCGCCGGCGCATGGCGGATCCGGCGCCGGCGCACAAGTCTGACGGTTTCGCCCGCCGCGGTGACGTCTATGTTGGCGTCTTACCGCAACAGGAGACCAGAATGGCATCGCTCGACGATTTTCCGATCACCCGGCGCTGGCCGGCGCAGAACCCGCAGATCCTGCAACTGTATTCCTTTCCCACCCCGAACGGCATCAAGATCTCGACGTTTCTGGAGGAGTCCGGGCTGCCCTACGAGGCGCACCGGGTGACGCTCGACGATGCGGACGTGAAGAGCCCCGAGTTCCTGTCGCTCAATCCAAACAACAAGATTCCCGCCGTCATCGACCCGAACGGGCCCGACGGCCGGCCGGTGGGTCTGTTCGAGTCGGGGGCGATCCTGATCTATCTGGCCGAGAAGACGGGACAGTTCCTGCCCGCCGATCCGCGGGCACGCTACGAGACGATCCAGTGGCTGATGTTCCAGATGGGCGGGCCGGGGCCGATGTTCGGCCAGCTCGGCTTCTTCGTGAAGTTCAAGGGCGCGGAGGTCGAGGATCCGATCCCGCGCGAGCGTTACATCGGCGAGACGAAGCGCCTGCTCGGCGTGGTGGAGACCGCGCTCGAGGGGCGCGAGTGGATCGCGGGCGACTACTCGATTGCCGACATGGCGCTGGCGCCCTGGCTCGGCGCGCTCGACTTCTACGGCGCGAAGGAGATGGTCGGCTGGGAGACGCATCCGCGGACGGTCGCCTATCTCGACCGCTTCCTCGCCCGTCCCGCGGTGCAGCGGGCGCTCGACATCCCGCCGCGCGAAGGATGACCACGGGGGACAGACGATCCCGGCGCGGTGCGCCTGCGCCGGGCCCGGCTCAGCGCGACAGGGTGACTCCGGCGGTGCGCGCGCCGTCGACGGGCAGCGCGGCGCCGGTAACGAAGCCGGCCTCGTCGGACGCGAGCCAGAGGATCGCGGCGGCGACCTCCTCGGGCTGCGCCATCCGGCCCTGGGGCGCGTAGCTCTCGGCCCAGCGCATATAGGCGTCGGGATCGCCGCTCGCCTCGGCTGCGCCGCGGATCATCGGCGTGTCGACGTTGGAGGGGCAGACCGCGTTCACCCGCACCGACCCGGCGAGTTCCAGCGCCATGGCCCTGGTCATGTTCACCAGCCCGGCCTTGGCGGCGCAGTAGGGCACGGCCAGCGGCTGACCGATCAGCGCCGCGTCGGAGGCCACGTTCACCACGTTGCCGCCGCGCGCGCCCAGCTCGGGAAGCGCCGCCTGGGTGCAGAAGAAGGGCGCCGAGAGATCGACGGCGAGCGTCCTGTTCCAGTGGTCGTCATCCACCGCCTCGATCGCCGCTTCCAGATAGACGCCGGCCGCGTTGACCAGCACATCGAGGCCGCCGAGCGCCTCGAGCGCCGCGGCGACCATGCTGCGGCAGCCCTCCGGGGTGGCGAGGTCGGCGACCACTGGGTGAACGCGCTCCGCGCCGTGACGGGCTGCGAAGCCCTCGAAGGCCTGGGCCCTCCGGGTTCCGAGCGCCACCGTCGCACCCTCGTCGCGGAAGGCGGCCACCGTCGCCGCGCCGATCCCGCCGGCGCCGCCGGTGACGAGAACCCTCTTGCCGTCGAAGCGCATCGTGTGCCCCTTTCCGCCCGGACGCGGACACCGGACATGCGCCCGCGGTCCCGTGCTTGACGATTTTCGACGACGCTTTGCCGGATCTTGCTGGGCTTCGAGGCCGATCCGCCGTAGCGTCCGGCCCATGACGAAACGTGACGCGACACGCGAGCCGCGCGTCGAGAAGCCGCTGAGCCGCGAGGTCCAGTTCCTCCTGATGCCGCGCTTCTCGTCGCTGGGGCTCATGCTGCTGACCGAGCCGCTCTTTCTCGCCAACTGGCTGCTCGGCGAGGATCGCTATTCCTGGCGGCTTCTGTCGACCGGCGGGCCGAAGGTGATCTCCAGCGACGGTCAGGCGCATGTCGTCTCCGGCGGGCTCGATGCCTTGCGGCCCGACTGCGCGACCTTCGTGCTGGCGAGCTTCGAGGCCAAGACCCATTGCCGCGCGCCCGGCGTCGCCAGCGCGCTGCGACAGGTGGCGCGGCACGGCGCGACGGTCGTCGGGATCGAGACGGGCTCGGTCGCGCTGGCGCAGGCGGGGCTTTTGTCGGGGCGCAAGGCGGCGGCGCATTGGGACGCGGCCTCGCCGCTGCGCGAACTCCACCCGGACATCGAGGTGACGGACGCTGCCTTCGAGATCGACGGGCGCGTGGCGACCTCGGCGGGCGCGCTCGCCAATCTCGACCTGATGCTGCATCTGCTGGCGCTCACCGACGGCCCCGGCCTCGCGGATCAGGTGGCGCGGCACCTGTTGCATCACCACCCGGACGCCGCGCGGAACCTGCGGGCCTCGGACCCGCTGCCGCGCGAGAGCGCGGTGAACGCCCGCATCGGCGAAGCCGTGCGCATCATGGAACAGACCCTGGAAGAGCCCCTTTCGGTGCCGGAACTCGCCGGGCGGCTCGGTATCTCGCAGCGCCAGATGGAGCGCGATTTCCGCATCGTCTACGGCGTCTCGCCCAGCCGCTTCTACCGACAGCTGCGGCTCAATCTCGCGCACCGGCTGCTCCAGCAGACCGATCTTTCCGTGACCGAGGTCGCCGTGACCGCGGGGTTCGTCTCGTCCGAGCATTTCTCGCGCGCCTATCGGGCGCAATTCGGCGTGCCGCCCAGCCGGGACAGGCTGCAGAGCACCGAGGCGCCGGCCTCCTGGATGCCCAACGGCGCGCAGAACCTGACGCTTCGGCCCAACAGGTGAGCTGCGCCGCCCGTCAGCCCCGGCCGGTGCGCTGCCGGTGGAGCTCGGCGCGGATCTGCGCCCAGGTCAGCAGGGTGAAGAGCACCGTGCCGCCCAGGATGTTGCCTGCGAGCGTCGGCAGAAAGACGCGGAAAACGGCCGCGCCGGGCGCGAGATCTCCAGCGAGTGCCGCGACGGCGGCCTCGACCGTGCCGGCGACGACATGGGTGAACCCGGCGAGCGCGATGACATAGGTCAGCGCCATGATCAGGGGCATGTGCGCGCGCTCGGTCGTCGACATGATCCAGACCAGCGCCGCGATCAGCCAGCCCGCACCGATGCCGCGCGCCAGCGTCTCGCCTGCGGTGAAACCCGTGCCGTGCGCGGCGATAGCGCGCGCGGCTTCCCATATCTCGGGCTGCATGCCCTGCGTGAGCCAGAGCGCCATGCCGAAACCGGCGGCGCCGACGAGATTGGCGGAAAGCACGAGCGCCCAGAGCCGCAGCAGCCCGGCGAGCGTCTCGCGGTTAGGCGTCTCGAGCGCGGGGCAGACCGCGGTGATGGTGTTCTCGGTGAAGAGCTGCATCTGCCCCTTGATGACGATCAGGAAGCCCACGGTATAGCCGAAGTTGTCGACCAGCGGCCGCCAATCGGTATCGGGCAGATGCGCCCGCAACAGCGCCTCGGTCAGCAGCGAGAAGCCGATCGCCACACCCGCCACCAGGCCGGACGCGAGCAGCGCGGCGGCCGGCCGGCCGGTCTCGCGCCGGCCGGCGCGGCGGATCACCTCGAAGACGGCGGGCGGCGAGATCGGCGTGCGGCTCTCGATCTCCTCGCGCTCGCGCGGATCGAAGGGGGCGGCGTCCCGCCGCTGGTGGTCCTGCTCGCGTTCCGGCATCGGGCCTCCTTGGGGTCGCGCGGCCAACATCCGGAGCCGGCCTCGCGTTCCTGCGCATCGTCGCGGCGGCTTCCACCCAGCGCGGGAACAAAAGGCGCATTTGGATGTTGTTCGGTTGCGCCTTTGAAAAGAGGTGCCTGTCCCTCCCCAGGGCGGTCGCGTCCCCGGCGCGGCCGCCCTCCCTTTTCGGCACATCCCGGCCAATGCGCGCGCGCCGCAGGGCGTCACGGCCTCGCCGTTCGAACGGAACCAGGATGGCGGGGGACGGGTTTCTCTTTCGTCAACCAACGATGCCCAGGAGGTCGACAATGCCTCAAGCTGAACCTGCCCGCCCGCGGCCGAAGAGCGGTTGGAAGGAAGTGCTCGGCGGCTGGCTCGAGGGCCTGTTGCCGCCAGAGCCGAAACCCGCTCCCTCGCGCATCCCGGCACGGGCGCCCGCCCAGAGCTGCAAGAAGATTCCGGGTCAGATTGCCGCACCCCGCGGCATTCGCTGACCTCACGGGAACTCGAGGCCATTCGAATTAGTTGACGGGCTGTGTCGGGTCTCGACCCGGCCGGTCCCCGGGCGGCTGTGGCATCTGTCCCCGCCGCAGTCGCCCACCTTCCCAGAATACCGACACCGCCCGAAGTAACCCCCCGCCCACAGGTGGCGGCGGTTGTCTTTGCGCAGGCGGATGCGGGACGTTTCCCCTACTGCTGACGTGCCGGTCGACACGAAGCCAGGCGCAGTGCACCGAAAAGGCCCGCGCAGCAAAGGCTGCACGGGCAGGTGGCCGACGCGTCCCAGGGATCAAGCCGCGCCGACGGTGAGGGAAAACCGGAAATCACGCCGCGTCGCGGTTCACATGTCCGGTCGCGATCTCGGTAAACTTGCGGTCGCCGTCGTAGGACTTGTCCAGGCACTCCTGCGCGGCTGCGGCATCGGAATCCAGCTTGAGCCGCTGGGCGAAGGCGCGGATCGTGCCGTAGCCTGCGATGGCGTAGTGCGCCATGCGCTGATACTCGGCGATGATCGCCGCATCGCGCGTATCCTCGTCGGTGAAACGCTCGCCGAAGACGTCCTTTTCGGATTCCGCGACGAGGCCTTCCATCGCCTTGCTGTGGCGGCCGTCCGCCTCTGCGCCGTGGGCCTTCGCGAGCTGCGCCATGGTATCGCGGCCGCGCTCGATACCCTCGACGCCGCGCTGGAGCGCGTCCTTCAGATCATCGTTGGAGGCCGCCTCGACCAGCTTGCGGGTGATGTCCTCGGATTGCTTGCAGGCGCTGTGCATGTCCTGCACCTGCTCGATATAGAGGTCTTTCAGATCATCGGTCGCCATGGCAGCGATCTCCTTCTTCCGAAACTCGGGGGCAGGCGCGGCGCGCCCGCCGTCTGTCTCTCAACGGATCGCCCGGCGCAGGGTTCCTGCCTGCAAGGGCGGAACTTCACCCGATCGCGCCGCCTTTCTTCGCAGGAAACCAAGACGACGTTGCCAAAGGAGGACGTGATGAACTGGGACCAGATCCAGGGGCGCTGGAAGGAAATGACCGGGCGCATCCGAGAGCGCTGGGGCGAACTGACCGAGGATGATGTTCAGCAGGCCGCCGGCGACCGCGAACAGCTCGAGGGCCTGATCCAGCAGCGCTACGGCAAGAGCAAGGAGCAGGCGCGCGAGGAACTCGACAAGTGGATGGCCGAGCAGCGCTGAAACCTGCCTGACATGAATGAAGCGGCCCCGCCGGATCGCTCCGGCGGGGCCTTTTTGCGTGGCGGTCGCGGGCGATCAGCTCTGGTCGCCGTCGTCGAGCCGCACCGCGACGAAGCTGTGACTGCCACCGCGGAAGACGCGCAGGAGCAGCGGCCGCTCGGACTCTTCGGCAGCGCGCGCAGCCGCGCGCAGCGCCTCGACGCCCTCGATCTCCTCGCCGTCGGCGGTCGAGATCACGTCGCCCTCGCGCAGGCCGGCGCGGGCGGCCGGGGTGCCGGGCGCGACCGACACGACATAGAGGCCGGAGACGGTGTCCGGCAGGTTCGACCGCGCGCGCAGCTCGCCGTCCACCGGGGCGACGGTGACGCCGAGGCGCGCTTGGCCGTCGTCCTGCGGGGTCTGCGGGGGAGCGGCGGCAGCGAAGAACTCTGCCGGCTGTTCGCCGATGGTCACCTCCAGCCGCTCGGGCTCGCCCTCGCGCAGCACGCTGACGCCGACCTCGCTGCCCGCCTCGAGCGCGGCCACGGCGAAGGAAAGCGCGCGCGGATCCTCGATCGGCTCGCCTGCGATCTGCGTGACGACGTCGCCTGGCCGCAGCCCGGCTTCGGCCGCAGGACTGCCCTCTGTCACATCGGCGATCAGCGCGCCGCCGGGCGCGTCTTCGGGCAGGCCGAGCGCCGCGGCGAGATTCGCGTCCACGGGCTGAAGGCGAACCCCGAGATAGCCGCGTTCCACCTCGCCGTCGTCCCGCAGGTCGGCCACCACCGACTGCGCCACGCGCGAGGGGATCGCGAAGCCGATCCCGACGTTCCCGCCCGATGGCGAGAAGATTGCCGTGTTGACCCCGACGACGTCGCCCTCCGTGTTGAAGAGCGGGCCGCCCGAGTTGCCGCTGTTGATCGCGGCGTCGGTCTGCAGGAAGTCGTCGTAGGGCCCCGAGCGGATGTCGCGCGAGCGCGCCGAGAGGATGCCCGCGGTGACCGTCGCGCGGAGGCCGAAGGGATTGCCGATGGCGACCAGCCATTCGCCCACCTGGAGATCCGAGGAGGCGCCCCAGGTGACGAAGGGCCGCGTCTCGTCGGTCTCGACCTTGAGCAGCGCGAGATCCGTGGCCGGGTCGGTGCCGACGATCGCGGCCTCGAGCCGCTCTTCGTCGGCGAGGACGACCTCGACGCTCTCGGCGCCCTGCACCACATGGTTGTTCGTCACCACGTAGCCGTCAGCAGACACGAAGAAGCCCGAGCCCTGCGCGCGCATCGGGCCTGGCGGCTGCTGCGGCATCGGTGCGCCGAAGAAGTCCTCGAAGCCCGGCGGCAGGCGCGGTCCGCGTTCCGGCCCGCCGGCACGCGCGGGCGCCGTGGACAGGATGCCGACAACGGCGGGCAGCTTGTCGGCGACCATCTCCTGAAAGCCGGCCGGCGTGTCGTAGTCGGCGCCCGGCGCCGTGCCCTGCACGGATTGCTGCGCGGCGAGCGGCTGCGCGGCCGCGAAGAGCGCGACGAGCGCCGCCGCGCTTTTGGGGCGGCGAAGCACGAAGTCTGGCATGAAGGTGTCTCCTCCTGGTCCTTTGGAAAAACGGTGTCGGACTCTCAATCCACGGGCATGGCGGATGTTCCGGGCGCGGGGCGGTCCGTGCGCCGCGGAAACCGCGGCGGGGCTGGCGCGTTCTCTCATCGGCCGGACCGGCCACCGCGACGACCTGCGCAGAGGAAGGAGGCGCGCCATGTCCGACGACCGAACAGACCCGGCAACGCCCGGGGCGGAGATCGATCCCGCGCAGGAGGCCCGCGCGCCGATGACACGCGAAGAGATCGTGCAGATGCATCGCCGCCGGCGCAAGGAAGAGCCCGCCGCGGCGGCGATCGAACCGGATGCAGAGGCCGGCAACCCGACGGGCCGCTATGCCGGACAGCCGGTGGAACGCGACGGCGACGGCAACCCGGTCGATCCGGCGCGCCGCGATCCGGCCGACCTGCGCGCGGGGCCTGGCGACGCAGGTGCCCAGCGAAAGCCGCGGGTGCTGCCCGAGAAGGTCGCGGCGCGCGACAGGGACAGCTGGCGCCGCGCGCTTCTGGTCGTCGCCGCGGGGTCGGTGATCCTCGGCGCGCTTTTCGTGCTGATCTGATCCACAAGGCGCCGGCGCGGCACCCCGGCCGCACCGGCTCACCGCGCCATGGCCTCCATCAGGCGGTCTTCGTCCGGCTGGTCCGACAGCAAGAGGGCGATGGGGCGCAGGGCAGGAACATGCGCGAAGCCCACCATGAGTGCCGTCGTCATCGGCACCGCCAGAAGGGCGCCCGCGATCCCCCAGATCCAGCCCCAGACAAGGATCGCCACGAGCACGACGAGCGGTGAAATCGCGATCTGCCGGCCCTGCAGCCGCGGATCGACGAAGTTTCCGATCACCTGTTCGATCACGAACAGCCCCGTCCCCACCAGCAGCGCGGTGCCGAGATCGCCGGTGGCGAGAATGTAGAGCGCCGGCAGCACGCCCGAGATCACCGAGCCGAGGTTCGGAATGAAGCTGAGCAGGAAGGTCAGCATCGCCCAGACGACGAGCAGATCGACCCCGAAAAGCATCAGCCAGCCTGCGTAGAGCGCTGCCGAGAGCGCCCCCATCGCCGCGCGCATCAGCAGGAAACCCCGCAGCTTGCGCGACAGGGCGTCGAAGGTCGCCCGCCACTCTTCCTGCCCGCGCCCCGGCCAGATCGCGCCGAGTTTCTGCGTCCAGAGCGACGACTCGCTCAGCACCAGCAGGACCATGAAGACGATGATCACCGTCGCCGCGACGAAGGTGCCCACCATGCCCGCGATCGTCGCCGCGAGGCCGGAGGCGGCATTCACCATCCAGCTGCCGGCCATCGAGCCGAACTCGTTGACAAGGTCTCGGGCCGTGGCGCTCATTTCCTGCAGCTGCCCCGCGTCCTCGTCGTCCGTGGCGCGGGCGGGGGCGTTCCGGGCCTGCTGGTCCTGCCGTGCCTCGGGGGAATCGGATGCCGCGCCGGAGGCGGTCTCCGGCGCGCGTCCGATGCTTTCCTCCAGCATGCGCATCGCCGCGGCATCCTCGGGCAGATACGCCGCGAGGTTGTCGGCCAGCGTCGGGATCTCCTGGCTCACCTGACGGGCGCTGTAGAGGAGCCCCGCGAAGAAGGCCGCCAGCACAACCAGCAGGACGAGGATCACCGCTGCGCGTCCCAGCCAGGCGAGCGGCCGTGGCAAGTGCCCGGAGATGATGCGTTCGAGCGGTGCCAGCGCAGCGGCCAGGAAGAGCGCGGAGACGATTGGCACCGCGACGACGGTCGTCGCGCGAAGCGCCCAGCCCAGCAGAAGCGCGAGAATCCCCGCCAGCAGCCACGGCAGCGCCCGGCGGCCGGGCGTCGTGCCCGTCTCGGTCTTGTCCGGCGTCTCCGGCATGGCGCTCCTCAGACCTCGGCCGGCGCGCGTGTCGCGCAGCCCTCGGTCGGGGCCGCGGCATCGTCGAGCCAGGCGCGGACGGTCATCGCGAAACGGCGCGGCGCGGTGAGCATCGGCAGATGCCCGGTGTCGGCGATGCGGGCCACCGCCGCGGGCAGTTCTCGGGCGAGCGCCATCTGATGCGCGAAGGCGACGACAGGGTCGCGCGCACAGATCACCACGGTGACCGGCCGCTCGATGGACCGGAAGCTGTCCAGCGCGCTCTGGCCGCGCGCCCAGGCCGCCAGCGCCTGGATCGTGCGGGGGCTGCCCGTCGCCAGTTCGGTCCGCATCGCTGCGGGCACCTTGCGCAGCCGCTCGCCGGGCGCGAGCGAGGAGGTCATCCAGGCCGCGAAGCGGTCCGCATCCGCGAGCCAGCGCCGCATCAGCACCTGCGCCGAAACCGGTCCCAGCAGGGGCATCCCCGTGACGACCCGCGTGCGCAGACTCGGCCGCTTGCCGCAATCGCCGGCATGGATCGCCCCTACGACCATCACGCGCTCGACGAGTTCGGGCCGCTCGCGCGCGATCAGAAGCGCCAGATAGCCGCCCAGCGAATGACCGATCAGCCGCACCCGGCGGCCGCCGGTGCGGGTCTCGATCTCGTCGGCCATGTGACGGGCGAGCGCGACCTCGCTGCCCAGAAGCGGCAAGGCCTGCGGCAGACGGGCCGCATCGCCGCGATGACCGGGCAGGGGGGGCGCGTAATGCTCGCCGAGATCGAGCGCCTCGGAGAGCGGCTCCCACAGTGCGGGGCTTTCGAGCAGCCCGTGCAGCATGACGACAGGTCCGCCCTGCGCCCCCGGCGCGGCGCGGCCGGCAGTCGTCTCGCCACGGGTGAAATGCTCTCCCATGCCCGTCCCTCCGGAGCGTTGGATGTCGGCGCTGCCGCGCAGCGTGCGGGCGGCAGGGTGAGAACCCTTCGCGCTCGGGATTGTTCCGTGGCGCCGGAGGGCGCAGCCGCGCCTCACGGCTTCCGCCCGAGCGTGTCGGCCATGTAGGCGCCGCGTTCGCCCATCGGGCGGACCGGCTTGCGCGTGGTGTCGCGGCGCGTCTGGTGCTCCATCTCGGCGTTGAGCTGCGCGCCCAGAAGCACAACGAAGCTCGACAGCCACATCCACAGCAGCAGGATCACCACGCCGGCGAGCGCGCCGTAGGTCGGATTGTAGGCGCCGAAATTACGCACGTAGAGCGAGAAGAGCACGGAGCCCGCGACCCACAGGGCGGTGGCCACCACCGCGCCGGGGGAGGCCCAGCTCCAGCGGGGTGGCGTGCGCGCCGGCGCGTAGCGATAGACGAGCGCCAGCGAGACCATCGCGAAGAGCGCCATGACGGGCCAGCGCGCCCAGCTCGCCAGGGCCTCGGCCCAGCCGCTGCCCGGCAGCGCCGCGGCGAGCGCTGGCAGGGCGAGCGTCACCCCCAGCGCGACCAGAGCGAGCACCACCAGCACGAGGGTGATCGCGACGGCCACGAGGTTGCGTTTGATGATCCCGCGCGTCTCTTCCTCGGCGTGGGCCATGTTGATGCCGTCGATCAGGTTGTTCACCCCGCGCGAGGCCGAGAAGAGCGAGATCGCGAGGCTGACCAGCGCGGCAAGGCCGAGGCTGCCCTCGGCGCGGCCGGTGATCGTCGTCGCCTGGCTTTCGACCACGTCGACCGCGGCGGCGGGCGCGATGGTGCGCAGGGCCTCGATCTGGTCGGCGACGAGGCCCGGCTCGAAGAACATCGCCGCAAGCGCCGCCACCGCCGCGATCGCCGGAAAGAGCGCGACGAGCGCGAAGAAGGCCACGCCGGCGGCCATCAGCGAGACGTAATCTCGCCCGATGCGGGCGCCGATGCGCCACAGGATGTCGCGCCAGCCCTTCAGCGGGATGCGGTGCGGCCAGCGCGCCTCGCGCCCGCGGCCGGATTCGGGCGGCGCTTCGGCCGGCGGCGTCTCTTCGCGCAGGTGCGCGGCGTCGGCATGCGGACCCTCACGCGGCGGTTCGTCGTTCTGGTCTCCGCTCAATCTGTGGCCTCCGCACGAGCGCCGAGTTCGTCGCGCAGCAGCCGGATGTTGCGCAGGTTGCCCTTGAAGCCGATGTCGAAGAGATCGCCCACCAGCGGCACGGTGCCGATCAGGTAGTCGATGCCGGTGTTGCCCACCATTCGCGCGAGCACGCGCCTGCGCGCGCCGAGTTGCCATCCGCGCAGGATCACATAGGCCGAGGGCAGCGCGGCCAGCGTGTCGCCCACGCCCGGGATCAGCCCGACGAGCCCGTCGAGGCCCACGCGCACGCCCACGACCGGAATGCGCCAGCGCGCGTCGAGCGTGTGGGCGAGCCGCGCCAGCCGCTCCAGTTCGCGCGCACGCTCGGGCGCCATGGCGTCGGTCTCCGGCATCGGTGGCAGGGTGTCGGCTCGGGCCATCGCCCTCCTCCTGACTTGTCCGTAGAACGGCGCATCGCGCGCGTCGGTTCCGCCTCCGGGGGAACCATCCGGTGCCGTCGCCGCTTGGGCCATAGGCAACGACGGAGGCAGCATGGCGCCCCGCCCGGTCTGGAAAGGGCAGCTTCGGCTGTCGCTCGTGTCGATCCCGGTCGAGCTCTACTCGGCGCAGTCGAGAGGCGCGCGCCCCGCCTTCCGGCAGATTCATGCCCCCTCGGGCAAGCCCGTGCGCTATGAAAGAACCGTCCCCGGAATCGGCCCCGTCGAGGCCGGGGACATCGTGAAGGGCTACGACACGGGCGAGGGGGACTACATGCTGATCGAGCCCGAGGAGGTCGAGGCGATCAAGCTCGAGACGAAGAAGACGCTCGAGCTGGTGCAATTCGTCGATTCCTGCGAGATCCCGCCGATCTATTTCGACAGGCCCTATTACCTGGTTCCCGCCGACGATCTGGCCGAGGAGTCCTATCGCGTCCTGCGCGACGCGCTGCGCCAATCCGGCAAGGCAGGACTGGGTCAGGTCGCGATGCGCGGGCGGGAATACCTGACCGCGCTCAGACCCTGCGGCGACGGTCTGCTGCTCGAGACGCTGCATTACCCCGACGAGATCCGCGAGGCCGAGCCGTTCTTCGCCTCTGTCGAGGACGAGAAGGCCGACGAGGAGCTGCTCGATCTCGCCACCACGCTGATCGACCGCAAGACGGCCGCCTTCGACGCCTCCGCCTACGAGGACCGCTATGCCGAGGCGCTGAAGGATCTGATCGAGACGAAACGCAAGAGCGGCAAGACCCCGCGCGTCGAGCGCGGCGAAAGCGGTGGCAGACGCGAGGGAGAGAACGTCGTGGACCTGATGGGCGCGCTCAAGGAGAGCCTGGAGAAGGACAAAAGCCGCGGGACGGGGTCGAAGTCCGCCTCGTCCGGCAGGTCGCCGAAGCGCTCCGGCAAGCGGCGGAAGGCATCGTGATGAGCTCCGGCGATCGCCTCTCCGAGTACAACGCGCGCCGCGACTTCGATCGCACCGCCGAGCCCGAGGGGCATGCGGCCGCCTCCGACGGTGACGGCCTCCGCTTCGTCGTGCAGAAGCACGACGCCTCCACCCTGCACTACGACTTCCGCATCGAGTGGGACGGCGCGCTCCTGAGCTGGGCGGTGACCAAGGGGCCGAGCCGCGACCCCTCGCAAAAGCGGCTCGCCGTCCGCACCGAGGACCATCCTCTCTCCTACGCCGAGTTCGAGGGCACCATCCCCGAGGGCGAATACGGCGCGGGCACCGTCATGCTCTGGGACGAGGGCACCTGGGAGCCGCGCTGCGACGTGGAGGAGGGGCTCGACAAGGGCGAGCTCAAGATGGAGCTCCACGGCGAGCGCATGAAGGGCAAGTGGGTGCTCGTCCACATGCGAAGCGACGACAAGCGCGAGAACTGGCTGCTCATCAAGGAAAGGGACAATTACACCGGCAATCCCGACACGCTGGTCGAGAACAACAAGACCTCGGTGCGCACGGGCCGCAGCATGGAGGGAATCGCGAAGGGGGACCCGCCCGCGGACGATCCGCCCGTCCGCAGCCACGCGGCCCCGGCCTTTCGCAAGCCGCAGCTCGCCACGCTGGTGGATGCGGCCCCCGAGGGCGACGACTGGTGGCACGAGACGAAGTTCGACGGCTACCGGGCGCTGGTCTCGATCGGAAAGGGCGGCACGCGGATCTTCAGCCGGTCCGGCAAGGACTGGACCGACACCTTCGCCGCGCTCGAGGGCGCCTTCGACCCGCTCGACTGCGACTCGGCGCTGATCGACGGCGAGGTGATGGCGGCGGAGATCGAGGGCTCGCCCTTCTCCTCGCTGCAGCGCGCGCTCTCCGAGGGCGGGGCGCTCGTCTACTACGCCTTCGATCTGCTTTCGCTCGACGGCGAGGATCTGACGGACCATCCTCTCTCGGAGCGGCGCGAGCGTCTGTCCGGCCTCTTCTCGGGCATCCCCGCCACGGCCGGCGCGGTCCGCATGACCCAGCATGTCGAGGGGCACGGGCCCGAGGCGCACAGGGCCGCCTGCCGGGAAGGCGCGGAAGGCATCATCTCCAAGAAGGCCGACGCCCCCTATCGCGGCACGCGCACCAGAAGCTGGCTGAAGGTCAAATGCGCGAAACAGCAGGAATTCGTCGTCGGCGGCTACGCACCCTCGGACAAGGCGGAGCGGCCCTTCGCCTCGCTGCTGCTCGGGGCCTACCGCGATGGCGAGCTGATCTATCGCGGGCGGGTCGGAACCGGCTTTTCCGAGGACGACCTCGAGCGGCTGTCACGCAAGTTCCGCGGGCGCAAGACTTCGCCCTTCGCGGATGTGCCGAAGCAGGTCCGCCGCGACGCCTGCTGGGTCACGCCCGACGTCGTGGCAGAGGTGGCCTTCACCGAGTTCACCGCCGACGGCTACGTTCGCCACGCGAGCTTTCTGGGCGAACGCCGCGACAAGTCGGCGCGCGAGGTGCAGGACGAAACCCCGGCGGAGGTGGAAGAGATGACCGAGGAAGCCACCGTCGCCGGGATCGCGATCACGCATCCCGGCCGCGAGATGTTTCCCGAAGCGGGCTGCACCAAGCTGGACATCGCGCGACACTACGAGCGCGTGGGCCCGCGCATGGCGCCGCTGATCGCGGATCACCCCGTGTCCCTGGTGCGCTGCCCGGACGGGATCGACGGCGACTGCTTCTATCAGAAGCACGGGCGCAAGGGCTTTCCGGAGGCGCTGGACCGTGTCGAGATCGAGGAGAAGGACGGCGGAACCGCGGAATATCTCACCGCCGACGATACCGCGGCGCTGATCGCGGCGACGCAGATGGGCACGATCGAGTTTCACATCTGGAACGCCCGCACCGACCGGCTGGAGCGGCCAGACCGCATGGTCTTCGATCTCGATCCCGACGAAGGGGTGGAATGGCGGGATGTGCGTCAGGCGGCCTTCGACATCCGCGACCACCTGGACGCGATGGAGCTCGACTGCGGCGCGCTCGTCACCGGCGGCAAGGGCATCCACGTCTGGATGGCGCTGCGCCGCATCTCCGGCTGGGACAGGGTCAAGGGCTTTGCCGAGACCTTCGCCCGCGCGCTCGCGGACCGCGAGCCGGAGCGCTTCACCGCCACCATGTCGAAGCAGAAGCGCAAGGGCCGCATCTTCATCGACTGGCTGCGGAACGAGCGCGGCGCCACCGCGATCGCGCCCTATTCGATGCGGGCGCGTCCCGGCGCGCCCGTGGCCGTGCCGGTGACCTGGGACGAGCTGGGCGCGCTGGATGCGCCCGATTGCTTCCGCATGGCCGACATGGCGGATCGGCTCGACGGCCCCTGTCCCTACGCGGCGCAGGCCGACCGGCTGCAATCCATCGGCGCGCAGGCGATCGAGCGACTCGAGGACTGGATCGCCGGGAGCTGAAAGTCCGTCGCCGCGCTGAAAGGAACCTGCACCGCCGCCGGGGTCTTGCCTCCACGTGCCACGGACGAACGAGGCGGGAGACGACGGCACATGCAGGACACTCCGAACCGTGCGCAAGACCGCCGCGGCCGGCCGGGCGGCGTGCCGGCGCCGGCCGCGCCCGGCGGCTACGACGATCTGCGTGTGATGCTGACGGCGGAAGAGGCCTTTCCCTGTCTCGAGCAGATGTTTCTTTCCGCCGAGCGGCGGATCGTGGCCGGCTTTCGCATCTTCGATCCGACGACGCAGCTGCAGTCGGCGGAGGCGCGATCGCGTTTCGACGACTGGTGCGGGCTCGTGATCGACACGCTCGCGCGCGGCGTGCAGGTGCGCCTCGTGCTGAGCGACTTCGATCCGGTCGCCGCGCCGGATCTGCACCGGCGCGCGCACAAGAGCGCGCGCCTGTTCCAGGAGGCGGCGGAACGCGCCGGCGTGGCGCAAGAGCTCGAGATCCGGGTGGCGATGCACCCCGCCGAGGTGGGGCCGGTCTTCCGCGTCGTCTTCGCGCCGCTCGCGCGCCGCTACCTCGCCCGCACGGCGCGGCACCTCAACGCGCTGACGCGGGCGGAGCGCGCGGAATGGCTCACCGATGCGGTGGCGCTTCGCGGGTGGGTCACCGAAACCCGCGAAGGACGGCTGCGGCGCCGCCGCTCGGCGCTTCCGCCGCTCCGGCCCTGCACCCATCACCAGAAGCTCGCCGTGGCAGACGGCGAACGGCTCTTCATCGGCGGGCTCGACCTCGACGACAGGCGTGCCGACGGGCTGGGGCACTACCAGTCCGCGGGGCAGACATGGCACGACGTGGCGCTGAGCCTGTCCGGGCCCGTGGCGGCCTCGGCCGAGGCCCATCTCGACAGGTTTCTCGAGGAGCTCGACGGACGTCGGACGCCTGCGCCGCGCCCCGGCCTGCTGCGCACCCTCGCGCGCCGCCGGCGCGGCCCGGCGCGGCTTCGCCTCGGGCCGAAGCCCGTGGCCCGTGAGATCTACGACCGCACGCTCGCCGAAGTGGAGGGCGCACAGCAACTCGTATACTTCGAGTCGCAGTTCCTGCGGGATCTTCGCTTTGCGAGCGCGCTCGCGCGGCGGGCCCGCGAGGCGCCCGGGCTCCGGCTGATCGTGGTGCTGCCGGCCGCGCCGGAGCCCGCCGCCTTTCTCGGCGACACGGGGCTATCCGTGCGCTTCGGCGAACATCTCCAGGCGCGCTGCGTCGAGAGGGTCAAGACGGCCTTTGGCGCGCGCGCGACCTTCGTCTCGCCGGCGCAGCCACGCGCGCGGCCACCTGATGGCACGCGCGCCGTGATCCACGACGCGCCGATCGTCTATGTTCACGCGAAGGTGTCGGTCTTCGACGGGCGCACGGCGGTCGTTTCCTCGGCCAACCTCAACGGGCGCTCGCACCGCTGGGATACGGAAGCCGGGGTCGCGCTCGAGGCACCCGACCAGGCGGCGTTCCTGCAGGAGCGTCTGATGCGCCACTGGCTTCCAGAGGATGCCGGGCCGGAGCTGTTCGATCCACAGGCCGCGCCCGAAGCCTGGGCGCGGCTGGCCGAGGACAATGCCGCAAGCCGCCCGGACGAGCGGCGCGGCTTTCTCCTGCCCTTTCCGCGCAAGGCGCCGCGCCGCTTCGGCCGGCCGATCCCCTTTCTGCCGCAGGAAATGATGTGAGTGCGGCGCCGCGCGCCGTCAGGCGGTCGCCGGGGCGCCGAGGGCGCGATGCGAAGCCGCCTCGGTCAGCGCAGCGAAGATCTGACGCTGCTGGCGCTTGTAGAAGAGGTGCTCCGGATGCCACTGCACGCCCAGCGCGAAGGGCGGTGCGGGGCGCTCGATGGCCTGCACCATGCCGCCGGAATCCGTCGCGGCGATCCGCAGGCCCGCGCCGAGGCGATCGACCGCCTGCGTGTGCAGCGCGTTCACCCACATCTCTTCGCGGCCCGCGAGCCTCGCCAGCATCGTGCCGGCGCAGGCCCGCACCCGGCGGCGCGGCAGGATCGTCTTGTAACGGTGCGAACCGGGATAGGCGGCGTAGGCATCCGCGTGCAGCGTGCCGCCCAGAGCCACGTTGAGCATCTGTGCGCCGCGGCAGATCCCCAGCACGGGGATTCCCCGCTCGAGCGCCTCCTCCGCGAGGCGCCGCTCGAGGGCGTCGCGCGCCGGGTCGAGCCGCACCTCGGCGCGGATCTCGCCACCGTAGAGCGCGGGCGAGATGTCGTCGCCGCCGCCGATCACGAGGCCGTCCACCGTGTCGAGCTCTGCCGCCCGCCCGGTGCCCCAGCGCACGGCGCGGCCGCCGGCGAGCCAGATGTTGAGCGCGACCAGCGGAAAGATCCGCCAGCCCGAGCGTGCCGAGGTGGTCACGGCGATGCGTGGGCGCACCGAAGCGGTCATGCGGCCCCCGGCCCGGGTCCGCCGCGGGGCGCGAGGGCCGCGAAGCTTCCAAGTGCCTGCGTGACCGGCGCGCCCTCGTCCGCCCGGTCGGCGAAGGGGGAGGCCGCCGCGGCTTCCTGCCGCGCCGCCGCGACACGCGCCGCGAGCGTGTTCTCCGACGCCACGCGCTCGACCAGCCACCAGCGCCGCCAGTCGTAGGACAGGCTCCACTCCGGCTCGCCGATCCGGCTTTCAGGCATGCGGAAGTGGTAGGCGGGCCGCGCCGCCACTGCCCCCGCGGCGGCGGCGGCGTGCCGCGCGAACCGTTCCGGCGCGAGATGGGCATAGGCCGGCATGAGATCGAGCCCGTGGTTGCGCGAGGTCAGATGCGCGTCGATCAGGTCGAAAAGCCGCGCGGGCGGATCCGAGGGCGCGAGCGCTGCGAGCGCCTCGACGAAGGCCGCGGGGAAAGGCGCGGTGAAGGGCAGGACGCGGCGGCTCAGGTCGAGCGGATCGCGCGCGCGCAACCAGTCCTCGAGCAGCGCGAAGGCGCGCGCAACGCGCAGCAGGTCGCGGCCGGTCTCGGGATCTGCGAGCGCGATGTTGAGGTGCAGCCCGAAGCCGTGCAGCAGATGCGCCCGCGAGCCTTCGGCTCCAGCAGCCGCGAGTTCGGCGACCAGCGCATCGATCTCGGGCAGGCGCGTCTGCGGCAGCGGCTCGGTGACGATCTCGATCGGCACCACCTGCCGCGCCACGGCGACGCCCATCTCGGCGGCCCTGTCGCTTCCGCCCGGCCGCCAGGCGCTGTCGAGGTAGATCTTCAGATTGCCCACCCGGCTGCCCTCCAGCCTCCATTCGCTCGCCGAGACCTGCCGGAGGTCTCCGCCGAAGCGATCCTCGCAGATTTCGGCGGCCCGCTCGGGTGGCAGGGCTCCGAATTCCACCTCGATGCCCACCGGCCGCGGCGCGCCGGGCCCCTCCGGCAGATCGGGCAGCACCGGAAAGCGCGCCGCGGGTGGCGCCGTTGGCAGCGTCCTGGGGTGCGAGGTATCGGCCATGCGGGCAAGGGTAGGCGACCGCGCGTCGCGCGTCCAACGCCGCGCGGGGTCTCAGCCGGCGTTGCGGCCGTTCTGCGCCACGACTGCCGAGGTGATCGGATCGGTGGCCTCGGTCGCCTGCCGCCCGTCCAGCCCCATGAGTTCGGCGAGCCGGGCGCGGCCGCGGTTCAGGCGGCTCTTGATCGTGCCGACGCGGACGCCGCACATCGCCGCCGCGTCCTCGTAGGAATGCTGGAGCGCCCCGACGAGGATCAGCACCTCACGCTGCTCGTCGCTCAACTGCGCAAAGGCCCGGCGGAAATCGCGCAGGTTCAGCCGCCCGTCGTGCGAGGGCTTCACCGCGAGATCGCCCGCGCGCTCGCCGTCCTCGTCGGCGACCTCGCGGCGGGCCTTTCGGCGCTCGGAATAGAAGGTGTTGCGCAGGATGGTGAAGAGCCAGGCGCGCATGTTGGTCCCGGGCGTGAAGCTGCCCAGGTTGGACCAGGCCTTCATCAGCGTCTCCTGCACAAGGTCGTCGGCCTGGGTTCCGTCGCGGGTGAGGCTGATCGCGAAGGCGCGCAGCGCCCGGACTTCTTCGAGCATCTCCTGCTGCAGGGCATCGCGCGTCGCGCGATCGGGCTGGGCGCGTCGCTGCGGACGGCCGGAGCGAGCGGCGCCGCGCGCTTCTGCGACCGCGGCGCGTGCGGGTTCCGTCCATCTTGCGGTCATGCCAGCACCTCCCTTGCACGCGCGAGCTGGCGAAAGCGGTGAGGCCGGAGCGCCCGTGGCGCCTCTGTGCCCCGGTCTCGCGGGGCGTTCCGCGTTCCGGTCGGTCACGCCCGCCTTCTCGGCATCGCATTCGTTCAACTCGCGCGGCGCGTGCGGTGTTCCGCCGCACAGGGAGACCGGCGAATATCCGCGCACCGGCTGTCTCGGCGCGCTCCGGTGGACTGTCAGGGGTGCGGCGCGTGGGGGTGCGAGGGGCAAGAGTGGAGGCAGTCGCACGTTGGCAGCACCGTGGGCCGCCGTCCGGGGCTCCGCGCGGTCGAGCCGAACGAGGCGGCGTCGGGCACCGCAGCTCCGTCGCGTTTAGAGCGAGGCCCGATGGCGCGCGCGATCAGACGTCTTCGCGTGCCGCCGCCGCGGACGGCATCGCCGGCGCCTGCACGCGGTCGCGTCCGGCCAGCGCCTCGCCGCGCTCGGCGCGTGCGCGCTCGAGCTGCCAGACGGTCTCCGCCCGGCCGGCGGCGATGCGCGCCTCGATGTCAAGCGCCTCCTCGGGCCGCGCCTCGCCGCGCCGCCGCGCCGCCGCGAAGACGGCCGCGCCGAGCGCGCCGCCCGCAAGTGCGGCCAGGCTTCCGGCCAGCACGGGATGCGCCTGCGTCTCGCGGCGCAGGTGCCGGCCGATGCCCTCGCCGGAGTCGGCTTGCGCGGAGTCGGCCGTGTCTGCGGTCTGCGACCTTCCGGCCGCCAGCCAGGCCAGGCCACCCAGCAGCATCGCCGTGGCCCCCGGGTTGCGCGCGAGCCTGCGCGCTGTCAGCTTCGCGAGGTCGGGCCCCTCCTTGCGCAGAGCCTCGCCTGCCGCCGCGACGAGCGCGCTCGGCGCGGCGCGCGACTGAAGCTCTTCCACCGTAGCGGCCAGCGCCGCGCGCCGCTTGGCGATGTCGCGCGCAATGGTCTCGGGGCTTTCAGTGTCCGGCATCTGCCGCCTCCTTCACCCGGCGCGCATCCTCGCGGAGGCTTTCGCCCACCCGCTCGGGCGCGAGGCGCGCACGGTCGAGATCGCGCAGGCCGCGCCATGCGACGACCAAGGCGACCAGCGCGAGCGCCCCGCCCACGAGCACGGCGGCCCACCCAGGCGTGAGCCCCGAGCGCTCCAGAGCCAGCACGGCCGCTTCGGCCAGCACGTCGAGCGCGGTGATCGCGAGCAGCAGGGCGACGGCCAGCAGGCCCAGCGCGGCGCCAGCGCTCCGCAGGCTTCGATCCGCCTCGGCCCGCGCCAGATCCAGTTCCCGGCGCAGAAGGCCGCGCGCCTGGTCGAACGCCTGCACGAGGAGCGCGGCGGCGGAACGGCGGGGAGGTTCCTGCTCGCTCATGGGCCGTCATCCTCCCCGGTGCCGGTCTGCGGCGAGACTGCGCCGGCGGGACCGCCGAAGCCCGCAGAGGTCGCCGATTGCGACGGCCCGGGTGCGGCGTCGGACGCATCGGCACGATCCGCGGCGCGCAGGAGCCGCGCCGCGGCGAAGCCCAGCGCCGCAGCGCCTGCCAGGAACGCCATCGGGTGGCGCTGCGCGAAACGGTCGACGCCGTGAACCATGCTTTCCAGATCGAGCGCGTGTAGACGTTCGGCGGTATCTTCCAGGAACTGCGCGATGCTCCTGAGCGCCTTCGCCTCGACGCTGTCGGCGCCGAACTCTGCCGCGGCATCCTCGGCGGCGCGGGCGGCGTTCGCGGCCTCGGCGGCCGCGTCGTCGGCGGCCTGCGACACGCGGGCATTCGCCTCTTCCCGCGCGCGGCGACCGGCCTCGTCCAGCGAGCGGGCGGCCGCTTCGCGGGCCTCAGCGACCGCGTCGCGCGCCTCTTCGGTGACAGCCTGTGCCGCAGCCTCGGCCTCTCGTGTGGGATCGGTCATGCGTGCCTCCTTCAGGCGGTGTCGGGCGATGCGGAGATGACCGGCCCCGGAGGCCGGTCGCGTCGCGGGTCATGCCCGATCAGGTCGGCGGATCAACCCGCTCCGGCGGCAAAGAGTTCCCGCGCGGGCGCGGCGCCGGAAACGGAAAAGGCCCCGCCGCGCCGTGCGCGGCCGGGGCCTCCCTTCGGTCCGGGTCGGACCTCAGAACCAGTTTTCTTCGACCTCCGGCATGCCTTCGATGCTGCTCTCGGTCATGTTTGTGACATAGTCGATGTCGCCGCCGCCGGTCTCGACCCGGCGGACGTCCTTCATCGACAGCAGGACGTTGTCGTCGCCGATGTCGAGGAAGCCGCCGTGCTCGATGACGAGCCCCACGGCCTTGCCGTCCTTGCTGAGCACCACGTCGGAGATGTCGCCAACTTCCTGCCAGCCGTCCTCGATCGTGTCAAAGACCTCGGAAGCCGCCCACTCGTCGTCGGACCATTCCTGCTCGACGGCATAGACGTCGCCGCCGATGATCTCGGAGGCGCGCAGCATGTTCGTGGTCATTTCGCCCGAGGTGATCCCGCTGGCGTGCTCGTCCATCGCGACCACGCCGTTGTCCTCTGTGGCGTCGGTCTCGTCGGCGGCCATGTCCGTCTCATCCCCCTGGCCGGAGGCCATGTCGGATTGCTCGCCGTCTTCGCCCGACATCATGCCGGTCTCCTGATCGTCCTGACCGGAGGCCATGTCGGACTGCTGCTCCGACGTCTGTGCCTCGCCGTTCTGCTCCTGCATCGCGGTCTGACCGCCGTTTTCGCCATCATGGCTGTCGGCGAAGACCGGCGCGGCTGCGAGCGCGGCGACCGAGGCGAGAAGAGTTGCGCGTTTCATGGATGTCTCCTTCGAAGCTTGCGTGTCGTTCGTTCGCGCCGCCGCGATCCCGAAGCATCCGGGAGCTGGCGGCGCGAACCTCATTCATTGGCCCCCAACGTGCCCGTGGCGCCGCTGTTCCGCTAAGCGCTCAACTTTCGAAAAGCGCGTCGCGCTCCTCCTTCGGCGGCATCTCCTCGGACACGATGCCGTCGTCCCCGACGCCGTGCGCGGCGAGGGCGTCGCGGACGGCCTTCTCCATCGGCGGCGGGCCGCAGAGGTAGAAAAGCCCCGAAAAGTCGCCGACGAGGCGGCCCAGTAACTCCGCGTCGAGCGGCCCCTGCGGAAAGGTTTCGTGCGGCGCGTCCAGCACGAAACTGGTACGCAGGTCCGGCGCGCGCTCCCACTCCTGGCGCAGGATGATGTCCTGCTCGGCCTTGTTCGAGAAGACGAGGTGGCATCCGCCGAGCGCCCCGTCGCGCGCGCGCCGACGCAGGATCGAGATGAAGGGCGTGAGCCCCGCGCCACCCGCGACGAAGACGCCGGGCCCAGCATCGTGGATCGCGCCCCAGGGCGCGCCAATGCGGACGCGATCGCCCGGCCGCATTTCGGGAATGCGGGCTGTCACCCCGTCGTGGTCGGGATAGCTCTTGATGACGAACTCGAGGTGCGCGTCCTCCGGCTGGCTCGTCATCGTGAAGGGCCGGCGCTCGTCCCGCCAGCCGTCGCGGTCCAGCGTCATCTCGACGGCCTGCCCCGGGACGAACTCGAAGCCCATCGGTTTTTCGAAGACGAGCCGGTTCGTGTCGTGCGTGACCGGCGCAATCTCGAGAAGCGGGATCGTGTAGGCCATCGGGTCTCCATTCTTCGTCAGGGAGCAGGAAACGGCGGCGGGCGCGCTTCGTTCCTCGCGCGGAACCCAAGCGGGGGGATGTCGTTGACAGTCCAAGACACCGGCGCGTCGGACGCGCCGCGACGGCCCTTCTGGACGAGAAAGGACGCAAGATGACTGCCTGGCAGACCAACGATCCCCTCCGTAGGCGATCCGTCCCGCGCGGTGAAACGCAGACGGCCGGGGCGACTCCGGGGGCCGCGAGGCCCGACCCGGTCACTGTCGAGGACGACCCCGCCGTCTATGCAGCGCTCTACGAGCGCGTCGATCCGGGCGTATCGGATTTCGAGCGCTGGGAGGACGGCGAGGAGCATGGCCGGTTCAGCGGCGCTGCCCGTCAGACCCGGCACCTCGGCAGCGGCATCGTCGACGCCGCGCGCGCCAATCCGGTGGGCACCGCGCTGACGGCGGCCGGCATCGCCCTGCTTCTCGCGCCGCGGATCGAGCGCGAGGATGCGCGCGCCGCCTACGAAAGGACGCGCGAGGCGGCGCGCCGTCGCGCCGCGCGGCTGCGCCACGCTGCCGACAGCGACAGGCTGCGCAGCGGTGCGCGCGACCTCCGGGCGCGCGCCGAAGCGTTCGGCGACGACATCGAGGACCGTTTCGATGCGCTGCGCGACCGGATCGACGCGGGCACCGAGGGCATGAGCCGCGAAGCGCGGGCGCGCGTCGTGGCAGCCCGTGTTCGCGCCATCGAAGCCCGCGACCGTGCCCGCGAGGCCGCGCATCGTGTCCGGTCGAGCGCGGGACACGCGATCGACGAAGCGCCGGAACGTGCCGCCGAAACGGTGCGCCATCATCCCTTCGTCGCCGGCGCCGTGGCGCTCGCGGCCGGTGCGGCGATCGCCGCCGCCCTGCCGCGCACCCGCTTCGAAACCGAGCGGCTTGGCGACGTGTCGGAAAAGCTGATGAACGAGGCGGACGCCATCTATCGGCGCGAGCGCGACCGTCTCGCCGACGCGGCGCGAGGCGCGACGGACGAGGCGCGCCAGATGGCGCGCGAGACCGGCGAAGCCCTGCGCGAGCGGGTGCCCGACGCGGAAGAGGCGGTCGAAAGGACGGCCGAGGAAGCGCGCAAGAGCGCGGCCCGGATCGCCGAAGGCGCACGGCGCGGCGCGCAGGGCAACGACTGAGCCGCGCAGGGCCGCCTGCGGCCGGACCCGCAAGGCCCCGCGCCGGACGATGGCGCGGGGCCTCCTTCGTTGCGGCTTTCGAACTCACTCCGCGTCGGAGTTGTCTTCGGGCTCCGCGAAAAGCTGGTCCATGCGATCCTGCGCGTCGGGCGCGACAGCGACGATCAGCAGATCGCCCTCGCGCACGGTCGTGTCCTCGTCGAGCAGACGGTCTTCGCCCTCGCGGGTGAGCGCGATGGCGCGCGCCTGCTTCGGCAGCCCGAGGTCAGACACGCCCTGCCCGTCCTGCGCGGCCTGAACCTTGTAGCCGAGCACGTCGAAGCCCGAATAAGCCCGCAGGTCGAGCGCCGTGTCGGCATGCTCTTCGAGCGAGCGCACGATCGACCGCGCGACCGTGGCATGGGGCGTGATCAGGTTCTCCAGTCCGAGTTCGTCGCAAACAGCGAGAAGCTGCCGCCGGACGATCTGCGGCACGACGCGGGGGTAGCCGACCGACCGGCCGACCAGAGCCGCGAGGATATTCACGTCGTCCACGTTGGTCAGCAGCACCAGCGCGTCCGCGCCGTCGGCATAGGCGTCGCGCAGCACCGAGGGCAGCGAGCCGTCGCCCTCCAGAAAGCCGCAGTCGATCTCTTCCGCCAGACGTTCGAGCTTGGCGCCGTCCTGGTCGACGAGCACCACGTCGTGCCCTTCCTCGACGAGCTGTTCGGCGGTGGCGATTCCGAAACGCGAGGCCCCGACGATGACGATGCGCATGGCGTCCTTCCTTTCCTTCAGCCGCGATCCGGCGCCCATGTCGCGGGCGCGAGCACCGCGATGAGCGCGAGAAATTCCAGTCGCCCGAGCAGCATGGCCGCGATCAGCACGAGCTTGAGCGGCCAGGCGAGGTCGGGCCCGGCCGCCCCGGCCGAGAGACCCACCGTGGAGAGGGCCGAAACCGTGTCGAACAGCGCGGCCAGGGCCGGGACACCTCCGGCCAGCATGGCGAGCCAGACGGCGAGCGCCGAGGCCGCGTAGAGCGCGACGACCGCGAGCGTCGCCACGATCCGCTGCTCCGGCATGCGCTCGCCGTTCGCCATCAGCGGCGTCACGGCCTCGGCCGGCACGCGGAGGCGCAGCAGCGCGACGCGCACCGCCCGCGCGAAGGTGAGTGCGCGTTCGAGTTTGATTCCGCCTGCGGTCGAGCCCGCGCCGCCGCCCACCACCATCACCGCGAGCAGAAGCGCAAGCAGGGGCGGAGCCGCGTCCACCGGCGCGACGGAAAAACCCGCCGTGGTCACGCCGCTCAGAGTGTTGAGCAGACTGTCGAGCGCCTGGGCCGGGCTGCCGCTCAGCGCCAGATGCAGGAGCGCGGCCAGCCCCGAAGCGCCCAGCGCGAAGGCGAGCATCGCCGCGGCATTGGTGCCGAAGAGCGCGCCGCGCAGCCCGTCGCGGCGCAGCTTCACGTAGAACAGCAGCGAAAACGCGGCCGCGAGCGAGACCAGCATCACCGCGGCCTGGGCGGCACGCGAATAGCTGGCGAGACTGTCGGGGCGCGGCGTGAAGCCGCCCGTCGAGACGGCGCTGAGCGCCACGGCGATCGCCTCCCACCAGCTCGGGAAGAGCGGCAGGAAGACCGCGACCGCCGCCACAGTGAGCACGACATAGGCCACGAGCAGCGCCCGCGCCTGGCGGCGGGTCGAGGTGCGCAGGTCGCGGTCGGGCAACCCGGCGCGCCCCATCGTGCTGGCCGCGCCGCGCGCCGCCGCACCCGGCCCGAGGATCAGCGCGACCCCCGCCACGGCGATCGCGAAGCCGCCGCACCACTGCATCCAGGCCCGCAGCGCGTGGCCCGCAAGCGGCCACTCCATCGTGCCGGTCGCCACGGTGAGCCCCGTGGAGGTGATCGCCGAGACGCTTTCGAAGGCCGCGTCGACCGGGGGCATGCCCAGCGTCACATAAGCCGGCGCTGCGAGCGCGGCGACGCCCACGAAGAGCAGCACCAGCACCGCCAGCGCCTCGATCTGTCTGAGGTCGCGCTGGGGCGGGAACCGCGGCGCCAGCGCGGCGCCTGCGAGCGTGGGCAGCAGCGCACAGCCAAGCGCGATGGCGAGCCGCCCCGCACCCTCTGCCAGCGCCACGGCGAAGGGGGGCGCGAAGACCATGCCCACGACATGCGCCTCGCCGAGCGCGGCGCGCAGCACCCTGTCGGGCCTGGCGCGCCAAGAGACGCTGGCCTGTCCCTGCAATGCGGCGTGTCTCCCTTTTCGCCAGTCATGGCACAATCCCGGTCAGTCTGTCGCGGTTCCTGTTTGAAACCGGGCGCCGCCAGTGGTGTTGGGGGGTCATGTTCGCTGCGCTCGATACGATCATCCTTCTTGCGCTCTTCGCCGGCGCCACGGTCGTCATCCTGACCGGCGGCACCCGGCTGACCGGCATGGCCGACCGGATCGCGGACCGCACCGGCCTGGGCGAGGCGCTGGTGGGCGGCGTGCTGCTCGGCGCGGCGACGTCGCTCTCGGGGTCGATCGTCTCGCTCACCTCGGCGCTGGACGGGCGCGCCTCGCTCGCCTTCTCCAACGGCATCGGCGGGATCGCGGCGCAGACGGCCTTCCTCGCCATGGCCGATCTGCTGCATCGCCGCGCCAATCTCGAACACGCCGCGGCCGAACTCGCGAACGTTTTCCAAGGCACGCTGCTGATGCTGCTGCTGTCGCTGCCGCTCGCGGCCTGGGCGCTGCCGGAGGTCGCGCTCTTTGCGGTCCATCCGGCCTCCGTCGTGCTCTTCGGCGTCTATCTGCTCGGCGTCTATGCCTCGCATCAGGTGCGCGAGAAGCCGATGTGGCGTCCCGTCCGCACGCATGAGACCGAACCTGACGAACCGGATGAACCGGAGGCGCGCGACCGGTCCACCGCGATGCTCCTGCTGCGCTTCGCGCTGCTGATGCTGATCATGGGCGCCGCCGGCTGGCTCATCGCCAAGGTGGCCGGCGTCCTGGTGGACCGGCTGGGGCTGTCGGCCTCGGTCATGGGCGCGCTCGCGACGGCGGTCGTCACCTCGCTGCCCGAACTCGTGACCACGCTCGCGGCGGTGCGCCGCGGCGCGCTGCAACTCGCCGTCGGCGGCATCATCGGCGGCAACACCTTCGACACGCTCTTCCTGACGATCTCCGATGTCGGATATCGCGAGGGCTCGCTCTACCACGCCATCGGGCGCGACGACCTGTTCTGGCTGGTGGTGGGCCTGATGCTGACGGCGGTCCTGACGCTGGGCCAGCTCTACAGGCAGCGGCACGGCCCCGCCGGCATCGGGATCGAGAGTTTCGCGATCCTCGGCATCTACGCGCTGGCGATCCTCGCGCAGACCCTGCTGTAGGCGGGCGATCAGGCCTTGGCCATCTCGCGCGGGTCGTGCATCCCCTCCTTCACGCCGAAATACACGAGCGCCACGTTCACCGGCCATGCCGCGACGAGACCAAGTGTGAGCGAGGTCATCATGGCCGTCCAGAACAGCACGTCGCCCAGCCCCGCGTCGCCCGAAAGCCAGAGATCGACGCCGATGGCCACCACCTCCATCACCACGATGGAGGCGGTCTCGCTCACCAGCGAGTCGCGCATCGCCCGGCCGAAGGGCACGCCATCGTGCATCAGCGGCCCGAGGGTCAGGACGATTCCGAAAGTGAAGGCGAAGGCGAAGGTGACGAGGGCCGTCGGCATGGTGCCCAGCGCGAGGATGCCCACCGCCAGGATCAGGCCCACGATCTCGCCGAGCCCGCAGCCGGAGTAGCAATGGGCGGTCGAACGCCACCCACGCCGCCAGATGGTGTCGCGCGGGATCTGCTTGCGCCCCGTGGTCCAGTAGATCAGCAGCCCGACCGGGCCCGAATAGAGCACCGTCAGCGCCCAGACGACCTTCATCAGGGGGCCGATCTCGGGATTGTTGCGGCGGAAGTCCCGGATCAGGATGGCGACGCTGACGAGCGAGAGGGCCAGCCACACGATCAGGACCGCGGGTTGCGAGAGAAATATAGCGAGGGTCTGGCGCATGCGGGTCTCCTGAGCCTTGATAGGGCGGAACCGGAGCCGAGGCGGTGCGGTTCCCGCGTCGCGGCACGATGGCGCCGAGGCACGAGCTTGCGCCTGCGAAGGAGACCACGCAATGGGGCGACCCGGCGCCGAAGCGGCGGATGACGGGAGAAACACGGCGGTCGGTGGCGCGGTGCAGGAGATCCTCCACAGGCTCTGCGCCGCGGCGCAGAGCGATCCCGTCACCCTCGGCGACGTGGTCGCGGCGTTCGGCCGCCGCTCGTTCCTGCCTGTGCTGATGGTGCCCGCGCTCCTTGTCGTCTCGCCGCTCTCCGGGGTGCCCTTCTTCTCGTCGGTCTGCGGGCTCTCCATCGCGCTTGTCTCGGCCCAGATGCTCTGGCCGGGGCAGGAGTGTCTCTGGCTTCCGGGGAAGCTCACACGCCGCCGGCTGAGCGGGCCGAGGGCGCGCGCCGGAATCGCGCGGCTGGCCGGGCTGGCGCGCTGGCTGGACAGGCACGCGCGTCCGCGCTGGCGCGTTCTGCTGCGGCGGCCGGGCCGGCACCTCGTCGAAGCCGCCTGCCTGGCCTGCGGCCTGGCGATGCCCTTTCTCGAGGTCGTTCCCTTCTCTTCCTCCATCCTCGGATTCGCGGTGCTGCTCATGGCGACCGGCCTGCTCGCCCGCGACGGGCTCTTCGCCCTTCTGGGGCTGGCGGTGACGCTCTCCGGGCCGCTGGCGGCGCTCGCGGCCTTCGACGCGGTGTTCCGGCCGGGCTGAGGCGGTGCGCCCGCGGCGGGCACGGGCGCGCGGCGTTTGACAGACGCGGGCCGCCCCGCGACAATGGATTACGTGGCGTCACCCGCGTCGCGGCAGTCTTGGAGGGACGAGATGAAAAAGATCCTGACCGCGGCGCTTGCAGCGCCTTTGGCGATGGCGGCGGCGCCGGCCGTCGCGGAATACCCCGAGAAGCCCGTCGAATTCGTCGTGCCCTGGCCGCCCGGCGACCTCGAGGACATCCTGACGCGGATGATCGCCGAGGACTTCCAGGAGACTTACGGCGTGCCTGCCGCGGTGCTGAACAAGCCGGGCGGTGGCGGCGGACCCTTCCCCGGCGCGGTCGAGGTGGCGATGGCGCCGCCCGACGGCTACACGATCGGCTCCTTCGTGATCGGCGTGCCGGTGATCGGCCCGCAGATCGGGATCCCCGCGCTCGATCCCGACCCCTTCGACCCGCTGGGCATCTTCCTGACCTATCCCTTCGTGATCGCCGCCTCCGGCGACGCCCCCTACGCGGACATGGCCGCGCTGGCGCGGCACGCGCAGGACAACGACGTGGTGCTCGGCCATTTCGGCGGCGCGGCGCTGCCGACACGGGTCACCAAGGCGCTCGCGCGCGAGATGGGCTTCGCCTATTCCTCGGACTCCGCCTTCGACGCGCTCGACTGCAACACGCTCGCCAGCGGCGACGCCGACGTCATAAACACGACCTTGCAGCTGATCCTGCCCTGCCTGGACGAGGTCACCATGCTCGCAGCGATGACCAGCGAGCGCATCGCGATCCTGCCCGAGACGCCGACCATCGGAGAGCTCGCGCCGGAACTGGACATCTCGACCTGGAACGGCCTCTTCGTGCATGAGGACACCCCGCAGGACGTCCGCGACAAGATCATCGCCGTCGCGCGGCAGACGATCGCCAGCGATCGTGCGCAGCAGGTGGCCGAGGAGACGGGCGCGCTCGTCTACTGGATGGACGCCGAGGCGAGCGAGGCGCAGATCGCGGCGGATATCGAGACGCTGGAGCGGATCGACGCCTTGCTCGCCGACTGAGCTGAGGACGCCTCAGCGAAGGGAGGCCGCATACCGCCGCGTGAAGCGGGCGTAGCCCTGTTCGGTCTCCTTCAGATGCGGCCGCGCGATCCGGTGGAGGTCGGGCAGCTTGTGGAAGGGGACGGAGGGCCAGGCGTGGTGTTCGGCGTGATAGGGCATGTTCCAGGCGAGAAACCGCACCAGCCCGGTGGTGAACGTGGTGCGCGTGTTGGCGAACATGTCGGCCACGGCCGGGCAGCGTCCGTGCTCGGCCAGAAGGTAGAGCCGCAGGGCCGGGAAGCCGAGCGCCAGCGGCAATAGCCAGGCCGTGAAGAGCCAGGGCGCGACTGTCGCCATCAGCGCGGCGGCCAAAGCGTAGGCCGCCAGCATGACCCGCGCCTCCCGGCGCAGCCGCGGGTGCACGCTGCGCGGCAGGTATTCCGCCTCGATCCGGCCGAAGGCGTTGGTCCACAGCACCGCCGCCTTGTCCCGCCAGTAGCCGATCGTCGAGAGATGCCAGAGGAAGGCCGGCCAGCTCCCGGGCTTCTCCGCTGCGCGTTCGGGGTCGCGGTCGGGATCGTTGGTGTGGCGGTGATGCGCGAGGTGGAAATAGCGGAACCAGGCGAAGGGCTGCACGATCAACACGCCGGCGATGCGGCCCACCCAGTCGTTGAGCCGATCGTCGGCGAAGGGCGTCTTGTGCGTCGTCTCGTGCTGCAGCGTGAAGAGAAACGCGAGCAGCACGCCCTGCACCGGCAGGATGAGCGGCCAGCCCGGCACGCGCGCCGCGATTGCCGCCCCGAGCAGCAGAATCGCGCCGCCGTGCACCCCCAGGCGGCGCAGGCCCGGCCCGCTCGAGCGGGCCGTCAGGCGCGCGCGATCGGCCTGCGGAATCGTCGCGAGCAAGCCTCGATGATTCATGCCGCGCCTCGTCCAGCCACCTGCGTCACCATAGCGCGCCGCGCCGGCCCGTCCAACGCGCGCGGTGCGGCAACGTCACGGGTCGACAACCGTGGACGACCAGCTAACTCGAGGTGGCAGCTTGACGAAGGAGGGACAGGATGGACGGCAGCACCCAGCTCGAGCAGGAGCTTCCGCCGGAACTGGCGGCGCGGCGCGAGGCGGCGCTCGCCTCGCTGCGGCAGAAGGCGGTGAAGCGCGAGGCCGGCGGCTACGCCGTGATGGCCGGCATCATGAGCCTCGGCCCGGCGACGCAGGGCGGCGGGCGGCTCGGCAAGACCGTGCACTATGCGCGGCTGTTTCTCATCGCCTTCGCGATGCTCGCGCCCAATTACCTGATCTGGCGCCTGCTTCTCTGAGCGGCGCCCCGTGCCCCGGTCCTTGCGGCCGGGGCCGCTCGGCCCGAGACGGGCAGCCGTGTCTCTGTCGGTGCCAAAACAAGGGGTATTGGTGGAGCCTACCGGGATCGAACCGGTGACCTCTTGCATGCCATGCAAGCGCTCTCCCAGCTGAGCTAAGGCCCCTTTGGTGCCGCGTGTCCTAGACGCAGCGCCGGAGAGGATCAAGCGGAAAATGCGGCGCCCGCGCGCCACGGAAAACCGCCCGGCATCACCCCTCGTCGTCGTCCGAGGATACGTCGGCGATGTCGTCCAGCGAGACGTTGCTGTCCTCGTCGTCTTCGAGAACATCGTCCTCCAGATCCACATCGACCGAGTCGTCCTCGATCACCGCGCTGTCCCCTTCGGAGGACTTGCTGCTCGCCTTCGTGCTCTCTTCGGCGGCGGAAGAGATCATGCGGCTGCGGCCGGTCTCGATATCGACGATCTCGCCCGTATAGGGGCTGACCACCGGATCGCGGTTCAGATCGTAGAAACGCTTGCCTGTGGTCGGGCAGAGCCGCTTCGTGCCCCATTCTTCCTTGGGCATGGTCATCCTCATCTCGTGTTCGCTCTTGCCGGCGACTCGGCGCTCCTGACATAAGGGCGCAACCCTTGTCAAAGCCTTTGCCGACGCGGCCGGAGATTGCGCATATGGGCCAACGCGTCCTGCCCGGCAACCCCCCTATCGCCGTCACGCTGCGCCGCTCGCCGCGCGCGCGGCGGATCAGCCTGCGGGTCTCGGCGCTGGACGGCAGAATCACCCTGACCCTGCCGCGCGGCGTGTCGGAGGCCGAGGGGCTCGCCTTCGCCCGCTCCAAGGCGGAATGGCTGCGGGCGCAACTCGACAGGCCAGGCGCCGTAGAAGTGGCGCATGGCGTGGCGCTGCCGGTGGAGGGGGAGCCGCATGACGTCTCCCCGGGGACGGGCCGGGCGGTGCGGCGCGAGGGCGGCCGCCTTCTGGTGCCGGGGCCTGCGGCGCAGGCGGGCGCGCGCGTGCAAGGCTGGCTAAAGGCCCTTGCACGCGAGCGCCTGGCGGCGGCTGCCGACCGGCACGCGGCGGCGCTCGGGCGGCCCTATTCGCGGCTCACCCTGCGCGACACGCGCTCGCGCTGGGGTTCCTGCTCGCAGGCGGGCGCGCTGAGTTTCTCATGGCGGCTGGCGATGGCGCCGCCCGAGGTGCTCGACTACGTGGCGGCGCACGAGGTGGCGCATTTGGCCGAGATGAATCATTCGCGCGCCTTCTGGGAGGTGGTTCGCCGGCTCTACGGCCCTTACGAAGCGGAACGGCGCTGGCTGCGCGAGCACGGGACGGCGCTGCACCGCTACCGTTTCGCGGCGATGCTCGCGTGATTGACGGCCGCGCGATTTGTGATCACACATAGGACATGCTGCTCAATCCCCGCCCCTCCGAGGCCGTGCCCGCCGCGCATGACCGGGTCTACCGGGGCCTGCGCGCACGCGTCATGCACGGGCAGATCGAACCGGGCGAGGCGCTCACGCTGCGCGGTATCGGCCGCGAGTTCGGCGTCTCGATGACGCCGGCGCGCGAGGCGCTGCGCCGGCTGGTGGCCGAGGGCGCGCTGTCGATGTCGAGTTCGGGTCGCGTCACCACGCCCGAGCTCTCCAACGAGCGGATCGAGGAGCTGGCCGCGCTGCGGGCGCTGCTCGAGGTGGAACTCGCCAGCCGCGCCATGCCGCGCGCGCACATGGCGCTGATCGACCGGCTGCAGACGATCAACGCGAGCGTCGGCGAGGCGGCGCAGCGGCAGGACGCCGTGGCCTACATTCGCGCCAACCTCGAGTTTCACCGCACGCTCTACCTGCGGGCGCAGGCCCCGGCGATGCTGGCGATGGCCGAGACGGTCTGGCTTCAGATGGGTCCGACCATGCGGCGCCTCTACACCCGGCTGAAGCGGCGCGAGCCGCCGCATTATCACCGGCTGATCATCGCCGCCCTCAAGGCCGGCGACGAGCCGGGCCTGCGGCTGGCCGTGCGCTCGGACGTGACGCAGGGCCTCAAGATGCTCGCAGGCTGATGGGCCACGTCGAGACGGCCTCGCTGGTGCCCGTGCTGCTCGCGCTGGGCGGGTTGTTCCTGGCGGGGCTTCTGGCGGATGCCGTCGGCCGGCGCACGGCGCTGCCGAGGGTCACGCTGCTGCTGGCCTGCGGGATCGCGGCAGGCGGCGGCGGCCTCGACCTCATCCCGCAGGCCGCGCAGGACTGGTACGGATTCCTCTCCGTCACGGCGCTGACGATGGTGGCCTTCCTTCTGGGCGGCGCGCTCGACGCGCGCACGCTGGCGGCGCACGGGCGCGCGATCCTGGCGGTCTCGCTCGCCATCGTGGGCATCACGCTCCTGCTCGTCGCGGCAGGTCTCTGGGCGCTTGGCCTCGATCCCGCGACGGCGCTGGTGCTGGGGGCCATCGCGACCGCGACCGCGCCCGCCGCGACGGAGGACGCCATCCGCCAGAGCGGCTGCCGCGGCGGCTTCGTCGACACCCTGCGCGGGATCGTCGCGATCGACGATGCCTGGGGCATGGTCGCCTTCGCCCTCGCCGTGGTCGTGGCGCAGGCGCTGCTCGGGGCGAACGGCGGGCACATGCTGGCCGAGGCGGCCTGGGAGATCGGCGGGGCGCTGGCGCTGGGTGGCGCGATCGGGCTGCCGGCCGCGGCGCTGACCGGGCGCCTCTCGCCCGGCGAGCCGCTGCAGACCGAGGCGCTGGGCCTCGTCTTCCTGACCGCGGGGCTCGCCATCTGGCTCGAGGTCTCCTTCCTGCTCGCCGGGATGACGGTAGGCGCGGTGATCGTGAACCGCGCGCGGCATCACGAGCGCGCCTTTCACGAGATCGAGCACATCCAGTGGCCCTTCATGCTGCTGTTCTTCATCCTCGCGGGGGCTTCTCTGGACCCCGAGAGCCTCGTCGCCCTGGGCGCGCTGGGGGCGGGCTATGCCGCGCTGCGCATCGCGGCGCGGCTTGGCGGCGGCTGGCTGGGCGCGCGCCTGGGCGGGGCGCCCGCGCGCGAACGCTGGCTCTACGGTCCGGCATTGCTGCCGCAGGCGGGGGTAGCGGTGGGCATGGCGCTGGTCGCGGCGCAGGAGTTTCCGGAGCGGGCGGAGATGATCCTGACGCTGACCATCGGGACGACGGTGTTCTTCGAGCTGATCGGTCCCGCCGCCACGATCCTCGCCGTGCGGCGGGCTACGCGTGCGGGCGACTAGGCTAGTCGCGGTCGGCGTCGGGCAGGATGCGTCGCAGAAGCTCTGCGAGCGCCTGGCGTTCGTCGGCCCCGAGCGGGGCAGTAAGCGCGGCGTTCGTCTCCGCGACGATGGTTTGCAGCTCCGGCGCGCGGGCGCGCGCGGCTTCGGTCGGATGCACGCCCTTCGCGCGACGCGAGCGCGGGTCGGGGCGGCGCTCGACGAGGCCCGCCGTCTCCAGGGAATCGAGCGCCCGGCTGATCGCATAGGCCGGCTGTCCGAAGCGCGCGCCGATCTCGGCCTGGCTGGCGCCCGGCCGCTCGAGCACGGCGACGAGCACCGCGAACTGCAGCACGCTCAACCCGAGCGGTTCGAGCCGCGCGGCCATCTCGCGTTCCGCGGCCGCGGCAACGCGCTGGACAAGCCAGCCGATGCTGGATCTTCGCGTCGCGCCGAACCCCGTGTCGCTCATTCGCAGAGCCTAGTCGCAAAATAGTGCATTTGCAAATATTGCAATTTCAATAGATTCAGCCACCCGCTATCATTTGGCCGACTCGACCAGGACACGCACGGAAGCTCCGGCAATGACCCGATACCATCCAGCCCTCGTCGCGCTGCATTGGCTGCTCGCGCTGATGATCCTGGGCGCCCTGATCGGCGGCGCCTTCAGCCTCGATCCCATCCCCGAAGAGTCACCGGACAAGATCGGCGTGCTGCGGCTGCACATGATCTTCGGCCTCGCGATCCTCGCGCTTATGGTGGTGCGCCTGATCGTCCGGCTGCGCACGCCGCACCCCGAGCCCGCCGACATCGGAAACGAGGCGCTGAACCAGGTCGCGCCCTGGCTGCACTGGCTGTTCTACGCGCTGGTCTTCGGGCTCGCCGCTTCGGGGATCGCGATGGCGCTCGAGGCGGATCTCGGCGCGATCGTCTTCGGCGGCGCGCCCGGACCCGTTCCGGAGCTCGACACGCTCACGCCGCGGGCCGGGCACGGACTTTTCGCGCTCGCTCTGGCGCTGCTGATCGCCGGCCACGTCGGTGCGGCGCTTTATCACCAGCTGGTGCGGCGCGACCGGCTCATGCGGCGGATGAGCTTCCGCCGGGACTGACCTGCGCTCAGGCGGCGAGGCCCTTCGTCCCCATGTCGAGGAACTTCTGCCGGCGATCCGCGCGCAGCTTGTCGCGCGACTGCCCGCCGAGCTCGCCGAGCATGGCGCCCAGGGCCTCTCCGACCGCGCCGATGGTCGCCTCCGCATCGCGGTGGGCGCCGCCCAGCGGTTCGGGCACGATCCGGTCGATGACGCCCAGCTTCTTGAGATCCTGCGCGGTGAGCCGCAGCGCCTCGGCGGCCTCGCGCATCTTCTCGGCGTCCTTCCACAGGATCGAGGCGCAGCCCTCGGGCGAGATCACCGAATAGATCGAATGCTCCAGCATCGCCACGCGGTTCGCCGTGGCGAAGGCGACCGCTCCGCCGGAGCCCCCCTCGCCGATGATGACCGAAACCAGCGGCACGCCGAGGCCGAGGCAGGTCTCGGTCGAGCGCGCGATCGCCTCTGACTGGCCGCGTTCTTCGGCGCCCTTGCCCGGATAGGCGCCCGGCGTATCCACCAGCGTGATCACCGGCAGGCCGAAGCGGTCGGCCATCTGCATCAGCCGGATCGCCTTGCGGTAGCCTTCGGGGCGCGCCATGCCGAAATTGCGCTCGAGCCGGGTCTGGGTGTCGTGTCCCTTCTCGTGGCCGATCACCATGACGGGGCGGTCGTCGAAGCGCGCCAGCCCGCCGATCACCGCCTGATCCTCGGCGAAGTTGCGGTCCCCGGCGAGCGGCGTGAACTCGGAAAAGAGCGCCTCGACGTAGTCGATGCAGTGCGGCCGCTGCGGGTGCCGCGCGACCTGCGTCTTCCGCCAGGGCGTGAGATCCTTGTAGAGCTGGGCGAGCATCGCGGCGGCCTTGCCGTCGAGCGCGGCGGCCTCCTCCTCGAGGTCCACGCCCTCGCCCGATCGCGCCATGGCGCGGAGTTCCTCGGCCTTGCCCTCGAGCTCGGCCAGCGGCTTTTCGAAGTCGAGATAGATCGTCATGGGCCGCCCGTCCTTGCCTCGCGGGTATATGACGGCGGCCCGTCGCGGATGCAACAGGGGCTCATCGGCCCTGACGGGCCTCTTCGCCCTTATCCCGCGAGCGCGGGCCAGAGCGAGGCGAGCAGAAGCGCCGCCATCGTCAGGTTGAAGGCCCGCAACCGGCCGGGCGCGTGCAGCCAGCGGCCGAGATGCACGCCCATCACCGCCCAGAGGCTCACCGAGGGCAGGTTCACCGCGCCGAAGATCGCCGCGACCGCCAGCACCGCGCCGAGGCCGCGGTCGGGCGCGTAGAGCGTCACCGCCGTGAGCGCCATGGTCCAGGCCTTTGGGTTCACCCACTGGAAGGCCGCGGCCTGCAGGAAGGTGAAAGGGCGCCCGCGCGGGCCCCCGGCCTCGGGCGGGGCCGCGCGGGCGATCCGCCAGGCGAGCCACCCCAGATAGAGCGCGCCCGCCGCGGTGAGCAGGCTCTGCGCGGCGGGCCAGGCATCGAAGAGCCGCATGACTCCCAGCCCGACGAGCGTCACCATCACCACGAAGCCCGCGCTGATGCCCAGCATGTGCGGAAGCGTGCGCCTGAGCCCGAAATTCGCCCCCGAGGCCATCAGCATCAGGTTGTTCGGCCCCGGCGTGATCGAGGCGACGAGCGCGAAGCCCGTGAGGGCGAGAAGCAGGTCGCTTGTCATGCCTGCAGCATCGCGCCTGGCGCAGGGCCGGAGATTGCGAATTGTTGTGCCATGGTCGCGCGTGCGCAATAAATCCGGATCATGGACGCCGTCGACGATCACATATTGCACGTCCTGTCCCGTGAGGGTCGGATCAGCAATCTGGCGCTGGCCGAGCGGGTGGGCCTCTCGCCCTCGGCCTGCCTGCGCCGCGTCGCGGCGCTGGAGAAGGCGGGCGTGATCCGCGGCTATCGCGCGGTGCTGGATCCGGCGAAGCTGGGCGTCGGCTTTCTCGCCTATGTCACGGTGGGTCTCGGACGGCACACCAAGGACGCGCAGGAGGCTTTCGAGCGCGCGGTGGCCGCCAGTCCCGAAGTCCGCGAGTGCCACAACATCACCGGCGATCGGGAATACCTGTTGCGGGTCGAGGCCGCCGATCTCGCGGCCTACAAGCGCTTTCACACCGAGGTGCTGGGCACGCTGCCGCAGGTGCAGTCGATCACCAGCTACGTGGTGATCGGCTCGCCCAAGGACATGCGCGGCTGAGCCCGTCCGCCGCCCCGATCGCGGCGCATTGCAGGGCGCGTCGCGCGGCAGTAGCCTCGGGACCGAAGGAGGCGCCGATGACCACGCTGGACTGGCACGCTGATCGCAGCGCGCTCTCCAATCTCGCGCGGCTCGACCGCGCCCCCGAGAGCGGGGGCATCGACCTCGCCTTCGTGCGCCGCGACCGGCAGGCGCGGGTCCGCGCGGAGATGGCGGCGCGCGGGATCGGGGCGCTGATCCTGTCGGATCCCGTCAACATCCGCTACGCTACCGGCACGCGGAACATGCAGATCTTCACCGCGCGCAACGCGCCCGCGCGCTATCTCGTGCTGACGGCGCATCGCGCGATCCTTTTCGAGTTCACCGGCTGCGAGCACCTCGCGGAGGGCTTCGAGACGGTGGACGAGGTCCGGCCCGCGCGCACGGCGAGCTACGTGGCCGCAGGCCCCGAGATCGCCGCGCGCGAGAAGAGCTGGGCGGCCGAGATCGCGGAACTGCTCCGTGAACTGGGCGCGCATGACGGCCCCGTGGGCGTCGAGCGCTTCAATGCCGGGGCTGCGCTCGCCCTGCGCGACGAGGGGCTCGAGATCGTGGACGCGCAGGAACCCGTCGAACGCGCCCGCGCCATCAAGTCGCCCGAAGAGCTGAAATGCGTGCGTGCCTCGTTGCGGGCCACCGAAGACGGCGTGGCAGCCCTGCGCGCCGCGATCCGCCCCGGACAGACCGAGGCGGAACTCTGGTCGGTGCTCCATCAGGCCGTGATCGCCAGAAACGGCGACTACATCGAGACGCGGCTGCTCAACGCGGGCCCGCGCACCAACCCCTGGTTTCAGGAAACATCCGACAGCGTGATCGGCCCCAACGAGCTCATCGCGCTGGATACCGACGTGGTGGGGTGCCACGGCTACTATTCCGATTTCTCGCGCACCTTCCATGCGGGACCGGACGCGCCCACGCCGGCGCAGCGCGAGCTCTACCGGACCGCCTACGAGCAGGTGCATCACAACATCGGCATCCTGCGCCCCGGAATGAGTTTCCGCGACTATGCCGAGGCCGCCTGGGACATCCCCGCGAAATACCACGCCAACCGCTACTACCTTTCCGCGCACGGCTGCGGGATGACGGGCGAATACCCCTATCTCTACCACCGCGGCGATTTTCCCGACGCGGGCTACGACGGCGAGATCCTGCCGGGCATGACGCTCTGTGTCGAAAGCTACATCGGCGAGGAGGGCGGCGCGGAAGGCGTGAAGCTCGAGCAGCAGGTGCTGATCACCGAAACGGGCGTGGAGGTGCTCTCGAAGTTTCCGTTCGAGGAGGATCTCCTGCGCTGAAACGAAGAAGGGCGGCCCCTGGGGCCGCCCGTTCCGAAGCCGGTGCGATGCGCCCTTACCGGGCCGCGATCATTTCGGCCTGCTTCACGATCACCTCGGCCTGCTTGATCGAGGCGATGTCGATCAGCTTGCCCTTGTAGGTCACCGCGCCCTTTCCTTCCGCCTTGGCCTGATCCATCGCGGCGATGATGGCGCGGGCGTCCTCGACGGCGGCGTCCGAGGGGGTGAAGACCTCGTTCGAGAGCGCCACCTGGCTGGGGTGGATCGCCCATTTGCCGACGCAGCCCAGTGTGGCGGAGCGCAGCGCCTGCGCCTTGAAGCCGTCGGGGTCGGAGAAATCGCCGAAGGGGCCGTCCACCGGCAGCAGGCCGTGGGTGCGGCAGGCGGCGACGATGGCGACGATGGGATAGTGCCAGGGGTCGGCGTAGTGGACCTGCCGCTCGCCCTCGGCCTCCTTCGGCGAGAGCATGTAGTAGTTGGACTGCGTGCCGCCGATATGCGTCGTCGCCATCCCCATGTAGGCGGCGTAGTCGGCGGGACCGAGGTGCAGCGACTCCATCCGCGGGCTCGCCGCGGCGATCTCCTCGACATGCGCGAGGCCCGCCGCCGTCTCGATGATCGCCTCGAAGCCGATGCGCTTGTCCTTGGCCGTGGCAGCCTCGACCGCCGAGACCAGCGCATCGACGGCATAGATGTCGCCGGCGCAGCCCGCCTTGGGGATCATGATCGCGTCGAGCCGGCCCTTCGTGCCTTCCAGCAGGTCCACGACATCGCGATACCAGTAGGGCGTGTCGAGCCCGTTGATCCGCACCGAAAGCGTCTTCTTGCCCCAGTCCACGTCGTTGATCGCGGCCACGACGTTCTTGCGCGCCGCGTCCTTGTCGTCTGGCGCGACCGAGTCCTCGAGGTCGAGGTTGATGACGTCCGCGTCGCTTGCGGCCATCTTCTCGAAGAGCTCCGGCCGTGAGCCGGGGCCGAAGAGCTGGCAGCGGTTGGGGCGCGCAGGGGGGCTGGGCGGGATGGTGAAGCTCATGCGGGTGTCCCTCGTCTGACCTCGATGCGAAAGGCTCGCCGAGCGGGCTAGTGGATCGGCCCCCTGCGCGCAAGAGAGTTTCGCGCGGCGGCACAGCAGGGCATCATTCTGGCGCGGGCGCGCCCTCCCCAACCGGGCGACGGTCTCTCCTATCTGCACGTCATGCGACGGATCGTGCTGGCGAACTGGGCGCTCTTTCTGGGGATCGGCCTGCTTCTGGTGGCGAACGGGCTTCTGCTCACGCTGCTGACCGTGCGCGCCAACGAACTGGGCTTCTCCGCCACCGCGATCGGCGTGATGCAGGCGGGCTACCCGGCGGGTGCGCTGGCGGGCACCCTCCTCGCGCCGCGGCTGATCGAACGCGCGGGGCATGTGCGCGCCTTCGCCGCGCTCGCCGCGATCTGCTCCATCACCGCCATTGTCCATCTGCTGACCGAGGACGTGGCGACCTGGACCGCCATGCGCGTTCTGGCCGGCGTGTGCTTTCCGGGCCTCTACGTCATCACCGAGAGCTGGCTCAACGCGCAGGCGGCGAACCGCGAGCGCGCGCAGGTGCTCTCGGTCTATTTCCTGCTCCAGTCGGGCGGCACGGCGGCCGGGGCGGCGCTGGTCGGCTGGCCCGGCGCTGGTCAGGCGGTCCTTTTCGGCCTCGTGTCGATCCTCGTGTCGCTCTCGGTCGTGCCGCTGCTGCTGTCGCGCGTCGTCGTGCCGCGGCACGACCGGGCCGAGCCGATGCCGCTGACGCGGCTCTACCGCATATCGCCCATGGCGATTTCCGGTGCGGTGCTCAATGGCGCGGCGATGGGGGTGCTCTTCATCACCGCGCCGCTCTACATGCTGGAGCTCGGCGTGGATCGGGCGGTGGCCGCGACGCTGGTCTCGGCGATGACCCTGGTGGGCGCGGCCGCGCAATACCCGGTGGGCTGGATCTCCGACCGGATCGACCGGCGCTGGGTGGTGCTGGCGCTGTCGGCGGCGGGCGCGGCTTTCGCCGCCGCCGCCGTGCCGACGGGACCCTCGGCGGCGCTGCTGCTTCTTTCGGCCGCGGCGGCGGTCTGCGTGCCGACCTATTCGGTCTGCCTCGCCCATGCCAACGACCAGCTCAAGCCGTCGCAGATCGTGCCGGCGGGTGGCGCGATGGCCTTTTCGCTGAACCTGGGACTGCTGGGCGGGGCCTTCGCCGGGCCTGCGGCAGTGGACCTCGCGGGGCCGGCGGGCTTCCCGGCGCTGCTCATGGCGCTCTTCGCCGGCACCGCGGCGGTGGCGGCGGCCCGGCGCGCGGTCACTGCGGCGCCGGCCGAGACCGGCCAGGCGCAGCGCGTCGGCGGCTTCGGCGGCCCGCAGACGAGCTATCTGCAGACCGAGGCGGCCATCGAAGCCGAAGAGCGCCGCGACGCCCGATGATGCCGCGTTCACGGGTCGAGGCGGGAGAATCTTGCGCATCCCGCCCCAGCCACCGAAGCTTTGCGATGCATTTCCCGCAGCGTCCGTTAGGATCGGCCGCAACGACGGAGGCCGCGATGATCGAGACACCCTATCTGCTCTTTCTGGGCGACGCGCCCGACCCGCTCGCCGCGAAGGTGGCGCAGGGGATCAGGGACTGGCGTCCCGACAACGCCGTGGGCCAGTACCGGATGGAGGGCTGCAAGGCCGACCTCGGCCTGCCGGACATGACGCTGGCCGAGGCGAAGGCCGCCGGCGCGAAGACCCTGGTCATCGGCGTGGCGAATCGCGGCGGCGTGATCTCGGCGGCCTGGAAGAAGGTGCTCGTGGCCGCGCTGGAGGAGGGCTTCGACCTCGCCTCGGGCCTGCACAACCTGCTGCGCGACGAGGAGGATCTCTCGGCGGTGGCGCGGGCGACCGGCCGGGTGCTGCACGACGTGCGCGTGCCTTCCGTGAAATACCCGATTGCCGACGGCAAGCCGCGCGCCGGCAAGCGCCTGCTGGCCGTCGGCACCGACTGTTCGGTGGGCAAGATGTACACCACGCTCGCCATGGATGCTGAGATGAAGAACCGGGGCATGAAGTCCAGCTTCCGCGCCACGGGTCAGACGGGCATCCTGATCACCGGCGACGGCGTGCCGCTCGATGCCGTTGTGGCGGACTTCATGGCCGGCTCCATCGAATGGCTGACGCCCGAGAACGACCCGGATCACTGGGACGTTATCGAGGGGCAGGGGAGCCTCTTTCACATTTCCTATTCGGGTGTGACGCTGGCGCTGATCCACGGCGGCGCGCCGGATGCGCTGGTGCTCTGCCACGAGCCCACGCGCCCGCATCTGCGCGGCCTGCCGGATCACCCGGTGCCGAGCCTCGAGGCGCTGCGCGACCTCTCGCTGACCATGGCGCGGGTGGCGAATGATCGCGCCGAAGTGGTGGGCGTCTCGGTCAACACGCAGCATCTGTCGGAGGACGAGGCCAGGAGCTACTGCGCCGAGGTCGAGGCGCGGATGGGTCTGCCGACGGTCGATCCCTTCCGCCACGGTGCCGGCCGGCTGGTGGACGCGCTCGCGGGTCTCTGAACCGCTCTTCAGTCGGGGGGGTGGCAGACCGCGGGCCTCGCGAGCAGCGCGGCGCGCAAGGGCTCGGGCAGGGGGGCGGAGCGCATCCGCCCCTCGGCATCGCGCGCGGTCCATACCCGCACCTCCTCGCCCTCGACCGCCACCTCGCCGTGCAGCCGCAGAACATGCCGCACGCCGAAGCTCGACCGCGTGAGCCAGGCCGCATGGCTGGTGATCGCGCAGCTGTCGCCGTAGGTCACCGGCCGCAGGAAGCGCGCCGTCGTCTCGACCAGCGGAATGCCGGCCGCCTGATACGCCGCGAGGAAATCGCGCTTGTTCATCCCGGCGGCGGCTTCCAGCAGACGCGCCGTGCAGTCGTCGAAGACCTCCATGAAGCGGGGGTTGAACACGATGCCCGCGGGGTCGCAGTGCCCCCAGGCCACGCGCCAGTCCACGGTGTTGAAGAACTGCCCCTCGACCCGGTCCTTGCCGTCGCTCATCGCTGCCTCCCTTCGTGCGCCCGCCGCACAAGAGGCGGTTCGCGGCCCGATGTCCAGCCGCGGCTCAGGCGGCGGGGCGGAACGCGCGGCCCGCGCGGGCCACGCGCATCCAGCCGGGATCGGGGAAATGCGCGGGGATCAGCCAGCGGCCGCTGTCGGCCAGCTCCTCCAGCAGCCGCAGGCGGCTCGCCCGCGCCGCTTCGGCGTCCGAGCAGAAGGCGCTCACCCAGTCGGGGCGTGCGAGCTGCACCGGCGAATGGATCGCGTCGCCGGCGAAGACCGCGCCCGCGCCGTGGTCGGCGTGAATGCACATGTGCCCCGGGGTGTGGCCCGGCGTTGTCTCGAGCGTCAGGCCACGCGCCAGCTCCCAGCCATCCTCGACAAGGTCCATCCGGCCCGCCGCCATCACCGGCAGCACGCTGTCGGCGAAGGCGCCGTGCGCGTCGGCGGCGCCGTCCCAGTGGCGGTATTCCGTGCGCCCGCAGACGTAACGCGCGCCGGGGAAGGTCGGCACCCAGCGCCCGTCCTCGCGCACCGTGTTCCAGCCCACGTGGTCGGCGTGCAGATGGGTGCACATCACCACGTCCACGTCGTCGGGGCGCAGCCCTTCCGCCGCCAGCGCCGCGATAAGCGCGCCGCTGCGGCGCCGGTGCCACTCGGGGCGCGCGGGGCGATCCTTGTCGTCGCCGACGCAGGTGTCGATCAGGATCACCCGCCCCTCGAGCCGCAGAAGCCACGCGCGCATGGCCATGTGCAGGATGCCGTCCGAGAGCACCTCCGGCCCGATCCAGTCGATCCCGTCGAGCGCGGCAGGGTCCGCGCCCGGCATGATCTCGGAAAGCGGAATGTCGAAGCGTGCGAGGTCCGTGAGCCCGGAAACCTCCAGCGCGCCGAGCGTGAGCCTCTGGGTCATCGCGTCCTCACATGATCTTCGGCTTGTCGACAGGCGCGTCGCGCGCGGCCTCCGGCCCGTCCCAGAGCCGGCCGATGAAGCGCGCGCCCGTCACCCCGTTCGAGGCGTCGGAAGCGAGCCAGAGGATCGCCTCGCGCATCACCGCAGGGGACAACAGGTTGCCGTCGGCGCCCTTCTTGTCCGCCGAGGGGGGGAGAAGGTCGGTGTCGGCGGCACCACCGGGCAGCAGCACGTTGACGTCCACGCCCGTGCCGTCGAGGTCCTGCGCCCAGACGCGCGAGGCGGCCTCGAGAAAGGCCTTCGACGGCCCGTAGGGCGAATAGCCCCGGCGCACCATGGTCTGGTCGGAGGTCGAGACGTTGACGATCTTGCCGAAACCCTGCGCGATCATGTGCGGCACGGCCGCCCGCGCCATCAGAAATGGGCCATTCACGTTGGTCTCCACGATCGCGCGCCAGGCGTCCGCCTCGGCCTCCCAGAACTTCGTGGGCGTCGTGTTGAAGGTCTCCGAGATCAGGCGCATGCCGCGGCCCGCGTTGTTCACCAGCACGTCGATGCGCCCGAAGCGACCGACGCAGGCGGCGACCGCGGCCTCCGCCGCCTGCGGGTTGGCCACGTCGAAGGCATGGGCCAGCACGTTGTCGGCGCCGGTCAGCGTGGCCAGCTCCTCCGCCGTGCGGTCGAGCTCCGGCGTGGCGGAGGCCCCGGTGATGCAGAGCCGCGCGCCCGCCTCGGCCAGCGCCAGCGCCATCTCTCGGCCCAGTCCGCGCGATCCCCCGGTGATCAGGACCACGCGGCCCTTCAGCGATGCGTCGCTCATGGCATGTATCCCCCGCCGTTCACCCAGAGCACCTGTCCCGTCATGAAGGCGCTGTCCGGCCCCAGCAGGAACAGGATGGGGCCCACCACGTCGGCGGGTTGCGCGAGCCGGCCCAAAGGCGTCATCCGCGCATAGGCGTCGACGTCGAGCGAGGTGGGCGCGTCCTCGTCCGAGCGCCCCGTGCCGCCGCGCAGAAAGGCCGTGTCCACCGCCGCGGGCCCCACCGCGTTGACGCGCACCTCCGGCGCGGCCTCCAGCGCCAGCGTCTTGGTCAGATGCACCATCGCGGCCTTGTTGGCGCCGTAAAGGCCGTAGCCCGGCCGAACGTGCGCCGCGAGGCCGGAGACCACGTTGACCATCGCGCCGCGCGCGGCGCGCAGGCCGGGCAGGGCGGCGCGCGCGGCGAGATAGGCGCCGCGGAAATTGCCGGCCATGACCTCGTCGAATTCCTCCGCCGTCGTTTCCTCCAGCGGCGTCACCCCGGTGTGAAAGCCGGCAAGGTTCACGAAGCCCTCCATCGGCCCGACCTGCGCCATTGCGGCGGCAAGCCCGTCGGCGTCCGTCACGTCCACGGGCAGCGCGCGCATGCCCTGGGCCACCGGGTGCCGGTCGAGCGAGTGGGGCAGGTCCAGCACCGTGACCACCCAGCCCTCGTCCAGCGCGCGTGCGGCGAGTGCCCGCCCGATGCCACCCGCGCCACCCAGCAGCGCGATCCGCTTCCCGTCAGAGGTCATGCGCCTTTCCTCTTGTCCGGACAAATCTCCTGTATAGGATATCAGGACAAGACGAATGACAAGCGGCGGGACACGCCGCGCGCAGCAACAGAGAGGATCGGACAATGACGGCATTCTTCCGGAACGGGGCCTTCGGCGTGATCGCGGCGCTGGCGTTCGCCGCGCCGGCCGCCGCGCAGACCGTGGCGCTGGGCACCACGCAGGGCGGTGCGACCGGCCAGATCGGCACCGCGATCTCCAACGTGGTCTCGGCGGCCGGCGAGGTGCAGGTGCGCCCGCAGGTCTCGGCCAATACCTCGCAGTACATCCCGCTGGTCAACGCCGGGCGGCTCGAGTTCGGCATCGCGAACTACCCGCAGACCTGGTACGCGATCGACGGCTCGGGCATGTCCGACCAGCCCAATCCCGACCTGCGCATCGTGGCCACGCTCTTTCCCTTTCAGGCCGGCATCGTGGCGGCCGAGGATCAGGGGATCGAGGGGATGGAGGACATCGCCGGCAAGAACGTGCCGCGCTTCCCCGACGGCTCGCTGGGCGACTACATCATCCGCATGGCCCTGGCCGCCGGCGGGCTGACCTACGACGACGTGACGGAGGTGCCGATCGCCAACTTCCCCCGCATGTACGACGCGATCAAGCAGGGGCAGACCGACATTTCGATCGCCACCATCGGCTCGCAGCCGACCTACGACCTCGAGGCGGCGCTGGGCGACATCCAGTTCATCCCCTTCTCCGAGGACGCGGCGGAGGTGATCCAGGAGGTGCTGCCCGGCACCTACCTGCGCGAGATCGAGGCCAGCGAGGAGCTGCCTGGCCTCGACGCGCCCACCCGCGTCTTCGCCTACGACTACCTGCTCTTCGCGCACAAGGACGTGCCCGACGACATCGTGACCGCCGTGGCGAAGGCCATGCATGAGAGCGAGGAGGCGCTGAAGGCCACCAGCCCGCTCTGGTCCGAATATGATCCGGGTGCGCTCGGCAAGGAGATCGGGCTGGAGTATCACCCGGCGGCGGCGGACTTCTACGCCTCGGTCGGGGCGAGCTGACCGCGCGGCGCGCGTGACCCCCGCCGTCGCCCGCAGCCACGCGGCGCTCTGCGCCGCGCTGGCGCTTCTGCCTGTCGTCTGGGCGCTCGACCTGCCGCAGATGGCGGGCATGCTGCTTTACCCCGAGCAGGTGGCGGGCGTGCTCTTCGGGCTGGGCGCGGCGGGAGTGTTCCTGAAGGGCCTGGGCGAGCGGACCGGCGCGGCGCGGGCGCTCGATGCGCTGCTGCTGCTCGCCTCGGTTTGGGTGGCCGCGCACATCTACCTGCGCTTTCCGGTGCTGTCGGAGGGCGCCTTCTTTCACCCCGAGGAGTCGCTCGCGCTGGGTATCGGCGTCGCCGTCGTGGGAATCGAGGCGCTGCGCCGCGTCGCGGGCTGGAGCCTGATCGCGATCCTGGCGCTCCTGGTGCTCTACGCGCTCTTCTCCGACATGGCGCCGGGGCGGCTGGAGGGGCGGCCGATCCCGCCCGCCGACATCCTGCGCTTCATCGGCACCGATTCGAATTCCACCCTTGGCGCACCCCTGCAGGTGGCGGCCTTCATCGTGGTGCTGTTCATCCTCTTCGGGCGGCTTCTGGTGGTCACGGGCGGGGCGGAGGTGCTGACCGACGCCGCGCGCAGGCTTGCGGGCGAGCGGCGCGGGGCCACGGCCAAGATGGCGGTGATCGCCTCGGGTTTCATGGGCTCGATCTCGGGCTCGGCGGTGTCGAACGTCATGTCCACCGGCGTCATCACCATCCCCGCCATGCGGCGCGCGGGCTTTCCCCCGCAGAAGGCCGGCGCGATCGAGGCGGTGGCCTCCACCGGCGGGCAGATCATGCCGCCGGTGATGGGGGCGGCGGCCTTCCTGATGGCGGAGTTCCTGCGCCTGCCCTACCAGGCGATCATCCTCGCGGCGCTCATCCCCGCCGCGCTCTACTTCTATTCCGTCTACCTGCAGATCTCGCTCGTCGCCGAGCGGGACGCGCTTGGGACGGGCGACGAGAGCGCGGCGAAGCTCTGGGGCGAGATCCTGCCGCATACCGTGATCGTGCTGGCGCCCATGGCGATGCTGCTGGTCGGGCTCTTCGCCTTCAACATGCCGGCGGGCAAGGCCGTGGTCTGGGCCAGCGGGGTGCTGATCGTCGTGGGGCTTCTGGATCTCGGTCGGCGCGGGCGCATCGGCTTCGGCGACATCGCCCGCGCGGTGGTCGAGACGGGCGCCGCCTCGACCCAGATCCTGCTGATCTGCGCGGTGGCCGGCATGATCATCGGGCTGCTGTCCTCCTCGGGGCTGTCCTTCGGTCTGACCTTCGTGCTGCTGGAGCTGGGCAAGGGCTCGCTCCTGCTGCTCCTGCTGCTGACGGCGGGGGTGTCGATCATCCTTGGCATGGGGCTGCCCACCACCGGCGTCTACCTGCTGCTCGCCACGCTCGCCGCGCCGCCGCTGGTGCAGCTTGGCATCGGCGGGATCGAGGCGCATTTCTTCGTCCTCTACTTCGGCCTTCTGTCGATGATCTCGCCGCCCGTGGCGCTTGCCTCCTTCGCCGCCGCCTCGGTCGCGGGCGGCCCGGCGATGCGCACGGCGGTGGAGTCGGTGCGCTTCGGCTGGATCGCCTTCATCCTGCCCTTCGTCTTCGTCTATCAACCGGGGCTGCTGATGCAGGGGACCTGGGCGGAGATTCTCGTCATCACCGCGAGCACGCTGGTCGCGATCCCGCTGGTGACCGCCGCGCTCGCCGGCTACGGGCGGCGGCGGCTCGCCCCGGTCGAGCGCGGGATCGCCGGCGCGCTCGGCGTCTTGGCGATCCTGCCGCATACGACCACGGTCCTGACGGTGGCGACCGCCGCCGCCTCGCTCGCCGGGGCCGCGCTGATCGCCGCGCATGTGATGGCGCACCGGGGCACGGCCTCGGCGGCAGCAGAGTAGGGGCCTGGGTCGAGCCGCTACGTCGGCAGATGCAGCGCGATCAGCGCCTGCCGCCCTCCGGCGAGCGCCGAAAGCGCGCCGTCCATCGCCGCCGGGATCTCGTCGAGACTGCGGACGTCCCAGGCCTCGGCCCCGTGCGCGCGGGCGATGGCGGCGTGGTCGAGCGAGGGGGAGAGATCGGCCAGGAACATGCCGTCCTCCGCCGCCGAGGCGCCCTGCGGATACATCGCGAGCGTCGAGTTGCGCACCGCCCCCCAGCGGCGGTTGTTGAAGATCACCGCCAGCACCGGCAGCCCATGCACCTCTGCCGCCCAGTGGCAGGCGGAGGGGTTGTTGAACATGTAGGCACCGTCGCCCAGCATCGCGACGACCGGGCCGGTAAGACCCCCCTTCTTCATCCCCAGCGCCGCGCCGAAGCCCCAGCCAAGCCCGCCCGCGGGGCTGAGACCGTGCACCGAACCGGGCCGGGTGAACCGCCCCTGCGGGATCTGGAAGGTGTATTCGTTGGTGACGGTTGCATCCGCCGGCAGGCATTCCGCGAGCGCGCGGCTGGCCGAGGCGGCGGTGAGTTCCGGCCCGGCGCCCGCCGCGTCCAGCGCCGCAATGCGCCTGGCGCGCAGGTCGGCAAGCCGCGAGCGCCGCGCCTCGACCCGCGGGGCGGCGTCGCCCACCGGCCCCGCGGCCTCCATGAGCGCGCGCAGCACCGCCGCGGGAGCCGCCTGAATCGCGCCCTCGGCCGGAAAGCTCCGCATCGGGTAGCCGAGGTAGAGCGGATCGAGCCCGATCTCCCAATGCGTCACCTCCGCCGCGGGCGCGGCGACCTTCGGGATCCAGGGCACGTCGCAGGCCACGGTCAGGATCAGGTCGGCGGCCCCCAGCAACTCCCCCGGTTCGTGGCCCAGATGCATGGGGTGGTCGGAAGGAAAGCACATGCTGCGGGCGTTGAAGGGGACCACGGGCAGCGCCCAGCGCGCCGCCAGGTCCTCCAGCGCCGCCACCGCCGCCGGGTCGCGGCCAAGGTTCTGCGTGACCAGCAGCGGCAGATCGGCCCGGCGCAGCGCGCCGGCCAGCCGGTCCACGGCGTCAGGATCCGGGGCAGGGGGCGCGACCGGGGTGGGCCGCCGGCGCGGGCGCGACGGCACCTCCTCCGCCAGCACCTCGCGCGGCAGCGAGAGATAGACGGGACCGGGCGGCGGGGCCTGCGCGGCCTCCAGCGCGCGGGCGAGCGCCGCCTCGGCCTGATCGCCGCGGCGCAACTCGTAGTCCCATTTCACCGCCTCGCGCAGCTGGCTCGCCTGATCGAACATCTCCTGCGCCCAGTGGATGAAGCGCGAGCGGCTGCCGGGCGGCTCGGGGTCCTCGCTGACCGGCGTGCGCCCGGCGGTCAGCAGCATCGGCACCTGGTCGCGCGCGGCGTTCATCGCGCCCGCGACCATGTTGGAGGTGCCGACCGAGACATGCACCATCACCGCCTGCGGCGTCCCGGTGACCAGCGCGTGACCATGCGCCATCGCCACGGCGAGGTTCTCGTGCGGGCAGACCAGCGCCTCGGGCAGGTCCCAGCCGCGCTGCGGGGCGCGCCCGTAGGCTTCGGCGATGGAGGGAAAATCGGTGCCGGAGGTGGCGTAGATCACCTCGACGCCGAAATCGGCCATGGCCGAGAGATAGGTCTCGGCGGCGATGAGGGGGGGACCGTCAGTCATGGAAAAAGACGGGACCGCGGCGCGCGCCGCGGTCCCCGATGCGTCAGCTTGCGGTGTCGTCGCAGGGATCGGCCGGGTGGCTGTCCATCAGCTTCCACTCGCCGTTCTCGATGGTGATGACATAGCCGGGCAGCTCCGCGTCACCACCGGCGAAGCACAGGTTCTCGCCCAGCACGCCCGAGAAGGTGACGTCTTTCAGCCCCTCGCGGATAGCCAGGCGCTCTTCCTCCAGCTTCGCGGGATCGCCGGTGATGCCCTGTTCCTCCATCACCTTGGCGAAGAGATGGACGGCATCGTAGCTCTGCGCGTCGGAGTGATGCGCGCCCAGCTTGCGGATGCCCATCTCGGCCGTGGCCTCGATGAACCTGGCGTCGAACTCGGCCGCCTCGGGCGAGCTGTCCTTGTGGAAGCCGGCCATGAAGGTCGTGCCCTCGGCCAGATCGCCGAAAAGCTCCAGGATGTTGGGGTCGGAGAAGACCTGGCTGCCGATCATCCGGCCGTCGAAGCCCTGCCGCTTGAGCTCGCGGATGGTCTTGGCCGCGTTCTCGGGCAGACCCGCGACCGCCACGAGGTCGGGGTCCGTCTGCACCACGGGCGCGATCTGCGGGGCGAGGTCGAAGCTCTTGTAGGTGATCGCCACCGGCTCGCCGTGCGGGATGCCGTAGGCCTCGAGCAGGGCAGGGTAGAGCTGCGTGCCCACCACGTTGGCGATCCGCTCGTCCGAGACATAGACGATCTCGGCCGAGGCGCGCGGGATGTCCATCTTCTCCAGCGTCTCGAGCAGACGGGTGAACTGCTTGCCCTCGTCCTCGGTGATCCGCCAGGCCCATTCCTTGCCGTCGGTCAGCCCCGGCGCGGAGGAGGCGTTGGACATCATCACCAGCTTCTCGCGCTCGGCCACGTTGAAGGCCACCGCCGCCTCGCCGGTCGAGAAGGGGCCGATGATCGCCAGCACGCCCTCGTCCTTGGCCAGCGTGCGCGCCCCCAAGGCCGCCTGCTTGGGGTCCGAGGCGCTGTCGAAGCGCACGATCTCGAGCGGCTTGCCGTTCACGCCGCCCGCGGCGTTGATCTCTTCCACCGCGATGTCGATGGCGGCGATCGAGGGCTCGCCCGGCCCCTTCAGCGGGCCGGAGCGCGGCACGATATGGCCGAGCTTGAGCGTCTCCTGCGCCGCGGCCACGCCGGCCCAGGAGATCGCCGCCGCGCAGGCGGCAAGGAGCGTCGTCTTCATCCTCATGTCACAGCCTCCACTGTTGGGTTCTTGTCATTGTCCCTCATGCCGCGTCTTCGGCATTGCCGAGGTAGGCCTCGACGAGGCTCGCGTCGGCGGCCAGCTCTTCCGCGGTGCCTTCGGCGCGCAGCGCGCCCAGTTCCAGAACGTAGCCGCGCGAGGCGACCTCGAGTGCCATCTGAGTGTTCTGCTCGACCAGCAGGATCGACAGGCCCTGCGCGTTGAGCTCCGCGATCAGGTCGAACAGCTGGTCCACCACGATGGGCGACAGGCCCAGCGAGGGCTCGTCCAGCATCATCAGCTTCGGCCGCGCCAGCAGCGCGCGGCCCACCGCCAGCATCTGCTGCTCGCCGCCCGACAGGACCGAGGCCGGGGCGTGCCGCCGCGCCTCGAGGTTGGGGAAGCGGTCGAAGATCTCCTCGGCGTCGCGCGCGACCTCCGCGCCCGACCGGGTGTAGGCGCCCATCAGCAGGTTTTCCTCGACCGAGAGCGAGACGAAGATCTGCCGCCCCTCGGGCACCAGCACCAGCCCGTCGCGCACCCGCTGCGAGGCGCCGCGCCCGGTGATGTCGCGGCCATTGAATTGGATCGTGCCGCCGGTGGGCTTCTCCGCCCCCGCGATGGCCTTCAGCAGCGAGGACTTGCCGGCGCCGTTGGCCCCCAGCACGGTCACGATCTCGCCCTCACCGACGGTCAGGCTCACGCCCTTGACCGCGTGCGTCGCGCCATAGCGCAGGTCGAGGCCCGCCACCTCAAGCAGCATTGGTGGCCCCCTTCCTGCGGTGGCCGAGATAGGCCTCGAGCACCGCCTCGTCCTCGCGCACGCCGGCGGCCGTGCCGTCATAGATCAGGCGGCCGAAGTTCATCACGGTGACATGTTCGCAGAGGCTGTTGACGAAGGGCATGTCGTGCTCGACCACCAGAAGGGTGACACCCCGCGCGCTCACCTCCATCAGGAAGTCGCGCAGCGCCGCCGTCTCGGTCGGATTGAGGCCCGCCGCCGGCTCGTCGAGCAGCAGAAGCTCGGGCTCGGCCATCAGGGCGCGCACCACCTCGATCTTCTTGCGGATGCCGTAGGGCAGGTTGGCCACCACCTGCCCCGGATAGGCATCGAGCCCGAAGGCGTCGAGCAGGTCGAGTGCCGCGCGCCGCTCGCGCGCCTGGGGCAGAAGGCCCACCGGCTTGAGCTGGCCCAGCAGCCCCTGCCGCGCGTGCTGGCCCAGCATCACGTTCTCGACCACAGACAGGTGAGGCATCAGGCGGATGTTCTGAAAGCTGCGCGCCATGCCCATCGCGATCCGCCTGCGCGAGGGCACGCCGGCCAGGTCGCGGCCGTTCAGCTTCACGGTGCCTTCGTCGGGCGGAAAGACGCCCGAGATCACGTTGAAGAGCGTCGTCTTGCCCGCACCGTTCGGCCCGATCAGTGCGTGCCGCGCACCGCGCGCGACGTGAAAGCTCACGTCCTGCAGCACCACGACCCCGCCGAAGTGCTTGCCCACGCCGTCGAGCTCGAGGATCGGATCAGGCATCGCGCGCCCGCGGGCTGAGCCGCGCCCGGATCCGATCCACCGCGTCGCGGGTCACGATCCCCTCGGGGCGCAGGATCATCATCGCGACGATCAGCACGCCGAAGATCAGGAAGCGCCAGTCCTCGCCCATCCGGAGCGCCTCGGGGATCAGGGTGAAGAAGCCCGCGCCCACCAGCGGCCCCCAGGCCGTCTGCGTGCCCCCGATCAGCACGTAGAGCAGCACGAAGATCGACAGCAGCGCGTTGAAATACTGCACCTCGACGAAGCCGAAGTAATAGGCGTAGAGCGCGCCCGAGAGCCCCGTGATCGCGCCGCCCAGGGCGAAGGCCGCGACCTGCACCGCGCGGTTGTTCACCCCCATAAGGTCGGCCACCGGCTCGTCGTCGTGCACCGCACGCATGGCAAGGCCCATCGGCGTGGACATCAGGTAGAAGACGAAGAGGATGACGCCCAGCGTGGCCCAGATGATCGCCCCCGTCTCGATGTAGTCCGACATGATCAGGCCCATCGACCCGCCCAGGTAGTTGGAGTTCAGCACGATCCCGACCACCACCTGCGCGAAGGCGAAGGTGGCGAGCACCATGTAGACGCCCCGGGTTCTCAGGATCGGAAAGGCGATCAGGAAGCCGATCAGCCCGCCGATCACGGTGGCCGCCGCGATGGCCGCCCAGATGCCCAGCCCGAATTCCAGCGACAGGATCGCTGCGCCGTAGGCCCCGATGGCCTGGAAGCCCGCGCCGCCCAGGTTCAGCTGCCCCGCCGCGGCGGTCACGAAGATGCCGTAGGCAAAGATCACGTTGATCCCCAGGATCGCGATGACACCCGACAGGTATCCCGACATCAGAACTTGCCCTTGCCGATGGCGTTGTGCCCGAAAAGCCCCTTGGGGCGGATCAGCAGGATCACCAGCAGCAGGCCCCAGATCGTCACCTGCGCCGAGGTCGCGCCGAAGAAGTAGATCGAGAAGGTCTCGGTCAGCCCCACAATCAGCCCGCCCGCGACCGCGCCCCAGACCGAGCCCAGCCCGCCCAGCACCATGCCGGCGATGGCCTTGGTGCCCACCTGCTCGCCCATGAAGGGCGAGACCTCGCCGTAGTTGACCGCGAAAAGCGCGCCGGCCAGCCCGCAGAGAAGGCCCGTCATGATGAAGACGATGGGCACGATGCGGTTGACCTCGACCCCCATGAGCACGGCGGTGTCGGGCTTTTCGGCCGTGGCGCGCAGGGCGCGGCCCAGCTTGCTCCGCGCAAGCAGCACCGACAGCCCGGCCACGATAGCCAGCGACACGATCAGCCCCACGACCTGCGGGATCGAGATGACGAGGCCCGCGACGCGCCAGTTCAGATCGCCGAAGGGGGTGTGAAAGCCGCGCGGGTCCGAGCCGTGCGCGATCAGGATCATGTATTCGAAGATCAGCAGGAACCCCAGCGACGAGACCAGCGGGATCGCATGCTCGGTGGCGTCGCCGTGTTTCGCCTTGAAGTAGCGATAGGTGAAGCGCTCGACGATCAGCGAGGCGACGATGGCGCAGAGGATGCCGATGGCCAGCGAGGGGATCCAGCCCAGCGGTTCGGACATGCCGAAGGGCAGCCCGTAGAAGGACACCGACCAGCCGATCATGCCGGCGAGCATGAAGAGCGTCGGAATCGTGAAGTTGAGGAAATTCAGGATGCCGATGGTCAGCGTGAAGGCCACCGCCACCGCCACGTAGATGCCGCCCAGCATCAGCCCGTTCAGCACCTGCTGCACGATCAGCATGTCGCCTGCACCTTGCGCATTCTGACCTCCCCGCGGCGCTCTGCCGCTTGTCGTTGCCTGCATCGTTCACATCGCCCGCCAACTTGTCCAGACAATTTTTCCTTTGACACCGCCGGGCCGGAAAATACGATCGCCCGCGATGCAGGCATGATCAGGGCGGAGGCAGGGGGCGATGGCGCAAGGCGACGAACAGGTGATCGTGGTGGGGGCGGGGCCCGTGGGCCTCGTGGCGACGGTGTCGCTGCTGAGCCGGGGGATTCCGGTGACGCTGCTCGAGGCGACCTCTGACCTCGCCGAGGATCTGCGCGCCTCGACCTTCCATCCGCCGACGCTCGACATGCTCGACCGTTTCGGCGTGACCGAGCAGCTGATCGCGCAGGGGCTGATCTGCCCGCACTGGCAGTTCCGCGACCGCAAGGAAGGGGTGATCGCCACCTTCGACCTCGGCCTGCTGGAGGGAGAGACCAACCACCCCTACCGCCTGCAGTGCGAGCAGTGGAAGCTGACCCGCGCGCTCCGCGCGCTGGTGGACGACCACCCCGACGCCGACCTCGTCACCGACATCCGCGCCGACGAGATCGCGCAGGACGAGGATGGCGTGACCGTGGGCGCGGTGCGCGAGGACGGCAGCCGCGAGAGCTTCCGCGGGCGCTTCCTGATCGGGGCGGACGGCGCGCGGTCGGTCGTGCGCAAGGCGCTGGGCGTCAACTTCGAGGGGATGACGATCCCCGAGATCTTCCTCTCGCTCTCGACCCATTTCCGCTACGACCAGGCGATCCCGGATCTCGCCAATATCGCCTATGTCTCGGACCCCGAGGAATGGCTGGTGCTCCTGCGGACGCCCAGCCTGTGGCGCGTGCTGCTGCCCACCGACCCGTCGCAGACCGACGCGGAAATCCTCGACCCCGAGCACGTCGAGGCGCGGCTGCAGGCGGTGCTGCCCAAGCCCGGTCGCTACGACGTGGTGCACAAGACCGCCTACCGCGTGCACGAGCGGGTGGCCGAGGCCTACGTGCAGGGCCGCATCTTCCTCGCCGGGGACGCCGCGCATCTCAACAACCCGCTGGGCGGCATGGGGATGAACGGCGGCATCCACGACGCGATGAACCTGACCGAGAAGCTGGAGGCCGTCTGGCACGGCGCGGAGCTTGCCGCGATGGGCCGCTACGAGCGCCAGCGCCGCAAGGTCGCGCTGGAGACCGTGCAGGCGCAGGCGCTCAGGAACCGGCAGATCCTCAACACCACCGATCCCGAGGAGCGCCGCCGCTTCCACGACGAGCTGCGCGCGACGGTGGCGGACCCCGCCCGGCACAAGGCCTATGTCATGCGCTCCTCGATGATCCAGTCGCTGCGCGATCTCGAAGAGGTGGCCTGAGCGCCTGCGCGGGTATCGGGGTTTGCCATCGGCGGATCGTGCGGTTATCGCACGGTAGCCACCAGGAGGCGGCGCCTTTCGGGACGGGGGTGATGGGGCAGGAACGCAGGACCGCGCGGTATCAGGAGATCCTGGACACGCTGCGCGGGCGCATCGGTCGCGGCGAGTATCCCGTGGGTGGCAGCCTGCCGTCGGAGGCGGAGCTCTGCCGCGAGTTCGGAGCCAGCCGCTTCACCGTGCGCGAGGCGCTGCGACGGCTGCAGAACGAGGGGCTGGTCGCGCGACGGCAGGGCGCAGGCAGCACCGTGATCCGGCAGAGCGCGCGCGGCGCCTTCGTGCAGAGCTACGGCACCATCGACCAGATCCTGCAGTTCGCGCGCGACACCGACTATCGGCTGATCTCCTGCACCGAGGAGCGGATCGACGCGGAGCTGGCGGCGCGCATCGGCGGGACGGAGGGCGAGGTCTGGACCTGCCTGCGGGGCCTTCGCCTGCAGCGCGACACCGGCGAGGCGCTGGCGCTCATCGAAAGCTACGTGCCGCCCGCGCTGCGCGCCCATGCGGCGGAGATGGAGGCGCTGAAGCCGCCCTTCTACCCCTTCCTCGAGGAGGCCACCGGCGAGCGCGTGACCGAGATGGTGCAGGAGGTCGCGGCGGGCGAGATGCCGGCCCCCGTGGCGCGCGCGCTTGGCTTCGAGGAGGGGGCGATCACGCTCTGCATCCTGCGCCGCTACGAGACCGCGCAGCGGGTGCTCATCGCCTCGTTCAACTGGCATCCCGGCCGGGATCGTTTCGTCTATCGCTCGCGTCTGACCCATGCGGGGCCGCCCGAAGGCTGAGGGGAAAGGGGGGCTGTCTGCCCCCCTCTGCCGCTGACGCGGCATTCACCCCCCGAGGATATTTCTTCCCAAGAAGAAGGACCGGGCCCTTGTCGCGCGGGCCGCGGGACGCAGGGTGCCCGCCGGGGCAGGCGGTCTCTCAGATGTGCGCGGCGTGGTGCTGAAGGTACCACTCTGCGATTTCCGCGCGGGTGGTCCACCAGACATCGTCGAACTGGCGCGCGTAGTCGAGGAACTGGGTGAGCGCGCGCATCCGGAAGGGTTGCCCGATGACATGCGGGTGCAGCCCGATGCACAAGTGCCGTGCGCTGGTCGCCGCCTCCCTGTAGAGCCAGTCGAACTGTTCGCGGAAGACCGCGAAGCCGCCGTCGGCGTCCTTGCCCTGTCGCATGAAGACGGTGAAGTCGTTGACCTCGGAGGTATAGGGGATCGAGACGATCGGGGTGCCCGAGCGGGTCTGCACCAGGTAGGGCTGGTCGTCGTTCAGCAGGTCGCAGGTGAAGATCAGCCCTTCTTCCGCGATGAGGTCGACCGTGGCGGGCGTGCAGCGCAGGCTGGAGGAGAGCCAGCCCTTCGGGTCCCGGCCCGTCGTCTCGCGGTAGACGCGGAGGGTCTCGCGGATCACCGCGCGCTCGGCCTCCTCGTCGTCCTGGTAGTCGGTGAGCAGCTCGTTCTGCTCGTAGTTGTGGGGGACGATCTCCCACCCCTTCTCGACGGCGTAGTCCACGACCTGTCTGCGTTCGAGCGCCATCTTGGCGTTCATCGTGCAGGAGGGCGGCACGCCGGCGGCCTCGAAGGCGTCGAACATGCGCCAGACGCCCACGCGCTGGCCGTATTCGCGCCAGGTCCAGTTGGGGTTGTCGTAGGTGCGGCCCGTCAGCGTGCCGCCGACGATGCCGGGGCCGCCGGGATAGATCACGCGGTCGGTGTCCTTCACCGGGTCCCAGTATTCGAAGTTGATCGTCAGGATCACGGCAAGGCGCTTGCCGCCCGGCCATTCCAGGCGCTTGCGGTGGGGCAGGGGGACGAAATCGTAGTGCATGGGCGGCGCTCCTATTCCGCGGCGCGGTCGGCCGGGTCGGCCCAGCGGCGGTCGAAGTCCCAGACGTCCTCGAAGCCCAGGGTGCGGCAGAAGGCGTCGAAGTCGTGGAGCGGCTGCTCGGTGACGATGCCGCGGGATTTCAGTTCCGCGTAGCCGCGTCGCAGCGCCTCGCCCGCGGCGAGAAAGCCCAGCCCCGGATGGATGGCCAGCGCGAAGCCGATCTCGCGCAGCTCTTCGGCGGGCAGCACGGGCGTGCGGCCGCCGGCGACCATGTTGGCCACCAGCGGCCGGTCGATCTCGGCCGCGATGCGCCTGAGTTCCCCCTCGTTCTCGGGGCTTTCGACGAAGATCAGGTCGGCGCCCGCCTCGGCGTAGGCCGCGGCGCGGCGCAGCGCCTCGTCGAGGCCCAGCGCGGTGCGGCTGTCGGTGCGGGCGATGACGAGGAAATCCTCCGAGTCGCGGGCTTCGAGCGCGACCCTGATCTTGTCCACCATCTCGTCGGCCGCGATCACGCGCCGGCCGTCGGTGTGGCCGCATTTCTTGGGGAATTCCTGATCCTCGATCTGGATGCCCGTGACGCCCGCGCGCTCGTAGCCGCGCACGGTGTGGCGCACGTTCAGAAGACCGCCGTAGCCGGTGTCTGCATCCGCGATCACCGGGGTGGTCGTGCCCTCGACGATCGCGGAGACGCGCGAGAGCATGTCGGTGTAGGTGGCAAGCCCGGCGTCCGGGAGGCCCAGGTGCGAGGCCGCGACGCCGTAGCCCGTGACGTAGAGCGCGTCGAAGCCCGCCCGGTCGGCGATCAGCGCCGAGATCATGTCGTAGACGCCCGGCGCGAGGACGAAGCCCCCCGAGCCGAAAATCCTGCGCAGCCTCGGGTCGGCCATCACTGTCCTCGCATCGCCTGAAAACTTGTCCAGACAAGTAGCCGGAGGCAGGCGGGAGGTCAAGCGCCGGCGATTTGTCCGGACAAGTATTGACAAACCGGCTCGTGCGTTTCCTACTCGCCGCGAAGGCAGCAGGAGGACCGGGGCGATGTCGAAGGATGCGCTGGGATGGCGGTGCAAGTTCGCGGTGGTGGCGCCCTCGACCAACACCATCGTGCAGCCGGACATGGACGATCTGCGCGTGGAGGGCGTGACCAATCACTACGGGCGCATCTACGTCCCCAACATGAAGGTGACCGACGACGAGAGCTTTGTCGAACTGGTCGAGGCGATCGGGCGCACGCTCTACGAGGCCGTTGACCGCTGCATGACCTGCGAGCCGGACTACCTGATCATGGGCATGTCGGCGCTGATGTTCTGGGACGGGCGCGAGGCCAGCGAGAAGCGGATGCAGGCGCTGTCGGAACATTGCGGCGTCGGCGTCTCGGCCGGCAGCTTCGCCTGCGAGGCGGCGCTCAACCTCTACGGCGTGAAGCGGATCGCAGTGATCTCGCCCTATTTCCCGGTGTCCGACAGGAACGTTACCCGCTTCTTCCAGGACTGCGGCTTCGAGGTGGCGAAGTTCCGCGGGCTGAAGTGCCCATCGCCGGTGGCCATCGCCCATGTCCAGCCGGAGGAGTTGCGGCGGGTGGTGCAGGAGATGGACGACGACAGCATAGAGGCCTTCGTGCAGGTGGGCACCAACCTCTCGATGGTGAAGCTCTGCAACGACATGGCGGAAGAGCTGGGCAAGCCGATGATCCCGATCAACGCGGCGACCTATTGGCATGCGCTGCGCGCCAACGGAATCATGGACCAGTTTCCGGGCCACGGGCCTCTTTTCGAGCATCACTGAAGGGGGCTGGGCCATGTTCGACCTTCCGATCACGCCCGCGCCGCGCGTGCAGGGGCTTGTCGCCGGCAAGGCGTCGCCGGGCGGCGGGCCGGAGCTGCCGGTCTACTACCCCGGCACGGGCGCGCAGGTCTCGGTCCTGGTGGAGGACGGACCCGAGGCGGTGGCCGCGGCGGTGGAGGCCGCGCGGCGGGCCTTCGACAACGGGCCCTGGCCGAAACTCTCGACCGACGCGCGGATCGCGGTGCTGGAGCGCTGCCGCGAGGCGATCCTTGCCAATGTGGACGAGCTCGCGCGGCTGGAATGCGTGGCGACGGGCCTGTTGATGCGCGAGCTGCGCGCGATGCACATGAAGCGCGCGGCCTACAACTTCCGCTTCTTCGCCGACTACATCAGCCAGACGGCGGGGCAGCGATACGACCAGACCGCGGGGTTCCTGACCACGGTGGCGCGCGACCCGGTGGGGGTGGCGGCGCTGATCGCGCCCTGGAATGCGCCCGTGGCGCTGGCGACGATGAAGATCGCGGCGGCGCTGGCCTTCGGCAACACCGCCGTTCTGAAACCCTCGGAGCAGACGCCGCTGGCGCTCGCCCGTGTGGTGGAGCTCTTGCAGGAGGTGCTGCCGGAGGGGGTGCTGAACCTCGTCAACGGACGCGGGCCGGTCACAGGCGCGGCGCTGGTCGAGCATCCGGGCGTGGACCTCATCAGCTTCACCGGCGGCACCCAGACGGGGCGGCAGATCATGTCGGTCGCGGGCCGCAACCTGGTGCCCTGCACCATGGAGCTGGGCGGGAAATCCGCCAACGTGGTCTTCGCCAGCGCCGATCTGGACCGCGCGCTCGACGGTGCGCTCATCGGCATCTTCGCCAACAACGGGCAGCAGTGCCTCGCCGGCTCCCGCATCCTCGTGGAGCGGCCCGTCTTCGAGGAGTTCACCGGCCGCTTCGCCGAGCGCGCGGCGGCGATGCGGGTGGGTGATCCGATGGACGAGGCGACGGAGCTTGGCCCGTTGGCCTCGATGCCGCACATGAACCGGGTGCTGGGCTTCGCCGAGACGGCGCGGGCCGAGGGCTGCCGGTTCCTGACCGGCGGCGCGCGGCGCGAGGACCTGGGGGAGGGCTATTACGTCGCGCCCACGGCCGTCGTCGCGCCGTCCAACGCCGCGAAGGTCGCACAGGAGGAGATCTTCGGCCCCTTCGCGACCTTCCTGCCCTTCGACACGCCGGAAGAGGCCATCGCGATCGCCAATGACTCCGCCTACGGGCTGGTGGCCTACGTGTGGTCAGATCACCTGCCCACCGTGATGACCATGACCGAGGCGCTGCGCGCCGGCGTCGTCTGGGTCAACACGCCGATGATGCGCGAGCTGCGCGCGCCCTTCGGCGGCTACAAGGCCTCCGGCGTGGGGCGCGAGGGCGGGGCAGCCTGCGAGGCGTTCTACACCGAGGAACGCACGGTCACGATCCCCAAGACGCCCGCGCCGCTGCCGTCTCTGGGCGCCTGAGCGGGCCCGCGGAACACGGACCGTCGCGGGCACGTTGCGCCGGAAGACCGGGGCGGCGCCGGCCGCCCTGCCGACGGCGCAAGCGAAACGGAGGCCCGCCATGGAGATCACCGACCTCAAATCCCTTTATGTTTCCGAACTGCAGGAGGCCCGCTCCTGCGAGGCGCAGATCGCCGACGCCTTCGAGGCGCTGGGCGCCAAGGCGAGCGATCCCGCGCTCAAGGAGCTCCTGCACGCCGAGGTGCCCGAGGCCGCGGGCCACCGTGACCGCGTGGGCGAACTGGTCGCCGCGCACGGCGAGGAGCCGGTCGCGCATGACGATCAAACCATGCGCACCCTGCTCGCCGAGGCGGACCGCTGGGCGCGCATGATCGGCGACGACGGCGCGCGCGACGCGGCTCTGATCGCCTCGGCGCAGCGCGTGCAGCACTACGAGATCGCGCTCTACGGATCGCTCGCCGCCTGGGCCAAGCAGCTCGGGATGAGCGACCTCGACACGCTTCTGAAGATTCTCGACGAGGAGAGGGCGGCGGACGAGCGCCTCACCGAGATCGCCAAGAGCGCGGTGAACACGCAAGCTGTCGCCTGACAGCGGCAGGACACCGTCGCCTCCGCTTCGGCCCCAACCGGCCTGCGCCGCTGCGGCCCGATCGCAGCGGCGCGCATTGACCCGCGTCAAGGCCCGCGCCGCGCATTGATGTTGGTGTTCACCTGGCGGCGAACAGGCCCCGCCGCAGCGGACGGAGGACAGCATGACAGAACAGGAGAGGCCTGCGGCCGCCGGGCTCCCGCACGATCGGCTCCGGCGGCGCTACGATCCCGGCGCGCTTTCGTTCCGCACGACGGCCGAGCTCGACGGGCTCGCGGAGTTGGTGGGTCAGGACCGGGCGCTCGACGCGATCCGCCTCGCGGCATCCATCCCGCATTCCGATTTCAACCTGTTCGTTCTTGGGCCGCAGGGCAGCGGGCGGCATTCGGCAGTGCGGCGGCTGCTCTCGCAGCGGGCGGAGGAACGCGCCGCCCCGGACGACTGGGCCTATGTCAACAACTTCGACACCCCCCACAAGCCGGTCGCCCTGCGCCTGCCTGCTGGCCAGGCGCATCCGCTCCGGCGGGCCATGCAGGGGCTGGTGGACGATCTCGCCAGCGACATCCCGGCGCTCTTCGAATCGGACGAGTATCAGACGCAGCGGCGCGCGATCGACGAATCCTATGCCGAGCGGCACGAGTCCGCGATGCAGGCGTTCGCCGAGAAGGCGCGCGCGCAGAACATCGCGCTGCTGCGCACGCCGATGGGCTTCATGCTCTCGGCGGTGAAGGACGGCGAACTGGTCAAGCCCGACGACTACCAGAAGCTTCCCGAGGACGAGCGCGAGGAGATCGACCGCAAGATCGCCGCGCTTCAGGAAGAGCTCTCGGAAGTCCTGCGCGAGGCCCCGCGGATCGAGAAGCGCCACCGCGAGGAGGTCGAGGCGCTCAACGCCTCGATGGCCGAACGCGCCGTCGATGCGCGCGTGGCCGAGGTGACGGCGGAGTTCGGCCATCTCGAGGCCATCCGGCGGTTTCTCGACGCGGTGCGCGCCGACATCGTCGAGAACGCGGAACTCTTCCTCAAGGCTGCGGCGCAGGCCAACGAGGGGCCGTTTCCCGGCGCGGTACGCCGCGCGCACCGCGAATCGGTCTTCGACCGCTACGCCGTCAACGTGATGGTCGGGCAGGAGGCCGACGCCACGGCGCCCTTCGTGGAAGAGGCGCTGCCGACCTACGACCGGCTCGTGGGCCGGATCGAGCACGTCTCGCAGATGGGCTCGCTGGTGACGAACTTCACCATGATCCGGCCCGGCGCGCTGCACCGGGCCAACGGCGGATACCTGCTGCTGGACGCGCGGCGGGTGCTCTCGGAGCCCTACGCCTGGGACGGACTCAAGCGCTGCCTGAAGAGCGGAGAAATCACCATCACCTCGCTCGCGGAGCGGCTGAGCCTGATGTCCACCACCTCGCTCGAACCCGATCCGATTCCGCTGGACATCCGGGTGGCGCTCGTGGGCGAGCGGCTGATGCACGCGCTGCTCGTGGCCTTCGACCCGGATTTCTCGCAGCTCTTCAAGCTGCAGGCCGATTTCGAGGATGCCGTCGACACCGGCGACGAGGCGGTGGACGCCTTCGCCCGGCTGGTCGCGGGCCATGTGCGCGAGGCCGGGCTGCGGCCGCTCACGGCCGAGGCGGTCGCGCGGCTCATGGAAGAGGCCGCGCGCCTCGCCGGCGACACCGAGAAGCTCTCGCTTCGGCTCGAGGCGCTGTCCGATCTCGTGCGCGAGGCGGACCACTACGCCGGCGACCGCGGCGCCGAGGAGACCGGGGCCGAAGACATCGCCCGCGCGGTGGATGAGGCGGAACGCCGCGCAGGCCGGTTGCGCGACCGGATGCAGGAGGCGATCCGCCGCGGGACGGTGCTGATCGACACCGAAGGCGGCGAAGTGGGCCAGGTGAATGGGCTCTCGGTCATCTCGCTCGGCGGCTTCGCCTTCGGCAGACCCTCGCGGATCACGGCACGGGCGCGCATGGGCACCGGCAAGCTGGTGGATATCGAGCGCGAGGTGGAGCTTGGCGGGCCGCTGCACTCCAAGGGTGTGATGATCCTCTCGGGCTACCTGACCTCGAACTACGCGCTCGACGCGCCCTTCTCGCTGCATGCGAGCCTCGTCTTCGAGCAGAGCTACGGCGGCGTCGAGGGCGACAGCGCCTCCTCGGCGGAGCTCTACGCCCTGCTGTCCGCGCTGTCCGACCTGCCGATCGACCAGGGCTTCGCCGTCACCGGCTCGGTCAATCAGCGCGGCGAGGTGCAGGCGATCGGCGGGGTGAACGAAAAGATCGAGGGCTTTTTCGAGACATGCCGCGCGCGCGGGCTGACGGGAACGCAGGGCGTGCTGATCCCGGAGTCGAACGTCCCCCACCTGATGCTGCGCGACGAGGTGGTGGAGGCGGTGCGCGCGGAGCGGTTCCGCGTCATCCCGGTGCGCACCATCGACGAGGGGATCGAGATCCTGACGGGCGTGCCGGCAGGCGCGCGGGATGCCGACGGGCATTACCCCGAGGACAGCGTCAACGGACGCGTCGAGGCGCGGTTGCGGGCCTTCGCCGAGGCGCGGCGCGCCTATGCCGCGCGGCCCGGAACGCAGGGGGCGGAGCGATGACGACCGCGTTCAGGCTGACCGTCTGCGCCGGCAGCTTCGAGGACGCCCGCCGCGCGCTGGCGCTGCTCGAACGCATGACCGACCTGCCACTTGCCGAGATCGCGGGCGTGCTGCTGGAGGATCCGCGCCATGCCGAGGCGGCGGCGCTCCCGCATCAGCGCCTCGTGACCTTCGGCGGCGGGCTGACGACGGCGCCCAGCCCGGCCGCGCTCGCGCAGCGGGCAGCCCGGGACGCGGCGGCTTTCCGCACCGATCTCGAGCGGCTGGCGGCCGCGCGGCGGGCGGCCTGGCGCTTCGAGCGTCGCTCCGGCGCGCTGGCCGCGGCGCTTGCGGATGCCGAAGAGATGATCCTGCTGGCGCATGCCGGCGCGCTGCGGCCCTCGCGGCGGGTGGTCCTGATCGCGCCGCCCGGCGGGGCCGGGGCGGGCTGGCCATTGGCCGAGGCCCTTGCCCGCGCCATGGGCGGGCATGTCGAGGAACTTCCCGCGCCCGAAGACGCGGAGGGGCGCGAGGCGCTCGTCGCACGAGTCGGCCGCATGAGCGCGGCCGCGCTCGTCGTGGCGCGCAGTCCCGACGCGCCCTGGCCGGCCGAGGCGCTCGAGCCGCTGGTCGAGGCGGCGCGCTGCCCCGTGCTTCTGACCGGCACCGGCTGAGGCGCTGGCGTCGGGACGCGCCGCGCTCTACAGCGTGCCGGACGGTCACGGCAGGACGGGCGTTCGGCATGGAGGACGGTTTGCTGCTCGCGTTCCTCGCCTTCGCGGCTGGGGGCGTGCTCAAGGGCGCCATCGGCGCGGGCGTTCCCGTGATCGTGGTGCCGATCATGGCGCTCTATCACGGCGTGCCCTTCGCCGTGGCGGTCTTCGCGCTGCCGTCCCTTCTCTCGAACGGCTGGCAGGCGTGGCGCTATCGCGCGCATCTCCTGCCGGCGCGCTTTCTTCTTCTGCTCACTGCGGGCGCCGGTCTCGGGGCCGCAGTGGGATCGGTGATCCTGGCGGCGCTGCCCCCGGAGGTCTTGATGGGGGTCGTGGCGGCGACGACGCTGCTCTATGTCGCCTTCCGGCTCGCGCGGCCGGACTGGGTGCTGGACCGCAGGCTCGCGGACCGGCTGGTGCTGCCCGCCGGGTTCACGGCCGGTATCATGCAGGGTGCGGCGGGCATCTCGGCGCCGGTTTCCATCACCTTCATCAACGCCATGCGCCTGCCCCGCGAGGCCTTCATCGCCACGATCTCGGTCTTCTTCCTGTCGATGTCGGCGGTGCAGATTCCGGCGCTGTGGAGTCTCGGCATCCTCACGCCCGACCGGCTGGGGCTGAGCCTCGCCGCCTGCGTTCCGCTCTTCGCCGGCATGCCGCTCGGCAACCGGCTCGCCCGCTTCATGGCGCGCGAGACCTTCGACCGGATCGTGATGGCGCTGCTGGTCGTCATCGCGGCGCGGCTCGCCTGGGCGGCCTTCGCCTGACCCCGAAAAACGAAGGCCCCGGCACGGGTGAGGTGCCAGGGCCGGAAAACCGCTACTGCCCGTCAGGGCGCAGGGGTTCAGCTTCGCTGCCGTTCAGAGCAGCCCTTCGCGCTGCGCCTTCTTGCGCGCCAGCTTGCGAGCGCGGCGGATGGCCTCGGCCTTCTCGCGCGCGCGCTTCTCGGACGGCTTCTCGAAATGTTGCCGAAGCTTCATCTCGCGAAACACGCCCTCGCGCTGGAGCTTCTTCTTCAGCGCGCGGAGCGCCTGATCGACATTGTTGTCGCGAACGCTGACCTGCATGTAGGGGTCACCACCTTTCCGTCTGAAGTTTGGCTTCCTGTCGAAGGCCGCTGGTTAACAGGGTTTTGGGCCTATGTCCAGCCAGGGGGGCACGATGACGCCGATGATATACGGGGCCTACGGGTTCACCGGACGGCTGATCGCCGAAGAGGCGGTCCGCCGCGGCCTGCGCCCGGTCCTCGCGGGGCGCGACGCCGACAAGCTCGCCGCGCTGGCCGACCGGCTGGGCCTGCCGCACCGGGCCGTGGCGCTCGACGATCCGGCCGGCCTGCGCGCGGCGCTCGAGGGGTGCGGCGCGGTAATCCACGCCGCCGGCCCCTTCGCCGACACCTCCGCGCCGATGGCCGACGCCTGCATCGCGACCCGGACCCATTACCTCGACATCACGGGCGAGCCCGGCGTCTTCGCCGCCTTGCGCGCGCTCGGCCCGCGGGCCGAGGCCGCGGGTGTCGCGCTCCTGCCCGGCTGCGGCTTCGACGTGGTGCCGACCGATGGCCTTGCGGCGATGGTCGCACGGCGCTGCCGCGGGGCGCAGCGGCTCACGCTGGCCTTCGCGGGGATCGACACGCCCTCTCGGGGCACGCTGCGCACGGCGGCGCGCAACCTCGATGCGTCCGCGCTGGTGCGCAGGGCCGGTCGGATCGAACGGCGCAGAGGCGGTCTTTCGGCGACGCTGGATTTCGGCGACGGCCCGACGCGTGTGGTCGCCACGACCTGGGGCGACCTGGAAACCGCCTGGGACAGCACGGGCATCCCGGACATCGAGGTGTTCATGGCGCCTGCACCGGGCACCGCGGCGCTCTTTCGTCTTCCCGGCCCGCTGCGGCGTCTCGTCGCGCGCGCGGCGCTCTCGGAGCGCGGGCTCGCCCGCAGGCCCGAGGGGCCGGACGCCCGGACGCGGCGGACGGCGCGCGCCCGGGTCTATGCACGCGCCGAGGGGCCGGGCGGCGTCGCCGAACAACGGCTGGAGGTCTGCGAGCCCTATGCCTTCACGGCGCGCTCGGCGGTGGAGATCGCGTGCCGCGTCGTCGCGGGCGCCGCTCGGCCTGGCTACCGAACGCCCTCTCAGGCGTTCGGTGAGGGGCTGGTGCTGGACATTGCCGGCACGCGCCTGCTTGAATGATCCGGGTTGGCCCGGGCCGCTCGGATGCCTGGCTACACGACGGAACAGCGCGAGGAGAGAGCCGATGCCCGCCGAGACTTCGCCACCCACCGACCGCGAGGCGCTGCTCGACGCGGCGCTGATGCATGTCCCCTTCGACGGCTGGTCCGAGGCCGCCTTTCGCGCGGCGGTGCGGGACACCGGCATTGACCCGACGCTGGCCCGCGCGCTCTTTCCACGGGGCGCCGTCGATCTGGCCGTCGCCTTCCACAAGCGGGGCGACGCGCGCATGGCCGAACGGCTGGGGCGCGCCGACCTGCTGGGGATGCGCACGCGCGAGCGGATCGCCTTCGCGGTGCGCGTGCGCCTCGAGGTCGCCGGCGACAAGGAGGCCGTGCGCCGGGGCGTCACGCTCTTTTCGCTGCCGCCCTACGCGCCCGAGGGCGCCCGGCTGATCTGGGAGACGGCCGACGCGATCTGGACGGCGCTCGGCGACACCGACCGCGACTTCAACTTCTACACCAAGCGCGCGACGCTGGCGGGAGTCTATTCCTCGACGGTGCTCTACTGGCTGGGCGACGACACGCCGGATTCCTCGGCCACCTGGGCCTTCCTCGACCGGCGGATCGAGGACGTGATGCGCTTCGAGAAGGTGAAGGCCAACCCCGTGATCAAGAGGGTTTTCGCGGGGCCGGAATGGGTGCTAAGCCGCATGCGCGCGCCCCGCGCGCGCGACGCCACCGACATGCCGGGCCGCTGGTCCCGCCCGTCACCGCAGGAGTGAGCCCATGAGCGAGAGCACCATGCGCGCCGTCGAGATCTCCGAGCCCGGCGGCCCCGAGGTGCTGCGCGCCACCGAGCGCGCGATCCCCGAACCGGCTCACGGTCAGGTGCTGATCCGCGTCGCCTACGCGGGCGTGAACCGCCCCGACGCGCTGCAGCGCGCGGGCGCCTACGCGCCGCCGCCGGGGGCGTCCGACCTGCCGGGGCTGGAGGCCGCGGGCGAGATCGCGGCCGTGGGTCCGGGCGTGGACGGTTGGGCCGTGGGCGACCGGGTTTGCGCGCTGCTGCCCGGCGGCGGCTATGCCGACTACGCGGTGACGCCGGCCGCGCACTGTCTGCCCGTGCCGCAGGGGCTGGGGCTGAAGGAGGCCGCCTGCCTGCCGGAGACCTTCTTCACCGTCTGGTCCAACGTCTTCATGCGCGGGGGGCTCGAGGCGGGCGAGCGGTTCCTCGTGCACGGCGGCAGCTCGGGGATCGGCACCACCGCGATCCAGCTGGCCCACGCCTTCGGGGCGCGGGTCTTCACGACGGCGGGCTCCGACGAGAAATGCGTCGCCTGCCTGCAGCTTGGCGCGGAGCGGGCCATCAACTACCGCGCCGAGGATTTCGTCGAGGTGCTGAAGGCCGAGGGCGGGGCGAACCTGATCCTCGACATGGTGGGCGGCGACTACATCGCGCGCAACCTCAAGGCGCTGGCCGAGGAGGGGCGGCTGGTTCAGATCGCCTTCCTGCAGGGGGCGAAGGCCGAGATCAACTTCGCCCCCCTGATGCTGAAGCGGCAGACGATCACCGGCTCCACGCTGCGCCCGCAGTCCGATCTTGCCAAGGCGCGCATCGCCGAGGGGCTGCGCGCGCAGGTCTGGCCGCTGCTCGACGCGGGTCGGGTCGCGCCGGTCATGGACTCCGAGTTCGCGCTCGAGGATGCGGCCGAGGCGCATGCTCGGATGGAGAGCTCGGCGCATATCGGCAAGATCGTGCTGCGCGCCGCGGGCGGATGAGCGGCGCGGAGGAGGGGGCGCCGCCGGCGCGGCGCACGCCGCTCGACCTGCTGCACGACTGGGCGGTGCGCGACAGCTTCGAGACGTTCCGCGACCGCATGGCGCGCGCCATGCTCTTTCCCAAGAAGGCCGATCTGCGCCGCTGGGCCTGCGCGCGGGCGCGCGAACGGCACGGGGCGGGCGGACTCTACGCCGAATTCGGCGTCTGGCGCGGGCATGGCGTGAACCTTTTCGCCCGGGTGCTGAAAGGGACCGGCGTCACGGTCTGGGGCTTCGACAGCTTCGAGGGGCTGGAAGAGGACTGGACCGGCCACCCGCGCGGTGGCCAGGCGGGGCGGTTCTCGACCGGCGGCGCGCTGCCGGAGGTTCGCCCCAACGTCCGGCTCGTCAAGGGCCGGGTGCAGGACACCGTGCCGGGGTGGCTGGCCGAGCGCGAGGGCCCGGTCGCCTTCGCCCATCTCGACCTCGACACCTACACCCCCACCCGCTTCGTTCTCGAGGCGCTGCGCCCGAGGCTCGTGACGGGCAGCGTTCTGGTCTTCGACGAACTCTACGGCTACCCGGGCTGGCGCGAACACGAATACCGGGCGCTGGTCGAGGTGCTGGGCGAAGAGGGCTGCGACTTCCTCGCCTTCTCGGAGCAGGCGGTCGCGCTCGAGATCGCGGAGCCGCGCTGACGGCCGCGCGCGCGCCTCAGCGCACGGGGTCGAGGAGCGCGTCGTCGAGCCGGCAATCCTCGATCACGTCGCGGCCGCAGGGAACGGGCGCGAGCCCGTCGCGGGAGAGGCACAGGCGCGCCTCCTGGATCCGGCCGGCCTTGCAGGTGATCGTCAGCATGTCTGGCGCGAGTCCCGGGTTGGCCTTCAGAAAGGCCTCTTCGACCACCCGCGCCGGCAGGCGGACGGGGTCGGTCAGCCGGCGAAAGACCGCCGGCTTGTCGAGGGCGGAGAAGGCGCGGCGCGACAGGGCGAAATAGGCCTCGGACGAAAGGCCCGAGCAGCTGCCGTGCTTCTTCCACTGGTGCCAGGCAAGGCCCGCGCTGCCCATGACGTCGGCCATCGCGCGCGTCTCGGCGCGCGTCGGGGAGCTCGCCGAGGTGGGGCAGTAGCTCGGCCAGCCGCGGTGATACTGCGGCCAGAGGCCGTGCAGGATCCAGCCCGTATCCGCGGCCGGGTCGCATTGCGCTGCGTCGCGCGCGTCGCCCTCGAGCGCGCACCACGTGGGCGACCAGGACAGCGCGAGCACCCAGTAGTCGAAGGCGCCCGCGCGCTCGCCCTCCGCCGAGGCGGGGGAGACGGAGAGCAGCAGGATCGCGAGCCAGCGCATTCGGGCCTTTCCTTCGCGGCGCGGCTTCACTATATCGGCTGCGAGTTCCCCGACAACTCGAAGCGCCCCGGCCCGGGGCAGCCCGACCCCCGGGCGGCGGGGAAGACGTATCGAGGAGAGACTTTTCATGGCGAGATTGCTGCATCCCAAGGCGACCGCGGTCTGGCTGGTGGACAACACGACGCTGACCTTCAAGCAGATCGCCGATTTCACCGGCATGCACGAACTCGAGATCCAGGGCATCGCCGACGGCGACGTGGCCGCCGGGGTGAAGGGCTTCGACCCGGTCGCCAACAACCAGCTCGATCCCGAGGAGATCCGCAAGGGCGAGGAAAACCGCCTCTACAGGATGAAGATCAAGGCGAACCCGGCCGCGCGGGACGAGGAAAAGCGCCGCGGCCCGCGTTACACGCCGCTCTCCAAGCGCCAGGATCGGCCGGCGGCGATCCTGTGGCTGGTCAAGTTCCATCCCGAGCTCACCGACAGCCAGATCGCCAAGCTCGTGGGCACCACCAAGCCCACCATCCAGTCGATCCGGGACCGCACCCACTGGAACATTTCCAACATCCAGCCGATCGACCCGGTGGCGCTGGGCCTCTGCCGCCAGTCCGAGCTCGACGCGGCGGTGCAGAAGGCCGCGGAGCGCAAGGCGCGCGAAGGGGCGGTGATGTCCGACGACGAGCGGCGCAGGCTGGTCTCGACCGAGCAGAGCCTCGGGATGGAAGCGGAGCCGCGCATGCCGACCGCGATCGAGGGTCTCGAAAGCTTCACGCTGTCCGGCGGCGCCGAGGAGGAAGCGGAACCCGAGGGCGAGACCGAGGAGGAGTATCGCGACGCCGAGAGCTTCTTCAACCTGCCGGCCGACGGTGAAGACGACGAGGACGAGGACGACGGGCGCAGCTGATCGCTGCTGAGCCCGGATCTCGGGCGGAAAGGTGCGGATGCGGGTCGCGGTGATCGGGGCAGGGCTGATCGGAGGCGCGGCGGCGCGGCACCTCGCCACGGCCGGACATGCGGTCACGCTGATCGGCCCCAACGAGCCCGCCGACAAGCGGGCGCACCGTGGCGTCTTCGCCAGCCATTACGACGAGGGGCGGATCACGCGCCGGCTCGACCCCGCCGAGTTCTGGAGCCGGGTGAGCCGCGCCAGCATCGACCGCTATGCAGAGATCGAGGCCGCGAGCGGCGTGTCGTTCCACAGCCCTGTGGGCGCGATGCTGGCCGGCCCGGAGAGGGGCGCCGCCATCCGCAGCACGGCGGCGGTGCAGGCGGCGGCCGGTTTCGAGGCAGAGACGCTGCGCGCGCCGGACCTGGCGCGCAGCTTCCCGTATTTCGCCTTTCCCGACACCACGCTGGCGCTTCACGAAATGGGCGGCGCGGGGCACATCAGCCCCCGTCGGCTGGCCGTTGCCCAGCGCACTGCGGCGCTCCGTGCCGGGGCGCGCCATGTCTCGGCGGAGGCGACGGGCATCGAGAAAACTGCGGGCGGCATCCGCATCGCCACAGGGGCGGGCGAGGTCGAGGCGGACCGTGTTCTGGTGGCCACGGGTGGCTTCACCGATGGCCTGCTGCCCGGGCTGCTGCCGCTGTCGGTCTACGCCCGCACCGTCGCGCGGTTCGAGGTTGACAAGGAAGAGGCCGCGCGGCTTGACGGCATGCCCGCGCTGATCTGGCTCGAGAACGGGGGCGAGGCGCCCTATCTCCTGCCGCCGATCCGCTATCCGGACGGGCGCATCTACCTGAAGCTAGGGGGCGACCCGGAGGACGTGGCGCTGCATGGCGCGACGGAGATCGGCGACTGGTTCCGCTCCGGCGGCTCGGCCGAGGTGGGGGCCCGGCTCGAGGCGATGGTGCGCGACCGGATGCCCGGGCTGGCGATCCGGCGCGTGGTGACCGACGCCTGCGTGACCACCTACACGCCTGCCGACCGCCCGGCGATCGGGCGGGTCTCGGCGCGCGTCGCCGTCGCGGTCGCGGGCTGCGGCCGGGGCGCGAAGTGCTCGGACGAACTGGGGCGCCTGGGGGCGCTTGCCGTTCTGGGAGAGGCGCTGCCGGACTGGGCCGAGGTGCAGGATGTCGCGCCGCGTGGCGGCGAGGTGTCGGATTGACGCCGGGGCAATTTCGTACCTAAGCTCGCCAGCAAGCGCCTGCAGAGGAGGCAGCCGGATGGGCTATGGCATCGGTCCGATATTCAACCATCACAAGTTCCGCTGTGGATATACGCTGGTCGGCAGCGACGGCGAACAGTTCCGTCCGCCGGTGATGTTCAAGGAGCTCGGGGTCTCCTGGCAGCGCGACTTCGTGATGTCCGGCAATCAGAAGCAGATCGTCAAGTTTCTTCGGAATCTTGGCGACATTCCGGTCACGGTGCCGAAGGGACAGAAGTTCATCTACGTCATCATCCGCCAGAAGGCGGCCAAGATTCGCGATGAATTCAGCAAGGCTTTCGGCGGAGCCTTTGCCTTCGGCGGTGTGTCCGGTGCCGGATCGATGATCGTATCCAATATCGGCGAGATCGCGCGTTACGGCGTGAATCCCGAGCAATTGGCGGATGGCGCGTCCAAGATGCTCAACACGCTCGTGAAGGAGAGCACGTCGCTGGTCAACAACATGCAGATCGGCGACACGGCGTTCGACGAATGGACGTCACGCGCGCGCGGTCCGCATGCGATCATCAGGCTCTCGGCGGCGAAAGGCGGCTGGTCTTCCCACGACGATTCTGTTCTGGTCTTGCCGGTCAAGGGGATGTTCGAGGACAAGATACAATTGACCGCCGCCAATCTCGGCCGGATCATTTCGACGCTTTCGTACTGAGCCCCTTCGCCGCGCTCAGAGCGGCTTTCGCGCGTTGAGCGCGGCGGTGATGGTGCCGTCGTCGAGAAAGTCGAGCTCGCCGCCGATCGGCACGCCCTGGGCCAGCGAGGTGAGCGCCACGCGCTCTTCCAGCCGGTCGGCGATGTAATGCGCGGTCGTCTGGCCATCGACCGTCGCCGGCAGGGCGAGGATCACCTCGCGCACCGCTTCTTCGTCTATCCGTGCGACCAGCTGCGGAATGCGCAGCTCTTCGGGGCCGATCGCGTCGAGAGCCGAGAGCGTGCCGCCAAGGACATGATACCGCCCGCTGAACACGCTCGCGCGCTCCATCGCCCAGAGATCGGCCACCGTCTCGACCACGCAGATCTGTCCGTTGGCGCGGCGTGGATCGGTGCAGATCGGGCAGAGATCGGCGGTGCCGATGTTGCCGCAGTTGGTGCATTCGCGCGCGGTGTCGGCCACGAGTTGCATCTGCCGCGCCAGCGGCGCGAGCTGGGCGTCGCGGCGCGCCACGAGATGCAGAACGGCCCGGCGGGCCGAGCGCGGCCCGAGCCCCGGCAGCTTCGCCATCATCTCGATCAGGCGTTCGATTTCACTGGGCTGGGTCATGGCCCGTGGCCGGGCGCGCCGCTCAGAACGGCAGCTTCATGTCGGCGGGCAGGCCCATCTCTTCGGTGAGCTTCTGCATCTCCTTCTGCGCCGCGTCCTGCGCCTTGGCCTGGGCCTCCTTGATCCCGGCGAGGATCAGATCCTCGACCACCTCCTTGTCGTCGCCGGAGAAGATCGAGGGGTCGATGTCGAGCGAGGTGAGCTCGCCCTTGAGCGTGCAGACCGCCGTGACCAGGCCGCCGCCGGCCTCGCCGGTCACGGTCATGGCCTTCATCTCTTCCTGAAGGTTCGCCATGCGCTCCTGCATTTCCTTGGCGGCCTTCATCATCTTGGCCATGTCGCCCATCTGGCCCAGTCCCTTGAACATCTGCGGCTCTCCCGGTGGTGGGTTGCGTTCAATCCTTGATATGTGCGCGCCCGCGGCCGGACAAGGTCAGACGACGCGCACGGTCGCCGGTCCGTCCGCCTCGGTCGCGGAGCAGCAGATGCTCTTGAGCACCCGGGGCTCGGCGTAATCCCAGGGGCGACCGCGGTGCAGCACCGCCCGTTCGTCCCAGATCAGCACGTCGCCGGGCCGCCAGTGATGGGAATAGACGTGCTCCGGCTGCGCGCAGACGGCCATCGCCTCGTCTATGAGCGTCTGGCCCTCCTCGAGGCCCATGCCTTCGACCGCGAAGGCGTGACTGGCGATATAGAGCGCTTCTTCTCCGGTCACGGGGTTGGGCCAGATCGCGCGCCAGGGCCGGTCGGGCCAGCGCGTCATCTCGGGCAGCGCGGCGAGTTCGGCCGCGATGCGCCCGCGCGAGTGCGACAGGCGGTGCCAGAGAATGGCGTCGCGCAGGCGGTCCTTCATCGCGTCCGGCATCCCGGCCCAGCCCGCGCGGGTCGAGGCGAGCTCTGTCTCGCCGCCCTCGGTCGGGACCACGCGCGCGGTCAGGATGTTCACCAGAGCGGGCACCGGCAGGAAGGTCGAATCGGTGTGCCAGAGCATGTTGGCCTGAAGGTTCAGGACATGCAGGCTCTCCGCGTCGGCGACGCCGTCGCCCTCGGCGTTGGAGACCTCGGGAATCTCGAAGGGCAGGTCGCGGCCCGCCGCCATCGCCCCGCGGTTCTCCAGCGGGCCGAAGAGGCGTGCCAAGCGCAGATGCGCCGCATCGTCGAGCGACTGGGCCGGGAAGAGCAGCGCCGAATGCGTCTCGAAGGCCTCGCGGATCTCGGGGTATAGCCGCTCGGCGGTCGCCTCGCGCAGGTCCACGTCGTGGACGATCAGGCCGAAATCGGGGTGAATGGGCTCGGTGCGCATCGGCTCTCCACCCGCGCGGGGCGTCACTCCTCCTCGAAGGGATCCCATTCGTCCTCGACCTCCGGCAGCGCCTCGGTCGAGGCGGCGTCCTCCGCGCTGGTCAGGGGGCGGATCGCGGCGACCTTCGCCTGGGGAAAGGCGGTCAGGACGGCCTGCATCAGCGGGTGGCTGTTGAGCAGCTGATCGCGGGCCTCGGCCAGTGTGGGGCCGCCGCCCTCGTTCACGACGGTCACCGACCAGCGCGCGCCCGTCCAGTCCTTGAGCTTCCTGGCGAGCTCCGGAATCAGGCCCTCCGGTGCATCCGGCGTGAGTTCGACCTCGATCCGTCCCGGGCGATAGGCGGCCGGACGCAGGCAGCGTTCGACATCGTAGAGCAGCTTGAGCTCGCCCTGCGCGCGGACGAGCTCGGCCACGTCCTCGAAGCGCGGGTAGGCCCAGAGCGTGTCGGGGGCCGCGTCCTGCGCCGGCCGGAGCGCGGCACGGGGCCCGCCCTGCGGCGCGCCCGGCGCGCGGGCCTGACTGTAGGCCGGTGCCCCTGCGCCCTGCGGCGCGGGGCCGGCAGAGGGCCCTGGTGGCCCGGCGGGCGGGGGGTGGTCCTGCAACTTGCGCAGCAGCTCCTCGGGCGAAGGGAGTTCGGCGACATGCGTGAGCCGGATCACGGCCATCTCGGCCGCCATCATGGGGTTGGGGGCGATCGCCACCTCCTCGAGCGCCTTGAGCAGCATCTGCCACATGCGCGTGAGCGCCCGCATCGGCAGACGCCCGGCCAGATCCTGACCGCGGCGGCGTTCTTCGGGCGCCACGGTGGGATCCTCGGCGGCGCCCGGCGTGACCTTCACCACGCTGATCCAGTGAGTGATCTCGGCCAGGTCGCGCAGCACCGCGACCGGGTCCGCGCCTTCGGCATACTGCGCCGAGAGCTCCTCGAGCGCCTCGGCCGCCGCGCCCTGCATGATCCGCTCGAAGAGGTCGAGCACGCGGCCCCGGTCCGCGAGGCCCAGCATCGCGCGCACCTGCTCGGCGCTGGTCGCGCCCTCGCCGTGCCCGATCGCCTGGTCGAGCAGCGAGGTCGCGTCGCGCGCCGATCCCTCCGCCGCGCGCGCGATGAGCGCGAGCGCCCCGTCCTCGATCTCGGCGCCCTCGGCTTCGGCGATGCGGCGCAGCATGCCGATCATCGTCTCGGGCTCGATGCGGCGGAGGTCGAACCGCTGACAGCGCGAGAGCACCGTGACCGGCACCTTGCGGATCTCGGTGGTGGCGAAGATGAACTTGACGTGCTCGGGCGGCTCCTCGAGCGTCTTGAGCAGCGCGTTGAAGGCCGAGGTGCTGAGCATGTGCACCTCGTCGATGATGTAGACCTTGTAGCGCGCGCTGGCCGCCCGGTAGCGCACGCTGTCGATGATCTCGCGGACGTCGCCCACCCCGGTGTTCGAGGCCGCGTCCATCTCGAGCACGTCGACGTGCCGGCCCTCCGAGATGGCGGTGCAATGCTCGCAGACGCCGCAGGGCTCGGTGGTGGGCCCGCCCGTGCCGTCCGCCCCGATGCAGTTGAGCCCCTTGGCGATGATCCGGGCGGTGGTCGTCTTTCCGGTGCCGCGGATGCCCGTCATGATGAAGGCCTGCGCGATCCGGTCGGCCCTGAAGGCGTTCTTCAGGGTGCGCACCATCGCGTCCTGGCCGACGAGATCGGCGAAGGTCTCGGGGCGGTATTTCCGTGCGAGAACCTGATAGCCGCCGGTCTGCGTGTCGCTCATGCCGTGCCGCCCCTGCGGGATTCGAATGCCGGCCAAGTCTAGGCCGCTGCAGCGCGAAGTTCCACCGTGGCCCGCCCCTCAGATCATCCAGAGAATCGGAACCGTGCCGAGCGCAGCCAGGGTCACGGCGCCGGCCAGCGCCAGGATGCGCCGGACGGGTTGCACCGTCGCGCGCTCGTTGTCGAGTCGCCGCCGGGTGCGCCGGGCCTCCTGCGCGGCGCTTACCGTCATGCCCGCCGCCGCGAGCGCGAAGACGGTCGCGATGGCCCGCGGTGCCCAGGAGGGCTCCACGTCGCGGAACACCGCATGCAGACCGATGGCGACGGCGACCGAGGTCAGCGCGGTCCGCAGCCAGCCGGCGAACGTCCGTTCATTGGCCAGAAGCGTGCGGTCCCGCGCCACATCGGTGCGGAATTCGGCGGCCTCGGTGCGCTCTTCGGCCAGTTCGACACGATCGCTCATGGGGCAGATGTGGCCCCACGATCGCGCGTCACAAGAAGCAGGGAAGGTGAGAGGTTGGAAAGCGACCCAAGCGGGGCTCGTTACGGCTGCTTCCTTCCGGACCTGACCGGGTTGGCGAGGCGCTTGCCCGCACCAACCTCTCGCATTGCAATGTAAAGATGGTGCCCGCCCGCTGCAAGGGGCGCCCGGTGGCGGACTGCGCTTCGCCGTCTCGGCGTCCTCTCCTGTCGCTCAAAGGTGCAGGCGCAGGCGGAGGAAGCCTTCGGGGCTGGTCCCGGCCGCTTCGGGCGAAAAGGCGGCGATCTCCTCGAGAATGTCGCGCGCCTCGGGCGCGGTGTCGAGGATTGCGGTGGTGCCGGGCATCGGCGCGAAGGTGAAGGCAGGCGCCGGGTCCGGGTCGAGGGGGGCCTGCGCCACCAGCGTGTCGAGCGTGTCGCGGCTGGCGATCGGGGGCAGCGGGATGAGCTCGCCCGGATCCTCCGCCGCGGCGAGGCGGTGGGTGTTCGTCGCGAGCACGAAGCGCGCATCTGGTGCGATCTCGCTCCCCGCGAACGTCAGCCGGCGCACGCGGGCGGGATCCTCCGCCGGTCGGGAGAGATCGAATTCCGCCTGCACGCCCGCGATCATGTCGAGCAGATAGCTACGCGCGCCATCGGCAAGCAGCGGCGCGTCCTGCGCTCCCGGCTCGATGCGCGAGAACACGGACGCGGTTCGCGCCATCCAGCGGCGCAACGCCGCGCCGGTGATCGAGACCGCGCGGAGTTCGTTGGCGAAGGGGTAAAGCTCGTTCAGATGACGCGCCAGAAGCCTGCCCGCCGGAATGTCGGTGTAGCTCGTCGGCCCTGCGCGCCCGCCCGCGCGGAAGGGCGCCGCTGCGGAGAGGACGGGAACGCCTTCAAGCCGAGTTCCCTGCAACGCGGCCAGGACGCAAAGTCGCTGCGCCTCCGCCACGGCGCGGACGGCGGGTGCGTGGCCCAACGCCGCGAAATGGGTATGTAGCCTGGTGCGGCTTCGCCCCGCAACTCGCCGGATACGGGCGAGTGCGGCCTCCTGTGCCGGGGCCAGCCGCGCGGCGAGGCGGCATCGCGATTCGCGCGGCCCTGCCGCGTCCTGACCGGCCGCCGGCACGAGGCGGCTGTGCCCATCCGCGACGCGCCAGCCTTTCGGGCCGCGCACGAGCTTCAGGTCGATCACGCCGAGCGCATCGCCCAGGGGCGGCGGCATGACAGTAGGGCGGCCGTGCAACCGCCCGGCGACCGGGTCGATGCCTGCCCCGTATCCGTGATCGGGGCCGGGAAAGGCCAGATGCGTGTGCCCGGCGACCAGCGCATCGACGCCGTCGAGCGCGGCGATCTGAAGCGCTGCATTCTCTGCCATGGGACCGGTCGCCGCCGGATCTATGCCGGCGTGCACGAGTGCGACGACCACCTCGGCGCCGCACGCGCGCAATTCGGGGAGCAGTCGGCGGGCGGCGCTCGCCATGTCCTCGACGCGCAGCCTTCCGTCCAGCTGATGGGCGTTCCAGCGCGCCAGGCCCGGCGTCGTCAGTCCCAGCACGCCCACCTGGAGGGGCCAGTCCGTCCCGGCGCCGTCGCGCAGGCGGCGGTCGAGCACGGCGAAGGGCGGCAGGAAGTCCTCGCCGCCGGCCCGGGCGACGTTGCCCAGCACGATTGGGCAGCGTGCCAGCCCGGCGAAGCGGCGCGCGGCCTCCGGTCCGAAGTCGAAGTCGTGGTTGCCCAGCGTCGCCGCATCGTAGCCGAGCGCTGCGAAGGCCTCCGCGACCGGCATGGCACCGACTCCGTCGGTTCCCGCCTCGCCCAGCGGCGTGCCCTGCAGCACGTCGCCGTTGTCGAAGAGCAGCGTCGCCCCCGGACCGCGACGCAGCGTCTCGATGCGGGGGGCGAGCGCGACCAGACCGCGCTGCGGCGTCGGCCGGTCGGCGCGGTAGTCATGGCCCAGAAGCTGCCCATGCAGATCGCTCGTGGCGAGGAGGCGCAGGTGCGCTTCGCGCGCACGCAGCCGGGGAAATGGGGACTCGTCGATCGGCAAGTGTGACCGGGTCGGCGCGTGGTGCTGGTTGGCGTTGCGGCGGGCCGGGGCGGCCGCCACCGGAAACGCTATCGGCGGGCGCCGAGGCTCACAATCGGGAGTTGTCCCTCTTGTCGCCGGGGCCCCTCCGGCTGAGTCCTTTTTGCCACTGGTGCCCGTCCGCCGCCCGTGCCAAGCCTCTCCGGAAAGGGGGCAGAGGATGCGGCTGGCGGAGACGGTGACATTCGGCGGCTCGGCGCTGGACCGGGCGGATGCGCTGCGCGGCGACCCGGCCGCGCTCGCGCAGGTGCAGGCCGACGCCCGGGCGCGCGCCTTGGCGCTGTGGCGCGGCAAGCCGCTTTTCGCCGGTGACATGCGCGATCGGCTGGCACGGCTCCCGCTCACCCATCCGGCGCTCGCCGAGGCGGAGCCGCCGCTGCTGCTGGGCTGCGAGGACGGGGCGCCGGTCTTCGCATCCGACCTTTCCGCGTGGGAACCTGCGGAGGGGGCTCCAGAGACCCTCGGCGCCTTTCTCGACCCCAGCGAGCAACGCCATCCGGCGATGCCCGCGGATCACGTCTTCGGCGAATTGCGCGCGCGGATGGTGGCGCTTTCGCCCCGCGACGCGGAACTCGCGGCGACGGCCCGCGCGCTCCTGGGGTGGCATCGGACGCATCGCTTCTGCGCGCGTTGCGGCGCGCAAAGCACGCCCGAGCGCGCGGGCTGGGTGCGCCGCTGTCCGGCCTGCGGCGCCTGTCATTTCCCGCGAACGGATCCGGTGGTCATCATGCTCGTCACCCGCGGCGAGCGCGTTCTCCTCGGGCGCTCGCCGGGCTGGCCCGAGCGCATGTTTTCCCTGCTCGCGGGATTCGTCGAGCCGGGCGAGACCGTGGAGGCGGCGGTGCGCCGCGAGGTCGCCGAGGAGGCGGGAATCGCTGTGGGGCGCGTGGGGTACCTGGCGAGCCAGCCCTGGCCCTTCCCGGCCTCGCTGATGCTGGGTTGCCACGGCGAGGCGCTCAGCGACGCGATCACGCTGGACCCGGCCGAGCTCGAGGACGCGGTCTGGGTCGGTCGCAGCGAGATGCTGGAGGTCTTCGCCGGCGCGCATCCCCGCATCCGCGCGCCGCGTCCCGGTGCCATCGCGAGCTTTCTGCTGCGCCACTGGGTGGCCGACCGGCTGGCCTGAGCCCGCCTCAGCCCTCCAGCCGATGGGGATGGGCCGGATAGACACCCAGGATCGTCAGCGAATCCGTGAAGTAGTCGAGCTCTTCCAGCGCGAGCTTCACCGGAGGATCCTCGGGGTGGCCCTCGATATCGGCGTAGAACTGTACCACCTGGAAGTTGCCGCCGACCATGTAGCTTTCCAGCTTGGTCATGTTGACGCCGTTCGTGGCGAAGCCGCCGAGGGCCTTGTAGAGCCCGGCCGGAATCGAGCGCAGGCGGAACACCAGCGTGGTCATCATGCCGTGATCGCCGCGCCGCGACAGGTCGGGCTCGCGCGACATGACGAGGAAGCGCGTCGTGTTGGTGCTCTGGTCCTCGATGTGCCGCGCGAGGATCTCGAGGCCGTAGATCTCGGCCGCGAGGTCGCCGGCGAGCGCGGCGAGCGACGGATCGCCGGCTTCGGCGACATGGCGCGCCGATCCGGCGGTGTCCGCACCGGTGACTCGCTGGATTCCGTGCGCGCGCAGGAAGTTGCGGCACTGTCCCAGCAGCATGGTGTGGCTCATCGCGCGGTCGATCCGCTCGAGCGGCGTGCCCGGCAGCGCGAGCAGGTTGATGTGCACGCGGACGAAGGCCTCGTCGACGATGTGCAGCCCCGAGGCGGGCAGCAGGGCATGGATGTCCGCGACGCGTCCGAAGGTGGAGTTCTCGACCGGCAGCATGGCGAGTTCCGCGCTGCCGTCGCGCACGGCCTCGATCGCGTCCTCGAAGGTCCGGCAGGCCAGCGCCTCCATCTCGGGGCGCGCGTCGTGGCAGGCCTGATGCGAGTAGGCGCCGGGTTCGCCCTGGAACGCGATGCGTGCGGTCATGATTGCTTCCGTCTGTTGCGCTTGGGGCGCGGCGATTTGGTCGCGCCCTCTACACCTTGCGCCCCATGGGGGGAACCCTATAGATACCCGCGCGACGGAACGCGGGAGATGGACAGCGACCCATGCTAGACACGATGACGTTCACCAAGGTTCTCGGCGGCTTCTGCGGGGCGCTGCTTGTCTTTCTCCTCGGCAAATGGGCCGCCGAGTCGATCTATCACGTCGGCGGGCCGCATGGCGAGCATGCGGCGGCCTATGTGATAGAGACCGGTGATGAGGAAGGGGGCGCCACCGACGAAGCTCCGGCCGAGCCCGAGGTGCCCTTCGTCCAACTCGTCGCGCAGGCCGACGCATCGGAAGGCGAGAGCCTGTTCCGCCAGTGCAGCGCCTGCCACGCGATCGAGGAAGAGCGCAACGGTGTCGGCCCGCATCTGAACGGTCTGATCGGGCGGCAGATCGCGTCGGTCGAGGGGTTCCGCTATTCCGGTGCGCTGCCGGACGGCGAGTGGACCTGGGAGAACCTCGATCCCTGGCTCGAGGCCCCGAGCGACTGGGCCCCCGGCACCTCGATGGCCTACGGCGGCCTCGAGGATGACGAGGATCGCGCCAATCTGATCGCCTATCTCTACAGCTACACCGACGGGGCCGAGCTTCCCTCTGCCGAGCAGGCCGCAGCCGCCGCGCCGGCGGAAGAGCCCGCTGCAGAAGAGGCCGCGACCGAGGAAGCGGCCACGCAAGAGGCCGCAGCCGAGGAGGCCGTCGCCGAAGCGGAAGAGCCGGCCGCGGAAGCGCCGGCAACCGAAGAAGCGGCCGCCGAAGACGCCGCGCCCGCGGAGGACACGGCGGCTGCCGGCATGTCCGAATTCGCGCAGGCCGTGGCGAACGGCGACCTCGAGAACGGTGCGAGCGTGTGGCGTCAGTGCCAGGCCTGTCACGTCGCCGATCAGGAGCAGAATCGCGTGGGTCCGCACCTCGTGGGTATCATCGGCCGCGAGATCGGGTCTGTCGAAAGCTTCCGCTATTCCGGCGCGCTGCCGGAAGTGGGCCGCTGGACCGTGGATGAACTCGATCCCTGGCTCGAGAACCCGCGCGACTATGCGCCGGGCACGTCGATGGCCTACGCCGGCGTGAAGGACATGCAGGACCGGGCCGACCTCGTGGCATGGCTGCGCGAGAACGCGGGCGTCACTCAGGCCGCGGCGACCGAGGAAGCCGCCGCCCCGGCCGAAGACGCGGCCACCGAAGAAGCCACCGAGCAGGCCGCTGCGGAAGACGCGGCAGCTTCGGAAGAGACCGCGGCGGCAGATGCGGCCACCGGGGACGGGCAGGCCACCGAAGAGACCGCTGCGGCGGACGCGGCCGCCGAGGACGGGCAGGCCACCGAAGAGACCGCTGCGGCCGAAAGCGAAACGCAGGGCGGTGAGCAGGCCGGCATGTCCGAGTTCGCCCAGGCCGTGGCCGCCGCCGACCCGGCCGACGGACAGCGCGTCTGGCGCCAGTGTCAGGCCTGCCACGTCGCCGATCAGGAGCAGAACCGGGTGGGTCCGCACCTCGTGGGCATCGTAGGCCGCGAGATCGGCTCGGTCGAAGGCTTCCGCTACTCCGGCGCGTTGCCCGAAGGCACCTGGACCGTGGACGAGCTGAACCCCTGGCTCGAGAACCCGCGCGACTACGCTTCGGGCACGTCGATGGCCTACGCCGGCGTGAAGGACATGGAAGATCGTGCCGCGCTGGTCGCCTGGCTTCAGGAAAACGCCAACTGATCCCCACCTCGGGGGACTGCTGCCGCCGCGCTTTCGCAGGCGCGGCGGCGTTCCTTTTCGGGAAGGCGCGCGCTGAACGCCGGAACGCGCCCGCCGGTTCACGCATTCGCAACTTGAACCCTTGCGATCTGGCAATCTAGCTTGGCTGCACCATGTTCTGACGAACAGGACACGCATCCGGCAGCCGGAGGATCCGCAACATGCCCGCATCCGAGCCCCTCGCGCGCGCCCTTCGCCCTTTCCGCGCCGGCGCCCTCGCCGCGGCCCTGATCGGCCCCGCGGCCGCCGCCGCGCAGGAGACGCCGCAGTTCACGCCGGAGCCCAGCGAGGCCGCGCTCGCCCAGGGCAGCGACGAGATCGTGGTCAGCCACGGCTACAACTTCTTCGGCGAACTCAGCTATCCGCCGGACTTCGAGCATTTCGATTACGTGAACCCCGACGCGCCCAAGGGCGGCGAAATCTCCCTCTGGGCGCCGGGCACCTTCGATTCGATGAACCCCTATTCGCGGCAGGGCCGGGCCGGGCGCTACTCCTGGATGATGTACGAGTCGCTTCTGGGCGAGATGCCGGCCTCGGGCGCCGGCCTGCCCGCCGACCAGATCGGCGAATCCTACGGCCTGCTCGCCTGGAAGGTGGAATGGGATCCCGGCAAGACCTGGGTGATCTTCCACATGCGTCCCGAGGCGCGGTTTTCCGACGGAACGCCGGTGACGGCGCATGACGTGGTGTTTTCGCACAACCTGCTGCTGGAGCAGGGGCTGCCGAGCTATGCGCAGGCGGTCAGCCGCCGCGTCCTGACCGCCGAGGCGCTCGACGACCACACCGTGAAGTTCACCTTCGCCGAGGGCATCTCGCGCCGGTCGCTGATCGACCAGGTGGGCGGCGTGCCGGTCTGGTCGAAGGCGTGGTACGAGGAGACGGGCGCGCGGCTCGACGAGCCGAGACTCGACCCGGCAGTTGGCTCTGGTCCTTACGTCCTCGAAAGCCTCGACGTGAACCGCAACATCGTTTACCGCCGCAACCCCGACTACTGGGGCTGGCATCTGCCGATCAATCAGGGGCGGCACAACTTCGACCGTATCCGGATCGAGTATTTCGCCGACGACAACGCCGCCTTCGAGGCCTTCAAGGCCGGCGTCTACACCTTCCGGGCAGAGGGCAACTCGCGCACCTGGGCCACGGGCTACGACTTTCCCGCGGTGGACAACGGGTGGGTGCAACTCGACGAACTGCCGGACGGGACACCGCCGACGCCCACGGGCATCGTCTTCAACCTCGGCAAGGAGCTCCTGCAGGACAAGCGCGTGCGCGAGGCGATCGCGCTGGCCTACAACTTCGAGTGGACCAACGCCTCGCTGCAGTACGGGCTGTTCGAGCAGCGCCATTCCTTCGTGCAGGACACGCCGCTTCAGGCGGAGGGGCCGCCCGAGGGCGCCGAGCTCGAGTTTTTCCAATCGCTGGAAGGCGTCGAGATTCCCGAGGCCGTGCTAGAGGAGCCCGCGCGCCGCGCGCATTCCTCCAGCGAGGAGCGGCTGAACGACCGGCGCAACCTGCGCCGCGCCATGCGCCTTCTGGACGAGGCCGGCTGGCAGGTGGGCGACGACGGGGTGCGCCGCAACGGCGAGGGCGAAGTGCTGAGCCTCGACTTTCCGATTTCCTCGTCCTCCTCTGCGACGCTCGAGTCGGTGGTCGAGACCTTTGCCCAGAACCTCGAGCTCATGGGCATCGACATCAACGTGCAGCGCATCGACCCCTCGCAGTACACGCTGCGCTCGCGCGAGCGGGACTACGACCTGATCTTCGACAACTACCGGGCCTTCCTTCAGGCGGGCACGGGTCTGATGCAGATGTACGGCTCGCGCGAGGCGGAGTTCAGCCTGTTCAATCCCGCAGGGCTCGCGAGCCCGCTGGTCGACGCGGTGATCGAGGCGGCCTTGCAGACCGAAAGCCGCGAGGAGGAGGCCGCGGCGCTGATGGCGCTCGACCGGGTGCTGCGGCACGAGTTCTTCATGGTGCCGGTGTGGTACAACGACAGCCACTGGGTCGCCTACTGGGATCAATACGCGTATCCCGAAGAGCTGCCGCCCTATGCGCTGGGCACCCTCGATTTCTGGTGGTACGACGCCGAGGGTGCGGCGGAACTGCGCGCTGCCGGCGCACTGAGGTAGGGGCGGCATGGGCGCCTATATCGTCCGCAGGCTGCTGCTGATCATCCCGACCCTGCTCGGGATCATGATCATCAACTTCACGCTGGTACAGTTCGTCCCCGGCGGACCCGTGGAGCAGATGATCGCCCAGATGCAGGGGCAGGGCGACGTCTTCGAAGGCTTCGCCGGCGCGGGCGAGGACGCGGGCACCGCCTCGACCGAAGAGCTCGAGGGCTACGCGGGCGCGCGCGGCCTGCCGCCCGAGTTCATCGAGGAGCTCGAGGCGCAGTTCGGCCTCGACAAGCCGCCGCTCGAGCGCTTCTTCGGCATGCTCTGGGACTACATGCGCCTCGACTTCGGAGAGAGCTACTTTCGCAAGATCGGCGTGACGGAGCTCATCCTCGAGAAGATGCCGGTCTCGATCAGCCTGGGCCTCTGGTCCACGCTGATCGCCTATCTGGTCTCGATTCCGCTCGGCATCCGCAAGGCGGTGAAGGACGGCACGCCCTTCGACACCTACACATCGGGCGCGATCATCGTGGCCTATGCGATCCCCGGCTTTCTCTTCGCCATCCTGCTGCTGGTGCTGCTCGCCGGGGGGAGCTACCTGCAGATCTTCCCGCTGCGCGGGCTGACCTCGGAGAACTGGGAGGAGCTGAGCCTGCTGGGCAAGGTGGCCGACTACTTCTGGCACATCACGCTGCCGGTGGCGGCCTCGACGATCTCGGCCTTCGCGACGCTGACGCTCCTGACGAAGAACTCCTTCCTCGACGAGATCAAGAAGCAATACGTCATCACCGCCCGCGCCAAGGGCGCGAGCGAGCGGCGCGTGCTCTACGGCCACGTCTTCCGCAACGCGATGCTGATCGTGATCGCGGGCTTCCCGGCGGTCTTCATCGGCGTCTTCTTCACCGGGAGCCTCATCATCGAGACGATCTTCTCGCTCGACGGTCTCGGGCGGCTGGGCTTCGAGGCGGCCGTGGCGCGCGACTATCCGGTGATCTTCGGCACGCTTTTCATCTTCGGGCTGATCGGTCTGATCGTCGGCATCCTGTCCGACCTGATGTATGTCGTCGTCGATCCGCGGATCGACTTCGAGCGGCGGGTGGGCTGAGCCATGCAGCAGCGCGCCCGCGAGGACCGCACGCCGACCCCGACCGAAGAGCAGGTGCCGCACAAGGAGCGGATGCCGGGCCACATGGCCCCCGCGCCGGTCGCGCCCCCGCAGAAGCGCAGCTGGCTCTCGCCGCTCAATCAGCGCCGCTGGCGCAACTTCAAGGCCAACAGGCGCGCCTACTGGTCGCTGATCATCTTCTCGATCCTCTTCGGGCTGTCGCTCTTCGCCGAGTTCATCGCCAACGACAAGCCAATCCTCGTGAACTATCGCGGCGAGATCCGGATGCCCGTCTTCCAGTTCTACCCCGAGACGGCCTTCGGCGGCGACTTCCAGACCGAGGCCATCTACCGCGACCCGGAGGTGCAGTGCCTGATCGTCACCGGGGGGCTCGAGGACTGCTTCTACGAGCCCGAGGCGCTGATGGAGGACGCGCAGGACGGAGAGGTCAACGGCAGCCAGATCGAGCAGGGCTGGCTGCTCTGGCCGCCGATCCCCTATTCCTATGACACTGTCGTGGACCGCCCCGGTGCCGCGCCGCTTCCGCCCAACGGGCAGAACTGGCTCGGCACCGACGACACCAAGCGCGACGTGCTCGCGCGGATCATCTACGGCTTCCGTCTGTCGATCCTGTTCACCCTGATCGTCACGGTGCTCGCCTCCACCATCGGGATCATCGCGGGCGCGGTGCAGGGCTTCTTCGGCGGGCTGCTGGACCTCATCTTCCAGCGGATCATCGAGATCTGGCAGGCGACGCCGGCGCTCTACATCATCATCATTCTCTTCGCGATCCTCGGGCGAAGTTTCTGGCTGCTGGTCCTGCTCACCGTGCTCTTCGGCTGGACGGCGCTGGTAGGCGTGGTGCGGGCCGAGTTCCTGCGCGCGCGTAACCTCGAATACGTGCGCGCGGCGAAGGCGCTGGGTGTCAGCAACTGGACGATCATGTTCCGCCACATGCTGCCCAACGCCATGGTGGCGACGCTGACCATGCTGCCCTTCATCGTCACCGGCACCATCGCCACGCTCGCCGGGCTCGACTTCCTCGGCTTCGGGCTGCCGTCGTCCGCGCCCTCGCTGGGCGAGCTCACGCTTCAGGCCAAGCAGAACCTGCAGGCGCCCTGGCTCGCCTTCACCGCCTTCTTCACCTTCGCGATCATGCTGTCGCTGCTCGTCTTCATCTTCGAAGGGGTGCGCGACGCCTTCGACCCGAGAAAGACCTTCCAGTGAGCGCGATACTCGACGTCCGGAACCTTTCCGTCACCTTCCGGCAGGAGGGGCAGCCGGTGCGCGCCGTGCGTGGCGTGTCCTTTTCGGTGGACAAGGGAGAGACCGTGGCTCTGGTGGGCGAGAGCGGGTCGGGCAAGTCGGTCTCGGCGCTCTCGACCGTCGCGCTGCTCGGCCCCGGTGCCGAGGTGGAGGGCAGCGTCCGCTACGACGGGCAGGAGATGATCGGCGCCGACGACGCGCTGCTGCGCAAGGTGCGGGGCAACGACATCAGCTTCATCTTCCAGGAGCCGATGACCTCGCTCAACCCGCTGCACACGATCGAGAAGCAGCTGCGCGAGAGCCTCGCGCTGCATCAGGGTCTGATGGGCGATGCGGCGCGTGCGCGCATCCTCGAGCTTCTCGATCGCGTCGGCATCCGCGAGGCGGAGAGCCGCCTCAACGCCTATCCGCATCAGCTTTCCGGCGGGCAGCGCCAGCGCATCATGATCGCCATGGCGCTCGCCAACAAGCCCGACATCCTGATCGCCGACGAGCCGACCACCGCGCTCGACGTGACGATCCAGGCGCAGATCCTCGAGCTTCTGGCGCAGCTCAAGGCCGAGGAGGGCATGGGGCTGCTGTTCATCACCCATGATCTGGGCATCGTGCGTCGGATCGCCGACCGGGTCTGCGTGATGAAGGACGGCGAGATCGTCGAGAGCGGCGAAACCGCCGCGCTCTTCGCCGATCCGCAGCACGACTATACCCGGATGCTGCTGGCCGCCGAGCCCCGGGGTGGCCCCGAGCCGCTGCCGCAGGGGGCCGAAGAGATTGCCCGCACAGACCATCTGAAGGTCTGGTTCCCGATCCAGAAGGGCTTTCTCAAGCGCACCGTGGGCCATGTGAAGGCGGTCAACGACGCCACCATAAGCGTGCGCGCGGGCGAGACGCTGGGCATCGTGGGCGAAAGCGGCTCGGGCAAGACGACGCTGGCCATGGCGCTGATGCGGCTCATCACGTCCGAGGGCGGCATCACCTACATGGGCGAGGACGTGAACGCCTGGTCGGTGCGCAAGCTGCGTCGCCTGCGCCGCGACATGCAGATCGTGTTTCAGGATCCTTACGGCTCGCTCAGCCCCCGGATGACCTGCCATCAGATCATCGCCGAGGGGCTGGGCGTGCACGGCATGCGCGAAAAGGACCGCGAAGAGCGGGACCTCGTGGCCGAGGTCATGGCCGAGGTGGGCCTCGACCCCGCCACGATGGACCGCTACCCGCACGAGTTCTCCGGCGGGCAGCGCCAGCGCATCGCCATCGCGCGCGCCATGATCCTGCGGCCGAAGCTTCTGGTGCTGGACGAGCCGACCTCGGCGCTCGACATGACCGTGCAGGTGCAGATCGTGGACCTCCTGCGCAAGCTGCAGGCGCGGCACGGGATGGCCTATCTCTTCATCAGCCACGATCTGCGCGTGGTGCGCGCGATGTCGCATCAGGTGATGGTGATGCAGAACGGCGACGTGGTCGAATACGGGCCGGCGGAAGAGATCTTCGAACGTCCGCGCGACGACTACACCCGCAAGTTGCTCGCCGCGGCCTTCGAGCCCACGGGGCGCGTGGCCTGAGCCGCGGCTGTCGGCTCTTCCGACGTCCCGCGGGTGTGCCGGGACCATCGAAGAGGGCCCGTCACAGGCCCGGGAAGTCCACGGCAAGCAGCGCGTGATCGCTCGCATGCGGGCGGTGCCAGCCGGTGGCGGCGAAGCGGTGGCCGGCGTGGCGTCGCGCCTCGTGACCCAGCGCGGCGCGGTGGAGCCGCGGCCGCGCGCCGGGGAAGCGGCCCGCGAGCGCGGGCGAGGCGAGGAGCGCGTCCGGCCGCCCGTACTGGCCGCTTTCGGCGTCGTGCCAGGACCACCGCTCGCCCGGCGGCAGGCGCGCGAGCAGATCGACGGAGAAGGGTGGCAAGAGCGGCGCGATGGCGGGGTCGGCGCTGTCCAACGGGTCGTTGAGATCGCCGAGGACCAGCCAGAGCGCGGCGGCCGGATCCGGAAAGCGCGCCTCGACCAGTCTGCGCACCGCTTGTGCCTCGACCCGGCGCACCTTCCAGGCCTTCCGCGCGCGCGGATAGGGCGCCTTGAAATGGCAGACGAAAAGGGTGAGCGGCCCGGCCCGCGCGGTCAGGCAGTCGCGGCGGAAGACCGGGCGCGTCGGGTCCATCCAGCGTGGCGTTTCGAGGCCGAGGTCGCGCGGCGTGACGTCGGCGTGGCCGTGCACCTGCGCGAGCGGACGCCGGCTCATCAGGGCAACGTCCTGGCCGCGGCCGTCGTTGCCGGGCAGGCAGACGCGGTGGGGGTAGCGCACCGAGCCGACCCGCGCGAGCATGCGGTCGTGGAAGAAGTCGAGCGCGGCGCGGTCGAAGACCTCCTGCAGCGCGATGACGTCCGGCGCCGCGTCGGCGATCAGCCGCGCGCCGAGCAGGCGGTCGGCGGTATCGTGGCGCGTGGCCTCGGGGCCGGCCTCGACGTCGGCGTCGCGCGCCCCGTCGAGCTGCCCGCCGCGCAGCCGCAGGTTCTGCATGTTGAAGGTGGCAACGCGCATCGGCCCTCCCTGCGCGCGCTCATCGGCCCTCGCGGGCCTCTTCGCGAGAAGCGCCCGCACGGGCGCGCCGAGCACCCCCTTCAGATGGCCGGAGAATGCCCCGCCTTGTCCAGTTCGTAGGCGTCGAAGACGCGCGCGACCATGCGCGTGAGCGGTCGGGCCGCCTCGGGGATCGACAGTCCATGCGCGTCGATCTCGAGGAGTCCGTCGAAGGCGGCGTTCGCCTCTGCGAACATCTCCTGCAGGCGCGCCCGCGGCACGTCGAAATCGCGCGCGATCTCGTCCGCGTCGATGCGGAAGTCGCACATCAGCGCTTCGACCATCCGGCCGCGCCAGCGGTCTTCGTGCGAGAAGACATGCCCGCGCGCCGTAGAGAATCGGCCCTCGCGGATCGCGGCCGTATGCGCCGAGGTGGCCGGCGCGTTCTGCGCATAGCCCTGCGGAAAGCGCGAGATCGACGAGGCGCCCACGCCGATCAGCACCTCGGCGGCATCGTCGGTGTAGCCCTGGAAGTTACGCCGCAGCCGCCCCTCGCGGGCGGCCACCCCCAGCCCGTCCTCTGGGCGGGCGAAATGGTCGATGCCGATCTCGTCGTAGCCGTCCCAGACGAAGAGACGCCGCGCCACGTCGAAGAGCGCGAGCCGCTCCTCGGGCGTCGGCAGCGCGTCCGAGGGAATCATCTGCTGGCGCTTGGCCATCCAGGGAACATGGGCGTAGCCGTAAAGCGCCACCCGGTCGGGCGAGAGCGACAGGAGCTTCTGCACGGTCTCGGTGATTCGCGCGCGGGTCTGATGCGGCAGGCCGAAGAGGATGTCGGCGTTCAGGCTCTCGACCCCCCGCGCGCGGATCATCTCCACCGCCTCGCGCGTGACGTCGAACTCCTGAATGCGGCCGATGGTGTTCTGGATCTCCGAATCGAAGTCCTGCACCCCGATCGAGGCGCGGTTCATGCCCGCCGTGGCCAGCGCGTCGAGGCGCGGCCCGTCGATCTCGTTCGGGTCGATCTCCACCGAGAATTCGTAGTCCTCGGCGAAGGGGGCCACCTCGGCGATCGCGCCGGCCAGGTCGGTCATCATCTCCGGCGTGAGCAGCGTCGGCGTGCCGCCGCCCCAGTGCAGCCGCCTGAGCGTCACGCCGGGCGCGAGACGGTCGCGCAGCATGGCGAGCTCGGCCTTCAGCACCTCGAGATAGGCCGCGACCGGCTTGTCGCTCTGGGTGCCCTGCGTGCGGCAGGCGCAGAACCAGCAGAGCCTGCGGCAGAACGGCACATGGATGTAGAGCGATATCTGTGCGCCCTCGGGCACGGCGGCGATCCAGTCGCCGTAAAGCCCTGAATCGACACCGCCCCCGAAGTGAGGGGCGGTCGGATAGCTGGTGTAGCGCGGCACCTTCGCGTCGAACAGACCCAGCTTTGCAAGTTGTGTTCGGCTGATCATGTCACTACGATTAGACAGGCGAGGGCGCAGGGGCTTTGACGCAAATCAACTAGCGCGAACATAGGCACTTCATGCTGAACGAAACGATGGCCTCCCTCTCCCAGAACTGCTCGGACTGCCCGATCCGGCACCGGGCCGTCTGCGCCCGTTGCGACGCGGACGAGCTGTCCCGCCTGGAGGAGATGAAGTACTACCGCACCTTCGAGGCAGGGCAGACAGTGATCTGGTCCGGAGACCGGATGGATTTCGTGGGCTCCGTCGTCTCGGGTATCGCCACGCTCACGCAGGCGATGGAGGACGGGCGCACCCAGATGGTGGGCCTGTTGCTTCCGTCGGACTTCGTGGGCCGGCCGGGGCGGACCGGCTCGCCCTACAACGTGGTGGCGACCACGGATCTCATCATGTGCTGCTTCCGCAAGAAGCCCTTCGAGTCGATGATCGAGCGCACCCCGCACATCGCCCACCGGCTGCTCGAGATGACGCTCGACGAACTCGACGCGGCGCGGGAATGGATGCTGGTGCTCGGCCGCAAGACCGCGCGCGAGAAGATCGCCTCGCTACTCGCGATCATCGCGCGGCGCGACGCCGCGCTGCAGCTGCGCGGCACCACAGGGCCTTTGGTCTTCGATCTGCCGCTCACGCGCGAGGCGATGGCGGATTATCTCGGCCTCACGCTCGAGACGGTGAGCCGCCAGATGTCCGCGCTCAAGCGCGACGGCGTGATCGAACTGCAGGGCAAGCGGCACGTGACCGTGCCGGACTTCGACCTGCTGCTCGAAGAGGCCGGCGACGACAGCGACGGCGGGTTGCTGGTCTGACGATCTTCGCGACGCGCATGGTGCGTGACGAGTAGGGTGCGTGACGAGCACGCACCCTACGGGTGGCGGCTCGGTCTGTCGGATGTCCCGAGTGTCACGGCTGATGGGCGGCGTCCCGCCAGCAGGGAAGCAGATCACCCGGTGCGGGCGACGCGAGGTAGACCGCGCGCGCGATGGCGCGCGTGAGGCAGAGGGCGGCGGCGTGGCCGATCAGCAGCCGTTCGGCGTCAGGCGCCTCGAGCGGGCGCGTGCCGGTGGCCGCCCCGAAGACCAGATCGCCGTCGTTGGGCGTATGCGCCGGCACCACGGCGCGGGCGATGCCGTCCTGCGCGGCGGTCGCCATGCGTTGCACCTCGGCCTTGCTGAGTGCGGCGTCGGTGGCCACGACGGCGATGGTGGTGTTCCCCTGCGCGGCGAAGGCCGTCATCTTGCGGCTTTCCAGGCGGCGGCCCAGGCCGGCGGCAGGGTCTGGCCCGAGGCCGCCGAACTCCGCCCCGATCTCGTAGGGCGCGGCCCAGAAGTGCCGCTCACCGGGCGTGTTGGCGCTGCCCACCGGATTTGCGGCGACGAGGGCACCGACCGTCACGCCGGTGTCGAGCACCAGCGAGGCGGAGCCGAGGCCCCCCTTGAGCATCGCCGTGAGCGCCCCCGTGCCCGCGCCTGCCGTGCCTAGCGCGAAGTCCGCGCCGGCCGCCTCGAACGCGCGGCGCCCGAGAGCGGCGTAGGGGTTGTCCGCCCAGTCCTTCGCGCCGCCGTTCAGGAGATCGAAGAGGATCGCCGCCGGCACGAGAGGCACCCGTGCCGCGCCCACGGCGAAGCCGCGCCCCTTGGCGCGCAGCCCGTCGACCACGCCGTCCGCCGCCGCGAGGCCGAAGGAGGAGCCGCCCGAGAGTGCGAGCGCGTCCACCTGCGGCACGGTCTTGTCGGGCGCGAGCAGGTCGGTCTCGCGCGTGCCGGGCGCGCCGCCCATGACGGAGACGGAGGCGGTAAAGGGCCGATCGGCGGTCAGCACGGTGACGCCCGACTTGAGCGCCGCATCCTCGGCATTGCCGACCAGCAGGCCGGGCACGTCGGTGATCAGGTTCTTGGGTCCGGGCTGCATCGCGGTTTCCAGTGGAGCGGGCTTTCGCCCGCACTCCTTTTCGTGGCGCGCCTTCGGCGCGCGGCCTCCGGCGGGGATATTTTCGTCCAAGAAGAAGGTCTAGATGCAGCGGCCGCCGTCCACCTCCATCGCGACGCCGGTGATCATCGAGGCCGCGTCGGAGCAGAGGAAGGCGGCGGCTTCGCCCATGTCCTGCGGGGTGGAGAAGCGGCCCAGGGGGATGGTGGACAGGAACTTCGCCCGCGTCTCGGGCGTGTCCTCGCCCATGAAGCTCCTGAGCAGCGGGGTCTCGCCCGCCACCGGGTTCAGCGCGTTGACGCGGATGCCGTGGGGGGCGAGCTCGACCGCCATGGCCTTCGTCGCGGTGATCATCCAGCCCTTGGAGGCGTTGTACCAGTTGAGCCGCGGGCGGGGCGAGACGCCGGCCGTCGAGGCCATGTTGAGGATCGCGCCCGCGCCGCGCGCCTTCATCCCCGGGACGAGTGCGCGGGCGGTCAGGTAGACCGACTTGCAGTTGACGGCGAAGACGCGGTCGAAGTCGTCCTCGCTGACCTCCTCCAGGGGCGCGGGCAGATGGGTGATCCCTGCGTTGTTGACGAGAATGTCGGGGGCGCCGCCGAAGGCCTCCGCGGCCTTCTCCGCCATCGCGGCGACGGAGGCCGCCTCGGCGACGTTCACACGGCAGGGCAGGGCGCCCTGGCCGAGTTCGCCGGCCAGCGCCTCTGCCCCCTCGCCGTTCAGGTCGGCGATCATCACGCGCGCGCCCTCGGCGAGGAAGGTGCGCACGATGCCTGCGCCGAAGCCCGAGGCGCCCCCGGTGACGATGGCGGTCTTGCCCTCCAGTCGCATGGTCTCTCCTGTCGTGGTCAGCCGTGCCGCGCGGCGACGGTCTTGAGCGTGGTGAAGCCGTAGAGCGCCTCGAAGCCCTTCTCGCGGCCGTGGCCCGAGAGGCCGGTGCCGCCGAAGGGCAGCTCCACCCCGCCGCCGGCACCGTAATTGTTGAGGAACACCTGGCCCGAGCGGAGCCGCTGCGCCAGCCGCATCTGCCGCGCGCCGTCGCGGGTCCAGACCCCGGCGACGAGGCCGTAGGGCGTGCCGTTGGCGATGCGCACCGCCTCTTCCTCGTCGTCGAAGGGGATGAGCGCCTGCGCGGGGCCGAAGATCTCTTCCTGCGCGAGGGGATGAGCGGGCGGCACGGCGTCGAAGAGCACGGGCGCGACGTAGTGGCCGCCGGCGGGCGCGTTGGAAGCGATGCGCCCCTCGGCGGCGCGGGAGAGGTCCGCGCCCTTGTCGAGAAAGCCCTCAATGATCCCCTTCTGGCGCGCCGAGATCACCGGGCCGAGGGCGCGGTCCTCCATCGCCGGGCCCGCCTCGAGCGCGCGGTAGCGCTCCGCCATGAGGCCTGCCACACGGTCGTAGATCGGGCGTTCGACGAGGATACGGGAGGAGGCGGAGCAGGTCTGCCCGGCGTTCTGGATGCCCGCGTTCACGAGGAAGGGCAGCGCCGCCTCGAGGTCGGCGTCGGCGAAGACGATCTGCGGCGACTTGCCGCCCAGTTCCAGCGTCACGGGCACCACGTTCTCGGCTGCGGCGGCCTGAATCAGACGGCCGGTGGCGACGGAGCCGGTGAAGCTGACGTGGTTCACGCCCGGGTGGCGGGAGAGCGCGGCGCCGGCCTCGGCCCCCGTGCCGGGGACGACGTTGAGCGCGCCCGCGGGCAGCCCCGCCTCGCGCGCGAGATCGGCGAAGGCGAGCGCGGTGAGGCAGGCCTCCTCGGCCGGTTTCAGCACGCAGGCGTTGCCGGCGGCGAGCGCCGCGCCCACGGAGCGGCCGATGATCTGCATCGGGTAGTTCCAGGGCACGATGTGCGCCGTCACGCCATGCGGCTCGCGCATGGTGTAGACGGTGTAGCCGGCGAGATAGGGGATGGTCTCCCCGTGCAGCTTGTCGGCGGCGCCGGCGTAGAATTCCATGTAACGGGCGAGGGCCCGCGCGTCGGCCCTGGCCTGCGTCAGCGGCTTGCCCACGTCGAGGGACTCGAGTTGTGCGAGATCCTCCACGCGCTCTTCGATCAGCCGGCCCAGACGGGCGAGCACGCGGCCCCGTTCGGCGGCACTGGCGCGCCCCCAGTCGCCCGTCATGGCGGCGCGTGCGGCGCTCACGGCGGCGTCGATGTCCTCTGGCCCGCCCTTGGCGATGCGGGCAAGCTCGCTGCCGTCGGAGGGGTTTTCCAGCGCCAGCGTCTCGCCCGAGGCCGGCGGCACCCAGTCGCCGCCGATCAGGCAGCGCGACGGGTCGAACCAGAGAGGGGCGGGCCGGGCGTCAAGGGCGGGCATGAGCGGTCTCCTGGGGCTGGCCGACCTGTGGAAGGCGCGGCGCGGCGTCGATCAGGCTCTGCGTATAGGGATGTGACGGCGCGGAAAAGACCCGCTCGGTCTCCCCCTCCTCGACGATCTCGCCGGCCTGCATGACGAGCACGCGGTCGGTGACGCGGCGCACCACCGTCAGGTCGTGGCTGATGAAAAGATAGGAAAGCTGGAACTCGGCCGAGAGCCGCGCGATCAGGTCGAGGATCTGCGCGCGCACCGAGACGTCGAGCGCCGAGACAGCCTCGTCGAAGACGATGAGCGCCGGGCGGATGATGAGCGCGCGGGCTATGGCGATGCGCTGGCGCTGGCCGCCGGAGAACTCGTGCGGGTATTTATGCGCGTCATCGGGCGAGAGGCCCACGGCGGTCAGCGCCTCGGCGACGGCCTGCGCGCGGTCCGCGCCGGTGGGGGCGTCGTCGAGCAGGTGGAAGGGCTCGGTGATCAGCCGCTCGACCCGGTGGCGGGGGTTGAAGCTGCCGTAGGGGTCCTGAAAGACCACCTGCACCTTGCGCCGGACCTCCAGGTTGGGACGGTGGTGCGTGAAGACCGGGGCGCCGTCGATCAGGATCTCGCCCGCCTGCACCTCCTCCAGCCCGAGGATGGCGCGGGTCAGGGTGGACTTGCCGCAGCCCGACTCGCCCACGAGTCCCAGCCGCTCGCCGCGGTGCATGGCGAAGCTGACGCCACGCACCGCGCGGAAGTGCGCGCGCGGGGCGAAGAGGCGCGTGCGGGGCAGGGCGTAGTCGCGCACCACCCCCCGCACCTCCAGAAGCGGCGCATCCTGCGCGGGCGCCTCCGGCAGGGCCACGCGGTGATCCGAGGCCTCGAACAGCATCCGCGTGTAGGGGTGTCGCATGTCGGCGAAGAGCGCGCGGGTCTCGCCGGTCTCGACAACTTCGCCGTGACGCATGACCACGATGCGGTCGGCCATGTCGCTGACCACGGCGAGGTCGTGGGTGATCATCATCAGGCCCATGCCGAACTCGTCCACCAGTTCGCGCAAGAGGCGGAGGATCTGCGCCTGCGTGGTGACGTCGAGCGCGGTGGTGGGTTCGTCCGCGATCAGCAGCTTCGGGCGCAGCGCGATGGCCATGGCGATCACCACCCGCTGCCGCTGCCCGCCCGAAAGCTCGTGCGGATAGCGCGAGAGCGGGAAGCGGTCGGCCGGCAGGCCCACGCGGTCCAGCATGGCGCGGGCGCGCGCCAGGGCCTCGGTGCGAGGGATCTGCTGATGGATCAGGATGGTCTCGGCCACCTGATCGCCGATGGTCTGCACCGGGTTGAGCGCGGTCATCGGTTCCTGAAAGACCATGCCGGCTTCGGCGCCACGGACGCGGCACATCTCGGACTCCGGGGCGTTCAGGATATCCCGGCCGGCGAGGACGATGCGGCCCGTGGCCTCGGCCGCGCCGGGCGTGAGGCCCATGACGGCGAAGGCCGTCATCGACTTGCCCGAGCCGCTTTCGCCGGTGACGGCGACGATCTCTCCCGGCGCGATCGACAGCGACACGTCGCGCAGGATCGGTGTCCCGCCGATGGAAAGGCTCAGCCGGTCGATCTCGAGCAGGCTCATGTGCGCGCCTTCCGCACCTTCGGGTCGAGCAGGTCGCGCAGCCCGTCGCCCATCAGGTTCAGCCCCAGCACCGTCAGTACGATGGCGAGACCGGGAATGAGCGCGACATGCGGCGCGAGGCTGACCATGGTCTGCGCGTCGGCCAGCATCCGGCCCCAGCTGGGCGTGGGCGGCTGCGCGCCGAGCCCGACGTAGGACAGGCCCGCCTCGGCCAGGATGCCGAGCGAGAACTGGATGGTGCCCTGCACGATCAGCAGGTTGGCGACGTTGGGCAGGATGTGCTCGGCGCTGATGCGGGTGGCGGACTTGCCCGCGACGCGCGCGGCGAGGATGAATTCCCGCTGCCAGAGGCTGAGCGCGCCGCCGCGGGTGAGACGGGCAAATACGGGGATGTTGAAGATGCCGATGGCGATGATCGCGTTGACGGCTGAGGCGCCGAAGACGGCGGTGATGAGGATGGCGATGACGATCGCGGGGAAGGCGAAGATCAGGTCGTTCGCCCGCATGATGATCTCGTCGAGAAAGCCACCCTTGCGCGCCGCGGCGGCAAGGCCCAGCGGCACGCCCACCACCATGCCGATGCCCACGGCCAAGAGCGCCACCGCGATCGAGGTGCGCGCGCCCACCATGATCATCGACAGGATGTCGCGCCCGAAGTGGTCGGTGCCCAGGGGGTGCGCCCATGACGGCGGCTGGAGGCGTGCGGGGATGTCCATCCCGTCCACCGGGTAGGGCGTCCATATGAAGGAGAGCGCCGCGGCGGCGACAAAGACCACCGAGAGCGCGGCGCCGATCCAGAGGCTGCGGGGCAGCGCCTGCCTGCGGGCCGCGGCGGGCGTCGGCGCCGGTTCGCGCTCCGCAAGGCTCATGTCCGGCTCCTCAGGCGTGGATCGACGGCCGCATAGGCCAGATCGACGAGGAAATTCACCACGATCACCGCGAAGACCAGCAGCATCACCACCGACTCCACCACGATCAGGTCGCGCGCCGAGATCGACTGGAAGATCAGCCGCCCCAGCCCCGGCAGGTAGAAGACCTGCTCGATGATGATCGCGCCGGCGAGCAGGAAGGCGAACTGCAACCCGATGATGGTGAGCACCGGGATCAGCGCGTTGCGCACCCCGTGCCGCCAGAGCGCCTGCCGGCGCGTCAGCCCCTTGGCGCGCGCGGTGCGCATGAAATCCTCGCCCAGTATGTCGATCAGCGAGGATCGCATCACGCGGGCGAGGATCGCCGCCTGCGGCAGGGCGAGGGCTATGGCGGGCAGCGTCAGCGCCTTCATCCCTGCCCAGAGCCCTTCCTCCCAGCCTGGGAAGCCGCCCGCGCTGAACCAGCCCAGGTTGATCGAGAAGAGCAGCACCAGCATCATGGCGAACCAGAAGTTCGGCACCGCGACGCCCAATTGCGTGGCGCCCATCACGGCGAGATCGCCGGCCTTGCCCCGCCGGGCCGCGGCATAGATGCCTGCGGGGAAGGCGAGCAGCGTGGAGAGCGCGAGCGCATAGAGGGCGAGCGGCAGCGAGACCTGCAAGCGGTCCGCGATCATGTCGGCCACGGGCGTGCGGTAGGTGTAGGAGGTGCCGAAGTCGCCGGTCAGCATCCCGCCCACCCAGTCGAGATACCGCTGCCACTTCGGCACGTCGAGGCCCAGCTCGGCGCGGAGCGCCGCCACCGTCTCGGGCTGCGCGTTGATGCCCAGCATGAAGGCCGCCGGGTCGCCCGGCGCCACCTCGACCACGAGGAAGATCACCAGCGACGCCACGGCGAGGCTCACCGCGAGCGAGGCCATGCGCTTGAGCGTGTAGCGGAGCATCGGGTCTCCATCGCCCGGCCGGGGGGCTCATCGGCCCCTCGCGGGGCCTCTTCGCGAGGCGCGCCCGTCAGGGCCGACGAGCGCGCGGACGCGTCAGTCTTCCCAGTAGACCCCGGTGAGGTCCACCGCCTGCGTCGGCGCATTGGCCCAAAGGCCGCGAAGACCGGACTTGGCGACCGAGGTCATGGCGAGCTGGAAGAGATAGCCGTTCACGTAGTCCTCGGCGATGATGCGCTGGGCCTGCTGCAGCATCTCGGTCCGGGTGTCGGGATCGGTTGTCCGGTTCAGCTCCTCCATCAGCGCCTGGAACTCGGGGTTGTCGTACTGGAAGTAGTAGTCCGGCCGGGCGTAGATGCCGATGTCCATCGGCTCGGTGTGGCTGACGATGGTGAGGCCGTAGTTCTTGTTGGTGAAGACCTCTTCGAGCCACTGCGCCCATTCGAGGTTGGTGATCTCGGTCTCGATGCCGACGGCGCGCAGTTGCGCCGCCACGATCTCGCCGCCGCGCCGCGCGTAGGAGGGCGGCGGCAGCTTGAGCGTCGTGGTGAAGCCGTCGGCATAGCCCGCGTCGGCCAGCAGCTGGCGCGCGCGCTCGGGGTCATGCGCGGACATCTCCGTCAGGTCGACGTAAGCCGGGTTGTGCGGCGCGAAGTGGGTGCCGATGGGTGTGCCGTAGCCGAACATCGCGCCGTCGATGATCGCCTGCCGGTCGATGGCATGGGCGATCGCCTTGCGCACGCGGCGGTCGTCCAGCGGCGGCTGCGCGTTGTTGGTGGAAAGGATCGTCTCGCCCTCGGTCGAGCCGATCAGCACCTGAAAGCGCGGGTCTGCCTCGAACTGCGGCAGGTTCTCGGGCGCGGGGAAAGCCATGAAGGCGTCGATGTCCTCGGCCATCATCGCCGAGAAGGCGGCCGTCGGGTCGGAGATGAACTTGAAGGTCGCCTCCGCCAGCGCGGGCGCCTCGCCCCAGTAGTCCTCGTAGCGCGCGATCTCGATACGGTCGCCCTGCACCCATTCGACGAAGCGGAATGGCCCGGTGCCGATGGGCTGCGACTTGATCTCGCCGATGCTCTCGGGCGCGACGATCACCGCGTCGCCCCAGGCCATGTTGAACAGGAACATCCCGTCCTGCTGGGCGAGCTTCACCTGCACGGTCCGGGGATCGACCACCTCGACGCTCTCGATGGAGGCGAAGAGCTGTTTCTGCGCGTTGGTGGAGTCCTCGGCGCGGGCGCGGTCGAGGGTGAATTTCACGTCCGAGGCGTCCATCGCGGTTCCGTCGTGAAAGGTCACGTCCTCGCGCAGGCGGAAGGTGTACGTGAGCCCGTCCTCCGAGATCTCCCAGCTTTCGGCGAGTCCGGGCACGATCTCGCCGCTTTCGGTGAAGCGGGTCAGGCCCTCGAACACGTTGGAATAGAGCACGCTGTCGATCGCGCCGGCCGCCCCGCCAGTGGGGTCGAGATGTGGCGGCTCGAGCTGCATCGCGACGGTGACGTCGGTGCGCTGCGCCCAGGCGGGGGCGAGGCCGGCGGCCAGCACGAGCGCGCTCGCGGCGAGCAGGCGGAGGGGCTTGGTCATGGTTCGGTCTCCCTGTCGAAGGCGCCTTCGGGCATCTCCCTTGAAGAAGCTTGGCGGATGTGCCGACGGCTGTCCAGTCCGCCCGCCAGGGCGGCGCGTCCGTCAGGGGATGACGATGCGCGGCGCCGGGCCAAGCGGGATCGGCCCGAGCTGCACGCGCCCATTCGTGAAGTCGAGCGGCACGTCCAGCGTCTCGGGATTGCCGGACAGACGGGCCAGAAGCGCCAGCCCGCTCTCGAGGTTGTCGGCGAGGCCGTCGGGCAGTGCGCCGCTCTCGCGGGCGAGATCGAGGATCGCGCGCCAGTTCTCCGCCCGGATCTCGATCCGGCCTTCCGGCAGCCCGCTCGCGCCCACGTCGAGCCGGCCCGCGGCGCGCAGCACCAGCCGGCCCCAGACGGCCTCGGCGGCGTCGAGCTCGATCCGGACCGGCTGCGGACGCGCCTCGGCGATCGCGGCGGCGTCCCAGGGGGCGGTGAAGGCGACCGTCGCGTCCAGCCGCAGCGCATCGAGGGTCTGCGGCAGGCGCTGAGGCGGTTCCGGCGGCGCGAGCCCGTCGAGCGACAGTCCGACGCGATAGGTGGCCTCGGCCGCCGGCGTGCGTTCTGCCGCGAGATTGAGCCGGGCCAGCGCCCATGCGCCGCCGCGCTCGGGAACGATCTGCATCGTCTCGGCGACCAGCGTCGCGCGCTCCAGCGCCCGCGCTGCGCCCGGCCGCGGGATCAGGCTCGCGCGCATGTCGTCGCTGCGAACGACGAAGCGCCGCTCGGGCGTGGCGAGCACCTGTTCCCCGGGCCAAAGGGCGATGAGATGGTTCGGCCGGTAGCTCAGGCGCAGCAGCTGAAAGCGCGGCGCCTGCCACGCGAGCCCGGTGGCCGGGTCGGCGAGCGCCACGTCGGTCAGCGTGGTGTCGAAGCGGTAGGGAAAGCCGCGCACCGCGAGATCGGCATATTCGGCCTGCCAGCCCTCGCCGCGCCGTTCCTCGAACCATTGCGCCTCGGACTGCCGCAGCTGCCATGCTCCGAAGGCCCAGTACCCGGACCAGGCGAGCGCCGCCAGGACGATCAGGATCAACAGCCGCTTCATCCGTCCTTTCCTTTGCAGACCGGCGCCGATCGTGTTTAACCGCGGCTCGCGCAAAGGGCCAGACGACATGACGATGTGGGTTTTCGGATACGGATCGCTGCTTTGGAACCCGGGCTTCCGCGTGGGCGAGCGGGTTCTCGCGCGGCTGCCCGGCTGGCACCGCAGCTTCTGCATGCGCTCCGTCCACCACCGCGGCACGGCGGAGGAACCCGGCCTCGTGCTGGCGCTCGACGCCGCCGAGGGCGCGGTCTGCAACGGCGTCGCTCTGTCGGCCGAGCCGGGCGCGGAGGAGGAGACGCTCGCCTATCTCCGCGAGCGCGAACTGATCTCCTCGGCCTACGTCGAGCGCATCCTGCCGGTGGATCTGGCGGACGGCCGCCGCGTGGAGGCGGTGACCTACGTCATCGACCCGGACCATGTGCAGTATTGCGGAAACATGCCGCTCGAAGACCAGGCGCGCATCATCGCGCGCGCGACCGGCGGGCGGGGGCCGAACGACGAGTATCTGCACAATACCTCGGCACATCTGGCCGAACTCGGGCTCTCCGACCCGGATCTCGAATGGCTCTCGGCACGGGTGCGCGCGCTCAAGTCATAGCGCCTTGGCTTGACCTGCCCCAGCATATAGGGTCCGGAAACAGACGATATTCGCGGGACACCGTTCCAAATGGCCAAGCCGGATCTCGAGACGGCGCCGCACTTCTCCCAGCCCGTCCGCCAGATCGTTTTCATGCTGATCGTGCTGGGCCTCACCGGCTTCGGCGCGGTTGTGGCCGCGCCGCGCGTGATGCCCGTCTTCCTGGCCAATCCGTGGCTCAACGGTTTCATCGGCGTGGTCTTCGTGATCGGCGTGCTCGCCTGCTTCATCCAGGTGTTCCAGCTCATCGCCTCGGTGCGCTGGATCGAGGCCTTCGCCGAGGGGCGGGCGGACAGCGAGCGGGCGCCGGCGCCGCGGCTGCTCGCGCCGCTTGCCACGCTGCTGCGCTCGCGCGGGCGGGGGCGGCAGATCTCGGCCACCTCGACGCGGTCGATCCTCGACAGCGTGGCGACCCGCCTGGACGAGGCGCGCGAGATCACGCGCTACATCATCAACATGCTGATCTTCCTCGGGCTTCTGGGCACCTTCTACGGTCTCGCCACCACCGTGCCTGCCGTGGTGGACACGATCCGCGGCCTCGCCCCACAGCCCGGAGAGGAAAGCATCGCGGTCTTCAACCGCCTGATGACCGGCCTCGAAAGCCAGCTTGGCGGCATGGGGGTGGCCTTCGCCTCGTCGCTTCTGGGCCTCGCGGGCTCGCTCGTCGTGGGGCTGCTGGAGCTTTTCGCGGGCCACGGGCAGAACCGCTTCTACCGCGAGCTCGAGGAATGGCTGAGCTCGATCACGCGGCTGGGGTTCTCCTCGGACAGCGAGGGCGCGGTGGACGAAGAGGCGGTCGTCGCCGTCATCGACCACATGGCCGAGCAGATGGAGCTCTTGCAGACCATGTTCGCCCAGTCCGACGAGAGCCGGGCGACGGTGGACGACAAGCTCGGCCAGCTCGCGGATTCGATCGAGCGCATGACCGAGCGGATCGAGGCCTCGACGCCCTCCACCACGGCGCTGTTGCGTGTGGCCGAAGGGCAGGAGCGGCTTGCCGACACCCTGCAGCAGCAGGAGCGCGCGGGCGAGGACGGCTTCGATGCCGAAAGCCGGATGCGCCTGCGCTCGATCGACGTGCAGTTGCTGCGCCTGCTCGAGGAGATGTCGGCCGGCCGTCAGGAGAGCATGGCCGAGCTGCGCACGGAGATCGCCGCGCTCACCCGCGCGGTGGGCCAGCTCGGCGCCCGGATCCAGCCCGCTGACCGGCTGCGCGCCCGCCCGCGTGCGGGCCAGGTGACGCCCCAGCGCGAGGCCAAGGGCGGGGAGGGCTAGGCCATGGCGCTCGCGCGGCGCAGCGGGCAGCGGTTCCAGGCCTCGATCTGGCCCGGATTCGTCGATGCCATGACGGGGCTGCTTCTCGTCCTGATCTTCGTGCTCACGATCTTCATGGTGGTGCAGTTCGTGCTCACCGAGGAGATCAGCGGGCAGGAGACCGAGCTCGACACGCTGTCGCAGGAGGTGGGGGCGCTTGCGCGCGCGCTGGGGCTTGCGCAGCAGCGCAACGCGCGGCTCGAGGACCGCGTGGGCGAACTCTCCGCCACGCTGGAAGCCGCCGAGGACGAAGCCGACCGTCAGGAGGCGCTGATCGCCTCGCTGCAGAGCCGCACGGCGGATCAGGAGGCGGCGCTCGAAAGCGCCCGCGCCCGCATCGCCAGCTTCGAGGAGCAGGTCGCGAGCCTGCTGGCCGAGCGCGAGCAGGACGCGCAGCGCATCGCGGGGCTTCAGGCGCAGACGGCGGAGCTTGCCTCGGAGCGCGACGCGCTCGAGACGGCGCTGGCCACGGCGCGCGAGGAGATCGACGCGCAGGAAGAGGCGGCGCGCCTCGCCGCCGCCCGCCGGGAGGCGCTCGAGGCGCTGGTCGCCGATCTGCGCAGCCAGAACGCCGAGACCGAAGACGCGCGCCTCGCCCTCGCGGGGCGCGTCGAAGAGCTCGAAGAGGCCCTGACCGCCGAGGAGGAGGCCCGCCTCGCCGAAGCGGCGGCCGCGCAGGCGCTGCGCGAAAGGCTCGAGGAGTCCGAGGCCGAACTCACCGCGATGACGCTCGCGCTCGAGGAAGAGCGCCGCCGTGCCGAGGAGACGCTGACCCTGCTCGCCGCCGCCGAGGCCGCGCAGGAGGATCTCAACGCCAGGCTCGCCGCGGCGCTGCTGGCGCAGGAGGGGCTCGAGGCAGACCTCGCCGCCGCGACCCGCGCCCGCGAGGCGGCCCGCACCGAGGCCGCTGCCGCCGCGCAGGAGACAGCCGCCCTGCGCGACGAGCTCGCCGCGACCCGGTCCGAGGCCGAGAGTCGCGCGAACCGCATCGCCTCGCTCGAGGAACGCTTGGCGGCCGCGCTGGCGGCGAGGGACGACGCGCGGCAGCGCGCCGAGGCGGCCGAGGCCGAGGCCCGGGAGCGCGCGACGCGGCTTTCCTCGATGGAGGCCGAGCTTGCCGCCGCGATCACTGCCCAGGCCCGCGCTCGTGCCCGCGCCGAGCAGGCCGAGGCCGCGGCCGCGCAGACCCGCGCGGCGGGAGAGGAACGGCTTACCGAACTCGAGGCTGCCCTTTCCGCGGCGTTGCTCGAGGCCGAGACCTCGCGCAGCGAGGCCGCGGACACGCAGGCTGCGCTCCAAGAGGCGCGGCAGGCGGCCGAGACCGCCGCCTCGGAGGCCGCCGATCTGCGCGCGCGGCTGGCCGACGCGCTCGAGCGCATCGCCGAGCGCGGCCGGGCGGAAGAGGCGCTGCGCGCCGATCTGGCCGCCGCCGAACGCCGTGCACAGGAGGCCGAGGCCGAGCTGGAGGCACGCCGTTCGGAGCTTGCGGCCTCCGGCGACGCCGAGCAGACCCTGCGCGCCGAACTGGCCGCCGCCCGGTCGCGGGCCGATGCCGCCGCCGCCGAACTCGCCGAGACGCGCGCCGAGCTGGATCAGGCGCGCGCGCAGCTCGCCGAGAGCCGCGAGACCGCGGCCGCGACCGAAACGGAGCTCACCGACCTCGAGCGACAGCTGACCGAGGCGCTGGCCGCGGTGGTCGCAGCCGAAAGCGCCGAAGAGCAGCTGGGCCGCCGGCTGGCCGCCGCGCTGGCCGAGCAGCGGCAGGTGGAGGCGGACGCTGCGAAAACCCGCGAGCGCCTCGCCGCCGCGCTGGCCGCGCAGCAGGAGGCGGAGGCCGAGGCCGGGGATCTGCGCGCGCAGCTCGAGCGCGCCGCCGCTGCGCGCCTCGAGGCCGAGGACGCCGCGGCCGATCGCGCGCGCCTGCTCGCCGTGGCCGAACGCGAGCTCGAGCAGGAGCGCGCGGCCGCCGACGCGGCACAGAAGCAGACCGCCCTGCTCAACCGGCAGGTGCGCGAACTCAATCGTCAGCTCACGCGGCTTCAGTCGCTGCTCGACGCGTCACGCGCCGAGGACGAGGCGCAGCAGGTGCGGATCGAGACGCTGGGCCAGGAGCTCAACGCCGCGCTGGCCCGCGCCGCGGCCGAGGAGCGCCGCCGCCGCCAGCTCGAGGAAGAGCGCGCGGCCCGTCTCGAGGCCGAGAAGGAGGACCTGGAGCGTTACCGATCGGAGTTCTTCGGCCGGCTGCGCGAAATCCTGGGCGCGCGCGAGGGCGTGCAGATCGAGGGCGACCGCTTCGTCTTCCCCTCCGAGGTGCTCTTCGCGCCGGGCGAGGCCGAGCTCTCGCCCGAGGGGCGCGCGGAGATCGGCGAGGTGGCCGAGATCCTGACCGGCGTGATGGCGGACATACCGCCCGAGATCGACTGGGTGCTGCGGGTGGACGGCCACACCGACGACGTGCCTGTCGTCGAGGGGGCGGCGTTCGAAGACAACTGGGAGCTCAGCCAGGCGCGGGCGCTTTCGGTCGTGCGCTATCTGATCGACGCCTACGACATGCCGCCCGAGCGGCTCTCGGCGAACGGCTTCGGCCAGTATCAGCCCATCGACCCGGGCGACACGGCGGAGGCGCGCGCCCGCAACCGGCGCATCGAGCTCAAGCTCACCGAGCGCTGAAGCCACGTGGGGGGCGCTGCCCCCGTCGCGCGCCGCGGCGCGCGACTCCCCTGGGGTATTTCGGGCAGGAGGAAGGACCTGGGGCGCAGCTCAGAGGATGCGGATCGCCTCGCGGTCGATGGCTAGGATGTAGCCGCGCCGCGCGATGTTGCGCACCAGGAGTTCGGCGACGAGCTGGTTGCCGAGCCCGTCGCGGAGGCGCTTGATGCGGGTGGCGCCGGCCGCCTCGTCGCAGTCGGGCAGGGGGCGGCCGGTGACGAGCGCCTCGAGTTCGGCGCCGCTCAGCATCTCGTCGTCAAGCCGCGCCTCGGCGAGCGCGGTCAGGGTCTCCATCGCGCTGTCGGTGAGCTTGAGCGCGATGTTGTTGAGATAGGCGGTGTTTTCCTCGCGGCTGAGGATCAGGGAATTGACCTGGATCCCGGCGCGCTCGATCTGCGCCATGCGGCGGTTGAGCGCGAGCAGCAGGATCAGGAAGACCACCGCGGCGAGCAGCATCGCCGCCGAAAAGACCAGGAGCACCAGGATCACCACGCGATAGCCGGCCAGCGTCTCGGAGAAGGCCGTGCCGCTCTGGGCGAGGATCTCGAGAAGCTTCACCTCGGCCTGTCCGGTGAGATCGTCGTTCTCGACGAAGATCCGCTCGACCCGGGCGTTGAAGGCGTCGCCGTCGGGCAGCGTGGCCACCAGCAGGACGGCCGCACCGGCGAGCAGCAGCGCGATCGCAGCGAGCCCGGCCCAGACGAGCCGCGCGCCCGCGCGCCGGCTTTCAGTAGCGAAGGAAGAAGGCGCCGGCATTCTCGCGTCGCTCCCCGAGACCGTCCTCGCCGAAGACGGACATGACGTCGAGCAGCCGCCAGCCGTCGGCGGCGAGACGCGGGGCGAGTTCCGCCGCCGCCTGTTCGCGCGTGCACCGTCCCTCGATGCGGGCCACGCCATAGTGCAGCGCGAAGGGATCGTCCTGCCGGGCCTTGTAGTCGGCGTAGCAGGCGGCCTGCGCGGTGCCCGCGGCGAGGGCGACGGCGAGCGTGGCAAGAAGAGTGCGGCGCGACTTCATGGCGCAGAGCCTGCGCCGAAGCGGGCTGACTTTCAATAACCCCGGGCCGACGGTCCCTTGTCATCGGATGGCAGGGGGCCGTCATTGCCTGTCATGCCGCGCTTTCCGCAGCCTCGGGCAGTGGCGCCCGGCCCGTTCCCGCCGGGCGAAACGCGCAAAGGGAAAGGAGACGACCCATGATCAGGAATGCACTCGGGGCAGCGGCAGGGCTCGCCATGGCGCTCGCGGCGCTCGGCCCGACGCCCGTGCGCGCGGCGAGCGACGAGGACATCGCGCGTCTGCTCGCCGGGCTCGCCGCCCTCGCCATCGTCGGCAAGGCCCTGTCGGAGGCGCGGGAGGATGATCGCGCCGATGGCGCCCGGCACCTGCCCTACGCCTATCATCCGCGCCGTGGTGGCGACGGTGTGCCCCGCCTGGGCCGCCACCGGACCGTGCCGGTCGAATGCATGCGGGTCACGCGCACGCGCGACGGGGTGCAGCGCGTCTTTCTGCGCCCCTGCGTGGACAGCCGGGTCCACAAGCCGGCGGCGATGCCGCGGCAATGCCTGATCCGGGTGCGCACGCAAAGCGGGCCGCGGCAGGCTTACGCAGGGCATTGCCTGCGGCGGAACGGCTTTCGCCTGGCGCGGGACTGACCTGACGTCGGGGCGCTCGGTGCCGCCATCGGCCGTCCGTGCCGTTTCGCCCATTGCGTCGGCCGGTGGTCGCGGGTTTGATGCGCGGCGATGGACTCGCCGGATTGCAGTTTCGAACGCGCGGCCGTCGCGCGCGGCGCGCGCTTCGTGGCCGGGGTGGACGAGGCCGGGCGCGGCCCGCTCGCCGGTCCGGTGACGGCGGCGGCGGTGGTGCTCGATCTCGACTGCGTGCCGGACGGCATCCACGACTCCAAGCTGCTCCCGGCCGAGCGCCGGGCGGCACTCGCGGCAGAGCTGGCTGCCTGTGCGACGGTGGCCGTCGCCCATGCCAGCGTCGAGGAGATCGACGCGCTCAACATCCTGGCCGCGACGGAGCTCGCGATGTGCCGCGCCGTGGCGGCGCTGCCCGTTCCGCCCTGCCACCTGCTGATCGACGGCAATCGCGTGCCGCAGGCGCTGCCCTGTGCGGCGGAGGCCGTGGTGGGCGGCGACGGGCGCGTGCTGTCGATCGCCGCGGCCTCGATCGCCGCCAAGGTGGCCCGCGATGCGATCATGGTTGAACTCGCGCAACAGTATCCCGGCTACGGATGGGAGACCAACAAGGGGTATGGTTCAAAAAGCCACATCGCCGCTCTGCAAGATCTGGGCGTGACCCCTCACCATAGGAGGTCCTTTGCGCCGGTGCACAATATCTTGTATCAAGGGAAAAGCGTAAGCCTCTGATTTGAAAAAGAAATTGACCTGATTCGCCGGCTCGCGCATCTTTGGCGGCGCGAACGAAGAGCGCGGAAAACCGCGCCGGGACAGAGGCAGACGAGACGATGAGAGACACGGCGCGCGGGGCGACGGCCCCGCGGAACGCAATCCTGCGCGGCGACTGCATCGAGGTGATGGCCGGCCTGCCCGATGCCAGCATCGACCTGATCTTCGCCGACCCGCCCTACAACCTCCAGTTGCGCGGTGACCTGCACCGGCCGGACAACAGCCGGGTCGACGCCGTGGACGACGCCTGGGACCGTTTCGACAGCTTCGCCGCCTACGACGCCTTCACGCGGGCCTGGCTCGCAGAGGCGCGGCGGGTGCTCAAGCCCGACGGCGCGATCTGGGTGATCGGTTCCTATCACAACATCTTCCGTGTGGGTGCGGCGCTGCAGGATACCGGCTTCTGGATCCTCAACGACGTGGTCTGGCGCAAGTCGAACCCGATGCCGAACTTCCGCGGCAAGCGCTTCACCAACGCGCATGAGACGATGATCTGGGCGAGCCGCGCGGAGGGCGCGCGCTACACCTTCAACTACGAGGCGCTCAAGGCGCTCAACGAGGGCATCCAGATGCGCTCGGACTGGGTGATCCCGCTCTGCACGGGGCATGAGCGGCTGAAGGACGCGGCGGGCGAGAAGGCGCACCCGACGCAGAAGCCCGAGGCGCTGCTGCATCGCGTCCTCGTGGGCTGCACCGATCCGGGCGACCTGGTGCTCGACCCGTTCTTCGGCACCGGCACGACCGGGGCGGTCGCGCGGATGCTGGGGCGCGACTATCTGGGCATCGAGCGGGACGACGGATACATCCGATTGGCCGAGAAGCGGCTCGCGGGCGTGCGGCCCTACGACCGCTCGGCGCTCGAGGTGAGCACGTCGAAGCGTGCGGCACCGCGCGTGCCCTTCGGCCAGCTCGTCGAGCGCGGCATGCTGCGGCCCGGCGAGGTGCTGACCTCGGTAAGCGGCAAGGCCGCGAAGGTACGGGCCGACGGCACGCTTGTGGCCGACGGGGTGAACGGCTCCATCCACCAGGTGGGCGCGGCGCTCGAGGGGGCGCCGTCGTGCAACGGCTGGACCTATTGGTGCTTCCGCCGCGACGGCAAGACGGTGCCGATCGACGTGTTGCGCCAGCAGTTGCGCGCCGAGATGGACGAGCGACCGAACTGAGTCACGGGAGCGGTCCCGCAAGACACCGCTCCTGCGCCCGCCGCCTGAGGGCACCACCTGGCCCCGGCCGTGTGCCGGGGCCTTTTCCTTTGCGCGCGCGCGCTATCTGTCGCCGAGGGCAAAGGAGGGCGCGATGGAGCGCATTCTGGTGATCGGGGCGAGCCGCGGGATCGGACTGCAGGTCGTGCGGCAGGGGCTGGACCGCGGCCTGCGCATCCGCGCGATGGCGCGCAGCGCCGAGCAGATGGCGGACGAGGGCGAGCGGCTCGACCGCTTTGCCGGCGACGCTACCGATCCGGCCGACCTCGCCCGCGCGCTCGACGGGCAGGAGGCGGTGATCCTGGCGCTGGGCGTGCCGCCGGGGCTGGGCTTCGTCTATCGCCCCGTCACGCTGTTTTCCCGCGCGACCGAGGCGCTCGTTCCGCTCATGGAGGCGCAGGGGCCGCGGCGCCTGCTGGCCGTGACGGGCTTCGGCGCGGGTGACAGCGAGGCCGCGATCTCGACGCTGGAGCGGCTGCCGTTCCGCGCGATCATGGGACGTGCCTATGACGACAAGACGCGGCAGGAGGCGGCGATACGGGCGAGCGCGCTGGATTGGACCATCGCCCGCCCCGGCATCCTGACCAACGGGCCGCGCACCAGCCGCTACAAGGTGCTGGTGGAGCCCTCCGAATGGCGCAACGGCATGATCTCGCGCGCCGACGTGGCCGAATTCCTGCTGGATGCGGCGCAGACGGGCGGCTACCTGCGCGAGGCGCCGGTGCTGGTGCGGTGAGCCATCAGTTCAGCAGCACCCGCGTGTCCCGGCCGCCGCTGACCTCGATCCGCCGCGCGAGAAAGCCGCCCTCGGGGATGAAGCTGTCGCCGACGGTCCAGACCACCCGGGTCATCACGTAGTAGGGGCCGTCCGCCACGCCGGCGAAGGCGAAGTCGCCCTCGGCGTCGCACTGCGCGCGCCGTTGCAACTCGCGGAAGCGGGCAGGCGTCTCGCCCGGGTCCACCAGCGAAAGGGCGCTCATGCGCCCGCCCTGCGGACTGCCGAACATCTTGGTGAAAAGCTCCGTCGCGTAGGTGCCGGCCGGGATCAGCGATACCTCCTCCCCCGCGCAGGTCACCACGCCGCCGCCCATCTGGCGCAGAAAGGCCTGACCCTCGACGGTGGCCGCCCCGCGGGTCGAGACATAGGCGACCTCCTCCGGCGAGAAGGGGGCTTCGATCGTGACGGGCGTCGCGCAGGCGGCGACGAGCGCGAGCGCGGCGGCTGAGAGGGCGAGGCGCATGACGGTCTCCTTTCCGGTCGGAAGGGAGAGGTCGCATCGTCAGGTTAACAGGGCGTTACCGCGCACCGCGGCGCGGATCACCGCGGCATCGGGTTGAGGGCCTTGTTGTAGGGCCGCCAGTCCTCGATCTCGGGATAGTAGGCGCGGCGCCAGGCCTTCACCCGCGGATTCATGATCCGCTTCCACAGCGGCGGGATCATCGCGGCGATGGTCATCACCGGATAGCCGTAGGGCAACTGCGGCGCCTCGTCCTCGTCATAGGTCTGCAGCAGGGGAAAACGGCGGTCGGGTTTGTAGTGGTGGTCCGAATGGCGCTGCAGGTTGATGAGCAGCCAGTTCGAGGCCCTGTGTGCTGCGTTCCAGCTGTGCCGCGGCTTGACTCGCTCGTATTTGCCCTCGCCCAGGTGCTTCCGCGTCAGCCCGTAATGCTCGACATAGTTGACGAGTTCGAGTTGCCAGACCGCGATGAAGGCCTGCCAGACGAAGAGCGCGAGGCCGGCCCAGCCGGCGAGCGCGACCGCGAGCGCCAGCATCGCGCCCTGCAATGTCCAGTAGCGCCAGAACGGGTTCTCTGCCGCCCGCCACGGCTTGCCCTTGCGCGCGAGCATCTGCTTCTCCGCCCGGAAGGCCGAGACGAGGCTCTGCCGCAGCACGCGGGGGAAGAAGCGGTGGAATCCCTCGTTGTAGCGCGCCGTGACCGGGTCGCGGGGGGTGCCCACGTAGCGGTGATGCACCAGCAGATGTTCGGAGCGGAAGTGCGCGTAGAGCACCATGGCCAGCAGGATGTCAGCCAGCCACCGCTCCCACTTGTTCCGCTGGTGCATCAGCTCGTGCGAGTAGTTGATGCCGATCGTGCCCGTAATCACGCCGACGCCGAAGAAGAGCACCACGGTCTCGAGCGCGCCGAGATGATCGGCGCGCGGGACATACCAGATCAGTCCGAAGAGCGTCGCGAACTGCAGCGCGGGCCAGATCCGGGTGACGGCGGTGTACCAGAAAAGATGGCTCTCGGGCGTCTCGGGGTCGGCGTTGCCGGTGTCGAGCCCCAGGGCCATGTCGATGGCGGCGAAGAGATACCAGGTCACGAGCGGCAACAACAGAACGGTCCAGCCGCCCCAGACCGCGCCGACCCACGCCAGGGGGATCAGCCCCAGCGACATCCAGAAGGGCGCCGCGCGCCACCAGCGCGCCACCTCGCGTGCGGGAATGATGTAGAGCTCCTGCATCGCCCGGCCTCTCGTTTTGCGCGGAGAATACACCGGGCGCCGGCGCGATGCCATGCGACGCGTCAGCGCTCGCGGACGAGGTCGAAGGCCTTGCGCATTACCGTGGGCAGGTCCGAAGGGCGGAACTCGGCCGGTTCCACGAAGACGCCGCGCGCGGGCGTTCGGTCCATCGGAACCAGCGCCGTGACCAGCGCCAGACGCAGGTGGAAATGGGTGAAGGTGTGGCGCACCTCGGCCTCGACGGGATGCCATTCGGCGCGGATGGGCGGCGCGGGCTCCGGCGCACCCTCGACCCAGTCGGAGCCGGGCCAGCCCAGCATCCCGCCCAGCAGCCCGCTTCCGGGCCGACGCTCGAGCAGCCACGCGCCATCCACCCGCCGTGCGAGATAGGCGATCCCGTGGCGCACCGGCTTGGGCTTCTTCGGCGTCTTGGCGGGTAGCTCCGGCGCGGTGCCCGCAAGCCGGCCCCGGCAGCCCTCGCGCCATGGGCACAGGCCGCAGGCGGGCCGCTTCGGCGTGCAGATCGTGGCGCCCAGGTCCATCACGGCCTGCGCGTAGCATCCGGGCCGCGCGCGCGGCGTCATCTCGGCGGCGCGCGCGGTCAGCTCGGGCTTCGCCGCGGGAAGCGGGGTGCGAATGTCGTGGAGCCGCGCCATCACCCGCTCCACGTTGCCGTCCACCACCGTCTCGGGGCGGTCGAAGGCGATGGCCGCGATCGCGGCGGCGGTGTAGGGGCCGATGCCGGGCAGGCGGCGCAACTCTTCGGCGGTCTCGGGGAAGCGCCCGCCATGCTCCTCGGCGATCACGCGCGCGCATTTCAGAAGGTTTCGGGCGCGGGCGTAGTAGCCCAGCCCGGCCCACTCGCCCATCACGCGGCCGTCCTCGGCCGCGGCGAGCGCTTCCACCGTGGGCCAGAGCGTGGTGAAGCGGTGGAAATAGCCGCGCACCGCGGCGGCGGTCGTCTGTTGCAGCATCACTTCGCTCAGCCAGACGTGATAGGGGTCAGGACGCGCGCCGCGCGCCCGCGCCGCAGGCCCCACCCGCCAGGGCAGCTCGCGCCCGTGCCGGTCATACCAGGCCAGCAGCTCCGCCGCCGGTTCACGCAGGGTTGACATGCGCCGCGCGCTCCTTTCTGCGATACGGGCTGGTGCCCGCGATGCCGTCCACTAGAATAGACCCGACCCGGAGGAGGCCAAGCTTGACCCAGAAGCCCGCGAGAGGGCGCGGCTTCGCCCGCGCCGCGAGCATCCTGCAGCCCCAGATCCGCAAGGCTGCGGAGGGCCGCGGCTTCGCGGTCACGCGGGTGCTCACCCATTGGGACGAGATCGCAGGCGCCGAGATCGCGCGCCTCGCGCGCCCCGTCAAGGTCAGCCATTCCGGCCCGGGCTTCGGCGCGACCCTGACGCTTCTGACCACGGGCGCGAACGCGCCGCTCGTCGAAATGCAGAAGGAGCGGCTGCGCGACCGGATCAACGCCGCATACGGCTACAATGCCGTGGCCCGGTTGAAGATCACGCAGACCTCGGCCACCGGCTTCGCCGAGGCCCAGGCGGCCTTCGCGCCGCCCGAGGCGGCGCCGGAGCCCCGGCCCGACCCGGCGCGCTGCGCGCGTGCTGCCGAACTCGCCGCGCCCGTGCAGGACGATCACCTGCGCGCCGCGCTCGAGGATCTGGGCCGCGCCGTGCTGTCGCGCGCCTCCGGCCCCTCCACCCGCTGAACAGAGAGGACAAGAATGACCCGCAAGCTCCTGACCGCCGCGCTCGCCGCCGCCCTGCTCGCCGGAACGGGATGGGCGCCGCTGGCGCCCGCGCCCGTCGCCGCGCAGGCGGCCGAAGCGGCCGAGGTCACCGAGATGACGATGGGCGACCCGGAGGCGCCGGTCGAGGTGATCGAATACGCTTCCTACACCTGTCCGCATTGCGCGACCTTCCACGAGAACGTCCTGCCCCGCCTCAAGGAGGACTACGTCGATACCGGCAAGGTGCATTTCATCTACCGCGAGGTCTATTTCGACAAATACGGGATGTGGGCCTCGATGCTCGCCCGCTGCGGCGGCGAAGAGCGCTTCTTCGGCATCACGGAACTGATCTATGACGCTCAGAGCTCCTGGTCGCGCGCGGGCAGCGACGTGGCCGTCGCCGACGAGCTGCGCCGGATCGGCCGGCTCGCGGGGCTGGGCGAGGAGCAGGTCGAGGCCTGCCTGTCGGACGCCGACAAGCTGCGCGCGCTCGTCGCGTGGTATCAGGAGAACGCCACCGAGCACGGTATTCAGGCTACGCCGAGCTTCGTGATCGACGGCGAGACCTATTCGAACATGAGCTACGCCGACTTCTCGGAGATTCTCGACGAGAAGCTGGGCGAGGAATGAGCGCGCCCCTCGCGGGCGTCCGGGTCGTCGAACTCGCGCGGATCCTGGCCGGTCCCTGGGCCGGGCAGGTGCTGGCGGATCTGGGCGCCGAGGTCGTCAAGGTCGAAAGCCCCGAGGGCGACGACACCCGCCGCTGGGGGCCGCCCTTCATCGAGCGCGAGGGCGCGCGCGAGGCCGCCTATTTCCACGCCACGAACCGGGGAAAGGCGAGCGTCGTCGCCGATTTCCGCACCGAGGCGGGCCGCGAGACCGTGCGCGGGCTGATCGCGGAGGCCGACGTGGTCATCGAGAACTTCAAGGTCGGCGGGCTCGCGAAATACGGGCTGGACTACGCGAGCCTCGCGCCCGAGCACCCGCGGCTGATCTGGTGCGCCATCACCGGCTTCGGGCAGGACGGTCCCTACGCCCACCGGGCGGGCTACGACTACATCATTCAGGGCATGTCGGGGCTGATGTCGATCACCGGCGCGCCGGACGGCCCGCCGCTGCGCGCGGGCGTGGCGGTGACCGATCTCTTCACCGGGGTCTATTCCGCCGTCGCCATCCTCGCCGCGCTGCATCAGCGCCAGACGACGGGGCGCGGGCAGATGATCGACATGGCGCTTCTCGACACCGCCGTGTCGGTCACCGCGAACCAGGCGATGAACTACCTTGCCACCGGCACGCCGCCCGGACGCACCGGCAACGTGCATCCGAATCTCTCGCCCTACGAGGTCTTTCCCTGCGCCGACGGGCACATCATCATCGCCACCGGCAACGACGCGCAGTATCGCCGGCTCTGCGGGCTGCTGCGGCTCGAGGCGCTCGCCGAGGCGCCCGACTACGCGACCAACGCGGACCGCGTGACGCGGCGCGCATCGCTCTTCGAGGCGCTCTCGGCGGCCACCAGGAGCTGGGCCAAGGCCGATCTTCTGGCGGCCTGCGAGGCCGAGGGCGTGCCGGCCGGGCCGATCAACGACATGGCCGAGGTCTTCGCCGATCCGCAGGTGCAGGCGCGCGGGATGCAGGTCACGCTGGACGGGGTGCCGGGCGTGCGCTCGCCCTTCCGCTTCTCCGACGCCGAACTCAGGCTGGAGCGGCCCTCGCCACGGCTGGGCGAGGACGGCTGAAGGCGCAGCGCCCTGCCGTCAGCGTTCGGCGCCCGAGGGCAGGAGCCGGTCGAGTTCCGCGTCCAGCGGCCCCCAGTCGTCCAGGGTCAGCCGCACCGGCAGGGTGAGCACCTCCATCCGGAACTCCGCCGGCAGGCGGACGGCGTCCTTCTCGGTCGTCACCAGACGGGCGCCCTGGGCCCGTGCCTCGCGCGACAGCCGCGCCATGAGCGCCGCGGTGAGCGGCTGGTGATCCTCCAGCGCGTGCGTCGCGACGAGCGTGGCGCCCATGTCGCGCAGCGTGGCGAAGAACTTGGCCGGGTGGCCGATACCGGCGAAGGCGATCGCCCGCAGTCCCGGCCATTCCATGCCCGTGGGCAGCGGCGCCAGCCGGCCTGTCAGATGCGGAACGGTGATTCCCGGCCCCCATAGCCGGGCGAACTCGGACTGCGCCGCCTCGGGTCCGATGGACAGCAGAAGATCCGCGCGGGCGAGGCCGGCGGCCACAGGCTCGCGCAGGGGGCCTGCGGGCAGGCAGCGCCCGTTGCCGAAGCCCTGCGCGGCATCCACGACGACGAGCGACAGATCCTTCGCCAGCGCGGGGTTCTGGAAGCCGTCGTCGAGCAGGATCGCCTGCGCCCCGGCCTCGGCGGCCGCGCGCGCGCCCGCGGCGCGATCGCGCGCGACCCAGACAGGGCCGAAGGCCGCCGCGAGCAACGGCTCGTCGCCCGTGTCGGCGGCGCCGTGCCGTCGCGGGTCCACCCGAACCGGCCCCTCGAGGCGCCCCCCGTAGCCGCGCGAGACGACGTGCGCCTCGATGCCGCGGTCCGACAGCCGCTGCATGAGCGCCATGACCGTGGGGGTCTTGCCGGTGCCGCCGGCGTTGATGTTGCCGATGCAGATCACCGGCACGGGCAGGCGCGCCTCAGGCGGCCGCGCCACCCGGCGGGCCGTGGCCTGCGCGGCGAGCCAGCCCAGCGGCGCCAGCGCCCGGGCCCGCCAGTCGGGCCGCGCCGGATCGGTGAACCAGAACTCCGGCGCGCGCATCAGAAGCGGTCCCGCCGGCTCATGCCGCCTGCCCGAGGTCAAGCGTGTCGAGCACGAGATCGGTAATGCGGTCGGTGACCTCCGCCCCTGCCGAGACGATCGACCAGGCCGCCTCGGCCATCGCCGCGGCCCTGTCCGGTGCGGTCAGATTCGTGACGGCTGACGAGAGGCTCGCAGCGTCCGTCACCATCCGCGCCGCGCCGGCCGTGACCAGGCGCGAATAGGCGTCGAGATGGTGACTCACGTTCGGTCCATAAATCACGGCCGAGCCCAGCGCGGCCGCCTCGTAGGGGTCGCGGCCGCCGTGCCCCGGTTCGATCGAACTCGCCACGAAGGTCACGGGCGCCAGCCGATACCAGAGTCCCATCTCTCCGCGCGTGTCCGCCAGCAGCACCTGGGTCGCGTCGTCGGGGATCTGGCGCTCGGACCACCGCGCGAAGCGCAATTCCGCAGCCTCCAGCGCCGCCGCTGCGGTATCGCCTTCGACGGGGTGGTTCGGAACGAGGATCAGGAGCAGACGGTGCGCCATTCTGAGCGCCGCGCGGTGCGCCTGCAGCACGAGGGGAACCTCTCCAGGCTGCGTCATCGCGGCGAGCCAGACGGGACGTCCGGCCAGGATGGTCGAGAAACGCTCGAGGTCGTCCTCGTCGCAAGGCAGCGGCCCGCTGCCCTCCTGCAGGACGCCGGTCACGGAGATGCTCTCGGCCGGCATGCCCAACCGCCGCAAGCGCTGCGCGGCGGCGGCGTCGCGCGCGAGCGCGGCGTCGAAGCGGGCGAGCGTCTCTCGCCGCAATACCGGCAGCCACGACATCCCGCGCCGCTCGAGATCCTCCTCGGCCGCATCGACCAGAAAGAGCGGCACGTCCTTCTCGGCCGCGGCATGGAGCAGATCATCGCGTGGTGCCCCGCCGCTCCAGAGGCAGCAGTCGGGCGCCCAGTGGTCCAGGAATCCTTGCGCGCCGGCCGCGGTGTCGGCCGGCAGTGGCTGCCAGATCGCATCGCCGCGCAGGCGCGGCGGCGGGGCGACGTCCGGGCCCGAGGTGTAGAGAAGCGCGAGGCCCGAGCGCAGCTCGGCCAGTCGCTGTCCGAGCCGCAGAAGCGGCGAGCGGCGCGCCGTGCCGGTGACGTGGATCCAGACGAGCTCGCCCTGCGGGCGCTGCGGGGTCCGCGTCGCGGCGACCGTATCGTCGCCCGAGCGCGCCGGACGCCCGAGGAGGGCGGAGAGTCGACTTCGCGCGCTCAGCCTTCGAGCTCCTCTGTCGCCGAGGCCGGCGCCTCTTCGTCCCGCAGGCGGTGCAGATGCGCGATGAAGTAGCGCATGTGGGCGTTGTCCACCGTGCGCTGCGCCTCGGCCTTCCAGGCGTCATAGGCGCTCTTGTAGTCGGGGAAGATGCCGACGATGTGGATGTCGTCCACGTCGCGGAACTTCGTGCCGCTCGGGCTTTCCAGCTCGCCGCCGAAGACGAGGTGAAGCCGCTGTGCCATCTGGGCGCTCCGTTGTCTGTGTTTTCGGCGTCGAGCCTAGTGACGCGCCCCGCCGATGCAAGGGCGCGCGTCGTGGCGCGGAACGCCAGGGGAGGCTGCTGCGTTTAGCGCGGCGAAAGCGGACTCGGTCCGCCCCCAAGCCATCGGAGGTTTCCCATGCGTCGCATCCTGGGTCCAACCCTCGGAATCGCCCTGGCCGCGACCGCCGCGTTTCCCGCCGCGTCGCAGCAGGCCGCCGGCACGGTGGAAGGCACCTTGCAGCTCGAAGATGCCCGCTGGTTCGTCCGGCCGGGCGGCGGGGATCTGCCACGCAGCTACTGGCGCGAGGGTCCGGACGGCTACGAGGTGCAGCTGGCGGCTTTCCCCACGCGCGAGGCGGAACAGGCCGAAGGCGCGATCGTCATCCGCTTGCGCGCCGAGGGCGAGCCCGATGCGCTGGAGGCGCGCGCCCCGATGGTCAGGATGCCCCGGCGGGACGCGACGTGGCGCTCCGTCGCGAAAAACACCTTCCTCTCGCTCGTGGAAGCGCAACGGACCGGGGACGCGCTCGCCGTCGCGGGCAGTGTCGTCGGCCGCCTGACCATCGAGGCAGCGGAGGGCACCGCAGCCGAGGATTTCCGCACGGTCGATGCGGAGTTCCAGGCGACGGTCTACCGCGACAGGCAGGGCGAATGAAAAAAGGCCGGGCTGACAAGCCCGGCCAGGTCCAACAGGGAGGTGCATGTCGTGACCCGGACATGCGCGGGATCCGTTAGTCTTCGTGAATAATGATTCGCGCGATTTTCGGCTTTGATCTGGCGCAAGTTGCGCGCGTCTTTTCGCGCGCGCTTTCCCCCATCAACTCACCAGGCGGTAGCCGCCCGATTCCGTGACGAGCAGCCGGGCGTTCGACGGGTCCGGCTCGATCTTCTGGCGGAGGCGGTAGATATGCGTCTCCAGCGTGTGAGTCGTGACGCCGGCATTGTAGCCCCAGACCTCGTGCAGCAGCACGTCGCGCGGGACGATGCCCTCGGGCGAGCGGTAGAGGAACTTGAGGATGTTGGTTTCCTTCTCGGTCAGCCGGATCTTGCGGTCGTCCTCGGTCACCAGCATCTTCATCGCCGGCTTGAAGGTATAGGGCCCGAGCGCGAAGACCGCGTCCTCCGACTGTTCGTGCTGACGCAGCTGGGCGCGGATCCGCGCCAGCAGCACCGGGAACTTGAAGGGTTTGGTGACGTAATCGTTGGCGCCGGCGTCGAGGCCGAGGATCGTGTCCGCGTCGCTGTCGTGGCCGGTGAGCATGAGGATGGGGCACTTCACGCCCTGTTTCCGCATCAGCCGGCAGATCTCGCGCCCGTCGGTATCGGGCAGGCCGACGTCGAGGATGACGAGGTCGAAGATCTGGTTCCTGACGCGGTCCATCGCCTCGCCGCCGGTGGCGGCTTCGAAGACTTCGAAATCCTCGGTCATGACGAGTTGTTCCGACAGCGCCTCGCGCAGGTCGTCGTCGTCGTCCACCAGCAGGATGTTTCTCAGCTGCGGCATCTGCGTCTCCCTCCTGTTTCGGGCTCAGATGCGGGGCGGCGCGCCCTGCGGCAAGGTTTGCTGCAAGTCTTTCACGGCCATGTGTTACGAAACGCGGAATTGTTTCACGCGCGCGGGGCCTTACATCCGTCGGATCACGGCTCTAAAGGAGCGTCATGAGCTTCGCCCCCGATCTGCCCGAACTTCTCGCCCGCGCGCGAGCCGACCTGCGCATGGGCGTGGGCGTGGTGCTCACCGGTGCCGGGGCGAGCGTTCTGGTGATGGCGGCCGAGACGCTGGCCGCCGCCCGGCTCGAGGCGGCGCGCGCGATGCCGGGGGAGACCGTGCTGGCGATCACGGCGCGGCGGGCGGCGACCCTGAAGGCGCGCGTCTACGACGGCGATCTCGCACGGGTGCATCTGCCAGGGGACGCGGACCTGCGCTGGGTGCGCGCGGTGGCCGATCCGGCGGATGATCTCACCCACCCGATGAAAGGCCCCCTGCAGACCGCGCGCGGCGGTGGCGCCGAGCTGCACCGCGCCGCGCTCGATCTGGTCAAGACGGCGCATCTGCTGCCCGCGGCGGTCGTGACCGAACTCGACGACGGCCCCGCCTTCGCGCGCGCGCATCGCCTCACACTGCTGCCCGCCGCGCTCGCCGCCCCGCTGCTCGCCGCGGCGAGCCCGCTCGCGCCCGTGGCTCAGGCGCGCGTGCCGGTCGAGGCGGCGGGCGCGGGGCGGCTGCACGTCTTCCGGCCCGCCGACGGCGGTGAAGAGCACTACGCCTTCGAGGTCGGCCAGCCGCGCCGCGACGCGCCCGTACTCGCGCGGCTGCATTCGGCCTGTTTCACGGGCGACGTGCTGGGCAGCCTCAAGTGCGACTGCGGCCCGCAACTGCGCGGCGCGCTCGCGCAGATGGGCGCCGAGGGGACGGGGGTGCTGCTCTATCTCAATCAGGAGGGGCGTGGCATCGGGCTGGCCAACAAGTTGCGGGCCTATTCGCTGCAGGATCAGGGCTTCGACACGGTCGAGGCGAATCACCGACTGGGATTCGAGGATGACGAGCGCGACTTCCGCATCGGGTCGGACATCCTGCGGCGGATGGGCTTTTCCGAGGTGCGGCTGATGACCAACAATCCCGCGAAGATCCGTATGATGGAGGAACAGGGGCTGCGCGTCGTCGAACGGGTGCCGCTGAAGATCGGGCGCACGGCGGAGAACGCGGGCTATCTCGCCACCAAGGCGGCGAAGTCGGGGCATCTGTTGTGACGCCGAAGGACATGGTGCTGACGCCGCGCGGGCTGCGCTTTCTGGGGCAGGTCTGGCCCTGCGCCATCGGGCGGGGCGGACTCGCCGGCGACAAGCGCGAGGGCGACGGCGCGACGCCGCGGGGTGTGCATCGCATCGTCGGCATGCTCTACCGCCCCGACAGGATGGCGCGACCCGCGCCCTGGGCGGTGCCGATCCGGCCGGGCGACCTGTGGTCCGACGATCCGCGGGACGAGGACTACAACATGATGGTCCGCGCGCCGCACGCCTTCAGCCATGAGGCATTGCGGCGGCCGGAACCGCTTTACGATCTGGTGCTGCTCACCGACTGGAACTGGCCGCGGGCGGAGAAGGGCCGGGGCTCGGCGATCTTCGTTCATGCCTGGCGGCGGCCCGGGTTTCCCACGGCGGGCTGCGTGGCGCTGCACCCCCTGCACCTGCGCCGGATCGCACCGCGCATCGGTTACGCGACGCGGCTGATCGTGGCCTGACGGGCCGCTCGGTGCGCGCTGGCGCGCGCGTCTCGCGATGAGCGCCCGCAAGGGCGCGAAGAGCGCTCAGCCCGGCCGTTCGCCGAAGATCGCACTGCCCACTCGGACATGCGTCGCGCCCAGCGCGATCGCCTGCTCGAAATCGCCCGACATGCCCATCGACAGCCCCTCGAGCCCGTTACGCGCCGCGATCTTCGCGAGCAGCGCGAAGTGCAGGCTGGGTTCCTCGTCGAGCGGCGGAATGCACATCAGCCCGACGACGGGCAGGCCAAGGTCGCGGCACTCCGCCACGAAGCCGTCCGCCTCGCCCGGCAGCACGCCCGCCTTCTGCGGCTCTTCGCCGGTGTTCACCTGCACGAAAAGCTCCGGGCAGTGGCCGAGCTCGTCCGCAAGCCGGGCGAGGGTCCGGGCGAGCTTCGGCCGGTCCACCGAATGAATCGCCTGCACGAGTTCCATCGCCTGCCGTGCCTTGTTGGTCTGCAGCGGGCCGATCAGATGCAGCTCGATCCCCTCGTAGCGGTCGCGCAGGGCGGGCCAGCGGCCGGCGGCCTCCTGCACCCGGTTCTCGCCGAAGACGCGGTGGCCTTCGCGCAGCACCGCCTCGATCCGGTCCTCGGGCTGTTGCTTCGACACGGCGATCAGCGTGACCGAGCCGGGCGCGCGCCCGGCCTTCGCCTCTGCCTGTCCGATGCGGTCGCGGATCTCTGCGAGCGACATGGGATGCCTCCTGCCGTTTCCCGGCAGATGCCACCATGCCGCGGAAAAGGAAAGGGGCGGGCCCGCGGGCCCGCCCCCTGTCTCCTCCGATCCGGCAGGGATCAGAAGTTGAACTGCAGACCGAGGTCGGCGGTGATGACATCGTTCCACTGATCCACGACACCGCCGCGGATCGAGGTGCCGCCGCCGAGGTCGTGCACGAAGCCGACGCCGTAGGAGTCGCCGCCCACGCCGCCGACTTCCTCGTCGTTGGCATAGTAGGCCGAGATGGTGGTCGCCGCGCCGGCCTCGAAGTCGCCGCCGATGACGAACTTCTGCTCGCCGTCGTTGTCGGCCGCCTTGAAGGTCACGGACGCCGGGCCGAGATCACCCTGCACGATGAGGCTGATCTTGTCCTCGGTGTCGATGCTGGAGTCCTGCCAGCCGAGGTGCACGGCCCAGTCGTTGAACGAGTAGCTGCCGCCCAGCGAGGTGCGCTCGAGGCCGCCGAGATCCGAGTAGGAGGCGATCATCGAGAAGTCGCCCATCGCGTAGGCGAGGCGCACGCCGTTGCGGCCGGCACCCGTCGACGCGTAGGTGTCGAACGCGAAGTAGCCGTTCACCGCCGAGTTGGCGACGTGGTTGTGCCAGCCCAGGCCCGAGAGGCCGAGCGACTGGTCGTACTGACCGGCCTGGCTGTCGTAGACGCCGGCGATGTTGCCGACCTGCACCGAGAGGCCCTCGTAGGCGACGCCGAAGCGGGCGCCGTTCAGGCCAGCGGTGGTCGCGCCGCCGCCGCCGGTGTCGTCGGCCTGCATGCGGACCCGCGCGCTGAACTCGAGGCCGTTGTCCGCGGTCGCGGTGGCGTCGATGTTGAGGCGGAAGCGGCTCTCGATGCGGGTCTCCTGAGCGGCGTTCTCGACGTACAGGATACCGAAGCGGCCGTAGCCGCCGAAGCTGACGTCTGCGGCGGCCATCCCGGCGGAGGCAACCAGCGCAGTCGTCGCGAAGAGAACTTTTTTCATCGTTTTTCCCTCGACTTTGTCGTCATGCGCCCCAGGCCGGGGAATCCGACTTGGGTATGACGGGTCTTTCGCTCTTTTCCGGGCCTCTTTGCAAGCGAAGGGGCCGGGATCGCGGCAAAGCGGCCGCGGATGGTGCACCATTGCCACACATGCCCGGAGGCCCTGCAACCCCGGCCTGCGCGCACCGGCCGTCGGCCGCGGCGCCGGGTGAAAGTCCTTGCCGAGCATCGGTGCCTTGGGTAGGTGTTTGGCGATGTCATGGACGGGGCAGGGATGACGCTTTCGCGCGCAGTGACGATGCTTCTCGCCGGTGCGGCCGTGGCCGCGCTCGCCTCTTGCGGGCCGCGCGAGGCGCCTGCGGACAGGACGGGCGGCACGGCCTCGCCGCCGCCCGACCTCCCCGAGGGGCATCCCGATTACACCGGCCCCAACCGATCGACGATTTGGGACATCTTCCGCCCGCAGCGCAACGAGAACGTCGTCGCGGTCAACAAGTACATCTGGAACGGCGCGCTTGAGGTGCTGAGCTTTCTGCCGGTGCAGACGGTGGATCCCTTCACCGGCGTGATCACGACCGGCTACGGCCCGCCGCCGGGCGGCGGACCGGCCTACCGCGCGACGGTCTACATTTCCGACCCGGCGCTCGACGCCCGCTCGCTCAAGGTCGCCCTGCAGACGCGGTCGGGACCGGTCAGCGCCGCGACCCAACGCGCGGTGGAGGACGCGATCCTCGCGCGGGCGCGGCAGCTGCGCGAGCGCGACAGCCGCTTCTGAGGCGCCGCAGGCCGCGGCAAGATCAAAGACGTCAGACCCGTGGCGCGCGCGGCGCGAGCTTCGCGACGCCGTCCACCCACTCCAGCTGCGCGGGCAGGCAGATGCGCTGCAGGTCGTAGTGCTGCACGACATGGTCGCGCGCCGCCGCGCCGAGGCGCGCGCGCAGCTCCGCATCCTCCAGCAGGTGGTCGAGCCGCTCGACCAGCGCGGCCCGGTCGAAGAAATCGGTCAGCAGGCCGGTCTCGCCGTCCGTGATCACCTCGCGGACCGGGGCCGTGTCGCTCGCGAGAATCGCCGCGCCGGCGCTCATCGCTTCGAGAAGCGACCAGCTCAGCACGAAGGGATAGGTGAGATAGACATGGGCGCGGCTCACCCGGATCAGCGAGAGAAACCGCTCGTAGGGCACCCGGCCGAGGAAATGCACGCGCGCCCAGTCCGCGTCCGGGATCTGACTGCGCACCTCGTCGATGAAGATCTGCTTCCAGCTCTGTCCCTTCGGCGGACGCGCGCCGTAGCTCACGTCGTCCCCGCCCAGCATGACGACCTGTGCCTCGGGCCGGCGGCGCAGGATCTCCGGCAGCGCGCGCATGAACACGTGATAGCCGCGATAGGGTTCGAGGTTGCGGTTGATGAAGGTGACGACCTCGTCGTCGCGGGTGAGCGTGCCTCCGCCCTCGAGCTCGAGCCTTGCGTCGGCGTCGGGCGTCACTGCCGCGGTGTCGATGCCGTCGTGGATCACGGTGATGCGGTCACGGAAAACCTCGGGGAAGGTGTCCGCCTGGAACCGGGTCGGGCTGATGCCCGCGTCGCCTGTCTCGAAATGCAGGCGGTTGTTGAGGTTCTTCAGCCGCAGGCGCAGCGGCTCGCGCGGCCCTTCGTTGCCGGGGAACTCGGGGTCGAAGCCGACATGCGGCCAGTCGGCCTCGTGATAGAGCTCGCAGTAGAGGCCCAGCCGCGCCTCGGGCCAGACATCCTTGAGAAAGAGGCTCTCGCCCCAGCCCGGATGCGCGAGGATCACGTCGGGCATGAAGCCGGACTCGCGCAGTTCCGTCGCCGCGGCATGGCAGGCGTCGGCGCGGATCAGCTTGGTCTCGAAATCCACGAGCCAGGGGTGCAGGTTCTGGCCGTTGCTGCGGTGCAGCTTGTAGGGCAGCACGCGCACCCCGTGCCAGGTCGTCGGCTCCTTGACCTTGAGCGTCAGCGCCACCACCCGGTCGCCGCGCGCGGCGAGGGCCGGGGCCAGATGCTTGTACTGCCCGGGAAAGTTCTGATGAATAACTAGGATGTCCATGCGCCTGCACCGTGCCCGCTTGCCCTGACCACGGCATAGCGCCGCCCGGCGCGGTCGCCAACCGTTTCCTCGATGCGCCTTTTTTCGGGGCGAGACTGGACCCGGGGCCGGGGCTCGCCTATCACCCGGAACGCAATCGGGACGGCAAGCCTGGGGACCGCAGATGTCGCGTTACGCGCCCGCCGAGATCGAACCGAAATGGCAGGCCGCCTGGAACGAGGCCGGCGCCTTTTCCGCGCGCCACGATCCGGCGCGCGAGAAATATTACGTCCTCGAGATGTTCCCCTACCCCTCGGGGCGTATCCACATCGGGCACGTCCGCAACTACACGATGGGCGACGTGGTGGCGCGCTACAAGCGCGCGCAGGGCTTCAACGTGCTGCACCCGATGGGATGGGACGCCTTCGGCATGCCGGCCGAGAACGCCGCGATGGCGTCGGGCGGGCATCCGAAGGACTGGACCTACGCCAACATCGCGCAGATGCGCGACCAGATGAAGCCGATGGGCCTGTCGATCGACTGGAGCCGGGAGTTCGCCACCTGCGACCCGGAGTATTACGGCCAGCAGCAGGCGCTCTTCCTGGACTTCCTCGAGAAGGGCCTCGTCTACCGCAAGGCGGCGGTGGTCAACTGGGATCCCGTGGACATGACCGTGCTCGCCAACGAGCAGGTGATCGACGGCAAGGGCTGGCGCTCGGGCGCCCCGGTCGAGCGGCGCGAGCTGGTGCAGTGGTTCTTCCGCATCTCGGACTTCTCCGAGGAGCTGCTGGAGGCGCTGGAGACTCTCGACGACTGGCCCGCCAAGGTGAAGACGATGCAGGCCAACTGGATCGGCAAGAGCCGCGGCCTGCAGTTCTCCTTCTCGCTGGTCGAGGAGGCCGAGGGCCACGACCGGATCGAGGTCTACACGACCCGGCCCGACACGCTGCTGGGCGCGAGCTTCGTGGCCGTCTCGCCGGACCACCCGCTGGCCCGCGCGCTCGAGCGGCACGATGACGAGATCGCCGCCTTCAACGCCGAATGCCGGCGCATGGGCACCTCCGAGGAGGAGCTCGAGACCGCCGAGAAGAAGGGCTACGACACCGGCCTGCGCGTGCGCCATCCCTTCGACACGAGCTGGGAGCTGCCGGTCTGGATCGCCAACTTCATCGTGATGGACTACGGCACCGGCGCGATCTTCGGCTGCCCGGCGCATGACCAGCGCGACCTCGATTTCGCCCGGAAATACGACCTGCCGGTGATCTCGACCTTCGCGCCGGTGGAGGACGACGGCAACCCTCTCGCCGAGGACGGCGGGCCGGCCTTCGTGCCGCCCAAGACCGAGCGCGTGATCTACATCCGCGGCTTCGCCGGCGAGACCGAGCAGACCGGCGAGGAGGCCGTCGAGGCCGCCATCCGCTTCTGCGAGGAGAACGGCGTGGGGCAGGGGGTGACCAAGTATCGCCTGCGCGACTGGGGCCTGTCGCGCCAGCGCTACTGGGGCTGCCCGATTCCGGTGGTCCACTGCGACGATTGCGGCGTCGTGCCGGAGAAGAAGGAGAACCTGCCCGTCCTTCTCCCCTACGACGAGGACGGCAAGCCGATCGACTTCTCGGTGCCCGGCAACCCGCTCGACCGTCACCCGAGCTGGGCGCAAACCGCGTGCCCCGCCTGCGGCAAGCCCGCCCGGCGCGAGACCGACACGATGGATACCTTCGTGGACAGCTCGTGGTACTACGCGCGCTTCACCGCGCCGCGCGCCGACACGCCGACGGACCCCGAGGAAGCCGCCTACTGGATGAACGTCGACCAGTATATCGGCGGCATCGAGCACGCGATCCTGCACCTGCTCTACTCGCGCTTCTTCGCCCGGGCGATGCACATCTGCGGCCACCTGCCGGAGAAGTCGAAGGAACCCTTCGACGCGCTCTTCACCCAAGGGATGGTGACGCACGCGATCTACCAGACGACGGACGCCCAGGGCCGGCCCGTCTATCACTTCCCCGAGGAGGTGGAGAGCCGGGAGGGACGACACGTCCTGAAGGAAACCGGCCAGCCGGTGGAGGTCGTCCCCTCCGCCAAGATGTCGAAATCCAAGAAGAACGTCGTCGATCCGATGACGATCATCGCGCAGTACGGAGCCGACACGGTGCGCTGGTTCGTGCTCTCCGACAGCCCGCCCGAGCGCGACGTGGAATGGACCGCCGCCGGCGCGGAGGCCGCGCACCGACATCTCTCCCGCGTCCATCGAATCGTCTCCGAGATCGCGGCGATGCCCGCCGAGGAGGGCTCGAAAGAGGCCGACGAGGCGCTTCTGCGCGAGATGCACAAGACGATCCACGAGGTCACCGGCGGTGTGGAAAGCTTCGGCTTCAACGCGGCCATCGCGCGGCTCTACGCCTTCACCAACACGCTGGCCAAGTCGAAGGCCGGCGGCGCGGCCAAACGCCAGGCCGCCGGCGCCCTCGCGCAGCTCATGTCGCCGATGACCCCGCATCTCGCCGAGGAACTCTGGGCGATGCTCGGCCACGAGGGCCTGATCCTCGACGCGCCCTGGCCCGTCGCGGACGAGGCGATGCTGATCGAGGACGAGATCACCCTTCCCATCCAGATCAACGGCAAACGCCGGGGCGAGATCACCGTGCCGCGCGACCTGCCCAGGGAAGAGGTTGAAAAGGCCGCGCTGGAAAGCGACCCTGTCGTGCGCGCGCTCGACGGCGGCGCGCCGAAGAAGGTGATCGTCGTGCCCGGCCGGATCGTGAATGTGGTGCTCTGACCGCCGCCGCCTGCTGATCCTCGGCGCCGCGGCGCTGACGGCCGGCTGCGGCTTCGCCCCGGTCCACGCCCCCGGCGGCGGGGGCGGCGCGATTGCCGGGCAGGTCGCGATGCCGGTGCCCGACAGCCGTGCCGAATACCTCTTTGTCCGGCGGCTGGAGGAACGCCTGGGCCCCGCGCCCGCGCCGCGCTACCGGCTCGAGGCGCCGCTGCGCGTGACGCGCGATTCGCTCGGCACCACGCCCGACGGCCGCACCACGCGCTATCACTATGCAGGCACGGCCGACTGGCGGCTGCGCGCGGCCGACGCCGCACCGGAGGCGCCGCCCGTTGCACAGGGGCGCGTGGAGGCCTTCACCGGCTATTCCGCGACCGGCTCGACCCTGGCCACACGCGCGGCGGAACGCGACGCGGAGGCGCGGCTCGCCACGCTGCTGGCCGATCAGCTCGTGGAGCGGCTGCTGCTCGCGGCGCGGGAGCTGCCCGCGGCATGAAGCTCTCGGCGCGCGAAGTCGCTGGTTATTGCGCGCGTCCCGATCCCGAGGCTGCGGGCCTGCTGCTCTACGGCGGCGATCCGATGCGGGTGGCGCATCGCCGACAGCAGGCGGTGGCCGCGCTGATCGGGCCGCAGGGCGAGGCGGAAATGCGGCTCGCCCGGATCGCCGGCGCCGACCTGCGCCGCGACCCGGCCGCGCTGATGGACGCGGTCAAGGCGCAGAGCTTCTTTCCCGGCCCGCGTGTCGCGCTCGTGGAAGAGGCCGGCGATTCCCAGGCCGAGACGATCGCAGCTGCCCTTGGCGACTGGCGCCCGGGCGATGCGCAGATCGTCGTGACCGCGGGGCAGCTCAAGCCCGCGTCGAAGCTGCGCAAGCTCTTCGAGGGGCACCGAAGCGCGCGCGCCGCCGCGATCTACGACGACCCGCCCGGCCGCGAGGAGATTCAGGCAGAGCTTGCACGGGCCGGGCTCGCCGGTGCCTCCGGCCCGGCGCTCGACGCGCTCTTCGCGCTGGGCCGCACCCTCGAGCCCGGCGACTTCCGCCAGACGCTCGAGAAGCTCGCGCTCTACAAGCTCGACGACGAGACGCCGCTTTCGGCGGAAGAGGTTGGCCTGCTCGCACCCGCCTCGACCGAGGCCGAGGCCGACGACGTCGTCCACGCCGCGGCCGAGGCGCGCGAGGGCGAGATCGGCCCGCTGATGCAGCGGCTTTCCGCGCAGGGGGTCACACCCGTGCGTCTTTCCATCGCGGCGGGCCGGCATTTCCGTCAGCTCTACCGTGCGGCCTCCGACCCCGAGGGGCCCGGGAAGGGCATCGCGCGCCTGCGCCCGCCGGTCTGGGGGCCGCGCCGCGACAGGATGGAAAAGCAGGCCCGCGACTGGGGAGCCGCCCGGCTGCAGACGGCCTTGCAGCTTCTCGCCGACACCGACCGCGCGCTGCGGTCGGCGAACCAGACCGCGCCGCAGATGGCGGTGATGGAACGCACGCTGCTGCGACTTTCGCGGCTTCGCGGGCGGCGTTGAAGGAAGCGCGGAGCCACGGGCCTCGGCTCCGCAAACAGGGAGAGACGGCATGTACACCGTGATCGGCGATCTGAAGAGTCGCGCCTTCCGCGTGATCTGGATGCTCGAGGAGCTCGGGCAGCCCTATGAGCACCGACCCGAGCCGCCGCGTTCGGAGGCGGTGCGCGCCCTGAACGCGTCCGGCAAGATTCCCGTGCTGCTGGAGGGCGAGGCTGTGCTGACCGATTCGACCGCGATCCTCACCTATCTCGCCGACAAGCACGGTCAGATGACCCATCCCGCCGGCACGATCTCGCGCGCGCGGCAGGACGCGATGACCTTTCGTATCCTGGACGAGATCGAGAGTGCGCTCTGGACGGCCGCGCGCCACAGCTTCGTGCTGCCCGAAGACAAGCGGGTTCCGCAGGTCAAGGACAGCCTGAAATGGGAGTATGCCAACAGCATCGAGCGACTGATGGACGACCTGCCCGCAGACTACCTCGCCGGGGCGGAGCCGACGGTGCCCGACATCCTGCTGGCCCATTGCGGCGGCTGGGCGAAGGCGGCGGGCTTTCCCGCCGAGGAGCCGCGCTTCGCCGAGTATCTCCGGCGGATGCGCGCGCGTCCGGCCTTCCGCAGGGTCGCCGAAATGGCGAAGGCTGCGTGACGGGGCGGAGAGAATTCTTCGTCCGAAGAATCTTCGGAGTCGGCGCGATCATTGCGGCGATTTTTCGCACGAAGAATCGCCGCTCCGCTCAGAGCCGTTCGATCGCGATGGCCGTGCCCTCGCCGCCGCCGATGCAGATCGCAGCGACGCCTCGCTTCAGACCGCGTGTTTCCAGCGCGTTGAGCAGCGTTACCATGATCCGCGCGCCCGAGGCGCCAATCGGGTGACCCAGCGCGCAGGCGCCGCCATTCACGTTCACGATGTCCCGGGGCAGACCCATCTCGCGCATGAAGGCCATGGGAACCACGGCGAAGGCCTCGTTGACCTCCCAGAGGTCGACGTCGCCCAGGCTCCAGCCGATCCGCTCGAGCAGCTTCTGCGCGGCGGGCACCGGCGCTGTCGTGAACCAGCCGGGCGCCTGCGCGTGGCTCGCATGTCCGAGAATCCGGGCGCGAGGGGACATGCCGGAAGCCTCCGCGCGGCCGCGCTCGGCCAGCACGAGCGCGGCGGCACCGTCGGAAATCGAGGATGAGTTGGCCGCCGTCACCGTGCCCCCCTCGCGGAAGGCGGGTTTCAGCTGCGGAATCTTGTCGGGCCGCGCCTGCCCGGGTTGTTCGTCGCTCTCCACGACCGTGTCGCCCTTGCGTCCCTTCACGGTCACGGCCGCGATCTCGCGCGCGAAGGCGCCGCTCTTCTGCGCCTCGAGCGCGCCTTCCAGCGAGCCCAGCGCATAGTCGTCCTGCGCCTGGCGGGTGAACTGGTAGTGCTCGGCGCAGTCCTCGGCGAAGGTGCCCATCAGCCGGCCCTTGTCGTAGGCGTCCTCCAGCCCGTCGAGGAACATGTGATCGACGGCTTGCTGGTGGCCGATCCGCGCCCCGCCGCGCATCGCGGGCAGCAGATAGGGCGCGCGCGACATGCTCTCCATGCCGCCCGCGACGATCACGTCCGCCTGGCCCAGCGCGATCTGGTCGTGCGCGACCATCGCCGCCTTCATGCCGGAGCCGCACATCTTGTTGAGCGTGGTGGCGGGCACCTCCTCTCCGAGGCCGGCGGCGAAGCCTGCCTGCCGCGCCGGCGCCTGGCCCTGGCCTGCGGGCAACACGCAGCCCATCACGACCTCGTCCACCACCGGGCGGCCGGCCTGATCCAGCGCCGCGCCGATCGCGACGCCGCCCATCTCGGCCGCTGTCGCGCCGGACAGCGCCCCCTGCAATCCGCCCATCGGGGTGCGCGCCGCCCCCGCGATCACAACTTCGGCCATGTCTCCGCCCTCCTGTCGTCGGCTCTGCATACCGGATGGTAAGGATTGCGGTCCAGAGTGCCTCGGACGCAGAGCGAGTTGGGAGTCCCGCGATGAAGCTCGAGAGCCGCGATGCCGATGGAAGCCGCATCGTGACGGTGCTGGAGGACCGCATCGACGCCGCCGTGGCCATCCGCTTCAAGGACCGGATGCGCGAGCAGAACGCCGACGCGCCGCAACGGATCGTGCTCGATCTCAGCCACGTCTGCTTCATCGATTCGAGCGGGCTCGGCGCCATCGTCGCGACGATGAAGCAGATGGAAGGGCGCAGTCTGGAGCTGGCGGGCCTCACCCCTGCCGTGGACAAGGTGTTCCGCCTGACCCGGATCGACAGCATCTTCACGATTCACCCCTGCGCGGAGGCCGCGATCTCCGCGGATGCCGAATGACACGCGCGCTCAGCATGTTCCGTCTCCGCCTGCCGCCCCGCCGGCCTCCAGCACGATGCCACTTCCGCGCGGCGAGCCGCTGATCGAGTTCACATGCCGCGGGCGTCAGTCCGAGATCCGGCCTGCGCTCGCGCGGCTGCGCGGCTGCCTTGAGCGTCACTCGGCCGGCAACCTCGAGGACGTGATCGATTCCGTGGAGATCGCGCTCGCCGAGGTACTGAACAATATCGTCGAGCATGCCGGTCCTTCCGGCCGGCGCACCGCGATCCGTATCTCGGTCTGCGGCACGAATGCAGGCCTCGCCATCCGCGTAAGCGACGATGGGCGCCCGATGCCCGGTCTGCTCTTGCCGGACGGAACCGGGCCCGATCTGGCTGTTCCCCTGGCCGACCTGCCGGAGGGCGGGTTCGGCTGGGGCATCGTGCATGCGCTCACCTGCGCGTTGCACTACCGGCGCGCGCACGGGCGCAACGAACTGGCTCTCTGCTTCGCCTGCCAGGGCGCCGACGGCGCCTGAGATGCGGAAGCCGGGCGGGAAGGGATGCCGCGAAAACGCCCAATTGACTCCGCATGCCAGCCAGATTGCCTCGCGACAAACGGAGCTGTAGCTGCATAGGCTTCCCTCGGTGCCGCGTCGATAATAGCCCCCACCCAGTGCGCGGCACCGAGGTCTTCTCCCCTGCCACATCCGATTGCACCCGCCGGGCGCCGCGCCTAGGACATGCCTGGCTTGCAGGAGCTCCCGATGCGCGACTTCCAGATTCCCGGACGATCCCCCGTTTTCGCGACGCGGGGCATGTGTGCCACCTCGCACCCCCTCGCCGCGCTCACGGCCATCGATATCCTGCGCCGCGGCGGCAACGCGATGGATGCCGCGATCGCGGGCGCGGTGATCCTCGGCATCTGCGAGCCGCACATGACCGGCATCGGTGGCGACGCCTTCGTGCTCTGGACGCCGCCGGGGAGCGATAAGGTGCAGGCGCTGAACGGGTCGGGTCGCGCGCCCGGGGCGGCCGACGCGCAGGCATTGCGCGACCGCGGGCTCGACGCCGTGCCCGAAGACGGGGCTGAGGCGGTCACCATTCCCGGGGCGGTCGAGGCCTTCTGCCACCTCGCCGAGAGCGAGGGGCGGCTTGGGCTCGACGCGCTGCTCGCGCCGGCGATCGACGCCGCGGAGCGCGGCGTTCCGGTGGCGCCGCGCGTGGCGATGGACTGGGCAGGCGACGCGGACCGCCTGAGCGGCGCGGCGCGCGAGCACTACCTTCCAGGCGGCCGGGCGCCGTCGCCCGGCACGCTGTTTCGCGCTCCGGCGCAGGCGGAGGTGCTGCGCCGTCTCGCCAGCCAGGGGCGCCGCGCGTTCTATGAGGGCGAGATCGCCGAGGACATGCTGGCCGCGCTGGCCGCCCGGGGCGGCGTGCACACGGCGGAGGATTTCGCAGGCGCGGAGGCGACGCCCGCCGCCCCCATCGCCGGGTCGTATCGTGGCCGGGAACTCGTCGAGCATCCGCCCAACGGCCAGGGCGCGGCGGCCATCCTGCTTGCGCAGATTCTCGCCCAGTTCGATCTCGCCGCGCTCGACCCGCTCGGGCCCGAGCGCGCGCATCTCGAGGCCGAGGCCTGGAAGCTCGCCGAGGATGCGCGCAATCGCTTCCTCGCCGATCCGGCGCATGCGGACGCGGCGAAGCTGACCGATCCCGCCACCGCGCGCCGGCTCGCCGCATTGATCCGGCCCGACGCCGTGCTTCCCGATCCCGCGGCGCTGACCGAGGCCATCCACCGCGACACGGTCTACATCACCGTCGTGGACCGGGACCGCATGGCCGTCTCGCTCATCTACTCGATCTACCACGGCTTTGGCTCGGGCATCGCGTCGGAGAAATTCGGCATTCTCCTGCATAACCGCGGCGCCGGCTTCACGCTCGAGCAGGGGCATCCGAACGAATACGGCCCCGGCAAGCGGCCGCTGCACACCATCATTCCCGCCATGCTGCGCGAGGGCGGTCGCGTCACCATGCCCTTCGGCGTGATGGGCGGCGGCTACCAGCCCACGGGACACGCGCGGTTTCTCTCGAACATCGCGGATTTCGGGATGGATCCGCAGGCAGCGCTCGACGCGCCGCGGGCCTTTGCCGATGGCGGTGTGCTGAAGCTCGAGCGCGGCTATCCCGACTCGACCCGCCGGGCGCTCGAGGCGCTGGGCCACCAAGTCGTCACGCCGGAGCGTCCGCTCGGAGGCGGGCAGGCGATCATGATTCGCGATTCAGGCGTCCTGGAGGGGGCGTCGGATCCCCGAAAGGACGGCTGCGCGCTCGGCTACTGAGAGGTCGGTTCAGTTCAACTGGACGTGCAGGGGATAGTGGCCGTCCTCGAACGGGCCGAAGAGCTCGGGAATGTCCGGATGATCGACCGGCTCGCCGGAATAGTCGGCGACAAGATTCTGCTCCGACACATACGCCACGTAGAAGCTCTGCTCGTTCTCCGCGAGCAGATGGTAGAAAGGCTGTTCCTTGGCCGGACGGCTGTCCTCGGGAATGGCCTGATACCACTCCTCGGTGTTGTTGAACTGAGGATCGACATCGAAAATCACGCCGCGGAACGGATGCTTCCGGTGCCGCACCACTTGGCCAAGACAATATTTTGCACGTGTCATGCGCATCTCTTATAGCCCCCGATCCCTTGTAGCGCTGCCGGCGGGGTGTTGTCCATGCAAGGGGCCTTAACTGTCGGGAAACAGTGTGTGATGCGTGAACTGACAGTGGCGCGCCCCGGTTCCGTCGGCTGCAAAACGTGAATTTCCCCCGACGCCGCGATGCGCTACACTGTCCGAAAATCCGGCGCCACGACCGGGCAGCAGACAAGACGTTCGCAACGAACGAGAGGCAGATGAGCAGACTCCTGATCGCGCTCCTCACGGCGCTGGTCGTCGGATCGTGCGGCGGAGGCAACTACTCCGCCCCGCGCAATCTCGACGACGCCTGCGCCATCGCGCGCGAGCGCCCGCATTACTACCGCGCCTTCCAGCGCGCAGAGCGCCGCTGGGGCGTGCCGGTGCATGTGCAGATGGCCACCATGCACCAGGAGAGCAAGTTCATCGGCGACGCGCGCACGCCGTTCCGCTATGTGCTCGGGGTGTTGCCCATGGGGCGGCAGAGTTCAGCATACGGATACTCGCAAGCGCTGGACGGCACCTGGGAGGAATATCAGCGCGCGACAGGCAATCGCCGCGCGCGCCGTGACGATATCCGTGACGCCACGGACTTCATGGGGTGGTACATGACGCTCTCCCGGGAGCGCAACGGCATACCGCTCTCCGATGCGCGCAACCAGTACCTTGCCTATCACGAGGGTCACGCGGGATTCGCGCGCGGCAGCTACAACGCGAAATCATGGCTCTTGCGCGTCGCCGACAACGTGGAAGAGCGTTCCCGTCGCTATCAGGCGCAGCTCGCCACCTGCAGGTGAGCGCGACGGCCTACCGGCGCGTTTCCTGCTCGGTGTTGAGCTGGATGTTGAACAGGCTGTCGGGCAGGCGCCCGCCCACGGTCACGTCACCCAGCACCACGGTGGTCGGGCCGCCCTGATCGTCGTTCACCCGCCACTGGCGCAGCTCCACGGGCGGCCCGGTGAAGACGAGCTGGATGTTGCCGTATTCGGGATGCTCGGGATCCTGCGCGGTCACGACGGTCGAGGTGCCGTCATGCGCATGGCCGGTCACCATGCGCTCGCGCGTGAGATCGACGTTCTCGGCGAGGATGATCTTGAGCGGCGTGCGGTCGAGCGGATAGGTTTCCGGCCCCGCGTTGCCCTTGGGGTCGAAGATCGCCACCGCGCCGCCCGAGGCGAGCACCAGCGTCTCCTCCGGCGGGTCGTATTCGAACCGCACCTTTCCGGGCCGGCTGATATAGACCGTGCCGGTCTGGATCGTGCCGTCGGCGTTGATCTGCGTGAACGCGCCTTCGACGGTACGCAGGCCGTTGAGATAATCCGAAATCGCCCCGAGCGACAGCTTTTCCGCCGCCGCCGGTGCCGCCACGGCGAGCGCGAGCGCGCCCGCCAGCAAGATGCGTGTCCTTGTCATGACTCCAATCTAGACACGCCGGGCCGGCCGCGCATCACCCCTGCGCTCACTTTGCCGCGACGGGACGGCGCGAGGCCGGCCCTGCGCGAAACTCCGCCGAAGTCGCTGCAGGGGCGCCCGGGCGCTCGGCCTCACTGCGGCTCAGGCAGCAGGATCTCGCGCTTTCCCACGTGGTTGGCCGGGCTGACCACGCCCTGATCCTCCATCTGCTCCACCAGCCGCGCGGCCTTGTTGTAGCCGATGCCCAGCTTGCGCTGGATGTAGGAGGTCGAGCACTTGCGGTCGCGTGCCACGATCTGCACCGCCTGGTCGTAGAGCGCGTCCTCGCCGTCGGTGTTCCCGCCTAGGCCAAGAACGGCGTCGATGTCGCCCGAGCGGTCCTCGTCGGGCCCCTCGACCACGCCAGAGACGTAGTCGGGTTCGCCGAAGGCCTTCAGGTGGTTGACGATCTCTTCCACCTCCTCGTCCGAGACGAAGGGGCCGTGACAGCGCGAGATGCGTCCGCCACCGGCCATGTAGAGCATGTCGCCCTGACCCAGCAGCTGCTCGGCGCCCTGCTCGCCCAGGATGGTGCGGGAGTCGATCTTCGACGTGACCTGGAAGCTGATGCGCGTGGGGAAGTTCGCCTTGATCGTGCCGGTGATGACGTCGACCGAGGGCCGCTGCGTCGCCATGATGAGGTGGATGCCGGAGGCGCGCGCCATCTGCGCCAGGCGCTGGATGCAGGCCTCGATCTCCTTGCCGGCGACCATCATCAGGTCGGCCATCTCGTCCACGATGACCACGATGTAGGGCATCTTCTCGGGCGCGAATTCCTCGGTCTCGAAGACCGGCTCGCCGGTCTCGTCGTCGAAGCCGGTCTGCACCGTGCGGCGGAACATCTCGCCCCGGGCCTGCGCGTCCTCGACGCGGCTGTTGTATCCGTCGATGTTGCGCACGCCCATCTTCGACATCTTGCGGTAGCGCTCCTCCATCTCGCCCACGACCCACTTGAGCGCGACGACCGCCTTCTTGGGGTCGGTGACGACAGGCGAGAGCAAATGCGGAATCCCGTCGTAGACGCTGAGTTCCAGCATCTTGGGGTCGATCATGATGAGCCGGCACTCGTCCGGCGTGAGCTTGTAGAGCAGCGACAGGATGAAGGTGTTGATCGCCACGGACTTGCCCGAGCCGGTGGTGCCCGCGATCAGCAGGTGCGGCATCTTGGCCAGGTTCGCGACCACCGACTCGCCGCCGATCGTCTTGCCCAGCGCGAGCGGCAGCTTCTGCGTGCCGTCGCCGAAGTCGCGCGAGGCGAGGATCTCGCGCAGGAGCACCATCTCGCGCTTGTCGTTGGGCAGTTCGATCCCGATCACCGAACGGCCCGGAACGGTCGAGACGCGCGCCGAGAGCGCCGACATCGACCGCGCGATGTCGTCGGCGAGGCCGATCACCCGGCTGGCCTTGAGCCCCGGGGCCGGCTCGAGCTCGTACATGGTCACCACGGGGCCTGGGCGCACGCTCACGATGTCGCCCTTCACGCCGTAGTCCTCGAGCACGCTCTCGAGCATCCGGGCGTTCTGAGCCAGCGCCTCTTCGCTCAGGTAGTGACGCTCGATCGAATCCGGGTTCCGCAGCAGGGCGAGCGGCGGCAGTTCGTAGGCAGACTCCTCCGGTTCGGCGAAGCGAAGCGCCGGCTGCGCCTCTTCCCGCGCACGGCGCGAGGGTGGGGGGGCCTTGCGCGGCGGGGCCTCGACCTTCGGGCGCGGCGGCTCGGCCACGGGCAGCCGCGGACGCGGCGAAGGTTGAGAGGCGGGCGCCGGGTCATGCTCGGCCTCGGCCGCGCGCCATGCGGTGGCGGCATCCCACTCGGTCTCTTCGAAGCCCTGATCGTCGTCTTCCGGGCGCGCGGCATGGGCGGCCGTCAGCGGCGGCTCGGCCGCAGTCGCGAGTCCGCCGGCTGCGGTCAGCGGCGGCTCCCGCCGCGGGCGGGAGGTGTCGAGCACCAGCGGATCGGGCCCGCGGCCGCGGCCGCGGGTGAGCGGCGCCTCCTTCGGCGGATTGGCGACACCGCCCTTTATGGCGCGGGCACGGACCGCGTCGGCGATACGCGCGCGGATCCTGCCCTCGCCCGGCATCTCCGGCTCGAACTGCGGCTCCCCGCGGTCGATGAGCTCGGGCTCGGGCATCGGTTCGGGGCGGCCGACGAGCGCCGGCATCCGCGCAAGCAGGCCCCCTGATCTTTGCGCCGGCGCGCGAGTGTCAGGGGCGTCGCCCCGGCGCACCAGCGTGGCGGCGCGCGCCTCTTCGGCCGCCTCCGCGCGCGCCGCCGCCCGTGCCTCGGCCCGTGCTGCGAGCCCTTCACGTCCCGCCTGCATGCCGTGCGCCAGGAGCCTCGCGGCATTGGCCACGAGCCGCGCAGCCTTCTTCAGCAGGGTGATCAGGCTTGCGTAGACCACAACGACGCCCAGTCCGACGAAGCGGCCGATACCCCGTAGCTCCGCGCGTGAGAATCCGAGCACGAAGGCGCCCATCGCCACCAGCGCCAGCGCCATGCCCGCCGAGACCAGCTTGAGCCCCAGGCCGGGCCCGAGCGGCGCCGCGGTCAGCATCGCCGCCACCACCGTGTCGCCGAAAAAGCCGCCCAGGCCGAAGGGATGAGTCCAGCCATCGCCCGGCACCAGCGTCGCCGCATAGACCGACAGCGCGGCGATCCAGATCGGCGCAAAGACCACGCGGCCCAGCGCGCGCTCCTCGCCCCGATGCAGAAAGAGCCGCAGGCCCCAGGCCGAGGTCACCGCCGCGATGCCCCAGGCGCCCAGGCCGACGACGAGAATCAGCGGCGCTGCGACCGTGGCGCCGGTGCGGCCGAGCCAGTTGTGCACCGGCCCGTCGGTGGCCGCCATCCAGCTCGGGTCGTCGGGATGATACGAGGCCAGCAAGGCCGCGACCGCCGCTCCGAGCGCGATCAGCGCGAGCCCGACGAGCTCCTTTCCGCGCTTCTCGAGCGCATCCGCCATCTCGCTGTCGAGGAGCGGGTCACGCCCGCGGGCCTGGTATGCCATTGGTCTCCCTCTCCTTTTATGTCTCGAGCACGCGGCGGATCGCCTGGAGCCCGCGCAGCACCTCGGCGTCCGGAGCGACGAGCGCGGCGCGGATGAAGGGCGCGCCCGGATTGCCCTCTCCTGCATCCTGCGCGAGATAGGCGCCCGGCAGGACGCGCACGCCGGCCTCGCGCCAGAGCCGCAGCGCCGCAGCCTCGCCGTCCTCCACCTCGAGCCACAGGAAAAACCCCGCCTCGGGCGCGGTGTAGCCCGGCAGATCGCCCAGCACCTCGTCGGCCATCGCGTATTTGCGGCGGTAGAGGCGGCGGTTCTCTTCCACGTGGTCGTCGTCGGCCCAGAGCCTGGCCGAGGCGCGCTGAATCGGCAGCGGCAGCGGCGCGCCGGAATAGGCGCGGAGCTGCTTGACGCGCTTCAGGCTCTCCGGTCCGCCCGCGACGAAGCCCGAGCGCAGGCCCGGCACGCTGGATCGTTTGGACAGCGAATGAAAGACGACGACCCGCTCCGGATCCGCGCCGCGGGCGGCCGCGATCTCCAGCGCGCCGGTGGGCGGCGTCTCGCGGTAGAGCTCGGCGTAGCATTCGTCGGCGAAGATCCTGAAATCATGCCGCTCCGCCAGGCCGATCAGGCGGTCCCAATAGACCGCGTCGGCCACTGCGCCCTGCGGGTTGGCCGGCGAGCAGAGATAGACGGCGGCGGTGCGGGCCAGCAGATCCTCGGGCAGCGCTGCGAAATCCGGCAGGAAGCCCGTCTCGCGCGTGGCAGGGACGAAGACCGCCTCCGCCCCGATCGAGCGCGCGGCGACCATGTAGACCTGGTAGAAGGGATTGGGCATCAGCACCGCGGCCTGCTGCCCGGACTTCTGCGAGGGCAGCAGCGCCATGGCGGCGTTGTAGAGGCCCTCGCGGGTGCCGTTGAGCGCCATGACCTGCGTCTCGGGGGCGATCTCGACGCCGTAGCGGCGGCCGAGATACTCGGCGCAGGCCTGCCGCAGCTCGGGCGTGCCGTCGTTCGGGGGGTAGCGCCCAAACTCGGACGCGTGCGCGACAATCTCTTCGCTCACCCAGTCGGGAAAGGGGTGCTGCGGCTCGCCAAGCGCCATCTGCACGACCTCGCCGCCCGGCGCATGGCCGTCGAGCAGAGCCCGCAGACGCGGGAACGCATAGGGCGGTAGGGTGCCGAACCGCTCGGGAAACATTGCCTGCACTGCCTCAAGACCGGGGTCGTCGCGCCCCGTTTCGGTTGCGAAGATACAAACTCGCCCCGGCCCCGTCCAGAAAAAGACCGCGACGCCACAGGGTTGTGGCGGCCGCGCCATAGGCCCGCCGAACGGACCGCCTCAGTCGAGCGCCGCCTCCGTCGCCGCGCCCAGCCTGAGCAACGCCGCTTCGCCCATCGGCCGGCCGAGGATCTGCAGGCCGGTCGCCGGCACGCCCGCCGGCAGCGTGAGCGCGGGCAGCCCCATCAGGTTGCCGATCCGCGTGTTGCGCAGAGTCAGCAGGTTCTCTGTCCGGTAGTAGTCGCTGTCGGTCTTCAGGCGGTCGAGCCTGGGCGGCGTGTTGGCGACGGTGGGGCAGATCACGGCGTCGAAGCCCGCCGTCGCCTCGGCCCAGGCGCGGCGGGCGGCGATCATGCGCTCCCAGGCCGCAAGGTAATCTGCCGCGAGCGTCCCGGCGCCGCCGCGGAACCGTTCCAGGATTTCCGGGAACATCGCCTCGGGGTTCGCTTCGATCACCTCCCGCCAGGCCGCATAGGCTTCGGAGGTGTAGAGTAGAGCCGAGTCGCCCATCGGACCTTCGAGGGCGGGAACCTCGATCGGGACGATCTCGGCACCGGCGGTGCGCAACCGTTCGGCCGCCTGTGCGTAGCCCTCGCGCGGCGCCGCACGCAGATCGTCGAAGGCGATAGTCCGCAGTTCGGCGAAGCGCACGCCCTCGAGCCGCGCGCCGCGCAGGTCGGGCGCCGGGCGCCCCTCGAGGGCGGCGAGCATAAGCGCCGCGTCCTCGACGGTCCGGGCGATCGGACCCACGGTGTCGAACCGGGCCGCCAGAGGCACGACGCCGCCCAGCGGCACGCGCCCCGCGGTCGTCTTCAGCCCCACCAGGTCGTTCCAGGCGGCCGGCACCCGGACCGAGCCGCCGGTGTCCGAGCCCACGGCCACGGGCGCGAGCCCGAAGGCCACGCTCGTCGCCGCGCCGGAGGAGGAGCCGCCCGAAACCGCATCGGGGTTCGTCACCGAGGGCGGCGTCGCGGTGATCGGATTGTAGCCCAGCCCCGAGAAGGCGAGCTCGGAGAGATGCGTCTTGCCGAGACAGACGAGGCCCGCAAGGGTCGCGTTGCGCAGCACGTCGGCGTCGCGCGCCGGCACCCGGCCGCGCAGGAGCGCGCTTCCCGCCTCGGTGGCGACGCCCGCCGTGTCGAAGAGATCCTTCCAGCTCGCCGGCACGCCGTCGAGCGCCGAGCGGCGCAGCCCCAGCCGCGCGCGCGCCGACGCGGCGCGCGCTTCGGCCCGGGCGCGCTCGGGCGTCAGGCGGGCATAGATTCGGTCGCGCAGCGGGTGCGCGTCTGCCGCCTCGAGAATGGTCTCGGTCAGTGCGACCGGCTCGATCTCGCCCGCTCCGATGCCGCGCCCGAGCGCCGCCGCGCTCATCCGAAGCCAGTCCTGCATCCGCCCCTCCTCTTGGTCGGGCGGGACGGTAGCGGCGCCGCGGCGCATGGACAATCCCGCCGCGCCGCGCATATGTCGGCCCATGACCTTCGATGCCGAGATCCTCATTGCCGGCGGCGGGCTGACGGGCACCGCCCTCGCCCTCGCGCTGGCGCGGGCCGGGCGCAGCGTGGCGCTGATCGACCCGGCCCCCGCCGCCGTTCGCGCCGCCGAGGACTTCGACGGCCGCTCCTACGCGCTGGCGCTCGCGTCGGTCCGGATGCTGCGCGCGCTCGGGCTGGCACAGACGATCGCGGAGCACGCCCAGCCGATCCTGGAGATCAAGGTGAGCGACGGCCGCGCGGGTGAGGGGCCCTCGCCGCTCTGGCTCGAGTTCCACCACGCCGAGATCGAGGAAGGCCCGATGGGCCACATGATCGAGGACCGCTTTCTGCGCCGCGCTCTTCTCGCGGCGGTGGAGGCGGAGCCGCGCATCACGCATCTCGACGGCGAACGGGTGGTCGGCCAGGCGCCGGAAGCGGGCGCTGTGACGGCCACGCTCGGCTCGGGCCGCAGGCTCAGCGGTGCGCTGCTGGTGGGCTGCGACGGCGTGCGGAGCGAGACCGCGAAGCGGGCGGGGATCCGGCGGACGGGCTGGCGCTACGGTCAGACGGCGCTCGTCTGTGCGCTGGAGCACGAGACGCCGCATCACGGCATCGCGCATCAGTTCTTCATGCCCGAGGGGCCGCTTGCCATCCTGCCCTTGCCGGGAAACCGCTCCTCCATCGTCTGGACAGAGCGCGACGACCGGGCCGAGGCGATCCAGGCGCTCGACGACGCCGGCTATCTCACGGCGCTGCGGCCGCGCTTCGGGGATTTCCTGGGCGAGATCGGGCTCGCCGGCGCGCGCTACACCTACCCGCTCGAACTGAGCGTCGCGCAGGACTTCGCGGCAGCGCGCGTCGCGCTGACAGGCGACGCCGCGCATCGCGTGCACCCCATCGCGGGGCAGGGCTTGAACGCCGGGCTCCGGGATGTCGCGGCGCTGGCGCAGGTCGTGGACGAGGCCGCGCGGCGCGGCGAGGACATCGGCGCGCCCGACGTGCTCGCGCGCTATGCGCGCTGGCGCCGCTTCGACACCGCAGCGCTGGCGGCAGCGACCGACGGCTTCAACCGCCTGTTCTCGAACGACAACCCGATCCTCCGGCTTGGCCGGGATCTGGGTCTTGGCGCGGTGGCGCATCTGCCGCGCCTGCGCCGTGGCTTCATCCGCGAGGCCGCGGGGCTGACAGGCGACCTGCCGGCGCTGATGCGCTGAGACTTCCGTGAACGCTCAGGCACAAGATCGACCGGCAAGAGCAGGCCGCGGCATGAGGCAGTCGTGTCAGTCGAGCCGTCGCGCCTCGTCCACAAGCATCACCGGGATACCGTCGCGGATCGGGTAGGCGAGGCCCGCGGCGCGCGAGGTGAGTTCCTGGCGCACGGGATCGTATTCCAGCGTGCCCTGCGTCTCGGGACAGACCAGCGCTTCGAGCATCCTGCGGTCGAAGCCGTGCCCTGCCTGCGGGTCCGGTTCGGGGGCCATGCGCTCGTTCACTGCACCGCCCCGCCGCTGCCGCGCTCGCCCGCGCGCAGGGTGAACTCGATCAGCGTCACCAGCGTCTCGCGCCGGGTGGACAGGCTCGGCGCCTCCAGCAGGGCCTGCTTGTCCTCGGGCGCGAAGTCCAGCAGCATCGAGAGCGAATTGACCAGTAGCTCGTCCTCTGCCTGCTTGAGCGAATCCCAGTCGGTGGAGAGGTTGCGCGATTCGAAGTAGCGCCCGAGCAGCCCCAGAAAGCGCTCGCGGTCGAACGCCGGGTCGGCCTCGGTGTGGCCAAGATCCTGTTCGAAGCCTTCCCAGGAGACCCTGGCGCGGCGGTAGGGGGTGAAGCCCTCCACCTCCTCGAGGACGCGGAAGCGCGATATGCCGGTCAGCGTGATCATGTAGCGGCCGTCCTCCGTCTCGGAGAACTGCGTGAGCCGGCCCGCGCAGCCGATGCGCTGCAACTCGGGCGTGTCGCTGCCCGGGCGCGGGCAGGGCTGCACCATGCCGATCAGGCGCTCGCGCGTCTTCATGCAGTCTTCGAGCATGGCCAGATAGCGGGGCTCGAAGATATGCAGCGGCAACCGCGCCCGCGGCAGAAGAAGCGCCCCGGGCAGCGGAAAGACCGGGATCGTCTCGGGCAGATCGGCGGCTTTCAACATTCGCATCAGCTAGCCCGCAGCGCCCCTCAGGCAAATATCATCGAGCTGAGTTTCCGCCGACCGTTGAGCACCACCGGATCGTTCGGTTTGAGCGCGTCGAAGATGGTGAAGAGCTGCTGTTTCGCCGCGCCGTCGTTCCATTCGCGGTCGCGCCGGAAGAGCTCCAGCAACTCGTCGACCGCGCCCGCTGCGTCGCCCTGCGCATAGAGCGCCTGCGCGAGGTCGTAGCGCGCCTGATGGTCGTTCGGATCGGCCTCGACCCGCGCGCGCAGGTCGGCGACGGGGCCCGCGCCCTCGGCCTGGCGGGCGAGCGCGAGTTGCGCCGCGGCGGCCTCGAGCTCGTGCGACTTCGAGATTTCCGCCGGTGCGCCGTTCAGGATCGCCTCGGCCTGATCCAGATCGCCCATCGCGATGTGCGCGCGCACCAGACCTCCATAGGCGGCGGCGTTGTGCTCGTCCTCGCCAAGGATCGCCGCGAAGGTCTGCGCTGCGTCGGCCGCGGCTCCCTCCGCCAGCATCGCCTCGGCCGCCTCGACGGCCTCGTCCAGCCCTCCCGAGGCCTCGCCTCCGGCGGCCTGGACGACGCGGTCGATGAACTCCTTGATCTGCGAGGCCGGCAGCGCGCCCTGGAAACCGTCGATCGGCTGGCCCTGCCAGAAGGCGTAGACCGTGGGGATGGACTGGATGCGCAGCTGCTGCGCGATCATCTGGTTCTCGTCCACGTTGACCTTGACCATCTTCACCGCGCCGCGCGCTGCGGTCACGGCCGACTCGAGCGCCGGGCCCAGCTGCTTGCACGGCCCGCACCATGGCGCCCAGAAGTCCACGATGACCGGCACCTGCTGCGAGGCGTCCACCACGTCCTGCATGAAGGTGGCCTCGGACGTGTCCTTGATCAGCTCGCCGTCAGGCGCCGCCTGTTTCGCTCCGCCCAGTTCGATCATGGCTGTCACCTCGATTCCCGAAAACTTGGCCGGTATATGGACCCGGAGGCCACCGGTTCCAAGGCCGCGACCCTGTCGATGTACGTGCGGGCTTGCTGCAGGGGCAAGTCACGGCATAGGCTGACGGGACGCTTTGCCGAGGGACTGCCATGACCGCCACGCGCCGCAATCCGGGCGACCTCTACGATTCGCTCGCCTATGGCTTTTCCCACGCGGTGGAGAGCGCGCCGGGACGTCTGCTGCACTGTGCGGGGCAGGTGGCCTGGGACAAGGACTACAATGTGGTGGGCGAGGGCGATCTCGCCGCGCAGGCCCGGCAGGCGCTCGCCAACCTCCGGGCCGTGCTGGCCGAAGCCGGCGCCGGCCCCGAGCACATCGTTCGCATCCGCACCTATGTGGTGGATCACACGCCCGAGAAGCTGGGCCTCGTGGTCCCGGCGCTGGCCGACTTCTGGGGCGATGTCACGCCTGCGGCCAACACCTGGATCGGCGTGCAGGCACTGGCACTGCCCGAGTTCCTGATCGAGATCGAGGCGACCGCGGCTCTGCCCTGATCACAGGCGATTATTCGAACGGAAAATCGCCGCGGTCCGTCCCCGCCGTCCGAGGGTTTTTCGGACGAAAGATCTTCTTCAGGGGGCGTGGCGATCCGGATGGGCGGCCGCGAAGGCCGGATGCGCGTCGAGCGCCGCCTTCGCCGCGAGGATCCGCGGGCAGTCGGAGTAATCGGCCTCCCACCGCTCGGCGTTGTAGAGCTGCGGCATCAGGCAGATGTCGGGAAGCGTGATTCGATCCCCCGTGCAGTAGGGCGCCTGCTCCCACCGGGCGAGCAGTTGCTCGAAGGCGGCGAGGCCCGGGCCGATGAAGCGCTGCATCCACTGCTGGCGCATCTCCGGGTTCTCGGTGATCTTCACCGCGTAGGAGGCGACCTGCAGGTTGCAGACGGGGTGGATGTCCACGGCGATGGCGTGGGCGGCCGCCTGCACGAAGCATCGCTCGGCCGGATCCACGGGCAAAAGGCCCAGGCCGCGCGTCCGGTCGAGATAGTCGAGGATCGCCAGCGACTGGGTGAAACGGTGGCCGTCTATCTCGAGCACGGGGACGAGCCCTTGCGGATTGCGCGCGAGGTGCGCATCCGTCTTGTGCTCCTTCGAGGGCAGGTCCACCGGCACCTGCCGGTAGTCCTCCCCCGCGAGGTTGAGCGCGATGCGGAGGCGATAGCTCGCCGAGCTCCGGTAGTAGTCGTAAAGCACCGTCTGCGTCATCGCGTCCCCGTTTCAGATCTGGCTCAGTTCCTTCTGGTGCAGCCACTCGGCGTGCTTCGGCGCCTTCTTCGTGCGGCTCCACTCTTCCAGCATCTCCCATTTCACTTGGTCCAGACGCTCCAGCATCTTCTCCTCTTCCGGGTCTGGGCATGCAAGCTCCACCCGGTGGCCGTTGGGATCGAAGAAGTAGATGGAGTGGAAGATGGAGTGGTCTGTGACGCCCAGCACCTCGACGCCGTTGGCTTCCAGATGCTCCTTGAACTTCAGCAACTCCTCGCGGTCCCTTACCTTGAAGGCGATGTGCTGCACCCACTCGGGCGTGTTCGGGTCGCGCCCCATCTCGGGCTTCGTGGGCAGCTCGAAGAAGGCGAGCACGTTGCCGTCGCCGGCATCCATGAAGACATGCATGTAGGGGTCGGGCTCATGGGTCGAGGGCACATGGTCCTCGGCGATGGCGAGCACGAAGTCCATGTTGAGCATCTTGTTGTACCACTCGACCGTCTCCTTCGCGTCCTTGCAGCGATAGGCGACGTGGTGAATCTTTTCGATCTTCATCGGGAGTCCTCCTCGAAGCGGGCGGCGGCGAGCGCCTGCCGCAGAATGTCGCGGTCGCCTATGTGGTTGGCCATGATCAGGATCAGACGGGCGTTGAGCGCGTCGCTCTCGGCCTTCGTCAGTCCCTCGTGCGCAGCCAGAAGCTCGGCGTAGAAATCGTCGGGGTTGGTGATGTTCGGTCGCAGGTCGAGCGCGGTCATGATCGTCACTCCTTGGCGGTGGCGCGGCGGATCGCGGCGCGCACGGCGGTCTCGTCGTAGGCGGGCCAGCGGGCGGCCACGTGCTGATCCGGGCGGATCAGGTAGACGGCCGAGGGATTGTCGCCGAGATAGCGCTCGGCCAGCGCGCCGCTGGGATCGTCTGCGGCGGAAAGCGCGACGCGCGCGGCCTCGATCCCGTTTTCGGCGACCTGCTCGGGCGCTTCCGCGTCGATGGTCAGCACGGTGAAGGCTCCGCCGAGCCGGTCGAGGACGTAGCCGTTGCCGGCCGGCGCGTCGGGGCAGGGCGCGCCCGGCCGCGTGCGCGCCGGCCCTCCGGGCAGCGCATCGGGCGTGTTGAGCGGCGACTCGTCATAGATGCAGGGCACCGAGAGTCGTCCCGAGTTCACCAGCGGCCTGGCGAACGCGTGGTGCTCGCTGAGATCCAGAACGGCGTCGCGGAAGAGGCGGCTGATCTCGGACTTCGGCGTGATGAAGTCCGTCGAACGGGTGGAGTTGAGGATGTTCTCGTCCGCGCCGTAGATCCGCTCGTCGTCGTAGCTGTCGAGCAGCCGGTCGGGCGCCTGCCCGTCGATCACCAGCTTGAGCTTCCAGATCAGGTTGTCGGTGTCCTGCAGGCCCGAATTGGCGCCCCGCGCGCCGAAGGGGCTGACCTGATGAGCCGAGTCGCCCGCGAAGATCACCCGGTTGTGGCGGAACTTCTCCATCCGGCGGCACTGGAAGGTGTAGATCGAGACCCATTCGAGCTCGAATTCCACGTCGTCGCCCAGCATCTGCTTGAGGCGCGGGATCACCTTCTCGGGTTTTTTCTCTTCCTCCTTGTCGATGTCCCAGCCCAGTTGCAGGTCGATGCGCCAGACTCCGTCCGGCTGCTTGTGCAGGAGCGCCGACTGGCCCTTGTTGAAGGGCGGATCGAACCAGAACCAGCGTTCGGTCGGGAAATCCGCGTCCATGATCACGTCGGCGATCAGGAAGTTGTCCTCGAAGACGCGGCCGACGAAATCGAGGCCCATCATGGAACGGATGGGCGAGCCCGCGCCGTCGCAGGCGATGAGCCATTCGGTCTCGACCGTGTAGGGGCCCTCCGGCGTCTGGACGTTCAGCTGCACCCGGTCGCCCATGTCGGTCACGTCGAGCACCTTGTTGCCGCCGCGCAGTTCGATCTCGGCGCCCTGTTCCTGCAACTCGCGAACGCGGGCCACGAGGTAGTCCTCGAAGTAGTACTGCTGAAGGTTGATGAAGGCCGGGCGGCGGTGGCCCTCTTCGGGCAGGAGGTTGAATTCATAGACCTTGCGATCGCCGAAGAAGACCTTGCCCAGGTTCCAGACCACGCCCTTGTCCACCATCGGCTGGCCGCAGCCGAGCCGGTCGAGGATTTCCAGAGGGCGCTTGGCGAAACAGATCGCGCGGGAGCCGAAGCTGACCTTGTCGTTGTCGTCGAGCACGACGACCGGCACGCCTTGCTGCGCAAGGTCGATCGCGGCGGCCAGGCCCACGGGCCCCGCGCCCACGATCATCACCTTGTGGCGGACAGGTGTCGTCGCGTCCTGATCGGGCGAGCGGGTGTAGGGGTAGAGCGGGATCTCGAAGATCTTGTTCATGGTGAAACCTCAGGCTCGGGGCAGGGTTGAACGGGGGAGGCGCGCGGCGTCGTGCGGCGCGCAGTGTCCGGAAACCGGGGGCGAGATGGGAGAAAGCGGCCTCGACCGGCGTCTCGGCGCCACCGACTGGCGCTGGCCTGCCTGGGTCGGCGCGATGCTTTTCGCCGGTGGACTCGTCGGCGCAGTCCTCGCGGGGCCGCGGTCCGAGGCCGCGCTCGCGATGGTCGGGCTCGCCTGCCTTGCGGCCGGCGCGGGCCATTTCGGGATGTCCTTCACCGTCCGGGCCGAGCGCGGCGCGCGCTGGACGGGCCGGGCGCTCGGGACGATGCTTCTGGTGCTGGGGGCGGCGCTCCTGTTCGATCCTTTCGCGTGGATCGCGCCGCAGCGCGCGTCTGCGGGCGTCGTGCTGATCGTCGTGGGCGTGCTGCGCGTCGCCGCGGGCTGGCGCATCACGGTGCGGGACGGACGGCACTGGCGGCTGGCTTCGGGCCTGGTGTCGCTGGCCGCGGGGCTCGCCGTCATGGTGGTGATCGACGCGGCGGCGATCGGGGCCTTCGCCGGACTCCTTGCGGTGGACCTTCTGACCGCTGGGCTCGCGGGCATGGCGGTCGCCCTGCGTGCGCGGCGGTTGTGATCCGCGCGAGCCGCGAAACTCTTCGCCACTCGCCGGTGTTCACCAGCAGAGACGATTTCTGACCCGAGCGGGTGCGGCCCGCGGAAAGGAGAAGCGATGACATCCACCGAATTCACCCGCGCGGCGGAAGAGATGGACTGGCGCTGGCTGGCCGTCTTCGGCGTCGTCATGCTGCTGGGCGGCCTGCTGGCGCTGGCCAATCCCTTCGCCGCCTCCATCACCGCCGAGATCCTCGCCGGCGCGGCCTTCGTCGCAGGCGGTGTCGTGCAACTCTGGATCGCCTTCGCCGGCACCGCCGGCGCGGATCGCGGCACCCGCTGGCTCTCCGGCGCGCTGGGCGTGCTGTTCCTGCTGCTGGGCGTTCTGCTCCTGGCGGATCCGCTCGCCGGACTTCTGACGCTGACCATCGCGGTCGGCGCGCTCTTCGCCGGCATGGGCGCCGCGCGGCTGGCGTTGGCCTTTCGCTGGCGGCCGCAGCCCGGCTGGGGCTGGATGGCCGCGTCGGGTGCGCTGTCTCTGGTGCTCGCGGCGCTCATCCTGTTCACGCTGCCCGCCTCGGCGCTGGGCATCCTCGGGCTGTTGCTCGGTGTCGATCTGACAGTCGCCGGCGCGGTCTCGCTGGCGCTCGCCTGGCGCGCGCGCTCGGCGTGAGGCAGCGGGGCGGTCATTGCCGCCCCCTGCCGCAGAGCCGCCAGCCCGACCACATGGCGGTGCCGCCGAAGAAGGCGCCGCCGATACCGACGATCTCGATCCAGGCAGGACCGGGCGGCCGGGTCGAGACGGCGAAGATGATCACGGCAAGCCCCGTCAGCGAAAAGATCAGGCGAAACCGGAGTTCGCCGCGGGAGGGGCCGTAATCGCTCACCGCTTCGCCCTCGCGGAGTGACTCGAGGCGCGGGCACGCAGAGGCGGCCGATATGCCCGCGCCGCGCCCATCAGCCCTGCAGCGCCTCCCACATTTCCTTGTCGCGCTCGGCGGTCCAGATGCGTGGCGTCTCGATGCCGCGCGCCTCGTCGTAGGCGCGGGCGACGTTGAAGGGCAGGCAGTGCTCGTAGATCGCGTAGTCGGCGAACTTCGGGTCGCATTCGGCGCGCACGGCGTCCCAGGCCTCCTTCAGCGTGCCGCCGCGCGCCGCGACGCGGGCCGCCGGGCGATAGGTGCTTTCCACGAAGTCGCGGGTATTCTCGATCGCGGTGTTCACCATCTCGCGCCCCACCAGCGCGTCGCCGCGCCCCGGCGCGATGGCGTCGACGTCGAACCACTTGATCGCGTCGAGCGTGTCGCCCCAGTCCGCGAAATGCCCGTCGCCGCAGTAGCAGGCCGAGTGGTATTCGACGATGTCGCCGGTGAACATCACGTTCTGATCCGGCACATGCACCACGATATCGCCCGCGGTGTGCGCGCGGCCCAAGTGCATCAGGTCCACCCGGCGGTTGCCCAGATAGACGGTCATCCGGTCGTTGAAGGTGGTGTTGGGCCAGGTCAGGCCGGGGATCGATTCGTGCCCCTGGAAGAGACGCGGGAAACGTTCGAATTCGCTTTCCCAATCCTCCTGCCCGCGCTCGGCCACCATGCCGCGCGCCATTTCCGACATGATGACCGTGTCGGCCTTGTAGGCCGAGGCGCCGAGGACGCGGACGGCGTGGTAATGCGTCATCGCCAGATGCGTGATCGGCTTGTCGGTGACTTCGCGCACCTTCTCGATCACCTTGTTGGCGAGGCGCGGCGTCGCCTGCGCCTCGACGATCATCACCGAGTCGTCGCCGATGATCACGCCCGAGTTCGGATCGCCCTCGGCGGTGAAGGCCCAGAGCCCCTCGCCGATCTCGGTGAAGCTGATCTGCTTCTCTTCCATGTCGCCCTGGCTGGCGAACGCCTTGCTCATTCTTTCACTCCGTGCTTGCCGGCCTCCCAGCCGGGCATCGCCCGGCCGGCGACGGAGGCGGGGTGCGCCTCCATCTCGGTGGCCATGGTGTCGTTCCAGCGGTTCAGGTAGCCGAAGAGCGCGATGGCCGCGACGATCTCGACGATCTCGGCCTCGTCGAAATGCTTCTTCAGCGCGTCGAAATGATGCGCCTCGACCGTGTTGGGCACGCCCGCCGCCTCGCGGGCCAGCACCAGCGCCGCGCGCTCGGCGTCGCTGAAATGCGGGCTGGTCTCGCACTCCCAGATCGCCGCGATCTTTTCGTCCGGCACCTCGTAGACGTGGGACAGGTTGGCCATGTGCCCCTGGCAGTAGCGGCAGCCCGTCGCCATCGAGGTCATCAGCGCGACCATCATCTTCAGCGCCTCCGGCACCGTGCCCTCGTAGAGCACGGCCTGGTTGAGATCCATGAAGGCCTGCGCGATGTGCGGCCGGCGCGCCATCGTCAGGATCGAGTTGGGCAGGAAGCCGCGGATGCGGTCGTAGCGCGCGAACTTCTCCTCGAACTGGGGAAGCGCCTCGCGCGGCAGCGGGTCGATGTGGGGCAAGCTCTCCTCCTCGCGTGCCTTACGGTGTCATTCGCGGATCTGGCGCTTGTAGGGCTCTTCAAGTGCCGGCAGCAGCTTGCCCGTGCACTCGCCGAAGCCGATGGTGTAGCCGTCGCCATGCGCCACGCCGTGCAGCGTGAGCGTGTCGCCGTCCTCGAGGAAGTTGCGCGTCTCGCCGCTCTCGAGCTCCACCGGCTCCTTGCCGCCCCAGCTGAGCTCCAGGAGCGAGCCGCGCGCGTGCCGCTCGGCACCCGAGATGGTGCCCGAGCCGAGCAGATCGCCCACCCGCATCGGGCAGCCGCAGGTCGTGTGATGCGCCAGCTGCTGCGCCGAGGAGTAATACATCTCGCGATAGTTCGTGCGCGCGATCTCGGTCGCGCCCTTGCCCTCGGGGGCGAGCGTCACCCACAGATCGAGATCGTAGAGCATCGGACCCGTGTCGCGCAGGTGCGGCAAGAGCTCCACCTCGCGGGCGGGGGTGGGCACGCGGAACGCCTCGAGCGCGGCCTTGGTCACGATCCAGGGACTGATCGTGGTCGCCGTCGCCTTGGCCTGGAAGGGGCCGAGGGGCTGGTATTCCCAGGCCTGGATGTCGCGCGCCGACCAGTCGTTGAGCAGGACGTAGCCGAAGATCATCGCGTCGGCCTCTTCCACCGTCACCGGCCCGTCCGAGGGCTGACCCACGATGGCGCCCATCTCGAGTTCGAGGTCGAACCGGGCCGAGGGCGCAAAGCGCGGCGCGTCGTCGTTCGGCCCCTTGAGTTGGCCCCAGGGGCGGCGCACCGGCGTGCCTGAGACGACGACCGACGAGGCGCGCCCGTTGTAGCCGATCGGGATGTGCAGCCAGTTGGGCGGCAGCGCGTTCTCGGGCCCGCGGAACATGGTGCCCACGTTCGTCGCGTGATGCTTGCCGGCGTAGAAGTCGGTGTATTCCGCCACCCGGAACGGCATGTGCATGCGCGCCTCGGCCTGCGGCACAAGGAAGCCCTCGATCTTGTCGCGGGCCGGCGAGCCTTCGGCCAGAAGGTCCGTGAGCTGCGCGCGCAGATGGTTCCAGGTGCCCGGGCCGGCCTCCATCAGCGCGTTCCAGGCGGGTTCGCCGAAGAACGGCCCGCCGTCGAGCGCGATCTGGCTTGCCTCTTCGGCGCGGGCCATGTCGAGAATCATGTTCCCGATCGCCACGCCGCAGCGCGGTTCGAGCGTATCGGTAGAAAAGACGCCGTAGGGCAGGTTGTTCAGCGGAAAGGGATGGTCGGCGGCGTTGGCGCTTTGCACCCAGCTCTTCATCAGCGGCATTGCGTGTCCTTCATCCAGTCTTGCGGAGCGGGGCGCACGACCTGCGACCCCGCGCGGCGCAAGGCTTTTGGAAAAGCCTTGCAAGGGGCTTTCAAGCCCCTTGCGCGCTCACTTCAGCCCGGGCGTGCCGTCGAACTTCTTCTCGAGGTCGGCCCAACAGTCGATGTAGTCGTCCTGCAGCGGCGCCTCCTGCGCGGCGAAGCGCGTCAGGTGCTGCGGGAAGCGCGTCTCGAACATGAAGGACATGGTGTTCTCGAGCTTCTCGGGCTTCAGCTCCGCGTTCGAGGCGCCCTCGAAGGCGGTCCGGTCCGGCCCGTGCGGCAGCATCATGTTGTGCAGGCTCATGCCGCCCGGCACGAAGCCCTGTGGCTTCGCGTCGTACTGTCCATAGATGTTGCCCATCAGCTCGGACATGATGTTCTTGTGATACCACGGCGGGCGGAAGGTGTCCTCGGCCACCATCCAGCGCTCGCGGAAGAGCACGAAGTCGATGTTCGCCGTGCCCGGCACGCCCGAGGGCGCGGTCAGCACGGTGAAGATCGACGGGTCCGGGTGGTCGAAGAGGATCGCGCCGACCGGGCAATAGGCGGTCAGGTCGTACTTGTAGGGCGCGTAGTTGCCGTGCCAGGCCACCACGTCGAGCGGGCTTTGGCCAATCTCGGTGGTGTGGAACTGGCCGCACCACTTGATGGTGAGCGTGGAGGGCACCTCGCGGTCTTCGAAAGCCGCCACAGGCGCCTTGAAGTCGCGCGGGTTCGCCAGCGCGTTGGCGCCGATCGGCCCGCGCGGCGGTAGTTCGAACTTCTGGCCGTAGTTCTCGCAGACGAAGCCGCGGCAGGGGCCGTCCAGCACCTCCACGCGGTAGACGAGACCGCGGGGAATGATCGCGATCTCCTGCGGGCGCAGGTCGATGACGCCCAGTTCCGTGCAGAAGCGCAGCCGCCCCTCCTGCGGCACGACCAGAAGCTCCGAGTCGGCGGAGTAGAAGTATTCGTCCACCATCGACTCGGTGACGAGGTAGATGTGGCTCGCCATGCCGACCTGCGTGTTCACGTCGCCGGCGGTGGTCATCGTCCGCATGCCGGTGAGCCAGGTGAGCGTCTCGTCGGTGTGCGGCACCGGATCCCAGCGATACTGGCCGAGGCTGATCACGTCCGGGTCCACGTTCGGCGCGGACTTCCAGTAAGGCAGATCGATCTTCGTGTAGCGCGCCGAGTGCTTGACCGAAGGCCGGATGCGGTAGGTCCAGGTCCGCTCGGGCGGATGCACCGTGAAGGCGGTGCCCGACAGCTGTTCGCCGTAGAGGCCGTAGTTGCACTTCTGCGGGCTGTTCATCCCCTGCGGCAGGGCGCCGGGTAGCGCCTCGGTCTCGAAGTCGTTGCCGAAGCCCGGCATGTAGCCTTCGTGCGTGCCCACGGGGGTGGCGGCCGAAATGAGGCCCGAAGGTCCGGTCTGACGGTTCATGGCGCGCGCTCCTTCTCCCGGAATTTGGTTGCGCTGTTAACAGTTGATTTTGTAACTAACAAGGGAGGAGGCGATCGGGTTGCACGAAAAAGACGACTTCGACCTGCAGGAATTCCTGCCCTACCTGCTCAACCAGGCGGCCGAGGAATCGAGCCTCGCCTTTCAGCAGATCTACAAGCACCGCTACGGCATGCTGCGCACCGAGTGGCGCGTGCTGTTTCACCTCGGCATCTACGGCGAGCTGACGGCGGGCGAGATCGCGGCGCGCGCGCGCATCCACAAGACCAAGGTGAGCCGCGCCGTCGCCCGGCTCGAGTCGCGGCGGTTTCTCACCCGAAGCCGCGACGCCGCCGACCGACGGCGCGAGGCGCTGCGCCTGACTCCCAAGGGAGAGTCGGCCTATCGCGACCTGCGCGAGGTGGCGCGGGACTACGACGCCATGCTGGTCGAGGGCTTCTCCGAGCACGAGGCCGAGCTGCTCCGCCAGATGTTGCGCCGGCTCGCGCGGCCCGCGGCGGATCGGGGCGCGGCCTAGATCAGTAGAGCGGCATCGCCGCCTTCGCGCCCTGCGGCGCCATCCAGGCCTCGCCGGGCCGGGTCACCGACGCCACCGCCGCGCGCACCCGCCGTGCCGTGGCGGCGAGCGGTCCGCTGCCGCGATGGCCCACGATCACCGGTGTCTGCGGCAGGGTGGCGCCGAGCCGCGCCGACAACTCGTCGAGCGGGCCTTCCGACAGCCCGGCGAGCAGGCGGCTGCCGGCCAGCACCAGCGGCGTGCCGGGGTTGCGTCGCGCCACGCGTGCAATGTCGGTCGGGCCGCCGTCGAGCACCAGGCTCACCGCCCAACCCGAGGCGCGCAGCACGTCGGCCTTGAGCACGGCGCCCAGAAAATGCGGGTTGCCGGGTTGATTGGCGACGACGACATGCGCCAGCGGGCGGACCGGATCTGGCGACAGGCCGGCATTCCAGAGCATCACCTGGAAACGGCCCAGTGCCAGCGTCACTTCGGCCATGCCCCATCGATCGGCCATCCAGCCGTCGCCCAGCGCGCGGCTCACGCGCTCATAGCAGGCGGCGCGCCCGGCGGCGGTGGCGAGGAAGGGGCGCAGCGCCCGGCTCAGCGCGCCTTCGTGCTCGGGCGCGACCAGCGCGCCGGCGAGTGCCTCGGCTTGCGCCGGCGAGACCTCTGCGGTCCGGCGCGCGGGCAGCGCGCCGCCGCAGGCGCCGGCGAGCGCGCCGGTCCAGTCCTCCATGACGAGGCCCGGCGCGAGGCGGCCAAGCAGGATGGCGCCCGGCGTGAGCGCCGCGTCGCCCATCCCCTGAAAGAGCTGCATGTGCCAGCCGGCGAAGGCGCGCTCTTCGCTGCGCGTGTCCTCCGTGACCGTCAGCGAGTCGTGGCGGGGATCGCGGCGCAGCGTGTCGAGCAGCGCCTCGATCGCCTCGCCGGGGCCTTCGATCCATTGCCGGTACATCGTGCCTGATGAAACGAGTGCGCCGGTCACGCCGGCTGCGGCATTCCGGGCGGATGCGGAGTGTACGAGGTCGGTTATCTCCTGCGAGTCGAGGGGCCGGGTCGCTTCGCTGCGATAGCTCAGCCGCCGGATCGTCGCGCTGCTCGCCATCGCCCGAACTCCCGTTTCGCGGGACCGGGCGCGCCGGTGCCGCCAACACTGCCGCTGCCCGCGCAGCTGGTCGTCAAGGCAGAGCGAGGGCACCTGAATTCACTATGATGTTACAGTCAAGAATGTCTAGTGAAATTTACACATCGGAGTCGTGCGGGCGTCAGAAGTCCACCGACACCCCGGGGAGTTCAAGCGCCTTGACCAGTTCGCGCAACTCCTGCCGCGCGGCGATGTTGGAGATATTGAGTTGCTTGACGCCGACATCCTTGAGGTCGAGCAGCGTGAGCCCCCTGGGGAACAACTCGCGGAAGATCACCCGTTCGTGGAAGCCGGGCGCGATCCGGAAGCCGATGCGTCGGGCCAGCCGTTCGAGCGCGCGTTCCATCTTGAGCTTGTTCACCATCGCCTGCGCGCCCAGACGGTTGCGCAGAACCACCCAGTCGATCGGCTGCAGGCCTGCCTGCGCGCGGAGCTGGCGCGCGTTCCAGACCATCTCGGAATAGACCGAGGGGCCGAGGATCTTCTCGCCATCGCTGTCGATATGCGCGAGCAGATCGAAATCAACGAAGCTGTCGTTGAGCGGGGTGACAAGCGTATCGGCCAGCGAGTGGGCCACCTGGCTCAGTCGGGTGTGCGAGCCGGGGCAGTCGATGACGATGAAATCCGCAAGCGGCTCGAGCTCAGAGACCGCGATCGAGAGGCGATGGTCGAAGACATTCTCGCCAGGGGCGAGGCTGTCGGCGTCGATCTCGGGCAGATCGCGATAGACCGGCCCCGGCAGGTCGAGCCCCGCGTCCTCGAGGTATTTGCCACGGTTGGCCGCATAGCGGGCGAGGCTCTTCTGCCGCAGGTCGAGGTCGAGCGCGCCCACGCGGTGGCCCATCCGGGCCAGCGCCGTGGCGAGATGCATCGACACGGTCGACTTGCCGGCGCCGCCCTTCTCGTTGCCGACCACGATGATATGCGCCATCCCTCCGGCCCTTCCGCCTGCCGCATTCTGCAATGCCTGCGCGCAGATACTATATGTTGTGGCGGCTGCAAGGAAAACCGGCAGGAAGTCTTTCGCCCGCGCCCGTGCTTGCAAAACCGCATCTCGGCGATACGCTGGCACCGTGCCTGACCGACCGGGAGGGGCCATGCCCCGGCGCAATCCGCATCGTCCCTTCTCGCCCGATCCCGAAATGCTGGCGCGCCGCCCGCAGATTTCGGGCAACGCGATCAACGGCCTGGGCGAGACGCGCCCGCGGCGGCCGGAAAAGGTTTTCTGGGCGCCGGATCCCGACGACATTCCCTGGGGCGAGGTGCAGCGCTGGTTCTATCAGGCGGATCCACCGGGCCCCGAGATGCAGGCGGCGCGCGTCGAACGGCAGGCGATCCTCGACGCGCCGATGCCCGAGGTCGCCGCCGAGCGCGTCGCGCGCACGCCGGAGGAGCGGACCGCCGCCCTCGATCGCTTCGTGGCCGAGGGCCTCTGCGAGATGGTGGGCGTGACGGCGATGCGCGCCGAATGGGTCTTCGCCGGAGAACGCGTGGATTTCGGCACGATCGTCATGATCGGGGTCGCGCACGACTACGACCGGCTGAGCGCCGCGCCGGACCAGAGCGCGGGCGCGGATGTGATCCGCCAGTATGGCCGCGCGGCAGGCGCCGCCAAGGCGGTCGCCGGCTGGCTGCGCGACGAGGGGTGGCCGGCCGAGGCGGCCACCGGGCCGATGGCGGGCAGCGTGCTGATGATCCCGCCCGCGATCGAATGCGGCTTCGGCGAACTGGGCAAGCACGGCTCGATCATCAACCCGGAGTTCGGCGCGGCCTTCCGCCTCTCGGCGGTGCTGACCGATGCGCCCTTCGCGCCGACGCCCCGGCGCGCGTTCGGTATCGACGACTTCTGCCTCAACTGCCGGATCTGCGAGGACGCCTGCCCGCCCGAGGCGATCCTGCCCGAAAAGGCCACGGTGCGCGGAGAGAGGAAGTGGTATGTCGATTTCGACAAGTGCATTCCCTTCTTCGCCCGGACATCGGGCTGCGCGATATGCATTGCGGTCTGTCCCTGGTCGCGGCCTGGCGTGGGGCAGGGCCTCGCCGACAAGCTCGCGCGCCACGCGGCGCGTCGGGCTGCGGGCTGATCCGCCGCAGTGCCCGACCCGCCGAAAACGCGAAACGCCGCCCGGGGGCGGCGTTTGCTTGCGTCTCGAAGGCGCCGCGGCTTCAGAAGCCGAGACCCTCGTACTTCTTCTTGAAGCGCGACACGCGCCCGCCCGTATCCATGAGGCGGGTGCCGCCGCCGGTCCAGGCGGGGTGCACCGAAGGGTCCACTTCGAGCGTCATTGTCTCGCCCTCTGCGCCCCAGGTCGACCGCATCTGAACGGTCTCGCCGTTGACCAGCTTGACGTCGATCATGTGGTAGTCGGGGTGGATGTCCTTTTTCATCGCGGCGATCCTTACAGCTGGGCGCTCTTGGGCTTGGGCGCGCGGTAATTGGTCTGCTCGGCGATCCGGGCCGACTTGCCGCGGCGCGAGCGCAGGTAGTAGAGCTTCGCGCGGCGCACCTTGCCCCGGCGCACCACGGTGATGCTGTCGATATTCGTCGAGTAGAGCGGGAAGACGCGCTCCACCCCCTCGCCGAAGGAGATCTTGCGCACGGTGAAGGTGCCGGCGATGCCGCCGCCGTTCTTGCGGCTGATGCAGACGCCCTCGAAGTTCTGCACCCGGCTCCGCGTGCCTTCGGTCACCTTGTAGCCGACGCGCACGGTATCGCCCGGCTTGAAGTCGGGGATCTCCTTGCCCAGCGAGGCGATCTGTTCCGCCTCGATTTCCGCGATCAGGTCCATCTGATCCACTCCTTGTCTCGCTCGCGGTGGTGTCCGCGAAGGTCTGGTCCGACCCAGAGCTCTGGTCCTCGACCGGGTCCGCCGTGGCGCCCGCCAGAGATTTCGGCCGCGTTGCTTTCCGTTCCGCCGCCGCGGTACCTTGTCGCCGGGCGGGTCGCAGGGTGCACGACAGCCACGGCCCGCAAGGCCGCGCGGCCCGGGACGAGCGGCGTATAGTCGGCGCGCCGACCGCGATCAAGCCCTTTCCGTCATCCCTCGTCGCCCGCGTGCGCTTGGTCCCCCTCGGACAGATCGGGACGGCGCGCGCGCGTCAGCCGCTCCGCCTCGGCCCGGCGCCAGCGTGCGATCTCCGCGTGGTTGCCCGACAGCAGCACATCCGGGATGCGCCGGCCCATCCATTCCGCCGGGCGCGTGTACTGCGGATGCTCCAGAAGCCCGTCGGAAAAGCTCTCTTCCTCCAGCGAGGCGGCGTTGCCGAGCACGCCGGGCAGGAGCCGCACGGTCGCGTCGAGCATGGCCTGCGCGGCGATCTCTCCGCCCGTCAGCACGAAATCGCCCAGCGAGACTTCCTCGATGCCGTAGTGATCGAGCGCGCGCTGGTCGATGCCCTCGAAGCGTCCGCAGATCAGCGTGACACCCGGCCGCGCGGCCCAGTCGCGCGCCAGCGCCTGATCGAAGCGTCGCCCCCGCGGGCTCGTCGCCACGAGCGGGACAGAGGGCGGCACGCCGGTGCGGACATGCTCGATCGCGCGGCCGAGCACGTCGGCGCGCAGCACCATGCCGGCGCCGCCACCCGCTGGCGTGTCGTCGACGTTGCGGTGACGCCCCTCGCCGAAGCGGCGCAGATCGGTGACCTGAAGCTGCCAGACGCGATCGCGCAGCGCTCGTCCCGTCAGGCTCTCGCCCAGCACGCCGGGAAAGGCCTGCGGCAGAAGGGTTATGACCTGCGCGGTCCAGACTCCCGCCAGCTCCGGCGCCTCGGGCATCAGCTCACGCGGCGCCGCGACGGCGCGAATGGACTTGCGGCTGTGCGAGCGGGAGGGCGCATCGGCGGGCATGGTGGCTCTCTAGCCGGTCAGCCCCGCATGGAAAAGCCCTGCTCAGGCGAGCGCGACGACCCCGAGCGCGAGCAGCAGCAGCATCACCAGCGCGATGACGACCAGGATCTTCGCGCCCGTGAGGGCGACCCCGGAAAGCCGGTCGAAGCCGAGAAGCGCCGCGATGGCGGCGATCGCGAGCAGGATAAGGATCCATTCGAGCATGACGCGGGACTCCCGTTGGCCGGCCGCGACCGTTGCGACCGAAGCGGAAACGCGCCCGGCAGGCCCCTGTTCCACAGCACGACGGCCCCGCCGGTCTCAGCTTCGCTCCGCGTCCCCGGGGAGCAGGCCGTGCGGCGGGTCGGCCACGATCCGCCCGAGAGACAGATCGACTGTCGGCACCGCTTCGCGGGTGAAGGGGAGGAGGATCGTGCCCGATCGCCCGGAAGCATGGATCTCGAGCAGGTCGCCCGCGCCGTGGTCGTGCACCGCCTTCACCCGCCCGAGCGGCGCACCGCCCGTGTCGAAGACCTCGAGCCCGATGAGATCGGCATGATAGAATTCGTCTTCGGGCAGGCGCGGCAACACGTCGCGCGGGACATGCAGCGTCGTGCCCTTCAGCGCCTCCGCGGCCTCGCGCGTGGGCACGCCGGAAAGGCGCGCGGTCAGCGACCCCTTGGCGCGGCCGGTCAGCGTGACCTCGAAGCGGCGCGCGCCGTCTTCGGTGTAGAGCGGCCCGTAGGCGGCGATGTCCTCGGGGCGGGCGGTGAAGCTCTTGAGCCGGACCTCGCCCTGCACCCCGAAGGCGCCCGCGATCGCGCCGAGACAGACCATCGCGCTCATCGGCGCACCGCCAGCGCCGCGCCGCCGCATGGTGCGACGGGGCCGAAAAACCTCCTGTCAAAGATTTTTTTCCACCGCGCGCCGCGGCCGCGAATTTCCGTTCGAAAATTCGCGGCGCTCCGAGTCGGACGGCGGGACGGCATGAGGCCTCAGCCCTCGGCCGACTCTTCGGCGGGGGCGGAGGCCTCGGCCGCCTTGGCGGCGCGCGCTTCTGCGCGTTCCTGCGCCTTCGTTCCGGGCTGGCCCTTCTTGGGGTTGCTGCGCTCGGTCTTCTCGCGCACGCCTGCTGCTTCCAGCATCCGTGCGACCCGGTCCGTCGGCTGCGCGCCGAGGCCGAGCCAGTACTGCACGCGCTCGACGTTCATGTGCACGCGGTCCTCACGATCCTTCGGCAGCAGCGGGTTGTAGGTTCCCAGCTTCTCGATGAAGCGGCCGTCGCGGGGCATCCGCGAGTCGGCGGCAACGATGCGGTAGAAGGGGCGCTTCTTCGAGCCGCCGCGGGCGAGTCTGATCTTGATGGCCATGGTCGTTCTCCTTTGCGTCGTGGTCGGGGCGCGGGCCGCCAATGCCCGGTCCCTCAGGCCTGATGCCGTTCGTGATGCTTGATGACTTCCCGGATGATGAAGTTCAGGAAAGCCTTGGCGAATTCGGGGTCGAGGTCGGCGGCATGCGCCAGATCCTCGAGCCGCGCGATCTGTTCCGCCTCGCGGGCGGGGTCGGAGGGCGGCAGGTCGTGCTCGGCCTTGAGCCGGCCCACCGCCTGGGTGTGCTTGAACCGCTCGCCCAGCGTGTAGACGAGGATCGCGTCCAGCCGGTCGATCGACTCGCGATGCTCCCTGAGCAGCTCCGCGGCGCGGGCGGCGGTGTCGGTCATGCGGTGGCCTCTTCTCTCTGCCCGAAGATCGGGCCACGGAACGACTGCAACTCGAGTTCGATGGCGTCGGCGGTCTGGCTGTTGCGCAGCTTCTCGGGGGAAGGGTGACGATAGACGACGTCGTGGCCGTCCACGCTGGCCGCCTCGGGGTCGCGGGTGCAGCCGAGACGCTCCGCCAGCCGGATCGAGTCGTAGTTCTTCGGGTCGAGGTAGCTGACCGCGCCGGGCCAGCCCATCTCTTGGTAGAAGTGGGTGCGCGCGGCGTGGGTGGCCTCGAGCGCGATGCCGCGCCCGGCCACCTCGGGCCAGATCACCCAGGCGATCTCGCGTTCGGGCCACTTCGCCGGCTGCCAGCCGCCGGCCATGCCGCAGGTCGCGCCGGTCTCGCGGTCGTGGATCATCCACATGCCGAAGCCGCGGATCTGCCAGTGGCCGATCTCGGCGGCGTAGAGCATCCACGCCTCGTAGTCGTTGAGCGGCCCGCCCATGAAGCGCGCGCGGTAGGAGGTGAAGGTCGCCTTGAACTTCGGGTAGTCCTCGGGTCGCGGCGCGGAGAGGATCAGCCGGCGCGTCTCGATCACGGGGATGTCGGTCATGCGTAGGCCTCCATCCCGCCGTCGGCGTCGAGCTCGGCGGGGCCGGGATGCCGATAGAGCATGTCCTCGCCCAGGGTGACGTTCCGGTAGGTGCGCTCGTAGCGCGCGCCGAGCCGCTCGGCCAGCGCGACGGAGCGCGCGTTGCCGGGCAGGATGTTCGACGTGAGTGTGGTGAAGCCGAGCGCCTCGTAGGCCCAGGCCCGCGCGCGCAGCGCCGCCTCGTAGGCGATGCCGCGGCCCTCGAAGGGGGCGAAGACGAGCCAGCCGAGCTCGGGCTCCGGCCAGCCCTCGGGGTTCCAGATCCCGCAGAGGCCGGCGGGCCGGGCGCGGTCGGTCATCTCGATCGTGAAGTAGCCGTAGCCGTGGATGTGCCAGTGGCCGATGTTGCTGGCGAACCAGCGCCAGGCGTCGGGGCGCGTCTCGGCGCCGCCGAAGCCCCAGGCGCGCTCGGGATCGGCGAAGAACTCCGCCAGCGGCTCGAAGTCGCGCATCTCGGGGCCGCGCAGCCTGAGCCGCGCGGCCTCCAGCACGGGGGCGGGCGTCAGGCTCATGCCGCCCCCCTGTCCGGCGTGGCGCCGGGCAGCCTATCGGCGCGCGCGACGGTCACTTCTTGCGCCCGAAGCCCGAGAGGCCCGGAGGCAGCTGCATGCCGCCCTTGCCGCCGAGGCCGCCCATCTGCTGCGCGGCCTGCTGCAGCGCCTTCTCGTCCATGCCCGCGCCGGGGGCGCCGCCCTTGCCCCCGCCCATCATGCCGAGCGCCTGCTTGAGCGCGTTGCGCCCGCCCTTCTTGCCGAGCTTCTTCATCATGTCCGACATCTGCCGGTGCTGTTTCAGGAGCTTGTTGAGCTCGCTCACCTCCAGCCCCGCGCCGGCGGCGATGCGCTTCTTGCGGCTGGCCTGCAGGATCTGCGGGTTGGCGCGCTCCTTCTTGGTCATGGAGTTGATGAGGGCGATCTGGCGCTTGAGCACGGTGTCGTCCATGCCGGCCTCGGCCATCTGGCCCTTCATCTTGCCCATGCCGGGCATCATGCCCATCAGCCCCTCCATGCCGCCCATCTTGAGCATCTGCTCGAGCTGGGACTTGAGGTCGTTCATGTTGAACTGACCCTTCTGGAGGCGCTTGAGCATGCGCTCGGCCTGTTCGGCCTCGAGCGTTTCCTGCGCCTTCTCGACCAGCGCAACGATGTCGCCCATCCCGAGGATGCGGCCCGCGATGCGCTCGGGGTCGAATTCCTCGAGCGCGTCGACCTTCTCGCCGGTGCCGACGAAGCGGATGGGCTTGCCGGTGACCGCGCGCATCGAGAGCGCCGCGCCGCCGCGCCCGTCGCCGTCCATCCGGGTGAGCACGACGCCCGAGACGCCGATCTTGTCGTCGAACTCCTCGGCCACCTCGACGGCGACCTGGCCGGTCAGGCCGTCCACGACCAGCAGCGTCTCGCGCGGCTGGACCACGTCGCGCACGTCGGCGGCCTGCTGGATGAGCTCCTGATCGATGTGCAGCCGCCCGGCGGTGTCGAGGAAATAGACGTCGTAGCCGCCGAGGCTCGCCTGCGTCTTGGCGCGCTTCGCGATCTGCACCGGCGTCTCGCCCTTCACGATGGGCAGCGTGTCGACGCCCACCTGCTGGCCGAGGATCTGAAGCTGCTCCATCGCGGCGGGGCGGTTCACGTCGAGCGAGGCCATCAGCACGCGCTTGCCTTCGCGGTCCTTGAGCCGCTTGGCGATCTTGGCGGTGGTCGTGGTCTTGCCCGACCCCTGCAGGCCCACCATCAGGATCGGCGCGGGCGGGCTGTCGATCTTGAGGTCGCCCGGGTCGCCTTCGCCCTTCAGCACCTCGACAAGCTCGTCGTGGACGATCTTGACCACCTGCTGGCCGGGGGTGACGGACTTCGTCACCGCCTGGCCGGTGGCCTTTTCCTGCACGTCCTTGACGAACTTGCGCGCCACGGGCAGCGAGACGTCGGCCTCCAGCAGCGCGACGCGCACCTCGCGCAGCGCGGCCTTCACGTCCTCCTCGCTGAGCGAGCCCTGCTTGGTCAGCCTCTCGAAGACGCCGGAGAGACGCTCGGACAGATTTTCGAACATGGCCCTCTGGCTCCTCCAGCGGTTGTCGTCATGCGCCCCGAAGATGGGAGGGCGCGGCGCAAATGCCAATCACCCCCGCGGGCGAAACCTCGCTGACGGGGGGCGATCCCGGAACACGGCCCGGGACCGGAAGGCACGGGCTCTTCCGGATGTCGGACCGGTCGTTAGGCGGCGTCGCGGCCGCTGTCAAGCCAGTCGTTGATCGCACGGGCGATGCGAAGATGCGCGCGGCTGCTGGAATAGGCGTCTGTCAGCGGCAGCCGCACCTCGCCGAAGATCAGCTCGACCCGGTGCGTGCTGGAGAGGGTGCCCTCGCTGTCGCGGCGGCGCATCCCCGCGACCTCGGCACCCGTCAGCTCCGCCAGCGGGTGATGCTCCTCGGTCATGTCGAAGATCGTGCGCTGGCGCCATGTCACCAGCCCCGAATTGCGGTCGAGGATCAGCTGCGTGCGCCGCACGAAGGCCCAGAGCGCGAAGGTGCCCGCGCCCGCGCCGAAGACGAAGAAGATCAGCCCGACGAAGAACACCGCCAGCATCGTGAGCAGGCCGATCCCCGCAAAGGTCAGGATGAAGGCGACGATGCCGATGGCGATGCCCCATGGCACATCTTCGATGACAAGCTGTTCCGGCGTGTCGCGCGCGATCTTCATGGGCGAATGGTTCCGGCGACGGGGGTGCGCGTCAAGCGGCTTGTCGCCGAGGCTGCGATACTTGTTGACCCCACGACAACCAACGGGTGTCATGGCCCGGCATGACGCCGCGCACGGCCGGGGAGGGGCGGACCGGGGCGGCGACGCGACAAGGGAGGAGACGTCATGCACCACCGACTGCGCTTCGGCATCTTTCTGGCGCCGTTCCACAAGCCCGGGATCAATCCCACGCTTGCCCTTCAGAACGACCTCGAGCTGATCCAGCACCTCGACCGGCTGGGCTATGACGAGGCCTGGGTGGGGGAGCATCACTCGGCCGGTTCCGAGATCATCGCCAGCCCAGAGATCTTCATCGGCGTCGCGGCCGAGCGGACGCGGCACATAAAGCTGGGGACCGGGGTCGTGAGCCTGAGCTATCACAACCCGCTGTGGGTGGCCGAGCGCATCGTGATGCTCGACCACCTGACGCGCGGCCGCGTGATGCTGGGCGTGGGTCCGGGCGCGCTGCCCACGGACGCCAAGATGATCGGGATCGAGCCCAGCCAGACGCGCCAGTATCTCGAGGACAGCCTCGGCGTGATCATGCACCTGCTGACCAGCGAGGAGCCGATCACCTTCAAGAATGATCGCTGGGACCTGCGCGAGGCGCGGCTGCACCTACGGCCGTATTCGAACCCGCTCTTCGACGTGGCGACGGCGGCCGTGGCCTCGCCCGCCGGCCCGCGGCTGGCCGGGCGGCACGGCACCGGCCTTTTGTCGATAGGCGCGACCACCGCGGCGGGTTTCGATGCGCTGGCGCTGCACTGGGACGTGATCGAGGCCGAGGCGAAGGCGCACGGCAAGACGGTGGACCGCTCCAAGTGGCGGCTGGTGGGCCTTGTCCACATCGCCGACACCATGGATCAGGCATACCGCGACGTGGAATACGGCATGGAACAGTGGTTCCACTACTTCCAGGCGGTCGCGGCCTTCCCGCAGATGGCGGTGCCGGGCAACAACGTGAAGGAGATGATCGAGTTCGTGAACGAAAGCGGCTTCGGTGCGATCGGCACGCCCGACATGGCGATCAAGCAGATCGAGCGGCTGCACGCCCAGTCGAACGGCGGCTTCGGGGCCTACCTGATGCTGGCGCACAACTGGGCCGATCCGCAGGCCACGCACAAGAGCTACGAGCTGATCGCGCGCCACGTGATGCCGCACTTCCAGGGCCACTTCCTGCCCACGATGGACAGCGCCGCGCGGGCCGAGAAGCTGCGCCCGGAACTGGCCGAGAAGCACGCCAAGGCGGTCGAGGACATGCAGGCGCGCTACGCGGCCGAGGTCGCGGACCGCGAGACGCAGGCCGAACCGGCGGAATAGCACGCGCCTTGGGCCGCCCCCTCCACGGGGCGGCCCTTGCGGAGGTTTGCGCGATCTGCTCTTGTCCCGATCGCTTCTGTTCGCCAGCGCACAGGTCGGCCATGGACAACTGGGACGAGATCCGCACCGCCTATCACGTCGCCCGCGCCGGCACCGTCAGCGGCGCGGCAGAGGCGTTGGGCGTCCACCACGCCACCGTGATCCGGCATGTCGACGCACTGGAGGCGCGGCTGGGCGTCAAGCTGTTCCAGCGCCACGCGCGCGGCTACACGCCCACGGAGGCGGGGCAGGACCTGCTGCGCGTGGCGCAGACCACGGACGACCAGTTCGCCCAGCTCGCGAGCCGTATCCGCGGCCGGGGCAACGACGTGTCGGGCGAGCTGACCGTCACCTCGCTCGCCATGTTCGCGCCGCTGCTGGCGCCCGTGCTCGCCGGCTTCCAGCGCGCGCATCGCCATGTGATCCTGCGTTACCTGACCGGTACGCGGCTCTTCCGCCTCGAATACGGCGAGGCACATGTCGCGGTGCGGGCGGGCCCGCCCCCGCAGGAGCCCGACAACGTCGTGCAGCCCTTCTTTCACCAGCGCGCAGGGCTCTACGCCGCGCGGGCCTACACGGAGGCGCACGGTTTGCCCGAGAGCCTCGATGCGCTCGACGGCCATCGCTTCGTCGGCCCCGACAGCGAAGAGCCGCGCGCGCCCACCGAGCGCTGGCTGCGCCAGACCGTGCCGGCCGAGCAGATCGTCTTCCGCAGCCCGGACCCGCGGGCACAGGAGGATGCGGTGCTGGCCGGCGCGGGCATCGGCTTTCTCGCGCCCTGGACGGCCGCGGCGCATCCCGACCTCGTCGAGGTGGCGGCCCCGCGCGAGGAGTGGGGCGCGCCGATCTGGCTGGTGACTCACGTGGACCTGCACCGCAGCTCCAAGGTGCAGGCGCTGCTCAAGGCGCTGAAGGACGCCGCCAGGGACTGGGACACGGCATGAGCGATGCCGCCCGCGGCCACCTGGCGATGCTGCTCTTCTCCGCGCTGGTCGCCGGCTCCTTCTCGCTGGGCGGGATGGTGGCGAACGAGATCGCACCGGCGGCGATCAACGCCGCGCGCTTCGCCATCGCCGCGGCGGTCATCGGCGCAGTGGTCGCGGCCACGGGGCGCTTCGACCGCCGCGCCCTGCAGGCGCCCTGGCGCTACCTCGTCCTTGGCGGACTCTTCGCGGCCTATTTCGTGCTGATGTTCGAGGGGCTGAAGACCGCGCCGCCGGTTGCGGCCTCGGCCGTCTTCACCCTGACCCCGGTCATGTCCGCGGGCATCGGCTGGCTGCTGCTGCGGCAGGTCACGACTCCGCGCATGGCCGCCGCGCTCGCCATCGGGGCGGCGGGCGCGCTCTGGGTGATCTTCCGCGCGGATCTTTCGGCCTTTCTCGCGCTCGAGGTGGGGCAGGGGGAGCTCATCTACTTCGTGGGCTGCGTGTCACACGCGATCTACACGCCGATGGTGCGCAGGCTGAACCGCGGCGAGCCCGCGGTGCTCTTCACCTTCGGGATGCTGCTGGCGGGCTGCGCGTTGCTGACCGCCTACGGCTGGTCCGACATCCGCGCCACCGACTGGGCGGCGTTGCGGCCGCTTGTCTGGGTGGCGCTGCTCTATCTCGCGCTCTTCGCGTCGGCCGCAACCTTCGTGCTGCTGCAATACGCGACGCTCAGGCTGCCCTCGGCCAAGGTCATGGCCTACACCTATCTCACGCCGTCATGGGTGCTGGTCTGGGAACTGGCGCTGGGCCACGGCGGCCCCCGGCCGCTGGTGCTGGCGGGGCTCGGGCTGACGGTTGTGGCGCTGCTGCTGCTGCTGAAGGACGAGGAGGCGGTGCGCGCGCCCGTGACGCGCTAGGCGCGTCGGCGCTGTCCTTGCGCGCGCCTCTACTCGGCGTCGTTGGCGGGCACGCCAAGCTCCCGCTCGAGGAACCGCTCGAAGGCGTCGAAGTCGAGACGGTCGAACTGGCCGAAACCCTGCATCCAGACGCTGGCGGCGCGCAGGGCGTCGGGCTCCAGCTTGCACCAAGTGACGCGGCCGCGGCGTTCGCGGCTGATCAGGCCGGCGCGGGCGAGGATCGACAGGTGCTTGGAGATCGCGGCGAGCGACATGTCGAAGGGTTCGGCCACATCCGTCACCGCCATGTCGTCCTCGAGCAGCATCGCGAGGATCGCCCGGCGGGTCGGATCGGCGAGCGCGGCGAAGACGGTGTCGAGGTCGTCGGACATCGCGGGCATAAGCCGTGGCGAAGGTGCCCGCGTCAAGCGGGGTGAGCGGGAAGCTCAACCGAAAGGTTGAACATGCCCGACCGCGTGGCGGTGGCCTCCTTGACGCGCGGTTCTCGGAAAAACGTTTTTACAACAGATGCTTGCGACGAATTCGGCATCGCTTGACTCGCGTCTCGCTGCGCCGTAGCAAAGCGCTCGACGATCCGCGAGGCGAAGGTGCCCGATCCCGAACATCAGCGGCGCATGGCCGAGTTCGAGAAGAGGCTTGAGGCTGCCAAGGCAGCGCAGGCGCCGAAGCCCCGCGGGGACGAGCACTATTCGCAGGCGCAGCTCGCCTGGCGGATGGTGATCGAGCTGGTGGCGGGGCTCGCCATCGGCTTCGGCATCGGCTATGGGCTCGATACCCTCTTCGGGACGATGCCCATCCTGCTGGTGACCTTCACGCTGCTCGGCTTCGCGGCCGGCATCAAGACGATGCTGCGCAGCGCGAAGGAGATCGAGCAGGCGAAACTGGCGGCCCGAGAGGGCGGCGACGAGGCGGACGAGAGGGACTAGGCCGTGGCGACGGATACCGGCGAGGGCAGCGGGCTCGTTTTCCACCCGATGGATCAGTTCATCGTGAAGCCGCTCTTCGGCGACGGCCCGGTGCACTGGTACACCATCACCAACGTCACGCTCTGGATGGCGCTGGGCGTGCTCGGCATCATCGCGCTGCTGGTCCTGGGCACCTCGCGTCGGGCGGTCGTGCCCTCGCGCAGCCAGTCGGTCGGCGAACTGGCATACGGCTTCATCTACAAGATGGTCGAGGACGTCGCGGGCAAGGACGGGCTGAAGTACTTTCCCTACATCATGACGCTGTTCATGTTCATCGTCTTCGCCAACTTCCTCGGCCTCATCCCCGGCAGCTACACCACCACGAGCCATATCGCCGTGACGGCGGTGCTCGCGCTCGCCGTCTTCCTCACCGTCACGGTCATCGGCTTCGTGAAGAACGGCGCTGCCTTTCTCGAGCTTTTCTGGGTGAAGGAGGCGCCGCTGCCGCTGCGGCCCGTTCTCGCCCTGATCGAGGTGATTTCCTACTTCGTCCGCCCGGTGAGCCACTCCATTCGTCTCGCCGGCAACATGATGGCCGGCCACGCAGTGCTCAAGGTCTTCGCGGGCTTCGCACAGGTGGCGGCGATCTCGCCCATCGCGATCCTCGCGGTGACGGCCATCTACGGGCTCGAGGTGCTGGTGGCCTTCATCCAGGCCTACGTCTTCACCATCCTCACCTGCGTCTACCTCAAGGACGCACTGCATCCGCATCACTGAGCGGCCGGCGCGGCGCGCCACCGCTCTTTCCGATCCGCTTCCAACCCACAAGGAGATCAGGACAATGGAAGGCGATATCGCAAACATGGGCCAGTTCATCGGCGCGGGCCTCGCCGCCATCGGTTCCGGCGCCGCCGCCATCGGTGTGGGCCATGTGGCCGGCAACTACCTCTCGGGGGCGCTGCGCAACCCCTCGGCCGCAGCCAGCCAGACCGCGACGCTCTTCATCGGCATCGCCTTCGCCGAGGCGCTCGGCATCTTCTCGTTCCTGGTCGCCCTGCTGCTGATGTTCGCCGTCTGAGGACGGTGGAGACGATCCTTGCGGGAGGGGCGCGCCCGGCCTGACCGGCGCGCGCCCCGCACACCGGCTCCGCCGCGGGCCGGAGCGACAGGACATCCACGGAGGCGCCGATGGCGACAGAGACCCCAGGCTCGGCTTCGACCTGCGTAGGCCCCGACGGCAGCGCGATCGGCTTGCCGCAGCTCTGCTTCGACTGGTTTCCGAACCAGATTTTCTGGCTCATCGTCACGCTGATCGTGATCTATTTCGTGCTGACGCGCGTTGCCCTGCCGCGGATCGCGGCGGTGCTCTCGGAGCGGGCCGGCACGATCAGCAACGACCTTGCAGCGGCCGAAGATCTGAAGGCCAAGGCCGCGGAAGCCGAGAAAGCCTATGAAAAGGCGCTTGCCGACGCCCGCGCCGAGGCGCAGAAGATCATCTCCGCCGCCAAGGCCGAGATGCAGGAAGAGGTCGATGCGGCGATGGCGCGCGCCGACTCGGAAATCGCCGAGAAGGTCGAGCAGTCGCAACAGGCCATCGCCGAGATCCGCGCCGGCGCGCTCGAGAGCATCCGAGAGGTTGCGCAGGACACGGCCGGCGCCGTGCTCGAGGTGATGGGCACCGAGGCCGAGCAGGCCGAGATCGAGCGGGCCGTCGCTGCCCGCATGGAGGGCTGAGAGATGCGGGCTGTGATCGCTGCGACGCTGGCGCTGGCGATGGCCACGCCGGCCCAGGCGGCCAAGGGGCCGTTCTTTTCGCTGGGCAATACCGACTTCGTTGTCCTGCTGGGCTTTCTCGTGTTCATCGGCATCCTGGTCTATTTCAGGGTGCCGTCCAAGGTGGCCGAGATGCTCGACCGCCGCGCCGAGGGCATCCGCTCCGAACTGGACGAGGCGCGCGCCATCCGGGAAGAGGCGCAGAGCCTGCTGGCCTCCTACGAGCGCAAGACGCGTGAAGCCAGGGAGCAGGCGGATCGCATCGTGCAGCACGCCAAGGAAGAGGCGCGCCTGTCGGCCGAGCAGTCCAAGGCCGACCTCGAGGAGTCCATCACGCGCCGCATGAAGGCGGCGGAGGACCGCATCGCGCAGGCCGAAGCTGCCGCGGTGCGCGAGGTGCGCGAGCGTGCCGCCGAGGTGGCGGTCGCCGCCGCACGGGATGTGATTGCGAAGCACATGACGGATCAGCGCAACGACGCGCTGGTGGACGACGCCATCGCGCAGGTGGAAAAGCACCTGCACTGACGCGGGATCAACGCGGTTCTGGACAGGCCCCGGCGGCGTCGCCGGGGCCCTTTCGTGTGCGCCTCAGGTGAACGCCGCGACGAGCCACGGGGCGAGGAGCGCGGTCAGCATCGCGTTGAGCCCCATGCCGAGCCCGGAGAACGCCCCCGCCGTCGGATCCACCTGAAAGGCGCGGGCGGTGCCGATCCCGTGCGCGGCGACGCCCGCGGCGAAGCCCCGCGCGCGCCAGTCGCGGATGCGAAGTGCGTTCATCAGCGGCGTCACCGTCACCGCGCCGATGATCCCCGTCAGGATCACCAGCGCCGCCGTCAGCGTCGGCAGCCCGCCGAGGCTTTCCGCGATGCCGATGGCGACCGGCGCGGTCGCGGACTTCGGCGCGAGCGAGAGGAGCGTCGCCCCTTCCACACCAAGAGCGCGGGCGATCAGCAGGGCCGAGAGGATCGCCGTGACCGAGCCCGCCGCGAGCGCGCCGAGCATCGGGATCACCAGCCCCCGCAGCCGCGGCAGCGCGGCGTGGAGCGGCACCGCCAGCGCCACCGTCGCCGGGCCGAGCATGAAGTGGACGAACTGCGCGCCCTCGAAGTAGTCGGCGTAGGGCGTGCCCGTCGCCTCCAGCAGCCCCGCAAGCAGGAGCATCGCGATCAGCACCGGGTTGGCGAGCGGCGCCCGCCCCGTCGCGCGCGAGATCCCGTCGCCCGCCAGATAGGCCAGCAGCGTCACCGTCAGCCAGAGGAGCGGCTCGCGCGCGAGATAGCTCCAGATGTCGATGACCTCGGGGCTCATGGCTTCGCCCCGATGAGCCGGCGAAGCCCGACGAAGACGCCGGCCGTGACGGCGAGCGTGGCGACGGTGCTGCCCAGGAGCGCGACGAGGAGCGCGGGGCCTTCGCTTCCCAGCCGGTCGAGGTGTGCCACCACGCCCACGCCCGCCGGCACGAACAGCAGCGATAGATGCGCGAGAAGCCCGTTCGCAACGGGCGCCACGCGCGGCACAAATGCGGGGCGCAGCGCCAATGTCCCGAGAAGGAGTGCGAGGCCCAGAACCGGCCCCGGCACCGGTGCGTCGAGCGCGCGCGTCGTGGCCTCTCCGATCAGCTGACAGACCAGCAGAATGGCGATGTTGACGATCATGCCTGTTCCTCCTTGTCGGCGCATGATGCGATCACCTGCGCGCAAAAGAAAAGGAGCGCGCCCTGCGGGGCGTGCCCGTTTCTTGTCGGGCGGGGGAAACCGGTCGGGCGCACGCGGCCGACGGCAAATCTTCACGCAGGCGTCACGCGCACGTTACCTCGTGCCTGTTCCACGAAGCTCGTCTTCAGGAAAGAGGAGGTTCGCCCATGCCTGTTTCGTTCACGCGTCGCCAGATGCTCGCCGGCACAGCCGGCCTCGCCGCCGCGACGGCGCTTTCGCCCCTCCTCGTCACCCGGGCGAACGCGACCCCGGGGCCGGGCGAGCTTCGCATGGTGGCTGCTCCCGCGAACCCGGCGGGCGGCGCGCAGCGCGTCTTTCTGCTCGAGGGCGACCCGCTCGGCGGCCCGATCACCACGATCGTCGCCGAGGACGGTGCGCCCGTCCTCGAGAAGCGCCTCGAAGACGGCGAGCGGCGCGTGCTGCGGCTGATGCATTTCAACGACATGCACAACCACATGACGGACATGCACGCCAGCCGGGGCGACACGCATCGCATGGCACAGATGGTCAAGCTGGTAAGAGAGGCGAAAGCCGCGGCGCGGCCGAACGAGACGGTCCTGTTCCTGTCCGGCGGCGACGACCACACCGGCTCGATCTTCGACGAGCTGATGGGCTGGTCGGAAGAGGAGTTCGTCGTGGACACGGGCTACGCCGCCGCCTCCGCCGCGGGGGTGGACGTGGCCGTGCTCGGCAATCACGAGTTCGACCGCGGCGCGGCGCAGCTCAAGCTCGGCATCGACCGCAACGCGGAATTCCCCGTTCTCTCGGCCAACGTCCATGGTTCGGCGCATCTCGCGCGCGACCGCGACTATGCGCCCGCCGCGGTGATCGAGGCGGACGGGCTGCGCGTCGGGGTCATCGGGCTGACGACGGCGGTCGATACGCGGGTCGGCATGGAGAGCGACCCGAGCATGGCGGTGGCGAGCCCCGTCGAGGCGGCACGCAACCTTTACAAGGCGGTCGAGGCCGTCTCGGACGTGGTGGTGATCCTGTCGCACTGCGGCTACGGCAAGGACATGCACCGCTCGGGCAAGGCCGGGGCATTGCGCGAGATCGGCGAGGGCGACTTCGCCATCGCCGAAGCGATCGGCCCGCTCTCGGAAAAGCCGGTGGTCATCGTCGGCGGCCATTCTCACACCGAGCTCAACGCCGACGGCATGGATCCGGACAACATGGTCTCGGGCGTGCTGCTCACGCAGGCGAAGGCGAACGGTGCCTTTCTCGGCGACATCTCGATGTCGCTCGCCGCGGGGCAGGGGCGCGAGGCGTGGTTCAGCAATGTCGCCCTGCACACGATCAAGCGCCGCGACGACCGCGTGTCGGAGGGTGAGGACGGCTACGACGATCTCGAGCACGATGACGACTACGACGCCGCCTTCGAGGCCGAGGTCATGGCCCCGATGATCGCGGCGCTCGACACGAAGCTCGCCGAGATCATCGGTGAGGTGGCCGAGGATGCGCCGATCTCGACCGAGGAGACGCTGGCCACGCGCTATACGGGCGAGACGGCGATCGCCAATTTCATGAACGACACTCTGGTGAAGCGGTCCGAGACCTTCCCGGGCGGGCGCGTGGACTTCGCCCTCTTCAACGCGACCGGGCTCGCCAAGGGTGTCAATGCCGGGCCGCTCAGCTTTCGCGAGTGGTTCGACGTGATGCCCTACGCCGACCAGGTGGAGATCGCCACCATGACCGGGGCGCAGATCCGGGACATGCTGACCTCGAATGCGAGGCGTCTCCTGCGCCCCGAAGAGGTGGAGGGCACCGACCTTTCCGCCTTCGTCTCGCGCGGGATGCTGCATTTCTCGTCCGGCATCCGCTACACTGCAGTGCTAGGCGCCTCGGCGGCCGAGGCCCGGGCCACCGACATCATGCTGAACGGCCGGCCCGTCGAGGAGGTGCTGGACAAAGAGTTCACGATGGCCTTCAACACCTACATCATGCTGGGCGGCTTCTCCGAGGCCTGGAACGACAAGCCGATCGGCGGCGGCGTGCCTGGCGAGGTGCCGGGCTACGACGTGCGGGGTCTGCCGTTCGACAACACCGGGCTCGTCTATCGCAACGAACTGATCGCGGCCATCCGAGAGATGGGCACGGTGACCCGAGCTGCTGGCGCCGATCTGGACGGGCGGTTCCAGGTGGTCGCCTGAGCCGCAGGCCCAGGCGAATTAAGAAGGGCGCGCCATGCAGCGCGCCCTTCTTTCGTCGGATTGTGTCTGCCGGTCACTCGGCCGGCACTGCCGCCGCTTCGGTGCGGGTGAAGTGCTGGCGGTTCAGCCGAAGGACCAGCGCGATCGCAACCGCCTGGAAGGCCAGCGCTACGGCCGTCAGACCCCAGTAGGCGAGCGAGAACTTGTCCACCACGGCAGCGCCGACGAGGCCCTTGTTGATGAAGAAGTGCCCCATCACCGAGAGCGCCACCGCAGGGCAGACCAGCGCGTAGGAGCCGGGCGAGGTCTTCTGACCCAACACGAAGTCGTCGAAGTAGCGCTGACGCAGCAGCACCAGCATGCCGAGGCCGAGGAAGACGAACTGCACGGTCAGGATACGCGCAAGCATGACGAGCGATTCGCCGGGGTTGCCGTTCGCATCGAAGGTGGTGTGCAGGCCGTGCTCCTGGCGCAGCAGCATGATGCCGAGGACGGTCATGATGGGCACGACGACCATCAGGGTCGGGCCGGCCTCGCGCGCGGTGCCGTAGTGCAGCATCGAGTTGAAGGCGGTGACCGCCGCGATCACGGCGTAGACCGCCGCCGTGACGCCGAAGAAGGTCGAGAGCACGAGGCTGGTGCCCACCGTCACGGGCGTGCCACTCATCGCGGCGGGCGCGGCGAAGCCTACGGCCACCATCGACAGCGCGAAGGCCGGCAGGAGCTGCGCGAAGGAGTTGTGCGCGGTGACGTCGAAGACGCCGCCCTCGCTTAGCACCCGGCCCAGGAAGTCCGCGATCAGCCGGAACGCCAGCACGCCGATCAGCAGGAAGGCCACCATCGCGGCCGGGAAGAGGTATTCCACGATGCTCCACAGCTGCGGCACGAACACGAGCCCGACGATGAAGCCCACGTTCACCGTCATCGCGAGGGCGAGCGGCATGGCGAGCAGGGTCGACTCGGCGTTGGACTTGCGCAGCGCCTCATAGGCCTCCGTGCGCTTGAAGGCCGCGTAGGCGCGCAGGTTACAGATCAGCGACTTCACGTTGAGAAAGGCGAATACAGCGATCCCGACCACCGCGACGGCGATCGCGGCCTGCATGCCGAGGCCACCGGCGGCGAAGGCGGCCGCGATGTCCTCGAACACCGGCACCGGCTGGCCCGGATGCGGCACCCAGAACATGAGATACATGAAGAAGGTGACAGCCACGCCGCCCGCGCCGAGCGAGGCGAGGAAGTAGAGCGGCGAGTATCTGTCGGCGGGTTTGGTGAGAAGGTCCGTCATCGGTCACGTCCTTTCGTATTCCGACTTTGGAATGTTTATATACATGCCAAGATCGGAATGTAAAGCCTCTTCTTGCATCAACCCCTCGCTAACGGATCGTTAACCTTGCGGTGGGAGGCTCGGCCTTGATGTGGAACAAGGCAGGCATGACCGCGGTCGCGCTTCTGGTGGCCGCCTGCGACACCGGCGGGCGCGGCTACCAGGGGCTGCCGCCCCTCCGGGCAGAGGCCCTGGGGCACAGCTTCGATATCCGACAGCGTGGCGACGAGGCGGAAGCGGTGCGGCGCAACGCGGCATGGCTGCCCCGATTCGGCGAGGTGGCGCGCGCGGCCGAGGCCGCGATCGAACAGGCCACTGGCTGTGACGTCCAACGTATTACAGGGGATCCGTCGGTCCTGCGCGCCGATCTCGACTGCCCCGGCTGATCAGGTCAGCGGCTTTGCCATGAACACGCTCGAACTGTTCTCGGTGTAGTCGCCGAAGGGGCCGCAGCGGGCGAAGCCCTCCGATTCGTAGAGCGCGATCGCCTCGGCCAGCTGGTCGCCGGTCTCGAGCTTCAGGCATGGCAGATCGAGATGCCGCGCCTCGAGCTCGAGCCGCGCGAGCACCCGCCGCGCCACCCCGCGCCCGCGGGCGAAGGGGGCCGTGAACATCGCCTTCACCTCGCCGTAGCCCTGCCGCTGCGCGAGCGCGCCGCAGCCCAGCGTCGTGTCGTATTCGCGGGCGACGAAGAAGCGCACGTCAGGGCCGCGCAGCGCCTCCGGCGAAAGATAGAAATTCTCCTCCGGCGGAAACATGTCCTGCATCATCGCCTGGGCCTGATCGATCAGGGCGCGGTTTTCCGGCTCCCGCGGATCGCCCGGCTCGACGATGATGCCCATGCCGCTCCTCCCTGCACGCTGGATCGCCTCTCATGTTGCCCGTCATGGGAAGGCCGTCAAGCCGGCGGTGCCCCGGCATCCGGCATTGCGATATCTTGTGGAAAACACTTCAAACAGGCCCCACATCCTGCGCTCATTGATTGACAGAGGCGCGCGCGCCGCTCACTCTGGCGACATCCGCGGAATCGAGGAACGAGACCTTGCGCTTCAACAGGCTCCGCCTTTCCGGTTTCAAGAGCTTCGTCGATCCGACCGAACTGGTGATCGCCGAGGGGCTGACCGGCGTGGTCGGCCCCAACGGCTGCGGCAAGTCCAACCTGCTGGAGGCGCTGCGCTGGGTGATGGGCGAGAACCGGCCCACCGCGATGCGCGGCGGCGGCATGGAGGACGTGATCTTCGCGGGCACGGCGCGTCGCCCGGCGCGCAACTTCGCCGAGGTCTCGCTCACGCTCGACAATTCCGAGCGGCTCGCGCCCTCGGGCTTCAACGACGACGACGTGCTCGAGATCACCCGCCGCATCACCCGCGACGTGGGCTCCGCCTACAAGGCGAACTCCAGGGACGTGCGCGCGCGGGACGTGCAGATGCTCTTCGCGGACGCCTCGACCGGCGCGCATTCCCCGGCGCTTGTCCGCCAGGGGCAGATCGCGGAACTGATCAACGCCAAGCCGGCCGCGCGGCGCCGCATCCTGGAAGAGGCCGCCGGCATCTCGGGCCTCTATCAGCGGCGGCACGAGGCGGAGCTCAAGCTGAAGAACACCGAGGCGAACCTCTCGCGCGTGGACGACGTGATCGAGCAGCTCGCACAGCAGCTCGCGCAGCTCGCGCGGCAGGCGAAACAGGCCGCGCGCTACCGGCAGCTCTCGGAAGAGCTCCGGCAGGCCGAGGGCAGCCTGCTCTATATCCGCTGGCGCGACGCGGATGCCGGGCGCGCGGCCGCGCAGGCCGCGCTCCGGGAGGCTACGGCCGAAACCGCGCGCGCCGAGGCCGCCGCACGCAAGGCCGCGTCCGAGCGCGAGGCGGCCGATGCCGCGCTGCCGCCCCTGCGCGAGGAAGAGTCCATCGCGGCCGCGGTGCTCCAGCGTCTCGAGGTGGAGCGCGCGACCCTCGCGCAGGAGGAAGAGCGCGCGCGGGGCGCCGTCGAGACCCTGGAGGGCCGCATCGCACAGCTCTCGCGCGACCGCGAGCGCGAGGCCCAGCTCACCGGCGATGCGGGCGAGACGATCCGCGCGCTGGAGATCGAGGCCGACGAACTGGCTGCTGCCGGGGAGGGCCACGAGGAGCGCCTCGCCGCGGCGGAAGCGGCGGCGGAAGAGGCCGCCAGGGCGCTGGCCGACAAGGAAGAGGAACTCGACGCGGCCAACGACGCCGTCGCTCGGCTCGCAGCCCGCCACCATGCGGCCGAGCGACTGGTGGAGGATTGCCGCAAGACGCTGGCGCGGAACGAGGCGGAGGCTGCACGCGCGCGTGACGAGGCTGAAGGCCACCGCGCGCGGCTCGAGACCGCAGAGGACGATCTGGCCACGGCCCGGGAGGCGGCCGCGCAGGCCGAAACCACCGCGGCGGAGGCCGAACGGACGCTGGCCATGGCCGACGAGGCGCGGGGCACAGCCCAGGCCCGCGAGGCCGAGGCACGCGCCGAGCGTTCGGCCGCCGAGGGCGAGCTCAGCGCGCTCGAAGCGGAACATGCCGCGCTCGCGCGGGTGGTGTCACGCGACACCGCCGAGGGCGGTGCGGTCATCGACCGCCTGCAGGTCGAGCAGGGCTTCGAGAAGGCGCTGGGCGCCGCGCTGGCCGACGATCTGCGCGCGCCAGAGGTCGATCCTCAAGGGGCCTCCGGCTGGTTGCCCCTGCCGCCCTACGACCAGGAGCAGCCGCTCCCCGAAGGTGTGACGCCGCTCGACAGGCATGTGTCGGTGCCGGAAGTTCTGGTGCGCCGGATGGGCCAGATCGGCCTTGTCGACGCACAAGAGGGCGCGCGCCTGCAGCCGCTGCTGAAACCCGGCCAGCGGCTCGTCAGCCTCGCGGGCGACCTGTGGCGCTGGGACGGGTTCACGGCCTGGTCGGGCGATGCGCCCACGGCGGCCGCGCTGCGCCTCGAACAGCTCAACCGGCTCGAGGCGCTCAAACAGGAGATGGCGCGCGCCACGGCGCGGCTCGACGGCGCGCGCGACGCGCATCAGTCGCTGGCGGCGAGGCTTCGGGAGCTCACCGAGGCCGACGCGCAGGCGCGCGAGGCGCGGCGCAAGGCCGACGCCCGCTCGGCCGAGGCGGCCCGCGCCCTCAGCAAGGCCGAGGCGGAGCGCAACCTCGCCGCCGGACGGCTGGAGAGCCTGCGCCTCGCGGCCGCACGCCACGAGGAGGAGGCCGAGGCGGCCCGTGCCCGCCTGCAGGAGGCCGAAGCGGCGCTGGCCGCGCTGGACGATCCGGCGAAGGGCCGGGCCGAGCTCGAGACGTTGCGCAAGGCGGTCGAGGCCGCGCGCGCCGAGATGATGACCCGTCGCGGCGCCCACGACACGCTGCGCCGAGAGGGCGAGGCGCGCGCGGCGCGTGCCAAGACGGTGGCCCGCGAACTCGACGGCTGGCAGCGGCGGCTCGCGACGGCGAACGAGCGGGCCGCCGAGCTTTCGGAGCGCCTGCAGGCCGCGGAGGCCGAGCTCGAGACCGCACGGGAGGTGCCGGCGCAGGTCGCGGCGCGGCGGGAGGATCTCGCGCGCTCGCTGCGCGATGCCGAGGCGCGCCGCACGGCCGCTGCGGACGCCCTCGCCGCGGGCGAGGCGGAGAGCCGCGCCGCCGGCACCGCGGAGCGGGAGGCCGAGCGCGCGGCAGCCGACGCGCGCGCCGCCGAGGCGGCGGCCTCGGCGCGCGCCGAGGCCGCGACGGAGGCCGCCGAAGAGGCCGAGGCGCGCATTTCCGAGGCCTACGAGACGGGGACGGCGGGTCTGCTGGAGCGGCTGGGCGTTGAGCCGGAGGCCCTGCCGGACGCCGAGACGCTCGAGGCGCAGGTCGCCCGAATCAAGCGCCAGCGCGACGCGCTGGGCGCAGTGAACCTGCGCGCCGAAGAGGATGCGCGCGCCGTGCAGGAGGAGCACGACACGCTGGCGCAGGAGAAGGCCGACCTCGAGGAGGCGGTGAAGAAGCTCCGCGCCGGCATCGCCGCGCTCAACCGGGAGGGGCGCGAGCGGCTGCTCACCGCCTTCGAGCAGGTGAACGCGAATTTCTCGATGCTCTTCACCCATCTCTTCAACGGCGGCGAGGCGAAGCTCGTCATGGTCGAATCCGACGACCCGCTGGAAGCGGGCCTCGAGATCATGTGCCAGCCGCCGGGCAAGAAGCTCTCGACCCTCTCGCTGCTCTCGGGCGGCGAGCAGACGCTGACGGCGCTCGCGCTGATCTTCGCCGTCTTCCTGGCCAACCCCGCGCCGATCTGCGTGCTCGACGAGGTGGACGCGCCGCTCGACGACGCGAACGTCACCCGTTTCTGCGACCTTCTGGACGAGATGCGGCGGCGCGCGGACACGCGCTTCCTCATCATCACGCACCATGCGGTGACGATGTCGCGGATGGACCGGCTCTTCGGCGTGACCATGGTGGAGCAGGGGGTGAGCCAGCTCGTGAGCGTGGATCTCAAACGCGCCGAGAAGCTCGTGGCGTGACCCGGCCTGTGCCAGGCGGCGCGCGCGTGCCGCGCGCACGTCCTCTGGCACTGCGTGCGGCGGGGGCGCTGCCGCCGTCGCGCGTGCCGCGCGAGGGATCCGCGGCTTGCGGCAGGGCGTGCGACGGGCGAGAACGGGCCGGAGCGAGCGGAGGCGGCATGGCGGATCTTTTGGAGCGACTGGGCGAGATCGTCGGCGCGGGGCAGGTGATGACCGGGCCAGACATGGCCGGTTACGCGCAGGACTGGACCGGCGCCTGGGTTTCGGCGCCGCTCTGCGTGGTGCGGCCTGCGACCACGGCGGAGATCGCCGCGGTGGTGCGGCTGGCCAACGAGGTGGGCGTGCCGGTGGTGCCGCTGGCCGGCAACACGGGGCTCAATGGCGGTGCAGTCGCGGAGGGGGCGATCCTGCTGTCGGTGGAGCGCATGAGCCGGATCCGCGAGATCCGGCCGGAGGCGCGTATCGCCATCGTCGAAGCCGGCGTCGTGCTGGAACGTCTGCACGAGGCGGCGGGGCAGCACGGCCTCGCCTTTCCGCTGACCTTCGGCGCCAAGGGCTCGGCGATGATCGGCGGCGTGCTTTCGACCAACGCGGGGGGCTCGAACGTGCTGCGCTACGGCAACACGCGGGATCTGTGCCTCGGGCTGGAGGCGGTGCTGCCGACGGGCGAGGTCGTGGACCTGATGAGCGAGCTTCACAAGGACAACTCGGGTTACGACCTGCGGGACCTGCTGATCGGCGCCGAGGGCACGCTCGGGATCATCACGGCCGCGGTGCTGAAGCTTGTGCCGCGCCCGCGCGCCTATGCCACGGCGATGGTCGCGGTGGCCTCGCTGGACGCGGGGCTTGCGCTGCTCAACCGCCTGCAGGAGGCGACGGGTGGCGCGGTGGAGGCCTGCGAATACATGCCGCGCGCCTACATGGAGGCGCTGCTCGCGCATGATCCGGCTCTGAAGCCGCCCTTCGCGGAGAGCCATGACGTGAACCTGCTGGTCGAGGTGGGCGCCACGGCGCCGCGCGACGCAGACCCTGGGCCCGACGGCACGGTGCCTGTGCAGGCCTATCTGGAGGCGATCCTCGGCGATCTCTTCGAGGAAGGCGCGGTGCTGGATGCCGTGGTGGCGCAGAACGACACGCAGCGCGCCGAGATGTGGGCCCGCCGCGAGCGGGCGGCGGAGGTGGCGCTCGCGCCCGGACCCGTCGCGGTGAACGACATCGCCGTGCCGCTCGACCGGGTCGGGCCCTTTCTCGCGCGGGCCGACGCCGCTGTGGCGGCGCTCGATCCCGCGGCGGTTGCGTTGCCGGTGGCGCACCTGGGCGACGGCAATATCCACTACGCCGTGCGGCTGTCGCAGGGGGATGCCGGGCTCAAGGAGGCGGTCGTGGAGGCCGTGGAGGAGATCGTGCGCGAGATGGGCGGCAGCTTCTCCGCCGAACACGGCATCGGGCTGGCCAAGCTGCCCTCGATGCGCCGGCGCAAGGACGCGGCGGCGCTCGCGGCGATGCGCGCGATCAAGGCGGCGCTGGATCCCGCGGGCGTGATGAACCCGGGCAAGGTGCTTCCCGACTGAGGTGCGGCGAGGGCGGCTGTCGGCCCCCTCTGCCGCTGGCGCGGGCTTCACCCGCGAGGATATTCCGGACGAGGCAGAAGGGCGGGAGCCGTTCAGGCTGCGCGCCAGTCGAAGAATCCGGGGCCGGCCTGTCCGAGCAGCTTGCGCGCCATCTCGCGTCCCAGGTCCGGGCCGTCCTCCACCGGCGCGCGCGCATCGTCGGAAAGGCATTCGGAGCCGTCGGGGCGCAGGATCTCGCCGCGCAGGCGCAGCGTGCCGCCATGCACCTCGGCGAGCCCGGCGATCGGCGTCTCGCAGGAGCCGTCGAGTTCGGCGAGAAAGGCGCGCTCGGCGGCCAGCAGCGTCGCGGTGGGCGCATCGTGGATTGCGGCGAGCATGTCCGCGGTGCGTGCGTCGTCCTCGCGCCGCTCGATGCCGATGGCGCCCTGCGCGACCGCGGGCAGCATGTCGTCGGGCGAGATCGGCCCGCGCGCGACATGCGCCATGTCGAGGCGGTTGAGGCCCGCCATGGCAAGGAAGGTCGCGTCTGCGACGCGGTCCTCGAGCTTTCTCAGCCGGGTCTGAACATTGCCGCGGAACTCCACCACGGTGAGGTCCGGCCTGCGCCAGAGCAGCTGCGCGCGGCGGCGCAGCGAGCTCGTGCCCACGACGGTACCGTCGGGCAGATCCGCGAGCGCGGGGTGGCGATGGCTGACGAAGGCGTCGCGCATGTCCTCGCGCGGCAGGTAGGTGTCGAGCGTGAGGCCCTCCGGCTGCGCGACGGGCATGTCCTTCATCGAGTGCACGGCGATGTCGATGGCGCCGTCGATCAGCGCCTGCTCGATCTCGCGCGTGAAGAGGCCCTTGCCGCCGATCTCCTTGAGCGGGCGGTCGAGGACCGCGTCGCCTGTGGTCTTGATCTTGACGACCTCGAAGGCGGAGACGGGCAGGTCGAAGGCCGCGGCGAGGCGGTCGCGGGTCTCGTGCGCCTGCGCGAGCGCGAGCGGCGAGCCCCGGGTGCCGATCTTCATCGGCGCGTCGGGAGAGGGCAGGGCGATGCTCATGGCCCCGGTCTAAGGCTGTCAGGCGCGGCTGACAAGCGCTTGCTGTCTTGACAGCCGGCGCAGGGGCGGCGACCCCTTGGCGGGAGTTGCGGAAGGGGCGGAGATGGCCGAGACGAAGACGATCCTCAGGGCGCTGGCGGGCGAGACCTTGCCCGTACCGCCGATCTGGATGATGCGGCAGGCCGGGCGCTATCTGCCCGAATACCGCGCAACGCGGGCGAAGGCGGGCGATTTCCTGTCGCTGTGTTATACGCCCGAGCTCGCCGCCGAGGTCACGCTGCAGCCCATCCGGCGCTACGGCTTCGACGCCGCGATCCTCTTCGCCGACATCCTGCTGCTGCCCCAGGCGCTGGGCGCGGAGCTGTGGTTCGTCACGGGCGAGGGGCCGCGGCTTTCGACCCTGACGACCGAGGCGGAGTTCGAGGCGCTGAAGCCCGCCGCGGCCGTGCACGAGACGCTGAACCCGGTCTACGAGACCGTGCGCATCCTGTCGCGCGAGCTGCCCGCCGAGACGACGCTCATCGGCTTCGCGGGCGCGCCCTGGACGGTGGCGACCTACATGGTGGCGGGCCGGGGAACGCCGGATCAGGGTCCGGCGCACAAGCTCAAGGACGAGAATCCCGCGCTCTTCGACCGCCTGATCGCGCGGCTCGAGGAGGGGACCGTCGAATACCTCTCGCGGCAGGTCGAGGCGGGCGCCGAGGTGGTCAAGGTCTTCGACAGCTGGGCGGGATCGCTGCAGGGCGACGATTTCGAGCGCTATGCGCTCGAGCCCTGCCGCCGGATCACCGCAGCGCTGAAGGAGCGGCACCCGGGCCTGCCGGTGATCGGCTTCCCGCGAGGCGCCGGAGCGCGCTACGAGGGCTTCGCGCAGGCGACCGGCATCGATTGCGTGGCGCTCGACGACGGGGTGACGCCGGAATGGGCGGCAGAGCACGTGCAGCGGGACGGCTGCGTGCAGGGCAATCTCGCCTCGTCGCACATGGTCACGGGGGGCGAGGCGCTGGTGGAGGAGACGCGGCGCATCCTGCGCGCCTTCTCCGGCGGCCCGCACATCTTCAATCTCGGCCACGGGATCACGCCCGACGCCGACCCTGCCAACGTGCAGCTGATGATCGACACGGTGCGCGGCGGCTGAAGCGAAAATCTTTCGGACGAAAGATTTCTCCCTTCGGTCGTGCGCTGCCCGCGGATTTTTGTACGAAAATTCGCCGGGCTCAGTAGTCGCGTTCGAAGAAGATGCCGAGGCTCGAGTCGCCGTCGTTGGAGACCCCGCCGCGCACGGTGATGTCCGGCGTCAGATCGAGATTGAGATTGACCTGGGAGCGCCCGCCGCTCTCGACGGTCACGTCCGTGTATATGTTCTCGGACAGATACTTGCCGACGCGCACGGCGGTCCCGCCGTCCTCGCCCTGCGTGATGTCGAGATCGTCCACCCCGAGCCCGCTGCGCAGCGAGGTGAAGGCGCCGTTGCCGCGGCCGGTGAGCGTGGCCACGCCGCTGGCGAGCTGGACGAGTTGCAGCGCGGAAAGCTCCTCGATGCTCCTGCCGAAGAGCAGCTGCGCCAGCACCTCGTCCTCCGGCAGCTCGGGGGAGGACGCAAAGCGCACATCCGGGCTGTCCGCCTGTCCCTCGACGATGATCGAGATCGTCACGTCGTCGCGTTCGGTCGTCACGACGAGGCGCAGGAAGGGGTCGAAATCGCCCTCGATCCGCGCGATCCCCTCGGTGAGCTGGAAGCGCTGGCCCAGCAGGTCCAACCGCCCGCGAACGAGCTCGAAGCCCCCCTGCGGGATGGGCGCGGAGGTTGTCCCGGTGATCCGCAGCGTGCCGCCGAGTTCGGCGTCGAGACCGCGCCCGCGCACGAAGATCTGCGACGGTGCGCTGATCGTCAGGTCGAGCGGATAGGGGCGTGCCGTGCCGCCGGATCCGTTGCGCTCGGCGGGCGTGCCGGTCGGGGTGATATTCGCGTAGGAGAGCGTGCGTCGGACCGCCGGCGGCGGCGCGATGTGGCGGACCTCCGGCAGGGCGCCGAGCGCGGAGACGCCGCTCGACGGCACGCGGATCTCGGCGCGCGGCAGGGTCAGCCGGCCGGTGATCGCCGCGCCTCCCGCGAGCGGCCCCTCAATCGAGATGGTCCCGGTCACGGTGGTCTCGTAGAGTTGCGGGTCGCGCAGCACCACGCCTTCGAGGCGGATGTCGAGATCGCCCCGGAAGGGCGGATCCAGAGCCACACGCCCGCCGGCCGTGATGCGGCCGCCGTCGGAGGGCCGGGCCGTCACGTCGAGATCCGCTCTGCCGCCGGAGAGAGCGACGGTCGCGCGGATCGGGTCGAGCGTGAGCCGCAGGGTCGGCGCCGAGAGCCGCGCGCCTTCGGTCGTGATGCGCCCCGAGACGGAGGACAGCCGCGGCGGACCGGAGACCCGAAGGTCGAACCTGGCCACGCCCTCGACCCGCTGTGTGGCGAGCAGGACATTGGCAAGGCCGAGCGGCGCCGTGCCCCGCACCGAGAGGTCGAGGCGGAAGTCGTTGGCCACCAGACCTTCGATGCGTCCCACGGTCCCGCCGGGCCCGGTGGCGTTCGCCGCCACGCGCCAGCCCGCGTCCACCGCCCGGGCGGTGCCCTCGAGCGTGGCCGGACCGGAGAAGTCCGGCGCGATGGCGCCCACGTCCGCGAGGCGCAGTTCGTAGTCGACGCCCCCCGTGTCGCCCGAGGCGCGGGCCGTGAGGTTGGGATTGTCGATTCGCAGGCGCGGCACCGTCAGGCGGCCGTCGGCGTCGCGCTGCGCCTCGACCGCAAGCTGCGTGGTGCCGCCCAGCAGCGCGTCGAGCGCGTCGTCGCCAAGGCGGATGTCGCGCAGGGTGCCTTCGGCGTCCACATCGAACGTCCCGGCCGCCGGTGCGGCGGTCCCCGAGAGCGACAGCGCCGCCGATCCGCGCAGCCGCCGCCCGGCGAGGCCGGAGAAGCGCTCGAGCGGCCCCGAGACGAACCGCAGATCGAAGCTCGCCTCCGGCGCGTCGAGCGGCGCCGCGAGGGTGACATCCCCCTCGAGCCGCGCCGCGTCGGACATCGCCGAGAGGCCCGTGAGCGTCAGGCCCTCCGTCGCCTCGTAGGCGAAGTCGGTGGCGATCCGCGCGCTTTGGCCCAGCGCGGCGGCCAGGTCCGGATCCTCGGCGGCGATGCCCTGCGCCGCGATCTCGAGCGACCCCGCGGCGGCCCGCGGCACGGTGGCGCCTTCGGGAAGGTCCAGCGTACCGCCGCCGTCCAGGCGGAGGGCTTCGGCCGATACGCCGCCGCTCCAGTCCGGCGCGGCGAGACGCGCCGCGGCGCGCCATGTGCCGGCCTCTCCGTCGAGACCGAGCTCGACGCCGCCGTCGTCCAGCGTCAGCCGACCCTGCGGACCCAGCGGAATGACCGCCGGCCCGCCGGCAGGGCCTGAAACCTCTCCCTCGAGCACGAGAGACGACACCCCCGCGCCGCGCAGCACGGCGCGGCCCGACACGCGCGCGCGCCCTGCACCCTCGCCGGTGGGCGAAAGCAGCGAGAGATCCTTCAGTTCGGCACGGTAGGTGAGCCGGCTGTCCTCGCTCGCGGCTTCGCCCGAGGCGGTCGCGGCGATCCCGCTCGTGTCGATCTCGAGCCGCTCGAGCGTCACGCCGGTCTCGTCCCGCCGCGCGGCGACGTCGAGCGTGCTGGGCCCCGCGAGAAGCCTGTCGGCGGTGGGGTCGCCCACGGCGAGGTCGCGGCCGCTGCCCGTCACAGAGAGGTCGAAGGCGCCCGAGAGCGGCGTCACGGTGCCGGCGATTCTCACGTCGGCGCTACCGCCGATCTCGCGCCCGGCCAGCGGCGCGAAGCGCGACAGATCCTGCGCCGCCAGCTGCGTGTCCAGCGCGGCCTCGAAGCCGGCCGAGAGACCCGAGAGGGTAATGTCGCCACCAAGCTCGTAATCTTCGCCGCGCAGGTCGAGTGCCGAAATGCGCAGCGGACCGCCACCCGCGTAGCCGACCGTCGCCCTGCCCCGCAGCTCTGCGCCCAGCGCCGCGGCGATTGCCGGGTCGTCGAGGCCGAGCCCCGTGCCGGTGAAGGCGAGGTCGGCCGCCAGGCGACCGGGTGTCCCTTCGCCTGGCGGGCGCAGCGTGCCATCGCCGTCGAGCCGGAAGGCCACGGCGTTGAGGTCCGGGCTCTCGAGTTCCAGCACGCTGATGCCGCCCTGCCAGGTTTCGCCCGCCGCGGCATCATAGCTGAAGGTCAGATCGGCGCTCTCGATACGCGTCTCGCCGCCCGCGACCGGCAGGGTGACGGGGGTGCCGTCAGGTGCGGCGATCCGGCCGGAGAGCAGCGCGCTGCGCGGCCAGCCGTCGCTGCCCAGACTGAGCTGCCCGTCCAGCAGGATCGAGCGTGCGTCGAGCGCGAGGTTGTCCAGGTCCAGCGCCCCGTCCGGGTGGCGGCGGGCCAGGGCCTGAAGCTGGATATCGTCGCCGAAGAAGCCGCGCAATTCGGGGGCGAAGAGCGCCGTCAGATCGCCCGACAGGTCGAGCGCGGCCCGCCAGACGCCGGGGTCCGTCGCGCCGGTCTCCGGGCCGCGGAGCGAGACCCCGCCGGCGAGACGCTCCTGCCCGTCGCTGGACAGGCTGATGTCGATGTCGAGCGTGGCCACGGCGCCCGCGCCCTGCGCCTCCAGCTGCAACGGCGGCGCGCCGGGAATGCCAAGCCGGGTCGCCACGATGCCCTCCGGCCCCTCGTCGAAGCGCAGGTCGAAATCGGCCGTCCTTGCCTCGGCGTCATAGTCGGCCGAGAGCGCGAAGACGCCGCGCGCGCCGTCGATCCGCTCGGCCCGCAGCGCGGCGGAGGCCGTCCCGCCCCCACGTTCTAGGCTCGCCTGCCCCTCCAGGGTCAGAACCACCGCCTCGCCCAGCACCGGCGCGCCGAGCGACACCTCCTCGGCCTCGATGGTCCCGATGTTCACCGAGACCGGCAGTTGCGGCAGGCTGAAAGGCCTGGCCTCGGGCTGCGGCAGGGCCGCTTCCTCCTCGGTCTGCGGCAGGCGCGGAAGATCGATCCGCGCGGCCGAGAAGGTGTTGACGCTGAGGCGTCGGCGCAGAAGCGCCGCGCGGTTCCAGTCCAGCACGATGTCCTCGGCGGTGAACCAGACGCCCTCGGCATCCGCGATCGTCATCCGCTCGATCGTGGCGCGGCTCGACAGCGCGCCCTCGAAACCGGTGATCTGCACGTCCCGGCCCGCCCCGGACAGCGAGTCCTGCAGGAGCCGCGTGAGACGGCCGGGATCGTCGTCCTGAGCCGCGGCGCGTTGCGGCAGGGCCAGCGCGAGGGCGATCAGCACGAGGCCGGCGGCTATGCGCAGCGACCGCATCAGAACGCCTGCCCGATGCCGATGTAGAAGAACAGATCCTGGCCGGCGTCGCCGCCCGTCACCGGCGTCGCCACGTCGAGGCGGATCGGCCCCAGCCCCGTGTCGTAGCGAACGCCGAGGCCCGCGCCGGCGTGACTGGGGCTGTCGGCGTCGGGGAAGGCATCGCGCCCGATGTAGCCGCGGTCGTAGAAGCCGACGACGCTGAAGTTCTCCGAGACCCGGGTCCGCAGTTCGGCCGAGAGCCCGACGAAGGAGCGACCGCCGGAGATGTCGCGCAGGCTCGGCACGAAGATGCCGAGCGACTGGTAGTCCTGTCCGCGCACCGTGCCCCCGCCGCCGGAAAAGAACAGGTCGTCGGGCACCGCCTCGCGCAGATCCGGGCCGACGAGCGTGCCCAGCTGGAGCCGCCCGGCCAGCACGACGCGGTCGTTCGGCCCGAAGCCGCGATAGGCGCGCGCATCGGCGGTCAGCCGAAGGCCCGAGGCGCCGCCGTCGAGCGCCGCGAACGGCATCGCGGTGCCCGACAGATAGTAGCCCGAGGCCGGGTTCAGCTCGCTGTCGCGCCGGTCGTATTCCGCCCGCAGCGGCAGGATCAGATGCGTATAGCTTCGCGTGCCGAAGAGCGTTTCGCTCTCCGCGTAACGAAGGCCCGCGCCGCCGAAGACCTCCAGCCGGTCGGTCAGGATGCGGTCGAGGCCCACGACGAACTCGGCGGTGTCGCTGCCGAACTGCGGCTCATCGAGGCTTTCGAGCTCGAAATGGATCAGCAGGTCGCTGTCGGGGCTGAGGGTCGCGGGCCTGCGGAACTCGGTGCGCAGGCGGTAGTCGATGCCCTCCGCGCCGCCGTCGATCCCGGCGACCTCGCCCTCGATGCGGAAGCGCTCCGCGCCGCCAAGCAGGTTGCGGTGCAGCCAGTAGGCCGAGAGCGTCGCGCCCTCGACCGAGCTCAGCTCGGCGCCGAAACCGATGCGCCGCGGCGGCGCCTCGCTGACGGTGGCCTCGATGTCGAGCGTGTCGTCCGGGCGCGCGCTATCGGCCTCGCGCAGCGCGACGGCGGAGAAGGCCTCGGTGCGGCGCAGCCTGCGGGTCGATCGGTCGATCTCTTCGGGGTGAAAGACCTCTCCGGTCGGCAGCCCGGCGATGGCGCGGATGCGCTCGGTGCGCACATCCTCGTTGCCGGAGATGCGAAGCTGCCCGAAGCGGAGCCGCGGTCCGGGATCGACACCGATCGCCACATCCAGACGGTTCGCCGGGTGGCGCGCCGCGATGTCGCTGCGCGCGATGCGCGCCTTCGCGTGGCCCACCTCGCGCCAGTCCGCGATCGCACCGTCGATGGCGGACTGCACGATCGCGGTGCGGGCGCCGTCGCCCGGCGTGAACCCCTCGGGCGGTGTGGTGCCGGGGGCGAGCGGACCGATCTGCGCGCGGCCGAAGGCGAAGCGGCGGTTCTGCCGGATCCGGTAGAGCACCTCGTCCACCCGCGCGGGCGCAGTAAAGGGCGAAAGCTCTGCCGCCTCGCGCCCGTCGACCAGGATCGACACTGTGCCGCCGAAATAGCCTTCGTCATAGAGCACGGTCAGAACGCGCTGATAATCCGCCTGCGCGGCGGCCACGATGTCCTGCGCGGTCGGATCGTCGGTGCGGATGAGTTCTTTCGTCAGCAGCGCGCCCTCGAGCTTCTCGCGGAGCTGCTTGTCAGAGCGCGGAATATCGATGCGCACGTCCTGCGCAAGCGCCGCCGGCGCGGCGAGCGCGGCGAGGGCGAGCGCGACCCTCGTGATGTTTCGGAATATGGGGCGAGGCAGGCGCAAGCTCACTCCGGACGGACGCGACGGGCTGGAGAGGACGATGGGGCATTCCGCGTGGGCGGGCAACAGCGATCGCCCCTGACCCGCAGTCATGCGCCCGGGTTCTCCCCGGCTGTCAGGAAATTCGCATGACGACATAGTGCGCGAGCGCGTCGAGCACATGCCGGAGTTCGTGATCGGGCAGCAGCGCGAGGGATGCGCGCGCCCGATCGGCCCAGCCCATCGCCTCGGCGCGCGTCGCGGCGAGCGCGTCATGACGCTCCAACAGCCTGCGCGCCGTCTCCAGATCGCCGTCGCGCTGGTCGCCGCGCTCGATGGTGCGCACCCAGAAGGCGCGCTCGTCGGCGTCCGCGGCAGCGACCGCCTTGATCAGTGGCATGGTCAGCTTCCGCTCGCGGAAATCGTCGCCGACGTTCTTCCCCGTGGCTCCCGCGTCGCCCTGCCAGTCGAGCAGATCGTCGGCGATCTGGAACGCGATTCCGAGCGCGTCGCCATACTCGGACATGGCACGCTGGGCGGCCGCGTCCGCGCCGGCGATCACCGCCCCCGACTCCGTGGCCGCCGCGAAGAGCGCGGCTGTCTTGCCCCGGACCACCTGCAGGTAGATCTCCTCGGTGGTGGCAAGGTTCTGCGCCGCCTGGAGTTGCAGAACCTCGCCCTCGGCGATGGTGGCGGCGGCGTCCGACAGGATGTCGAGCACGCGCAGCGACTCGGTCTCGACCATGAGCTGGAAGGCGCGCGCGAAGAGATAGTCGCCCACCAGCACGCTGGACTTGTTGTCCCAGAGCAGGTTCGCGGTGGGGCGCCCGCGGCGCTGGCGGCTTTCGTCCACCACGTCGTCATGCAGCAGCGTCGCCGTGTGGATGAACTCCACTGTCGCGGCGAGGCGGATGTGATGGCTGCCTTGGTAGCCGAAGAGCCGCGCGGCGGCCAGCGTGAGCATCGGGCGAAGGCGCTTGCCGCCGGCCTCGACGAGATGGGCGGTGACCTCGGGGATGCGTGGCGCGTGGCGCGAAGCCATGCGTTCGCGGATCAGGTCGTTGACCCGCTCCATCTCTTCGGCGAGCAGCGCCGAGAGGCGGTCCTGCGGCTTGCGCGCGGCGTGGTCCAGGCTCATCACTCCTCCGTGGCAGGACTCGACAGCGCGGGCCCCCTCGGCCTAACTGCCCCCCATGAAAGAGCTGCTGCGGACCAACGACATCGCGCTGATCGCCTATGTGCAGGCGCTCCTCCGGGCCGAGGATATAGAGGTGTTCGAGTTCGACGTAAACATGAGCGTCCTCGAGGGCTCCATCGGCATTTTGCCGCGGCGGCTGATGGTGCGCCAGAGCGACCATTTCCGCGCCGCGGCAATCCTGCGCGAGCACGAGATCCAGTTGCCCGGCGAGGGGTGATGCAGACCACCGAGGATGCGTTTCTCGGGGGCCGTCTCGTCGTTGAGCAACCCGCGCGCGGCTATCGTGCCGGCATCGACCCGGTCCTGATGGCGGCGGCCGTGCCTGCCCGTGCCGGCGACAGCGTGCTGGAGCTGGGCTGCGGCGTTGGCGTGGCCTCGCTGGCGCTGGGGATCAGGGTGCCTGGGCTCGCGCTGGCTGCGCTCGAGCTTCAGCCGGAGCTGGCCGCGCTGGCGCGGGCGAACGCGGCGCGCAACGAGGTCGCGCTCGAGGTCGTCGAGGGCGATGTCGCCCAGATGCCCGCGGCGCTGAAGGCCCGCCGCTTCGCGCATGTGATGCTCAATCCGCCCTGGTTCCCGCGCACGGCCTCGGTTCGGGCTGCCGACCCTGCCCGAGAGGCGGGGCTGGGCGAGACGGCCCCGCTCGAGGTCTGGCTGGCGGCGGCGGCGAAGCGGCTCGTGCCGCGCGGCACGCTGACGCTGGTTCACCGCGCCGAGCGGCTGCCGGAGATCCTCGCGGCGGCGCCGCGCGCGCTGGGCAGCGTGGAGCTGCTGCCGCTTCTGCCGCGCGAGGGCCGTGCGCCGCGGCTGATCCTGCTGCGCGCAAGGGCCGGCGGGCGGGCGCCGTTTCGCCTGCACGCTGGCCTCGTTCTGCACGAGGGCGCGGCGCACCCGGGTGATCGCGAACATTTCAGCGAGCGCGTTCGCGCCGTGCTGCGAGAGGGCGCGCCGCTCGACTTTTCGGCATGAGGTTGCGGACGCTGCCGATGCTGCTGCTGCGGCGTGACAGAGCGGCCGCTTTGTGGTGGACTGAAGGCGAACCGCGAGAGGAGGACGCCATGAGCCTGGACGCCCATGTCGAGGAACTGAAGAAACGGCACAAGGCCCTGTCGGACGAGGTGGAGGCCGCTCAGCGGTCGCCCGGGACGAGCGACCGGAAGATCGCGGATCTGAAGAAACGGAAACTCAGGCTGAAGGAAGAGATTCAGCGCCTCAGCGACCGGATCGGCTGAGGCGCGCAGTACGGCAGAACAGGCGACGCGTCTCGCCCGTCTGCTGGCCGGCCCCTGTGCAGGGCCGGCCAAAACGTCGCGCGTCGCGGGTCAGACGAAATACTGCCCGCCGTTGGCGCTGATCGTCGAGCCGGTGATGAAGCTCGCCTCGTCGGAAGCCAGGAAGGCCACGCAGCGCGCGATCTCTTCGGGCTCGCCGAGCCGGCCGACCGGGATCTGCCCGATGATCGCCTCGCGCACCTTTTCCGGCACCGCCATCACCATCTCGGTCGCGATGTAGCCGGGGCAGACCGCGTTCGCCGTGATGCCATAGCGCGCCCCCTCCTGCGCGAGGCTCTTGACGATACCCAGATCGCCGGCCTTGGTCGCGGCGTAGTTGGTTTGCCCGAACTGTCCCTTCTGCCCGTTGATCGAGGAGATCACGATCACCCGGCCGAACTTGCGCTCGCGCATCCCAGGCCAGACCGGATGGATGGTGTTGAAGACGCCGGTCAGGTTGGTGTCCACGACCTCTTTCCACTGCTCGGGCGTCATCTTGTGGAACGGCGCATCGCGCGTGATGCCGGCGTTGGCCACCACCACGTCGATGGGGCCGAGCTCTTCCTCGACCTTCGCGAGACCGTTCTTGGAGGCGTCGTAGTCCGCAACGTTCCACTTGTAGGTCTTGATGCCGGTCGCATCGGTGAAGGCCTTCGCCTTTTCGTCGTTGCCGGCATAGGTGGCGGCGACCTCGTATCCGTCGGCTTTCAGCCGTTTCGAGATCGCCTCTCCGATCCCGCGGCTGCCTCCGGTGACGAGTGCAACTCTGGCCATGTCGTTCCTCCAGTCTGAAAATGAATGTTGAAAGATTGCGTAGCTGGTGCGGCCCTTGCGCGCAACATTGTTGCGCGGTACTTTCCACCGGGTCGGCGGGTCAAGAAAAAGGGGCGCCGGAGCGCCCCTGCCGTGCTTTGGCCCGTCGTCTCAGCCGCGCTCCACGCACATGGCGACGCCCATGCCGCCGCCGATGCAGAGCGTGGCGAGGCCGCGCTTGGCGCCGCGGCGCTTCAGCTCGTAGAGCAGCGTGTTGAGGATGCGTGCGCCGGAGGCGCCGATCGGGTGGCCGATGGCGATGGCGCCGCCGTTCACGTTCACGATCTCCGGATCCCAGCCCATGTCCTTGTTGACGGCGCAGGCCTGCGCGGCGAAGGCCTCGTTCGCTTCGACGAGATCGAGATCCTCGGGCTTCCAGCCCGCCTTCTCCAGCGCCTTGCGGCTGGCGTTCACCGGCCCCATGCCCATGATCGAGGGGTCGAGCCCCGCCGTCGCGTAGGAGACGATGCGCGCCAGCGGCTCGATGCCGCGGCGCTCGGCCTCCTCGGCGGTCATGAGCAGCACGCCGGCGGCGCCGTCGTTGATCCCGCTCGCGTTCGCCGCCGTCACGCTGCCGTCCTTGGTGAAGGCGGGCCGCAATTTCTGCATGTTCTCTATGGTGGCACCGTGGCGGATGTATTCATCCTGCTCCACGACCGTGTCGCCCTTGCGGCCCTTGACCGTGACCGGCACGATCTCATCCTCGAAGCGGCCGCCCTTCTGTGCGGCTTCGGCCTTGTTCTGGCTCGCCAGCGCGAATTCGTCCTGCTGCTCGCGGCTGATCTGCCATTTCTCGGCGACGTTCTCGGCGGTCTGGCCCATGTGGTAGCCGTTGAAGGCGTCCCAGAGGCCGTCGCGGATCATCGTGTCGATGTAACTCACGTCGCCCATCTTGTGCCCGGTGCGCAGATGCGCGGCGTGCGGCGCGAGGCTCATGTTCTCCTGCCCGCCGGCGCAGACGATGTCGGCGTCGCCGAGCTGGATGTGCTGGGCGCCGAGGGCGACGGCGCGCAGCCCCGAGCCGCAGACCTGATTGATGCCCCAGGCGGCGGATTCGATCGGCAGACCCGCGTTCACATGCGCCTGGCGGGCGGGGTTCATGCCCTGCGCCGCGGTCAGCACCTGGCCCAGGATGGTCTCGCTGACCTCGCCCTTCTCGATGCCGGCGCGCTCCACCAGCGCCTCGAGCACGGTCTTGCCGAGATCGTGCGCGGGCACGCTGGCGAAGGATCCGTTGAAGCTGCCCACCGGGGTCCGGGCGGCAGAGGCGATTACGACGTTGGTCATGCTGTTCCTCCAGGCTGGGAGAGCGGCGGCGCCCGCGCCGGGGCCGCCTGTCGCCTGCGTGCATAAAGCATCTGCCGCGCCGCGGCAACGCGCGCGGGGCGCGCGCGGCGCAGTTGTCTGGCGGTTCCGCGCGTCCGGCGACGGCGGTCGGTTTCAGCCCGCTGCCCTGGTGTCCTCCGCCCAGGGCGGACGCGTCGTGGCGGCCGCGAAGTGATGCCCCTGCAGGCAGTTCACGCCCAGCCCGCGCAGCATCTCGGCCTCGGCCGCGCGCTCCACCTTCTGCGCGACGGTGAGCATGTCGAACTGCCGGGCGATCTCGACGATGGCGCGGGTGAGCACCTGATTGTCGGCATCGGCGTCGATGCCGCGCACGAACTGCGCGTCGATCTTGAGCACGTCGAAGGTGAAGCGCTTGAGGTGGCGCAGCGCGGTGTAGCCGGCGCCGAAGTTGTCAAGCGCGAAGGCGATGCCCCGGCTCTGCAGATCCGCCATGAAGCTCGCCACCACCTCCGGCATCAGCATTGTCGAAGTCTCCGTGATCTCGAGCACCAGGCGCTCGCCCAGCGAGGCGTCGCGCGCCAGCGCGCGATCGAGCGTCGCCCGCCAGCGCCGGTAGCCGATCGAGCGCGCCGACATGTTCACGGCCAGGCGCAGCCCGGGCGTGCGCGCGAGCGCCGCGAGCCCCTTCTCGAGCGCGATGCAGTCGATCAGCCGCCCGGTCTCCGTCTCCTCGACGGCGTGGATGAAATCGCGCGCCGGGATGATTCGCCCGGTTTCGTCCAGCACGCGCGCGAGCCCCTCCCAGAAGGCGGTGCGCGTCGGGTCCGCCGCCAAGACCACGGGCTGAAAGGCCATCAGCACCCGCCGGTGGCGCACCGCCTCCTCGACCATCTGCAGCGTCGCGCTGTCGCGCATGGCCACCGCCTGCGCGAGCGGGCTCGTTGCCTCGTGGGTGTGGTCCTGGAACGGCATCGCAACCTCCGTCGGAGACTCGCCCGAGGCTGTCCCATTCCGCATGAACGGCGGGTTAAGTGCCGCGCGGTTGACAGCCGCGACAGGGGGTGTATACGCGCCGCTTCATTGGTGTTGGCGGCCCCCGCAAGGGGATGCCTGTCGGCCGCGGGTCCGGGCACCGGACGCAAGGCAAAGGACAACGCCCTTCCATGCCGCTCCCGTGTCTGCGCGGTCGCGGCGAATCCGGCGGCCCGACGACCCGCGAGAGCGCGGGGAGGGCGCCGTGCAAAGTGAAGGAGATCAGGGGTGACGAAACGCACCACTGCCAAGTACAAGATCGACCGCCGCATGGGCGAGAACATCTGGGGCCGCCCGAAGAGCCCCGTGAACCGCCGCGAATACGGCCCCGGCCAGCATGGCCAGCGCCGCAAGGGCAAGATGTCCGACTTCGGCCTCCAGCTGCGCGCAAAGCAGAAGCTCAAGGGCTATTACGGCGATATCACCGAAAAGCAGTTCCGCCGCATCTATCGCGAGGCCGAGCGCCAGCGCGGCGACACCGGCGAGCTTCTGATCGGCCTGCTGGAGCGGCGCCTCGACGCCGTCGTCTACCGCGCGAAGTTCGTGCCCACCATCTTCGCGGCCCGGCAGTTCGTGAACCACGGGCATGTGCTGGTGAACGGGCGCCGGGTGAACATCCCGTCCTACACCGTCAAGGAAGGCGACGTTATCGAGGTGCGCGAGAAATCGAAGCAGATGGCCGCGCTGCTCGAGGCCGTGCAGTCGCCCGAGCGCGACGTGCCCGACTACCTCGAGGTGGATCACTCCAAGATGACCGCGCGCTTTGTGCGCACGCCGGGGCTGTCGGACGTGCCCTATCCGGTGATCATGGAGCCGAACCTCGTCATCGAATTCTACGCCCAGAACTGATCGGGTTCCGGGCGGTGCACGCAGGGGGCCGCGCGGCGCGCGGCCCCTTTCTCGTTCTGCCGGGGCCCGAACGTGCCGGCGACGGCACGCCGCCGCAGCCTGGGGGCCATCTTGCGTCTGGCCCCGCGCGCCGCGCGCCGTTATGAGGGGGCGAAGCGCGGAGAGGCAGATGACAGAGATCATCCAACCGAGAGCCGGGATTCTCGACATCGAGCCCTACAAGGGCGGGGCCTCGACCGCCGAGGGCGTGGCGAACCCGGTCAAGCTCAGCTCGAACGAGAACCCCTACGGTCCGCCGGCGGCCGCGGTGGAGGCCGTCCGGCGGGCCGCCGCGCGGCTCCATCGCTATCCGCCCACCGATCACGCCGCCCTGCGCGCGGCGATCGGGGCGGCGCATGGCGTGGATCCGGAGCGCGTGGTCTGCGGCGTGGGCAGCGACGAGATCATCGCGCTGCTCTGTCAGGCCTACGCCGGGCCGGGCGCGGAGGTGATCCACACCGAGCACGGCTTCTCCATGTACCGCATCAGCGCGCTGGCCTCCGGGGCCACCCCGGTGGAAGTGCCCGAGCGCGAGCGCACGACGGACGTGGACGCGATCCTCGGCGCCGTGACGCAGGCCACGCGCCTCGTCTTCATCGCCAACCCGAACAATCCCACGGGCACGATGATCGGCGAGGCGGAGGTGGCGCGGCTCGCCGACGGGCTCCCGCCCCACGTCCTTCTCGTGCTCGACGGGGCCTATGCCGAATACGCCGAGGGTTTCGACGGCGGCGCGGCGCTGGTCGACGCGCGCGAGAACGTCGTGATGACGCGCACCTTCTCCAAGATCTACGGGCTGGGCGGGCTGCGCGTCGGCTGGGGCTACGGGCCGGCGCATGTGGCCGACGTGCTCGGGCGCATTCGCGGTCCCTTCAACCTGTCGCTGCCCGCGCTCGTCGCGGCGGAGGCCGCGCTGGGCGACACCGCCTTCATCGAGCGCTGCCGCTCCGAGAACGCGCGCCTGCGCGCCTTTCTCGCCGAGGCGCTGGCCGCGCATGGCGTGCCGTCCGATCCCAGCCACGCAAATTTCGTCCTCGCCCGCTTTGCCGACGAGGCCGAGGCGCGCGCCTGCGATACCTTCCTCAAGGCCGAAGGGCTGATCGTGCGGCCGGTCGCGGGCTACAAGCTGCCCAATTGCCTGCGCATCACCGTGGGCGACGAGAGCGCCTGCCGCCGCGTCGCGCACACCATAGGCCGCTTCAAGGCGGAGGCTGCATGAGCGGTCCGGTCTACGACCGCGTCGCGCTGATCGGCCTCGGCCTCATCGCCTCGTCGATGTTCTGGGCGATACGAAAGGCCGGCCTCGCCCGCGAGGTGGTGGGCACCGCGCGCTCGGCGGAGACCCGCGAGACTGCCCGCGAGATCGGGCTTTGCGACCGTGTGACCGATACCGTGGCGGAGGCGGTCGAGGGCGCGGATCTGGTGGTTCTCGCGGTGCCCGTCGGCGCGATGGGCGCGGTGGCCGAGGCGATGGCGCCGCGTCTTGCGCCCGGCGCGACCGTGACCGACGTGGGCTCGGTCAAGCGCGCCGTGGTCGAGGCGGTGGGGCCGCACATCCCGGAGGGCGTGCATTTCATCCCCGGCCACCCCCTCGCCGGCACCGAACACTCCGGACCGCGCTCGGGCTTCGCCACGCTTTTCGACAACCGCTGGTGCCTGCTGGTGCCCGAGCCGGGAACCGAACCGGAAGCCGTCGCGCGGCTGCGCGCGCTCTGGGAGGGGATGGGCGCGCATGTCGAGGAGATGGACGCCGATCACCACGACCTCGTGCTCGCCGTGACGAGCCATGCGCCGCATCTGATCGCCTATACGATGGTCGGCGTCGCCGACGACCTGCGCCGCGTCACCGACAGCGAAGTGATCAAGTATTCCGCCGCGGGCTTTCGCGACTTCACCCGCATCGCGGCGTCCGACCCGACCATGTGGCGCGACGTGTTCCTGACGAACAAGGACGCCACGCTCGAGATTCTCGGCCGCTTCACCGAGGAGCTCTTCGCGCTGCAGCGCGCCATCCGCACCGGAGACGGCGAGATGCTGCACGCCTATTTCACCCGCACCCGCGCGATCCGGCGCGGCATCATCGAGGCCGGTCAGGACACCGACGCGCCGGACTTCGGCCGGGTGAAGACCGGGGCATGACCGGCGCGGCGCGGATGCTGGCGTTGCTGGCGGCCCTGGCCGCAGGCGCGCCGCTCGCCGCCGCGCCGGAAAGCTCGCTGCGCCCGCTTGCGCGTGAGGCGAGCTCTGGCCCACCCGGCCTGCGCCCCCTGGCGCGCGCCATGCCGGATCGCTCCGCACCGTCGGAAACGCGAACGGCCGCCATGGCCTCGCCGGGGCGAGACGCAGAGGCGCGCCCGCGGCCAGCGCCCGCCGCCCGCGCAGTGCCGCACCCCGACGGTCGCCCGGTGATCGCGGCGCGCGGCACCGTGCTGGGCGCTGCCATCCTCGCGCCGGAGGTGCCGGGCGTCGCGCGCTCGCTCCGCCCGCTGATCCGCGGACCGGACGTGGTCGAACGGGTCATCGCCCGCCGCCGGGCGCTCGACCGCGGCGCGGTCTGCGGCGACCGCGACCTGCAGGGCGAGCCCGCAGGCCGCGTCACCGGCCATATCTCCGCCTGCGGCATCCGCCAGGCCGTCCGCCTGCGCTCTGTCATGGGGATCGGCCTCACGCAGCCTGCGCTGCTCGACTGCGAGACCGCTCAGGCGCTGAAGAAATGGGTGCGCCAGGGGCTCAAGCCGGCGGTAGGATCCCGGGGCGGCGGGGTCGACCGCATCCGGGTGGCGGCGCATTATTCCTGCCGGACGCGCAACAACCAGCGCGGCGCGCCGCTCTCCGAGCATTCCTTCGGCCGCGCGATCGACATCTCGGGCGTGCGTCTGCGCGACGGCCGCTGGATCACGCTGCTCGACCACTGGGGCGGCGGCGCAGAGGGCCGGGCGCTGCGGCAGATGCACGCCAGCGCCTGCGGGATCTTCGGCACCGTCCTCGGCCCGGCGGCGGACCGCTGGCACCGGGATCACTTCCACTTCGACACGGCGCGGCACCGCGGCGGCGCCTACTGCCGCTGAGACCGCCTCCCGGTTTCGGACGGCGAGGCTCGCGCCAGCAGCATCTCCGCCGCCACGCCGACCGCGATCGCCTGCGGATGCTTTCCGAGCGCAGGGTCGCCGATCGGGCACCGGATCCGCGCGATCGCTGCCTCGCCGTGGCCCATCGCCGCGAGGCGCGACCGGAAACGCGCCCGCTTCGTCGCCGAGCCGATCAGCCCGCAGGCGGCGAAACCACGCCGCAAAAGCGCATCGCAGAGCGCGAGGTCGATGTCGTGGCTGTAGGTCAGGATCAGGTGTTCGGCCTCGGGCGGCGCATGCCCGGCGAGCCGCGGCAGATCCGCGGCGGGCAAGACCTCGACCCCCTCGGGCACCGTCTCGGGAAAGCGCTCCGGCCCCGTGTCCGCCCAGGAGATCGCGAGATCCGGCAGCGGCGTCAGCACCCCCACGAGCGCGCGCCCGACATGGCCCGCCCCCCAGATCCAGAGCTGGCGGCCCGCGGCCCCCACCGCCTCGGCGATCCACCCCTCGCCAAGGCCCGGCGCCTGCGGGCGCGGCCCCGCGCCGCCGCCCGGCAAGGGACGGGCATAGAGCCCGCCGCGTGGCACCTGCGCCAGCCGCTCGGCGTCATAGATCTCCCAAAGAAGGCGCACCGCGCCGCCGCAGCACTGGCCGAGCGCGGGCCCCAGCGGCATCAGCCGCATGTCGTCCCGCCCCCCGGCGAGCAGGCCGCGCGCATGTGCCGCTGCCTCCCATTCCAGCGCGCCGCCGCCGATGGTGCCCGACTGACCCTCGGCCCAGACGAGCATCTCGGCGCCCGGACCCCGCGGCGCCGAGCCCCTGGTCTCGACCACGGCGACGCGGGCGACACGCCCCTCGCGCGCCACCGCGCGGGCGAGGGCCGCACGGTCAAGCCGCACCGCGCACCCGCCGAATCGCGGCAAGCACCCGCTCCGGCGTCGCCGGCGCATCGAGGGCCGGATAGCCCGGCCCGCAGGCCGCCACGGCGTCCGAGAGCGCCATCAGCACCGAGATGCCCAGCATCAGCGGCGGCTCGCCAACCGCCTTGGACCGATGGATCGTCTCCGCCCGGTTCTCGGCCTGCCAGAAGTTCACCTCGAACACCTCGGGCGCGTCAGAGGCCGCCGGGATCTTGTAGGTCGAGGGCGCATGCGTCCGCAGCCGCCCCGCGTCGTCCCAGACGAGCTCCTCGGTGGTCAGCCACCCCGCGCCCTGCACATAGCCGCCCTCGACCTGGCCCCGGTCGATCGCCGGGTTCAGGCTGCTGCCTGCATCATGCAGGATGTCGGCGCGCAGGATGCGGTATTCTCCGGTCAGCGTGTCCACCGCGACCTCGCTCACGACCGCGCCGTAGGCGAAATAGAAGAACGGCCGCCCCTCTCCCCTGATCCGGTCCCACGAGATGTCGGGCGTGCGGTAGTAGCCCGTGGCCGAGAGGCTCACCCGCCCCATCCAGCAGGCCTTCGCCGCCTCGGCGAAGCTGTAGCTTTCCGCGCCCACCTCGACGCGGCTCTCGCGGAACCGCACCTCGGTGGGCTTCGCCTGATGGCGCTCGGCGAGGAACGCGGCCATCCGCCCCGCGATCTCCTCGCAGGCGAGCCGCACCGCCATGCCGTTGAGGTCCGAGCCCGAAGAGGCGGCGGTGGCCGAGGTGTTGGGCACCTTGGCCGTGTCCGTCGCGGTGATCCGCACGGCCGCCATCGGCAGGCCGAAGACCTGGGCCGCCACCTGCGCCACCTTCTGGAACAGGCCTTGTCCCATCTCGGTCCCGCCGTGGTTCAGCGCCACCGAGCCGTCCTGATAGACATGCACCAGCGCGCCCGCCTGGTTGAGATGGGTGAGCGTGAAGGAGATCCCGAACTTCACCGGCGTGAAGGCGAGGCCCCTCTTGATCACTTCGTTCCGCGCATTCCACTCCGCCACCCGCGCCCGCCGCACGTGGTAGCCGCTCGTCTCCAGCAGGCGCTCCGTCATGCCGCCCAGGATGAAGTCTTCCACCACCTGCCCGTAGGGCGTGACCCGTCGCTCCTGCAGATCCTTCTTCTTGGCGGAAATATCCTCGGGGGGTGAGGCGGCGGAGCCGCCGAGGGGGGCAGACAGCGCCCCTTCCTCCGCCTCGGCGTAGTAATTGAGACGGCGCACCTCGGCGGGGTCGCGGCCCACCCGATGCGCGACATGGTCCAGCACGCGCTCGATCCCGACCATCCCCTGTGGCCCGCCGAAGCCGCGGAAGGCGGTATGCGACTGGTGGTTGGTCTTCAGCCGGTGGCTCTCGATCCGCACCGTCGGGATCCAGTAGGCGTTGTCGGCGTGGAGCATCGCCCTGTCCGCGACGGCGAGGCTCAGATCCTGCGACCAGCCGCAGACGGCGAACTGCCGGAAATCGACCGCCAGCAGACGGCCCTCGGCGTCGTGGCCCGCGCGGTAGCGGATGACGAAGGGATGCCGTTTACCGGTGATCGTGAAGTCGTCGTCCCGGTCGTAGCGCATCTTGCAGGGCCGGCCCGTCGCGCGCGCGGCCACCGCGCAGGCCACGGCCAGCGCGTTGCCCTGGCTCTCCTTGCCGCCGAAGCCGCCGCCCATGCGCCGCACCTCGACGCGCACGGCGTGCATCGGCAGGCCGAGCGCATCGGCGACCTTGTGCTGGATCTCGGTCGGGTGCTGGGAGGAGGCGTGCACGATCATGTCGCCGCCCTCCTGCGGCAGGGCGAGCGCCGCCTGCCCCTCGAGGTAGAAATGCTCCTGCCCGCCGATCTCGATCTCGCCCTCGGTGACGAGCGGCGCGGTCGCCAGCGCCGCCTCCACGTCGCCCCGGCCGTAGACGCGCGGGCCCTCCTCGAAGCGGGAATCGGCGGCGAGCGCCTGTTCGACGGTCAGGATCGGCGTTTCCTCCTCGTAGCTTATCTCTGCCCGCCGCGCGGCGCGGCGCGCCTGCAGGTGGCTTTCGGCGACGACGAGAAAGAGCGGCTGGCCTGCGTAGTGCACCGTCCCGTCCGACAGCAGCGGCTCGTCGTGCGCGACAGGGGCCACGTCGTTGTCGAAGGGCAGGTCGTCGGCGGTCAGCACGGCGATTACGCCCTCGGCTGCGCGCACGGGGCCGAGGTCCACCGCGGTCACGCGCCCGCGCGAGATGCGCGCGCAGCCGAAGCACAGGTGCAGCGTGCCCGCGGGAACCGGAATGTCATCGACGTAGCGCGCACTGCCGTCGACATGGCGCGCGGCGGCGTCGTGGGGCAGGGGTTTCGCGACGGTCATGGGCGCACCTCCAGGACGCTGGTCGCGACCCCGGCGTGGTCCAGGGCGTAGCGGGTGAGCAGGTTGCGCGCGACCGTGAGCCGGTACTCCGCCGAGGCGCGCATGTCCGAGATCGGGCGGAAATCCTCCGCCCAGGCGGCGTCGGCGGCGGCGACGCCCTCGGGCGTGAGCGGTTGGCCGATGAGCGCGGCCTCGACCGCGCGGGCGCGCTTCGGCGTGGCGGCCATGCCGCCGAAGGCGATGCGCGCCGCGGCGATGCGCCCGTCCTCCACCGTCAGGGCGAAGGCGCCGCAGACCGCCGAGATGTCCTGATCGAAGCGCTTGGAGACCTTCCAGACGCGCAGCCGGTCCGGCTGTCGCGGGATGGTCACCGCCTCGACGAATTCGCCCGGCGCGCGGTCCTGGCGGCCGTAGTCTAGGAAGAACTCCTCGAGCGGCAGGCTGCGCCGGGTCTCGCCATGACGCAGGTGCAGCGTCGCGCCGAGCGCGATGAGCGGCGGCGGGCTGTCGCCGATGGGCGAGCCGTTGGCGATGTTGCCGCCGAGCGTCGCCGCCGCGCGCACCTGCGCCGAGCCGTAGCGCCGCAGGAGCTCGGCGAAGGACGGATGGTGCTCCGCCATAAGAGCGCGGAGCCGATCGAGCGTGACGGCGGCGCCGATGCGGATCTCGCGCGCGCCCACCTCGATCGCCTGCAGGTCGCGGCAGCAGTGCAGGAAGGCGGTGGGTCCGAGCTCGCGCAACTCCTTCGTCACCCAGAGTCCGACGTCCGTCGCGCCGCCGATCAGCGTGGCGTCGGGGTGCGCGGCGTACCAGTCGGCGAGCTGATCGGAGGTCTCGGGCAGGAGGCAGGCGGGGTCAGGGGGGCTGTCTGCCCCCCTCGGCGGCTGCGCCGCCTCACCCCCCGAGGATATTTCGCCCAAGAAGAAGGACCGGTGGGTGTCGAGCGCGGCGCGGTCGGCGGCGACCCAGGCGGGGCGGGAGGCGGTCTCGATGGCTTTCGCGGCGCGCAGGATCGGCGCGTAGCCGGTGCAGCGGCAGAGGTTGCCGGCGAGCGCGTCGGCGTGATCGGTGCGCCCCTCGGCGTGCGCGGCGGCCATGGCGGCCACGATCCCGGGCGTGCAGAAGCCGCACTGGCTGCCGTGGTGGTCGACCATGGCTTGTTGCGCGGGGTGGGGGGCCTCGGCCTCTCCGAGGCCCTCGACCGTGCGGACCGCGCGACCGTGCAGCTGCGGCAGGAAGAGGATGCAGGCATTGAGGGCGCGGGCGCTGCGCTCGCGGTCGGTGACGACGACGGTGCAGGCGCCGCAGTCGCCCTCGTTGCAGCCCTCCTTGGTGCCGGTGAGGCCGCGGCGCTCGCGCAGCCAGTGGAGGAGGGTTTCGGTCGGATGTGTCCGGGTCTCGACGGGGGTGCCGTTGAGCAGGAAGGCTGTGCGCATGTCAGGTCAGCATCGCCGCGATACCGTCGGCCGGGGCGCTCCCCTTCGAGGCGGCGTAGAAGGGGCCGGCAGGTCGCGCGCCTGTACGAAATCCTGCATTTCCGATGCCGGTTTGGCAAGGGGCGCGATGGCGCTGGCGCCTCAGGTCGGGCTGCGTTCGGCCCAGCCGGCGAAGATCTTCTCCAGCACGATGACGATGTAGTAGAGAAGGATACCCAGGAAGGCGAGCGCGATGAGCACGGCGAACATCAGCGGATAGTCCGAGTTCGTCTTGCCCGAATCGAAGAGCGCGCCCAGCCCGCGGCCGTGGGGCGAGACGATCTCCATCAGGTTGGTGCCGATGAAGGCGAGCGTCACGGCGACCTTCAGCGCGCCGAAGAACTCCGGCAGGGTCTTGGGCAGCGCGATCTTCCAGAAGATCGTCGACTGCGAGGCGCCGAGCGAGCGCAGGATGTCCCGGTATTCCGGCTCGAGCGTCGACAGGCCGATCGAGACCGAGACGGCGATCGGGAAGAAGGAAATCATGAAGGCGATGAGCACCGTGTTGAAGTCATGCGCGCCCACGAACATGAGCGCCACGATGGGCACCACGGTCGCCTTGGGGATGGCGTTGAAGCCCACGAGAAGGGGATAGAGCGCATCGCGCATGGTGCGCGAGAAGCCCATGATCATGCCGAGGCCGACGCCCACCACCACCGCGAGCACGAGGCCCAGCACCGTGCGCCAGAGCGTCTGCCAGCCCATTACGAGGAAGAGCTCCCAGTAGCGCGCATAGGCGGGCACGAGGTCCGAGGGCGAGGCCATCACGTAGTTGGGCCAGCCGTTGATCCAGACCAGCGCCTCCCAGAACGCGATCAGCACGAGGGTGGCGATGATCGGCGCGAGAACCGCGCGGCTGCCCAGCGCGCCGGCGACGCGGCGGCCGAGCGAGGGGCGGGCGATCTCCTCGGGCCGGGTGACGGGGGTGGGGGCGGTGGTCGTCTCGGTCAACCGGGCCTCCTGTCTCAGTGCATGCCGCGGGCGGCGGCGCCCGGCGGCGGGGCGGGCGCCTCGGCGGATGTCTCCGCGGGCGCGCGGCCCTGAGCGATCTCGATCTGATGGCGCAGGAGATTGAGCATCTCCGCCGCCTCGGCCGTGTAGAGGTGGTCGAGGTCGCGCGGGCCGGTATCGGGCACCTCGAGGACGTATTGCGTGCGCGCTGGCCGCCCCGAGAGCACCACCACCCGGTCGGCGAGAAAGATCGCCTCGCGCAGGTCGTGGGTGATCAGCACGCCGGTGAAGGGCTCCTGGCGCTTCACCTCGTGCATGGTCTGCCAGAGATCCTCGCGCGTGAAGGCGTCGAGCGCGCCGAAGGGTTCGTCGAGGATCAGCACCTCGGGCTGGTGGATGAGCGCCCGGCAGAGCGACGCGCGCTGGCGCATCCCCCCCGAGAGCTCCGAGGGACGCTTGTCCTCGAAGCCTTCGAGGCCGACGAGCGACAGCAGGCGGCGGGCGCGCGCCTCCTGCTCCTTTCTCGGAAGTTTCGTGGGTACGATCTCGAGCGGCAGCAGCACGTTCCTGAGGATCGTGCGCCACTCGAGCAGGACGGGGTTCTGGAAGGCCATGCCGACGTTCGACCGCGGCCCGGTGATGCGCTCGCCATGAACGTTCACCTCTCCCTCGTCCGGGATCAGCAGGCCCGCGATCAGCCGCGTCAGCGTGGACTTGCCGCAGCCCGAGGGGCCGACGACGGCGGTGAAGCCGCCCTCGTCCACGGCGACGTCGAGCCCGTCGAGCACGGGCAGCAAGCCGGTGCGCGTGCGGAAGGTGTGGCGCACGCCGCGGATGTCTATGAGCTTTTCCAAGCGTCCTCCGGGGGATGGCCGCGGGCGGTTCTGCCCGCGGCTGGCCGTGTCACTCCAGCGGGAATCCGCCCTCGGGCAGGTAGTCGTCGGTGAAATAGAGCGCTGCCTGCGGCGGGCTCTGGAACTCGTAGGTGAGCTTGATCTGCTCGAGAGCCTCGGCCATGCGCGCCGGGTCGATGACGCCCATGCCGTTCGCACGCGTCCAGTCGGTCACCACGTTGGCGTCGATGGCGAGTTGCAGGCGGCGCTGCTCCAGTTCCGCGTCGGCGGCCGGGTTTCGCTCGATCAGGCTCTCGATCGCGGCCGCCGGGTCGGCGATGGCGTCGGTCCAGCCCTGCGCGACCGCCGACAGGAAGCCCGAGACCAGCTCGGGGTTTTCTTCGGCGAAGTCGGTGTTGACGATGATCGCGTTGCCGTAGAGCTGAACGCCATGGTCGGCCATCAGGATGGTCGAGATATCGTCCTCTGGCACGCCGAGGCGCACGAGGTTCAGGAAGGATGAGAACGAGAAGCCAGTGACGGCGTCCACTTCGCCCTCGGCGAGCATCGGCTCGCGCGTGGGGAAGCCCACCGGCTCCACGGTGATCGCCTCCATGTCGAGGTCGTTCTCGGCGGCGAAGATCGGGAACTGCGCCCAGGCGCCGTCCGGCGGCGGCGCGCCGAGCACGCGGCCCTCGAGATCCTTCGGCGCCTCGACGCCCTGGCTCTTGCGGCCCACGACCGCGAAGGGCGGCTTGTCGTAGACCATCATCACGGCCGTCACCGGCGCGCCCGGGTTCTGGTCGAGGAACTTGATGAGCGAGTTGATGTCGGCGAAGCCCACCGGGAAGGCGCCGGTGGCCACCTTCGGGATCGCGTCGAGCGAGCCCTGCCCGGCGGTGATCTCCACCTCGAGGCCCGCATCGGCGAAGTAGCCTTCGTCTATGGCGACGAAATAGGGCGCGGCCGGTCCCTCGAACTTCCAGTCGAGGGCGAAGGGCATCTCGGTCTGCGCCGCGGCTGCGCCCGCGGCGAGCGTGGCGGCGGCGGTGAGGATCGGACGAATGAACACGGGTGGCACCTCTCCTGCTGTGGGGGTCGGGTCTCTCGCCCGACTCGCGTGCCCGGCGCCGAAAGGCCACCGGGGAATCGCCGGAGCGTCCGCCCCGGGCGGTGCTATCAAACAATCTGCCGAAGTTTTGGGCAACCCGCCGCGAAAGCGGGCGCCGCAAGGGCATTTCATGAAGGATCGGGCGGCGCCGCGCTGGACACGGGCGGGGGGCCTCCCTCTGATCGGCGCCGGGACGCGCAGGGCCGCCTGTCCGGGCGGATACGGCGGGCGGCCCGCCGCGCCCGGAGACACAGGAGGCGGGAGAGATTCTTCAGGTGCCGGAAACAGTTGCCCCGGGGGCAAGGGAGGCGGTGCAGCCACCGCGGGCGCGCGGCGCGGTGCGGTTTTCCGTGCGCGCGGCGCGCGGCGGCAGCGCGCTCGCCACCTTCCGGCACGCCGGCTCGCTGCGCGCGGTCTTCCCGCGCGTGCGCCCCGGCGGCGCGGTGGAGGCGGTGCTCGTCAACACGGCGGGCGGCGTCACCGGCGGGGACCGCTTCTCGGTCGAGGCCGCGGCGGAGGCGGGCGCGGCGCTCACCCTGTCCACGCAGGCCTGCGAGCGCGCCTACCGCGCGCCGCCGGGGCCGCCGGGGCGGCTTTCGGTGCGGCTCTCGGCGGCGGCGGGCGCCCGGCTCGCCTGGCTGCCGCAGGAGACGATCCTCTACGACGGCGCGGCGCTCGAGCGGCGGCTGGAGATCGACCTCGCCCCCGGCGCGCGGTTCCTGATGTGCGAACCGCTGATCTTCGGCCGCGCGGCCATGGGCGAGCGGCTAACCTCCGGTGAGTTCCGCGACCACGTCACGATCACGCGCGCGGGGGGGCCGATCTACCGCGACGGCGTGCATCTTTCGGGCGACATCGCGGCGACGCTGGCGCGCCCGGGCATCGCGCGCGGGGCGGGGGCGATGGCGGCGCTCGTGCTCGTCGCGGACACGGCGGAGGCCGCGCTGCCGCAGGTGCGCGCGCACCTGCCCGAGACCGGCGGCGCGAGCCTGCTCGCGCCGGACGTTCTGGCCCTGCGCCTGCTGGCGCCCGACGGCGAGGGGCTGCGCCGCGCGCTCCTGCCGATCCTCGACCTCTTGACCGACGACAGCCTGCCCCGAGCCTGGAGACTTTGACGCGATGATGCTGACCCCCCGCGAGAAGGACAAGCTGATGGTCGCCATGGCGGCGGAGGTGGCGCGCCGCCGCCTCGCCCGCGGCGTGAAGCTCAACCACCCCGAGGCGATCGCGCTGATCACCGACGCGGTGGTGGAGGGCGCGCGCGACGGCCGCCCCGTCTCGGAGATGATGGAGGCCGGCGCGCAGGTCGTCACCCGCGAGATGTGCATGGAGGGCGTGCCCGAGATGATCCCCGAGGTGCAGGTCGAGGCCACCTTTCCCGACGGCACCAAGCTCGTCACCGTCCACAACCCCATCCGCTGAGAGGAGACTGCCGATGAGACGCCTGATCGCCGCCCTGCCGCTGACGCTGGCCGCCGGCCCCGCATTGGCCCATGTCGCGCCGCTGGAGCACAATTCCTTCCTGGCCGGCGCGACCCATCCGATCTTCGGCGCAGACCACGTGCTGGCGATGGTGGCGGTGGGCCTCTGGGCCGGGATGCTGGGCGGGCGCGCGCTCTGGGCGGTGCCCGCGGCCTTCGTGGGCGTGATGGTGCTTGGCTTCGCACTGGCGCTCGGCGGTCTGGCGCTGCCGCTGGTGGAGCCCGCGATCCTCGCCTCGGTGGTGGTTCTGGGCCTTGTCGTAGCACTTGGCCTGCGGCTGCCGACGGTGGCGGGCGCGGCCCTGGTCGGGGCCTTCGCGCTCTTCCACGGGCACGCCCACGGGGCAGAGATGGGCGCGGCGGGCGCGTTGCCTTATCTGGCGGGCTTCGCGGCGACGACCGCGGCCTTGCATGTCTTGGGCCTGATACTCGGCGTCGCGCTGCTGCGTGCCGGCCGGGCGGCACCGCACGTCGCGGGCGGGCTCGTCGCCGCGGCGGGCGCGGCGCTCGCGGCGGGGGTCTGAGCCATGATCCCCGGAGAGATCCTCACCCCCGACGCCGAGATCGAGCTCAACGCGGGCCGAGAGACCGTCACGCTGCGCGTGGCCAACACCGGCGACCGCCCGGTGCAGGTGGGCAGTCACTACCACTTCGCAGAGTCGAACTCGGCGCTGGAGTTCGACCGGGCGGCGGCGCGCGGCAAGCGTCTCGACATCGCCGCCGGCTCCGCCGTACGCTTCGAGCCGGGCCAGACGCGGGAAGTGACGCTGATCCCCTATGCAGGAGCGCGGCGCGTCTACGGCTTCAACGGGCAGGTGATGGGAGACCTCTGAGCAGCCATTGCAACAGGGAGGGATACCCGATGTGCGACATTTGCGTGGTCAACTCGGTCAAGGAGAAGATGCTCAGCCGGCGCGGCTTTTTCACTGGCGCGGCGGCGGCGACGGCCGCGGCGGCGGGCATGAGCGCGGCACCCCGACCGGTTCTGGCGCAGCCGGCGCGGCAGGTCGTGGACATGACGCATGAGCTTTCGGCCGCGTTTCCGACCTTCGGCGGCTCGCCTGGCATCAGCTACGACAAGCAGTTCGATTTCGACGGCGATGGTTACAACCTCTACGTCCTGTCGATAAACGAGCACACGGGCACCCATATCGACGCGCCGCTGCATTTCAGCGCGGACGGCCAGTCGGTGGCGGAGATCCCCGTGGAAAACCTCGCCTGTCCGCTCTGCGTCGTCGATATCCGCGCCAAGGCTTCCGAGAACCCGGATTCGCAGGTCACGCCGGACGATCTTCGGGCCTGGATCGGACGCAACGGACCGATCCCCGACGGCGCCTGCGTGGCGATGAACTCCGGCTGGGCCGAAAAGGTCGGCACCGACGGCTTCCGCAACGCCGATTCGGCGCGGCCTGGAACGATGCATTTCCCGGGCTTCCACGTCGAGGCGGTGCAGATGCTGCTGGACGAGACGAACGCGGCGGCGATCGCGGTGGACACCCTCTCGCTCGACTACGGGCCTTCGACGGATTTCGCCACGCACTACGCCTGGCTGCCTGCGGGGCGCTACGGGATCGAATGCCTCGCCGGGCTCGACCGGATGCCGGAGACCGGCGCGACGCTCATGGTCGGCGCGCCCAAGGTCAAGGACGGCACCGGCGGCCCCGCGCGGATCATGGGGCTCGTCTGATGGCGACCGTCCGACTCATGGCCGATGACGAGCTCTCGGCGGAGGCCGTCGAGGTCTTCGAGGAGATCCGCGCCGCGCGGGGGACGGAGTACGTCAACAACTTCTGGCGGGCGCTGGCGCACGATCCGGCGCAGCTGCGCGCGACCTGGGACCGGCTGAAGGCCGTGATGGCGCCCGGCGCGCTCGACCCGCTGGTCAAGGAGATGGTCTATCTCGCCGTCTCCACCGCCAATTCCTGCGGCTACTGCATCCACTCCCACACCGCCGCCGCCAAGGCGAAGGGCATGACCGAGGAGATGCACGCCGAGCTTCTGGCGGTGATCGGCATGGCGATGCAGACCAACGGCCTCGTCACGGCGATGCAGGTGGAGGTGGACGATGCGTTTCAGGTCTGAGGCCGCGCTTGCCCTGTTCCTGCTGGCGACGCCTGTCGCGGCGCAGGAGGTGAACTGCGCCGAGGCTGTGACGCAGATCGAGCTGACCTTCTGCGCGGAACAGGCGTGGCTGCGCGCCGATGAGGACCTGAACCTGGCCTGGAGCCTGGCCGTCGAACAGGCGCGGGCGATCCAGTCGGCGCTGCCTGCCGACGCGCCTGTGGACATCGAAGAGGACCTGCGCCGCGCCCAGCGCGTCTGGATCGACTTCCGCGACCTCGCCTGCGCTGCCGAGAGCCACATGGCCTGGGGCGGCAGCATGGCGCCGATGCTGGTCTATGCCTGCCGCGAGCGGCTGACCCGGCAGCGGACGGCGGATCTGCGCCTTTTCGGCGAGGTGAACTGAAACCGCGGCGCCGCACCGCCGGGGCGGCGCGCACCAGAAAAGGAGCGTCCATGCCCGCCCGCATTCCGCGATCCGACTACGCCGCGATGTTCGGCCCCACCACAGGCGACCGCGTGCGGCTTGCCGACACCGAGCTCTTTGTCGAGGTCGAGCGCGACCTGACCACCTACGGCGAGGAGGTGAAGTTCGGCGGCGGCAAGGTGATCCGCGACGGCATGGGACAGGCGCAGGCCACCCGCGCCGAGGGGGCCGTCGACACCGTCATCACCAACGCGCTGATCGTGGACGCCACCGGCATCTACAAGGCCGACGTGGGGCTGAAGGACGGGCGCATCGCGAAGATCGGCAAGGCCGGCAACCCGGACGTGCAGCCCGGCGTCGATATCGTCGTCGGCCCCGGGACCGAGGCGATCGCCGGCGAGGGCAAGATCCTGACCGCCGGCGGCTTCGACAGCCACATCCACTACATCTGCCCGCAACAGATCGAGGACGCGCTGCACTCCGGCATCACCACCATGCTCGGCGGCGGCACCGGGCCGGCGACTGGGACGATGGCCACCACCTGCACGCCGGGGCCGTGGCACATCGGGCGGATGCTGCAGGCCGCCGATGCCTTTCCGATGAACCTCGCCTTCGCGGGGAAGGGCAACGCCTCGCTCCCGCAGGCGCTGGTCGAACAGGTCGAGGCCGGCGCCTGCGCGCTCAAGCTGCACGAGGATTGGGGCACCACGCCCGCCGCCATCGACTGCTGCCTCTCGGTCGCCGACGATCACGACATTCAGGTGATGATCCACACCGACACGCTGAACGAGAGCGGCTTCGTCGAGAACACCGTCGCGGCGATGAAGGGCCGCACGATCCACGCCTTCCATACGGAAGGCGCGGGCGGCGGCCACGCCCCCGACATCATCAAGATCTGCGGCGAGGAATTCGTCCTGCCCTCCTCCACCAACCCCACGCGGCCCTTCACGGTGAACACCATCGAAGAGCATCTCGACATGCTCATGGTCTGCCACCACCTCGACAAGTCGATCCCCGAGGACGTGGCCTTCGCCGAGAGCCGCATCCGGCGCGAGACCATCGCGGCAGAGGACATTCTGCACGACATGGGCGCCTTCAGCATCATCGCCTCGGACAGCCAGGCGATGGGCCGCGTGGGCGAGGTGATCCTGCGCACCTGGCAGACCGCCGACAAGATGAAGAAGCAGCGCGGGCGGCTGGCCGAGGAGACGGGCGAGAACGACAACCTCCGCGCGCGCCGCTACGTCGCCAAATACACCATCAACCCCGCGATCGCGCACGGCATCGCCCACGAGATCGGCTCGATCGAAGAGGGCAAGCGCGCCGATCTGGTGCTCTGGTCGCCGGCCTTCTTCGGGGTAAAGCCCGATCTCGTGCTCCTCGGCGGCACCATCGCCTGTGCGCAGATGGGCGATCCCAACGCCTCGATCCCCACGCCGCAGCCGGTCTACACCCGCCCCATGTGGGGCGCCTACGGCCGCTCGGTGGAGCGCTCCGCCATCACCTTCGTGAGCCAGGCGGCCGAGGCCGCGGGCGTCCGCGCGACCCTCGGCCTCGCCAAGGACACGGCGCCCGTGCGCGGCATCCGCGGCGTCACCAAGCGCGACCTGATCCTGAACGACGCGCTTCCCGCGATGGAGGTGCACCCAGAGACCTACGAGGTCCGCGCTGACGGCGAGCTTCTCACCTGCGCGCCCGTGGACGTGGTACCGATGGCGCAGCGGTACTTCCTGTTCTGAGGTCCCGATGCTGCGCCTGTCCTTCGTTCTCGCCCTTCTGTCCTCGGCCGCCGGGGCCTGCCCGGGCGGCGATGCGCTCGAACACGGCATCCGTTTCGAGATCGCTGGCGGCGAGACCGAGACGTTCCGCCGGCACGGCCCAAATGTCGTTGCCGCGACCTACGCCATCGCGGGCGGCCCCGTGCGCCAGGTTCTGCTGGCGCAGGGGCTCTACATGATCGAGGTGGCCGACATCCAGGACGGCGCCTTGGTGCCGCCCTCGCGGACCACCTACACCTTCGAGGTCGAGCCCGGCAGGATGCCGCGCCCGGTGGCCGGCGCGGTCTGGGAAACGCGCGTGACCGTCTCCGAGGACGGTGACCTGATGGTCGAGCCGCAGCGCTACAGCTACGGGGCGGAGACGCAGGTCAGCTTCGGCCCCTGCACCTACGTCATGATACCGGTGGAAATCCGCTATCCCCAGGCCGCGGACGATACGGTGGAGTTCATCCACTACCTGCCGGAACTGGGGCTGTCCTATCTCGCGCGCACGACCTGGGCCCGCCGCGAGGAACGCTACGACTATCTCGGCATCGAGGCGCTGGAATGACTAATCTTCCGCTCGCACAGACCCTGCATCGCAAGGGGCACTGGCACGGCCCCGCCGACTGGGTGCGGCTCGACTACGAGTCGCGCTTCCTGCGTCGCAAGCGTCTGGAAACGGGGGGCGGGATGTCCTTTCTCGTCGATCTGCCGCAGACCGTGTCGCTCGACCACGGCGATGCGCTGGAGCTGTCGGACGGTCGGCTGATCGAGGTCATCGCCGCGCCCGAGCCGCTCTGCGAGGTCCGCGGCGATCTGCCCCGTCTGGCCTGGCACATCGGCAATCGCCATACGCCCTGCCAGGTGGCGCCCGATCATCTGCTGATTCGCCGCGATCACGTCCTGCAGGAAATGCTCGCGAAACTCGGTGCCGACCTGCGCGAGGTGGAGGCGCCCTTCACGCCCGAAGGCGGCGCTTACGGTCACGGACGCACCCATGCCCACAGCCACTGACGCCCGCCTCACCCTCGCGCAGTGGCTCTCGCCCGCATACCCCACGGGCGGCTTCGCCTGGTCGCACGGGCTCGAGACCGAGGTGGCCGGGGGGCGCGTGGCGGATGCGGAAAGCTTCGAGGCCTGGCTTGCGGACGTGCTAGAGCACGGGCTCGGTCGCACCGACGCGGTGCTCCTCGCCGAAGCCCACCGCGCCGCGCCGGAGGAGCTTCCCGCGCTCGACGCCGAGGCGCGCGCCTTCGCCCCTTCCGCCGAACGCCTCGCCGAGACGGCGGAGCAGGGCGCGGCCTTCGCGCGCACCACCGCCGCCGTCTGGGGCCTCGACCTCCCGCCGCTGACCCACCCGGTCGCGGTGGGCCGCGCCGCGGCGCTCATGGGCCTGCCGCTCCCCGACACGCTGGCGCTCTACCTTCACGCCGTGACGGCGAGCCTCTCCTCCGCCGCGCAGCGCCTGGTCCCGCTGGGCCAGACGGAGGCACAGGCGGCAGTCGCGCATCTCGCGCCGCTCTGCGCCCGCCTCGCCGACGAGGCCGAAAGCCGCGGGCGCGACGAGCTCTCCTCCGCCGCATGGGCGGCCGACATCGCCGCCATGCGCCACGAAACCCTGCAACCGAGGCTTTTTCGCTCATGATGAACGGCCCCCTCCGCATCGGCATCGGCGGCCCCGTCGGCGCCGGCAAGACAACGCTGACCGCCGAGATCGCCCGCGCGCTCGCGCCCGACCACTCCATCGGCGTGATCACCAACGACATCTACACCCGCGAGGATGCCGAGGCGCTCCTGCGCCGGCAGATCCTGCCCGAAAGCCGCGTCATCGGGGTCGAGACCGGCGGCTGCCCGCACACCGCGATCCGCGAGGACGCCTCGATCAACCTCGCCGCGGTGGCGGAACTCGAACGCCGCCACCCGGACCTCGAGGTGGTGCTGATCGAATCCGGCGGAGACAACCTCGCCGCCAGCTTCAGCCCGGAACTGGCGGATCTGACGATCTACATGATCGACGTCGCCATGGGACAGGACATCCCGCGCAAGAAGGGCCCCGCGCTGCGCAAGTCCGACCTGCTGGTGATCAACAAGACCGACCTCGCGCCATACGTCGGAGTCGATCTCGACCTCATGCGCCGCGACGCGGCCGAGTCGCGCGAAGGCCGCCCCACCGTCTTCGCCGCGCTCCGCCAGGGCGAGGGCGCGGCAGAGGCCGTCGCCATCCTGCGCGCGCTCGGCGGGCTCCGCGCGCCCGCCGCCGCCTCCCGCGGCTGACGGTGCCCGGATCCGCCCGCGCCAACCCGTGCATGTCGCGACGTCCCTGAAACGCCGACAGGCCCGAGACGGACAATCCCGGCGCTCCGCCCTGCGACGCGACCCGCGCCGCTGCACGGAAGGCACCGCCGGCCCGCTGCGCGTCCCGCACCTTCTTCTTGGGTCAAATATCCTCGGGGGGTGAATTGGCCGAAGGCCAAGAGGGGGGCAGACAGCCCCCCTTCCGCCCGCGCCACCGCCTCACCCCCCGGTCGCGGCGCGATACCAGTTCACCAGCGCCGCGCGCTCTTCCGCCTCGATCCACGTCAGGTTGCCCGGCGGCATGGCGTGGCTCACCCCCGCCTGCAGATAGATCTCGCGCGCATGCCGGGCGATGTCGGCGGGCGTCTCCAGCACCACGCCGCCCGGCGGCACGCGCAGGCCGGCCCAGACCGGCTCGCGCGCGTGGCACATCGAGCAGCGGCCCAGCACCACGGTCTCCGCCGTCTCGAACCCGGCCGCCTCGACGAAACGCGCTTCTGCGGGCGTCGGCGCCCGCCCTGCGGCCTCGGCCGCGAGGTCGCCGCGCATGGGCTCCGTCGAGAGCCAGACGATCGCGACGAAGATCACCGCCGTCGCCGCCCAGGTCCAGTTCGGGCGGCCCCGCCGCGCATGCATGCTGTTGAAATAATGCCGGATCGTCACCCCCATCAGAAAGACCAGCGCCGCGATGAGCCAGGCCCATTCGGTGCCGAAGGCGAGCGGATAGTGGTTCGACAGCATCAGGAAGATCACCGGCAGCGTGAGATAATTGTTGTGCGTCGAGCGCAGCTTGGCGATCTGCCCGTATTTCGGGTCCGGCGTCCGCCCGGCCTTCAGATCGGCCACCACCACCCGCTGATTCGGCATGATGACCAGAAAGACGTTCGCCGTCATGATCGTCGCCGTGAAGGCGCCCAGGTGCAGCAGCGCCGCGCGCCCGGTGAAGATCTGGTCGAGCGCCCAGGACATGGCGAGGATCAGCGCGAAGAGGATCAGCATGAGCATGGTCGGCCGCTCGCCGAGCCGCGACTTGCACAGCGCGTCGTAGACCACCCAGCCGACGGCGATCGAGCCGGCCGAGAGCGCGATCGCCTGCCAGACGGAGAGCTCCACCTTGGTGGGGTCGATCAGGTAGAGCTCCGCCCCGGCCCAGTAGAGCACCGCGAGAAGCGCCGCGCCCGAGAGCCAGGTCGCGTAGCTTTCCCATTTGAACCAGGTCAGATGCTCGGGCATCCGCTCGGGCGCGACGGCATATTTCTGGATGTGGTAGAAGCCGCCGCCATGCACCTGCCATTCCTCGCCCGTCACGCCCTCGGGCATGCCGCGCGCCTTGGTCAGCCCCAGATCGAGCGCGATAAAGTAGAAGGAGGTTCCGATCCAGGCCATGGCCGTGATCACGTGCAGCCAGCGGATCGCGAAGCCGGCCCAGTCCCAGAGAATGGCGAAATCCTGCATGCGTGCGTCCTCTCTCACCCCTCCGATAGCGGCGCACAGGCCCCGAGGAAAGGGCAGCACGCGCCGCCCGCGACCGGCAAGGGCGCCGCTGGCGCGTTCGCGACCGTGTCGCGGCGCAGCCTGCCGCCCCCGCCAGCCCGGCCGTCGTGTCCCGTCCTGGAGGACGCCGACCCGCGCGGGCGCATCGCAGAGATCGCCTGCGCGCGCCGGCCCTCCTCCTGCCCCGCGTCACCGCCGGTCCTGCGCCCGGCCCGTGCCGCACTGCCCTCGGCGCTCGCTTGCCGGGCGCGGCCGCCCTGCGCCCCGCCGCGCTCAGGCCAGCGCGGCGAGCGCCTCGCGCAGGTCGAGCTTGCCGTCGTAGAGCGCGCGCCCCGAGATCGCGCCGGCGATCACGCCCGTGTCGCGCAGCGCGATCAGATCGGCGAGCGACGACACGCCCCCGCTCGCGATCACGGGGATGCCGACGGCGCGCGCCAGCGCTTCGGTCGCCGGCACGTTGGGGCCGCCCATCGCGCCGTCCCGGTCGATGTCGGTGTAGATGATGGCGGCCACGCCCGCGTCCTCGAAGCGTCGCGCGAGGTCGGTCGCCTCCACTTCCGTTTCCTCCGCCCAGCCGCGGGTCGCCACCCGGCCGTCACGCGCGTCGATGCCCACCGCGATCCGGCCGGGGAAGGCGCGCGCCGCCGCGCGCACCAGCTCCGGATCCTCCACCGCGACCGTGCCCAGGATCACGCGGGCGAGGCCCTTCTCGAGCCATCCCTCGATGGTGGACATGTCGCGGATTCCGCCGCCGAGCTGGGCGGGCGTGCCCGGACAGGCGGCGAGGATCGCCTCGACCGCGTCCGCGTTCACCGGTCGGCCGGCGAATGCGCCGTTGAGATCCACGAGGTGCAGCCACTCGGCCCCTGCTTTCACGAAGACGCGCGCCTGATCGGCAGGATCGTCGTTGAAGACCGTGGCCTGCTCCATCTCGCCGCGCAGGAGCCGCACGGCCTGTCCGTCCTTGAGGTCGATGGCGGGGTAGAGGATCATCGCGTCTGGCTCCGCTGGTGTCGCGCGTATCTGCCCCGCCCGCGCGGCGAATGCAAACCCGCGACGCGGGGCGGCCTGAATCGGCCAGCGGGCGGCGCAAGCTGAGCCCGGAGGCGATGAGGGAGGAGAGCATGCAGTTCCGGCGCGCCCTATTCGGCGCGGCATTCGGCCTCGCAGGGGCGGCCGCGGCCGATCCCGTGCTCGGCACCTGGCAGACCGAGGTCGACGATGGCGGCTGCGCGCATGTCGAGATGCGGCGCTGCGGCGAGGCGGTCTGCGGCGTCGTCACGCGCACCTTCGACGCCGAGGGCGAATACCTCTCCGAGACCCTCGGCGAGATGCTGGTGCGCGGCATGGTTTCGCAGGGCGGCGGGCGCTACGAGGGCCGCGTCTGGCACCCCGCGAACGACCGCGTCTATCCGGGTCGGACGGAGCGCTCGGGCGACCGGCTGCGCCTGAAGGGATGCGTCGCCGGGGGCCTTGTCTGCGCTAGCCAGACCTGGGCACGGGTCCGCCGAGCCGTTTGACCCGAACCCGAGCATCATGAGACAGTCGCGTTTATGACAAGCCCGAGCCCGCTTTCGTCTTTCGCGGCGATGGGCCTCATCGCCGCGCAGGCGGTCCCCGCCGGGGCCGAGCCGGTGCTGGGCACCTGGCGGACCGGCCCCGACAGCAAGGACCAGTACGCCCATGTCGTCGTCGAACGCTGCGCGCAGGACATCTGCGGCACCATCGCACGCGCCTTCGATGCACAGGGCCGCGAGATCCACACGCCCAACGTGGGCGAACGCGTCTTCTGGGGCCTCGAGCCGGCAGGCGGCAACCGCTACGAAGGCCGCGCCTACGTTCCTGCCCATGACCGGACCTATGACGGAGAACTCGTCCTCGAGGGCGACCGGCTGACGGTGCGGGGCTGCCTCGGCCCCGTCTGCAGGAGCCAGAAATGGCGGCGCGTCCGCTAGGGTCGCCAGCTAAGGAAATTCGCGATCAGCCGCAGCCCAACCGCCTGGCTCTTCTCGGGGTGGAACTGCGTGCCCAGGATCGTCCCGCGGCCCACGATCGCGGTGACCGCCCCGCCATAGTCGACATGCGCGAGCAGATGGGCCGGGTCGTCGAGCCGCATGTGGTAGGAATGCACGAAATAGGCGTGGTCGCCCGTCCCGATGCCTTCGAGCAGGGGGTGCGCCCGGTCGATCACCAGATCGTTCCAGCCCATGTGCGGCACCTTGAGACCCGGATCCGAGGGCGCGATGCGCTCCACCGTTCCGGGGATCCAGTCGAAGCCCGCCGTCTCCTCGTATTCCAGGCCGCGGGTGGCCAGCATCTGCATCCCGATGCAGATGCCCAGGAAAGGGCGCCCGCGGGTGATTGCCGCCTCCTCGATCGCCTCGAAGAGCCCCGAGTGCTCGAAAAGCGCGCGGCGGCAGGCGGGGAAGGCACCATCTCCCGGCAGAACCACGCGCTCGGCGCGCGCCACGCTCTCGGGGTCCGCGGTGACCAGAACCGCGCCCGCGCCCGTCTCGGCCGCCATGCGCTGAAACGCCTTCTCGGCCGAATGCAGGTTGCCGCTCTCGTAATCGACGATGACGGTGGTCAAGGCGCAAGCCTCCAGCCTCGCGGGAACGGGCGCTGACTAGACCAGCGCTCGGCAATTGCCAAGCCGCGCGACCAAATCCCCACCGTCCTCCGGCCCCGGTTCTTCCTCTTGCGAAAAAATACCCTCGGGGGTGAGGCGGCGACAGCCGCCGAGGGGGCGGACAGCCCCCCGCGTGACGCGCCGTCTTCAAGCGCGGCGCGTCAAAGCGTGCCCTTGGTCGAAGGCACCTCGCCGCCCGCGCGCGGGTCGGGCTCCACCGCCTGGCGCAGGGCGCGGGCCACGGCCTTGAAGGCGGCCTCGGCGATGTGGTGGCTGTTGATCCCTGCATCGCGCGTGACGTGCAGGGTGATGCCGCCGTGGCTCGCGAGAGCCTGGAAGAACTCGCGTACCAGCTCGGTGTCGAAGGCGCCGATCTTCGCGCCGGGAAACTCCACGTCCCAGACGAGGAAGGGTCGCCCCGAGAGGTCCAGCGCGGCCGCGACGCGCGCCTCGTCCATTACCAGCGTGACAGCGCCGTAGCGGCGGATGCCGCGCTTGTCGCCAAGCGCCTCGCGCAGGGCCTGGCCCAGGGCGATTCCGCAGTCCTCGACGGTGTGGTGATCGTCGATATGCCGGTCGCCCGTCGCCTTCAGCGTGATGTCGATCAGCGAATGCCGCGCGAGCTGCTCGAGCATGTGGTCGAAAAAGCCGACGCCGGTCGCGATCTCCCGCGCGCCGGTGCCGTCGAGTTCGATCTCCAGCGCGATCTCGGTCTCGGCTGTCTTTCGGTCGATGCGGGCGCTGCGCATGGCGGTCTCCTTGCGGACCCGCGCCTTCTAGCGCCGCGGGGGGCTGCCGCCAAGCCCGCGGCGTGCGCCCATTGCGCCGCCGTGGTGCCTGTGCCAGCTTTCGCGCTGTCATCCGGGAGGCGCCCAATGTCCACGCTCGTCTTCGTCCAGCTGCGCTGCAAGCCCGGCACCACCTATCAGGTCGCCGAGGAGATCGTGCTGCGCGAGATCCAGTCGGAGCTTTATTCCACCAGCGGCGAATGGGATCTGCTGATGAAGCTCTACATCCCCGAGGGCGAGGACGTGGGCAAGTTCATCAACGAAAAGGTGCTCGACATCCCCGGCATCGAGCGAAGCCTCACGACGCTGACGTTCAAGGTCTTCTGACCGCCGGGCCTTGACCTTCCAGTTGCTGGAGGCCCCACATCAGGGTCGACTCGGCGAACGGAGGCAGGCCATGAGCGACGGAGACCGCATTTCTTTCGCGCTTGACGGGATGAGCTGTGCAGGCTGCGTGCGCCGTGCCGCTGCGGCCCTGGAGGCGGTCGAGGGCGTCCGTGACGTCCACGTCAATCTGGCCGCGGAGACGGCCAGCGTGACGCTGGAGGCGCCCGAGCGCGGCGCCGAGGTCGCCGCTGCGCTCGACCGGGCGGGTTACCCCGCGCGCACCGAAACCATCGCGCTCGCGATCTCGGGCATGAACTGCGCCTCCTGCGTGGGCCGTGTCGATGCGGCGCTGGAGTCGGTTCCCGGCGTTCTTTCGGCCGAGGTGAACCTGGCCGCCGAAGAGGCGCGCGTCACCGTGCTCGAGGGCGCCGTCGGGTCACGGGCGCTTGCCGACGCGGTGACAGAGGCAGGCTACCCCGCAAAACCCGCCGGCGCCGACGACAGCGCGGACCGCTCCGCGCGCAAGGCCGAAGAGGCGCGGCAGGCCGGGCGGCGCACGCTGATCGCGGCGCTCCTGACCCTGCCGGTCTTCCTGCTCGAGATGGGCGGGCACATGATCCCCGGCTTCCACGGGCTGATCGGGCGCACGATCGGGCACGACGCGAGCTGGCTCATCCAGTTCGCGCTGACCACCGGCGTGCTGGCCGGGCCGGGGCGCGAGTTCTTCCTGCGGGGCGTGCCGGCGCTGCTGAAAGGCGCGCCCGACATGAACAGCCTGGTCGCCGTGGGCACCGCTGCGGCCTGGGGATATTCCACCATTGCGACATTCGCGCCTGGGCTGCTGCCGGCGGACGTGCGCGCGGTCTATTTCGAGGCCGCGGCGGTGATCGTCACGCTGATCCTGCTGGGCCGCACGCTGGAGGCGCGCGCCAAGGGCCGCACGGGCGCCGCGATCGAGCGCCTGATGGGCCTGCGGGCGCGCATGGCGCGTGTCGAGCGGGATGGCGACGCGGTCGAGGTGCCGGTAGACGAGGTGCGGAAGGGCGACATCCTGATGGTGCGCCCGGGCGAACGCCTGCCCACCGACGGCGAGGTCATCGAGGGCGCCGCGCAGGTCGACGAGAGCATGATCACCGGCGAACCGCTGCCTGTGGAAAAGTCGGTGGGCGATTCCGTCACCGGCGGCACGGTGAACGGCGCGGGCAGCTTCCGCTTCCGCGCCACCGCCGTGGGCGCGGACACCGTGCTGGCGCAGATCACTCGCATGGTGGAGGAGGCGCAGGGCGCCCGCCTGCCGATCCAGTCGCTGGTGGATCGGGTCACGCTGTGGTTCGTGCCCGCCGTGATGGCGGTGGCCGCGGTCACGGTGCTGGTCTGGCTGGCGGTCGGCCCGACCGCGACCATGGCGCTGGTGGCGGGTGTCTCCGTCCTCATCATCGCCTGCCCCTGCGCCATGGGCCTTGCCACACCCACCTCGATCATGGTGGGCACCGGCCGTGCCGCCGATCTCGGCGTGCTCTTCCGCAAGGGCGAGGCGCTGCAGGCGCTTGCGGGCGTGGACGTGGTGGCGCTGGACAAGACCGGCACCGTCACGGAAGGGCGTCCCGAGATGGCCGCGCTGATCCCGGCCAAGGGCGTGGACCGGGCCGAGGCGCTTGGCCTTGTCGCCGCGGTCGAGGCGCTCTCGGAGCATCCGATCGCTGCCGCCGTCGTGCGCGCGGCACGGGCCGAGGGCGTTGCGGTGCCCGAGGCCGAGGGCTTCGAGACCGAGACCGGCCGCGGCGTCCGCGCGTGGGTGGACGGTCGCGAGGTGGCCGTGGGCTCGGCGCGGCACATGCGCGAGATGGGCCTCGACCTTTCGGCCTTCGCCGACGAGGACGCGCGCCGCGCGGGACGCGGTGAAAGCGTGCTCTACGCCGCCATCGACCGCGCGCCCGCCGCGCTGATCGCCGTGGCCGATCCGGTGAAGGAGACGAGCCGCGCCGCGATAGCACGACTGCGCGAGATGGGCCTCGAGATCGCGATGATCACCGGCGACCGGGAAGAGACCGCGCAGGCCATCGCGCGCGACGTAGGCATCGACCGGGTGATTGCGGGCGTCCTGCCCGACGGCAAGGTCGCCGCGGTGCGCGAATTGCGCGAGGGCGGGCGCAAGCTGGCCTTCGTGGGCGACGGGATCAACGACGCGCCCGCGCTGGCAGAGGCCGAGGTGGGCGTGGCCATCGGCACCGGCACCGACGTTGCGATGGAATCGGCTGACGTGGTGCTGATGTCGGGGGACCTTGCCGGTGTGGTGAACGCGGTCGAGGTCTCGAAGGCCACGCTGCGCAACATCCGGCAGAACCTGGTCTGGGCCTTCGGCTACAACACCGCGCTCATTCCGGTCGCAGCAGGCGTGCTCTATCCCGCCATGGGCCTGCTGCTCTCGCCCATGCTGGCGGCGGGGGCGATGGCGCTCTCGTCGGTCTTCGTGCTGACCAACGCGCTGCGTCTGCGTCGCCTGAAGCCGGCCATGTCAGAGGCGAAGCCGGCCGGGCGGCCCGCCGCCGCACCGGCTCCCGCGCCGGCAGAGTAGTGCAGCGGCCTTGAACCCGCGTGGCGTATCCGGTTCTGGTGCGGGCCACGCAGCAAAGAGAGAGGCGGCCATGCACCTTGGACTGATCGGCTACGGCACCATCGCGGCGACGCTCGCGGAGCTCCTGGCCGAGCGCGGGCCGCGGGTGGACCGGATCACCGTGCTGGCCCGCACGGGCCGCGAGGATGCGGCGCGCGACGCGGTCGCGGGCCATGCGGTCGAGGTGGTGACCGAGGCGCCCGGATTGATCGCGGCGGGCCCCGACCTGGTGGTGGAATGCGCAGGCCACGCGGCCGTCAGCGCCCATGTCGCCCCCGTTCTGGCCGCGGGGCTGGACGTGGTGCTTGCCTCTGTCGGCGCGCTGGCCGACGCCGGGCTGCACGACGCGCTTCTGGCGGCAGCGCAGGACGGCGGTGCGCGGCTGATCCTGCCGGCGGGCGCCGTGGGCGGCACCGACCTTCTGGCCGCGCTGGCGCCCGCGGGCGGGCTGGAGGTCAGCTACACCGGAACCAAGCCGCCCGCCGCGTGGAAAGGCACGCCGGCGGACACCCTGCTCGATCTCGACGCGCTCACGGAGCCGGCCGTGGTCTTCGAGGGGAACGCACGGAGCGCCGCCGAGCAGTTCCCCAAGAACGCGAACGTCGCGGCGACCCTGGCTCTGGCCGGCGCGGGATTCGAGGCGACGAAGGCGCGGCTGGTGGCGGATCCTGCGGCGCCCGGCAACATCCACGCCTACGAGGTCGTCTCGCCCGTCGCGCGCTATTCCATGCGGATCGAGAACGTGGCCTCGGGCAACGCGCGCACGTCGCTCGCCACCGTCTATTCGCTGCGGCGCGAGATCGCGAACCGGGCGGGGCCGCTCGCCGTCTGAGGGCTGCGCTTGACATCGGGGCCCTCGGGACTTGTTCTAGGGACGCACAACGCGAGGGGCGGGCGCGCGGGGCGCGAACGCTTCCAGAAAACGGGAGGATACCCAATGAAGCATATCATCCTCGCCGCGGCAGCCGCCGTGGCGCTCGGCGGAACTGCGCAAGCGCAGGACCTGTCGATCGCCACGGGCGGCACGGGCGGCACCTACTACCCCTACGGCGGCGGTCTGGCCGAGCTGATCGGCCGCCACGTCGAGGGCGCCTCGGCCACGGCGGAAGTCACCGGCGCCTCGGTCGAGAACATGGCGCTGATCTCGCGCGGGGACAGCGACATCGCCATCGCGCTCGCCGACACCGTCGTGGACGCCTACGAGGGCAACGGCCAGTTCGAGGGCCGCGCGGTGGACGCGCGTGCGCTGGGCTCGATCTATCCCAACGCGATCCAGATCGTGACGCTCGCAGACAGCGGCATCGAGAGCCTGTCGGATCTCGAGGGCAAGCGAGTCTCGGTCGGCGCGCCGGGCTCGGGCACGGAGGTGAACGCCCGCCGCATCCTCGAGGCGAACGGCATCACCTACGACGACATCGACGAGCAGCGCCTGAACTTCAACGAGACGGCCGACGCGCTGCGCGACGGCGACATCGACGCGGGCTTCTGGTCCGTGGGGCCGCCGACCTCGTCGATCATGAACCTTGCCGCGACGCGCGACATCCGCCTGGTGCCGCTGTCGGACGAAGAGGTGCAGGCCGGCATCGCACAGCACGGCACCTTCGCGCCCTACACGCTGCGCGCGGGCATCTACGAAGGCGTCGAAGAGCCGGTGCCGACCATCGCGGTGCCCAACGTCCTCGTCGTCCATGCCGACATGGACGAGGAGCTGGCCTATCAGATCGTCATGAACATGTTCGAGAACGTGGACGAGCTGATCGCGGTGCATCCGGCGGCGAACGACACGACGGTCGAGTTCTCGCTCGGCGCGACGCCGATCCCGATGCACCCGGGCGCGCTGCGCTACTACGAGGAGACGGGGGCCGAGATCCCCGACCGCCTGCGCGAGTGATGTGGAAACGGGCAGGGCGGCCCCTCGCGGCCGCCCTTCTCGTCACGGCGTTTCCCGCCATGGCCGGAACGCTGACGGTCGAGACCGCGGAGGGCCGCGTGCTCTTGACTGAGCGCGCGCCCGAGGGGTCGGAATGGTGCCTGAGCTGGAACCATTCGGTGACGGGTGGTCATGTCGCCGACTGCTTCGTGAACCGTGAGGGCCGGATGATCCTCTCCCGTTCCTACCTGCACGACTTTTCCGCCGGTCTGGGCGAGGTCGAAGGCCGCGGCGGAAGGCTGGTGAACGCGCCGGAGGGCGGCTACTGGCTGGAGGGGATCGACCAACCAATGCCGGACAACGCGCTGCCCGTGCGGATCGGGCGCCCCTCGACCGATCACCGGCTGAGCGTCGGAGGCCGCCAGCATCGCCTCTCTCCGCTCGCGGCGGGCGAGCGGGTCTATCTGCAACTGGAGTGAGCGCATGAGCGAGACGGCCCCGACAGGCGCGCCGCCGGGCGCGATGGGCGGCCCGCTGATCCAGCCGGTCGGCAACCAGCCGCGCGCCGTGGCACTGGCGGTCTTCCTCGTCGGGATCGCGCTGTCGCTCTTCCAACTCTACGGGGCGGGGATCGAGCCGCTGGGCCTCTTCTACCAGCGCACGATCCACCTGAGCTTCATCCTTGTCCTTGCCTTCCTGATTTTTCCCGTCACCGGGGCCGAGCGGCCGCGCGGCCCGCTGGGCTGGGCGGTGGACGCGGTGTTCATCGCCGCCGGCGCGGCGAGCGGCGGCTACATCGCCTGGAACCTCGACGCGATCATCAACCGCGCGGGATTCTGGAGCCATACCGACATCTGGATGGGCATTATCGCCACTGTCACGGTGCTGGAGGGCTGCCGCCGCGCCGTTGGTCTCGGCATGACGGTGATCGGGCTCGTGGCGATCCTCTACGCGCTCGCGGGCTCTCGCGGCGAATTGCCCTGGCTGGGCGACTGGATGCCCGGCATCATGGAGCATCGCGGCAATTCGCTGGAGCGTCTCGTCGGCCAGCTCTACCTGGGGCAGGAGGGCATCTTCGGCCTGCCGCTGGGGGTGGCCGCGACCTATGTCTTCATCTTCGTGCTCTTCGGCGCCTTCCTGGAGGTGACCGGGGCGGGCAAGTTCTTCATCGACCTCGCCTATGCCGCCACGGGCAAGCGGCCGGGCGGGCCGGCGAAGGCGGCGGTGCTCGCCTCGGCCGGAATGGGCTCGATCTCGGGCTCGGCCATCGCCAACGTGGTCACCACCGGCGCCTTCACGATCCCACTGATGAAGCGGCTGGGCTACCGCCCGGCGCAGGCGGGGGGAATCGAGGCCGCGGCCTCCACCGGCGGGCAGATCACGCCGCCGCTGATGGGGGCGGGCGCCTTCCTGATCTCGGAATACACGCGCATCCCCTACATCGACATCGTCGTGCTCTCGATCTTCCCGGCGGTGCTCTACCTGGGCACCGTCTATCTATTCGTGCACATAGTGGCGATGAAACGGGGCATGGAGGGCGTGCCGCAGGACGAGCTGCCGCGCTTCGCCCGGGTCATGGCCGACGGCTGGCAGTTCGTGATCCCGCTCTTCCTGCTGGTCTGGCTGCTGGTCAACAACCTCTCACCCATGCGGGTGGGCTTCTGGGCGATCCTGACGGTGATCGGGGTCGCGGGCCTGCGCGCCTGTCTCGACATCTTCATCTTCGAGCCGCGGGCGGGCAAGCCCGCCTCGGCCGAGCGGCTGCGCGAGGCGGTGGGCAACGGCCTGCGCATGATCCTCAAGGCACTGGCGCTGGGCGCCCGCAACGCCGTGGCGGTCAGCATGGCCTGCGCCGTGGCGGGCATCATCGTGGGGGTCGTGGGGCTGACCGGGCTGGGGCTCAAGTTCTCCTCGATGATGGTGGCGTTTTCGGGCGGCAACATGCTGCTCGCGCTGATCCTCGTGCTGATCGCGAGCCTGATCCTTGGCATGGGGCTGCCGGTGACGGCGGCCTATATCGTGCTGATCGTGCTGGTCGGCCCCGCGCTGACCGAGGAGTTCGGCGTGCCGCTGCTGATCGCACATCTCGTGGTGTTCTGGTATTCGCAGGACAGCAACGTGACCCCGCCCATCGCGCTGGCGGGCTTCGCGGGGGCGGCCATCGCGGGGGCGAAGCCGCTCGACACCTCGGTGCAGGCGTGGAAATTCGCCAAGGGTCTCTACCTGATCCCGCTCTTCATGGTCTACAATCCCGAGATCATCCAGGGCGGGCCGCTGCCAGTCGTGCTGTGGACCGGGCTGACCGCGATCCTCGCGCTGGTGGCCTTCGCCGCGGCGATCGAGGGGTGGCTCTTCACCCGCATGGACTGGGTGTCGCGCGTGGCCACGGTGCCCGCGACCATCGGCATCTTCTACCCCGACATCCGGTTCGAGATCGCAGGCGCGGCGGGGCTCGCGCTGATCCTCGGCTGGAACTGGATCGTGTCCCGCCGCGCGCCGCCCGCGGCCGAGCCTGCCCGGGAGCCTGCCAGAACCTCCTGAATCCGGCCCCGTTCGGTGGCCTCCGCTGGCCCCGCGCATGGTCGTGCGCGGGATCTTGCCGCTCGCCTCTGTGTGCTCACCGTCCGTGACAGTCCCGTGGCATCGTCGGCGTTGACAAGTCAGAGTGAAATACTCAGAAATTGAGTCACAACCGTCGCCAACGGGGAGACCGCGCATGAAGACCGATGGGGAACAGCCGGACCCGCGCCGGACCGCGCCGCGCGAGGCCCGCCTGCCGCCCGACTGGGGGCAGGTGCTGACGCAGGCGCTGGACGGGGTCCTGCCCGACACGCCGGCGCTGGAGTCGATGCTGGACCGCTGGTCCGGGGAGCGCCGCGGATGACGGCCGCCGGTGGCGTGCCGGTCGGCCGGCTGGACGGTCTGCCCCAGGGCGAAGCGCGCGCTGTGCGCGGGCTGCGACGCTGGTGCGACGGCACCAGGTCGTGGACCGCCTACGCCGCGGAACTGGAGCGCGAGATCGGCCGGCGGCGTGCGACGGACGGCACCCGCGCGCTCGACACCTGCTGCCGGCTGCTCCTGACGCAGCCGCGCCGCCCGCTGGTGCGGCATTCGGCGGGCTGCATCTGCGTCGGTGCGGACGAGGCGGTCTTCGCCCGCATCATCGCCTGCGCCGGCGCCGGAGAGCGCGAGGACGCGATGCTGATGGCCTGCCTGCTCGCACGCGCAGACCTCGCCGCGCCGATCTGCGCCGCCGCCGAGGTGGCCGGCATGGCGCTGTCGCATGGGGCCCCTCTGCCGCAGGAGGCGGCGCCGCGGGGATTAAGGCTGAACTAGCTCCACCCGATCCGCTGGAAGGCGTCGCGCAGGGCCTGGCTCCAGGCGGTGCTCAATTCCGCGAAACGCTCGTCCTTGGCCTCGATCCGTTCGCGCTCGGTCACGCGGAGTGCATCCGCCTCGATCACGGCCATGTCGAGCGGCATGCCGACGCTGAGGTTCGAGCGCAGGGTCGAGTCCATCGACAGCAGCACGGCCTTCTTCGCCTCGGCCAGCGTCGTGTCCATCGTCACCACCCGGTCGAGGATCGGCTTGCCGTACTTGTGCTCGCCGATCTGCAGGAAGGGCGTGTCCTCCGTCGCCTCGATGAAGTTGCCCTCCGGGTAGATCAGGAACATCCGCATCGGCCCGCCCTTGCGCTGGCCGGCCAGGATCAGCGAGGCGCTGGCCTGTTGGCTCGACATGCGCTCCATGCGGCCCTGAAGCTCGACGGTCACCTCCGCGAGCGTGTCGCCCACGATGCCCGCCACGTTGAGCAGGGTGGGCGCCTTCAGGATCGAGCGCGTCTCGTCCGCCTCGGGGTGCTGCGCCGCCTCGGTCAGCCGCGCCAGCGTGGTCTGCGTGACGGAGAGATTGCCCGCGGTCATGATCGCCAGAACCCGCTCGCCCGGCACCTCGAAGGTGAAGAGCTTGCGATAGGTGGCGATGTTGTCGAGCCCCGCGTTGGTGCGGGTATCGGCCAGCAGCACCATGCCCGCCTTCAGCAGCAGTCCCACGCAATAGGTCATTCCGCCCGCGCCTCTCGGTCTTGTTTTGCCGCGCAGGCTAGGCCCGCCCGCCGCGCCCCGCAATCGCTATTGCTGCGCGGCCTCCACCGCGACCGTCACCTCGAGCACCTCGTCCGCGCCGCCGCGCGTCACGCCGCGGATGGGGGCCGCGTCCTCGGCATCCAGGCCCGAGCCCACGCGAATGTAGTGCTCGTTCGTGCAGCACTTGTTCGCGGGGTCGAAGCCCACCCAGCCAAGGCCCTCGACATGAAGCTCGGCCCAGGCATGGCTTGCCTCGTGCGGGGTGCCGTCCTCGGTGGCGTTGAGATAGCCGGTGACGTAGCGCGCGGGCAGGCCCGCGACGCTGGCTGCCGCGATCAGCACCTGCGCGTGATCCTGGCAGACGCCCGCACCTTGCGCCAGCGCCTCGGCGGCGGTGGTCGAGGCGTGGGTCTCTCCGGGCGCGTAGGCGATGGCGCGGGCCACGGCAGCGGCGAGCGCGTGTGCCCGGTCGAGATCGGCGGCATCCTCGCGGCCCTCGAGGGCCGCACGGGCGAGCTCGGCGATCGGCTTGTCGGGCCGCGTGAGGCGCGTGGTCCGACGGTAGGCCAGCGGCGGCACCGCCTCGCGATGGCCGCGCAGGACCCCGGCGGTGTCCGTGGTCTCGACCTCGCCGGTGATGGCGACCTCGATCTCCGAGACGGGCCCGCGCAGGACCATGGTGCGCACCTGGTCGCCCGCGCCGTCGCGGAAGGCTGCGCCCCAGAGCGCGCCCTCGACCTCCACCCGCCAGTCGAGGATCGTCTGCCCCTCGCAGTCGGCGGGGATCAGCCGGTGACTTTGAACCGCACCGCGCACCGGCGCCGCGAAGCGGTAGTGCGTGACATGCCGGACCGTGAGCCTCATCGGGCTTCTCCCGTCAGATAGGCGTCGTGCACCGCCTGACCGAGGCCCGCGTTCTCGGCGATGAAGCGGGTCAGGAACTCGTGCAGCCCTTCGTCGAAGACCTCCTCGACCTTGGCCTCGGCGAGCTCGGCCAGCAGATGTCGCGCGGCCTCCTGCGCGGGGGTCGAGCGGCCGTAGCCGCGGGCCAGGTGCTCGAGCGACTCGTTGGCCAGACCCGCGCAGCTCAGCAGCGAGCGGGGAAAGAGCCGGTTGAGGATCAGGAAATGCGCGATGCGCGAGGCGGTGAGCTCCCCGCCATAGGCCCAGTTGTAGGCGCGGTGCGCCGAAAGCGCGCGCAGGAGCGTCGTCCACTGATAGGTGTCGAGGCCCGAGCCCACGTAGCTGATCGAGGGCAGAAGGACGTAGTACTTCACGTCCAGAAGCCGCGCGGTGTTGTCCGCCCGCTCGAGGGCGTAGCCGAGGTTGAGGAAATGGTAGCCGTCGTCGCGCAGTTGCGTGGCCTCGATCGCGCCGCGGACCAGAGCGGTAACCCGCGTCGCCCAGTCGGTGAGGTCGGGCAGGGCGATCTGCGACCGCTCGCGCCGCTGGAGGTTCCGGAACTCCTGCCACGAGCCGTTGATCGCATCCCAGACCTGGGTCGTGAGCGCGGTGCGCACGATGCGCGCGTTCTCGCGCGCGGCGGAAAGGCAGGCGCCCACCGACGATGGGTTGTCGAGATCGAAGACGAGAAAGGTCTCTATGTCGCGCTGCCGCGTCTCGGTGCCGAACTTCTCGGCGAATCTGCCGGCCGCGCCCATCGCCTGGAGGATCGCGGCCCATTCGTTGCGAAACCCGCCCCCCGTGCTGGGCAGAAGCGTGTTGCGGTGACCCACGTCCAGAAGCCGCGCGGTGGTCTCGGCGCGCTCCAGATAGCGCGCGATCCAGTACAGGTTGGCGGCGGTGCGGCTCAGCATGCGCTCATTCCGCGATCACCCATGTGTCCTTGACGCCGCCGCCCTGGCTCGAGTTGACCACCAGCGAGCCCTCGGTCAGCGCGACGCGGGTGAGCCCGCCGGGCACCAGCTCCACCGTCTCGCCCACGAGGCAGAAGGGCCGCAGATCGACGTGCCGCGGCGCCACGCCCTCGTCCACGAAGGTGGGGCAGCTCGAGAGCGCGAGGGTGGGCTGCGCGATATAGTTGGCGGGGCTCTCGCGGAGCCTGGCCGCGAAGGCCTCGCGCGTGGCCGCGTCGGCCTTGGGGCCGATCAGCATGCCGTAGCCGCCAGAGCCATGCACCTCCTTCACCACCAGCTCGTCCAGGTGCGCGAGAACGTAGGCGAGATCGTCGGGTTCCGAGCAGCGCCAGGTCGGCACGTTCGACAGCAGCGGCTCCTCGCCGAGGTAGAAGCGGATCATCTCGGGCACGAAGACATAGACCGCCTTGTCGTCGGCCACGCCCGCGCCCGGCGCCGAACAGATCGACACCCCGCCCGAGCGATAGACGTTCATCAGCCCCGGCACCCCCAGCGCGCTGTCGGGGCGAAAGCAGAGGGGATCGAGGAAGGCGTCGTCGATCCTGCGATAGATCACGTCCACCTTCTGCGGCCCCTCAGTGGTGCGCATCCAGACGAAATCGCCCTCGACGAAGAGATCCTGCCCCTCGACGAGCTCCACGCCCATCAGGTCGGCGAGGAAGCTGTGCTCGTAGTAGGCCGAGTTGTAGGGGCCGGGCGTGAGGACGACGATGCAGGGATCGCCCGCGCATTTCGAGGGTGCCGCCGAGGCCAGCGTGCGCTTGAGAAGCCGCGCGTAGCCGTCCACCGGGGCGATGCGCATTTCCTGGAACAGCTGCGGGAACATCCGCATCATGATCTCGCGGTTCTCCAGCATGTAGGAGACGCCCGAGGGCGTGCGACAGTTGTCCTCGAGCACGTAGAACTCCTCGGGCCCGGTGCGCACGATGTCGATTCCCACGATATGCGAATAGACGCCGAGCGGCGGGCGATGGCCCGCGACGGCGATCTCGTAGGCCTCGTTGCAATAGACGATCCCGGCGGGAATGCGGCCGGCCCGCACGATTTCTCCCCGGTCGTAGATGTCGGCGAGAAAGGCGTTGAGCGCGCGCGCCCGCTGCTTGATGCCGCGCTCGAGCCGCCGCCACTCGGTGGCGGTGAAGACGCGGGGGAACATGTCGAAGGGCATCAGACGGTCGGGATCGCCGCCCTCGCCGTAGACGGCGAAGGTGATGCCGAAGCGGCGGAAAAGCGCCTCCGCCTCCGTCTGCTTGAGCGCGCGCAGCTCGGCAGGCATCGTCCGGCGCCAGGTCTCGAGCGCGCGATAGGGCGCGCGCAGCGCGCCGCCGTCGTACATCTCGTTGAACGCTTCGCTCATCGCCGCCCCCGTCTCGGCCCCCATCAAGCCGTCCGGCGGGACGGAGGGGAATGCCGCCGGGCGACAGCGGCCTCTCCTGCGTCCGTTCGCGCGGCAGTTACCGGGATTATGCACAAAATCCGGGCAGCATGAAAACCATTGCGGGGGCTTGGGCTTGCCGTGCGAAACACTATGCTGACGCGCGATCCGACGTCCGACATGCACATCCGATGACCTCGAACTTCGACGCCCGCCTCAACGATCTGATCGCGGCGATCTACCCGCGCGCCGACGGCGCGGAGTTGTCCCGGCGCATCACCGGGGCCTTCTGGCCCGACGGCCGCCCGCGCCGCCGGCGGGCGCGCGTGCCGTCCAACAATTTCTGGTCCGAGCAGGACGCGCTGGTCATCACCTACGGCAACTCGATCGTGGACGGCGTGCACAAGCCGCTGGATCTTTTGCGCGACTTCCTGCACCGCAACCTGCGGGGCACGGTGGACGGGGTGCACATCCTGCCGTTCTTCCCCTTCACCTCCGACGACGGCTTCGCGGTGACCGACTACACCGCGGTCAATCCCAGTCTCGGGGACTGGTCCGACATCCGCCGCATCGCCGAGGAGTTCAAGCTGATGTCGGACCTCGTGCTCAACCACGTCTCGAGCCAGGGGCCCTGGTTCACGGCCTACCTGCAGGGCCACGCGCCCTACGACCGCTTCTTCATGGAGGCCGAGCCCGAGGACGACCTCAGCCTCGTTGTCCGCCCGCGCACCCATCCGCTGCTGCGGCGGGTGGAGACGGCCGAGGGGCCGGCGCACGTCTGGTGCACCTTCAGCCACGACCAGATCGACCTCGACTTCCGCAATCCGGAGGTGCTGCTGGAGTTCCTGCGGATCATGCGGCTGCACATCGACAACGGGGTGCGGATCCTGCGCCTCGACGCGGTGGCCTTTCTGTGGAAGGTGGTGGGCACCCCCTGCATCCACCTGCCGCAGACGCATGCGATCGTGCGGCTCATGCGGCTTCTGTGCGACTACGCGGTGGAGCCCGTGATCCTCGTGACCGAGACCAACGTGCCCAAGGCCGAGAACCTCAGCTATTTCGGCAACGGCAACGAGGCGCATGTCGTCTACAACTTCTCACTGCCGCCGCTTCTGCTGCATGCGCTGCAGTCGGGGACTGCGCGCTATCTGATCCGCTGGCAGTCCACGATGCCGCCCGCGCAGATGGGTTGCGCCTATCTCAACTTCTCTGCCAGCCACGACGGCATCGGCATGCGCCCGGCCGAGGGTATCCTGCCCGAGGACGAGGCCGCGCGGATGATCGATTGCGTTCGGGGGCAGGGAGGGCTCGTCTCGATGCGCACCGCGCCGGACGGCACCGAACGGCCCTATGAGCTGAACATCACCTGGTATGATGCGCTGGGCGCCACCTGCGACGGCGAGACGGCGCATCACATGGAGCGTTTTCTCTGCTCGCAGACCATCGTCATGGCGCTCGAGGGCATCCCGGCCTTCTACATCCATGCGCTGCTGGCCACGCCGAACGATCACGCCGGGGTCGAGAAGACCGGCATCTCCCGCGCGATCAACCGCCATCGCTGGGACTATCCGGAGTTGCAGGCGCGGCTCGACGAACCCGAGAGCGATCAGGCCCGCGCGCTGAGCGAGATCCGGCGCCGGATGGGCGTGCGCCGGCGGCAGCCGGCCTTCCACCCCAATGCGACGCAGTTCACCCTGCAGCTCGACGACCGCATCTTCGGCCTGTGGCGGCAGAGCCTCGACCGGCGGCAGTCCGTCTTCGCGCTGCACAACGTGAGCGCGGAGACGGTCGAGATCGAGCCCTCCGCCATCAACCTGATCGACGGCGAGGCGTGGTGCGACCTGCTGTCGGGCGAGTGGGTCGCCGCCGTCGGCCAGCCCATCCGCCTCGCCCCCTATCAGTGCCGGTGGATCAGCAACCGGGGCTGACCGCCTATTGCTGGATCGACTCGAGGTAGTAGACGAGCGACAGCAGCCGGCCGCGCGTGATCGCGTCCGCCACCTCGCGGCTCATGCCCGGAAACTGCTCCATCGCCACGGCCTCGGCCGAGCTCATGTAGCGGTCCCCCCAGACCGGCATCTCGCTGCCATGGGCGCGGATGTCGTTGCGACCGTCGATCAGGAGCAGCGTGTTGCGGAAGGGGAAGCTGCCGCTGTAGCGCTTTGAAAGCTCGGTGAGGTCCGGGGTGGAAATGTCGAGAAGGCCGGCCAGAGGCCCGTCGCCCTTGCCCGATTCCCCGTGGCAGCCCGCACAGGCGATCATGTATTCCGCACGCCCGAGCGCGGACTCTTCCGTCGCGCCGTCCTGCGCGAAAGCGGCGCCCGCGGCCAGCAGCGCCGCGAGGGCGAGAGAGGTGGTTCTCTTCATGCATCGTCTCCCATCCATCTGCCGCCAGAGCCGGACGGCAGAGGCAGGATGGCGCACCTGCACGAGGCGACGCATTGACCGCTCGCATCAGGGCATGGGGCTGCAGCCCCAGCCCCCGTGGCGGTTCACTGGGAAAGCTGGCCCGCCGTCTCGAAGTAGGTCTCGGCCAGGCTGCGCACCTCGTCCGGCTCGTGCGCCTCTGAGGCCAGGTGCAGCGCCTCGAGCGTCTCGGGGAGCGCGCCGAGTTCTTCGTTGATCTTCGCGAGCGCCACCTCGATCGTGTAGGTGTATTCGTGGATCTCCTCCATGTCGGCCACGGTGAGATCCTCGCGCGCCAGCACCTCGCGGACCTTGGCGTTGTACTCCGCGAAGTTGGCCAGCGCCTGCTCCAGCGTCTCGGACGGCACGACGGCGTAGTGCTGCACCTCTCCCTCGTCGGCATGGGCGGCGAGGGCCGAAAGTCCAAGGGCCGCGGTGGCGATCAGGGTCTTGAATGGGGTCATCTCTGGTTCCTTCGGTCGAAGCGACTCAGGGCAAGCACCAAAAGCTTAGTGTTTCAGTCGGATAATCGGCCGCGCGTAGGCCTGTCAAGGATACCTGAGTGGCAAGGTCGGAATTACGCGGCGGCACGCCGGTCAGCCCAGCGTCCCGTCCAGCCAGGCCACCTCCCGCCGCGCTGCTGCGAGCGCCGCCGCCTCGCTGTCGAAGACCCGGTGCCCGTGATGCCCGATCACGAACCACCCCCGCCCGTCCTCCGGCTCGCGCCGGTATTCCTCGAAACCGTAGGTCCCGTCCGGCCGGCGGAAGAGGTCCACGCAGACGCGCTCGCCGGGCAGGTTGACGGAGCGGAGGACGGTGTGGGTGTGGGGCATGCGTCAAAAATACAGAGGCGCGCAGCCTCAGCGCACCTCCGCCAGATCCTCCTCCACCGCCGTCAGCATGTCGGTCAGCAGTTCCGGGTCGGCGGCGTTGACGCGGGACCAGGTGGGGATGAAGGGGGTCTCGAAGGGGTTGTCGAGAAACGCCTGCCCCGCGCGCATGATGTTCTCGGCAAAGAGCTCGACGGACTGCTCCTCCTTGTGGCGGTCCATGGTCAGGCCGTTCATCGCCGCGTCGTTGTAGTAGCTCTCCAGCATGTCGAGCGCCGAGCGGTAGTAGACCGCCTTGAGCGTGCGGAAGGTGTTCTGGGTGAACACAGTGCCGTCGGCCGCGAGCTTGCGGAAGATCGCCTTGCAGATGTCGGTGGACATGCGGTTGAGGCCGGTGGCCGCGTCCTCGGGGGAAAGCGCCTGATGCTTGTGGTCGTAGGCGTCCGAGATTTCGACCTGACAGACCGACTTGGGCGCAAGGTTGCGCCAGGCCTCGGAGAGCACGCCGATCTCGAGGCCCCAGTCCGACGGGATGCGCAGATCGGGCAGGATCGCGGTGCGCAGCGCCACCTCGCCCGAGAGCGGGTAGCGGAAGCTGCGCAGGAAATCGACGAAGTCGCTGTCCCCCACGACCTTGCGCAGCGACACCAGCAGCGGCGAGACGAGAAGGCGCGTGACACGCCCGTTCATCTTGCCCTCGCCGAGGCGGGGGTAGAAGCCCTTGGAAACCTGGTAGGAGAAGTTCGGGTTCACCACCGGGTAGATCAGGCGCGTCAGCATGTGGCGCGAGTAGGTGAGGATGTCGCAGTCGTGCACGGCCGCGACCCAGGTGTCGCGGCGCGCCAGCATGTAGCCCATGCAGGTCCAGACGTTCTTGCCCTTTCCGGGCTCCGACGGGTAGAGGCCGTGCGCCTTCAGCCGCTCGCCCAGCGCGCGCTGCCGCGGGCTGTCGTTCCAGATCACGACGTGATCCTGCGGCAAACGGGCGAAGAAGCGGACGGCGTGGGCGTATTGCGCGGCGTCCGCCTGGTCGAGGCCGATCACCACGCGGTGCAGATACGGCAGCTGTGCGATTTCGTCGAGGATCGCCGGCAGCGCGTCGCCCTCGAGTTCCGAGTAGAGCGACGGCAGGATGAGGGTCACCGGTCGATCACGCGCGAAGGTTGCGACCGCGTGGGTCAGCGCGTCGGGCGACACGGTGCGCAGGTCGTGCAGGGTGGCAACCTGTCCGTTCTGGTGAAAATCCGCCAAGGCCGGGCTCCTGAAATTCCGTGGTCAGACATCGACGCCTTCGTCCGATAGTATCCGTTCCACCGCCCACGACCAGCCCGTCGGTCCGGGCAGGTCGGTGCGCAGGATCCTGCCCTCCGCTTCGCCGGCGAGCCGGGGCAGGGGGGCACGGTGCGGATTGGCGACGATCGCCGCGCGGTCCGCGGATTCCAGCATCTCGACGTCGTTGGGCGCGTCGCCCAGCGCGAGGATGCGGTCGCGGCCAAGGCTCTCGGCGATCTCGTGCATCCGCTCGGCCTTGGTATGCCCGAAGCCCAGGGTCAGGAAACGGCCGCCCTCGCGGGCGGCGATACCCTCGGCGGCGAGGGTCGTGACGAAGGCGGCGCGGGCCTCCGCCGTGCCCGTCCACAGGCCGGGCTCGGTGAAGGCGCGCGCCCGGGCCAGGGCGGCTTCCTCCGGGGCGAGGCCGGTCGCCTCGGCCAGTTCCTCGCGCGTCATGTCGGAAAAGCCGCGAAAGCCTGCGCGCAGCTCGCGCGGCAGCCGGTCGAGCGCGGCCCGCAGGCGGGCATGCGCCGTGGCATCGGGCCGCGCCGCCGCCCCCGGCGGCACGATCCCGCCGCCGTTCTCGCAGATCGCGGGAACATGCGCGAAACCCAGCGCGGCCCGCAGCGGCACGATCTCGGCCGCGGTCTTCGAACTCGCGAGCACGACAGGGATGCGAGCGGCGCGGAGCCTGGCGAGGGTCGCGTCCGCCGCTGCGTGCGAATAGGTCGCATGATCCAGCAGAGTACCGTCCAGGTCGGTCACGATCAGCCAGTCCGGCATGTGCTCTATCCATCCTCCCCCGGATCCTCCGCGACGGCAGCAGGATGCCCGCGCACCGAAAGCCGTGCAGAAGTTCTTAGCTGACCGATTGCGTCGGGATTGACTTTCCCGACTGGAGCGATCAGATTTTCTTTCAAGATGCCGAGTCGCGGTCCTCGGGACCGGGACTGCCGGGGAAACGAACGCTGCGCTTTGCGTTAGGTCAATGTGAGGCGGGCAGCGGATCGGATAGTTGCGAAGAAAACCGCGGCGACGCGCAGCGGATGACGACGGGGAAACGCAGATGATCGTCTGTCACTGCATGAACATCTCGGAGGACGAGATCCGCCGCGCGGTGGACTGGATGCGGGCCTCCGACCCCGACACGATCGTCACGCCCGGCAAGGTCTATCGCGCCCTGGGCAAGAAGGCCGACTGCGGCGGATGCCTGCCGCTCTTCATGAACACGTTGGAATCGCACCCCGGAACAGGCGTGCCCGCCGAACTGTGCGACCTGCAGGGGCGCCGCGCAGGTCGCGGCTCGGAGTGACCGGAGCGTCCTGAGGCCGCAGGCCATTCCCGCTTGCACGACGGCATCGAATAGCTCATTCAAGATGTATCGCGTGCAAGGAGAGCAAGATGAAGGGCGACGACAAGGTCATCGAATACCTGAACAAGGCGCTGCGCAGCGAGCTGACGGCGGTCAGCCAGTACTGGTTGCACTACCGGCTTCAGGAGGACTGGGGGTACGGCAAGATCGCGGCCAAATCCCGCGAGGAGAGCATCGAGGAGATGCACCACGCCGACAAGCTGATCGAGCGCATCATCTTCCTCGAGGGGCATCCGAACCTTCAGAAGCTCGACCCGCTGCGCATCGGGCAGACCGTGAAGGAGACGCTCGAATGCGATCTCGCCGCGGAGCACGACGCGCGCACGCTCTACATCGAGGCGCGCAATCACTGCGACAGCGTGGGCGACTACGTCAGCAAGAACATCTTCGAGGAGCTGATCGCTGACGAGGAAGGGCACATCGACTTCCTCGAGACGCAGCTCGACCTGATGGACAAGCTGGGCGAAGAGAAATACGGCCTTCTCAACGCCTCGAGCGCCGACGAGGGCGAGGAGTGATCCGCGCGGTCGCGCCGAGGACTGCGCGGCGCCCGTGGCAGCACAGGCTTTGAATCAGACGACACGACGCGCCGACACCGGTTCCGGGCGCTTGGCCGGAACCTCGCCTCTGTGCCTCGGTCGCTCCGAGTGCTAGCTAGTGCTCGGCGGCGACCGAAGCGGAGCGGTGGAGAGGTCGAATGTCGAGCGACGCGAAGCCCGGCACGGGGCAGGACGGTCCGGAACGATTGCGGTTCGAGGGCGACAGGGGCGCGGGCCGGTCGAAATGGATCGCGCTCGCCGTCGCGCTGGCCCTCGCCGCCTGGATGGGCAGCGGATACGTCTTTCCGGCCGATGATGACGCGCAGGCCGCCGCGACCGGCGAAGGCGGGCCGGCCCCGGTTCAGGTGGCCGTCAGGGAGTCCGCCGCCGAGCCGGTGACCCAGGTCTTCGTCGCCGAAGGCGAGGCCGAACCGGAGCGCGACACCCGCGTTCTGGCCGAGGCGACGGGCAGCGTGACCGAGGTCGCCGTGAGCAAGGGCGCCGTGGTCGAGGCGGGGCAGGTGCTCGGACGCATCTCTTCGGAACGCGCGCGGGCCGAGGTCAACCGCGCGCAGGAGGAATACGACCGCGCCCTGCGCGAGTTCGAGAATGCGCAGACGTTGCTGGACCGCGGCGTGGCGACGGTGGACCGGCTGGCGCAGGCGCGCGCGGCGCTCGCGGCCGCCGAGTCGCAGCTTACCGCCGCCGAGGAGGCGCTCGAGGACACGACGATCCGTGCACCTTTCGCCGGGCGTGTCGAGTCGCTCGAGATCGACGAGGGCGAGTTCGTGACCTCCGGCACGCCGGTCGCTCGGGTCGTCGATCTCACGCCGCTCACCGTCACGGTTCGCGTGCCCCAGCAGGAGCTTCGCGGCATCGAGGAAGGCCAGCGCGCCGAGGTCTCCTTCATCACCGGCGAGACGCGAGCCGGCACCGTGTCCTTCGTCGGTGCCGCCGCCGATCCCGAGACGCGCACCTTCGCGGCGGAGGTCGAGGTCGCCAACGACGACCGCGCCATTCCGGCCGGCATCAGCGCCCAGGTCCGCATCCCGCGCGGCGAGGTGGAGGCGCATTTTCTCTCGCCCGCCATCCTCTCGCTGGATCCGGCGGGGCGGCTGGGGATCAAGACGGTCACCGCCGAAAACACCGTTGAGTTCCACCCGGTGGAGATCGTCCGCGCCGGGACCGAGGGTATCTGGGTCACGGGGCTGCCGGATCAGGCGCGCATCATCACCGTCGGGCAGGGCTTCGTCTCGGCCGGCGAGGCGGTCGCGCCGCGGCCCGAGGCCGAGCTGGATCTGGGGCAGATGCGCGACCGGCTGCTCGAGACGCCGCCGGCGCCGGAGGGCGAGTGATGAGCGCGATCATCGACGCTGCCTTCGCCCGCACCCGCGTGGTGGTGATGGTGCTGGCCTTTCTGCTCTCCTTCGGCACCGTGGCCTACGTCCAGATCCCCAAGGAGGCGGCACCCGAGGTGCCGATCCCGGTGATCTACGTCATCACCACGCTCGAGGGCATCTCGCCCGAGGATGCCGAACGCCTGCTGATCGAGCCGCTCGAGACCGAGCTCGCCTCGATCACCGGGGTCGAGGAGATGAGCGCGACGGCGCGCCAGGGCTCCGCCTCCGTCACGCTCGAGTTCGACGCGGGCTTCGACAGCGACGAGGCACTCGACAGCGTGCGCGAGGCGGTGGACCGCGCGCGCGAGGATCTGCCGGAGGACGCGACCGAGCCCTCTGTGAACGAGGTCAACACGGCGCTCTTCCCGATCCTCACTGCGATCCTCTCGGGGCCGGTGCCCGAGCGCACGCTGAACCAGCTCGCCACCGAGCTTCAGGACCGGCTCGAGGCGCTGCCCGGCGTGCTCGAGGTGGATATCGGCGGCGCGCGCGACGAGCTTCTCGAGGTGCTGATCGACCCGACGGTCTTCGAGACCTACAACATCTCCTTCGAGGAGCTCATCGGCCAGATCCAGCGCAACAACAGGCTCATCGCGGCCGGCGCCATCGAGACCGGCGCAGGGCGGATCGTCCTGAAGGTGCCCGGGCTGATCGAGGACATCGACGATGTCATGGAGCTGCCTGTCAAGGTGCGCGACGGTACCGTGGTCAGTTTCTCCGAGGTCGCCACCATCCGCCGCACCTTCGAGGATCCCAGCGGCTTCGCCCGGATCGACGGGCAGCCCGCGCTCGCGCTCGAGATCAAGAAGCGCGTGGGCGCCAACATCATCGCGACGGTCGAGAACGCCAAGCGCGTGATCGACGAGTCCACCCGGGACTGGCCCGAGTCCGTGCGCGTGGACTACATGCAGGATCAGTCGGAATACGTCCGCGACATCCTCAGCGATCTCGAGGCGAACGTGATCGCCGCCGTGCTCCTCGTCATGATCGTGGTGATCTGGGCGCTGGGCTGGCGCCCCGGTCTGCTGGTGGGGCTCGCCATTCCGGGCGCCTTCCTGACCGGGGTCGGCGCGCTCTGGGCGATGGGCGAGACGATGAACATCGTCGTGCTCTTCTCGCTGATCATGGTCGTGGGGATGCTGGTGGACGGGGCGATCGTCACCGTCGAACTCGCGGACCGCAAGCTGCAGGAGGGGCTCGCGCCACCCGCCGCCTACGCTGCCGCGGCAAAGCGGATGGCCTGGCCGATCATCGCCTCCACCGTCACCACGCTCAGCGTCTTCTTTCCGCTTCTGTTCTGGACCGGCACGGTGGGCGAGTTCATGCGCTTCCTGCCGATCACGGTCATCCTGACGCTCTCGGCCTCGCTGGCGATGGCGCTGGTCTTCATCCCCGTCCTGGGCGGGGTGATCGGGCGCGCGCAGCCGCAGAGCGCGGCGGCCAAACGCCTGCTGCACGAATCCGAAGCGGGCGATCCCCGCCGCGCCGGCGGCTGGACGGGACGCTATGCGCAGGTCGTGCAATGGGCCGTGGTTCGGCCCTGGGCGGTGCTGGGCTTCGCGCTGGCGCTGCTGATCGGCTCCTTCGCGAGCTACGCCGAATACGGCCGCGGCGTGATCTTCTTTCCCGAGGTCGAGCCCGACTTCATGCAGGTGACGGTACGCGCGCGCGACAACTTTTCGATCCACGAGCAGG
>NZ_QNTQ01000049.1 GCF_003298775.1 Rhodosalinus halophilus | reverse complement strand
CATAATATCTCATTAAAACATCATAAATCATACGAAAATATACATAAAACATTACTACAGAACAAAAAATTAAAAACATTATAAAATAATACTCATATTTAAAAATCATTATAAAAGCAAACAACTTTAAAAAAAATCCTAATAAAGGAGGTATCCCAGCTATTCTTAATACCATTAAAATCAACCAACCCTTATATTTTATTTTTATCAACATTGTAAAATCTTCAAATAATAAAAATCTAAAAAATTTCATAACTGGAAAAATTATTAAAGAATATAATAATAAATATACAAATCAACTTAAGTCATCAGAAAAATTACATAATATAATTCAGCCTATATGATACACAGAAGAATAAGCAATTAACTGCTTAAAA
>NZ_QNTQ01000048.1 GCF_003298775.1 Rhodosalinus halophilus | reverse complement strand
AAGAATATAATAATAAATATACAAATCAACTTAAGTCATCAGAAAAATTACATAATATAATTCAGCCTATATGATACACAGAAGAATAAGCAATTAACTGCTTAAAATTCCTTTGATTATAACATCCAAAAACTCCAAAAAATAATCTAACCACTACTATCATATAAATCACATAAGAAATAAAAATTCTCATAATTATCAAAGGAATTAATTTTTGAAAAGATATTAATATAAAACAAGACATTCACGATAAACCAGAACAAACCGAAGGAAACCAAAAAAAAAAAGGACCTGCACCAATCTTATAACCCAATAATAAACAAACAACAAAATCTACTCACTCCTTATTTAAATAAAAACATCTTATTAAAACAGCTGATCCTATTCTTTGAATAAAAAAATACTTCAAACAAGACTCAATCTTTAATATACTTCTTTCTTTATATATTAATATAATAAAAA
>NZ_QNTQ01000047.1 GCF_003298775.1 Rhodosalinus halophilus | reverse complement strand
ACTCAATCTTTAATATACTTCTTTCTTTATATATTAATATAATAAAAATTATTATATTAATCTCTAAACCTAATCATAACAAAAACCAATCATCTCTATTTATAACTAAATGAAATCTAATAATATATATAAAAGAAAATAAAACTACATTTAAAATAAAGATATATTCATTTATGAGGTATGAACTCATTAGCTTTATATAGCT
>NZ_QNTQ01000046.1 GCF_003298775.1 Rhodosalinus halophilus | reverse complement strand
GTAGCGAAATTCCTTGTCGGGTAAGTTCCGACCTGCACGAATGGCGTAACGACTTCCCCGCTGTCTCCAACATCGGCTCAGCGAAATTGAATTGCCTGTCAAGATGCAGGCTTCCCGCGGTTAGACGGAAAGACCCCGTGCACCTTTACTACAGCTTCAGACTGGCATCAGGATTGCGATGTGCAGGATAGGTGGCAGGCTTCGAAGCCGGGACGCCAGTTCCGGTGGAGCCTCCCTTGAGATACCACCCTTCGCACTCTTGATGTCTAACCGCGGCCCCTGATCGGGGTCCGGGACCCTCTGTGGCGGGTAGTTTGACTGGGGCGGTCGCCTCCCAAAGAGTAACGGAGGCGCGCGAAGGTTGGCTCAGAGCGGTCGGAAATCGCTCGTTGAGTGCAATGGCAGAAGCCAGCCTGACTGCGAGACTGACAGGTCGAGCAGAGACGAAAGTCGGCCATAGTGATCCGGTGGTCCCGCGTGGAAGGGCCATCGCTCAACGGATAAAAGGTACGCCGGGGATAACAGGCTGATACTGCCCAAGAGTCCATATCGACGGCAGTGTTTGGCACCTCGATGTCGGCTCATCTCATCCTGGGGCTGGAGCAGGTCCCAAGGGTACGGCTGTTCGCCGTTTAAAGAGGTACGTGAGCTGGGTTTAGAACGTCGTGAGACAGTTCGGTCCCTATCTGCCGTGGGTGCAGGATACTTGAGAGGAGTTGCCCCTAGTACGAGAGGACCGGGGTGAACGATCCACTGGTGGACCTGTTGTGGCGCCAGCCGCAGTGCAGGGTAGCTATGATCGGACGGGATAACCGCTGAAGGCATCTAAGCGGGAAGCCCCCCTCGAAACAAGGTATCCCCGAGGGCCGTGGTAGACCACCACGTCGATAGGCCGGAGGTGTAAGCGCAGCAATGCGCTCAGCTGACCGGTACTAATGGCCCGACAGGCTTGATCCGATCCAGTGACCGCAGATGGGGCACGGATCCGGCACAAGTCGTACAACAAGCACACCCAGTGACCCCTGACCTGGACACAACAACCCACACCCGGGCGCTTGCCCGGTCTGGTGGCCATAGCGCGAGCGAAACACCCGGTCCCATTCCGAACCCGGCCGTTAAGCGCCGCAGCGCCGATGGTACTGCGTCTCAAGACGTGGGAGAGTAGGTCGCCGCCAGACCTGACAAGCGCCCGGCCAGTACGACCAAAACGTATCTCTCGAAAACGATCCAGGGCGGACGCACACAACCAAAAGCGCCGCACGAAAAACACCACCGCGGGGTGGAGCAGCCCGGTAGCTCGTCAGGCTCATAACCTGAAGGTCGTAG
>NZ_QNTQ01000045.1 GCF_003298775.1 Rhodosalinus halophilus | reverse complement strand
GCCTCGACGGCCGCCCAGTAGTCCGGGATCGCGGCCATGAAATCGGCGATCGCCTCGGAAAGGCTCGCACGGGCCTCGTCAGGCGTGAGAACCGGTGCGGGATAGGTGGGCGGTGGCGGCGGGATCCGGGCCGCTCCGGCGACGAGCGCCGCGACGGCGTCCGGCCCCTCGGCGCAGAACAGATCGTTGGCGTCGCCCGGTCTGTCCGGCACGGCGAGACGGCCGTCGACGGCGAGCGCGACCTTGCGGGCCGCCTCGACACCGGGATTGGTGTCCCGGTCGGGCTTCGCGTCGTTATCGGCGACGAGGACGAGATCGGCATCTGGGAACCGGACCCGCAACGCCTCGGCCACCGGCATCAGGTTGCCCGCGTCCATCGCCGCGATCACGGTATGGCCCGTGGCGATGTGCAGGCTCGCGCCGGTCGCCCAGCCCTCGCAGATCAGGACGGGGCCAGCGGGTTCGGCAATCGGCCCGGGCTCCGCGCCCACCACCGCGAAATGCCCCTTCTTGGCCCCGCCGGCCAGGTAACGCTTGGCTCCGTCCTGCGCGATGAACTCCACACTGTGGATCCCACCGTCGATGTCGTGCAGCGGCACGACGAGCCGGCCGTTCGCGTCCATGCGCAGGGCGAGCGGCGCGGTCTGCTTGGCGACGAGATAGGGATGGTCGGCCGGTGCGGGACGGGCGCTGTCCCAGATCCGGGCCGCGCGCACGGCGGCCTCGTCCGCGCGGTTCGGCGCGGGCGTGACATCGTCATCGGGGTCGCTCTCGAGCGACGGCGCAGCGGCCAGCGTCGTTGGTGGCTCGCCCGGATCGTTCGTCGGCGTTGCGCCTTGTGAGGAACGCTGACGAGCCGACCGAGGCAGCGCCGCCATGCCGATCCGCTCTGCTATCCAGTCGGTGGCATCCTCGCGCGCCATGCCGAGATCGCGGCCGACCAGGTCCGAGAACCAGCCGCCCCGGCCTTCCTCGTGGTCGAACCATATCCCCGCCTTCGCGCCACCGACGACGACCGAGAGACTGCCCTTGCGGCCCCAGCGCCATTCCTGGCCCGCCCGGAAGGACGGCTTACCCAGAAGCTCCACCGCAAGCTCCGGCACGCGGGCGCGCAGCTCCGCATCGAAGGCCCGCCAGTCCCGCCCGCTCATCGCCGGCCCTGCGGAACGGGCGCATCCGGACCGGTCGGCAAAAGAGCCGCGGCGGCAGGGTGCGAGAGTTTGCGAAGACGGGCGGACACGGGGGCTGCGGAACCGGAAGGAGGGCGTTGTCAGCCCCGGTTCTGCCGCCCTTCAGACCACCCTCGCGACGTCGGAACCGGTCCGCCCGGCCGCAGGCCATCGCGCCGAAAAGGGGTGATCCCTTCCGGCAAGACATTGAAATCAAGTCAGATCATGGGTGGACCCC
>NZ_QNTQ01000044.1 GCF_003298775.1 Rhodosalinus halophilus | reverse complement strand
GCCTGCGGCCGGGCTCCTCGCTGCCGGGCGGGTCGTTCAGCCGGATCGGGGGAATCAGCGCATGGCAGAGCGTGATGAGCTGACTCTGCCGGTTGATGCCGGTCTTGGCGAAGATGCTCTTGAGATAGGTGCGGGCGGTGGAGATGGTCAGGTTGCAGTCCCGGGCCGCGGCCCCGAGCGACTTGCCCGCCAGAAGCTGCTGCGCCAGCCGGCGCTCGGCCCGCGTCAGCCCAAGCGTCTCGAGCAGCAGGTCGCTCAGCGCGCTGTCGTCCTGTTCCTGGCCGACGACGACCAGCGCCAGCGGCGTCGTCCGCTCCATCGGCAGCACCACGACCGTGCGCAGACGCTCGCTGGGCCCGCCGAGGTGGATCACCGAGGGGCGCTTGCGCCCGGTGGCGACCCCCAGCGCCGCGTGCAGTCGCGCCTGGCTCTGGGGGTCGCGCGCCACCAGCCGGCCGTTCTGCAGCCGGAACTCCTGCTGGCCGGCCAGCCAGCGCTCGGCGCTCTCGGTCATGTAGGCGACCGCGCCCTGGGCGTCGGCCACCACCACACCGCAGGAGAAGCTGCGCAGGATCGCCTCGGCCAGCCCGCCCCGCGCGGTCGCGCCCAGCCGCTCCTGCAGGAGCCGGTCCGCGTAGCCCAGCCCGATCCGGATCAGCCGGCGCTGCAGCTCGCCGGGCGGGGCCGACAGCCCGCTGCGCAGAACCGCCACGGGACGAAGATTGCCGACGCTCTCGCCCAGCCCGAAAAGATAGCGCCCGCTGCGCAGCCAGCTCGTCGCGGCCGGCGCCTGTGACGCCGCGCCGCGCCCGTCCGGGCCGGCCTCCGCCCCGAGGGCAGGGTCGGCATGGTGCAGCGACAGATGCGTGGCGAGCGTGCGCGAGACCGTCTCGAGCATCGCCGACTCCTCCGCCG
>NZ_QNTQ01000043.1 GCF_003298775.1 Rhodosalinus halophilus | reverse complement strand
CTCCGCCGGCGCCGCGCCGCCGCCCGTCCAGCCCCGCTGCAGCCGGCGCCGGGTGCCGTCGTAGAACCCGATGTAGGCGAAATCCGCCCCCGCCGCCAACGCGAGGTCCTGCGCCATCTGGCGCCCGGCCTGCGCGTCAGGCCCGTCCAGTTCCAGTGCACTCATACCCTCACCATCGCCCGCAGCCGAAACCGGCCGCGCACCCCATAAGTTAACAAAGCGTAAACGAATAGCTGGGCGCTCCACAAGTTTGAAAACGAGCATACCGCAAGTCTTTCAAACTTGAATCAACCAACAATTGAGAATCATGCGAGCGAATCTTTGTTGACAGAGAAGGTTTCCCTCGGAGAATTCGAGATGAGGGTCAATTGTTCTCAGTTGCGCAACAATAGGTCACAAATAGATGTTTTGTATCTCAACGCAGACCTCTTTGATAGAACGGCGAGTTCACGAGTCGCGACTCGAAAAGAAAGGGGTGATATGAGCAACCTCTGCACGTTGACAGACGCGCAGACGGTGGACTGGCGCCTCATTTTCTGAGATGTCCACTTAACCTT
>NZ_QNTQ01000042.1 GCF_003298775.1 Rhodosalinus halophilus | reverse complement strand
TGATTCGGTTTTATCTTTCGTCGGCGAACGCCGGTACTTTTTGACCTCGGTCTTCCACTCGAACGCGATGCGGGAACCGTCATCATCGCCCTCGGAAATATCATCCCCGATCACCATGTCGGCGTCGGTTTCCTGATCGAGTTTCAGCACGTCTTTGAGTGCGCCGCCGGTCGCCACAAAGCGGCGCTTGTGCGTCTGGCGGGTCAGTTCGAGGAACCATTTAGGATCGGCCACCATGTCGGCCGGCTTCGTGGAATATTTCAGGGTTTCGGCCACTGCGCCGCGCACCAGTTCGGCGGTCGCGCAGGCCAGCGATTCGCCGTCCTTCGGCTTGCGGGGTTTCACTGCCCGGACATCGACATTCGGATCGTAACTGACCCGCAGGCACTCACGCCACAGCTCAACCCAGCGTTCATGCCTGACGTAACTCTTCCCGTTAAGCATGCCCGGCGGAACCATCATCAGGGTGTGGAAGTGCGGGTGTGCGCTGCCGTCACTGCCGCGGGTGACTTCCGTGGTGCGTATCCAGCCCTGAACTGGTCGGAACTCTTTACGGTCCTTCAGTCGCTGGAAAGCCGTGTTCATCCGGCTCAGCGTCTCGCCCAGCTCCTCGATCGCGCAGTTGCGCACGGTCAGGGTCAGAAACATCCAGCGGGAATCGGGGTAATCCGCCACGATACGCGGCAGGGACTGGTAGAAACGGGCTTGCCACATCAGGGAGCGCCTCCACTGGCAGACAGGACAGTGCCGGACACGGCAGAAATGCGCCTCACGCAGCCTCAGGCGCGTTTCTCCGGTTTCTTTGAGGGTAGACCACCCAAACCTCAGTAAACCGCCACAGGAGGCCATACGCGCCCCGTAGCGCTCATATTCAGCCGCAAGCAGGTAAATCCCTCCCACGTCGTCAGAAACGCTTCTGTGAGCGTCCCACGGCGCATCTGAGGGGGAGTAGTCAGTTAGGTTCTGGAGTTCAGGATTTTGCATGCACACCGCCCCATGCTGGGCGATGGCTCATTTGACGTGTTATCATTGCCATATCACCTGTGTTGTCGTGTCCAAATTCGAATTCCTACAGGTGGTCACACCCCCGAACTGTTAGCGCAGTTGCGGGGGTCGCTTTTTTCTGCGACCACTCCCGACAGAATACTTCCAAAACCATTTTCAGGCAAATCACACTCAAACCCTTGCGGCACAAGGGCTGGCGGCGTTTTTTGACGCCAGAGTTATCCCTTAAGTATAAATACAAGGATCGCGCGCACGAGACTCCGGCCATTTTCTGACCGATTTCCCTCGCGCGCACGCGAGGCTCACAATTCAGGGTCCGATTCTGACATCAAATCATGAGCCAACCTGGTCAGTTTCCGTTGACGGATATGCCGGGGATCATTTTCTTTTTCGGCCTTCCGCTGCGCATAGGCCGCCATGAACATTTCCCGATCCACATGCGCACCCATCTCATCGAGAATCTCAAACAGCCGGTTATCCAGTCTGACGATCATGCCTACCCCCTCAAAAAACGCTTATCAGGTGGTTGCGCTCACTGCGTGATCACAACCACCCCCTGTAAGTATTTTACGGGTGCTGTCGTCAATCACTAAATCGGAACCCACTGGCAAGCCAGCGGGACCCCGCGATTTAGCGTTTGACGATTTCGGGAACGGCGAACGCTGACAGATTTTAATCTGGCGGCGTGAGGTGTTGGCAGGGTGTCGGGGCGCAGCCCTGACGGATCGTTTTTGGTACCGGCATCGTGATGGCGGT
>NZ_QNTQ01000041.1 GCF_003298775.1 Rhodosalinus halophilus | reverse complement strand
CCGAACATCGGGGTCAACAGCGTCAAGGGATACAGCCAGGGCGACGACCTCGGCGGCTACCTCTATGCCGACCTCTGCGCCGAGTACGAAATCGGCTAAGTCATACGACAAAGGATCGGCGCGCGGGCCGGCCCGCGCGCCGACCCCCGGCACCGCCCCTGCAAAGGGGCGGTGTTTCTTTTTGCCGCCTCCCCCGCGCCGCGCCCGGCGGCGCCGGCCCTCAGAAGATGAAATCCTCCGCCGAATAGGCCAGCCCAACGCCGATCTCCGACACCGCAATCCCCTGGAGCAGGATCCGATCGCCCTTACATCCAGTTCTTCTCTGATCTCAAGAAGGAGCCGTCGCGAACGAACGCCAAGTCCACTTGTCCAAGTGCATCGTCTCGCGGTCGATAGCTGGCGCCAAAAATCTCGTAGAGCTCGAACCCCGCGCTACGCATGTAGGCCATGATATCATAAACAAGATTGTCGGGGTTGAATAGTGAGGCTTCCACGATCACCATTTCCATTTGCGCCAATACTTGCGGCGCTCCTCTTAGCGCGCGAAGATCGCCCCCCTGCACATCAAGCTTCAGCAGCGCAGGCTGTTCAAAACTACGCCCCCCAAGAAGATCGTCAATTCTGACAATCTCAATATCGTACTCAAGATCGCCCTTGCGTCCTCCATCCAGCACGTTGATGCCTGCAAGGCTCATAGGGTTGTCGCGCACAGCGATCCGCCGCTGCGCGGGTCGCTCTCCAACTGCCTTGACATGATACTCGCCTCCAATCCGACTAGTTATCTTGCGTATTTCGGGTTCGAAATAAGGGAGCGCCTCGACCAGAACAAAAAACGCGCCGGAAAACGGGCCGTAAAGCTCTTCTGTGCCCCACGCCACACCTACATCGATCACCGTTTTGGGGCGAAAGCCCAAGCTAGAAATGTGAGCAGTAAATTCCGCGAAACTTCGTAGCTTTGCGCCGTTCAGGGCACTCATGATGCATTCCATCTCTTCATGACTTGCTCGGAATGTTGTTGTTCGACCAAGTGTAGCTATGGGGCAATTCAAGAACCTCCTCAAGGTCGTTTAGATCGTAAGAGAGTCCAACTTCGCTCAACTGCCCCAATATCTTGAGAGGGTTGCGCGTGAAATCCTCATACCTGAGAACGGTCGCCCGCGGATGATCGATCGAGAACGTTGTGGCAGTATTCTCGAATCTTAGAAAGATTCCACGTAGATTGTCGCGCTGCGGCTCGGAAAGGTTCGCAAACATTCCCGATTGCAGGACGCGCTCGAGGTCGCGAAACAAGAAAAGGAAAGCGCAGTCAGAGAGCAGTATATCGAGGAAATGCAGATAATCTTCCAAGTCTTCTTTGTATGGGTAGCGAATCTCTTTGTAGCCAACAGTATGCGGCCGCTTTCCCGCCGGACAGCTTGCGACGATTTGTCGTTCTACGGCGCGTGCAAGGTCGATCCTTAACCGTTCTTGGTCGATGGCATCGATGCCAAAAAAAGGATGGCGCGGTGTTCTAGAGGGATCCCGGCCGACTTGGATCTTCGTCGCCTCGATTACTTGGTGCGCTTTGAACAGATGGTAAACGAAGTCGCCGTTTTCGCCAGCAACGTGCACGGTTTGCGAGCGATTCAGGAGTCCCTGCAACAGCGTGGATCCGCTGCGTCCGTAAGTCAGGATGAGAAGATGGCGTGGCGGTTGTAAGTGAGTTGGCATTTCAGGCTTGTCTCGCTTAGAACTGAAGTCGGCTCGGCGTTGCGAAATGGGGGATTTCACCCGGAACCGACCCGATCAGGGTTCGCCACTGCATGAAGAATGCCGGTGCGCGAAGAAGTCGTTGAACAGGGCAATCAAAAATCCCCATAATCACCCAGAAAAGCTTTTTGGCGCGGCGCGCGCTGGGTTTTTCAAAGGCCTTCCGAGCCTCCGCCGCGCGTAACCGCTCGCCGTAGGAGCAGCAGACATTCATTTCCCGGATGGCGCTAAGATTTAGTGTGACTTTGCCTTTCATTTTGGCACTTCTTGTTTCGTGCTCGCCGCGAGCTTTGGCCGACACGCCCTCGGAGTGAGCGTCACGTCCATAGTCGTGTCGTACATTAAAGCTATGATCTCGAAGGCGTGCAGCCAGGTCAATGGGCTCATCGGCGAGCAGTCGGTCGGTGGTTACCCCGCTGTCGATCTCACTCATGTTGCGTTCCGTATGTGAACTAGCCCCCGTTGCGACCGGACACTTGGGCATTGCCATGGAGGCGTGGGCATACGCCTGAGCACGTGCTTATGTCTGAGAGAGGTTATCATGAGCTATGCCCGAATTTGATGGCGTGGATGCCCCCTCCCGACGGCATCGCAATGTGCCAATGTGAGTCGAATGAAGCGATCACAGAAGGAGAGAGCATCCATGTCCGAAGCTACCCTCATCGGCATCGATCTGGCAAAACGTGTCTTCCATCTGCACGGCGCGCGCGCCGACGGGTCTATCGTATTCCGCAAGAAGCTTTCGCGCTCAGTTCAGAGCCTCTTTGGCTCAACACCCCCGGTACGTCATCGCCATGGAGGCCTGTGTGTCGACTTAACATTCTTGGCTGACGAATGACAT
>NZ_QNTQ01000040.1 GCF_003298775.1 Rhodosalinus halophilus | reverse complement strand
GAGCCGGATCGACCTCGCCAATGACCGCGACCGTCGCCGCGCCCAGCAGGCCCGCGCGGCGATGGAACGGGAACGGTAGGAGGAGAGCTAATGAAGACCATGCGCTGGCATCCTCCAGGCTATGGTGGCGAGCGCCGCGACCCAGACCGCGTAAAAAGGGACGGTTGGCGCGATCAGGGCGTGCTCGCCATCTCAATTGACGATGAGCGCCTCAGCTGGCCAGAGCGGGAGCTGGTCCAACAGCTGGGCGAGAAGCTGTATGGTCCGAGAAACCGCGATCCTGACGCGCGGGAGCGGTGACCGGATTCCCTGCTGGACCCCGGACTCCGCGCCGGGGTCCAGACGGGGTCCACCCGCCAACCCGTTGAAGTTTCTGGTTCCTTCTGGGCCATTGCGTATACGGGAGGGCGCAGCGCGCCATATCGCCAGCGACAGGGCCGGATTTTTGGGAAGCCACACGGAAGCCGGAGTCCAACGGATCGCAGGAAAGTCCAAAAATCATTGGTGATGGAGCGGCCCACATGGTGGACTCCGCGGTGGATTCGGAATCCAGTGGACGCCTCCTATAGGGGTCCACCGGGCGGAACCAGAACAGGATCCCCTGAAATTGCAGCATGCGTTACACTCGGTGACGGGGCATAAACACGATGGCAAGCGGACAGGAGCATTGGGATGGGGTCTACGGCGCGAGGCCGGAAGACGAACTGACCTGGTTCGAGGCCACGCCCGCCCTGTCGCTCGAACTCGTTCGCGCGCATCTGCAGCCGGGTGAGCCGTTCATCGACATCGGCGTTGGCGCATCGCGCCTCGTCGATGTCCTGCTCGATGAGGGCTTCGGCCCTCTCACCGTGCTGGACCTGTCGGGCGCCGCCTTGGCGGTCAGCAGGCAGCGTCTCGGCGCTCGGGGCGACGACCTTGCCTGGATCGAGGCGGACATCACGACGTGGGAGCCGGACCGGACCTACGCCGTCTGGCACGACCGTGCAGTGTTCCACTTTCTGACCGCGGTCGACGACCGTGCCGGTTACGCCCGCGCGCTGTCCGACGCCCTGCGTCCGGGCGGCATCGCGATTATCGCGACCTTTGCGGATGACGGACCGGAGATGTGCTCGGGTCTGCCCGTGGTGCGCTATGCACCCGAGGCTCTGTCGCAGGAACTCGACAGGTTGCTGCCGGGGCAGTTCGACATGCTCGAAGCCAGACGCCACCTGCACATCACGCCGAAGGGCAACCGGCAGAGCTTCCAGTACAGCGTGTTCCGAAAGACGGATCGCTGAGATGAGAGCCGCCGCCCCGAGCGGGACGGCGGCCTAAAAACGTGGTGTTCTGTGGCGTCAGTCGCTGGGCAGGCTGTAGACCCGGCCACGGCCCTCGAGCTTCTCGGAGGTGACTTCAAGCCCGAGTTTCTTCTTGAGCGCGCCGGCGAAGGCGCCTCGGACCGTGTGGGGCTGCCATCCCGTGGCGGCGACAATCTCGTCGATGGTCGCGCCGCCCTCGGCGCGGAGCATCTCGATCAGCTTCGCCTGCTTGGTGCCCGCGCGCGGTGTGCGCGCCTTGGGTGCGGGATCGGCCTCGGCAGGAGCGTCCTGCGGGTCCTCCGCGCTCGGCGCTTCGTCGGTGCCCGTGGGCGCGCTGTCGCCGCTCTCCGGCTCGACGCCGATGGCGGCGAGGCCCGCATTCGTGATGTGCAGGAGGATGGCGCCGCCATCCTCGTCGTTGCGCCAGATCCGGTTGAGCGCGGCGTCGGCCTTGGTCTGGCTGTCGGTCGCGGTCTCGGCGATCAGCCCGCGCTTCAGCAGTGCGCCAACCACCTTGGCGGCGGCACCGCCGCGGAGCGAACCGGGGAGCGGCAGGACGTTGCGGTCCTCACGCTGCGCGGCGGCGCTGAGGATCACGAGTTGGGTATCGGAAAGCTTGGTCATCTGGGGTCTCCGGTTTCGGGGCCGCGACCGTCGCGACCCTCCTACGACCCCGAGCCGCGCGTCGGCGCGGCGAGAGTTCCGGCTGGCCGGAGATCAGCGGGCGTGCTCGCCCTCGCCGAAGGCGCTGTCGGTGATGCGTTTGAGGAGGCTGGCGTAGTGTTCGAGGGTGCCGACCATGGCCCAGCCCGCCTCTTCGGGGGCGCAGTTGAAATGGTCGTCGCTGAGTGCCTGCAGGCGGGCGAGCATCTCGTCGATCTCGGCTTTCTTGCCGATGAAGGCAGCGAGTGCTGCTTCCTTGTTCCGCCGGGCCTTCTCGGCGCGGAGTTCGTTGCGCGGGGTGGTGATCGGGTTCAGTCGGCTGGTCATCGTGGTGGCTCCTTGGTGAGTTGCATCGCTTCGCTGGAGTGACGTTCGCTCTCTCCGCGACGCTTATCAACTCGATAAGCACATGATCTTGAATGATAATCGGAGCCGCCGACGCAGAGCATGAGCGCGCGCCAGTACGCCGCCCATGTCGGGCTGTCGCGTGGCGCGATCCGAGAAAGGCGAAGGCCGCCGGCCGGCTGGTCCGGTACGAGTATGACACCAATGACAACGACGTGCTTTTTCGTCGTTCGCGCGCAGATCTATTGCACCGCCGAGGCCTGTGCGCCGTCGACCCGGCCGGGCGGAGACGAAACGGTCGTGAGCGTCGCCGTGACGAGAAGGACGCCCAAGATGAGGGCCGCCTCGGCACGGATGGAGCGGCGCAGGCGTGCGCTGGCCTCTGGACGGGAGGCGAGGAGCGCCGGAGTGAGGCTCAGTCGGTTGAACGCGGCCATCGCGAGAATGCCTGCGACGAGGAGGAGCTTGAGCGCGAACATCTGGCCATAGGGGCTTGCGAGGGCCGATGGGCGTGCCGCGCCCAGAAGCGCCAGCGCGAGCCCGCCGCCGAGAACGACCAGCCCCACCGCCCAGAGCGCCTGGCGACCGAAGGCCTCCGCCAGAGCGCCGGACGCTGCCGGAGTCTCGGAGCGCAGCGAGCGAAGGAGCGGCGCCAGCCCGCCGATCCAGAAGGCGAGGCAGAGGATGTGGAGCGTCACGAGTGTGCCGAGGATGGCCTGCGGCTCAGACAGAGCATGGCCGCGAAAGGCGAAAGACGTTGACGCCAGAAGCGCACCCGGCACCGCCAACCAGAGCCCGGTGCGCCCTCGCCAGAGCACGCAGAGAATGAGGGCGAGCCCCGTGAGGCGCAGGGCGGCGCTCGTCCCGAGCGGGCTTTCGGCCACCATGCCGAGGATCGCCGGGTCCATCGCGCCATCCCACGTGCCCCCCATGAGAAAGCTCGCGCGCAGGGGCAGCCGCAGGACCGTGAAGACGGCGGCGGCAAGTGCCGACAGGGCCGCCGTCCGGCGCAGGGCAGCGCGTCCGCCTGCGCCGACGCCGGGCAGCAGGGCCAGCACCAGCACGCTGCCGACGGCACTCAAGGTGGCCGCGTAGGCCAGCGCCTTCACGGTGATCGACAGCCAGGTTACGGCATCGGCCTGGGCAAGCGCGGCCAGCATGGCGGGGCTCAGTCGCCCAGCTCGAAGGAGAAGCTGCCCTGCATGGGGTGCCCGTCAGAGGCCAGCCCGCGCCACTCCACCGTGTAGCGTCCCGGCTCCAGCGGCTCGGGCTCGGCATGGAACTCCAGCGACGGCTCGAGCCCGGTCTCCCGCTCGAGCGGCATCTCGGCGCCCTCCGCGTTGACCAGGCGCACCATGGTCACCCGCATGGGCCCGTCGAAGACCATGTGGATCATGTCCGGCGTCTCGGTCAGCCGCGCGCCGTCCGCCGGCGTGGTGCCTTCCTTCTCGGAATGGGCCAGAAGCGGGGCGGACGCGAGCATCAGCGCGGCGGCAACCGGAAGAAAAAACCCGTGTCTCGTCATGTCGTCTCGCATCTCCTTGCGGAGCGGGCGACCGGTGCATCGCGTCCGGTCGCCGCGCATTCGTCTCAGTTCGGCATCATCGCGCCGATTGCATACATCCCGTCCGCGCCTTTCACGAGCATGATCGTGACCTGATCGCCCGCCGAGATATCGCCCATCATCTCGGCATTCTCCAGAAGGGGCAGATCCATCGTCATGGCGGGCCAGCCGATCTCGGGGATCGGGTCATGCGTCACGTTGGCCATGCCCTCGCCGATCGAGTTGACGACGGCGCTGGCGTGGACGGCGTCCTCCACCGCTTCGTCTGACATCGCCATGGTCGAATGATCCATGCCGTGATCCATCTGCGCCAGCGCCGGTGCGCAGGTCAGGGTCAGAAGGCCGAGGGTTGCCGTCAGTGTCAGTGTCTTCATGTGTCCACTTAACCTTCTTGGC